>NZ_CP048411.1:0-1200000 GCF_019355055.1 Pseudomonas sp. MTM4
ATGAGCCTTAATCCGAGAGACGTCGTCATTGTCGACTTCGGCCGTACCCCGATGGGTCGTTCCAAGGGCGGCATGCACCGCAACACCCGCGCCGAGACCATGTCCGCGCAACTGATCGAAGGCGTGCTCGCGCGCAATCCGAAAGTCGATCCGGCAGAAGTGGAAGATGTGATCTGGGGCTGCGTCAACCAGACCCTGGAACAGGGCTGGAACATCGCGCGCATGGCGTCGCTGATGACCCGCATTCCGCACACCAGTGCTGCGCAGACCGTCAGCCGCCTGTGCGGCTCGTCGATGAGCGCGCTACATACTGCCGCTCAGGCGATCATGACCGGCAATGGCGATGTGTTCGTCGTCGGTGGTGTCGAGCACATGGGCCACGTCAGCATGATGCACGGCGTCGATCCGAACCCGCAGCTGTCGCTGTATGCCGCTAAGGCGTCCGGCATGATGGGCCTGACCGCAGAAATGCTGGGCAAGATGCACGGCATCACTCGCGAGCAGCAGGATGCCTTCGGTGAGCGTTCGCACCGTCTGGCGCACAAGGCGACCGTCGAAGGCCTGTTCAAGGATGAAATCATCCCGATGCAGGGCCATGACGAGAACGGCTTCCTCAAGGTCTTCGACTACGACGAAACCATTCGCCCAGAAACCACCCTGGAAAGCCTGGCCACCCTCCGGCCTGCGTTCAATCCCAAGGGCGGCACCGTGACGGCGGGGACTTCCTCGCAGATCACCGATGGCGCGTCCTGCATGATCGTGATGTCCGCACAGCGCGCTCAGGATCTTGGCATCCAGCCGCTGGCCGTGATTCGCTCGATGGCGCTGGCTGGTGTCGATCCGGCGATCATGGGCTACGGTCCTGTACCGGCTACCCAGAAGGCGCTCAAGCGCGCCGGTCTGACCATGGACGACATCGATCACGTCGAACTCAACGAAGCCTTTGCCGCCCAGGCGCTGCCCGTGCTGAAGGATCTGAAACTGCTCGACAAGATGGAGCAGAAGGTCAACCTGCATGGTGGCGCCATCGCCTTGGGTCACCCGTTCGGCTGTTCCGGTGCGCGTATCTCCGGCACTCTGCTGAACGTCATGAAGCAGAACGGCGGCACGTTGGGGGTCTCCACCATGTGTATCGGTCTGGGCCAAGGTATCACCACGGTGTTCGAACGCGTCTAAGCTGTTCGGTGACACGGAAACCGGGGCCTCGTGCCCCGGTTTTCATTTGATGGATATGTGATTTTTTCAGAGGCAGTCCAGATGCAGGTCACACCAGGCCGTTATCGTCATTACAAAGGCCCGGAGTACCGGGTATATGCAGTTGCCAGGCATTCCGAAACCGAAGAACCAGTCGTCTTCTATCAGGCGCTCTACGGGGATTTCGGTCTTTGGGTGCGTCCGTTGTCGATGTTTACCGAGACGGTGGAGGTCGACGGCGAAACGCTCCCCCGTTTTGCATTGGTCGAAGTCGAGCCCAGCCGTTTTTGAGTGCCGTCAGGCCACTCTGGCTTAACCCTTATGCTTGACCTCGGCTCTATCGCCACTATATATAGCGGTGCTTTCAAACCGAGTGCTGGCGACTTCGCCGGGTTTCGGGCAGTACAAAACCCACCGGACAGCCAGGCCGTCAATGGATTCTGGCCGTGGGTACGAAAGATTTCCGGAGCAAATGACTGCTCTTTGCAGTCCCGTAAAAGGGCTGCTTCGCTTCTTTCAGGCAGGTCGAGCGTTCGTGACGCCCGTCTACTGTCGGTTCGATATTCTCAGTTCACCTCTCGATTCAGGAACTCTCGTCTCCATGGGTAAATCGCTGGTCATCGTGGAATCACCGGCCAAGGCCAAGACAATCAACAAGTATTTGGGCAACCAGTACGTGGTGAAGTCGAGTATCGGCCACATCCGCGACCTTCCTACCAGCGGTTCCGCGGCTCGCGAACCGGCCAAGCGTGGCAAGGCCGTCGCCGAGGCTCCTGCGCTGTCGCCGAAGGAAAAAGCCAAGCGTCAGCTGTTCACCCGTATGGGGATCGACCCTGAGCACGGCTGGAAAGCCAAGTACGAGATCCTACCGGGCAAGGAAAAGGTGATCGAAGAGTTGCGTCGCCTGGCCAAGGAAGCCGACACCATCTATCTCGCGACCGACTTGGATAGAGAGGGGGAGGCCATCGCCTGGCACCTGCGTGAATCCATCGGCGGTGACGACAGCCGCTTCAAGCGCGTGGTGTTCAACGAGATCACCAAGAAGGCGATCCAAGAAGCCTTCTCCAAACCGGGCGAGCTGGATATCAACCGCGTCAACGCGCAGCAGGCACGACGCTTCCTCGACCGCGTAGTGGGCTACATGGTTTCGCCGCTGCTGTGGGCCAAGATCGCCCGCGGTCTGTCGGCCGGACGCGTGCAGTCTGTTGCGGTGAAGCTAGTGGTCGAGCGCGAACGTGAGATCCGCGCCTTCGTTCCGGAAGAGTATTGGGAAGTTCACGCCGACCTGGCCACCGCCGACAAGGCCAAGGTTCGCTTCGAAGTGGCGCGCGAAAATGGCGAGGCGTTCAAACCGCTGAACGAAGCTCATGCCATGGCTGCGCTGGAGCAGTTGCGCGGGGCGAGCTACAACGTCACCAAGCGCGAAGACAAGCCGACCAGCAGCAAGCCGTCCGCGCCCTTCATCACATCGACCCTGCAGCAGGCGGCGAGCAATCGCCTCGGCTTCGGCGTGAAGAAAACCATGATGATGGCCCAGCGTTTGTACGAAGCCGGTTACATCACCTACATGCGTACCGACTCGACCAATCTCTCGGCCGATGCCGTCGGCATGGTGCGCGGCTTCATCCAGGACGAGTTCGGCGATAAGTACCTGCCGGAAAAGCCCAACGTTTATTCCAGCAAGGAAGGCGCCCAGGAAGCGCACGAAGCGATCCGCCCGTCCGATGTCAATCTGCGGCCGGCGCAGCTGTCCGGAATGGAACGTGATGCTGAGCGGCTCTACGATCTCATCTGGCGCCAGTTCGTCGCCTGCCAAATGCCGCCGGCGCAGTATCTGTCCACCAGCGTCGCGGTGACAGCCGGGAACTTCGAGCTGCGTGCCAAGGGCCGCATTCTCAAGTTCGACGGTTATACCAAGGTCATGCCACAGCAGAGCAAGAGCGGCGAAGACGATGTACTGCCGGAGATGAACAAGGGCGATGCCATGGCGCTGCTCCAGCTTGACCCGAGCCAGCATTTCACCAAGCCGCCGGCGCGCTTCTCGGAAGCAAGCCTGGTCAAAGAGATGGAAAAGCGTGGCATCGGTCGGCCGTCCACCTATGCGGCGATCATCTCGACCATTCAAGATCGCGGTTACGTGTCGCTGCACAACCGTCGCTTCTACTCCGAGAAGATGGGCGACATCGTCACCGAGCGCCTGTCTGAAAGCTTCAACAACCTGATGGATTACGGCTTCACCGCCGGCATGGAAGAGCACCTCGACGACGTCGCCCAGGGCGAGCGTGAATGGAAGCACGTGCTGGACGAATTCTACGGCGACTTCCGCAAGAAGCTGGATGTCGCCGAGGCCGGCGAAAATGGTATGCGTGCCAACCAGCCGACGCTGACCGACATTCCCTGCAAGGTCTGTGGCCGACCGATGATGATCCGCACGGCTTCCACGGGCGTGTTCCTCGGCTGCTCTGGTTACAGCCTACCGCCGAAAGAGCGCTGCAAGTCCACGGTCAACCTTATTCCAGGTGACGAGATTGCCGCCGACGACGAGGGCGAGTCCGAATCTCTCGTGCTGCTGGGCAAGCATCGTTGTCCGATCTGTAGCACCGCCATGGATGCCTACCTGCTGGACGAGACGCACAAGCTGCATATCTGTGGCAATAACCCCGATTGCACCGGCTATGAAATCGAAGAAGGCCAGTACCGCATCAAGGGTTACGAAGGTCCGAGCCTGGAATGCGATAAATGCGGCAGCGAAATGCAGCTCAAAACCGGTCGTTTCGGCAAGTTCTTCGGTTGTACCAACGCTGAGTGCAAGAACACGCGCAAACTACTCAGAAGTGGTGAGGCGGCGCCGCCGAAGATGGATGCGGTGAAGATGCCGGAACTCAAATGCGAAAAGGTGGACGATACTTATGTTCTGCGTGACGGCGCATCCGGGTTGTTCCTTGCGGCCAGTCAGTTTCCAAAGAACCGCGAAACCCGTGCACCGCTGGTGTTGGAGCTGATTCCACACAAGGATGAGATCGACCCGAAGTATCACTTCCTGATGAGTGCGCCGCAGAAGGATCCGGAAGGCCGCCCAGCCGTTATCCGCTTCAGCCGTAAAACCAAGGAGCAGTATGTGCAGACCGAGGTGAGCGGCAAACCGACTGGCTGGAAGGCGTTCTACGATGGCAGCAAGTGGAAGATAGAAGACAAAACCACCAAATAGGCTGAAGCTGGAAAGAGAGCTCGAGGCTGGGCAGAACGGAAGCCGCATAGCCTCGATGGAAGCAGGCGGTGTGCCTGCAACTTTCTTGACGCTGATCTACGAGAGCGACCCGCCATGGCTCATGAGCTGTATACCCGAACCAATCAGAAGATCTATTTCGCCGGGCTCGCTCTCGAGAATTGGCGTCGGGCCGAAGAGCATGGCGCGCTGAACGCTCCCGGCGTAATCCAGGCAGAGCGAGAGGCCAGTCTTTTTCACCTGTACGGCGCGCTGCTAGGGCTTTGCCATGAGATTGCCGGTTATTACCGTCTGCCTGGAGCGAGCGCGCCGCGTGTCGAATTGCTGTTGGTGCGCCCGACGACCGATCCCTCTCCCAGTCCGGAACTTGCAGAGCTGAGCGAGTTGGCCGCGTACTCCGAAACCTGGCTTGCGCAATTGTTGCAGGCCCATACCGCGCTATTCGAGCCGCCACGCGCACCTGCCAAACGCAAGACCGATCCAACCATGCCGTTGATCGAGGCGATCAGCGTGGACGAAGAAACCCCGGAATTGGCGCGTGCGGATGTGGAATCCTGGCGGAGCAATTTGAAGGATCTGGCCTTGCGCTTCCGCGAATCGCTCACCGAGTGGTGAATGGAAAGCCTTGTGCGGCTTTCCGGGGCTGCGTCATGTGTTGTGCTTGACCCGCAGGACCAGAGCGATGCCGCCCAGGATTGCAACACCGGCAATCAAGAGTTGGACGGTTAGCGTTTCCCCGAGCAGCAAGCTGCCCGCAAGCGCAGTGATAAGCGGCACACTCAGCTGCACGCTGGCGCCCTGAATAGCCGTAAGGCCAGGTAACGCGGCATACCAGATCGCGTAGCCGACACCCGATGTCAGCCCGCCGGATAACAAGGCGTATATGACTCCTGCGCGGTCCCATTCGAGCCCATCCAAAGCCAGTAGGCAAAGCACGGCCATGAACGGCAGGCTGCGAATGAAATTCCCAGCGGTGGCGGCCAGCGGATCGGGCGCGCCTTTTCCAAGCAGCGAATAGGCTGCCCAGGTGACACCTGAAATTACCATCAGCAACGAAGCCGATAGCGGCGGCATGCTCGTGCCGGGTAGAAGGATTGTGACCAGTCCCCCTGCAGCCAGTACCAGCCCGGTGATCTGCAGGCGGGATAGCCGCTCTCCTGTGATGAGACCCCAGACAATCATGCTCAGCTGCACGGCACCGAACAGCATCAATGCTCCAGCGCCAGCATCGAGGTGCAGATAGGCATACGAGAACGCTGCAGCATAGGCAAAGAGCGCGAGGGCGCCGTACCAGCCGCCAGCTGCAGCCGAAGGGCCGTTACGTAGCCGTAGCAGTAGCCACAGCACCAGCGCCCCGGCCAGCAGGCGCAGCGCGGTAAAGCTTGTAGGGTCGACCTGACTGTCACGTAATGCGGCACGGCAAAGCAGCGAATTGCCAGCAAAGGCGAGCATGGCCAATGCGGTCAACAGTAAGGTTCTTGTGCTCATCCTGAGTACCTTGAAGCGGCTAGGGCTGTCCTGACTGCTGTCCGGACTTCTATAAGGTCCCATCCTACTGTGTCGCTGATCGACGGCGCACCTGCTTTAAGCCCACCGCTCCATGATGAGCACGGCACGGTTCTCACGTGGAGAAGCCAAGGGCAGCCGACAAGTCGGTCGGCTGTTACAATGCGCCGTTTCACGGGGAGCAGACTCATGCCAACATCGTTTCTGGAAATCGTCGAGCTACCCGACGGTACCATCGTGCTGCGTCGTGCTGAGGATGAGGGTGTTCTGGTCACGCTGGATTTTTCCGACGATGCCAAGGTGTTCCTGCAAGGTCAGCATGTCGAAATCGCCAAGGCGATGTTCAATGTCGGCGTGCAAATGGCGGGACGAGTATCGGAAGGGGAGTTCGAGCGGGAGGAAGAGGGGCCGCGCGTACTACATTGAGACGGCTGCCTGGTTGCCTTTGCGGTTGGGTGGGTTTCGGCACTTCCTTATGCCGAGCAGCTGGGGTCAGTTTCCCAAGCGTATGTTCAAGCTGCGCGCGCTACCTTGGTCCGCTGCCGCGCGGAGTTTCAGCCGACCATGTTTGTCGAGGCGCGGCAGCCAGGTGATGACCGTATGGCTGCAGCCTGACATGAGCGCTTTGCATGCAAGCTCAAGAGCACCTTGCGTTTCTCGAGCTTGCAACAACAGAATGCGGTCGCGGTTGAGTCCGGTATCTCGCAGCCAGCTTTGTGAAAGCGATGCGGGTGGCGCAATCAGTGTTAGCCAGCGCGTATCGGCAGCTTCGCTAAGATCTCGAAGGATGGATGCGAGCAGCAGGTGACAGTGATCACTACTACCGCTCAGGGTCATTTCGCTCAGGCTGTCATCGGTTTCTTTTGACTTGCTGCGGACGACTTCCTGAATTGGCATCAAGCGATGTGCAATCAGGCCTTCGAACAAGGACAGCTGCGGTGGTTTGCCTGTGGTGGGCTGGGGGTGGTACTGCATCAACCTCTCCTTGGCAGGCTGTTGAAACTGCCTGCATTGCCAATACTTCGTTAAAAACAGCCTCAGGCGCTCATTCAAACAGTCAGCTCGTAAGCGAGGCCGGTCCGCATCTTCGGCTGTTTTTCCGTAGGTCGTCGCGCCTCGTCTTGCCTACCTTTTTTAACGGTCTGTTAGCGGCGTATCACACCGACACTCAACCCTTCGATAATAAGCTCTTGTTCCTTGAGATCGATTTCGATTGGGGCAAATTCAGGGTTTTCGGCCAGTAGCCAAACCTTGTGGCCCTCACGCTTGAAACGTTTCACAGTGACCTCATCATCGATGCGGGCCACAACGACCTGACCGTTGCGCGCTTCTCGTGTGGTATGGACGGCCAACAGGTCTCCGTCAAAAATGCCGATGTCTCGCATGCTCATACCGTGCACGCGCAATAGGTAATCGGCTTTCGGGTGAAAGAATGTCGAATTGATTTGGCAGGACTCTTCTATATGTTGCTGAGCCAGAATGGGCGCGCCAGCGGCGACTCGCCCAATGATCGGCAAGCCGCTTTCCTCGGCTGCGGGTTCGAAGCCGGGAATACGTATCCCGCGCGATGCGCCAGGCGTCATCTCGATAGCGCCTTTTTTGTTCAGCGCTTTCAGATGCTCTTCGGCCGCATTGGGCGATTTGAATCCCAGCTCTTGAGCGATCTCCGCCCGCGTAGGTGGGTAGCCGTTGTCTTCCAGGCAGCGCTTGATGAACGAAAGAATTTCCGACTGGCGAGGGGTCAGCTTGATCATGAGCGTCTCTGTGCTTTTATACAGTGCCTGGGATTATATACAGTGCCTGATGCTTGGCAATCGTTGTTTGGTGGGGAGCTGGAGGAGCGTGCCGCTAACTTTGGTTGAAAGCGAAAGCGTTCAGGCGCTTTGATGGTTGACTTGATGTGGGCTGAAACGTAAGTTTCAAACAAGTGTTTGTCGGAGGAGGGGGCATGGCGCAGTCTGAAACAGTGGAGCGTATTCTTGACGCAGCGGAACAGTTATTCGCTGAGAAAGGCTTCGCCGAGACTTCGCTTCGTCTTATCACCAGTAAGGCCGGGGTGAATCTGGCTGCGGTGAACTACCACTTCGGTTCGAAGAAGGCCCTGATCCAGGCGGTCTTCTCGCGTTTTCTCGGCCCGTTCTGTGTGAGTCTCGAGCGTGAGTTGGACAGGCGTGAAGCCCAGTCCGACAGAAAGGAAAGTCTCGAAGAGCTGCTGGAGATCCTCGTCGAGCAGGCGCTGGCGGTGACGCCGCGCAGTGGCGACGACCTGTCGATCTTCATGCGCCTGTTGGGCCTGTCCTTCAGCCAGAGCCAGGGCCACCTGCGGCGATACCTCGAAGATATGTATGGCAAGGTCTTCCGTCGCTACATGATGCGGGTGCATGAGGCTGCCCCTTCGATTCCGCCGATCGAACTGTTCTGGCGCGTACATTTCATGCTCGGCGCGGCGGCGTTCAGCATGTCGGGCATCAAGGCGCTGAGGGCGATAGCCGAGAACGACTTCGGTGCCAGAACGTCCATCGAGCAGGTCATGCGGATGATGGTTCCGTTTCTGGCGGCCGGTATGCGAGCTGATTCCGGCGTGGACGATCCCGACCTGGCGCAGGCTCACGCCATTGCCCGTCGCAATGCATTGGCAATGCCGGCCAAGAGTTGAGGTGCACGGTTTGGGAACGATCGGCTAAGCTTGCCGCCCATGTCTGATCTCGATTTACTCCATATCTCAATTGCCGACCAGCTGCTCTACGGATTTTCCGAAGGCAGGCTGCGCCTCAGGCTTCCCGTGTCGACCGCCCTTAATGGTGCGGGGGAACGCAACGGTTCCGGTTGTACGCCGCGTGGCCTTCACCGGGTGCGCGCGCGCATCGGCGAAGGATTGCCGGCCGACGCTGTTCTGCGTGGCCGCCGTTGGACTGGCGAGGTCTGGAGCCCGGAACTGCATGATTGCTACCCAGGACGCGATTGGATACTGACCCGCATTCTTTGGCTCAGCGGTTGCGAGCCCGGATACAACCGAATGGGCGCGGTCGATACCTTCCGTCGATACATCTATTTGCATGGCACGCCTGATTCAGAGCCCATGGGCGTACCGCTCTCTCACGGCTGCATCAGGCTGCGCAATGCCGACTTGCTCGATCTGTTCCCGCGGGTGCCGGCTGGTTGTGCCGTACAGATAGGCGAAGCGGCATGCCCCGATTGGTCGAGCGCAACGCTGAATTAAGGATCTGCTCAATATCATGCAAGGTTCATTGATGCTGGACATCGCCGGCACTTGGCTGACCGCCGAGGATCGCCAGTTGCTGCGTAAGCCGGAAGTAGGCGGGTTGATTCTGTTCGCGCGCAATATCGAAAACCCGCGTCAGGTGCAGGAACTCTGCCGTGCGATTCGGGCTGTACGGCCTGACATTTTGCTTGCGGTCGATCAGGAGGGCGGACGCGTCCAGCGGCTGCGGCGTGATTTCATTCGCCTACCGGCGATGCGCGAATTCGCGTTGCGTGCTGATGCCCAGCAATTGGCGGAAATCTGCGGTTGGGTGATGGCTACGGAAGTGCTGGCGGTTGGGCTGGATTTCAGCTTCGCGCCAGTGCTCGACCTCGATCATCAGCGCAGCGCAGTGGTTGGTCCACGCGCTTTCGAGGGCGATCCGCAACGCGCTACCGAGCTCGCGGGCGCGTTCATCAAGGGTATGCACAGCGCTGGAATGGCAGCCACAGGCAAGCATTTTCCGGGCCATGGGTGGGCCGAGGCTGATTCGCACGTGGCGATCCCGGTCGATGAGCGAGGGCTCGAGGCGCTTCGCCAGCGTGACCTGATCCCGTTCCGGCGGCTAGCTGGCGAACTGGATGCGGTAATGCCGGCCCATGTGATTTATCCACAAGTAGACGACAAACCGGCTGGTTTCTCTCAACGGTGGCTCCAGGACATCCTGCGCAAAGAGCTGGGTTTCCAGGGCGTGATCTTCAGCGATGATCTGTCGATGGCTGGTGCGCATGTCGCGGGTGATGCGGCGAGTCGCATCGAGGCAGCGCTTGCGGCGGGCTGCGACATGGGGCTGGTGTGTAACGACAGGGGTGCAGCTGAACTGGCACTGTCGGCGCTGCAGCGTCGCGGCGCGCAACCGTCACCGATGCTGGCGAAGATGCGCAGTCGTGTTTCAGGCTCGCTGGAATACAAGCAGGATCCGCGTTGGCGCGCATCGATTGCCGCGCTCAAAGCAGCCGAATTGATCGTTTGACCAAGGAAACAAAGATGACAGTCCACGCCATTATTGGCGGCACCGGGCTCACCGAGCTGCCGGGGCTCAGCCTGCATGAAGCTGTACCCATGGAAACGCCCTACGGCCCGCCATCAGCGGAAATTCTGCGCGGGAAATATGCTGGTCGAGAAATACTCTTTCTGGCGCGCCATGGTCATCCGCATCGCATCCCGCCGCATCAGGTGAACTATCGCGCCAACTTATGGGCGCTCAAGCGCGCCGGGGCGCAGGCGATCGTCGCGGTGAACGCCGTCGGCGGCATCCATTCGGCGATGGGGTCGGGCCACTTGTGTGTACCGCATCAGCTCATTGATTACACCTATGGGCGTGAGCACACCTTCTTCGAGGGCGACATCAAGCACGTCACTCACGTCGATTTCAGCTACCCCTACGACGAACCGCTGCGTCAACGTCTGATTGCCGGTCTGGCTGCCGAGGGCTACCTATTCAGCAGTCATGGCGTTTACGGCTGTACCCAGGGGCCGAGGCTGGAGACAGTGGCCGAAATTGCCAGAATGGAGCGCGATGGGTGCGATATCGTCGGCATGACCGGCATGCCCGAAGCGGTGCTCGCTCGCGAGCTTGAGCTGCCGTACGCCTGCCTGGCACTGGTGGTCAATCCGGCCGCCGGCAAAACCATCGGTGTGATCACAATGGCTGAAATCGAAGCGGCGCTGGCGGAAGGGATAGTCAAGACGCGGGCGGTGCTTGCACGAGCGCTTGGTTGATTGAATGCAGACGCAGCGGCGTTCCTGGGGGAGGCCGAAAGGTGAGCAGAGCGCGACGGGACCATGGCAGCGGCAGGAGTAGCAAAGACGTAGCAGGGACATGCTAATTTCGCCATACACCCATTGCAGCTGATCTGCCGCTTGCTACACTTGGCCGTCCTTTGGAGTACCGGAATGCTTTGCCACTCACTTATAAGAAGAATATCGAGAGCAGTGGTTTTGCTGGGTCTGCTGTCTGGCCTTGCGGGTTGTTCGACCTGGTTCAGCGGCGATTTCAAAGATCCTCGGGTTCAGCTTACCGATGTTGAGATCATCAAGGCGAGACTCCTTGAGCAGCAGTTCATGCTGCGTTTTCGCATCGACAATCCCAATGAGCAGAGCCTACCTGTACGTGGCCTGATCTATAGAGTTCATCTCAACGACATTGAGCTGGCGAGCGGCGAGTCCAGCGGCTGGACGACAGTTCCCGGTCATGGCTTCGACTACTACGAAGTGCCCATCCACACCAATCTCTGGCGGCATATGAAGTACATCGTGCGCTTGCTCGAGAAGCCGGATCGGCCGATCGCCTATCGTCTGGATGGTGAGCTGAAAACTGGTTTGATGCTCGGGCGACGCGTGCACATCTCCACCAATGGCGAGATAATCCCCGGCAACTTTATCCCGGAGTAGCGACACCTCATGAACCACGAAACCCACGTGCACGGTCCCGATTGCAATCACGACCACGATCACGACCATGCACCTCATGTTCACGGCCCGCACTGCAATCACAGCCATGATCCGGTACGCAATCCGCTGAAGGATGTCGGCCGCAACGACCCTTGCCCCTGCGGTAGCCAGAAAAAATTCAAGAAGTGCCACGGAGCCTGATCCGCTCATGACGCCCCTTGCCATTGTGCTGTTCGTTGCTGGCCTGTTGCTGATTGTGGCGCTGGCTGGATACGCTCTGCATCTGTGGCGCAGGGTCTGGCGCAGAGAGCAACAACTCGCGGCCCTGCAGGCGCAGCAGCAAGTGGCGCTTGCGGCTGATCTGCGCGTGCTCGCCGGCAGCCTGCTCGACGAGCAGGTGCCGCTGATCGAAGGCGCGATTCGGATCAAGGTTCTGCTGGACAATTACGATTCGAACCTTGGGCAGGATCCGCGCTGCCAAGTATTTCAGACGCTCTTCGAGGCAACCGAACAGGTACCCACGCACGCCGCCTGGAAAGCCTTGGACAAAACCGAACGCCGCCGTCACGAAGCCAACTTCAGTGCGCTCGAACTGCAACACAAGGCAGCGGCTCGCCGGTCCGCTCGCTGGTTGCTCGACGACGTCTTGCCGAAAGCTCGGGAAGCCGCCTGAGCGCGACGGCATACGCATCGCATCCTCTATCCTGTCTATTCCTCATGCCCTGCCTGCAAGGAGCCATCATGTCTCTGCGTCTGCCGTTCGTTCTGTTTCGCCTGACTCTGGGCGCTGCATTGATCACTGGCGGCCTCAGCGGTTGTCAGGCCTACCTGGACAGTCGCTACAGCGACAGTCTTCCGCCCTCACATGGCGTCCAGGCAATTACCGGTCTGGACAAGAGCGTAAGTATTCGACGCAACACGCTGGGAATGCCGTTGATCGAGACGGCGACGTTCCACGATGCGTTGTTCGGCCTGGGTTATGTCCATGCCACTGATCGCTTGAGCCAGATGGTCAGCTTGCGTCTCATTGCTGAAGGGCGGCTTGCAGAGATGGCTGGGCCTGGTGTGCTGGATATCGATCGCTTCATGCGCGCTGTCGATCTTCGAAAAAGCGCTGCCGTGCTCTATCGCGATGCGTCGCCGCGCATGAAGCGCTTCTTCGAAGTCTATGCGCGAGGCGTCAATGCATACCTGTTCCGCCATCGCGACAGGCTGCCGATGGATCTGGCTGCCGCCGACTACACCCCTGAATATTGGAAAGCTGAGGACTCGGTGCTGGTGTTCTGCCTGCTGAATTTCGGCCTGGCGGTGAATCTGCAGGAAGAAATCGCGTCGCTGGTCATGGCGCAGAAAGTCGGCAGCGACAAGCTCGCTTGGCTGATGCCCGTCTATCCTGACGAGGCGCTGCCATTCGAAGAGGCCCAGAAGCTTAAGGGACTCAAGTTGAGTGGAGACATACCGGGACTTGCTGCGCTCGATAACGCTGCTTCCCAGGTTGCCTCACTGAACATGCTGGGTGTCGCCGCTTCGAACAACTGGGCCGTATCCGGCAGCAACACCCGCAGCGGCAAACCGCTGATGGCCAATGACACGCACCTGCCGTTGTCGTTGCCCTCTTACTGGAATTTCGTGCAGATCCGTTCGCCTAGATTCCAGGCTGCGGGGGTGACGATCGCAGGCGTGCCCGCCGTGGTCGCGGGCTTCAACGGCAAGCTCGGTTGGGGCATGACGATGGTCATGGGAGATAACCAGGATCTGTTTCTGGAGCAGGTACGCCGTGAGGGTGGCCGCTTGCTTTATCTCGCCGATGGTAAATGGGTGCCTGCCCGAGAGCGCCACGAGACTTTTTTCGTCAAAGGTGGACGGCCGCAGCGCGAGACAGTTTACGAGACCCGTAATGGCCCATTGCTGAACAGCGTACTGGGCGAGCGCAAGCATCCGTTGCAACCTTTGCAGCTGAGTAGCGGTTACGGGCTTGCGCTGAAAACCACGCAGTTCGAAGGCGATCGGTCGCTGGATGCGTTTTTCGACCTGACTCGCGCGCAATCGGTGGATCAAGCGTTCGAGGCGGCTCGTGAAATCCGTGCCGCGGCACTCAATATCGTTTTTGCCGATGAGCAGAGCACCGGCTGGCAGGTGACCGGGCGCTATCCCAATCGTCGCGAAGGCCTGGGTCTTATGCCGTCACCAGGTTGGGAGGGCCGCTACGACTGGGATGGCTTCGCCGATCCCATGCTGCACCCCTATGATCAGGACCCGCCACGAGGCTGGCTGGCGACTGCCAATCAGCGCACCGTCGCCAAAGGCTACGGCATGCAGTTATCAAACTCCTGGTTTTACCCGGAACGTGGCGAGCGCATTGCCGAGCTGCTTGCTCAGGGCAAACAGGACAGCCGCAGTGCAATCGCCATGCAATACGACCAGACCACGACCTTTGCTGCCAAGCTGCAAACGATGCTGCAGGCGCCAGGAATGGTCGAGTCGCTGAAAACCGCCATCGATACGCTCGCCGCACCTGAGCGAGACAGGGCGCGCGAGGCGCTTACGAGCCTTCTGAGGTTCGATGGTAAGCTCGCCGCAAACTCCGCCGACGCCGCTCTGTATGCCGCCTTCCTGACGGAGTCGGCGCGACAGACCTTCCTCGACGAACTCGGGCCGGACACCAGTGCTGCATGGAAGGGACTGGTGGATATCGCCAACACATCCTACTCGGCGCAGGCGGACCACTTGCTCGGTCGCGACGACAGCCCGTTCTGGGATGACCTGAGCACGCCGCTAAAAGAGGACAAACCCGCCATTCTGGCGCGCTCCCTGGCAGCGGCAACCAAACGCATGGAAGCCGCCCAGGGGCTGGATCGCGGTGCCTGGCGCTGGGGTGGCTTGCACAGCTACACCTGGCAAACCGGGACCACACAGCTGGCGCCCTACATGTCGGCCAGTCAGCGTGCTGGGATCAACGCCATCGCCAACTATCTCGACCGCGGCCCGTTCGCGGCGGGAGGCGATCACAGCACCCTGAACGTTTCGGCTTATCGCTGGGGCGACAACTTCGATACCTGGTTGATCCCGGCCATGCGCATCATCGTCGATTTCGGACGCGATGAACCGATGATGGGACTTAACAGCTCCGGTCAGTCAGGTAATCCGGCCAGCCCGCACTATGCCGACGGTATCGATGCGTGGTTGAAAGGCGGATACATGAGCTTTCCGTTCAAGGCCGAGAATCTGGACAACGTCTACGGTACTCAACGGCTATTGCTCACCCCGGCGCGCCAGTAGCGCCGGGTCAACCTAGTGCGGTACCCGGGTCACTTCCAGCACGGTGATGGACGCCGGATCAGGGTAGTGCCAGCGCACATCGATGTCCCACAGGCGCGTGCCGTAACGGCGTGCCGGTGAAGGCGTCTGATAGGCCGGTCTCGGGTCCTGAGCCAGACACTGTTCGATCAACTCCTGCAGCGGCTCGCCCAACCGCAGGGCTTCGCTACGGGCCTGTTGCAGACTCGCCTCGGTCCAGTGCACGGTTATCGGCTCCGGCGCATCGGTCGCCAAGCCGTTGTACGCATTGGTGATTGCATCGGCATACGGCACGTAAGGTTTGATATCCAGCACCGGCGTGCCGTCCAGCAGATCGATTCCCGACAGCTGCAGACGGCCAGGTGCGATCCCTTCCAGCCTGACCACCGATTGTCCAATCCCATTCGGGCGGTGCGTGGAACGGGTCGCAAAGACGCCCACCATACGGTTGCCACCTAGTCGCGGCGGACGTACCCGCAGGCGTGGCTCGGCTTCCAGCGTCTGATGGAAGAGAAATAGCAGCCAGACGTGACTGACCTGTTCGAGGCCTTCGATCGCATGGGCCTGGTCGAACGGCGGCAGCAACTCAAGAACGCCACGTGCCGCGGGCGCCAGTTGCGGCTGCCGAGGAATGGCGAACTTCTCCTTGAAGCAGGAGCGGATGAAACCAATGGGCGATACGGAATAGGACATGCGCGTGCTGTATGCGGTGAAGAAAGCGGCCATCTTACCTGCTGGCGCAGGGTGGTATGTTCAATGGCTGCGCAGCAGGCACCTCCGAAGGGAGGCTTGCCAAATAATCTTTCCATCCGCCCACAAAAAAGCCCCGGTATGAACCGAGGCTTTGAAGTTTGGCTCCGCGACCTGGACTCGAACCAGGGACCCAATGATTAACAGTCATTTGCTCTACCGACTGAGCTATCGCGGAACAGCGGTGCGTATCCTACTGTTTACAAAAGGGAAGTCAAGTCCTTGCCGATCAGATCACCTGCACGATGGCGTCGGTGACGTGGTCCAGGTTGTTGTGGTTAAGCGCGGCCGCGCAGATGCGTCCGGTGCCGATGGCGTAGACGCCAAACTCGACGCGCAGGCGCTCGACCTGAGCGGCGGTCAGCCCGGAATAGGAGAACATGCCGCGCTGCTTGGCGACGAAGCTGAAGTCCTGTTTGGCGCCTTTCTCGGCCAGCAGGCGGACCATGGTCAGGCGCATTTCGCGAATGCGGGTGCGCATCTCGCCCAGCTCGGCTTCCCACATGGCGCGCAGTTCCGCGTTGTTAAGCACGGCGGAAACCACGGTGGCGCCGTGAGTCGGCGGGTTGGAGTAGTTGGTGCGGATCACGCGCTTGATCTGCGACAGCACGCGGGTCGACTCTTCGCGGCTCTGGGTGACCATCGACAGCGCGCCGACGCGCTCGCCATACAGCGAGAAGGATTTGGAGAACGAGCTAGAGACGAAGAAGGTCATGCCGGATTCGGCGAATAGGCGCACCGCAGCGGCGTCTTCCTCGATGCCGTCACCGAAGCCCTGGTAGGCGATGTCGATGAAGGGTACGTGATCTTTGGCACGCAGGACTTCCAGTACCTGCTTCCAGTCTTCGGGCAGCAGGTCGACGCCGGTGGGGTTGTGGCAGCAGGCGTGCAGCACGACGATGGAGCGGGGCGGAAGATTCTTCAGGTCTTCGAGCATGGCTGCGCGGTCGACGCCATGAGTGGCGGCATCGTAATAGGCGTAGTTTTGTACGGCGAAACCGGCGGATTCGAACAGGGCGCGATGATTTTCCCAGCTGGGGTTGCTGATGGCGACCACGGCATCCGGCAGGATGCGCTTGAGGAAGTCGGCACCGATCTTCAGCGCGCCGGTGCCGCCTAGGGCTTGGCTGGTCACTACGCGGCCGTCGGCCACCAGCGCCGAATCCGCGCCGAATAGCAGTCCCTGAACCGCCATGTCATAGCTGGCGATCCCTTCGATGGGTAGGTAACCGCGCGGTGCGTTCAGCTCCAGGCGTGCCATTTCTGCAGCGGCAACTGCGCGCAACAGAGGAATGCGGCCTTCTTCGTTGTAATAAACGCCAACTCCCAAGTTGACCTTGTTCAGCCGCGTGTCGGCGTTGAAGGCTTCATTGAGGCCGAGAATCGGATCGCGCGGCGCCATTTCGACAGCAGAGAACAAACTCATGGTGGGGAGGCTCGAAGAGAAGAAGGTGAGTGATACAGCACCCTCGCTTCGCGCTGAGGGCGGTGCGCAAACGGGGCAGGAGTATAGCCGCACCGGTCCTCGGTCGCGAGATGCCGGGGCGGTTTTTCTGACAGAATTGGCGCCCTTCGACAGCGCAGGGTTCCGCCTGGCATCGCTTCCGGATGGCACCCAAAATGTCACAATCGGCGCTCCAGCCGGTCCGCAACTCCAGAGGTCGTTATGTCGCAATTTGAACTGGTCACCCGTTTCAAACCCGCCGGTGATCAGCCCGAAGCCATTCGGCAGATGATCGAAGGCATCGAGGCCGGGTTGTCGCACCAGACGCTGCTGGGCGTGACGGGCTCGGGCAAGACCTTCAGCATCGCCAACGTGATCGCTCACGTGCAGCGCCCGACGCTGGTGCTGGCGCCGAACAAAACACTGGCGGCGCAGCTTTACGGTGAGTTCAAGGCGTTCTTTCCGCGCAACGCGGTGGAGTATTTCGTCTCCTACTACGACTACTACCAGCCCGAGGCCTATGTACCGTCGTCTGACACCTTCATCGAGAAGGATGCCTCAATCAACGACCATATCGAGCAGATGCGCCTGTCGGCGACCAAGGCGCTGCTGGAACGCAAGGACGCCATCATCGTCACCACGGTGTCCTGCATCTACGGCCTGGGTGATCCCCAGTCGTACCTGAAGATGGTGCTGCATGTGGACCGCGGCGACCGGCTCGATCAGCGTGAGTTGTTGCGCCGTCTGACCGGTCTGCAATACACCCGCAACGATATGGATTTCGCCCGTGCGACCTTCCGTGTAAGGGGAGACGTGATCGACATTTTCCCCGCCGAATCCGACCTGGAAGCGGTGCGCATAGAGCTCTTCGATGACGAAGTGGAAAGTCTGTCGGCCTTCGACCCGCTGACCGGCGAGGTCATCCGCAAGCTGCCACGCTTCACCTTCTACCCCAAG
Organism: Pseudomonas sp. MTM4; assembly: GCF_019355055.1. Classification (NCBI taxonomy): domain Bacteria; kingdom Pseudomonadati; phylum Pseudomonadota; class Gammaproteobacteria; order Pseudomonadales; family Pseudomonadaceae; genus Pseudomonas; species Pseudomonas sp. MTM4. The sequence continues at coordinate 18,031 of NZ_CP048411.1, forward strand.
AGCCACTACGTAACGCCGCGCGAAATCCTGCTGGAGGCGGTGGAAAAGATAAAGGTCGAACTCAAGGACCGGCTGGACTACCTGCGCAGTCAGAACAAGCTGGTGGAGGCGCAGCGCCTGGAGCAGCGCACCCGCTTCGATCTGGAAATGATCATGGAGCTGGGTTACTGCAATGGCATCGAGAACTACTCACGCTACCTCTCGGGGCGCGACAGCGGCGAGGCGCCGCCAACGCTGTACGACTATTTGCCGGCCGATGCGCTGCTGGTGATCGACGAATCTCACGTCAGCGTGCCGCAGGTCGGCGCCATGTACAAAGGCGACCGCTCGCGCAAGGAAACCCTGGTGGAGTACGGCTTCCGCCTGCCGTCGGCGCTAGATAACCGGCCCATGCGCTTCGACGAGTGGGAGGCGATCAGCCCGCAGACTATCTTCGTTTCGGCCACGCCGGGCCCTTACGAAGCTGAGCACGCCGGGCGTGTGGTCGAACAGGTGGTGAGGCCTACGGGGCTGGTCGATCCGCAAATCGAAATACGACCGGCGCTGACTCAGGTCGATGATCTGCTATCGGAGATCACCAAGTGCGTGGCCAAGGAAGAGCGCGTGCTGGTTACCACCCTGACCAAGCGCATGGCGGAGGATCTGACCGACTACCTCGGCGACCACGGCGTGCGCGTGCGCTACCTGCACTCGGATATCGATACCGTGGAGCGGGTGGAGATCATCCGCGACTTGCGCCTGGGCGTGTTCGACGTATTGGTAGGCATCAACCTGCTACGCGAAGGCCTGGACATGCCGGAGGTGTCGCTGGTGGCGATCCTCGATGCGGACAAGGAAGGCTTTCTGCGTTCCGAGCGTTCGCTGATCCAGACCATTGGCCGTGCGGCGCGCAACCTCAACGGTCGGGCGATTCTCTACGCCGACAACGTGACCGGCTCGATGCAGCGCGCCATCGATGAAACTGAGCGCCGGCGCAACAAGCAGATCGCCTTCAACGAGGCTCACGGCATCGTGCCCAAGGGGGTGTTCAAGGATGTGCAGGACATCCTCGAGGGGGCCACCGTGCCGGGCTCGCGCAGCAAGAAGCGCCGCGGCGAGGCCAAGGCGGCGGAGGAGGCGGCGCGTTACGAAAACGAGCTGCGTTCGCCTAGCGAGATCACCAAGCGTATCCGACAGTTGGAAGAAAAGATGCTTGCCTACGCACGCGACCTGGAGTTCGAGGCCGCCGCGCAGACGCGCGACGAGATACACAAACTGCGCGAGCGGTTGTTGCAGGTGTAGGGGGGAAGAAGCGGGACGTTGCAGCGGTTGCAACACGTAGCCAAGTGGGTTGGATTAGCCGAGGGCGTAATCCGGCGTTCTCGGATCAAGCTTCATGTGTGCAGGCGGATGTGGCCAGTTCGCAGTAAACGATGGAGGCGCCTTCGGCGATTCCATCCGAACTGGAGCGTCTTACGGCGTGCCTGTTACCATTCATCCCTTCGATTTACGTTCGTTCGAGATCTTTCATGACCACCGTTCGCACCCGCATCGCGCCATCTCCCACTGGCGACCCGCACGTCGGCACAGCCTATATCGCGCTGTTCAACCTCTGCTTCGCCCGCCAGCATGGTGGTCAGTTCATTCTGCGTATCGAGGACACCGACCAGTTGCGCTCGACCCGCGAATCCGAACAGCAGATCTACGATGCCCTGCGCTGGTTGGGCATCGAATGGGACGAAGGCCCGGACGTCGGCGGCCCGCATGGCCCCTACCGGCAGAGCGAGCGTGGTGAGATCTACAAGAAGTACTCGGACGAACTGGTCGCCAAGGGCCATGCCTTCCCGTGCTTCTGCAGCGCCGAGCGCCTCGATCAGGTGCGCGCCGAGCAGATGGCCAATAAGGAAACCCCGCGCTACGACGGGCACTGCATGCACATCGCGCCAGCCGAGGCGCAACAGCGCATCGCCAGTGGCGAATCCCACGTGATCCGCATGAAAGTGCCCAGCGAAGGCATTTGCCAAGTGCAGGACATGCTGCGCGGCACCGTCGAGATCGGCTGGGACCGCATGGACATGCAGGTGCTGATGAAGGCTGATGGCCTGCCAACCTATTTCCTCGCCAACGTGGTCGATGACCACCTGATGGGCATCACCCACGTGCTGCGTGGCGAAGAGTGGCTGCCGTCGGCACCCAAGCTGATCAAACTCTACGAATACTTCGGCTGGGAACAGCCGCAGCTGTGCTATATGCCGCTGCTGCGCAATCCGGACAAGAGCAAGTTGTCCAAGCGCAAGAACCCTACCTCGGTTACCTTCTACGAACGCATGGGCTTCATGCCCGAGGCGATGCTCAACTACCTGGGCCGCATGGGTTGGTCGATGCCCGACGAGCGTGAGAAATTCACCCTGGCGGAAATGATCGAGCACTTCGACATCAACCGCGTTTCCCTGGGCGGGCCGATCTTCGATGTTGAGAAACTGTCCTGGCTCAACGGTCAGTGGATCCGTGAGCTGAGCGTCGAGACCTTCGCCAGCCAGGTGCAGAAATGGGCGCTAAACCCCGAGTACCTGATGAAGATCGCACCGCACGTGCAGGGTAGGGTGGAGACCTTCAGCCAGATCGCGCCGCTGGCCGGTTTCTTCTTCTCTGGTGCGCTGAACCTCGATCCGTCGCTATTCGCTCACAAGAAGCTGGACGAAATCCAGGTGCGTCAAGTGTTGCAACTGACGCTGTGGAAGCTCGAAGCGCTTCGCCATTGGGATAAGGAGCGCATCACTGATGTCATTCAGGCGGTGGCTGCGCACTTGGAGCTGAAACTACGTGACGTGATGCCGCTGATGTTCGCCGCGATCACCGGTCAGGCCAGTTCTGTGTCAGTGCTTGATGCTATGGAGATTCTCGGTCCTGATCTGACTCGCTTCCGTCTGCGCCAGGCGTTGGAGTTGCTCGGCGGGGCGTCGAAGAAAGAAGTGAAGGAGTGGGAGAAGCTGTTGGCAGCGATTGTTTGAGCGGTTTTAAACGCTTCGTGAACTAGCCGGCACCTGCGATACGAAGCACAGGTTTCTGTGGGAGCGGGCTTGCTCGCGAAAAATTTGAGACGCGCCATCCGTCGGCGGTAAGTAATTGTTCTTCTGTCGAAATTTCTTCACCGGCCAGTAAAAATTTCGTTGACACTGTGCAGGGTCGCCCCTAATATGCGCCCCGTCCTCGAGATGGGGCTATAGCTCAGCTGGGAGAGCGCTTGCATGGCATGCAAGAGGTCGACGGTTCGATCCCGTCTAGCTCCACCAATCTCGGACGATGATTGCCACCGACACGCCTAGCGGCGGGTCGCGTAAGAAGGTTTTGTCCCCTTCGTCTAGTGGCCTAGGACACCGCCCTTTCACGGCGGTAACAGGGGTTCGAGTCCCCTAGGGGACGCCATATTCCAGCAGCGTTGCGCAAGCATCGCGAGTCGGGAGACGTTAAATCCGGGGCTATAGCTCAGCTGGGAGAGCGCTTGCATGGCATGCAAGAGGTCGACGGTTCGATCCCGTCTAGCTCCACCAATTTCCACGCGTTTCGGCAGTCGCTGAATCGTTCGAAGGTTTCGTCCCCTTCGTCTAGTGGCCTAGGACACCGCCCTTTCACGGCGGTAACAGGGGTTCGAGTCCCCTAGGGGACGCCATTTTTATTGCCCGTTTTGGGCGCCAAAGGGTCATTTCTCACGAAGTGGCCCTTTTTGTTTGGGCGCGTTTAAAGTGGGTGCAAGATCCCATTCATCCGGTTGAAACGGCTCGCTGTGCTGAATGGTCCGTCATAGACGTTCGGCGCAGGCGTGACATCCAGCAGCGTCTAGCTTCCAATAGGAGTATTGCGTCTGACGGCGCACAGCACAGCGAGGAGGGATGCATGATTTGGGATCAAGCCGACGCGTTCATAATCGACATCGCAGTCGAGGCCGACCATATCGACGAGTTAGGCCATGCCAACAATGCGGTGTATGTCTCATGGTTGGAGCAGAGCGCCTGGCAGCACTCTCAGAGTCTGGGTCTGGGAGTGGAGGATTACCGCCGTCTGGATCGAGCAATGGCCGTGCTCAGGCATGAGATCGATTATCTGGCAGCGGCTTATCTGGGCGATCGCCTGCAGTTGGCAACCTGGATCGTCGATTCCGATCAGCGGTTGAAGATGAAGCGTAACTTCCAGTTGGTCAGGCCGGCAGATGGCACGACCCTGCTACGGGCTCAGACCACCTTCGTCTGCATTCAGATGTCGAGTGGCAAGCCCAAACGGATGCCGCTGGAGTTCGTGGAGGGGTACGGCCAGGCCTTGGTTCAGCCTTATCCCCTCGAACTCTAACGGGCCTCAAGTCAACGCTGTTCCGGTTTGCTCACATCGGCATCACGGCGTTCATCGGCGTCTTCGCGCCAATCGTCTTGTACTTCTTTTTTCATTTTTTCATCCAGGGTCGTGCCGTCTTCATTGACATCGGCAGTGTTGGCGCGCTGATGGTTTTCGCTCATGGCGCTGCCATGGGCGTCACTGGCGGCACCGTGTGTGCTGTCATGCATATCGTCCTGGTTAGCCATCGCGCCAGTGGCAATAAAGCTGGCAAAGACGGCGGCGGTAAGATGCGTGGTTTTCATAGGAGTCTCCGGTAGTGATTGGCCTACTCCCTAATTCCGACTCGATGCATGGAGGATTGTTCGCTCGCAGCGATTGAGCGCTCTGGTCGCGGGATGATGGATAATGGTGCCGCTCAGTCTGGCCTCGTCGTGGTTCGATGGGTATCGATCGCATTTTTCAAGTGGACCGATTCAGTTCAAATTCAAGGCAGGCCAGTTGGTTAACAAGCTGCGCAAAATCATCCACGTCGATTGCGATTGCTTCTACGCGGCCATCGAGATGCGTGACGATCCCAGTCTGGCGAACCGACCTATCGCTGTGGGCGGGCTGGCCGACCGGCGTGGCGTCATTGCCACCTGCAACTACGAAGCACGCGCCTACGGTGTACGCTCTGCGATGGCGTCTGGGCATGCACTGAAGCTCTGTCCAGACCTGCTGATCCTTCGGCCCCGTATGGACGCCTATAAGGAAGCCTCGCGCGAGATCCACGAGATCTTTCGTACCTATACCGATCTTATCGAGCCCCTGTCGCTCGACGAGGCCTTTCTGGACGTGAGCGATTGCGAACACTTCTCCGGCAGTGCGACACGTATCGCCCAGGATATTCGCCGCCGGGTATGGCAGCAGCTGCGCATCACGGTTTCGGCGGGCGTTGCGCCGAACAAGTTTCTCGCCAAGATCGCCAGTGATTGGAACAAGCCTGACGGATTGTTCGTGATTACCCCGGATCAGGTCGAAGACTTCGTGCTGGCGCTACCGGTCGCCAAGTTGCATGGCGTCGGCCGCGTGACTGCCGAAAAGCTCAAGCGACTGGGCATCCACACCTGCGCGGATCTACGCACCTGGAAGCGCCTGGATCTGGTTCGGGATTTCGGTTCGTTCGGCGAGCGGCTCTGGGGGCTGGCGCACGGGGTCGATGAGCGCCTGGTTAAAGTTGAAAGACGGCGCCAGTCGGTCAGCGTTGAAAACACCTACGAGCGCGACCTGCCGGACCTCGCAGCCTGCCTGGAACGATTACCCGAACTGCTCGAAGCACTCGCCGGCCGGATGGCGCGGCTCGACAGTGGATACCGACCGGGCAAACCCTTCGTCAAACTCAAATTTCACGACTTCACCCAGACGACCTTAGAGCAGGCAGGCGCCGGCCTTGAGCTGGAGAATTACGCTGATCTCGTTGCCGGCGCCTATGCGCGTGGTAAGCGTCCAGTGCGGCTGATGGGCGTCGGGGTCCGTTTGATTGATCTACGCAACGACTTCATGCAGCTGAGTCTGTTCTAGCCTTCTGCCGCTGGTGGCTCCGTCAATTCAACGGTTTCGTGCGGCACACTTGGCATAAAAGAGGGGTTGCCCCGGCCTGCCTGTACCGAGGTCCCCGAAACTGGCTGAATAAAGCTATGCATCGCATATGCCAGTTCCGTTTTGGGTATCTGCAATCAACTGATTGGAGGCTGCGTTCGCCAAGGGCCGCGTTCTTGCTGGGTTTTGGGGTGGCGATATCAAGCTAGTGCGATGGCTGCCTTCGCTCGTTTCGCGCAAATAGAGTGCAACTGCATGCAATTCGCACACTTGTGGCGCAGTCAGTTCTGTTCCGGCCAGACGCGGAGCGGGGCGCCTTCAGCTGGCCAGAAGCGCAGCTGATCGATTTTGGATACGTCCCAGCGCTCAACACGGGAAAGCAAATCCAGGAACTGCTGTTCCTGCTTCATGATGTGGTCGGCGCACATCTTGCGCGTGCTGCCTACTTCGCTGAAGCGGATCTGCTGACCGTCAAGCTGGTAGTTGGCGAACCAGTGATTGCAGCCGGCGTTGCCGTAGACGCGGTCTTCGCTGAAGGTCAGCGAGACCGGGTTGCGGCCTACCACGGGGTCTTCGCCGATCCATTCGGCGATGTAAGTGACGTCATGCTGCAGGGTGAGCGGGTCGACTGAGCAACCGCTGACAGACAACACGGCAAGGCTGGCCATGATGAACTTGTTCATTGTTTGGGCTCCCGGCATGTGGGGCACAGGTGTCGACCGCCGTCGTTCGTCCAGCCCAATTCGCTGATCCGCGCTTCGGCCGCCGGGGCGCGAGCGGCTTCTCCTTTGGCTGCGTCCACGGCGAATTCGAAATCCAGCTGTTTACCGCAAGCGTCGCAGTCGACCTGCCAGTTAATGATCGCCAGTTCACGAAACACCGGGCCGCTCGCCACGGCCATCCACTGGCCCGGCGGATTGATCAGGTGTCGAACCTTGTCGACCGTCAGGCGCTGGAAGAGCTCCCGGCTGCCTTTGAGCGTGACGATGAGCACGTCGCCCGAGCGGATGTTGCCGCCGTTACCTGTGACCTGATAGCGGCCCGGTGCCAGAGCGCGGCATTCGGTCAGGGTGTGTGCGGGGTTGAGCAGGTTGTAACGGAAATCGTGTTCGGCCATGACTCGCGATCGACTGGAATGAGGGGGCTTTTGCGGCGGGCCGTAATGCTAGCACGCTAGTTGAGCAGAGGCTGCGCTGGACGAGGCAAAGTAATCGAGCAATCCGGTTTTCCGATGCGTTGCTGGGCAATCGGTCTAAGGCACGGCGAGCGGGGCTCCGGCAGCAAGGTCGTCTGCCGCTTTACCCCAGCCCTCTCCCCGGAGGGGAGAGGGGGCGAACCGAGTGGTTGCTGTCTTTTTGGAGGGCGGGGAGCCAGGGTTACGCGGCCTGGGGGCTGTTTTCGGCGGCGAGACTCGCCATTCCCCTCATATCAGCCCTCTCCCGGATGGGGAGAGGGAGCTGACCGAGTGGTTGCTAGGCTGCTTTAGGCTGGCCATTGTTGGCCATAAAGAATCCAAACCATGAGCACCGATGCCCAACCAGATTCAATCAGATAGTTACGGATGGGTATCGGCAAAAGTCTCGTCGAGAAAACGCTGCATGTCCTTCCAGGAGCGCTCGTCGGCCGCCTTGTTGTACGCCACGTCGACACCTTTTTCCTGAAACTTGTCGGCTCCGGGGTTGGTGAATCCGTGTTTTGCGCCAGGCAGGTTGACGAAGCGGTAGTCGGCGCCGGCTTTGACCATTTCTGCATTCAGTGCTGCTACGTCATCAACACTGACCATGCTGTCTTCGCTGCCGTGCTCGACCAGTACGCGAGCTTTGACGCTGCCTGGGACGGCACGGGTTTGCGTGGCCAGCGCGCCGTGGAAGCTGACGACGCCAACGAGCGGCGCGCCCTGGCGTGCCATGTCCAGCACTACCTTGCCACCAAAGCAGTAGCCGACCGCGGCGAGTTTTGCGGCGTCGGTTTGCTGTTGCTGCTTGAGCAGGTCCAGGCCGGCGTTGAAGCGGCCCTTGGCGGCGTCGGCATCGGCCAAGGCGGCCTGCATGAAACTCATGGCGTTCTTGGGATGCTCGGTGTTCTTGCCTTCACCGTACATGTCGATCGCCAGCGCGCTGTAGCCTAGCTCGGCCAAATCTCGAGCGCGGCTTTTGGCGTAGTCGTTGAGGCCCCACCATTCATGCACCACCACGACGCCCGGGCGCTTGCCTTCAATGGCGTCGTCATAAGCGTAATAGCCGATCATCTCGGTGCCGTCGGCGGCGGTATAGGGAATTTCCTGAGTCTGGATTTCGGCTTGAGCGGAGGCGCTGGCGGCCATCAGCGCGCCGAGCAGGCAATAGCGCATGAGAGAACTCCTTGTTATGGCAACGTCGATTGATAGCCGTCGTTCGACTCGCCTGCAACCCGGTCGTTCAGGTGTAGCGAAGGGCGTTAGATGTGGAGGAACAGAGCCGGCGCGACCCTGAGGGCCGCGCCGGATCGTGTTTACCAGCCCGGCACGCCGTGCATGTCCGGCAGCCGGTGGGCGATGCCCTTGTGGCAATCGATACAGGTGGCTTCGCCGTTGGCCAGGGCAGTGGAGTGGAACTGCGATGCGCGGGCGGACTGCCGTGTAAAGTCCATGTAGTCGAAATCGTGGCAGTTACGGCACTCCAGCGAGTCATTCGCTTTCAGACGACGCCATTCGCGTTCGGCCATTTCACGGCGCATGCCGAGAAATTTCTCCCGGGTGTTGATGGTGCCGAAGATCTTGCCCCAGACCTCCTTGGACGCCTGCATCTTGCGTGCGATCTTGTCCGTCCATTCATGGGGAACATGGCAGTCCGGGCAGGTGGCGCGCACGCCCGAGCGGTTGGTGTAGTGAATGGTGTCCTTGATCTCCATGTACACGTTGTCTTCCATTTCGTGGCAGGAGATGCAGAACGCCTCGGTGTTGGTCACTTCCAGCGCGGTGTTGAATCCGCCCCAGAAGATGATGCCGGCGATGAACCCGCCAAGCGTCAGCGCGCCTAGGCTGTAATGCACGCTCGGGCGGCGCAGAACCGTCCAGTATTTTTTGAGAAACGACAGTATCGACTTCATCCAGGCGTCCTCACTGTTCGTTCTGTTGGTTTTCGCGATAGAGCAACTCGTCGATGTTCTCGAAGTCGTTCTGCACCAGCGGTTTCACATCGTGCTGCACCACATGGCACTGGGTGCAGAAATAGCGGCGAGGGGCGACGGTGCCTAACGTCTGGCTGTCGCGATCCGTGAAATGCGTGATGCTGATCATCGGCGCCTGAGTGCGTGCGCTGTTGGCGCGGCTGTGGCATGACAGGCATTTGTTGCTGTTGACGTCGACCTGGTAGCCACGAATCGTGTGCGGAATGGTCGGCGGCTGCTCGGGGTAGTTGCGCTCGCGCTTGAGGTCCTTGTTTTCCTCGTCCTTGAGTGGCGGCGGGGTGAATTCCTGGGTGATGGTGCCGCCTGGGCGCCGGCCGTCCGGCGCGGGGGCGTCCAGTGGGTAGTTCGGCTCGGCGGCGATGGCCAGGCCAAACACCGTGAGGAGCGTCAAAGGCAGTAAGCGAAATTTCATGGCGACTCTCCTCAGGCGATGCTGACCACTTCGATTTTCACGGCGCATTTCTTGTAGTCGGTTTGCTTGGAGATCGGGTCGGTTGCGTCGAGGGTGACCTTGTTGATCAGCTTGTTGGCATCGAAGAAGGGCACGAAGATCAATCCCTTCGGCGGCTTGTTGCGGCCCCGGGTTTCGACGCGAGCCTGCATCTCGCCGCGCCGACTGATGACCTTGACCACGCTGCCACGACGCGCCTTGAGGTCGCGTGCGTCATCGGGATGCATGTACACCAATGCATCGGGAACCGCCTGGTGCAGTTCGTCGACGCGCTGAGTCATGCTGCCGGTGTGCCAGTGCTCCAGCACGCGGCCGGTGCTGAGCCAGAATGGATAATCCTCGTCAGGTATCTCCGCCGGGACCTCGTAGGGCAGGGCGAAGATGATCGCCTTCTTGTCTGGATAGCCATAGAACTGCACCCCGGTGCCTTTTTCGACGTAGGGGTCGTAGCCTTCCCGGTAACGCCAGCGGGTTTCTTCACCGTTTACCACGGGCCAGCGCAGGCCCCGCTCCTGGTGATAGCGATCGAAGTCCGCCAGGTCATGGGCATGGCCGCGGCCGAACTCGGCGTATTCCTCGAATAGGCCCTTCTGTACGTAGAAGCCGTACTCTTCCGACTCCTTGTTGCGGTAGCCCTCTTCGATATCCGAAGTGGGGAAGCGATCAACCTTGCCGTTTTTGAACAGCACATCGAAAAGCGTCTTGCCTTTGAGATCCGGGGCCTTGGCGAGCAGATCGGCCGGCCATACCTCATCGGTGGTGAAGCGTTTGGAAAACTCCATCAGCTGCCACAAGTCCGAGCGTGCTTCGCCCGGCGCGTTGACCAGTTGGTGCCAGAAATGAGTGCGGCGTTCGGCGTTGCCGTAGGCACCTTCCTTTTCCACCCACATGGCCGCCGGCAGGATGAGATCGGCCGCTTGGGCCGATACCGTCGGATAGACATCGGAAACAACGATGAAGGTTTCCGGATTGCGCCAACCGGGCAGCGTTTCCTGCATCAGATTCGGGCCGGCCTGCATGTTGTTGGAGGCCTGGGTCCAGTAAACCTTGAGGCCGCCATCCTTCAGTTCACGGCTTTGTTGCACAGCATGGAAGCCGGGTTTCTCCTGGATGGCGCCTTCTGGCAGCTTCCAGATTTTTTCGGTGGTGGCGCGGTGTTTCGGATTGGTGACCACCATGTCCGCAGGCAGGCGATGGGAAAAGGTCCCCACCTCCCGCGCGGTGCCGCACGCCGAGGGCTGGCCGGTGAGCGAAAAGGGACTGTTACCCGGCTCGCTGATCTTTCCGGTGAGCAAGTGGATGTTGTAAATCATGTTGTTCGCCCAGACACCCCGGGTGTGCTGGTTGAAGCCCATGGTCCAGAACGACATCACCTTGGTCTTCGGATCGGCATACAGCTCGGCCAATGCTTTCAGGCGCTCGGCGGGGACGCCCGATTCGTGGGCGGCGTGTTCGAGGGTGTAGGGTTTGAGGAACTCGGCGTAGTCCTCGAAGCTGATATCGGTCCAGCTGGCCGCTACTGCGGCGTTTTCGGCCTTCAGCTCGCGCGGATCGGTGGGGCGCAGGCCGTAACCGATGTTGGTGGCGCCCTTGGCGAACCGGGTGTGGTTCTTGATGAAGTCCTGATTGACCGCGCCGCTCTGGATGATGTGGTTGGCGATGTAGTTGAGGATCACCAGATCGGTCTGCGGATTGAACACCATCGGGATGTCGGCCAGATCGAAGCTGCGGTGCTCGAAGGTCGACATCACCGCGACCTTGACGTGCGGCGCGCTGAGCCGGCGGTCAGTGACTCGGGTCCAGAGCACCGGGTGCATCTCGGCCATGTTCGAGCCCCAGAGCACGAAGGCATCGGCCGCTTCGATGTCGTCATAGCAGCCCATGGGCTCGTCCATGCCGAAGGTCCGCATGAAGCCTACCGCCGCCGACGCCATGCAGTGACGGGCATTGGGGTCGAGGTTGTTGGAACGGAAGCCCGCCTTCATCAATTTGTTGGCCGCGTAGCCTTCCCACACGGTCCACTGGCCGGAGCCGAACATGCCGATGGAGCTCGGGCCGCTCTCCCTGAGCGCCGCCTTGTACTTCTCCTCCATGACGTCGAAGGCCTGTTCCCAGCTGACCGGCTGGAATTCGCCCTGCTTGTCGTACTGCCCATCTTTCATGCGTAATAACGGCTGCGTCAGACGATCGGAGCCATACATGATCTTGGACAGAAAGTAGCCCTTGACGCAGTTGATGCCGCGATTAACCTCGGCCTTCACGTCGCCATGGGTGGCCACGACACGATCCCCGGCAGTGGCGACCATCACACCGCAACCGGTGCCGCAGAAGCGGCAGGGCGCCTTGTTCCATTGAAGGTTGGTGACCTCCGGATTGGTGATCAGGTTGCTGGCGCTGGTGGCGATCGGCAGTCCCGCCACGCTGGCCGCTATGGCCGCAGCATTGGCCTTGGCAAATTGACGTCGTGTGAGGCTCATTCAGGCTCTCCTTCGGGTGAGAGGAGTTCGTGGTAAATCAGGGCGGCATTGAGAACGCCGGGTATTTGTTGGATATGGCTGATCGTGTCGAGGATCCGGCTTTCATGTTCGGCTTCGAGGACCACGACCAGTTTCCCCGCTGCACTCTCTTGATGCAGTTCGGTTCCGGGCAATAACACCAGGTTTCTTTTCACGGCTTCCAGCAGCTCGGCGCGGCAATGCACGAGCAAACTGGCGATATGCAGGGCGTTATTCATTGTTTTAGGTAAGGCTCCGCCTACATTGAAACTGCAAGCTAAAAGAGGACTGTTAAGGTCAGGTTAGTGCCGGTGGTCAACTCGGCGGGCCGGGTGGTCCGAAGACGACCAGCTGGCTTATCCAGACGATGAAGCCGTACCCAGCGACGATCACGACGCTTAGCAGGGGGAACAGGAAGACCAGCAGAAATACGAACAGTCGTGTTTCGTCTGGCTTGCTTATAAGGGCGGGATCGGTGTCGTGCGGCACTGCGTTCACCTTTTCTTCGACTGTGTATGGAGTCTAGGAAGCGCCAATGGCTTATTCAAAGTCGCCCGTCGATAAACGACAGGCTAATAAGCGCTAATCACAGTTGTTTTGACCTGGCTCAACAATAAGGTTCGGTGCGCGGAAAGCGTTGCATCATCTGAGCGATATACGGCCGAAACTCAAAGTCTTGTTTCGTTGCGACTGCGACGAAACAAGTTTGAACATCTAGCGTTGATATATGACCGCTTGTGCCTTTATCTGGCCAGGGTGTGGCTGCGTAGCATCTGTATGGCTGTGTGGTAGGCTGCGCCGCTTTTTCTGCTCGTTCCGCCGGTGACGGATGTAGGAATAAACGCATGCTTCCTGACTCGCTCGCTCATGATCATCTCAAGCGCGGGACCGCTGCTTATCGCCGCGCCACGCTGGCATTGTTCTGCGCCGGTTTCGCCACCTTCGCCATGCTTTATTGCGTGCAGCCTTTATTACCGCTGTTGGCGTCGCAGTTCTCCGTATCAGCTGCCGTCAGCAGCCTGGCGTTGTCGTTGACGACCTTGACACTGGCGCTCTCCCTGCTGATCTCCGGAAGCCTGGCTGAAAGCTGGGGTCGCAAGCCGGTCATGGCGCTGGCACTGGCCTTGGCTTGCCTGCTTGGCCTCGCCTGCGTAGCGGTGGAGTCCTGGACGCTGCTGCTCGTGCTGCGAGCGTTGCTGGGGCTGGCGCTCAGCGGATTGCCGGCCTTGGCGATGGCTTACGTCGGTGAGGAATTCGATCCCGAGTCGTTGCCCGCCGCGATGGGCTTGTACATCGGCGGGACCGCTCTAGGCGGCCTGCTGGGCAGATTGCTGTCGGGGCTGTTGAGCGACATCGGCGGTTGGCCATTGGCGCTGGGCGGGATAGCAGGATTAGGGCTGCTGGCGCTGGGATCGTTCATCTGGCTATTGCCAGCGTCGCGACATTTCAAGCCTCAGCCGTTATCGCTGCGCGCACTTCTGGACAACTTCGCTCGACATCTGGGCAACCCGATTCTGCGCAACCTGTTTCTGCAGGCGTTTCTGCTGATGGGCGGTTTCGTCGCGCTGTTCAACTACATCGGCTTCCGTCTGGCAGGGGCGCCGTTCGGCCTATCTTCGACGGTGATCGGCCTGCTATTCATTGTCTATCTAGCGGGAATCTTCAGTGCGGGTTGGGCAGGGCGACTGGTGCCGCGGTTGGGGGCCAAGACGGTCCTGCAATGCGGCGTCGGGCTAATGTTGCTGGGTGTCGGCTTGTGCGCAACGCCCTGGCTGGTCGCGATCATCGTCGGGCTGGCGCTGTTCACGCTCGGTTTTTTTGCCGCACATGCTGTCGCCAGCGGCCAGGTTGGCGTGCACGCCAATGGTGCCAAGGCGCAGGCATCGGCGCAGTATCTATGCGCCTATTATTTGGGCTCAAGCGTGGTGGGCTATGCGGCCGGTTACGTCTGGGAGCACGCCGGCTGGCTACCGCTGATGGCGGTACTCGCTGCGCTATTCGTGTTGGCCGCCTGGCGTGCCGGGCGTCTGTAGACGGTCACTCGACCCGTTGCTCGCCGCTGAATACCAGTGTGGCACGGCAGCTGCGACAGAAATAACGACGGCCTTTGCGGACCAGCGAATGGCGCTGCGGCGTGAACGGAAAATCCTGATCGGGACAGGCGCAGCGATAGATATAGCGGTTGACCTGGCGGCGGCTGACCTCATAACTGTGGCAGCGATCAGGGGTCAGTTCGTACACCCCGCGCATGATCAATTGCCACTCTTCGCCATGCGGGCGGATGCGACCACCAAACATCTGATGGGCGACCAAATGCGCGACTTCATGGGCCACGGTCTGCTTGAGGAAGTGATCGCGATTTTCCCGGTACAGCTGCGGATTGAAGCGCAACAGGTTGCTATCGAGGTGCGCAACGCCGGCCTTTTGCCCGCGCAATCTGAAGCTGACCTGCGGACGCGCGAAGCGTTTGTTGAAGAAGGCCTCGGCCTGCTGATAACAGGCCTCGACGCGGGCATGAAGCTGTTCGGGCATAGGGGCCTCCGAAGAAGCCCGGAATTATGCCGCAATGTGGCAGGGTGACAAACCGTTCAGAGACCGCCGGGCTCCTCCTGTGGACGGCTCTCTTGGGTGCCATAGCTCTGGTTCTGGTCCACGGTGCGCTCGTAGTTCGGCTCGAGCGAGAGCGTCCAGAACAGAATCATGCCGACCAGCACCGTCACCAGTACCAGTAACGCGACGCCCCAGATCGTGCTGGCGTATAGAAAGCTCTGCGAGCTGCGCTGGCGCATGAAAGCGGGCAGTCCGGTGAACAGCAAGTACGTGGAGTAGATCCCAGCGATCAGCAGTACGATCGCGGCGAACCAGCGGTTCGGGTAAAGCCCGGACACTCCAGCCAACAGAAAGGGTGTGATCACGTAGGCGATGAAGCCTATGCACTGGTTCAGGCTTGGCCGTACTTCAAAGGCCCGCGCCATCCAGCGCACTAAGAGGCCCATGATGATGGTGCCGACGACAATGGTGACGTACAGCAGCAGGCATAGCTGGAACGCACTGCCGAAGTCGAGCCTCACCCGTTCCGCATCCACCAGGCTCCAGCCGACGAGAGTGACCCCAATGAACAGGCATACGGTTGGAATCAGGGAAAGCAGGAGCAAGTGCATCAGGTAATGCAGGCCGTGCGCATCTTCCTTCTGGCGAATGGCTTCCCAGGCACGATCCGGCCGGGTGAATAAGCTGATGAATTCTGGGGTCATGGAGCCTCCTGATACCGTGCTTGAGCCGCTGTCGTAGATATAGACGTCACAGCGGCGCAGGGATTCAGCAGGCTTTGGCTTCAATCTGTCGCGTCTGGATGGTTTGGGCACGCAAAAGCTTCAAGCCCCGCAGTGCGGGGCTTGAAGCTCGGCTCATCAGCGTATGTAAATCGGCCCGACGCCCATGCCCCACATGATCACCGAGAGCGCGATGATCGCCACCAGCACGACCAGCCCAACGGCCAATACTGAGCTGGAGAACAGGAAGCCTTCGTCAGACGGGATATTCATGAACGTCGGCAAGCCGACATAAAGCAGGTAAGTCGTGTAGCAGATTGCTGCCGTGCCGACGATCATCCCCAACCATATGTGAGGGTAGAGCGCGGCCAGGCCACCAACGAACAGAGGCGTTGCGGTGTAGGCGGCGAACACGATGCATTGCACCAGGCTCGGGCTGGCATCGTAGGTGCGTGACATCCAGTGAATGAAGCCGCCCATCACCGCAACGCCCGCGAGCATTGCCAGGTAGGACAGAAGGGTAAGCTGAAATGCACTGCTTTCGGTGAGTCTTACGGCGTCCCCACCGCCAATGCTCCAACCGAACTGAGTGGTACCGATGAAAGCGGAAATGGCTGGTATCGCCGCCAGAACCAACACTTCTCCGAGATGCAAATGTCCGACGTCGCGTTCTTCTCCGGTGATCTCCTGCCACTCCTGACCTGGGTGAGCGAATAATCCCCAAACGTGATTGATCATGCCAGCGTCTCCTCGGTTTTGGAGGGTCGCTTCGCCTGGCGTGCCGTCAGTTGGACGGGCGTGCGACCTTAAGTCGCAGTATAGGAATTTGGCGGTACGGCGCACCCGGCTGGTTAGAGCGTTTAGAAGCTATGGGCTTAGCGGTAATAGCGTTGCAGTATTTCCATCGCCAGATTGATTGACTGGATGCGCTTGGTGCTGCCTCCACGATCCGGATGATGGATGCTCACCAACTGGCGGTAGCGCCGCTTGATTGCATGCAACGTCAGCGAGGCGCCTTCCTGATCCAGCTCGAACAACTCGAGCGCCGCCTGCTTCTGCTCTGGATCCCAAGCTTCGCTCCGCTCATCGAGGTGGTCGCCGCGCATCCGCGACCAGAAACTCGCCAGCAGGCGTTCCACTTCTCCCTCGTCGGTGTCGCGCAGGTTGGTCATGTCCAGGTAGTACTCGCGAAGCGGGTCGTTCTCGACGACACCGGCGATCCCTGGCATGTAAGGCTGAAGCTGGACACACAACGGTGAAATCTGAAGATTGTGGCGGTTCTCGCCCCAAAGCTGGTCGCGCAGACGGTACAGCGCGTTGAAAACGAGGAAATGCGTACGGAACAGCACCAGCTTGTCGAGTAGCGGCAGGTTGGGAATGTGCGTGCTGTGACGGGCCTTTAGCTGTTGGATCAGCTGGTATTCGCTGCAGCCCTCCGGCTGTTCGCATAGCAGCACGAAAATCTGCTCGGCCAGGTCCATCTCGGATTCGAAGTCGTCGGTCATGCAGGTAAGCCTAGCAGCCAGCGGTGCGAATCGTTGGATGGATGGGGTGGGGCGCGCCGCACTTTGCGCGTAAAATGCGCGCCTTTTCGCATTCCACCGGACTCCTCACATGGGCAACCTTTCGGTCAACCAGAACAAACTGCAAAAACGCCTGCGCCGTCTCGCCGGCGAGGCCGTTACCGATTTCAACATGATCGAGGATGGCGACAAGGTCATGGTCTGCCTGTCCGGCGGCAAGGACAGCTACACCATGCTCGACGTGCTGTTGTACCTGCAGAAAGTCGCGCCGATCCGCTTCGAAATCGTCGCGGTGAACATGGACCAGAAGCAACCGGGCTTTCCCGAGCACGTGCTGCCCGAGTACCTGAAGTCCATCGGCGTGGATTATCACATCGTCGAGAAGGACACCTACTCAGTGGTCAAGGAGAAAATCCCGGAAGGCAAGACCACCTGCTCGCTGTGCTCGCGCCTGCGTCGAGGCACGCTCTACACCTTCGCCGACGAAATTGGCGCGACCAAGATGGCCCTCGGTCATCATCGCGACGACATCCTGGAAACCTTTTTCCTCAACATGTTCTACGGCGGCACGCTCAAAGCCATGCCACCCAAGCTGCTCTCCGATGATGGCCGCAACGTGGTGATTCGCCCGCTGGCTTATTGCAGCGAGGCCGATATCGAAGCCTACTCGCAGATGAAGGAATTCCCGATCATCCCGTGCAACCTCTGCGGCTCGCAGGAAAACCTGCAACGCCAGGTGGTCAAGGAAATGCTGCAAGAGTGGGAGCGCAAGTCGCCGGGCCGCGTCGAGATCATGTTCCGCGCCTTGCAGAACGTGGTGCCGTCGCAACTGGCCGACCGCAACCTGTTCGACTTCACCAGCCTGCGCATCGACGACAGCGCGACGCCACGCTTTCTCGACGTGATGAGTCTATAGGGCGGAGCGGTTTCGCAGGGTGAGCCGGGCAGCGCCCCGCTTCAGTTTCGTAGGGTGGGCTTCAGCCCACGGGGCGTTTCATGACCCTGGTGGTGGCTTGAGGCCCATTGCGGCATTCGAATGGTGGCTGAAGTCCACCCTACCGGTGTAAGCGTCAGCTACGAGCTTGCAGTTATGTAGGGTGGGCCGGGCGGCGCTCCGCTTCCGCCCACCAAAGCGCAGGAGAGCTGAAAAGGAAGCCACCCAATGAGCTTGCGGCAAGCAGCTCGCAGCAGTAAGGTAGACGCCATTCAGGAGTTTGATATGTCCCTCAGCCTCGCTTCCATTTCCCTCGTAAATGCCGGTGCCGCACGCGCCGAGCAGCTGCGTGGCCAAGCGTTCGCGGCTGATGGTTATTACTTTGGGTATTGGTTTAGCCACAGGCGCGCCTGATACCCCACAGGCGCCCTAGCAAAGCAGGGTCGCCACCAGACAGTTTTCGAACCCCCGGTCGGCCTCCCGATCGGGGGTTTTGTTTTTTTCGGCCCGGAAAGGCCACACGCATCGAGGACCGCACCATGTACAGCTACCGCAACGATTACCGTACCTACCGCTATGACTGGCGATTTAGCCGCTTCACCGCCGCCGCTCCGACACCCATAGACCGAACACTTCGCTAGCGCCGACGCGGCATAGAAGCCGCGCCGGCCAAGGACCGCCAGATCATGAATGCACCGCTTTCCGCTCAGCTCGCCAGCTCCAACCCTGCCTCCAGCCCAGCCAGACGCAGCGCTCATCCACTGCCCAGCCCCGCCGTACTGCGTCAGCGCCTGCCGCTCAGTGCAGCGCTCGCCGAACGTATCCATACCGACCGCAACGCCATTCGCGCCGTGCTCGATGGCAGCGACCCGCGCCTGCTCGTCGTGGTTGGACCTTGCTCGTTGCACGACGCCGAATCTGCTCGTGAATACGCCGAACGCCTCGCTGGCCTGGCGGCTCAGGTCGATGACCAGTTGCTGTTGGTGATGCGTGCCTACGTCGAGAAGCCGCGAACCACCGTCGGCTGGAAAGGCTTGGTCTACGACCCTCATCTCGATGGCAGCGGCGACATGGCTGAAGGCCTGCGTTTGTCGCGGCGCCTGATGTTGGACATTCTCGAGACTGGCCTGCCGATCGCTACCGAGCTGCTGCAGCCGCTGGCCGCAGGTTACTTCGACGATCTGCTTGGCTGGGCGGCCATCGGTGCACGTACCAGCGAATCGCAGATTCATCGCGAGCTGGTGAGTGGGCTCGATCTGCCGGTGGGCTTCAAGAACGGCACCGACGGCAGCCTGGGCATCGCCTGTGATGCCATGCGCTCGGCCGCCCATGCGCATCAGCATTTCGGTATCGATGATCTCGGGCATCCGGCGCTGCTACAGACCAGCGGGAATCCCGACACCCATCTGGTGTTGCGCGGCGGACACGCTGGCCCGAACTACGACGAAAAGGGTGTCGCCGTAGCTTGTGAAACGCTGCAGCGCCAGGGCATAGCGCCGCGAATCATGGTCGATTGCAGTCATGCCAACAGTGGCAAGGATCCGCTGCGCCAGCCGGCGGTGCTGGATGCGGTTATCGACCAGCGTCTGGCTGGCGAGGCGAGCCTGCGTGGCGTGATGCTCGAGAGCCATTTGTTCGATGGCTGCCAACCGTTATCCGGCGAGCTGCGCTATGGCGTTTCGATCACCGATGGCTGTCTGGGCTGGATGGAAACCGAGCGGCTGCTGCGCGATGCGGCCGAACGTCTGCGTGGTTAAGGGCAGACCATAGAAACGATGTTGGATTACGCCTTCTGATCGTCGGATTATGCCTTCGGCTAATCCGACCTACGAAAACTGCAACGTGCAGAAGCAGGATGGAATCGCCGAGGGCGCTTCCGTCGTTTACCGCGAATCTCTGGCTGCAGGCCCGGGCAATGGCTTCAGCCAAACCACCAGCCCCGACTGCTTTTACTCGCAGCTCGTGGCTTGCAGCTTGCGGCTGCTATCGGCAACCTGTGTCGCCGCTGTTTTTCGGACCGTAATAAACCATGCATGACTACAAATGGCTGCACGAATACTGTCTCAATCGTTTCGGCTCAGCCGCCGCGCTGGAAAGCCGGCTGCCCCGGCCGAGCAGCCCCGATGAGCTGCGTGCCATTCCTGACGATCGCTACCTGTCGCTGATCAGCCTGCGAATCTTTCGCGCCGGCCTCAAGCACAGCCTGGTGGATGCCAAGTGGCCGGCCTTCGAAGAGGTGTTCTTCCGCTTCGATCCGGAAAAGCTGGTGCTCATGGGCGGCGAGCACATTGAGCGACTGATGCAGGATGCGCGAATCATTCGTCATCTTGGCAAGCTCAAGAGCGTGCCGCGCAATGCTCAGTTCGTCCTCGACGTGGCGAAGGAGCACGGCAGCTTCGGCAATCTTATTGCCGATTGGCCGGCGACCGATATCGTCAGCCTCTGGCGTTATCTGGCCAAGCACGGCACCCAGCTTGGCGGCTTGTCCGCGCCGCGCCTGTTGCGCATGGCCGGCAAAGACACTTTCATTCCCAGCAATGACGTGGTGGCTGCGCTCAAGGCGCAGAAGGTGGTCGATAAAGTGCCGAGTAGCCAGCGCGACCAGGCGGCGGTGCAGGCCGTGTTCAACCAGTGGCATGACCAGAGTGGCCGGCCCATGTGTCAGCTGTCGTCTATGCTGGCGTTTACCGTCAACCACTGAAATCGCTGCATTGGCATAGAGGTCAGCAAGAATTCATCAGTTGCCACGCGTGCCAGCTCAGGCTGATAGAGGAGGCTGGAAGTGAACGGGGCCATGCAGCAAGTCGCCGACGCGTTACGACAAGCCGAGCGCATTCTGATCATCACCGGCGCCGGGTTGTCTGCCGATTCCGGTTTGCCCACCTACCGTGGCGTGGGCGGGCTTTACAATGATCGCACCGAAGATGGCTTGCCGATCGAAACAGCGCTGTCCGGCCCGATGCTCCGGCTCGATCCGGCGCTGTGCTGGAAATACCTGGCTGAAATCGGCCGCGCCTGCATCGCGGCGAAACCCAACGCCGGCCATGCCGCTATCGCCGAGTTGCAGCGGCGCAAACCCGACTGCTGGGTGCTGACTCAGAACATCGACGGGTATCACCGGGCGGCAGGCAGTCCGCCGCAGCGCCTGATCGAAATCCACGGGACGCTTGCCAACCTCTACTGCATGAATTGTGGCGAAACGAGCGAGGAATTGTCGGAACATCTGGCCCGACCACTACCACCGCGCTGTGCGTGCGGCGGCATGTTGCGGCCGCCAGTCGTGCTGTTCGATGAGATGCTGCCGGAGTCGGCCCTGGGACGTCTGCGCGAAGCGTCGACGAAGGGTTTCGATGCGGTACTTGCCGTGGGCACTTCGGCGAGCTTCGCTTACATCGTCGAGCCGCTTTTGCGGGCACGTCATGGCGGCGGTTTCACGGCGCAAATCGATCCGGCTGCCAGCGAACTGTCGATGATGGTGGATGTGCATGTCGCTGCGGGCGCGTCAGACGTTTTACCGCAGTTAGTTCGTCACATTTTTGCCAATTGAATTTGATCATCGGGGTTTGGGCAGGCATAGTCATGCCACTTTCGATTTCCCCGATACGCCTTCCCTATGCGCCGACGCTTCGCATCCCTGCTGCCCTTTGCCCTGATCATGCTGCTGACAGCCTGCGCCGTCCAGCCTGAACAGAGCGACAGCACACTAACGCTGGAAGGCTTCGAGTTCGACTTCTCCAACGCGGTATCCGAGTCGGACATCAGCGCCGGGTCGGACGAACCCACCGAGGAGCAACTCCGCGAGCTTGCCGACGACGAGAGTTACAAGCTACCGGCGCTTGCCGACAGCGTGCTCGAGCGCGGTTTCACACTGGTCGGTACTCCTTATCGCTACGGCGGCAGCTCGACCAGGACGGGTTTCGATTGTAGCGGCTTCGTCGGTTTCGTCTTTCGCAAGGAAGCTGGCCTCGAGCTGCCGCGTTCCACACGCGAGATGATCAAGGTCGACGCACCGAAGGTTGCGCGCAGCGAATTGGAACCGGGCGATCTAGTCTTCTTCAACAATCGCGGCCGTGGCCGGGTCAGTCATGCCGGCATCTACATCGGCGACGACCAGTTCATTCATTCATCCAGCAGCCGCAGTGGTGGCGTACGGGTGGACAGCCTGAACGACAAGTACTGGCGGGCCAGCTTTATGCAAGCCAAGCGCGTACTGGCGCTTGCCAGCGATTCGACCGCCGTTCCCGTTCATCACTGAATACCGGACCGGGCGGCGTCAGAGTTGCATCCTCATGCATATGCCGGCAGAGTGATGGCTCTTGTGCCTGGACTGCTCTGTCATGCCCCTTCCGGCTCGTCTCGCGATCGTTCTGTTAACCGCGCTATTGCTAAGCGCCTGTGCCAATCGGTCGTCAATTGAACCGGTGACGATAACTCCAATGTCAGCACCGCCTTTGTCGGGTGCTGCGGAGGATGTCCTGTTCACCGCCTTGGGGCTGGTCGGCACGCCTTATCGCTATGGCGGCAACACGCCTGACAGCGGCTTCGATTGCAGCGGCCTGATCGGCTATGTATTTCGCGGCGCCGCAGGCCTTTCGTTGCCGCGTACTACTCGGGAAATGAGCACGATTGGCGGCGCCGCAATCAGGCGTGATGCCTTGCAAGCTGGTGATCTGCTGTTCTTCGCCACCAACGGCGGTCGCGGTGTCAGCCATGCGGCCATCTACGTCGGCGAAGGACGTTTCGTCCACGCGCCGTCCAGTGGCGGGACGGTGCGGCTGGATAGCCTTTCCAACAGCTACTGGCAGAAGACTTACCTCAGCGCCAAGCGCATCCTCGATAGCGAGCAGATCGCCCGCAATCCCTGAGCCTCGATATGCCTCATCGTGCCCGGCGTCTGTGTCGTGCACATCGGGTTCGACAGCCAAGAGGAGCTGAGCATGCCGCCCATTCTTCGCCTGCCAGACCCTCCCGAGGTGTGCGAGCTGTGCAAGCGCGAGGTGCCGCTGACCCGCCATCACCTGATTCCCAAAGCGTTACACGGCAAAACCTACATACGTAAACGTTTCGCTCGCGAAGAGCGCATCATCGCCACGCTGTGGGTATGTCGGCCTTGTCATAATCAGATCCACCGTCTGTTCAGCGAGAAGGAACTGGCGCTCACCTACAACAGCCGAGAGGCGTTACTTGCCGATCCGCAATTGCGCACCTTCGTCGATTGGCTGGCCACCAAACCGGCCGGATTCGTTCCACGGCACTGACCTCTCTCACCTCTGACCGGTGCGCAGCGGCGCTACCAGTGCAGATTGAAGTGCGAGCCCAGCACGAAGCGATCATCCAGCAGGTCCCAGCGTTCAACGCAGGCTTTCTTGTCGGCACCGGGGTGAAGCTTCAGGCGGTTGAACGAGTTCGGCGAAGTGCCGCGTACCCGTGACGAAAGCGTGGTGCCGGCCTGGACCATCCAGATCTCCCGCGATAGTCCGGGATACTGCTTGGACAGCGGCAACACATAGGGCAGGTGGATATGCCCGCCCATCACCAAGTCCAGCCCGTGATCGGCCCAGCGGTGCAGTGCGTCGTCGGCGTTGTGCTGCAGATTGCTCAGGTCGCTCAATTTCATCGCCCCGAAAGGCTGGTGCGCGACCACGATGCGCAGCTTGTTCTGATCGGCCTGCTTCAATCGCCGCGTCACGGCCTGCACCTGCTCCTCGGTCACCAGACCGTCCTTGTGCCGCCGTGGGTGCGTGGTGTTGAGGCCGATGATCAGCGCTTCGTCGTTCTCGAAGGTGGGCTCGAGATCGTCTCCAAAATGCCGGCGATAGTTGCGGTACGGCATCAGAAAGCGCGCGAAAACGTTATACAGCGGAATGTCGTGATTGCCCGGGATCACCAGTTTTTCGGCAATGCCATGGCCGTGCAGGCGCTGGACGAATGCCTGCGCTGCGGCGAACTGTCCGGCTCTGGCGCGCTGGGTGATGTCGCCCGAGAAGATCAGCAGATCGGCGCGATGCTCGCGCACGTGGTCTTCCATGGCTTGCACCACCGCCGGTTGCTCGGTGCCGAAATGAGTGTCGGAGATCTGCACGATGGTCGTCATGTGGCTGGCGTCTTCTCGTTGGGGATGCCGAATTGATGGGCACGTTATCGCATTCGAAGCCGTTAACGGCCTGGCGTTCCGGTAAAAAATCCGGATCGCACCCGGAAGCGCCTGCGGCATTGCTTTCAGTTGCGCTGCGCAGGGCCTTGGACTAACCTCCGCGTCGCTTCAGGTGCCACTGGTTTAATGCCAGTGGTGAAACAGGGAAGCCGGTCCAGTCGCAATGACGATTCCGGCGCTGCCCCCGCAACGGTAGGCGAGACAGGACACCGCTCACAGCCACTGTGCCACAGGCATGGGAAGGCGACGGTTTCCGGATGCAAGGCATCCGCTCGCAAGCCCGGAGACCGGCCTGTCGCATTCCACGGCAGTGCGGCGGGCGCTGATCGGGGTGCGGCTGCCTGCACCTGCACCTCTTTCACTTTCTCCGTCTGCCTTTATCGACTGTATGTCGTGCGGCGGGCACGACGGAGAATATCCATCCAATGCGCAATTCCCTTCCCCTGGCCGTGGTGCTGCTGGGCCTTCCTTCCTGTGTGCTGGCCGATCACGGCGATGCCTTGCTGTTGGGCCAGCAGGTGATTACCGCCAGCCGGACCGGCCATTCGCCGGTCTCCATCGCTTCCAGCAGCCTTATTACTCGTGACGAGATCGAACGCCAGCAGGCCGGCAGCGTGCCGGAGCTGCTGCAACGCCTGGCTGGGGTTAGCGTCACCAGCAACGGCGGGCGTGGCAAGAGCACCTCGATATCCATTCGCGGTACCAGCGACAAGCACGTACTGGTGCTGATTGACGGCGTCCGGGTCGGTTCGGCCACCTCCGGCAGCGCCGCGCTGCAAAGCATCCCGGTGGAGCAGATCGAGCGAATCGAGATCGTGCGCGGACCGCGTTCCAGCCTGTACGGTTCGGAGGCCATGGGCGGGGTGATCCAGATATTCACCCGTCGTGGCGGCGCTGATGGCTTCAAACCTTACTTTTCGGTGGGTGCCGGTTCGCGTTCGAGCTACACCGGCTCGGCTGGCCTGGCCGGCAGCCACGGCAACGGCTGGTTCAACCTCGGCGTGGCCAGCGAGTCCACCGACGGCATCAATGCCCGTGCCTATCGCGGCACTGCACCCAAAGCCTTCGAGCCGGATGCGGACGGCTACCGCGAACTGTCTGCGCAGCTGCGCGCCGGTTATCGCTTCGACAACGGGCTGGAGCTGGACGGCAGCTGGCTGCAGAGCGAAAACCACAGCGATTTCGACACGCGCTCGACCAGCGGCGCCACCGGTCGTGACGCCTATAGCGACGGCTCTCTGCAGGCGCTCAGCGGCCGTGCACGTTTCTCGCCGCTGGCTTTCTGGGATATCACCCTGCAGGCGGGGCACAGCGAGGACCTGAGCGACAACTTTCAGGATGGCAACTTCTATTCCCGTTTCGACACCCGCCGCGACAGCCTGAGCTGGCAGAACGACCTGCGTTTCGGTGAGGCGCAGGTGCTGAGCCTCGGCATGGATTACCAGACCGATCGCATCGACAGCAGCGACAACTATGCCGAAGACAGCCGCTACAACAAGGGCTACTTCGTCCAGTATCAGGCCGCCTTCGGTCGTCACGGCGTGCAGGCCGGCCTGCGCCGCGACGACGATGAATTCTTCGGCTCGCATGACACCGGCAGCCTGGGCTACAGCTTCGACCTGAGCGAGGCACTGACCCTGACCGCAGCCTACGGCACCGCCTACCGCGCGCCCACCTTCAATGATCTGTACTACCCGGCCAGCGCCTTTACCGCCGGCAACCCGGACGTCAAGCCGGAGGAATCGGAAAGCTACGAGATCGGCATCCGCGGCAGCCACGGCTGGGGCGAGTGGAGTGTCAGCGCCTATGAAAACCAGATCGAGGACCTGATCGTCTGGGCAGGGACTAGCCCCATGCGTCCGGAAAACGTCGACGTGGCGCGCATTCGTGGCATCGAGACCACCGTTGCCACCGTGCTGGCCGGCTGGGATGTGAACGCCAATCTGACCTTCATGGACCCGCAGGACCGCAGCAAGGCCAACCACGGCCATCTGCTGCAACGCCGTGCCAAGCGCCAGTTCAACCTGGATCTGGATCGCCAGTTCGGTGCCATCGGGCTGGGCGCCTCGCTGTACGCGGCGAGCGAACGCTTCGACAAGGCAAGCAACACCGAGGAGTCGCGCATGCCCGGCTACGCCCTGATGGATCTACGCAGCGAATACCGCGTCGACGAGGCCTGGCGCCTGCAGGTCAAACTGGCGAACTTGTTCGACCGCGACTACGAAACCACCCAAACCTACGAACAACCTGGCCGCGCGGTGTATTTCACCGTCCGCTACCAGGCCATCTGATCCGCAACCCAAAGGAGAACATCATGCATGTCCTGTCCACACGCGCCCAGTTGGCAATAGGCGCCGCGTTGATCCTTCTGATGGCCATGACCCGGGGTCAACACTTCGCCAGCGTAGAGAATCTGCCCAGCGCCAGCTGGTCGATTTTCTTCCTCGCCGGCTTCTACCTGCGTTCGCGCTGGATGTTCGTGCTGCTGTTCGCCGAAGCGTCCGTGCTGGACTTCGGTTCCCTGGCCAGCGGCAGCATCAGCGACTGGTGCCTGTCGCCAGCCTACTGGGCGCTGGTGCCGGCCTACGGCAGCCTGTGGCTGGCCGGGCGGCTGTTCGCCGGCTGGCAGCGTGACGATCTGCGCAGCTTGGCCGTGCTGGCGTTGACGCTGCTGGTCGCGGGTTTCGTCGCCTACTTGATCTCCGGCGGGACGTTCTACTTCTTCTCCGGCCGCTATCCGGAGCCGACGCTGGCCGGCTTCCTGCCGCGCATCGCCCAGTACGTGCCGCGTCACCTGGGCAACCTGGTGTTCTACGTCGGCACGGCGCTGGTGCTGCACGTCGGTATCGTTTCGGCGCTACGCCTGATGCGTGCGCGGGAGGTGCATTGATGGACGACCGCGACGCACGACACAAGGCGCGCATGCAGCGCAAGAAAGCGGTGGTCGACGCGAAGATCGCCGAGGCCCAGGACGAGTACGGCCTGCTGCTGGTGCACACCGGCAACGGCAAGGGCAAGAGCAGCTCGGCCTTCGGCATGGTCGCCCGTGCGCTGGGGCATGGCATCAAAGTCGGCGTGGTGCAGTTCATCAAGGGCGCAGCCAGTACCGGCGAGGAAAATTTCTTCCGGCGATTCCCCGAGGAAGTGCGCTATCACGTGATGGGCGAGGGCTTCACCTGGGAAACCCAGGATCGCCAGCGCGACATCGCCAAGGCTCGCGAAGCCTGGAGCGTCGCGGCCGAGCTGCTGGCCGATCAGGAGATTGGGCTGGTGGTGCTGGACGAGCTGAACATCGCGCTCAAGTACGGCTATCTGGAACTCGACCCGGTGCTCGCCGATATCGAGTCGCGGCCCATGTTGCAGCACGTGGTAGTCACCGGTCGCGGCGCGCCGCCCGGGATGATCGAGGCGGCCGATACCGTGACTGAAATGAGCTTGATCAAACATGCCTTCAAGGCTGGGGTTAAGGCGCAGAAGGGCGTCGAATTCTGATGCCTGCATGCAAGGCGTTCACGATGACGTTTGTTTCATCCACCCGCGTTGTCGGTGGATGGATGAAACGTCATCCCTACGATGATCAGAGGCCGCGATGAATAGCAGAAGCTGCCCCGCACTGCTGATAGCCGCACCAGCGTCAGGCCAAGGCAAGACCACCGTCACGGCCGGCCTGGCACGCCTGCATACCCGGCTGGGCAAACGCGTGCGGGTGTTCAAGTGCGGTCCAGACTTTCTCGATCCGATGGTGCTGGCGCGTGCCAGCGGTCATCCGGTCTATCAGCTCGATCTGTGGATGGTCGGCGAAGCCGAGAGCCGCCGGCTGCTGTGGGAAGCGGCGGGCGAGGCCGACCTGATCTTGATCGAAGGGGTGATGGGGCTGTTCGACGGCACCCCATCGGCTGCCGATCTGGCCCGGCACTTCGGTATTCCGGTATTGGCGGTTATAGACGGTTCGGCCATGGCGCAGACGTTCGGCGCGCTGGCACACGGCCTGGCCAGCTATCAGCCGGACCTGCCATTTGCCGGCGTGCTCGCTAATCGGGTGGGCAGCAGCCGGCATGGCGAGATTCTGCGGGACTGCTTGCCGGAGCAGATTGGCTGGTTCGGCGCCTTGCCGCGCAGTGAGTCGGTGGGCCTGCCGAGCCGACATCTGGGCCTAGTGCAGGCGCAGGAACTGGCGGATCTGGATGCCCGGCTCGATGCGGCTGCCGATGCGCTGGCGGCGAGTGCGGATAGCGAGTTGCCGGCGCCGGTCAGTTTCCCACCGCCAGAGCCCTTGAGGGTGCCGCCGCTATTGCAGGGCGTGCGCATCGGCGTTGCGCGCGATGCCGCTTTCGCTTTCGTCTATCAGGCCAATCTCGATCTGCTTGAGGCGCTTGGCGCCGAGCTGCTGTTTTTTTCTCCGCTGCATTTTTCCAAGCTGCCCGCGGTAGACAGTCTGTACCTGCCGGGTGGCTATCCCGAGCTGCATCTGGCCACCTTGGCTCGCAATCGCGCCATGGGCGAGGCGATCCAGGCGCATCACGCAGCGGGCAAACCTATCCTCGCCGAATGCGGCGGCATGCTCTATCTGCTCGACGGGCTGACCGACCAGGCCGGTACGCGCGAGGACATGCTCGGTCTGCTACCTGGCCAGGCGCGGATGCAAAAGCGCCTGACCGCGCTGGCGCTGCAGGAAACTGCACTGCCGGAAGGGCGCCTGCGCGGCCACACCTTTCATCATTCTTCGCTCGAAACAGCCATGCAGCCCATCGCGCAGGGCGAATGTCCGAACTACAAACGCACCGCCGAAGCGGTTTATCGGCAGGGTCGGCTGACAGCGTCTTATATCCACTTCTATATGCCGTCCGATCCCCACGCTGCGGCGGCGCTGTTCAAGCCATGAGCGATCACGCGTTCACCGAGGAACAGCGCGCTGGCGTCTACCGCGCCATCGCCGAACGACGCGACATGCGCCATTTCAGCGGCGGCGAAATAGCGCCCGAGCTGCTCGCACGACTGCTGGAAGCCGCGCATCAGGCGCCCAGCGTCGGCTTGATGCAACCCTGGCGGTTCATCCGCATTCGTCGCGCCGAGCTGCGTTCGGCCATCGCCGAGCTGGTCGAGCAGGAACGTGTGCTGACCGCCGAGGCGTTGGGTGAGCGTGGCCGTGAATTCATGCAGTTGAAGGTCGAGGGCATCATGGATTGCGCCGAACTGCTGGTCGTCGCATTGATGGAAGGACGCGAAACCCACATATTCGGCCGTCGCACCCTGCCGCAGATGGATCTGGCCTCGACGGCCTGTGCCATCCAGAACCTCTGGCTCGCCGCGCGAGCGGAAGGGTTGGGAATGGGCTGGGTGTCGTTGTTCGATCCTCAGGCACTGGCCGACCTGTTACAGATGCCCACCGGTGCCGAGCCGGTAGCGGTGATCTGCCTCGGACCGGTCGATGCGTTCTATCCGGCGCCGATGCTGGCACTGCAGGGCTGGACGCAACCTCGACCGCTGGATGAATTGCTGTTCGAAGACGGCTGGGAGAAACAATCTTGAGCGTGGCGCTGAGCTGCCTCGCCGGAGTCGGCCTGGATGCGCTGTTGGGCGAGCCTCGTCGCAGCCACCCGCTGGTGATCTTCGGGCGGCTGGCTGATCGACTGGAGCAACATTTCAACGGCCCGGACGGCCGCGGTTGGCGCAGCCATGGCGTCACCGCCTGGTGCCTCGCGGTTTTGCCGTTGACGGTCATCGCCTGGTTGTTGAGCCTGCTGCCTGGCGTTGGTTGGCTGGTCGAGATCTCTCTGCTGTACCTCGCGCTCGGCCTGCGCAGCCTGGGCGAGCATCTGATGCCGGTGGCGCTCGCCTTGCGCAGTGGCGACCTGACCGAGGCGCGGCGACGAGTCGGTTTCATCGTCAGCCGCGACACCAGTGAACTGGACGCGCAGGGCGTGGCCCGCGCGGCGACCGAATCGGCGCTGGAGAATGGCAGCGATGCGATCTTTGCCGCGCTGTTCTGGTTCGCGATTGCCGGTGCGCCTGGCGTCGTGTTGTATCGCCTGAGCAATACGCTGGATGCCATGTGGGGCTATCGCACCGAACGCTTCGAGCGTTTCGGCTGGGCCGCCGCGCGCATCGATGACGCGCTCAATTTCATTCCCGCCAGACTGGTCGCGCTGACCTACGCCGTGCTGGGCCAAACGGGCAAAGCCTGGCGCTGCTGGCGACGGCAGGCACCCTTGTGGGACAGCCCCAACGCCGGGCCGGTGATGGCCGCAGGTGCCGGCGCGTTGGGTGTGTCGCTGGGCGGGCCGGCGATCTATCAGGATGTGCTGCATCAGCGCCCGGTCCTGGGCGAGGGCGAAGCGCCCGGCGCGCGCGATATCGAGCGCGCGTTGGACATGGTTTGGGCTGGCGTCGGTCTCTGGCTGTTGGCATTGCTGCTGGGAGGCTGGCTGCATGCTTGAACATGGCGGACGGCTGCGGGCAGCGGCGCGCGATTTCGCCATCCCGCTGACGGATTGGCTCGACCTGTCCACCGGTATCGCGCCTTATGGATTCGATCTGCCGGTTGTGCCCGCTGATGCCTGGATGCGGCTGCCGGAAATCGAGGACGAGCTGGCCGCTACGGCCCGCGATTATTACGGAGCCGAGTCGCTGCTACCGGTCGCCGGCTCGCAAGCCGCGATCCAGATGCTGCCGCGGCTGCGTCGGAATACGCAGGTCGGCATCGTTTCGCCCTGTTATGGCGAGCACGCCGAGGCGTGGCGCCGCGAAGGGCATCGCGTCAGCGAGTTCAGCGAAGGGGCGGTACCACGGATGCTCGATCAGCTCGACGTTCTGGTGGTGGTCAATCCGAACAATCCCACCGGGCGCCTGTTACCGCCCGAACAGCTACTCGACTGGCATGCGCGGCTGGCGGCGCGCGGCGGCTGGTTGGTGGTCGACGAGGCGTTCATGGATCCGACGCCCGAGCTCAGCCTGGCGTCCTACGTCCATCTGCCAGGGCTGATCGTGCTGCGCTCGTTTGGCAAATTCTTCGCTATGGCCGGCGCGCGGCTCGGCTTCGTTCTAGCCGAGTCTGAGCTGCTGGGCGCGCTGGAAAATGCATTGGGCCCCTGGCCGATCGCCGGCCCGTCACGGTTCATCGGCACGGCACTGCTTGCCGACTGCGCAGGACAACGCCGACAGCGTGAACGGCTCCTGGCTGAAGGCGAGCGGCTGGCCCAGCTGCTGACAACCAGCGGCCTGCCGCCTGCAGGCAGTTGTGGCCTGTTTCAGTGGGTCGTAACCGAAGAGGCGGATCTGCTGTACGAATTCCTTGCCTGTCAGGGCATTCTTGTTCGCCGTTTTCACTATCCGCCGAGCCTGCGTTTCGGTCTGCCCGCAGACGAGCTGGGCTGGTCTCGCCTGAGCCGCGCATTGGCTTGCTATCAGGAGATTCGCGCATGAACACATTGATGGTTCAGGGCACCACCTCAGATGCTGGCAAGAGCACGTTGGTGACCGCGCTGTGCCGTTGGCTTCGCCGGCAAGGCGTGTCGGTCGCGCCGTTCAAGCCGCAAAACATGGCGCTCAATAGCGCTGTCACTGCCGAAGGCGGGGAAATCGGCCGCGCCCAGGCGGTCCAGGCTCAGGCCGCCGGGCTGGCGCCGCACACCGACATGAACCCGGTGCTGCTCAAGCCCAACAGCGACATCGGCGCGCAAGTGATCATCCATGGTCGCGCCGTCAGCAACATGGACGCCGTGGCGTACCACGATTACAAACGTGTGGCGATGGATGCGGTGCTCGAATCCCATCGGCGCCTGAGTGCTGCGTATCAAGTGGTGATGGTCGAAGGTGCCGGCTCGCCTGCGGAGATCAATCTGCGCGCCAATGACATCGCCAACATGGGCTTCGCCGAGGCGGTGGATTGCCCGGTCATTCTCATTGCCGATATCGACAAGGGTGGCGTCTTTGCCCATCTGGTCGGCACGCTGGAACTGCTCAGTCAAAGCGAGCAGGCGCGGGTAAAGGGCTTTGTGATCAACCGCTTTCGCGGCGATATCGCGCTCCTGCAACCAGGCTTGGACTGGCTCGAACAGCGCACCGGCAAACCAGTGCTGGGCGTGTTGCCTTATCTGATGGATTTCCATCTGGAAGCCGAGGACGCGATCGACGTGCGCCAGTCCGCCAAAGCGGAGCAGACCTTGAGGGTGGTGGTGCCGGTGCTGCCGCGCATCAGCAATCACACCGACTTCGACCCGTTGCGCCTGCATCCTCAGGTCGATCTGCGTTTCGTCGGCCCCGGCCAGGCGATTCCGGGTGCGGACCTGATCATCCTGCCGGGCTCCAAGAGCGTCCGCGCCGATCTTGCCTGGCTGCGCGAGAACGGCTGGGAAGCTGCGATCGGTCGCCATCTGCGCTACGGCGGCAAGGTGCTTGGAATTTGTGGCGGGTTGCAGATGCTCGGTGAAAGCATCGCCGATCCCCTTGGGCTCGAAGGCGCGGCGGGGCAGAGTAATGGGCTCGGGTTGCTGGCGTTGTCGACCGAACTGGCCGCTGAGAAACAATTGCGCAACGTGCGCGGGCGATTATGTCTGGATGAGGCCGCCATCAGCGGTTACGAGATTCACGCGGGGATCAGCAGCGGCCCGGCACTCGAGCGATCCGCCGTGCAACTCGATGACGGTCGGATGGATGGAGCTATCAGCGAGGACGGCCAGGTACTCGGCACCTACCTGCATGGTTTGTTCGAATCCGCCACGGCCTGCGAAGCGCTATTGCGCTGGGCCGGTTTGGAAGATGCGCAGCGGGTGGATTAT
This sequence comes from Pseudomonas sp. MTM4, assembly GCF_019355055.1. Taxonomy (NCBI): domain Bacteria; kingdom Pseudomonadati; phylum Pseudomonadota; class Gammaproteobacteria; order Pseudomonadales; family Pseudomonadaceae; genus Pseudomonas; species Pseudomonas sp. MTM4. Next base: position 50,691 of record NZ_CP048411.1, read on the forward strand.
CACGCGCTGCGCGAACGTGACATCGAGCGCTTGGCCGACTTGGTCGAGGTGCATCTGGATGCCCGCCTGTTGCGGGGGCTTTGCGGTGTTTGATGTTGTAAGCCGCCGTTGCGTGTTGAACCTCGGCCACGTTCGGCGGTTACACCCGCCCTACAAAGAATCCGACCGTTTGAGGAAAACCGGAATGCTTGAACTGATTCTCGGCGGTGCCCGGTCCGGCAAGAGCCGGCTGGCCGAGCGTCTGGCCAGCGAATCTGGCTTGGCGGTCACCTACATCGCCACCAGCCAGCCGCTGGATGGCGAGATGAGCGAGCGCATCGCCCAGCACCGCGCGCGACGGCCATCGAACTGGGTACTGGTGGAGGAGCCGCTGGCGCTGGCCGTGGTGCTGCGTGAACACGCCGGCGCTGATCGATGCCTGCTGGTGGACTGCCTGACGCTATGGCTGACCAATTTGCTGATGCTGGAGGATCCGTCGCGCCTGGCCGAAGAGCGCGACGCGCTGCTCGAATGTCTGGCGGAGCTGCCAGGGCGCGTACTGCTGGTCAGTAACGAAACCGGATTGGGCGTGGTGCCGCTGGGTGAGCTGAGCCGGCGGTATGTGGATGAGGCCGGCTGGCTGCACCAGGCGCTGGCCGAGCGCTGTGAGCGTGTCGTTTTCACCGTAGCGGGCTTGCCCATGGTTTTGAAAGGAGGACCGCTTTGATCGATCACTGGTGGCAAGCGCCTTGTCGCGTCCCGGATGAATCCGCGTGCTCGGCGGCCGTTCAGCGTGACGCGCAGTTGACCAAGCCGGCCGGCGCGCTGGGCTGCATCGAAACGCTGGCGACACAGCTCGCCGCTCTACAGGGGCGCGCGCAACCGACCCTGGGAAATATCTGGATCACTGTGTTCGCTGGCGACCATGGCGTCGCGGAGGAAGGCATATCGGCGTACCCGCAATCGGTCACCGCGCAGATGCTTGGCAACTTCGTCAGCGGCGGCGCGGCGATCAGCGTGCTTGCTCACCAGCTCGACGCGGCGCTGGAGGTCGTGGATCTGGGCACGGCAACTCCAGTCGTGCCGCTGCCCGGCGTGCACCATCTTAACCTCGGGCCGGGCACTGCTAACTTCAGCCGCGACGCCGCCATGAGCGCCAGCACCTGCCTAAAGGCGTTGCAGGCGGGTCGCGACAGCGCCATGCGCGCGCAACAGCAGCAGGCCGAACTGTTCATCGGCGGTGAAATGGGCATCGGCAACACCACGACGGCCGCTGCTCTGGCCTGTGCTCTGTTGGCTTGCGCGCCGCATAAGCTCGCCGGTCCCGGTACCGGTCTGAATGCTGCTGGTGTGGCACATAAATGTTCAGTAATCGAGCGGGCGCTGACGCTGCATGCCGGAAACCACGACACGCTTGGTTGGATGCAGCGATTAGGGGGCTTCGAGCTGGCTGCTCTGACCGGTGCCTATCTGGCCTGTGCGCAGCAGGGCATCGTGGTGCTGGTGGATGGATTCATCTGCGGCGTAGCGGCGCTCTGTGCGGTGCGCTTGAATCCGGCCTGTCGCGACTGGCTGCTATTCGCTCATCGTTCGGCGGAGCCTGGGCACTTGGCGGTATTGGAAGCGCTCAATGCACGGCCCTTGCTCGACCTCGGTCTGCGGCTGGGCGAAGGCAGTGGCGCGGCGCTGGCGGTCCCGCTATTGCGCATGGCTTGCGCGCTGCATAACGGCATGGCCACGTTTGCTGAAGCGGCCGTCGCGGAGCGGGGCGCATGAACCTTCATCTCGACATGCTGCGCCACGGCGAGACGGTTTCGGGCGGTGGTTTTCGTGGTCGACTGGATGACGAACTCACCGAGGCCGGCTGGCAACAGCTGCGCAGCGCAGTTACCGGTGCCGGGCCTTGGCAACGGATCATCAGCTCCCCGCTGCGGCGTTGTGCGCAGTTTGCCGAGGAGCTTGCTGCGCAACGCAAGCTCCCACTTGAGCTTGAACCCGACCTGCGCGAACTTGATTTCGGCGACTGGGAAGGTCGTACAGCTGCCGAGCTGATGGTCGATCAAAGCGATGCCTTGGGTCGCTTCTGGAGCGATCCCTACGGCTTCACGCCGCCCGGAGGCGAGCGGTTGATCGAGTTCGAGGCGCGTGTGCTGACGGTGATCGAACGAATCACCGACCGTTTCGCCGGTGAGCGCATCCTCCTGATCACCCATGCCGGCGTGATGCGCCTGTTGTTGGCCGAGGCGCGTGGCTTGCCGCGCGGGCAACTGCTACAGGTCGAGGTGAGCCATGGCGGAATGTGCGGGCTGAAAACCGGCTTCGCCGACGCTACGCTCTGGCTGGAAGAAGCATGCAGCCCTTTCTGATCGCGCTGCAGTTCCTCACCAGCCTGCCGGTGCGGCTGAGCGGCATGCCCGCGCCTCAGGTGGCTGGCCGATCGCTGCTTCATTACCCGCTGGTGGGATTGCTGCTGGGATCGATTCTCTGGCTTGGCAGTCTCGCAATCGAAGGGACAGCCGTGCCGCTGCAGGCGGCCCTGTTGCTGGCCGTCTGGGTGGCGCTTACCGGCGCGCTGCACCTCGATGGCCTGGCCGACAGTGCCGATGCCTGGCTCGGCGGTTTCGGCGATCGGGAGCGCACCCTCGCGATCATGAAAGACCCGCGCAGCGGTCCGATTGCCGTGGTGGTTCTGGTATTGCTGTTGCTGCTCAAGTTCGTCGCGCTCTGGACACTGCTTGCCGCGGGCGAACGGATGGCTCTGCTGCTGGCACCGTTGCTCGGCCGCGGCGCATTGCTCGGATTATTCCTGACGACATCCTACGTGCGTCCCGGTGGCCTCGGTCATGCACTGGCCGAGCACCTCCCGCGCGCGTCCGTTCGTATCGTTCTGCTTGCGCTCGTGGCTTTCTGTCTGGCGCTGGGCACGAGCGGTTGGCTGGCGCTGACGGTGAGTCTCGCCATCGGCTTGTTGGCGCGTCGGGCCATGTGCCGGCGCATCGGCGGCACCACCGGCGACACGGCCGGTGCGCTGTTGGAGCTGGTGGAATGTGGCGTATTGGTCGCGCTGGCGCTAAAGGTCTGAACCTCAGCCAAGCAGGGCGACGGCTTTGATTTGCGTCCATAACGCTTTGCCTTCCACGACGCCAAGCTGATCCGCCGAACGGCGGGTAATGCGCGCCAGTAATGGCGTGCCTTGGGCATCCAGGCGAATCAGAACGTGCGCGGGCGTATCGGCATCGGCGATTTGCTCGACGCGTGCCGGCAGCAAGTTGCTGATGCTAGTGCCCTCGGCGCGCTCCAGCGTCAGGCTGACGTCACGCGCGTGGACACGAAAGCGCAGGCGCTGGCCGATTGCTTCATCACGCTGCCCCACCAGTACTTCGCCGCCAGTAAACACCAAGCGTGTGAGGTGATAGGTCGGGTCATGTTCTGCAACCTGCGCCTCGATGACTACGCCTGCGTCTTCGCTGAAGGCGGTCGGCAAATCGAGGCGGGCAAGGGTTTCCTGCAGCCCGCCCTGAGCAATCGCGCGCCCATTTTCCAGCAGCACCACATGATCGGCGAGTCGCGCCACTTCGTCCGGTGAGTGGCTGACATAAAGAACGGGAATTTCCAGCTCGTCATGCAGCCGCTCCAGATACGGCAGGATTTCCTGCTTGCGTTTGAAGTCGAGCGCCGCCAGCGGTTCGTCCATCAGCAACAGTCGCGGGCTGGTCAGCAGAGCGCGGGCGATGCCGACACGCTGCCGCTCGCCGCCCGACAGGCGTTCGGGCATGCGGTCGAGCAGGTGACCAATGCCGAGCAATTCCACTGCCTGCTCCCAGATCACGCGGCGCTTGCTTCGCGCGACACGCTTCATGCCGAATTCCAGGTTGCGCTTCACCGAAAGATGGGCGAATAGGTTGGCCTCCTGAAACACATAGCCGATAGCGCGCTGGTGCGGCGGTACGAAGCAGCCGCTGGCCGAGTCTTGCCAGCGCTCGCCGTTGATATCGATCAGCCCGGTTGCGTTGCGCTCGAGGCCGGCGATGCAACGCAGGCAACTGGTCTTGCCGGAACCTGATGGACCGAACAGCGCGGTCACGCCGCGTCCGGGTAGCTTCAGATCGACGTCTAGCCGGAAGCCGGGATGGTCCATCCGCAGTTGTGCCTGGATGCCGCTTGATCCTTCGTTCATCCACGCCATCCCTGTTTGAGGCGGCTGCTGTAAAGCACCAGTAAGACCAGAAAGGAAAACACCAGCATGCCGCCTGCCAGCCAGTGCGCTTGCGCATATTCCATAGCCTCGACGTGATCGTAGATCTGCACGGACAGCACGCGGGTTTTCTCGGGGATGTTGCCGCCGATCATCAGCACCACGCCAAATTCCCCGACGGTATGGGCGAAGCCGAGAACGCTGGCGGTGATGAATCCGGGGCGAGCGAGCGGAAGAACGACGCTGAAGAATGTATCCAGCGGCCCGGCACGCAAGGTCGCGGCGGCTTCCAATGGGCGTTCGCCGATGGCTTCGAAGGCGTTCTGCAGCGGCTGCACGACGAAGGGCATGGAATAGAACACCGAGCCCACCACCAGTCCTGCGAAGGTAAAGGGCAGGGTGCCCAGGCCGAGACTCTGCGTCAGCTGTCCGACCGGGCCGTTCGGGCCCATAGCGACCAGCAGGTAGAAGCCCAGCACGCTTGGGGGAAGCACCAATGGCAATGCAACCACTGCGCCGATCGGCCCCTTGAGGCGCGAATGAGTACGCGCCAGCCACCAGGCGATCGGTGTGCCGATCACCAGCAACAACAGCGTGGTAATGCCGGCAAGCTTGAGTGTCAGCAGGATGGCTGCCAAGCCTGCGTCGTCCAGCGGCATCATGGCGGCGTCATTCCAGGCTGTAGCCGTATGCCTCGATTACCTCGGCGGCTTTTGCGCTTTTGAGGTATTCGAGCAGAGCCTGCGCGGCGGGGTTGTCGCGGCCCTTGTTCAGCAGAAGGGCATCCTGGCGAATGGGTGGATGAAATGACGCCGGTACGATCCAGCCGGAACCTTCGCTGATCGCACCCTCATCCACGACCTGAGAAAGGGCGACGAAGCCGAGCTCGGCGTTGCCGCTGGCCACGAACTGATGCGCCTGGGCGATGTTTTCGCCTTGCACCAGCCGGCCACTCGTTGATTCGATCAGCCCGAGTTTTTCCAGCGTCGCCATCGCTGCGGCGCCGTAAGGCGCGGTTTTAGGATTGGCGATGGCAAGATGGCGATACGGTCGTTCGGTCAACGCTTTGGCTTGATCCTCGACGTAGTCTTTGCGCGGCGACCAGAGGACCAGCGTCCCGATGGCATAGGGGAAGCGGCTGCCGGTTACGCCCAGGCCTTCGCTTTCCAGCTTGGCCGGAACCTCTTCATCAGCGGCCAGCAGCACGTCGAACGGCGCACCGTTGCGAATCTGCGCATAAAACTTTCCGGTCGAACCGAAGGCGAGTAGGGCCTTGTGTCCTGTGTCCTGTTCGAATTGTTCGGCGATGGCCTGCATCGGCTTCGTGAAATTCGACGCCACCGCGACCTGCACCTCGGCGGCGTGGCTGGCAAAGGGCAACAGTACGGTCATAAACAGGGCGGCAGTTTTGCACAGACGCTTCATCCGTTTCTCCTTAGTCCACGGCGATGATGACGTGTGACGCCTTGATCAGAGCCGTACAAGATTGTCCGAGTGCCAGGCCCAGCTCTTCGGCGCTCTCGTTGGTAACGACCGCGCCCAGCGTGCGGTTGCCGGGCAGCAGCAACTTGACCTCGCAATTCACCGCGCCGGGCGTCAGGCTGCCGATGGTGCCGGTCAGGCGGTTACGGGCGCTGATTTTTACTGCCGGATCGGGTGACAGCAGCACGAAACTGGCTTTGATCAATGCCATCGCGGTCTTGCCGGGTGTCAGGTGAAGTTCGTCGATGCTGTCGTTAGTCAGGGTTGCGGTAATTGTCTGGCCTTCCCCGATATCGAGACTCAGGCTGCCGTTCACTGCGCCTTTTTCGACATGGGTGATGCGTCCGCGAAATTGGTTGCGCGCGCTGGTTTTCATTGCGATTGCCCGGAGCAATTTGTCGATGTCGTCGAAGCCTTCGATGCCCTGTGCCACCTGGGCGAGAAAGCGTTCATATTCCTGCTGCATGCGCTGCCAGACGTGCAGCATCTCGCGACCGAAGTCGGTCAGCTGGGTGCCGCCGCCCTTTGCTCCGCCCGCTGCCCGAACCACCAAGGGACGTTCCGACAGGTTGTTCATCGCATCTACTGCATCCCAGGCGGCCTTGTAGCTGAGGTTGATGGCCTTGGCCGCGCGGCTGATCGAGCCGGTCGCCTCGATCTGTTCCAGCAGTTCGATGCGTTTGCCGCCGAGATAACCCTTTTCGCCGCGGTTGAACCAAAGTTGTCCGTCGATGCGCAATGGTCCGAGATGCTGTGGATCGTTCATGTTTGGCCCTTGTGAATGCGGGCATTCTGACAATCGTTATATAGATTTGTATATAGCGAAGACGAAGCTGTTTGGAATTTGCTGCGTTGGCTGAAAAAGGCAGGCGTTGCCGGTTGGATGGCTCAGGCGTAGCGTGTGGCGACCCTGCTCGGAGGTTTGCCATGAGAATTCAACTGATCGTTGCGTCCCTCGCTCTGACGCTGCTGGCCGGCAACGCGGCGGCGGATCAATGCCCGGCCTTGCTGCAGCATGAACTGCCGAAGCTGCGCTCAAAGGAAACGATCGACCTGTGCCAGCAGTTCCAGGGCAAGGCGCTGGTGGTCGTCAATACAGCCAGCTTTTGTGGTTTCGCGCCGCAATTCAAAGGTCTCGAAGTGCTCTATCAGCGATACAAGGACGAGGGATTGGAGGTTCTAGGCGTGCCGTCCGATGATTTCTTTCAGGAGTCGGACGATGCCGCTGAGACGGCTGAAGTCTGCTACGTCAATTACGGTGTGACCTTTCCGATGGCGCAAACTCAACCGGTGCGGGGTGGCGATGCGACGCCGCTGTTCAAGGAGCTAGCCGAGCAGGCCGGAGGCGCGCCGCGCTGGAACTTCTATAAGTACGTGGTGGATCGCAACGGCAAGGTGGTCGACTACTTTTCCAGCAAGGTCGAGCCGGACGATCCTGAGCTGATCGCTGCGGTGGAAAAGGCGTTGGGCAAGTAGCGCGGGGGAAAGAAGCCCCGGCCGAGCGGCCGGGGCGGAGGTGCATCAGAAGCGGTAGCTCAAAGCAGCACCGAAGCCGTGGGCGCTGTTTTCGTAGGTGGCGTTGTAAAGCCCTTTAGTTGGGCTCTGACTGCGAACCGTGGTGTCTTCTTCCCAAAGGTAGGAGTAAGCCAAGTCGACAGTGACATCGTCGGTCGGATTCCAGGCCAGGCCGAAGCTTACGGCGGTGCGATCACCGGACGGAATGCGAGGCGAACGATGAGTGTTGTTGGTCGGGCTCTGGTCGAATGCCAGACCGGTACGCAGTGTCCACTCCTTGTTCAGCTTGTAAGCAGCGCCGAGAGCATAGGACCAAGTGTCATGCCAGTCCTGCTCTTCTACGATAGGCGCAAGGCTTGGCTGCAAAAGTGCAGGGATACCTTCGTTTTCGATAATGATCGATTCGAAGCGGCTCCAGCGCGTCCACATGGCGCCTGCATAAAGGGTCCACTGGTCATCTAGATCGTGTGTAATCGACATGTCGACGGACTCGGGAGTGTCGAGGTCCAGCGAAGCATCGTATTTTCCTGAGGCTTGCAGGCCTATCGCTTCGAACTGATCGAATCCGGCACCTGACAGGCGAGTATCGCCTTCAAGCTTGTACTTGACTTTGGAGCGGTAGGTGATGCCAGCGCGAGTCTGTGGTGTGAACTCGTAGAGCAGGCCAGCATTGAAGCCCAGCGCAGTGTCATCACCTTTGACCTTGACGCGGCCGTCATTGGTGCCGGGGGTAAAGCGGCTCAGGGAGGCACTCTCCAGCTGACCATCGATGCGGTTGATGGTTGGGCCGAAGCCGATCGACAGTTTTTCGTTGAAACGATAGCTAACGGTTGGTTGCACCGTAATTACGCGGACTTCGCTGTAATCACCGAAGTAACGGCCTTGAAAGCCGCTTTCGTAATCGCTCACCAGACCGAAGGGAACATAGACGCCTACGCCAACCGCCCATTTGTCGTCGATAGGTTTGACGTAATAGCCCATCGGCACTGCTGTGAACGGGACCATATCGCCATCGTTGCTACCGCTTGCAGGGAAGCTACTAGTGTTCTTGATATCCGTCTTGGCATTGATCGCCGCCACGCCGAAGCTCACTTCTTCGCGCTTGAGGCGCGACATGCCGGCAGGGTTGCCGAACAGGGTGGTGGCGTCATCGGCAGAAGAGGAGCGACCGGCAAACGAGGTGCCCATGCCGCTGACGCTCTGCTCGTTAAGGGCGAAACCGGCAGCCATGGCCTGAGTGGAAAGGGCGCCCACGGCTACTGCGATCGCGGTCTTCAACCAAGTTGTTTTCATTGTTGTACTCCAGAGAAAAAAGCGGCTCGGACCCTATCAAGCTTCTCTGATTCGTCGCAAACGAAAGAGTGCAATTTTTCGTAAAGCGCGATGATCGGCGGCGATAAGGGTGAATATTCAATAAAACCCGCCGGCAGATTATGACTGGTCGGCCGCTCAAGTTGCGTCAGGCGACTGGCCGCTGCGGATCGGTGATCCACTCGCTCCAAGAGCCTGGATAAAGTTTAGCCAGCGGATAGCCGGCGAGGCACAGGGCGAACAGGTTATGGCACGCCGTTACGCCAGAACCGCAATAGGCTACCAGGGCATCTGTCGATCGATTGGCGAGCTGCTGGCTGAAACGCGCGCGCAGCTGGTCGGCCGAGAGGAAGTGCCCGTTAGCATCGAGATTCTCGGTGAATGGCACACAGGCGGCGCCTGGAATGTGTCCGGCAACGGGATCGATCGGTTCGACTTCGCCGAGGAAACGGGGCAGGGCGCGGGCATCGATCAGGGTCAGGTTCGGCGTTTCAAGCTCGCCCGAAAGCGCCGCTGCATCGATGGTCAGGTTGTCATCGGGTTGTCCGTGGAATTCGCCTGTCGTCGACGATGGCGCATTTTGCTCCACTGGCAGACCGGCGTCGCACCAGGCTCGGTAGCCGCCGTCGAGCAGGTATACGCCGTCACGCTTACCCAGCCATGCCAGCAGCCACCAGGCACGAGCGGCGAAGGCGCCGGGGCCGTCGTCATAGAGCACGATTTCGCTGTCGTTGTTCAAGCCCAGCGCCCGGAACGTCGCGATCAAATCCTCAGGGTGCGGTAGCGGATGCCGGCCTGTTACGCCCGGTACGATTTTTCCGGACAGATCGCGTTCGAGATCGGCATGGCGGGCGCCGGGAATATGCGCATCGGCGTAGCTGCGTCCGCCGTAATCCAGATCATCCAATGCGTAGCGGCAATCGAGGATACGCAGTGCAGGTTCATGCAGGCGCGCGGCCAGTTGGTCGGCGCTGATCAGTTGGGCAAGCGGCATGGCGGGGCTCCGTTCTGAGATTCGCGAAACGTTAGCACGCGATGGATGAGCAGGGCGCGGCGTGACCTCAGCGATATATACTGCGCGCCTTTCGACCAGGCGTCCGGCCGCGAGCCGAATAACAAGGAGGGCCTAGTGGCCATCGAAACTCAATGGGTGCTGGATGACGCGCATCTGGCCCGTCTGTGTGGCGAGTGGCGCCAGCTGCCTTACGTGGCGGTAGATACCGAGTTCATGCGGGTCGATACCTTTTACCCGATTGCGGCGCTTTTGCAGGTTGGCGACGGGCGTTGCGCCTACCTGATCGACCCGCTGCGGATCAGCGATTGGAGTGCATTTGCCGGGCTGCTGGAAGACCCGGCCGTGGTGAAGGTCCTGCATGCCTGCAGTGAAGACCTGGAAGTGTTTTGGCGCCTGACCAACAGTTTGCCGAACCCGCTGTTCGATACGCAGCTCGCCGCCGGCTACCTGAATATCGGTTTCTCCATGGGTTATTCGCGCCTGGTGCAGAGCGTGTTGAACATCGAGCTGCCCAAGGGCGAAACGCGCTCCGACTGGCTCCAGCGGCCACTGAGTGAGATGCAGATTCGCTACGCCGCCGAAGATGCGCAGCATCTGGCCGAGCTGTACGAGGCGCTGCAGCCGAGGCTGTCCGAGGAAAAACGCGCCTGGGTGCTTGAAGACGGTTCCGAGCTGGTTGCCAATCTGCAGCGCGAAACGGACCCTGATGAAGCCTATCGCGACGTCAAGCAGGCCTGGCGTCTCAAACCGCGACAGCTCGCGGTGTTGCGTGTACTGACCGCTTGGCGAGAGCGTGAGGCGCGAGCGCGCAATCAGCCGCGCAATCGGGTGTTGCGTGAGCACAGCTTGTGGCCGCTGGCACGTACCCAGCCGGCCGATCTTGTAAGTCTCGCGCGTATCGACGATATGCATCCGCGCACCGTGCGTCAGGATGGCGAAACCTTGCTGGAGCTCATCCGCGTCGGCGCCGCCGCGCCTGAGCAGGATTGGCCGGGGCCGCTGCCGGAGCCGCTGCCTCTGGAGGTATCGGGGCTGTTGAAAAAGCTTCGTGCGGTGGGTCAGCGCGAAGCCCAGGCGCTTGATATCGCCCCTGAACTAATGCTGCGCAAGAAGGTGCTCGAAGCCTTGTTGAAGAGCGGCTATCCGGATGGTCCCTATGAATTGCCTGATTCGTTGCGCGGTTGGCGTCGTGAACGCATGGGCCAAGCCCTTCTCGATGTGCTGGAAGTGAAGTCATGAAACGCATCTGTTCTATATATAGAAGCCCCCGCAAGAACGAAATGTACCTGTACGTCGAGCGTAGCGAGGCGCTGGCGCGTGTGCCGGAAGCCTTGCTGGCTGCCTTCGGCCCGCCGCAGCATGCGTTCGATATCGTCCTGACCCCCGAGCGCAAGCTGGCCCGGGAAGATATTGCAACGGTGCTCGATAACCTGGAAAAACAGGGTTACCACCTGCAGATGCCGCCGCCGGAAGAGGAATACATCGAGCACCTGCCCGAAGAGTTGCTGCGCCGCAACGATCCCGTTTAAGCCGGCACGCGTGCCCGAGCTTGGCCAGTCGCATCGCAATGGCTAGACTCGCGCCTTTATTCGAGATGGCAAATTCCATGGCGGCAAAAGTCGAACCCTTCTGGAAGCGCAAAACCCTCGCCGAGCTGGATTCGGTCGAATGGGAGTCGCTGTGCGACGGCTGCGGGTTGTGCTGCCTGCAGAAGCTCGAGGACGAGGAGGACGGCAGCGTCTACTACACCCGCATCGCCTGCAAATTGCTCGATCTGAAAACCTGCCGCTGCACGAACTACCCCAACCGACGCGCCAGTGTGCCCGATTGCATTCAGCTGACCGCAGCGGATGCCGCGCAATTCAAGTGGCTGCCACCGACCTGCGGTTATCGACTGGTAGCCGAGGGTAAGGATCTCCCGCTCTGGCATCATCTGGTTTGCGGCGACCCGGATGCAGTGCATGCCGAACGGATTTCTCAGTCCGGGCGGATGATCGCCGAGGGCTCCGTCGCCGAGGACGACTGGGAAGATCACTTGATTTTCCGAGCCGGTTGAATCTCCGTCTGGGCGCGTCGTCATAGCACTGAACTCAACCTGGAGTCGCTCGATGTCCCTTCGCCTGTTACCGCTGCTTGCCGTTCTGTTGTTGTCTTTCATCACGACTGCGCACGCCGCCAAGAGCGTCGATGTCGACTTCAACGTCAAGTTCGTCCCCGAACAGGATATTGCTGAAGTCGAACTGCTTGTAGAAGACGGCAGCGTTATCCAATACATCGATTTCAATCTGGGTGACGAAGGGCTGTACAGCGGCTTCGTAACCGATCCGGAGGGCAGCTGGCAGGAAGAGAACGGCCGCGGTGTCTGGCGCCCGGTCGCTGGCAAGGCGCGGCTGAGCTATCGGGTCAAGGTTAGTCACCAGCGCAAGAGCGGACGCTTCGATGCGCGAATGACGGACGACTGGGCGTTGCTGCGCGGTGACGATCTGGTGCCTGCCGGTCGCATGGATCATCAGGACGGCGTCAAGTTGATTTCCCGACTGCGGATCGAGCTTCCGAAGGAGTGGAAGAGCGTCGAGACGGGCTGGCCCCGCATCGGCAAGAACCGTTTTCGCATCGACAATCGCGAGCGCCTGTTCGATCGTCCTACCGGCTGGATTCTTGCCGGCAAGCTCGGTAGTCGTCGGGCCAAGCTCGGCGAAACCGACGTAACAGTGGCTGGCCCGGTGGGCGAGGGATTGCGGCGGATGGATATCCTTACGCTGCTCACGTTCGTCTGGCCCGAAGTGCAGAACGTGTTCCCACGTGATCCGAAGAAACTGCTGATCGTCGGCGCTGGAGACCCGATGTGGCGGGGCGGCTTGTCCGGCCCGAACTCCCTGTTCATGCACGCCGATCGGCCGCTGGTTAGCGAAAATGGCACCAGCTCACTGGTGCATGAACTCGTTCACGTGTTTAGCCGTATCACCGATGCCGACCGCAGTGACTGGATTAGCGAAGGGCTGGCCGAGTACTACGCCATCGAACTGATGCGCAGGGCCGGCGGCATGAGCGAGGATCGATACCAGCGGGTGCGTGAACACCTGACTAAATGGAGTCGCAAAGTCACCAGTCTGCGGACCGAACATTCCAGCGGTCCCGTCACGGCCAGGGCGGTGTTGCTGTTGCAGGAGCTCGACCGAGAGATCCGACAGCGCACCAAGAACCGACACTCGCTGGACGATGTCGCGCGCGGTCTGATGCGCCTCGACAAGGCCACCACCGAAGATTTCATTGATATCACCGAAACCATGCTGGGCGGCGCCTCGGCCGTGTTGGACACCCGTCTGTTGCGTTGAAAGACGTGAGGTTGGGGCGCGCCTGGGCAGATGACCCGAAACCAAGGAATTGCCATGAGCCTGATCGATTTACGCAGCGATACGGTCACACAACCTACGACCGGTATGCGCGAGGCCATGCTGAGAGCGCCCACCGGCGATGACGTCTACGGCGAAGATCCTACCATTCGACTGTTGGAACGAACCCTAGCGACGCAGATGGGCATGCAAGCAGGATTGTTCGTACCCAGCGGCACCATGAGTAATTTGCTGGCGCTGATGTCGCACTGCGAGCGCGGTGATGAATATGTCACCGGCCAGTTGGCGCACACCTATAAGTACGAGGCGGGTGGCGCCGCGGTGCTCGGTTCCATCCAGCCCCAACCGATCGAAATGGAAGTTGACGGCTCGCTGGATTTGGAGCGAGTCGCAGCGGTGATCAAGCCGGACGATTTCCATTTCGCCCGGACTCGCCTGCTGGCGCTGGAAAACACCATGCAAGGTAAGGTGCTGCCGCTCGAATACCTGGCCAAGGCCAGAGCATTCACCCGCGAGCGAGGATTGGCGCTGCACCTCGACGGTGCCCGGCTGTTCAACGCTGTTGTCAAGTTGGGGTGTACGGCGCACGACATCAGCCGTCACTTCGACTCGGTATCGGTGTGCCTGTCGAAAGGGTTGGGTGCTCCGGTCGGCTCGGTGCTTTGCGGTGACGAGGCGTTCATTGCCAAGGCGCGGCGGCTGCGAAAGATGGTCGGCGGTGGTATGCGTCAGGCTGGTGTGCTGGCGGCGGCCGGACTCTATGCGCTGGAGCATCAGGTGCAGCGTTTGGAGCAGGACCACCGGCACGCGCTCGCTATTGCGGAAGGGCTGCAAGCGTTGGGTTACGCGGTCGAGCCGGTACAGACGAATATGGTTTATGTACAGATGGGCGATCGCGCGGCGGCGCTGAAGGCGTTTTGTGCGGAGCGCGGCGTCATCCTCACCGCTGCGCCACGGCTGCGGATGGTGACGCATCTGGATGTGCGGCCCGAGCATATCGAGCCGATCGTCGAGATCTTCGCTGCTTTCGTCAGAGCATAGGTCCGAATTGCTGTCGAATAGCTTGATTCAATCTCACTTATCCTCTATGCGCGAGGCGTTGGCCCGATATAATGCGGCCCTTTGCCGGCTATCCGTTTGGATAGTTGCGAACCGGCCCCCGGTGCCGCCTCGCCGTGTCGTTTTGCAGCCGTTCGGCCGCTGTCTTCTGGAAGAAATCTATGAAAAGCGCAGAAATCCGTGAAGCCTTCCTCCGCTTCTTCGAAGAGAAGGGCCACACTCGCGTGGCCTCCAGTTCGCTGATTCCGGCGAACGATCCGACTTTGTTGTTCACCAACGCCGGCATGAACCAATTCAAGGACTGCTTCCTCGGTCTGGAGAAGCGTGCCTATACCCGCGCCACCACCAGCCAGAAATGCGTCCGTGCCGGCGGCAAGCACAACGACCTGGAGAACGTCGGTTACACCGCGCGTCATCACACTTTCTTCGAGATGCTGGGCAACTTCAGTTTCGGCGACTATTTCAAGCGCGATGCCATCACCTACGCCTGGGAATTCCTGACCTCGCCCAAGTGGCTGAATCTGCCGTCCGAGAAGCTCTGGGTCACCGTCTACGCCACCGATGACGAGGCCTACGATATCTGGACCAAGGAAGTCGGCGTACCGGCCGAACGCATGGTGCGCATCGGCGACAATAAGGGCGCGCCCTATGCGTCGGACAACTTCTGGGCGATGGGCGACACCGGCCCCTGCGGCCCCTGCACCGAGATCTTCTTCGACCACGGCGAGCATATCTGGGGCGGCCCGCCCGGTTCGCCCGAGGAAGACGGCGACCGCTACATCGAAATCTGGAACAACGTGTTCATGCAGTTCAACCGCACCGGCGACGGTGTCATGCACCCGCTGCCGGCGCCGAGCGTGGATACCGGCATGGGGCTGGAGCGCATCAGCGCGGTATTGCAGCACGTCAATTCCAACTACGAGATTGACCTGTTCCAGAGCCTGCTGAATGCGGCTGCCGGGGCGATTGGTTGCAGCAATGAAGGACAGGCTTCGCTGAAGGTTGTCGCCGACCATATCCGCTCTTGCGGTTTCCTCATCGCCGATGGCGTGACACCGTCCAACGAAGGTCGCGGCTACGTGCTGCGCCGCATCGTTCGTCGCGCCTGTCGCCATGGCAACAAGCTGGGCGCCAAGGGTAGCTTTTTCTACAAGATCGTCGCGGCGCTGGTCGCCGAAATGGGCGAGGCCTTCCCCGAGCTGAAACAGCAGCAGGCGCACATCGAGCGCGTGCTGAAAACCGAAGAAGAGCAGTTCGCCAAGACGCTGGAACAGGGCTTGAAAATTCTCGAGCAGGACCTGGTCGAGCTGAAGGGCAGCGTCATCCCCGGCGAGGTGATCTTCAAGCTTTACGACACCTACGGTTTCCCCGTGGATCTCACCGGCGACATCGCCCGCGAACGCGAGTTGACACTGGACGAGGAAGGCTTCGAGCGTGAGATGGAAGCTCAGCGCGAGCGCGCGCGGTCGGCCAGCGCCTTTGGCATGGACTACAACAGCTTGGTCAAGGTTGAGGGCGAAACGCGTTTTACCGGTTATCTCGGCACCTCTGGCAGCGGTAAGGTGTTGGCGTTGTTCAAAGAAGGCATGGCCGTACAGAGCCTGTCGGCAGGTGAGGAGGGCGTTGTCGTTCTCGATGAGACGCCGTTCTATGCCGAGTCAGGTGGGCAAATCGGTGACTGCGGTTACCTGTCCGCTGAAGGGCTGCGCTTCGATGTGCGCGATACCAGCAAGGCTGGCGGTGCATTTCTACACCACGGCATTCTCGATAGCGGCAACCTTCAGGTGGGCGGGACTGTCGATGCCACCGTCGACGCATCGGTTCGTCAGGCCACGGCGCTGAACCATTCGGCAACGCACCTGTTGCACGCGGCGCTGAGGCAGATTCTGGGCGAGCACGTCAGTCAGAAGGGCTCGTTGGTCGATAGTCAGCGTCTACGCTTCGACTTCAGCCATTTCGAGGCGATCAAGCCTGAGCAGCTCAAGGCGCTTGAAGACAAGGTGAACGCGGAGATTCGCTGCAACTCGGTCGTTGAAATCGAGGAAACCGACATCGAGACCGCGAAGGGCAAAGGGGCGATGGCCCTGTTCGGCGAAAAGTACGGCGATCAGGTGCGAGTATTGACCATGGGCGGAGGCTTCTCGGTCGAACTCTGTGGCGGCACTCACGTCAAGCGCACTGGCGACATCGGGCTGTTCAAGATCATCAGCGAAGGCGGTGTGGCAGCCGGCGTGCGCCGCATCGAGGCGGTCACTGGCGAGCAGGCGCTGGCTTATCTGAACGGCGCGGAAGACCAGCTGAAAGAAGCCGCCGCGCTGGTCAAAGGCAGTCGTGAAAATCTGCTGGATAAGCTGGGCACGATGCTGGAGCGCAATCGTCAACTGGAAAAAGAGCTTGAACAGCTCAAAGCCAAGGCGGCTAGCGCCACCGGCAATGATCTCGCTGGATCCGCTGTCGATGTGAAGGGCGTGAAGACCTTGGCCGTCCGTGTCGATGGCCTGGATGGCAAGGCGTTGCTGGCATTGGTTGATCAGTTGAAGAACAAGCTCGGCAGCGGCGTGATTCTGCTCGGCGGCGTGCAGGACGAAAAGGTCGTGCTGGTGGCTGGCGTGACCCCGGATCTCACTGGCCGTTTGAAGGCAGGCGATCTGATGAAGCAGGCGGCTGCGGCTGTCGGCGGCAAGGGTGGCGGACGCCCGAACATGGCACAAGGTGGCGGCAGCGATGCGGCGCGACTCGACGAGGCGCTGGCACTCGCGCACGCATTCGTAGAGCAAGGTTTGTAACCAGAGCGATGATAGTGCCGCTCTGTCCTTGGTCGAGGCACTGAGGCGTAACGGACAACGCATCGCAAGCGGGCAGGCCGCTGCCCGCACGCAATAAGCGATGCTTTGAGCAGGCAGGTTATTTAATGAGCGCCCGTGACGGGCTTAGGCGGCGATGAAATGGCTTTGATCGTACAGAAGTTTGGAGGTACCTCGGTGGGCTCCGTCGAGCGCATCGAACAGGTGGCGGCGAAGGTCAAGAAATTCCGCGACAACGGCGACGACATCGTCGTGGTGGTCTCGGCCATGAGCGGTGAAACCAATCGCCTGATCGATTTGGCCAAACAGATCACTGAGCAGCCCGTGGCTCGCGAGCTGGATGTCATGGTTTCGACCGGTGAGCAGGTCACCATCGCCCTGCTGGCGATGGCGTTGATCAAGATTGGCGTACCGGCTGTGTCCTACACCGGCAGCCAGGTTCGTATCCTTACCGATAGTGCGCATACCAAGGCGCGTATTCTCCAGATCGACTCGCAAAATATTCAAAAGGAACTCAAGGCTGGCCGCGTGGTGGTCGTTGCAGGCTTCCAAGGCGTGGATGAAAGCGGAAACATCACCACTCTCGGGCGTGGCGGTTCGGATACGACCGGTGTCGCGCTCGCGGCTGCGTTGAAGGCGGACGAGTGCCAGATCTACACCGACGTCGACGGTGTCTACACGACCGATCCGCGCGTGGTCGCCAAGGCTCAGCGCCTGAACAAGATCACCTTTGAAGAAATGCTCGAGATGGCGAGTCTCGGCTCCAAAGTGCTGCAGATTCGCGCCGTGGAGTTTGCCGGAAAATACAGCGTGCCGTTGCGCGTGCTGCACAGCTTTCAGGAGGGTCCGGGAACCCTCATTACACTTGATGAAGAGGAATCCATGGAACAGCCCATCATCTCCGGCATCGCGTTCAACCGTGACGAAGCCAAGCTGACCATTCGTGGTGTGCCGGATACGCCCGGGATAGCCTTCAAGATTCTCGGCCCGATCAGCTCGGCGAACGTCGAGGTCGATATGATCGTGCAGAACGTCGCGCACGATAACACCACGGACTTTACCTTCACTGTCCACCGGAACGACTACCATAACGCGCAGCAGGTGCTCGAGGGCATTGCGCGGGACATGGGTGCACGGGAAGTCATCGGCGATGTCGATATCGCCAAGGTGTCGATAGTCGGCGTCGGTATGCGCTCGCATGCGGGCGTCGCCAGCCGGATGTTCGAGGCGCTGGCGAAGGAAAATATCAACATCCAGATGATTTCCACTTCGGAGATCAAGGTTTCGGTTGTGATCGAGGAGAAGTACCTGGAGCTGGCGGTGCGGGCGCTACATACCGCATTCGAGCTGGACGCTCCAACCGCAAAAGGTGATTGATTCGACGGAATTGCGTTAATTCGCACCTTCTGTCGATTTGAATGAGCCGAAAGGAACTTTAGAGACGTTTTTGCTGGTCAATAGCTGGTGAAAGGCTCTAGGGTCGATGTCTCACGGAACATTATCCGTTTTTATCTTTGCAGACTGTTTACTGAATTGAATCCGTTTTTAAGGAGAAAGGAATGCTGATTCTGACTCGCCGGGTCGGAGAGACCCTGATGGTGGGTGACGATGTGACTGTCACTGTGCTGGGTGTTAAGGGAAATCAAGTGCGCATTGGAGTGAATGCACCCAAAGAGGTAGCGGTGCATCGCGAGGAGATTTACCAACGGATCCAGAAAGAGAAAGATCAAGAACCAAGCCATTAATATTTATGTGATTTTTGGCTTTGCAAGCGGGGTAAAGATGGGTATCATGCGCCCCGTGTTGCGGAGAGGTGGCCGAGTGGCCGAAGGCGCTCCCCTGCTAAGGGAGTACATCTCAAAAGGGTGTCGGGGGTTCGAATCCCCCCCTCTCCGCCATTTTGCATAGTTAGATAGTGAGTCGATTTAGCTGTTTGGTTTGATGGAATTCATTGAATTAAAGAGCTTGACCAACAAATTCGCGAATCTATAATGCGCACCCTTAGTGCACTCATAGCTCAGCTGGATAGAGTACTCGGCTACGAACCGAGCGGTCGGAGGTTCGAATCCTCCTGAGTGCACCATATTAAACGAGTTGCGGAAATGCGATTCGTTGTTGTAGCCAGCGGTGATCTGGTTTATCAAGCGCTTATGCACTCATAGCTCAGCTGGATAGAGTACTCGGCTACGAACCGAGCGGTCGGAGGTTCGAATCCTCCTGAGTGCACCAACCCAAAAGGGCCTGCAGCGATGCAGGCCCTTTTTTATTGTTCAGGGTTTACCTCGAACGCAGCCGTGCTCGTCGAAGCTGACGGTCCGCGTCCGTCCCTTGTCGCTACTGTAGCGATACTGCATTTGCCCGTTGCGATTGGTTACGGTGTCAGGCGTGCCGAAGGTGCTTTCGATGTCGGCGCGGGTCATGCCTGGAAGGATCTGCTGGCTTATGAGTGCATTGCGTCTCGCGCTGCCTGTCACGCGGTTTCCGCAACCGTCGTCCTGTTTGCCTACAACGGTGAGCTGCCTGGTTTCTTCCCTGGCGGCCTTGGGTGCTTTCCTTGGTTTGGCTAGGGGAACAGCCTTGCCGGAGCTTGGTGTGGGATTTAGCGCTTCTTGAATTTGAGCGGTCTGATTCGTAGGGCAACCCTGTCGGGTGAAGGTGAGGTTGCCTGCATCATCGACGCAGCGATAGATGCGTGCTCCGAGCGTCGGGGTCGTGATGAGAAATAGGGCGCAGCAGCTTGCAGTGAGAAGTTTGTTCATTGTTCGTCCTCCTTGACGATCGGTTGGGCAGCCTAACTAATAATTTGTGGTGCTGCGGTCGTGTCTTCTCGCAACGTGAATGCGTCGACACTGAAAGCCGGCGCAAGCGGTTGTATTGTCTGCAGTTGCGAATCTGGCGTGGTGGGCGGGGTGGTATCATTGCGCGGTTCGCCCCTGTTGGGGCTTCTGGATCCTTCTCATGGATTTGCCCAGTAGTCACATAAATCTTTTTCTTGCCAATCACGTTCCGAATGATTGATCCCTTGGTGCGTTCCGACCGCTGGGGATGGAGTGCGCCATGACTGAAGTAGAAGCAAAAAAGCCGCAGGAAAGTCTCCAGGATCGTCTGGCGCAGGTCATCGACTTGCTTCATCGGCATAAGATCGTTGAAGACTTGGCGCACCGTCAGGAAGGGCAGCACCAAGACATCATTGAGAATCTGGTGCACCGCCAGAACCTCGTCGAGCTGCAGCGTAAACTGGAAGCGCTACACCCCGCAGACATCGCTTACATTCTTGAGGCGTTGCCGCTCGATGAGCGTCTGACGGTCTGGCAGCTGGTCAAGTCGGACCGCGATGGCGACATTCTTCTCGAAGTTTCCGATGCCGTTCGCGAGACACTGATCGCCGACATGGACGATCACGAGCTGCTGGCGGCCGCTAAGGAAATGGATGCCGACGAGCTGGCGGATCTGGCTGCCGAGCTGCCCCGTGACGTCGTGCATGAGCTGATGGAAACACTCGATGCGCAGCAGCGTGAGCGTGTCCGCTCGGCGCTGTCTTACGAGGAGGATCAGGTCGGCGCATTGATGGACTTCGAGATGGTCACGATTCGTGAGGATGTGAGTCTTGAAGTGGTCCTTCGCTATCTGCGCCGGTTGAAGGAGCTACCGGGGCATACCGACAAGCTGTTCGTAGTCGACTATGACGGCGTGCTCAAGGGGGTTCTGCCCATCAAGCGCTTGCTGGTCAACGATCCGGAGCGAGACGTTTCCGAGGTAATGGCCAGCGATCCGGTGACCTTTCACCCGGACGAGGATGCCTACGAGGCAGCTCAAGCGTTCGAGCGTTACGACCTTGTTTCCACGCCTGTGGTGGACAAGAGTGGCAAGCTGATCGGGCGCCTGACCATTGATGAAATGGTCGACCTGATTCGCGAAGAGAGCGAAAGCGAAGTTCTGAACATGGCGGGTCTGCGCGAAGAAGAAGATATTTTCGCGTCGGTCTGGAAGTCGCTGCGCAACCGTTGGGCTTGGTTGGCGGTAAATTTGATCACGGCCTTTATCGCTTCACGCGTGATCGGTCTGTTCGACGGCTCGATCGAAAAGCTGGTCGCATTGGCTGCGTTGATGCCCATTGTCGCCGGTATCGGTGGTAACTCCGGCAATCAAACCATCACCATGATCGTTCGGGCGATGGCGCTGGATCAGATGGGTACGGGCAATAGTGCTCGCTTGCTGCGTAAGGAAGCAGGTGTTGGCATGCTGAATGGTCTGATATGGGGTGGAGTCATAGGCATGGTGGTCTATTGGCTTTATGGCAGCTGGTCGCTGGGGGCGGTGATGACCGCAGCGATGACCCTCAATCTCCTGTTGGCAGCCTTGATGGGGGTGCTCATTCCAGTAACGCTAGCCCGTATGGGGCGGGATCCTGCGCTCGGCGCCAGCGTGATGATCACTGCCGTGACCGATAGCGGTGGTTTTTTTATCTTTCTCGGTCTGGCGACTGTTTTCCTGCTCTGACTCCTTCCCATCTACAGCGGCTTGGCGTTTGCTTTGCTGTCGTTTTTCGGGCTACTGTTCGGAGGTTTCGCCTTGGCGAAGTTTCTAGAACACGATGCGAATAACAGGCGGCCCGAGCCGCTGATTGGACAGGAAATACTGATGACCCCTAGCGAACTCCTGCTTGAAGGCGTCGAACTTATGCTATTCGGCCTAGGTTCTGTCTTCATTTTCCTTGTCTTATTGATTGCATGCATCCGACTGATGGCGTTTGTAATCGCTCGCTTCGATAGTACGCCAGCAGCACAGGTAGTTTCCGTCAAGCCTGCCACTTCGGGCGCAGCAGCTGAGCCGGACGCGGACGTTCTTGCTTCCATCCAGGCCGCTATTCATCAGCACCGTGCCCGTCGCGGTTGATCAGACAGGGAGTTCCCTTCATGCATTCTGCAAAACGACCGCTCGGCATTACCGATGTGGTGCTACGTGATGCCCATCAATCCATTCTCGCCACTCGGGTACGTCTCGAGGATATGCTGCCGATTGCCGCCAAGCTCGATCAGGTCGGGTTCTGGTCGGTCGAATCCTGGGGCGGTGCGACCTTCGATGCCTGCATTCGCTATCTCGGTGAAGACCCTTGGGAACGCATCCGTGAACTGAAAAGCGTGATGCCCAAGACCCGTCAGCAAATGCTGCTGCGCGGTCAGAACCTGCTGGGCTATCGGCATTACGCCGATGACGTGGTGGAGAAATTCGTCGAGCGGGCTGCGGTCAACGGCGTCGACGTATTCCGCGTATTCGACGCGATGAACGATCCACGCAATCTGGAAACCGCGCTGCGGGCCGTCAAGCAGCAGGGCAAACATGCCCAGGGCACCATTTCCTACACCACCAGCCCGGTGCATACCCTGGAAATGTGGGTCGATTTGGCCAAGCAGATCGAAGACATGGGCGCCGATTCGGTGGCGATCAAGGATATGGCCGGCATCCTCGCGCCTTATACCGCCTATGAGCTGGTCTCGCGTCTGAAAGCAAGCCTGTCCATTCCAATCCATATGCAGTGCCACGCCACGGCGGGCCTTTCTACTGCAGCGATTCTCAAAGCCGTCGAGGCGGGTATCGATAACGTTGATACCGCCATTTCTTCGCTGTCGATGACCTATGGCCATTCGCCGACCGAGTCGGTGGTGGCGATTTTCCAGGGCACCGACCGGGACACGGGCCTTGATCTCGACCTGCTGGAGGAAGTCGCTGCGTATTTTCGCGAGGTACGTAAGAAGTACGCGAAATTCGAAGGCACGCTCAAGGGCGTCGATTCGCGCATCCTCTTGGCTCAGGTGCCGGGCGGCATGCTGACCAACATGGAGGGCCAGCTGAAGGAGCAAGGTGCTCTCGACAAGTTCGATCAAGTACTGGCCGAGATCCCTCGGGTTCGTGAGGACCTCGGTTTCATTCCGTTGGTGACGCCGACTTCGCAGATCGTCGGTACGCAAGCGGTGATCAACGTACTCACCGGCGAGCGCTACAAGTCCATCACCAAGGAAACTGCCGGGATCCTCAAGGGTGAATACGGCTCCGCGCCGGCCCCCTTCAATACCGAACTGCAACAGCGTGTGCTCGACGGTGCGAGCGTCATTACCTGCCGTCCCGCCGATCTGCTGCAACCGGAAATGGACAAGTTGACGGCCGAGCTGAAAGCGCTGGCGCAAGAGAAAGGCATCAGGCTGGCCAAGGACGAAATCGATGACGTCCTGACCTACGCACTGTTTCCACAAATCGGCCTCAAGTTTCTCGAGAATCGTGGCAACGCCGCCGCCTTCGAGCCGGTGCCGACCGGTAATGACAAGGCACCGCGCGAACCGGGCGTACCCGAGGTCTACACCGTCGAGGTCAACGGCAAGTCGTTTGTGGTACAGGTCAATGAAGGTGGCGACATAGAAGGTCTCAAACTGATCGGTGAGGCGGCGGACGCAGCGCCTGGAGCCGCTACCGTACCGGCCGCTGGTACAGGTGAGCCGCAGCCTGCTCCGCTGGCGGGCAATATCTTCAAGGTGCTCGTACAGCCCGGTCAGTCAGTTCAGGAGGGTGATCTGGTCATCATCCTCGAAGCCATGAAGATGGAAACTGAAATCCGCGCATTCAAGGCCGGCACCGTTTCAGGTGTGAACGTCAAGGTCGGCGATGCGGTGTCGGTGGGCGACAGCCTGCTGACCATCGCTTAAGGAGTGCGGCATGGATAAGTTGCTCAAGCTGTGGCAGAGCACCGGCTTGTATCATCTGGAGCCCGGTCAGTTGCTGATGATCGTGGTGTGCCTGGCATTGATCTATCTGGCGATTCGCAAGGGTTTCGAGCCCTTGCTGCTGATCCCGATCGGGTTCGGTGGTCTGCTTGCCAACATTCCGGTCGCCAACATGGCCGAGGGTGCGGGCATCTTGCATCTGTTCTACGAAGTTGGCTTGCCGACCAGCGTGTTCCCGCTGCTGATCTTCATGGGTGTCGGGGCGATGACGGATTTTGGACCGATGCTGGCCAATCCCAAGACCTTGTTGCTCGGTGCGGCGGCGCAGTTTGGTATCTTCGCCACCTTACTCGGCGCATTGGCGCTGGCAGCGGCGGGGATTCCGGGTATGGAGTTCACCCTGCGTGAAGCGGCTTCGATCGCGATCATCGGTGGTGCCGATGGCCCAACCTCGATCTTCGTGACGGCGAAGCTCGCGCCGCATCTGCTGGGGCCGATTGCTGTGGCAGCCTACTCGTACATGGCGCTGGTCCCGTTGATTCAGCCACCCATCATGCGAGCACTGACGACCAAGGAAGAGCGCGCCATCGTCATGAAGCAGCTGCGTCATGTCGGCCAGGCGGAAAAGATAGTCTTCCCGCTCATGCTGGCCTTGATGGTCGGTTTGCTACTGCCCGATGCGGCGCCGCTGGTAGGCATGTTCGCCTTCGGCAATCTGTTGCGTGAGTGTGGGGTGGTCGATCGCCTGGCTGATACCTCGCGTAATGCGCTGATCAACATCGTCACCATCGCGCTAGGATTGACCGTCGGTTCCAAGCTGTCTGCCGACGCCTTCCTGCAGCTGAAAACGCTTGGAATCCTCTTGCTTGGGATGGTCGCGTTTTGTGGTGGTACCGCCGCCGGGGTGCTGATGGCCAGGGTGATGAACATGTTCAGTTCGAACAAGATCAATCCGCTGATCGGCTCGGCAGGTGTATCGGCGGTACCCATGGCGGCGCGGGTGTCGAACAAGGTTGGGCTCGAGGCCAATCCGCAAAACTTCCTGCTCATGCACGCCATGGGTCCGAACGTGGCAGGGGTAATCGGCTCGGCTGTTGCTGCCGGTGTGCTGCTTAGTTTTGTGGGTTAGCTAGTTGTTTTCAGGCTCCTCGCAGGACGCCTGCCGCCGGTAACAATGAATGCTTGTACCTCGAGAAGGCGCGGGCATTTTTGTTTCCAAGTTAACGCGGGCCATTCGCGTACTTAGCGAACCGATGCATGAGGCGATGCTTGGTCGTCAACCAGCCAAGCTTTTCCCTGTTTTGCTCGAGCGTTGTATTAGCGCGTGTGCCCTGCTAACCGTTTCCTCGATCCAGGCCTTAGATCAAGCAGATAACGCTCAGATGGTGCGCCGCAAACGACAACGCCCCGACTGTGTCGAGGCGTTTGTAAGTCCGCAGGCTATCGGCGATGGTTAGTCTTCTTTTGCAGCTTCGGTGTCTTGCGCGATCAGAGCGATCAGGGCGTTCTGCTGGCGATGGGCAAGCTGACGAAAACGCTGGAGCAATTCACGCTCATGAAGTGTCAGTTCCGGGCTGTCCAGCCGCATGCTCAAATCGTCGTCGAGTGCGCCTTCTTGCAGAAGGCTTTGCTCCAGGCGAGCAATGATCTCAGAGTTCATGCTGCGATGATGATTGCGCGCAACCTCGGCGATACGCTCCCGCATTCCGTCTGGTAGCCGAACCACGAATTTGTCAGCCGTACGGCTGGAGTAAACTGCCTGCTTCATAGGGCGCATATTAAACCGGTTAGTCAGGGTGGAGATGGTGGCTTATTGCCGTTCTAGTCCCGGTCTGACAACCAAACAGCACTCGCTGTTCCGCGACCTGAAAAAAAGATGCTAGGCGGCTTTATGGCGCCAATTATACGACGACAAATATCAGAGTAAAGACATGATGATGGCGAAACGCCGTTACTGTGATCAGCTACTGATCTTTGTCTGTTAATCGCGTCCTAGCGTAGTACTGGATCGAATTTAATCCGCCGACCGATCAGAAGTGAGATCACGAAGAGAACGCAAAAAAATACCGTGCCTCCTTCTACGACCGGCTCCCACATGTCGGGAAGGGCAGTACCAATGCTCAGTGCGCCACAGATGATGCTGAGCAGAAGGAAAATGCAGCCATAAATAGACATCCGTTATCTCCTTGATGAAACAAAACGCAGGGGTCTTAGAAGACCCACCGTTGCGGTTGCGTGGGCGTGCTCATTGCTTGGCTGCTAATGGTTTGCGCTGGCATTGTCAGCCTATGAACCGACGGGGTAGCGGGTTGCTCCAATGTGCCAGTTGGAGCGTGTTCTGGTTCCTGCGCTGTTGCCTGCAATTGCATCACAGCGACCACGGCCAGGATGGCTGAACTGAATAAATAAGCTGGGCGTAGCATTGGCGGCTCCTTCGCAAATGGTTCGCATGGCTTAAGCATTCGGTGTGCCATCTTTTTAAGGAAAAAATTCCTTATTTTTCATATACTTACGACAGATTATTTTATGTCCATGATGCGTTTTGCATGATGCACATAAAAAGCGCAATGCAAAATGCAATATAAGGTTGGGTCATGATTCCGTCGCCTTGATATACGGCTGACTGACGGTCTGGCTCTGTTGCCAAGCGCATGACAAACGAGCCGAGGCCCGCTAACATGCTGCGCCTAACGCGTCCCAGTAGCTCAATTGGATAGAGCATCCCCCTCCTAAGGGGAAGGTTGTGAGTTCGAACCTCGCCTGGGACGCCAGCTTTTGCCTCCATTAGGTCACGGCATCCCGCCGCCGTCTGGCCTATCGATAGCCGCGGCGGGATAATTCATGACCAATCAAAGTGACGTGGGTTGAACGGCTTGTCGGGAGCCGCTCTAACCATTTGCTCGTCTTTTCGTAACGGAGCATTTATCTCAGCTGAAGCGGCCGCTCGGCTGGTCGCGTCGTGCTTCGCGTTGTAGCTGGTAGACGAATCGTTCGATCTGGCGTTGCGTCAGGCCACTGATGCGATAGAAGCGCATTCCGCAAAAAGTGACATCGAGCTTTTCATCGAAAACGACATGCCGTAGTTCGGCCGCCGTTGTGATGGTGCCAAAGGGAAGCCTTGCGGAGAGGTGTTCGTACACTCGTCCCGTCTGTAGGCCACTCTGAAGGTTGCCTTGGAAGCTCAGCTTGCAGCCAGTCGCCGACATGTCCAGCACTTTACCTTCAACAGGCTTGATAGTTTTGTCGCTGAGTTCGGCAACGATAGGTTGGCCAGCCAACGAGGCACGGTACGCGTTGCGTCGTTGATGGTAGAGGACTTGATCGGGTAGGGGTGCCCAGTAGCAGCGGGCATCTTCCAGTTCGCCTGGATGCACCGGGTGATCATTGCTCCAGGCAATGCGCACGCCTTCGTAATAGCCTTCAACCTGAAAGGCTTCGCCGGACGCCATCAAGCGTTCGCCGTCGTTAGGTATCAACTCGTCGAGCGCAATCCAGCCCTTCTCACGGTTCATTTCGACCATATAAGTCTGATAGCGCTGGTTACGGTCAACGAATCGGACCAGTAGCGGGATGTGGTTATCCAGCAGTTGCTTCAGAGTCGCGTGGATCTCGGTTGTTGTCTTGAGAATCTGAGGAGGCTGCGGGCCTCCGTCCTCTGCAAACGGATTGGACACTTAACATTGCTCTCCGGCATGTAACGACGTCCGCCGCATAATAGCATTTTGCCTTTATTTGGCGGCGGTCAGGCCTGGCTAAGCGGGCGATGATTTGCCGTTCTGGCGGTGGCACCTCGGCGGTCGTAGAGATCGGGCGTCTGGTTGCTACCCTGCAGCACATGCAGCATGGCGCCTACTGCGCTCTTATTGGCGCGAATAAGCTTGCCGTTGCGGTCGTTGGAATTTCTGCAGGTTTCTAAAACGCTCTCGAGCTGCTCCGCATGGGCAAGAATGTCGTCGCCTATCGCAGAGTTCGCGACAAAGGTCGCCAAGCCTTTTTTATCGGCGCTAAGCTGCGCCTTAGCAAGGGTTTGGCTGCGGAAGGCGCCATGCTGACCCAGCAGCGCCAGGAGTGTCTGCTTTTGTGTGAGCAGCTGCTCCAGGCCTGCGAGGTTGCGCTCGGCAAGTGCCTGGTACTCGGCATCGATGAGCTCAAGAAGCTTTCGGGCGGTGCCGATATCGTCAACCAGCTGTTGAAGCAATTCGGTATCTTGCATAGTGGTCTCTAATGCGCTGACGCCTGGCTACCTTTTACTGGGTTCAACGCTGGCTTTCGAACGCTAGCAGTTTCGATGCCACTCGCTGAGGATCTACCTGATAGCTGCCATCGGCTATCGCCTGCTTGATCTGAGCGACACGCTCCTGATCGACAGAGGGTTGCTGGCTCAACTTCTCAGCGGTCTGCTGCAGACGTTGTGCTTCCGGGCTCAACTGAACGCTCTCGCCGGATACAGCCGTACTACTGGTGTTCTTCACTGCGTCGGCAGCAGGCTGCGGAACCGTTGGCCGCTCAGTGTTCTGCACATTGCTGCTTCGCCCACTGCTCGGTGGGCTGACGGCACCGTTGGGCCGGTTGAAATCGATAGCCATGATCGAAACCTCGAATAAGTCAGGACGCTTGCCTGCTTTTCGGCAAAGCCATGGGAAACTTTAGCTTTATTTTCCCGGAGTGGCTGCGGCAGCGTCAGTCCTTCTCACATCGCGACTTCCACCTGACCGGGACCAACGACGCGGGCCTTGATAACGCGGCCAGATCGCTGATTTTTGACCCTGATCTGACTGCCAAGTGCGCCATCGGATAAAGCTTCGCCTGGCATTCTCACATTTATTGACGAATTTTTCGCGCTGATTACGACCTGATCGCCTTTGCGCACGATTTCCGCTAGCGAAACAGCGTTAGGGGTAAGCACCTGATCGGGAAGGGCGCTGCGGGTGAGTTTGTTACCTAGAACCTGATCGTAGGCCGTCAGGTAACCCTGGGTCAGCAGGCTGACGTCCCGTTCGGCTAGAGTCACGTCAGCTTGCTCCAGGATGCTTTCGCGCGCCAGCGGTCGCCGGGCGACTATTACTTCGCGGAACAAATGGACCTGCGCGGGGACGAAAACGGACCAGGGCGCCGAGCCTTCGCAGCTGACCCGTACGGTTGTGCGGCCAACCGGTTGCGCAGGGCTTTCCAGTTTCGTAGTCAACGGGCGATCGCAATGCGCCAGGCGCAGACGAGGATCGAGTCTGTTGACCTCGACCTGATGGCGGGCCTGGATTTGGCTACGCTGCAAATAGTCGGTCACCTCACGCTCAAGAAATCCGCGTGCTGCGTCGATAAGCTGTTCAGGCCTTGTTGCCGAGTCAGCAAACTGGCTCAGCCCGCATAACGCCGAAAACAGGATCGCGCGACAAAGCGCAATGCAAGGACGCCGGAAAAAAGTCATCTGTTCGTTCATGTCATGGCAGAAGCAAAGGGCGTGCCGGTAAGTCTGCCGGACATTCTGAACACCATTTCGCAAAGCAAGAGGAACTGGCATGGCCGGTGTATTGGATTCGGTTAACCAGCGTACCCAGCTGGTGGGGCAGAATCGTCTGGAGTTGCTGCTGTTCAGGCTGGATGACAAGCAGCTCTATGGCATTAACGTGTTCAAGGTTAAAGAGGTGCTGCAGTGTCCTCGGCTCACCATCATGCCTCGGTCCAGTCCGGTTGTGCGTGGCGTGGCGAACATACGTGGCAGCACGCTTTCGATTCTCGATCTTTCCTTGGCTACCGGAAAACCTGCATTGCAGGACCTCTCCAATAGCTTCGCCATCATCGTTGAATACAACAACAAGGTGCTCGGGTTTCTGGTGCGATCGGTGGAGCGGATCGTCAATATGAACTGGGAGGCCATCCTGCCGCCGCCCAAAGGCGTTGGGCCTGATCACTATCTGACAGCTGTCACCCATGTGGATGGCCAGATGGTCGAAATCATCGACGTGGAAAAAGTGCTGGCCGAGGTGGCTCCCGTTTCGGAAGTGCTATCGGTTGGTATCGCGGACGAGGAAACCACCAGCAAGGCGTCATCCAGCCGGGTTCTGATCGTCGATGATTCCTCGGTTGCGCGGAAACAGATAATTCGTTGTCTACAGAATCTGGGAATCGAGGTGGTTGCACACAACGATGGCCGCCAGGCGCTGACCTACCTGCGAAAGTTGGTAGCAGATGGCAAGAAGCCATCCGAGGAATTCGTCATGATGATTTCAGACATCGAAATGCCTGAGATGGACGGCTATACGTTGACCACCGAGGTTCGTCAGGATCCGGCCATGCGGGATTTGCATATTCTGCTGCATACTTCACTCTCCGGTGTGTTCAACCAGAGCATGGTCAAGCGAGTCGGTGCGGACGATTTTCTCGCCAAATTTCAGGCGGACGATCTGGCCAACCGGGTGATAGAGCGAATCCGAACTACGGATAAGAATTGAGGCATGTCCTCTTCAATACGACTGGTGGGCCTTATCAGTGTCAGGTGATCCGGATTTCGATCAGTTCCGAGTGTTCCTAGAGAAGACGTGCGGCATTCTGCTGGGCAGCAACAAGCAGTACCTCGTAACCAGCCGGCTGAACAAGCTGATGGAGCAGCAGGGGCTCAGGAGCCTTGGCGACCTGGTCAGGAAAATTCAGGCCCAGCCACGCAGCGGTCTGCGTGAGCAGGTCGTGGATGCGATGACGACCAACGAAACGCTCTGGTTTCGCGATACCTATCCATTCGAAGTGCTTAGGAGTCGGACCTTGCCGGAGCTCCTGAAAACCGCGCCGGGTCAACGCCTGCGTATATGGTCGGCTGCCTGTTCCTCGGGGCAGGAACCTTATTCGTTGTCGATGACTGTCGACGAATATGAGCGCAGCAACCCCAGCCAACTTAAGTTGGCAGTTCAGATCGTCGCTACCGAGCTGTCTGGCACCATGCTTGCTGCAAGCAAGGCTGCGGAGTACGACAGTCTGGCTATCGCGCGGGGATTGTCGAGCGAGCGCTTACAGCGTTATTTCGACGTCAAGACACCAGGCCGTTGGGTTGTCAAACCAGCGATTCGAAACCGCGTCGAGTTCCGTGTTCAGAATCTGCTCGATAGCTATGCGGTGCTGGGGAAGTTCGACGTGGTGTTCTGCCGTAACGTGCTCATCTACTTTTCTGCGGATGTGAAGAAAGACATTCTTCGGCGTATTCACGCCACGCTGAAGCCGGGCGGATATTTGTTTCTCGGGGCATCCGAGGCGCTGAACGGGCTTCCTGAGTTGTACCAGATGATCCAATGCAGTCCAGGCATCATCTATAAGGCTAAGTAGGAACGGTCGATCCTGCAGCGTCGCAGCGAGGCGGCGGCAGAAATCTGTCGGTCATGAGTGAAGAGGCGGCAAAAACATGGAAAAGCTTTGCCGCTTTTGACGCATCGCTCCTGATGCGTTGCTATAAATCCCTTCTAAATCAGTTAATTATCGAAATGGCATGGCCTTTGCTGTTGGTTTGCTAAGCAGACTGTATCCGGCAGAGGGCCAGATCATGAGCATCAGTTTCGATAAAGCTCTGGGTATCCACGAAAAAGCACTTGGCTTTCGCGCTCAGCGTGCCGAGGTGCTTGCCAACAATATTGCCAACGCCGACACGCCTAATTATAAGGCCCGTGATCTGGAGTTCGGCAGCGTTCTGGCTGCCCAGCAGAGCAAAAACCAGGGCGAGTTCGGCGTCGCTGTCACCAGTAGCAAGCACATCGCGGCGCAAGGGTTTGAGATTGCCGATCCAGGCCTTCGATTTCGCACGCCGATGCATGCTTCGCTGGATCAGAACACTGTCGATGCACAGGTCGAGCAAGCCGCTTACGCCGAAAACGCCGTCGACTTCCAGGCAAGCTTCACCTTTCTCAACAGTAAATTCAGGGGGCTCATGAGCGCCCTGCGCGGCGAATAACAGGAGCGAAGCCCATGTCCCTTAGCAGCGTATTCAATATCGCCGGCAGCGGCATGAGTGCTCAAAGCACTCGCCTCAACACCATCTCCAGCAACATCGCCAACGCTGAGACCGTTTCGTCCAGCGTCGATCAAACTTACCGCGCCCGCCATCCGGTCTTCGCGACCATGTTGCAGCAGGCCAACGGTACGCCAAGCGGATCCTTGTTCGCCGAGCAGGATCAAGCTGGTGCCGGTGTTCAGGTGCTCGGCGTGGTGGAAGACCAGAGCGAGCTGCAAGCCCGTTACGAGCCCAACCATCCGGCTGCGAATGAAGAAGGCTACGTCTATTACCCGAACGTCAACGTCGTGGAGGAAATGGCGGACATGATTTCTGCCAGCCGGTCGTTCCAGACCAACGCCGAGTTGATGAATACGGCCAAGACCATGCTGCAGAAAGTTCTGACCCTAGGCCAGTAACCCTTACGAGAGATAGCCATGAGCACGACAGGCGGCGTCAGCGGTACCGGTTCGGTACTCGACCAATACCAGATCAAAGATCGCGAAGTAAAAAGCAACGATCTTGGCAAGAACGAGTTTCTTGAGCTGCTGGTAACTCAGCTGAACAACCAGAACCCTCTGGAACCTCAGGAAAACGGCGAGTTCATTGCACAGTTGGCCCAGTTCAGTACGGTCGAAGGTGTGGAGAAACTGAACTCAAGCATGGAAACCATGCTATCGGGCTATCAGTCATCCCAGGCGCTACAGGCGTCGTCGCTGGTTGGCCGCAAGGTGATCGTGCCCACCGACAAGGCCGTCGTCGATACCAGCGAAACCTTCAAGGCCAGCCTGGTATTGCCGACGACCAGCAGCAACGTGTCGGTCAACGTTTATGACAGTGCCGGCACGGTGGTCAACCGGATCAACATGGGCCAGCAGGAAGCCGGAAACGTTTCGTTCATGTGGGACGGCAAGGATTCGAGCGGCAATACCTTGCCGCCTGGAACCTACCGATTCGAAGCACAAGCCACCTATCAAGGCGAGACCAAGGGTTTGTACACCTTGCTCCCAGCCAACGTAGACAGCGTCACGCTCGGACAGAACGGCGGGGAGCTGATGCTCAACCTGGCCGGTGTTGGCAGCATTGGGCTGTCTCAAGTCCAGGTCATTGGTCAGTAACTGCCGGCACACCCGGTAACAGGAGCAATTCATGTCGTTCAATATCGGCCTTAGCGGCATGCGTGCCGCCAGCAAAGACCTCAACGTTACAGGTAACAACATCGCTAACGCCGGAACTGCTGGCTTCAAGCAGTCACGTGCAGAGTTTGCGGATGTGTATGCCTCGTCCGTACTCGGAACTGGTAAGAATCCCCAGGGCAGCGGCGTGTTGCTTGCGAACGTGTCGCAGCAATTCAACCAGGGCAACATCAACTACACGCAGAATGCGCTGGACCTGGCGATCAATGGCAACGGGTTCTTTCAGGTCAGCAATAACGGTGCGCTGAGCTATACCCGCGCCGGTTATTTCGGAACGGATAAAGAGGGCAATCTGGTCGATAACTTCGGCTACAACCTTCAGGGTTACTCGGTCGACGGTAATGGCAATATCCAGACAGGGCGTGTGAGCGACCTGAAGATCCAGACGGCCAGCCAGGAGCCTAAGGCGACGACGACAATCGCCCAAGGTTTCAACCTGAATTCGACCAATACCCAGCCGGTCAATACGCCATTCAATCCGGCAGATCCGCTGACCTATAACTCGTCGACCTCGACCAACATCTATGACGAGCAAGGCAATGCTCATGTCATGACGCAGTACTTCGTTAAATCGCCCACGTCTAACTCCTGGCAAATGAACGTACTGATTGATGGGCGTAACCCAGCAATGCCTATCGCCACACCGGGCGATCCGTCTGCCGTCCCGCCAGTAGCTGCTTGGAGCGGCACCGAGCCAGCTTCAGTAACGCTTGAGTTCAGCCCTTCTGGCAGTTTGATCACCCCGGCTGACGGCAGCATGGCGCTTAACGGCTGGCAGCCTGCCATCCAGAACAGTGACGGTACTTGGTCACTGAACAATGCGGCGCCTGCGGGCGGATTGAACATGACGTTGGATATGCGTGGCTCCACCCAGTACGCCAGCGCGTTTGCGGTTAATAGCGTAAGTCAGGACGGCTATACCACGGGCGAGCTTGCCGGCCTTGAGATTGGGGAAACAGGTGAGATCTTTGCTCGCTATACCAACGGCCAATCCAAAGTGCAGGGCCAGATCATCCTGGCCAACTTCGCCAACGTTCAGGGTTTGACCCCAGTAGGCAAAACCCAGTGGGTACAGTCGTTCGAATCCGGCGAACCAGTGCGCAACCCGCCAGGCAGCGGCACGTTGGGCTCGTTGCAGGCCGGCGCCTTGGAGGATTCCAACGTCGAGCTGTCGGACCAGTTGGTCAACCTGATCGTGGCGCAGCGCAACTACCAGGCGAACGCCAAGACAATCGAAACCGAAAGCGCGATCACCCAGACGATCATCAACTTGCGTTGACGAGTCGCAGCGGCAGTCGCTGCATGGCGGAATTCTGCCGCTCCGTCTAACAAAAGGCCCTTCGGGGCCTTTTCTTTTCTCTAAATCTCTGCAAATCAGTAGCTTAAGCGCCTTTTGGTGGTTGGCATGCGCATTGCTTCCGAGAAGGTATGGAACGGTCAAGCGTCAATTCACGCGTCTCGGAGGTTCGATGGACAAGATGCTCTATGTAGCCATGACGGGTGCGAGCCAAAACGCTCGTGCTCAGCAGGCTCATGCCAACAACCTGGCAAATATCTCGACTACCGGCTTCCGTCGTGACTTTGAGCAAGCGCGTTCAATGCAGGTGTTCGGCGACAGTTTTCCGGCACGCGTCTATGCCATGACCGAGCGTCCA
The DNA here is from genome assembly GCF_019355055.1 of Pseudomonas sp. MTM4. Classification (NCBI taxonomy): domain Bacteria; kingdom Pseudomonadati; phylum Pseudomonadota; class Gammaproteobacteria; order Pseudomonadales; family Pseudomonadaceae; genus Pseudomonas; species Pseudomonas sp. MTM4. Next base: position 84,940 of record NZ_CP048411.1, read on the forward strand.
GGCACGGATTTCAGTGCCGGCACGTTGCAGGAAACGGGTCGAGATCTGGACGTGGCGGTCGAGGGCGAGGGCTGGATCGCGGTGCAAGCGCCCGACGGCAGCGAGGCCTATGCCCGTACCGGCAGCCTGAATATCGACACGCTCGGCATGCTGCGCACCGGCGACGGTTTGCCGGTGCTCGGCAATGCCGGGCCGATTGCCGTGCCGCCGGAAGAGAAAGTGGAGATCGGCGCCGACGGGTCCATCAGCATTCGTGCGCTCGGAGAAGATCCGAATGTGGTGGTGACGGTCGACCGTCTCAAGCTCGTCAACCCCGATCCAAAGCAGTTGGAAAAGGGCACCGATGGTTTGATCCGGATGAAGGACGGCCAGCCCGTCGAGGCTGACGCCGCGGTTCGCGTGACGTCCGGTTTTCTCGAGGCGAGCAACGTCAACGCGGTGGCGGAGATGACATCGATGCTGGCGCTGTCCCGGCAGTTCGAGCTTCACGTGAAAATGATGCGTACCGCCGAAGAAGACAGTGCCGCTGCGGCCCGAGTCTTGCAACTCAGCTAGTAAACAACGCGCTGCGCCCGAATACCGGCGTACGAGGAGAAGAGCATGCTTCCAGCACTGTGGGTGAGTAAGACGGGTTTGTCCGCCCAGGACATGAACCTGACGACCATTTCCAACAACCTGGCCAACGTTTCCACCACGGGCTTCAAGAAAGACCGCGCCGAATTCCAGGATCTGCTGTATCAGATCCGGCGGCAGCCAGGTGGCCAGTCGACCCAGGACAGCGAGCTTCCGTCCGGCCTGCAGCTGGGTACCGGTGTTCGCATCGTCGGCACGCAGAAGCAGTTCACTGCCGGCAGCCTGCAGACTACCGAGCAGCCGCTCGACATGGCGATCAATGGCCGCGGCTTCTTCCAGGTGCTGCTGCCCGACGGCACCGTGTCCTACTCGCGTGACGGTAGCTTCCATCTGAACGCCGACGGCCAGATCGTGACCTCCAACGGCTATGCGCTGGAGCCGGCGATTGTCGTACCGCCGGAAACCCAGACCTTCACGGTCGGCGAGGACGGCACCGTCTCGGTTACCACACTCGGCAACCCGGCGCCGCAAATCATCGGCAACCTGCAGACCGCCGACTTCGTCAACCCGGCAGGCCTGCAGGCCATGGGTAGCAACCTGTTCCTGGAAACCGCCGCAAGCGGTGCGCCGCAGGTCAGCACGCCCGGCCTGAACGGACTGGGCACGGTGCTGCAGAACACTCTGGAAAACTCCAACGTCAGTGTCGTCGAGGAGCTGGTGAACATGATCACCACTCAGCGCGCCTACGAGATGAACTCGAAAGTCATCTCCACGGCCGATCAGATGCTGTCCTTCGTTACCCAGCAGCTGTAACAGCTGTCAGCCGCTGGATTGAGGTGAATATGCGCCGCTTGTTGATTGTTCTTCCGCTGATGTCCGCTGTGGTTCTGACCGGTTGCGTGGCGCCAGCCCCGAAGCCTAATGACCCGTACTACGCGCCGGTCCTGCCGCGTACGCCGCTGCCGGCTGCGCAAAACAACGGCGCCATCTATCAGGCGGGTTTCGAAACCAATCTGTACGACGATCGGAAGGCCCATCGGGTCGGTGACATCATCACTATCACGCTCAACGAGCGGACCCAGGCGAGCAAGAATGCCAATTCCCAGATATCCAAGGAGAGCAGCGCCAATATCGGGCTCGGCTCGTTGTTTGGCGGCGCCGTATCGATGGCCAACCCGTTGACCGGCAACGCCATGAACCTGGGCGCCGAGTACGACGCGGCGCGTGATACTTCCGGCTCCGGCCAGGCAGGGCAGAGCAACAGCCTGTCCGGCTCGATCACCGTCACGGTGTCCGACGTGCTGCCAAACGGCATCCTGGCGATTCGCGGTGAGAAGTGGATGACACTCAACACGGGCGATGAGCTGGTGCGCATTGCCGGCCTGGTGCGCGCGGACGACATCGCCACCGACAACACCGTGCCGTCGACCCGTATCGCCGATGCCCGCATCACCTATTCCGGCACCGGCGCCTTCGCCGATGCCAGTCAGCCCGGTTGGCTGGATCGTTTCTTCATCAACCCGTTGTGGCCGTTCTAAGCAGGTGCAGGCAATGAAACTGTTCAGCTCATTCGTAGTTGCCTTGCTGTGCCTGGTAGCCGTTCCGGCCCAAGCCGAGCGGCTCAAGGACATCGCCACCATTCAAGGTGTTCGTAGCAACCAGTTGATCGGATACGGCCTGGTGGTCGGCCTCAATGGCAGTGGCGACCAGACCACCCAGACGCCGTTCACGGTGCAGACGTTCAACAACATGATGGCGCAGTTCGGCATCAAGGTGCCGGCAGGTGGCAACGTTCAGCTGAAGAACGTCGCGGCCGTGTCCATTCATGCCGATCTGCCGCCCTTCGCCAAGCCGGGCCAGACCATCGATATCACCGTTTCGTCGATCGGTAACGCCAAGAGCCTGCGCGGCGGCAGCCTGTTGATGGCGCCACTCAAGGGTATCGACGGCAACGTCTACGCCATTGCCCAGGGCAACTTGGTGGTGGGTGGTTTTGATGCCGGCGGCGCGGACGGTTCGCGCATTACCGTGAACATTCCATCCGCAGGCCGCATTCCGAACGGCGCGACGGTCGAGCGGCCGGTGCCGAGCGCGTTCAATCAGGGCAACACCCTAACGATGAACCTCAATCGCCCAGATTTCACCACCGCCAAGAACATCGTCGATCACATCAACGAACTGCTCGGCCCGGGCGTGGCCCAGGCGCTCGATGGCGGCTCGATCAGCATCACCGCACCTCTGGACCCGAGCCAGCGCGTCGACTATCTATCGATCCTGGAAAACCTCGAAGTCGACGTTGGCCAGGCGGTGGCCAAGGTAATCATCAACTCGCGCACCGGCACCATCGTGATCGGCCAGAACGTTCGTGTGCAGCCGGCGGCAGTTACCCATGGCAGCCTGACCGTGACCATCTCCGAAGACCCGCAAGTCAGCCAGCCGAACCCGCTGTCGGACGGCCAGACGGTGGTGGTGCCCAACTCCAACGTCAAGGCGGAGCAGGAGGCCAAGCCGATGTTCAAGTTCGGTCCGGGGACCACGCTTGATGAGATCGTGCGAGCGGTGAATCAGGTGGGCGCCGCGCCCAGCGACCTGATGGCTATCCTCGAAGCGCTCAAGCAAGCAGGCGCTTTGCAAGCCGACCTGATCGTGATCTGAGGACCGGGACATGGAAAATCGACTGGGGCTTGGCCGGCGCACACCTGATAGCGGCAGCTATTCCGACCTGAATCGGCTGAATCAGCTCAAGGTTGGCAAGGACCGTGACGGCGCGGAGAACGTGCGCAAGGTTGCGCAGGAGTTCGAGTCCCTGTTCATGAACGAGATGCTCAAGTCGATGCGTTCGGCCACCGAGGTGATGTCCAAGGACAATCCATTCAACAGCCAGGCCAGCAAGCAGTATCAGGATATGCACGACCAGCAGCTGTCGGTCACGCTTTCCAAGGAAGGCGGCGGTATTGGCCTGGCTGACGTGCTGATCCGTCAGCTGAGCAAGCAGCAGGAGCCCAGCGAGAAGCCGAATCCTTTTGCGCAGGTTGCACAGACCGAAGGCGCGAAAGCGTCGAGCAGCCCCAGCGCCGCCGTTGCGCCGGCCAGAAATGACTCGCAGCTGCTGAATCAACGCCGCCTGGCGCTGCCGGGCAAGCTTGCCGAGCGCCCGTCGGCAGAGACCGCACCTGTCGAGGTTGCAAAGAACGGAGCCGACGCCCAACAGGCCGGCAAGCCGCAGCCGTTGGTGAATCTCGACTGGCAGCCCGCGACGGCGTTCGCCGCACCTCAAGACGCGCCGTTGATCGTCAATGGCGTCGAGGCGACGGCACCTAGCGCGCCGAGCAAGACGCGTTTCAACTCACCGGCCGAATTCATCGCGACCATGCTGCCCATGGCGGAGAAAGCCGCCAAGCGACTCGGCGTAGAGCCGCGCTTCCTGGTGGCGCAGGCCGCGCTGGAAACCGGCTGGGGCAAGTCGATGATTCGTCAGAAGGACGGCAGCAACAGCCACAACCTGTTCGGTATCAAATCCACGGGTTGGCAAGGTGAGTCGGCGAAGGTCACCACAACCGAGTACATCAATGGCAAGGCGACCAAGCAGGTCGCTGGGTTCCGGGCTTACGACTCGTTCGAACAGAGCTTCAACGATTACGTTCGGCTGCTCGAGAACAACGACCGCTACCAGCCGGCGATTCAGGTTGCGAGCACCACCGGTAACTCGGAGCGCTTCGTCAACGAATTACAGCGGGCCGGTTACGCGACCGACCCGCAATATGCGAACAAGATCAATCAGATCGCTCGCAAAGTGCAGACCTACCAGACGATCGCTGACGCGAGTTCAGCGCCCGCCGTGCGGACTAGAGGCTAATCATGGCTGACCTACTGAATATTGGCCTGTCGGGCTTGAGTGCGAGCAAGAGCCAGCTGTCGATCACAGGCCACAACATCAGCAACGTCAATACTCCCGGCTATAGCCGCCAGGATGCATCCCAGGCAACTCGGACCCCTCAATTCAGCGGGGCGGGTTATGTCGGCTCGGGCACTACGCTGGTGGAAATCCGCAGGACGTACAGCGAGTTCCTGACCAGTCAGTTGCGCAGCAGCACTTCGCTGAGCAGCGACGTGGAAGCCTACAAAAGCCAGATCGACCAGCTCGATTCTCTGCTGGCAGGCAGCACGACCGGCATCACGCCCTCGCTGCAGAAGTTTTTCTCGGCACTGCAAACGGCAGCGGAAGACCCCGCCAACATTCCGGCACGTCAGTTGGTACTGGCGGAGGCTGAGGGGCTGGCGCGCCGATTCAATACCGTTTCCGACCGGCTGACCGAACAGAACAACTTCACCAACAAGCAGATGGCTGCGGTCACCGATCAGATCAATCGTCTGGCCGGCAGCATCGGTAGCTTGAACCAAGCCATCGCGACAGCTTCGGCCAACGGCAAACAACCCAATGACCTTCTCGACGCACGCGACGAGGCGGTGCGTCAGTTATCGACCTACATCGGCGTCACCGTAACGCCGCAGGACGACAATAGCTTCAATATCTCGGTCGGTACTGGTCAGCCCCTAGTCGTCGGAAGCGCCGTCAGCCGGCTGGAAATCGTGCCAGGACAGCGCGATCCCAACCGTCACGAGATCCAGTTTGTCAGCGGCGGCTCGCGCCAGGGGATTACGTCGCAGATTACCGGCGGCGAGCTGGGTGGGCTGATTCGCTATCGCCAGGAAGTGCTGGACCCGACGCTCAATTCGCTGGGGCAGCTGGCGTTGGCTGTGAGTGATCAGGTCAATACCCAGCTGGGACAGGGGCTGGATTTGAAGGGCAACGTTGGCGTCGGCCTGTTCAAAGATATCAATGCGGCCGATCTGGTCGATAAGCGCAGTTATCCGACGGGGATAAATGTCGAGATCACTAACACCTCGTCGCTTGCTGCTAGTGACTACGAGATAGAAATCGGCGCGGGCGACAGTTATCGAATTCGTCCGGTGGGTGGGCGCTGGATCGAGGGTCAAACGTTCGGTACCGAAGTGCCTGGATTGGGTTTTAACTTACATCGGATCGATTCGTCGCTCGGCGAGGGTGACAAGGTATTGATCATGCCGACTCGGCGCGGCGCCTCTGAAATCGGCGCAGTGCTCGATCAGGCTGATCAGCTCGCCTTCGCTGCGGCAGTGCGTGCGGAAAGCAGTTTGCAAAACGGCGGTACCGGAGCGATTGGCCAGCCGGACATGGTTTCCGCGCCTTCGCCGATCGACCCTGCCGAACTGAAAACAGCGTTCGGCAGTGGGTTGAATCTAGCTGCAACCGTCAACGCAGACGGCACCTTCACGTTGTCCGCCGCTACAGGCAACTGGTCATACGTGGATGAAAATGGCAATTCTCTTGTCGATGGCAGCGGCAATCCAGCGACTCCGACGCTTCAATCCGGTAATAGCAACACCGTTCGGCTGGCTTATACGGCAGCATCGGGAGAGGTTTATCAGTTTGATTTCACTATCAACGGACGACCACAGGCGAATGACAGTTTCTCGCTCAACTTCAACCAGAGCGGCGTATCGGACAACCGCAACGCATTAAAGCTGGTGGATCTGCAGACAAAGCAGACGATCGGGGTCGATGGCGCTGTTGTCGGGTCGGGCTCCAGCTTCACCGATGGCTACGGCGAGCTGGTAGAGCGGGTCGGCACGCTGACCGCTCAGGCTCGCATGGACAGCGAAGCGACGGGTGCGATCCTCAAGCAGGCGACCGACAACCGGGATTCGCTCTCGGCCGTGAACCTCGACGAGGAAGCCGCCAACCTGATCAAGTTCGAGCAGTACTACAACGCCTCGGCCCAGATCATTCAAGTTGCGCGCACCATGTTCGATACATTGATCAGCACCTTCAGGTAACAGGCCCGCCCATGCGCATCTCGACCTTGCAAGCATTCAATAACGGCGTGACCGGCATCCAGCGAAACTACGCCAACGCTACGCGCACCCAGGAGCAGATCAGCACCGGCAACCGCATCCTTACGCCTGCGGACGATCCGGTTGCCTCGGTACGCCTGCTGCAGCTGGAGCAACAGCAGAACGTGCTTGGCCAGTACAACTCCAATCTGACGGCTGCGAAGAACAGCCTGACTCAGGAAGAAGTGACGCTGAACTCGGTCAATACCGTGCTGCAGCGTGTCCGCGAGCTGGCGGTTCAGGCCGGTAACGGTGCGCTAGACCCGCAGGACCGCAAAGCCATCGCTGCCGAGCTGGGTGAGCGCGAGGATGAGCTGCTGTCGCTGATGAATACGCGCAATGCGCGCGGTGAGTATTTGTTCTCAGGATTTCAGGGCAAGACGCAGCCCTTTGTCAGGGGCACGGATGGTAGCTACAGCTATCAGGGTGACGAGGGGCAGCGGAAGTTGCAGATTGCCAGTTCGTTGAATGTTCCGATCAGCGATAACGGCAAGTCCATTTTCGAGAACGTAACCAACGCTGGACGTCTTGGCGCTGCGGTATCTGACCAGGCGGCTTCGACGTTGAATGTTTCAGACGCGCTGGTTAGTGATGAGGTCGCTTTTGCCGGCATTGGGGGGTTGGAAATCACGTTCAGCGCGAGTCCGAACGAGCGGAACTATAGCGTGGCCGACGCCAGCGGGAACGTCCTTAGCACTGGTAGTTTGGACAGTGACGGAGAAAAGGAAAACAAGCTGGTAGTTGGCGGAGTGACTCTTTATATCTCAGGCGAGCCGACTGCCGGCGAGGTAATTACGATTCCCGAAAGTGAGAGTCCTAAACAAGGAGTTCTCGATACGATTGCTAACCTCCGCAAGGCTCTGGAAGATCCAGCGACCGGCAACACCGGCGTCCGCGACGCGGTCGCAGTCGCCTTGACCAACCTCGACCACGGCATGGTCAGCGTCGACGCGGCGCGCGGCAATATTGGCGCACGGTTAAATACCATCGACACCACCCTGACCGACAACGAAGACGTCGCGCTGGTCAACAAAGGCGTCCAGGCGGAACTGCGCGAACTGGACTACGCCGAGGCGTTGTCGCGGCTGTCGATGCAAACGGTCATTCTAGAAGCGGCCCAGCAGAGCTACGTGAAAATTTCCGGGCTTAGCCTGTTCAATGTGATGCGTTAAGCGCGGCCTGGCGGGCGTGGTTCACAGAACCAGCGCGCCGATTTGACTTGGCATTGTTGCAGCATAAAGTGTCCCGGCGGCGCATGGAGTACCGCGCCGGTCGAAAACCAACACTCAAAGGGACGTGAATCATGACCAAGTCTTTTCTCTCCGCAGCACTCTTCGCATTGCTTGCCAGCGTTTCCATTGGCGGCCATGCAGCTCAGACTGAACCTGTTGCAGCAGCAGAAGTAGCCGTAGCTCAAACGGCAACAATCAATCTCAATTCGGCCGATGCCGAAACCCTGACCCGCGAACTCAAAGGCATCGGTGCAACAAAGGCCAAGGCCATCATCGCGTACCGTGAAGCCCATGGCCCGTTCGGCTCGGTCGATGAGTTGCTGGAAGTCAAAGGGATTGGTGCCGCTACCCTGGAAAAGAACCGCGCCAAGTTGAGCCTGAACTGATCAGGTGAGCTCATTTCTAAGCCGGTGTGTTCCGCTGGCTTCAGTACGCTGACAAAGCCCTGGCCTGTGCCAGGGCTTTTGTTTACGGGCTATCGTTCCTGTCCGATCAGCGCGAAGGGCAGTCGCTGCGCTCACATAACATGCCTAGCCGTTTCGCTGCCTATTAGCCGCCGCCATCGTTCGTGTCGGAACCTGTCAGAAGCCTACTGAACTCGTCGAGGGGCAGCGGACGGCTGAACAGATAACCCTGATACAGGTGACAGCCCTGCAGTTGCAGCAAGTCTAGCTGCGCCTGCTGCTCGACCCCTTCGGCGATCACCTCAAGCCCGAGACTTCTAGCCATCGCGACGATAGCGCGGATGATCTCGGCGTCGTTGGGCGCATCCAGCGCGTCTCGTACAAATGACTGATCTATCTTGAGCAAATCCACCGGCAATCGTTTCAGATAGGTGAGCGATGAATAGCCAGTGCCGAAATCGTCCATGGCGAAGCTGACGCCGTGTCGGCAAAGGCGGCGCATCTTGGCAATGGTGTCGTCCAGGTTCTGGATCACAATACCTTCGGTGATCTCAAGCTTGATCATCCTATGCGGAACCCCGGTGGCCTTCAGCGCATTGAGGGTGCGTTCGACGAACTCGTTCTGACGGAACTGACGCGGGCTGATGTTGACGCAAAGGCTGAAGGTGTCGGGGTGCACCAGTCCCGCGGCCAACAGCGAAGCGCCGATGCGGCTGGCTTGTGTGATGATCCAGTCGCCGACTTCGACGATCAGGCCGTTTTCTTCCAGCACATCAATGAACTGAGCGGGCGAGCGCGGGCCGTGCTCCGGGTGATTCCAGCGCAACAGAACTTCAGCGCCGATCACCGAACCCGAGCGTGCATCCACTTGGGGTTGCAGCTGTAACTCGAATTCGTTGCGCTGCAGCGCCAACCGTAGCTCGCTCTCCAGCTGCATGCGTGCGCTTGCGGCTTGCTGCATCGTCGTGCGAAACAATTGGATGGCGTTGCGCCCGGCTGCTTTGGCCCCGTAGAGCGCAATGTCGGCTCGCTTCAGGAGATCGGCGGGTGTGTCGCCATGGTCAGGCAGAAGGGCGATACCGATGCTTGGGGTGACGTGCAACCGGTTGCCTTCGAATGTCATGGGCTCGGCGAGCAGGGTCCGTAGCTTTTCGGCAATCTGACGAACATGGCGCGTCACCTCCGAGCGCCTGCCGCTCAAACCTGTCAGCAGAACGACGAACTCATCGCCCCCGAGGCGCGCGACGGTATCTTCTTGGCGGGTGCTGGCTTCGAGGCGAGCCGTAATCATCTTCAGGACAGCATCGCCGACCGGATGCCCAAGCGAATCGTTGATGTGCTTGAAATGATCCAGATCTAAAAACAGCAGGGCGCCTCGCAGGTCATGGCGCTTGTGCAGCGCAATCTGCTGTACCAGACGATCCATCAGCAGCGCCCGGTTGGGAAGGTTGGTCAGTGGGTCGTGATACGCCAGGTGATGGATCTGCGCATGTGCAGCCTTCAGCTGACTGATGTCTCGCGCCGATATCAACAGGCAGTCGGTGTCGTTGAGTTCGATCGGTTCGACTGACACCTCGATGTGTTTAGGGTTGCTGTGACGATCCTGGCCGACCATTTCCCAGTTGGCGACGCGGCCGTCACGCTCCAGCTGTTCGAGAATGTCCTTGCGCTGCGAGTCCGACCAGATGCCCAGTTCGGTGGATGTACGGCCAATGGCTTCTTCTGGGCGGTAGCCGGAGAGACGGTGAAAACCTTCGTTGACCTCTATGAAGCGTCCGGTGGCGCGTTCGCTGATGATGATGGCGTCGGGGCTTGAATGGAATGCCCTGGCGAACTTGGCCTCGCTGGCTTTCAAGGCTGCTTCGGCCTGCTGGCGCTCGGTGATGTCGCGGAAAGTCGTCACGATGCACAGCCTTCGGTCGATTCGAATGAAGCGGCTGGAGACCACGCATGTGATGTACTGACCAGCCCTGGTGCGAAATTGCGCTTCGGCGTCGTCCAGGCGTTGGTCACGAGCCAGCCGTTGATAGAGCGACTGCCGCTGTTTCTCGTCGCGCCAGAAATGTATGTCCGGGGCCGAACGCCCAACGATATCGCTGCCTTCCCAGCCGAATACAGCGCTGAAGCTGGGATTGACATCAATGAAGGTGCCGTCGCGGATACGGGAAAGGGAAATGGGGTCGGGACTGCCTTGGAACAAGGCGGAAAATCTGGCTTCGGACGCGGCCAGATGCTGTTCGCGCAGGACCCGCTCCGTGGCGTCGATAATGATTCCGGCCATCCGCAACGGCACGCCGTGCTCGTCACGGTACAGCTTGGCAGTGGTTTCCAGATGCCGGACGGTGCCGTTCGGGTGCACCGCCTGATAGGTCGTCTGATAGCTCTGGCGCCGCCCGGCCAGCAGATCGCTGTAAGCCTCGCGCATGGTCTGTCGGTCATTGGCGGCGACGCTGCGAAAAAACTCCCGGAACGAACCATCGAACGGACCGTCGATGATGCCCTGCAATTCAGAAGCGCGGCTCGAAGCATAGAGCCGGTCGCTTGGGATGTGCCATTCCCAGTTGCCCAGCTCTGCTGAGGCCAGCGCCAGTTCCAGACGCTCCTGGCTGTCTTCGAAGGCCTGGGCCTGAGTGTGCTGAGCGGTAATGTCGCGGACGATGCCCACCAGCATCGATGAGCTGGTGCCGTTGTCCTGCAGCTGCCCATCGATCTCCATCCAGTGCACGCTTGAGTCTGGCCAGCGCACCCGGTGACGAACACTGAAGCGCGACCTGTCGCCCGACAGTACGGAGCGGGCGACGGTTGTGAGATGAAGCCGGTCTTCGGCAGCGATCAGATTCAGATACTCGTCCTGAGTAATCTGAGTGAGCGGTTCACTGAGACCAAACAGCCGCCCTGTGCCGAGCGACCAGTGGACGATGCCGCGCTGCAAGTCCCACGACCAAACGCCAAGTCCTGCGGCGTCGAGTACCGATAATAGGCGGGTCGCATCCCGCCAGGGCATTGCCGCTTCGCTGGCGCTGACACCGATCAGGGATTCAGGCGGTCGCATGAATGGTTTCCGCCGGGCAAGTGGGAAGGTGACGGATCGGCCGATAACCGGTGCTGCTCATGATTCTGGTGCTCTTGTTGTTATGTCCGAACTTATCCGTAGCAGATGGCAAGGTGCAAGTCGTCAGCCTGCATCCAGCAAAGACATGAAGGCCTTGGCTGCGTTCGACAGGGTGCGCTCGGTGTGGGTTATGTAACCGAGCTCCCTCGTTAGTTGAACCCCAGGCAGCGGCAGACGCACCACCTGTTCATCAAGCATGGTGCGGGGCAGCACGCTCCAGGCGATGCCAATGGAGACCATCATTTTGATCGTCTCCATATAATTGGTGCTCATCGTAATGTTCGGTCTGAGATTCTCGCGCTCGAACAGCCGTTGAGCGATATGGTGGGTGAAGGTGTTGCCGCCTGGAAATACGGCGGGGTAGTCGGCCACGTCGGCCAAGGTTATCTGCTGTTTTTGTGCCAGCGGATGCTCCGGGGCGACGACGAAATCCAGCGGATCGTCCCATACCTTGCTGGCGCGGATCGGCGCAGTTGTGTGTGGCGCCAGCGTAATCACGGCCAGTTCGGCACGACCATGAAGAACCTCTTCGTAGGCAACTTCTGAATCCAGGAAGCGGATGTCCAGGTTCACGTTGGGATAGGCACGAGTGAAGCTCCTCAGCAACGGCGGCAGGCGATGCAGGCCGATGTGATGACTGGTCGCCAGACACAGGCGACCGCTGACTTCACCGTTGAGATTAGCCAATGCGCGGCGGGTGTCATCCAGTACATTGAGGATTCGGTAGGCACGGGGCAACAGGGCTCGGCCGGCTTCGGTGAGCCCAATCTCCCGTCCCAAACGATCGAACAGGCGCACATCGAGCTGCGACTCCAGCGCGGCGAGACGCTTGCTCACCGCCGGTTGAGTCAGGTGCAGGCGCTCTCCTGCCAAAGAGAAGCTGCCGGTTTCAGCAATGGCGATGAAGGCGTTGAGGCTGGCTAGATCCATGTATTTTTCCAAGGCGTTAAATGACCGTAGTGGGCCGCCCGGCCCACTCGACTTAATGTTCGTGAGATTCCTGCGAGGAATGCGTTAGATAAAAAATATGAATTTGAGTAATTAAACGCAACCCCCTAGCATCTCCCCATAAGCGAAAGGGCTATTTGCCCGCAGAACTGATGAGGAAGAGTCCGATGGCCGGCAAAACGCTCTACGACAAACTCTGGGAAATGCATGAGGTCAAGCGTCGCGACGATGGCTCGTCGCTGATCTATATCGACCGTCACATTCTCCATGAAGTGACTTCGCCGCAGGCGTTCGAAGGGTTGCGTCTGGCCGGGCGCAAGCCGTGGCGTATCGACGCCAACATCGCCACCCCGGACCACAATGTGCCGACCACCAAGGGCGAGCGCCAGGGCGGCTTGGAAGCCATCGCCGACGAGGTCTCGCGCATTCAGGTGCAGACTCTGGACGAGAACTGCGATGACTTCGGCATTCTCGAATTCAAGATGAACGATATCCGCCAGGGCATCGTGCATGTCATCGGCCCGGAGCAGGGCGCGACCCTGCCGGGCATGACCGTGGTCTGCGGCGATTCGCATACGTCCACCCATGGCGCCTTCGGTGCGCTGGCCCACGGCATCGGCACTTCCGAGGTCGAGCATGTGCTCGCCACGCAGTGCCTGGTGGCCAAGAAGATGAAGAACATGCAGGTGCGCGTTGAAGGCAAGCTGCCGTTCGGCGTCACCGCCAAGGACATCGTGCTCGCCGTGATCGGCAAGATCGGTACCGCTGGCGGCAACGGCCACGCGCTGGAATTCGCCGGTAGCGCCATCCGCGAATTGTCCATGGAAGGCCGCATGACCCTCTGCAACATGTCCATCGAAGCTGGCGCTCGCGTGGGCATGGTGGCCTGTGACGAGAAAACCGTCGCCTATGTCGAGGGTCGCCCTTATGCGCCGGAAGGCGCGGACTGGGACAAGGCAGTCGAGGTCTGGAAAGATCTGGTATCTGACGAGGATGCGGTGTTCGACACTGTCGTTGAGCTGAAAGCCGAGGACATTAAGCCGCAGGTGAGCTGGGGCACGTCGCCGGAAATGGTCCTGGCGGTCGACCAACAGGTTCCGGACCCGGCGGTAGAATCCGATCCGGTCAAGCGCGACTCCATCGAGCGCGCGCTGAAATATATGGGCCTGCGCGCCAACCAGCCGATCACCGATATCCAGCTGGATCGCGTGTTCATCGGCTCCTGCACCAACTCGCGCATCGAAGACCTGCGCGCTGCTGCCGAAGTGGCCAAGGGGCGCAAGGTCGCCGCGACCGTCAAGCAGGCGATGGTGGTGCCGGGTTCGGGCCTGGTCAAGCAGCAGGCGGAATCGGAAGGGCTGGATAAGATTTTCCTCGAAGCCGGTTTCGAGTGGCGCGAGCCGGGTTGCTCGATGTGTCTGGCGATGAACCCGGATAAGCTGGGCAGCGGCGAGCATTGCGCGTCCACGTCCAACCGCAACTTCGAGGGGCGCCAGGGGGCTGGTGGCCGCACTCATCTGGTCAGCCCGGCCATGGCCGCGGCAGCCGCTGTGACCGGCCGTTTCATCGACGTGCGCGAACTGCTCCAGGCCTGAGGAGGCGAAACATGAAAGCATTCACCCAACACACCGGCCTGGTCTGTCCGCTCGATCGTGCCAACGTCGATACCGATCAGATCATTCCCAAGCAGTTCCTGAAGTCGATCAAGCGCACCGGTTTCGGTCCGAATTTGTTCGATGAGTGGCGCTATCTGGATGTTGGCCAGCCGAACCAGGATTGTTCACAGCGTCCGGTCAATCACGATTTCGTGCTGAACTTCCCGCGCTATCGGGGCGCCAGCGTGCTGCTTGTACGTGAGAATTTCGGCTGCGGCTCCTCTCGCGAACATGCGCCCTGGGCGCTTGAAGAGTACGGCTTCCGCACCATCATCGCGCCGAGTTTTGCCGACATCTTCTACAACAACAGCTTCAAGAACGGTCTGCTGCCGATCATCCTGACCGAATCCGAGATGGACGAACTGTTCGAACAGGCCGAGGCCAACGAGGGCTACCAACTCACCGTTGATCTGGCCGAGCAGACCGTCACGCGCCCGGATGGCAAGCAGTACGGCTTTGAGGTCGACGCCTTCCGCAAGCATTGCCTGCTCAACGGTCTGGACGACATTGGCCTGACGCTACAGGATGCCGACGCGATCAAGGTATTCGAGGCCAGGCATCAGCAGAGCCAGCCTTGGCTGTTCGGCGCGATCAAATAACAGCAGCGGCAAGCCGCAAGAATAAAAGTAGGGTGGGCTTCAGCCCACCATGAGCGCTTATCTGAAGGAATGGAAATGTCGAAAAAGATTCTGGTATTGCCCGGCGATGGTATCGGCCCGGAAATCATGGCCGAGGCGGTCAAGGTGCTGCAGTTGGCGAACGATAAGTTTCAGCTGGGTTTCGAGTTGAGTTATGACGAGCTGGGTGGCGCTGCCATTGATAAGTACGGCGTACCGCTGGCCGATGAAACCCTGGGGCGCGCGCGTGCCGCCGACGCCATTCTGCTCGGCGCCGTCGGCGGTCCCAAGTGGGACAAGATTGAGCCGGCCATCCGCCCGGAGCGCGGGCTGCTGAAAATCCGTTCGCAGCTGGGCCTGTTCGGCAACCTGCGTCCGGCGCTGCTGTATCCGCAACTGGCTGAAGCGTCCAGCCTCAAGCCGGAGATCGTTGCTGGTCTGGATATCCTCATCGTGCGCGAGCTGACCGGCGGCATCTATTTCGGCCAGCCGCGCGAAAGCAAAGTGTTGGAGAACGGCGAGCGCATGGCCTACGACACGCTGCCTTACAGCGAGAGCGAAATTCGCCGTATCGCCAAGGTCGGTTTCGACATGGCCATGGTCCGCAACAAGAAGCTCTGCTCGGTGGACAAGGCTAACGTGCTGGCCTCCAGCCAGTTGTGGCGAGTCGTGGTCGAGGAGGTCGCCAAGGACTACCCCGAGGTCGAACTGTCGCACATGTACGTCGACAACGCGGCCATGCAACTGGTCCGCGCGCCCAAGCAGTTCGACGTAATCGTTACGGACAACATGTTCGGCGACATTCTGTCGGATGAGGCTTCCATGCTCACTGGCTCCATCGGCATGCTGCCGTCGGCGTCGCTGGATGCCAGCAACAAGGGCATGTACGAGCCTTGCCATGGCTCGGCGCCGGACATCGCCGGCAAGGGCATCGCCAACCCGCTGGCGACCATCCTTTCGGTATCGATGATGCTGCGCTACAGCTTTAATCAGGTGGTGGCGGCCGATGCCATCGAGCGAGCGGTCAGCGACGTGCTCGACCAAGGCCTGCGCACCGGCGACATCTGGTCCGAGGGCTGTAGCAAGGTCGGCACCCAGGCGATGGGCGATGCGGTAGTCGCGGCGCTCGCGAAGTTGTAATCTCTTGGCCCGTCTTCAAGCGGGTGGGCCACTTTATATATAGGTGTAGTTCGATGAAACGTGTAGGTCTGATCGGTTGGCGCGGCATGGTCGGCTCCGTGCTCATGCAGCGGATGCTGGAAGAGCGGGACTTCGACCTGATCGAGCCGGTGTTCTTTACCACTTCCAATGTAGGCGGTCAGGGGCCTTCGATCGGCAAGGACATCGCGCCGCTCAAGGATGCCTACAGCATCGATGAGCTGAAAAGCCTCGACGTGATCCTGACCTGTCAGGGTGGCGACTACACCAACGAAGTATTCCCCAAGCTGCGCGAAGCCGGCTGGAATGGGTACTGGATCGACGCTGCGTCCGCCCTGCGCATGCAGGACGATGCGGTCATCGTGCTGGACCCGGTCAACCGCAAGGTGATCGACCAGCAGCTCGATGCCGGCACTCGCAACTATATTGGTGGCAACTGCACTGTCAGCCTAATGCTGATGGGGCTCGGCGGCCTGTTCGAGAACGGTCTGGTCGAGTGGATGAGCGCCATGACCTACCAGGCGGCATCCGGCGCCGGTGCGCAGAACATGCGCGAACTGATCAAGCAGATGGGCACCATCAATGCTGCGGTTGCCGATGAACTTGCCGATCCGGCCAGCGCTATTCTGGAGATCGACCGCAAGGTCGCAGAGTGCCAGCGTTCCGAATCCTTCCCGGTAGATAACTTCGGCGTGCCGCTGGCGGGCAGCCTGATCCCGTACATCGACAAGGAGCTGCCCAACGGGCAGAGCCGTGAAGAGTGGAAGGCGCAGGCTGAAACCAACAAGATCCTCGGTCGCTTCAAGAGTCCGATTCCGGTCGATGGCATCTGCGTGCGCGTCGGCGCCATGCGCTGCCATAGCCAGGCGCTGACCATCAAGCTGAACAAGGATGTGCCGATCTCGGACATCGAGGGCATGATTAGCCAACACAACCCCTGGGTGAAGCTGGTTCCGAATCATCGGGACGCCAGCATGCAGGAGCTCAGTCCGACCTCGGTGACCGGCACGTTGAACGTACCTGTCGGTCGTTTACGCAAGCTGAACATGGGTTCCCATTACCTGGGCGCCTTTACCGTGGGCGACCAGCTTCTCTGGGGCGCCGCGGAACCCTTGCGGCGGATGTTGCGCATCCTTCTGGAGCGCTAAACCGCAAGGACGGAAACACCCGAAGCGCCTCGGCACAGCCGCGGCGCTTTTTTTATCCGGTCGAAGCTGTCTAGCTGAGCGCTCTGCAGCGAAGGCTCTGCACAGCGCGTTCGTCGGATCTAGGCTTAACCTCGCAGCGGGACGATCTGCTTCGGCTACAGTGACGCCCTTTGGAACGGCTCACCATGTGTGGGTATCGACGCGGTTAAGGGCTGTGTTTTTCGTTTCCATATTTAGGTGACGGGACGATAGATATTGCTTCAATAATTACACGGCTAGGGTTTCGCATTGTTTCGTTGAGCGCCTTGTTCGCAATGAAGTACAAGGGTTACCGGTTCGCGAGCAGGCTGCAGCTTCGTTGAAGCAGGCGAACGCGAATTGTGGATTGTGTCTGATAACGTGGCAAAAGGCGTGGCGGGCAATGCCGTGCGGTCTGGTGAGTTATTGATAAAACACTATCTGTAAAAGATACTTACCGGCAATTCGAATAACTATTCTAGCTAGCTGCGCTGTTTAGGCTTATCGCTGACGGGGGGCCGCCATCTGGCGGGCACGGGCAGCGTCTATAAGACCCTTCTCGAAGATCCGAGAAAAGTTAAAAAACAAGGGATTACATAATGGTTCGGGTTCGCAATCTGGTGCTGGCAATCGCGGCTGCTACCGCGCTGACTTCCGAAATGGCGTACGCGCTGGGGCTGGGAGAGGTCACGCTGAAGTCGGCACTGAATCAACCGCTGGTGGCTGAAATCGAATTGTTGGATGCGAAAACACTGGCGCCGGGAGAAGTGGTCCCGGTTCTGGCATCTGCGGAAGATTTCAATCGGGCGGGTGTTGACCGGCAGTATTTCTTGACGGACCTGACCTTTACCCCGGTTTTGCGCCCTGATGGCAAGAGCGTTATCCGGGTCTCATCGACCAAGCCGGTTCGCGAACCTTACTTGAACTTCCTCATTGAGGTGCTCTGGCCCAACGGTCGGCTGCTGCGCGAATACACGCTCCTGCTGGACCCGCCGCTTTATTCGCCGGAAATTGCTGCTTCCGTCGCCCCTCAGTTGCCTATTGCAGCGCCAATCGTTCGGCCCGAGACGGCGCCGCGAGTCGCAACGCGGCCTGCACCAGCGCCTGCCGGCGCTTCCGCGCTGCAAGGTGAGCAATACAAAGTCACCCCCAATGACACGCTGTGGGAAGTTGCCGAGCGCGCCCGCCAAGGGGGCACCGTTCATCAGGCCATGCTGGCCATTCAAGACCTGAACCCTGACGCTTTCATCGCTGGCAACATCAACCGAATGAAGAATGGTCAGGTGCTTCGCCTACCGAATGCCGAGCAAATCGGTAGCCGGTCACAAGCCGAGGCGATTCAGCAAGTCGCGCAACAGAACGCAAGTTGGCGTCAGGCTGCCGTCTCTGGCGCAGCAGGCACACGCCAGCTAGATGCGACCCAGCGTGATTCAGTGGGAGCGGCACCATCGCGTAGCGAGCAGGGCGATAATCTGCGCTTGGTCGCACCGGAAGCCGGCGAAGCCACAGCCGGCAGTGATACTGGAAGCGGAGCCGATGCTCAGGCCTTGCGTGACAAGCTCGCGGTTTCCGAGGAAAGTCTTGATTCCAGTCGTCGCGAAAATCTGGATCTCAAGGACCGTCTCAACGATCTTCAGGGTCAACTCGACAAGCTGCAGCGCCTGATGCAGCTCAAGGACGACCAGTTAGCCAAACTACAGGCTCAACTGGCAGCGGGGGTCGAGCCGGGAGGCGATGCGACATCCGCACTGCCTTCGACTGGTGAAATTGATTCAAACGCTAACGTCGCGCCGGAAACGTCCGAAGCGGTAACAGAAACCAATGCCGAGCCCGAAGTTGCTGGTGCTGAGGTCGTAGCCCCAGCAGCGACCCAGGGAGAAGCAGCGGTAGATGCGGAGCCGGCTGCACAGGCGCCGGTCACACCGGCTCCGGCAGCATCGGCCCCAGCGGTACAAGAGCCTGAAGCTGATAGCTACGTCGACGAGCTGTTGGCCAATCCCATTCTCCTCGGCGCCTTGGGTGGCGGAGCCCTTTTGCTATTGCTGGTCGGGCTGATGGCGTTGTCACGCCGCAACGCTTTGAAGGAAGCTGAACTGCAGGAAAGCCTGCTTGCCGATAGTTCACCTGACACGTTCTACATGGCGCAGCAGGATCTCGATTCGTCCGCTGTGGAGTCGACCGTTAAAGACAGCGGCGAACATTCGGCTGACTCGCTCGCTGCCGCTACCAACGACCCTTTGGCCGAGGCCGATATCTACATCGCTTACGGACGTTTTAATCAGGCTGCCGACCTGCTGCAGAATGCATTGAACGATGAGCCGCAGCGCAGTGACCTGCGATTGAAGCTGATGGAAGTCTATGCCGAACTTGTTGATCGGGATGGTTTCGCTCGGCAAGAGGCGGAGCTCCGCGAAATCGGCGGCTCGTTGGACGCAATTGAACAAACGAAGCTCCGTTATCCGGCAATGGCTTCAGCAGCTGGCTTCGCTGCGGCAACCGCCGCGACAAGCACCAATGACTTCGAGAGCTTCAGCCTGGATGATCTCCAACTTGACGAACCGGCTTCGGCAACGACTGCTGAGCAGATGTCGGATGACGCCTTTGACCTGAGTCTGGACGATCTTGAGCTTGATGATGACCTGACTGAAACAGCCGTAGCCCCGTCTGGCGAGGCCTCAGGGGAGCTTGACGAGCTCAATTTCGATGACCTCAATCTTGACGCCGCTGCGCAGGAGCAGGCCGCTGACGATTTCGAATTTGACCTGGACAAATCGTCCGAAGCGGATATGCAATCCCTTGAAGCCGAACTTGCCGGTTTCTCGCTCGATCTTGACGATCAGCCGAAAGCTTCTACTGCCGATGACGATGTGCTGTTAGACCTCGACGAAGAACTGTCGAAGCCAGTAACGGGCGAGCCTGCTGCCGAGGAGTTTGATTTCCAGCTCGCCGATCAAGTCCAGTCTGCGGACATGCCGGATGAATTCGATCTGTCGGTCTCTGACGAGACCAGCGGCGGAGCGGTATCCGAAACGTATATCTCCGAGTTCGACGAGGCCGAAACTGAGTCTGAAGCCTTGTCGCGAGACATGGGCGAGCCGCTCGACCTATCGGAGCCGGAGGCCGCGCTTGAGGCCGAGTCAACCTCGGAGGGGCTTGACGATGATTTCGATTTCTTCGCTGACACCGATGAAACCACCACCAAGCTGGACCTTGCCCGCGCCTATATCGATATGGGTGATGCCGAAGGCGCTCGCGATATCCTCGATGAGGTCATGAACGAGGGCAGCGATACCCAGCAGCAAGAGGCGCGAGAGATGCTCGCCAAACTAGCCTGACCATGATCGAAGCAGTACCTGAAGCGGCAGCCCTAACGGCTGCCGCTGGCGTTTTCAGAATTGCCCTTGGTGTGGAATACAAGGGCTCCCGTTATCGTGGGTTTCAACGGCAACGCGATGGCGTGCCGTCAATTCAGCTCTCGCTGGAAAATGCCTTGAGTAAGGTGGCCGGCGGGCACCCGATAACGCTGAGTTGTGCCGGACGTACCGATGCGCTCGTTCATGCCTGCGCCCAGGTGGTGCATTTCGATACTCCAGTGACGCGCTCCATGCACGCCTGGGTAATGGGCGCGAACATGAATCTGCCAGGTGATATCAGTGTGACCTGGGCCAAAGAAATGCCCAAGAGCTTCGACGCGCGCTTCAGTGCCATGGCGCGTCGTTATCGCTACGTCATCTACAACGACCAGATTCGCCCGGCTCATCTTGCCGAAGAGGTGACTTGGAACCACCGGCCATTGGATATCACGCGTATGCGCGAAGCGGCCAAAGCATTCGTCGGAACCCACGACTTCAGTGCTTTCAGAGCGCGCCAGTGCCAGGCGAAATCACCGATCAAAACCATTCACCATCTGGAGCTACTCGAGTATGGCAGGCTGATCGTGATCGACGTGCGTGCCAATGCCTTTCTGCACCACATGGTGCGTAACTTCGCCGGTGTGTTGATGACCATCGGGACGGGCGAGCGCCCGGTCGAATGGGCGCGGGAAGTGCTGGAGTCGCGTGTAAGGCGAACGGGTGGTGTTACCGCGCATCCCTACGGCTTGTATCTCGTTCAGGTAGATTACCCCGAGCAGTTCGAATTACCTGAGCGCTATCTTGGGCCACATTTCCTGTCAGGCCTGCCGGATGTGCGAGTCATCTGACCTGATGCCAGCGGCCGGACAAGTGACGAGTCATCCTTCGGAAACGGAGGATAAAGTGATGCGGGTTGCAGCCTGTAGCGCTTTTGTTACCATCCGGGGTCTTTTATCGCAGGTGCCTGCCGTTGCCTATCGTTCGTAGCAAGATATGTGGAATCACCCGGGTTGAGGATGCGCTCGTCGCTGCCGAAGCCGGTGCGGATGCGATTGGCCTGGTGTTTTATGCGAAAAGCCCACGCGCGGTAAATATACAGCAGGCGCGGGCCATCGTTGCTGCTCTGCCGCCTTTCGTCACCACCGTAGGCTTGTTCGTCAACGCATCGCGTTGCGAAATTAATGAGACGCTGGATGCCGTGCCGCTGGATGCTCTGCAATTTCATGGTGACGAAACGCCGGCTGACTGCGAAGGTTTTCATCGGCCGTGGTACAAGGCGCTCAGAGTCAAGGCGGGTGAGGATGTCCGTGTCCAGGCCGCACGCTACGATGGGGCTAGCGCAATTCTGCTCGATACCTTTGTTGCCGGTGTTCCTGGCGGGACGGGCGAGGCGTTCGATTGGTCACTGATCCCTGCAAATCTGCCCAAGCCACTGATATTGGCTGGCGGGCTGACTTCGCAAAATGTTCGTCAGGCGCTGGCCGAGGTACGTCCGTTCGCCGTCGACGTGAGTGGGGGAGTAGAGCTGAGCAAGGGCGTCAAAGATGCGCAGAAAGTGCGGGACTTCGTTCGGTCAGTAAGATCTTCGATGTGACGAGCGCGGGGGCATTGCCGTCCAGTTACCATTCGCTGGTTTGGCGAATCCCGCCACTGTTACCGATCTGGTGCCAGACGGCGATCAGACTTCAGCGATAGCGATTCCTTGGCTATCGCCTACGCGACGCAGTGAACTCCGAATGGAGACCGGTCGCAACGATGAATTTTTTCGGTGCGTGCAGTCGTTACGCGCGGGACTGACAAGCTGTGGAGAATAAAAGCATGAGCAACTGGCTAGTAGACAAGCTGATCCCTTCGATCATGCGCTCGGAAACGCAGAAGAGCTCAGTACCCGAGGGCCTGTGGCACAAATGTCCGTCCTGCGAGGCGGTGCTATATCGCCCCGAGCTGGAAAAAACGCTGGATGTCTGCCCGAAATGCCAGCATCACATGCGCATCGACGCACGTACGCGTCTGGATATCTTTCTCGACAAGGAGGAGCGCGAGGAGATCGGCGCCGACCTCGAGCCGGTCGACCGACTGAAGTTTCGCGACAGTAAGAAATACAAGGATCGCCTGTCCGCGGCGCAGAAACAGACCGGCGAAAAGGATGCGCTGATCGCCATGCGGGGTACCTTAATGAACATGCCGGTCGTGGCCTGTGCCTTCGAGTTTTCCTTCATGGGCGGTTCCATGGGCGCGATCGTCGGGGAGCGCTTCGTTCAGGCGGCCAACGCCGCGCTTGAGCAGCGTTGTCCGCTGATCTGCTTCGCAGCTTCCGGCGGTGCTCGCATGCAGGAGGCGCTGATCTCGCTCATGCAGATGGCCAAGACCTCCGCAGTGCTGGCCCGCATGCGCGAAGAAGGATTGCCGTTCATTTCCGTACTTACCGATCCGGTTTACGGCGGCGTATCGGCAAGTTTGGCCATGCTGGGCGATGTCATCGTCGCCGAGCCCAAGGCCCTGATCGGTTTTGCCGGGCCGCGCGTGATCGAACAGACAGTGCGTGAAAAGCTGCCGGAAGGTTTTCAGCGCAGTGAGTTCCTGCTTGATCACGGTGCCATCGACCTGATCGTTCCGCGATCCGAGCTGCGTACTCGCTTGTCGCGCCTTCTCGCTCAGCTGCAACATCTGCCTACCCCGGCGGAGCCTGCCTTGGTAACGGCCAGCGCATGAGTCGGCGGAACCTGCAGGACTGGCTCGATTATCTTGAGCAGCTGCATCCCACCACCATCGATATGGGCCTTGATCGCTGCCGTGAGGTGGCGACAAAGCTCGGTCTCAAGCGCCCGGCTCCGCAGGTGGTTACCGTTACCGGCACCAATGGTAAGGGGTCGACCTGCGCTTTCATCGCCCAGATGCTCACAGGGCAGGGTAAGAAAGTGGGCGTCTACAGCTCGCCTCATCTATTGCGTTACAACGAGCGCGTTCGTCTCAATGGTACGGATGCCAGTGATGAGGCGTTGTGCGAAGCCTTCGAGGCAGTCGAGCAGGCACGAGGTTCTGTTTCACTGACCTATTTCGAAATGGGCACGCTCGCCGCTTTCTGGCTTTTCGGACGTGAGGCGCTGGACGCCGTGGTGCTGGAAGTCGGGCTTGGCGGCCGTCTCGACGCGGTGAATCTGATCGATGCGGACGTGGCGGTCGTCACCAATATCGGACTGGACCATGCCGAATGGCTCGGTGATACGCGCGAAAGCGTAGCATTTGAAAAAGCCGGGATATTCCGCCCCGCAAAGCCTGCCGTATGTGGTGATCCCGCTCCGCCAGGCTCCATGCTGAAAAACGCGACTGAGGCGGCTGTGCCGTTGCTGGTCCGTGGGCGCGATTTCGATCTGGCGATGGAGGCGACCCGTTGGCACTGGCGTGGCCGAGACGGGACCGGCAACCCCCTAGAGCTGCGAAATCTGCCGATGCTGGCATTGCCACTGGAAAATGCAGCTGTGGCGTTGCAAGCGTTTGCATTGCTGCAGTCGTCCTGGCAGCCGGAGCGGCTGGTTGAGGCTCTGCTGAACACTCGTGTCACCGGCCGTCTGGACCGGCGGACGATCCGTTGGCGAGGACGTGACTTGTCGATACTGCTCGATGTCGGGCACAACCCGCACGCGGCTGGATATCTGGCCAGACACCTGCAGCGACAGCCGAAGCCTTGCCGTCGGCTGGCGGTATTCGGTCTGCTGGCTGACAAGAATCTGGCTGGCGTGATCGATGCGTTGCTACCTGTAGTCGATGTCTGGGCGGTCGCGCCGCTGGCTACGCCGCGCTCGCGCTCGGCAGCTGAGCTGAGTGCGGCATTGCTGGAACGCAATGCAAGCGTCACTATCTATCCGGGGATATCCCAGGCGCTCGAAGGTCAGTGCGATCTGGCTGTCGATGGCGACGAGATATTGCTCTTCGGGTCTTTTTACTGTGTGGCCGATGCGCTGAGCTGGATCGATCGGCACGCAACCAGTGGAGAATATGGTCTTGGTAGATAGGGGATTGCTGCAGCGTATCGTTGGCGCCTTGGTGCTTCTGGCACTGGCGGTAATATTCGTTCCGATGCTGTTCAACCGCGAAGATGCCGGCCGGCAGATAGTCGTGGATGCGCCGGAAATGCCCGAAGCGCCGGCTGCGCCTGTGATCGAGGCGCAGCCTGTGGAGGTGCCTGAGCCCGAGGTCGAGCCTTTCCCGGAAGAGTTCGAAATCATCGAGGAGAATGCAGCTGCCCAGTCCGAGACGCCCGCGACTCCTATCAATCCGGCTCCAACCCCTGTCGAGTCAGCGCCCGCGCCAGCAGCACCTGAGTCGGCAACCGCCGAGACGCCGCCGACCGCTACAGAAGAGAAGCGATTGGACACGGCTAATTTGCCGATCAGCTGGTCGGTGCAGTTGGCCAGCCTGTCGAGTCGCGAGAATGCCGACAAGCTGCAGAAGACACTGCGTTCTCAGGGGTATAACGCTTATATACGTACCGCAGACGGGATGAACCGGGTCTTCGTCGGGCCGCTTGTCGAGCGAGCGGAAGCCAACCGCCTTCGTGATCAACTACAACGCCAGCAAAAGCTGAACGGGTTCGTAGTCCGTTTCAAGCCTGAACAGGGTTAAGCAAGGGGGCTCAGGCTTGTCGCTGGTCGTCCCGCCGCTCCGCGGGTAAGCATGATTGCCTGCTTACCCCTTCGCGGACGCTCTGCTAAAATGCGCCGCCTTTCTCCTTAGCAGGAAACCCTGTGACGCTCACCTGGGTCGATTGGGCGTTTATCGCCGTTGTGGTCATCTCCAGCCTGATCAGCTTGAAACGCGGCTTCGTTAAGGAAGCGCTTTCGCTGCTCACCTGGATCATTGCTGGCGTGGTTGCCTGGATGTTCGGTGGTGCGCTGTCCCATCATCTTGCCGAGTTCATCAGTACCCCTTCTTTTCAGGTCATCGCGGCATGCGCGATTCTGTTCATCGTGACGCTACTGGTCGGCGCGCTGGTTAATTTCCTCATTGGGGAGCTGGTTCGGGTAACCGGCTTGTCAGGCACGGATCGCTTTCTCGGAATGGTATTCGGTGCGGCTCGTGGCGGGCTATTGATCGTTGTGCTCGTTGGTCTGCTCAGCCTCGCGCCTGTACAACAGGATCCGTGGTGGCGTGAATCGACACTGCTGCCCCATTTTCTATTGGTTGCCGACTGGTCGAAAAACCTGATTCTCGGGTTTGGAAGCCAATGGGTAGCCGGCTCGCTCGATGCGTCCGGCTGAGACGAACATTTTCAACGGGTGTGTTGGGCCTTTAGGCCTGTGTCATGTCCGGGTCAGCCTGTATTAACTGAGAGGTTCCTTGCATGTGTGGCATTGTCGGCATCGTCGGTAAGTCGAACGTCAATCAGGCGTTATATGACGCACTTACCGTACTGCAACATCGTGGGCAGGATGCGGCCGGAATCGTGACCAGTGACGGCGGCAAGCTGTTTCTGCGCAAGGACAACGGGTTGGTCCGCGACGTCTTTCAGCAGCGTCACATGCAGCGTCTGGTCGGTAACATGGGAATCGGTCACGTACGTTATCCCACTGCGGGCAGCTCCAGCTCGGCGGAGGCACAGCCGTTCTATGTGAACTCCCCGTATGGCATTACGTTGGCGCACAACGGCAACCTGACCAACGTCGATCAGCTGACCAAGGAAATCTACGAATCCGACCTGCGCCACGTGAACACCAATTCCGATTCGGAAGTGCTGCTCAACGTGTTCGCCCACGAGCTGGCGGTGCGGGGCAAGCTGCAGCCCACCGAGGAGGACGTTTTCGCGGCCGTGGCCAAGGTCCATGAACGTTGTGTCGGCGGCTACGCGGTGGTGGCCATGGTGACGGGTTACGGCATCGTCGGTTTCCGCGATCCGAATGCCATTCGCCCGATCGTGTTCGGACAGCGACACACCGAGCATGGCGTCGAGTACATGATCGCCTCCGAAAGCGTCGCACTGGATGTGCTGGGCTTCTCGTTGATCCGAGATCTCGCTCCAGGCGAAGCGGTTTACATCACCTCGGACGGCAAACTGCATACCCGTCAATGCGCGCCGAATCCTCATTACGCGCCTTGTATCTTCGAGCACGTCTACCTGGCGCGTTCGGATTCGCTGATGGATGGCGTATCGGTATACAAGGCCCGCCTGCGGATGGGCGAAAAGCTGGCCGACAAGATTCTTCGTGAACGTCCGGATCACGATATCGACGTGGTCATTCCGATTCCTGACACCAGCCGTACCGCGGCGCTTGAGCTGGCTAACCGGCTGGGTGTGAAGTTTCGAGAAGGCTTCGTCAAGAACCGCTACATCGGCCGGACCTTCATCATGCCGGGTCAGGCGGCGCGCAAGAAATCGGTGCGGCAAAAGCTCAATGCCATCGATCTCGAATTCCGCGGCAAGAATGTCATGCTGGTGGACGACTCCATCGTTCGCGGCACCACTTGCAAGCAGATCATTCAAATGGCCCGCGAAGCCGGGGCGAAGAATGTCTATTTCTGCTCCGCCGCCCCGGCCGTTCGCTACCCGAACGTGTACGGCATCGATATGCCCAGCGCTCACGAGCTCATCGCACATAATCGCAGCACCGATGAAGTCGCAGAGCTGATCGGCGCCGACTGGCTGGTTTATCAGGATCTGGATGACCTGATCGATGCGGTCGGAGGTGGCAAGGTGAAGATCGAGAATTTCGATTGCGCGGTATTCGATGGCAAGTACGTGACCGGCGATATCGATGAGGTCTACCTGCACAAGATCGAGCAGGCACGTAACGACTTGAGCAAAAGCAAGAGCATCACGGGCAGCGCTATCATCGATCTACATAACAACTGATCGACAATTCGGCGGCTTGCCGCCTCCGTTCAGGGTGGACAACTTATGACAACTGACTGGGACGCAGGCCGACTGGACAGTGATCTGTCCGGGGTGGGCATGGATACACTGGCTGTTCGTGCGGGTCAGCACCGCTCGCCCGAAGGTGAGCATGGCGAGCCGCTGTTCTTCACATCCAGCTACGTGTTCCGGAGTGCCGCCGACGCCGCCGCACGTTTTGCCGGTGAAGTGCCGGGAAATGTCTATTCGCGCTATACCAACCCCACCGTGCGTGCGTTCGAAGAGCGTATCGCCGCGATGGAAGGTGCCGAGCAAGCCGTGGCGACCGCATCTGGGATGGCTGCGATCCTGGCAACGGTGATGAGCCTGTGCTCCGCCGGCGATCATGTGCTGGTTTCGCGCAGCGTCTTCGGTGCGACGGTTTCGTTGTTCGAGAAGTATCTGAAACGCTTCGGGCTTGAAGTCGACTACGTCCCGCTCACGGAAGTTGACGTTTGGGAGCCCGCTTTCAAACCCAATACCCGCCTGGTATTCGTCGAGTCACCTTCGAACCCGCTTGCCGAGCTGGTCGATATCGAGGCGTTGGCCGAACTCTGCCATGCCAAGGGCGCCATGCTGGCGGTGGATAACTGCTTTTGCACACCGGTGCTGCAGCAACCATTGGCGCTCGGTGCTGACATCGTTATTCATTCCGCCACCAAGTACATCGACGGCCAGGGGCGCTGTCTGGGCGGCGTGGTGGCCGGCCGAGCCGAGCAGATGAAAGAAGTGGTGGGCTTTCTGCGCACGGCGGGTCCGACGTTGAGCCCGTTCAATGCCTGGGTGTTTCTCAAGGGGCTGGAGACCCTGCGGCTGCGTATGCAGGCGCACTGCGCAAACGCGCAGGCGCTCGCTGAGTGGCTCGAGCAGCAACCGGGAGTCGAAAAAGTTTACTACGCTGGCCTGTCCAGCCACCCGCAGCACGAGCTGGCCAAGCGTCAACAGAAGGGCTTTGGGGCTGTGCTGAGCTTCGAGGTTGCGGGGGGCAAGGAGGCTGCGTGGCGCTTTATCGACGCGACCCGGCTCATCTCTATCACCGCCAATCTGGGCGACAGCAAGACCACCATCACTCATCCAGGGTCGACCACTCACGGTCGGCTTTCGCCGGAAGATCGTGCAACCGCTGGCATCCGTGACAGTCTGATCCGTGTGGCCGTGGGCCTGGAAGATGTGGCTGACTTGAAAGCCGATCTCGCCCGAGGGCTGGCTTCGCTGTGATGCTGAATTGGGGACGAAGGATCGTCCTCAATCCGGATTGCACGGTATCTCAGTTGTCCCCAGCGTCGAAGCTCACTACGAAACCGTCCAGGCGCTGTTCCTCGGAGAGCTGGTCGCGGACCCGACTTGCTTCCTGGCGCTGTTCCATTGGCCCGACGAATATGCGATGTGTCCGGCCTGTCGTTCTTATATAGGTATCGAACCCTTCAGCACCCAGCTTTCCCCGTAGCGCTTCGGCGCTGTCGCGGTTCTGCAGGCTGGCTACCTGGACGGCCCAGCCCGAGCGAATCGATGACTGTTCCCTTTGCGGAATAGGAGCGGAGACTGCAGGAGCTCGTTGTGTTGCCGGCGCTTTGGGAATCGCACGGCGCTGCTCCGGTTCGTTGGAGCGAAGATCGATAGCCGGTGCTGGCTGACCTTGGCCGTCAAACAGCCGCTCTGGCGTGGCAGGGAGGATGCTCGGGCTGTCCGAGCCGGTTTCGATGACCCGGATATCGCTGTATTTCTTACCGGACAGCGCTGCCAGCCCGGCGCGATCGCGAATAACGGTCGGGCGCAGAAACACCATCAGATTGCGCTTGATGTGAGTTTCCTGAGTAGAACGAAACAGCGCGCCTAGAAACGGGATATCTCCGAGGAGCGGGACCTTCGAGTCGGTGCGGGTAACGTCGTCCTGAATGAGGCCTCCCAGTACGATCACCTGGCCGTCTTCCGCAAGAATTGTGCTCTTGATCGAACGCTTGTTCGTCACCAAGTCGACCGCTTGCGCTGAAAGCGATGCCGATGGCGCGATCGTGGAAATCTCCTGTTCGATTTCCAGGCGCAGCGTGGCTCCGTCGTTGATGTGCGGCACCACCTTCAGTGTCACACCCACGTCCTGGCGTTCGATGGTGGTAAACGGATTGTTTGCGCCGGACGAGTCCGTTGTGTAACTGCCGGTCTGAAAGGGCACGTTCTGTCCCACGAGAATTTCGGCCTCCTGATTGTCCAGCGTCAGCAGACTGGGCGTCGACAGGAGGTTGCTCTTGCTGTTGGCAGACAACGCAGTGATCAATGCGCCGAAGCTGCGCGTGCCGACCCCAATAATCGCGCCATCAGGAAGGTTGCTTGGTATCTCGTCCTCGTTGATCGAATTGAGCACACTACCGATGGATATGCCGGTATTGCCGAAGCTGACGCCGCCGGCACCGCCCGTGCCTCCGCGCGCATCGACCGCCCACTGGACGCCGAGTGCGTCGGTGATATCGCCGGAAACTTCAACGATGGCAGCCTCGACCATAACCTGCGCACGTGGAATATCTAGCTGACGCACGATCGACTCCAGGGTGCCGATCAGTTCGGGTTCGGCGAGCATGACCAGGGCGTTGAGGCTTTCATCGGCGCGAATCAGGATGTTCTGCGAACGGCCGCCCTGAACCTCGCCATCCACTGGTGTTGCGAGACCTTCGGAAATATCGCCGAGGGTCTCGGCCAAGGACTTGGCATCGTTATGGCGCAGGCGGATGACGCGTGTATTGGCCGATCGGGTGCTTGGCGTGTCGAGTGTCCTCGCCAGATTGGCAAGTTTCTGCCGCGCCTGTTCCGGCCCGGTAAAGATCAGTCGATTGGTGCGTGAATCGGCAATGATTTGTGCGCCTGCGGTATCCCGGGCTTCGCCCCGTGCCAGCGTGTTGCGCAGCACCTCGGCAATGTCCACGGCCCAGCCATACTGCAGATTGACCACGCTGTGGTCGTCGGTTTGGGCGCGGTCGAGTTGACGGACCAGATCTTCGATGCGGGCGATGTTTGCACTGCGATCACTGATGATCAGTGCATTGGCCGAACCGACCGCGGCGAGATGGCCATATTGCGGGACCAGCGGGCGAATCAGTGGGATCAATTCGGTGGCAGAAGTGTGCTGGACCTGGATGACACGGGTTTCCAGCAGATCGCCGCCGGCCGGTCCTCCGCCTGCCTCCGATTTTGCTTCGGCGTTCGGCACGATTCGCGTGACTTCGCCCTGGGTGAGCACGCTGAATCCGTGAGTCGCCATGACCGACAGGAACAGCTGGTAGACCTCTGCTAGCGAGAGCGTCGTCGATGACACGACACTGACCTGTCCCTTGACCCGTGGGTCGACGATGAAGGTCTGCCCCGTCAGTTGGCTGATCTGATCGACGAAGGCGCGAATGTCGGCATCCTTGAGGTTGATCGTCCAGCCGTCCTGTTGGGTTTCGCTCGGCTCGATTCCGGGGTCGACCGCCAGCAAGGGCAGGGGAGCGGCGAGTACGCCAACGGCGATCAATGCAATCAACGGGCGAGAGGAAAAAGGCAGCATCAGTCAGTCGTCTTCCGTGGGCTGTTCATCGGTGGGCATGGTTTCTGGTGGGCTGGTGGCCCCTTCCATCTGTTGGCGGAGCGCTTCCATTTGCTGTTGCAGCATTTCCGCTTGCGGGTCGACGTACTCCGTCTCCGCAGGGTCGCTGTAGTCCGGCAGGTTGTCGGGTACCGCCGTAGCGGAGCGAACGCTCGGGAAATACAGACTTTCGACGCGGCCGCCTCTCAGTATTTCGACTCTGTCAGGGTGAACGCTGTGCAGGCTGACATCTGGTTCCAGTTCCTCTTCGACCCGATATAGCTGTGGTGGAAAGCCGCTCAGCTGGATTATTGCCGTGGAACGGGCCGGATCGGCGTGTACGAAGCTGCCTAGCAAGGTCAGATCGGAATTTGATGTCCCGGCTGTGTAGCCCTGGCTGGACGATACGGGGGTGCCGAATAGGCTTTCCATGCGTTGAAGATCCGGCGCGACGCCCGCTGGCTGGCTGCTCTGCGCAGCAGCCGCCGAGGGCGCCTGGGTAAGTTGCAGCCATTCCCTGATCTGACCAGCCAGATAGAGACTGAAGAGCACGACGATAGCCGCGCTGATGATCAGCGGCGCGTGTTGGCGAACGTTCTGCAGGGTGGCGGTGGAAGCCAAGCCAGGCACTCCGTGAAACTGAATAAGGGTGAACGCTGTTTGGGTAGAGGTTGGTGGGTACCGTCGATGTCCGGCATGCCTGGAGTCTAGACCAGACCATGACAACTGAAGCACCTAAAATAGCCAGTGCAAATGACTGTTTTTCAGGCAAAAGGTGCCCGGCAACGTGCGATTCCTGGCAGTGATTGCAAATGGCCGGATTTTTTCTGAAAAAAACGCTGCGCACAGTTGACTTGGTTCGGGTGGATGCGTAAATTGCGCGCCTCGCAAGGCGATCAACCGGTTGGTTACTCGGTTGGCCACTGCTTAACAGCAAGCCTTACGATTCGGACGAAAGTCCGGCCGACGCGCAGCGGTAGTTCAGTCGGTTAGAATACCGGCCTGTCACGCCGGGGGTCGCGGGTTCGAGTCCCGTCCGCTGCGCCATATTTACTTCCAGGCCCTAGCCGCCGGGAAGTCTCGCAAAAAGCGACCTTCGGGTCGCTTTTTTCGTTTCTGCCTCGCCGTTATTTAGCGCATCCATTCGAGAGTGTCCTGGCTGATTTTCGCTGGCTCCTTGAGCACGCCGCTCTGCCGTGCGGATAAGCGATTGTTTACCGCGCTCAGCTTTCTTAGTTACGCATCCGCGCTCTGCATATCGGGACGTCGCCTGATCGCACCGTGCAGCGATGGTACTTACCTCTGTCCTCTTGCTCTGCACTGTCATGGCGCGTTCTGCTCGGTCTAGCGACGTGGTTGCCGAGCGATCGAGCGCACCCTTGCGGTTTCTTGCTGTCAGTAATGCGTGACGACATCCATCTGCCATGGGCACGCGGCTAACTGACGAGGGGCCTTGAATGTTCGGTTTGGAAGCTCTCGAGCTTGCGCGGATCCAATTCGCTTTCACCATTTCCTTTCACATCATCTTTCCGGCGATCACGATCGGGCTGGCCAGTTTTCTCGCCGTGCTGGAAGGGCTATGGCTCAAGACCAAACGTGGTGTATATCGCGACCTCTACCACTTCTGGCTGAAGATATTCGCCGTCAACTTCGGCATGGGCGTGGTCTCCGGTATCGTCATGGCCTACCAGTTCGGCACCAACTGGAGCGCGTTCTCGGAGTTCGCCGGCAGCGTGACCGGGCCATTGCTGGCCTATGAGGTTTTGACCGCGTTTTTCCTTGAGGCCGGGTTCCTCGGCGTCATGCTATTTGGCTGGAACCGCGTCGGACCGGGGCTGCACTTCTTTTCCACGATCATGGTGGCGGTCGGCACGCTGATCTCGACCTTCTGGATCCTGGCCTCTAACAGCTGGATGCATACGCCCCAGGGCCACGAGATCATCAATGGCATTGTGGTGCCGGTGGACTGGTTCGCCATCGTCTTCAACCCGTCGTTTCCGTATCGGCTGACACACATGGCGATCGCGGCGTTTCTTGCCACGGCGTTCATGGTCGGTGCTTCGGCGGCCTGGCACCTGCTGCGTGGACGAGACAATCCGGCGGTTCGCAAGATGTTTTCCATGGCCATGTGGATGGCGCTGATCGTTGCCCCGATTCAGGCTGTGGTCGGCGATTTTCATGGTCTGAATACGCTCGAGCATCAACCCGCAAAAATCGCTGCGATGGAAGGACACTGGGATAACTCCTCTGGCGAGCCAACCCCTCTACTGCTGTTTGGCTGGCCGGACATGGAGCGTGAAGAGACGCGCTTCAAGGTCGAAATTCCGTACCTCGGCAGCCTGATTCTCAAGCACAGCCTGACCGAGCCCATTCCGGCCCTCAAAGATTTCCCTCCAGAAGACCGGCCCAACTCGACGATCGTGTTTTGGACGTTCCGGATAATGGTCGCGCTGGGTTTTCTGATGATCCTCACCGGCGTATGGAGTCTTTTGCTGCGGCGCAGCGGCAAGTTGTATGAATCGCGTGCGTTTCTGCGGCTGGCATTGTGGATGGGACCTTCGGGACTCATCGCAATCCTCGCCGGTTGGTTCACGACGGAAATTGGCCGTCAGCCGTGGGTTATTTACGGTGTGATGCGCACCGCCGATGCAGTCTCGAATCATGGTGCCGAACAGCTGGGCCTGACGCTGGCGCTGTTCGTGCTCATCTACTTCGCAGTGTTCGGCATCGGTTTCGTCTACGTGCTGCGGTTGATTGCGAAAGGGCCGGTCATCAACGAAGGCAGCGAGAAGGGCGCAGGTGGGCCCGGTGAAAAAAGAACGCCGATGCGGCCGATTTCGGCCGCCGACGAGGCGATTCCCCATGAGCACGGCGATCAACTGGGCGAGAGGAACTGAATATGGGTGTCGATCTTTCGCTGATCTGGGCTGTGATCATCATTTTCGGGATCATGATGTACGTCGTAATGGACGGCTTCGACCTGGGTATCGGAATTCTTTTCCCGTTCCTTGCCGACAGTTCCGAACGTGACGTGGCGATGAACACCGTGGCGCCGATCTGGGATGGCAACGAGACCTGGCTGGTGCTGGGCGGTGCCGGACTGTTCGCCGCTTTCCCGCTGGCTTACTCAGTCGTGCTGTCCGCTCTGTATCTGCCGATCATTTTCATGCTGATGGGGCTGATTTTTCGCGGTGTCGCCTTCGAGTTTCGTTTCAAGGCGAGCGCTACGCGCCAACATATCTGGGACAAAGCTTTCATTGGTGGCTCGCTCGCCGCGACCTTCTTCCAAGGCGTCGCATTGGGCGCCTTCATCCACGGCTTTCCGGTGGCCGATCGGGCCTATGTCGGTGGCCCGCTGGATTGGTTGACGCCGTTCTCGGTGTTCTGCGGGCTGGCCTTGATCGTCGCTTATGCCTTGTTGGGTTGCACCTGGTTGATCATGAAAACCGCCGGTGATCTGCAGCGGCGCATGCACGATATAGGTGTGCCGCTGGTCTGGGCGCTGCTGGCGGTGACCGGCGTCGTGAGCCTGTGGACACCGCTGACGCATCCGGACATCGCCGAGCGCTGGTTCAGCATGCCGAACCTGTTTCTCTTCATGCCGGTGCCAATCCTGGTACTGCTGTGCACATACGGCCTGCTGCGGTCGATCGCACGCTACGCTCATTACTCACCGTTCCTGTTCACATTGGCGCTGATCTTCCTTGGCTACAGCGGCCTGGGCATCAGCCTCTGGCCGAACATCATTCCGCCGTCGGTAAGCATTTGGGAAGCTGCCGCGCCGCCGCAGAGCCAGGGTTTTACGCTGGTTGGGGCGCTGTTGATCATTCCGCTGATCCTGATGTACACGGCTTGGAGTTACTACGTGTTCAGGGGAAAGGTCAGTGCTGAAGATGGCTATCACTGAGTTGGTCGCGTCATGAAGGATCCTATGCAAAAGGAGCGTGAAAGCAGCGCATCAGAGGCCAAGCCGTTATGGAAGCGCATGACCTGGCTCGTGCTGATCTGGTCCACAAGCGTATTGGTGCTTGGAGTAGTCGCCTGGTTGCTGCGTCAGTTCATGACGGCCGCCGGCCTGACGACTCCATGAACGTCGCGCGAAGTGCGGTGCTGTGCTGTGCTATGCGGCGTTTAGGCGCGTTGTGGTGGCGGTGAGCTTGGGCTATTCAGATATTCCAACATCGGTGCGCAGCGGTTCATGTTTTGGTCATGTACTCGCGTTAGCGTGCTGGTACGGATTTGTCGATTAGAGACCCAATACGAGGAGCGCTCCTATGGATGACTACCAGGACGAAATACTCGAATGGCACGCCGCCGAGCAGGATGGTCCCGAGCCGGCCGAAGACGCTTTCGAGCTTTAGTTGATCAGTCGGCACGCCGCTGCTGGCGCCGGTATTCGCCAGGCGTTTGCCCGCTCCAGCGCTTGAATGCGCGCTGAAACGCCTCCGCCGAGGAAAAGCCCAGAAGCCAGGCGATCTCGCCGAACGCCAATTCGGTGTCGCGAATATAGGTCATGGCCAGGTCGCGGCGCGTATCGTTGAGAATAGCTCGATAGCTGGTGCCTTCTTCTTCCAGCTTTCGACGCAGCGTCCAGGATGGCAGCTGCAGTCGGCTGGCAATCTGCTGCAGGTCCGGCTCGCCGCCTTTGAGCATCGGCCCCAGAAGTTGCGTGACCCGCTCGCGCAGGCTGCGTGTACGGGTTCGCTGTTCCAGTTCCGCTTCGCAAAGTTCCAGTAGCTGGCGCCAAGTACCCGGGCAGTGCTCCGGGTTGCGCAGCGCCAGTGTGGCTTTATCCAGCCGGAGCTGATTGTGCTCGGCAGCGAACTCAACGGGTTTCGTAAAGATCGGCTCGTAACGCGCGGCATAGTCGGGGCGTTCGAACTCGATATGAATCGCGACGGGCGTTATCGCGTTCGCGGCGACCGTGGCCAGTTGCGTGATCCAGCTGGCCAATACCGTATCCACGACGAACTGGTTGTAGCTGTTGTAGGGGCTGATCGAGTAGAACCGCAACCAGGCCCCTTCGGCGTCTTCATGAAAGGCCGACGCGCCACGGTAGTTGGATGCGTACAGCGGCTCGTAGCGAATAAGGGTGCGTGCCGCTTCGCGGACTGTTGGCGCCTGGGCGGAGGTTATGCCGACCAGACCCAGATGACCGGCCTTGCGCAGTCGCCCCATTTCCAGGCCCAGGCTCGGGTCGCCGGTAAGCTGGATGGCCGCGTGGCCGAGGCGCATATAACGCGGAATGGACAGCCGCGCGTGTGGCTCGGACAGGCGCGCCAGATCCAGACCGTAAGCATCCAGCAGCGGCTGCGGATCGATCTGTTTTTCCTGCAGGGCACTGCTCAGGCTGTGTACGAAGCCAACCGAGAGGTCACCGAGGCGCACCCGTTGGCGATTCACGAGCGCTCCGGCAGCCACAGATTGTTCAGTTGCACGGGCGCGTTGTAATGCTGCGGTGCGGGTCGACGGGGCGAGCCGACCAGATTCCAGGGCAGCCCGAACGTGCGTACTTCCATGCGGGGCAGCGACGTTTGTGGCAAGGGAGCGGTTGCGCAACTGGCGTGCGGATTATCGCGCATGCCGGGGAGGGCGAGCAGTTCAGCATCGGCAGGTGGCTGGCGGATATAGCCGTCGCAGCCGATCAGCACAGCCAGGCGCCCGGCCGGCGTGGGCAGCGTAGACGATGGCAGGTCAGGTGCCTGGCTGTAGCGGCGTTCATAGCGGCTTAAGGCCATTTTGTATTGCAGCGGACCAATGGGCTGGCCGTCTGCGGCGAAGCTGAGACTGACTTGCCGCAACGGACCATCGCCGATCCGTAGACTGCCATCCTCAAGGCGCGGCTCGGGCAGCACTATGGAGCCGGCGACCAGCGTGACGCCGTAGTCGCGCGCGAGATTGCCGAAGATGAGTTGATAGTCATCGGCCATTTGCTGCCCCTTGATCTTCAGCACGGCCTCGGTGCGGTGGTGGCCGCCCTCGTTAGCAAAAAGTGCGCGCACGTAGTCCCAAGGATTGCTCAACGCCATCCACTGCATGGCATCGCGTAGCGTACGTGCCTGTTGTACTTCGGGCTTTTCGCCCAGGGCGAAAAGGCCGGTGCCGACGTGCTCCGGCAGCACGACGATCGTGCGCGGGTTCAGCAGGCCGGCGTCACGCGCCTGATCTAGGTAGGTGGTGAACTTCAGCTGCAACCGCTCCCTGCTTTGATAATCAGCGGGCATCAGCCGCGTTTCGATCCCGAGCAGATTACCGGCGGACCCCGGTTGGCCCTGGCTATTGATCGGCAGCGTGCGCAGATCGGACAGCAATGGGCCGCTGCGCCGGTCACCGGTCCAGTCCAGATAGATGATGAGTGCGGCAAGGGCGAGGGCGGTCAGACCGAGCAATTTGCTGTAGGTACGCATGGAAGGCGCTGCTGAAGGCATATGCGGAAAGACTAGGTATATCGTTCACGATTGCCAAGTGTTTTGCGCGCCAGGGTCAGGCAGTTGTGAGTTTCGATCATTGAGCGCTTCGTGGCGCCTGTTTATCTTCGCTCCATAGCGACCACGACCCCATGAGGCGTGGCGATTTTACCGTTGACTACAGCGCACCACTCTCGCGCCGCTTGATCGAGGAACGACCATGACCGCTTTCCCGCACCTGCTTGCCCCGTTGGATCTGGGCTTCACCACGCTGCGCAACCGTACGCTGATGGGTTCGATGCACACCGGTCTCGAGGAAATGCCAAACGGCTTCGAGCGCATGGCAGCCTTTTTTGCTGAACGTGCGCGTGGTGGTGTCGGCCTGATCGTCACCGGCGGCGTAGGCCCTAACGAAGAAGGTTCGGTGCGCGCAGGGGCGGCCAAGCTGTCGACCGCCGCCGAAGCAGAAGAACACAAGGTCGTCACCCAGGCCGTTCACGAGGCGGGCGGCAAGATCTGCATGCAGATCCTGCATGCCGGTCGTTACGCCTACAGTCCGCAGCTGGTCGCGCCCAGCGCCATCCAGGCGCCGATCAACCCCTTCACGCCGCGCGAGCTGGACGAAGAGGGAATCGAAAAGCAAATCCGTGACTTCGTCAATTGCGCGAGCCTGGCCCAGCAGGCCGGCTACGATGGCGTGGAGATCATGGGTTCGGAAGGCTACTTCATCAATCAGTTCTTGGTGGCCCATACCAACCATCGTACGGACCGCTGGGGCGGCAGTTACGAAAACCGCATGCGTCTGCCGGTGGAAATCGTGCGGCGGGTGAGGGAGGCGGTAGGGCCTGAATTCATCATCATCTATCGCCTGTCCATGCTCGATCTGATGGAAGGCGGCAGCGCCTGGGAAGAAGTCGTGACGTTGGCCAAAGCCATCGAGCGGGCCGGCGCGACACTGATCAACACCGGCATCGGTTGGCACGAAGCGCGCATTCCCACCATCGCCACCAAAGTGCCGCGTGCAGCGTTCACTAAGGTAACGGCGAAGTTGCGCGGCGAGGTGAGCATTCCGCTGGTGACCACCAACCGCATCAATACCCCCGAGGTTGCTGAACAGGTGCTGGCCGAGGGCGACGCCGACATGGTTTCGATGGCGCGCCCGTTCCTGGCCGATCCGGATTTCGTCAACAAGGCGGCCGCCGATCGCAGCGATACCATCAACACCTGTATCGGTTGCAACCAAGCCTGTCTCGACCATACGTTCAGCGGCAAATTGACCACCTGTCTGGTCAACCCGCGGGCCTGCTACGAGACCGAGTTGAACTACATTCCCACCGCAGCGGTGAACAAGATCGCCGTGGTCGGCGCGGGTCCGGCCGGTCTGGCGGCGGCCACCGTCGCCGCCGAGCGTGGCCATCAGGTAGCCCTGTTCGATTCGGGTAGCGAAATCGGCGGCCAGTTCAACGTGGCCAAACGCGTCCCGGGCAAGGAAGAGTTCTACGAAACCCTGCGTTATTTCGACAGCAAACTGAAAAGCACCGGTGTCGACGTCCGCCTGAATACCCGCATCGGTGCGGCCGATCTGCTGGCCGGCGGTTACGACGAGATCATCCTCGCCACCGGCATCGCGCCACGTACGCCAGAGATTCCGGGCATCGAGCATCCGATGGTGATCGGTTACCTCGATGCGATCCTGCAGCGCAAGCCGGTGGGGCAGCGCGTTGCCGTCATCGGCGCTGGCGGTATTGGCTTTGACGTTTCGGAGTTCATCACCCATCAGGGGCAGTCGACCAGCCTGGATCGCGAGGCGTTCTGGAAAGAGTGGGGGATCGACCTTGGGCTCGAAGCGCGCGGCGGCGTCGCCGGCATCCAGCCGGTACCGCACGCACCGGCGCGTCAGGTCTATTTGCTGCAGCGCAAGAAATCCAAGGTCGGAAATGGGCTGGGCAAGACCACCGGTTGGATTCATCGCACCGGCTTGAAGAACAAGCAGGTGCAGATGATCAGTTCTGTGGAATATCTCAAGGTCGACGACCAGGGCCTGCATATCAGCGTCGCCGGAGGCGAACTGCAAATCCTGCCGGTGGATACTGTGATCGTGTGCGCCGGGCAGGATCCACTGCGTGAGCTGCAGGCCGAGCTCGAGGCGGCGGGCGCCAAGGTGCATCTCATCGGCGGAGCTGACGTCGCCGCCGAGCTGGATGCCAAACGCGCGATCAACCAGGGCTCGCGCCTCGCTGCGGAAATCTGAGTTACCCGACCCCGCTTCGAGCGGGGCCGCTTTATTCATAGGAGCCTCGTATGCACACCGCACTTTCGTTGCAACCGGCCGCTGCCGCTACGCTGCAGCGCTGGCATCAGATGATCGAAGCCGCCGATCTCAGCCGCCTGCCAGAGTTGCTACATTCGCACGCCGTGTTTCGCTCGCCGATGGCCTACAAGCCCTATGAGAGTGCGGCAGCGGTCAGTCTGATCCTCAATACCGTAGTGAAGGTCTTCGAGGATTTCGCTTATCACCGCGAGTTGGCCAGTGCGGACGGCTTGAGCGTCGTGCTGGAATTCAGCGCGCGTGTCGGCGATCGACAGCTCAAGGGCATCGACATGATTCGCTTCGACGGGTCCGGCCTGATCACTGATTTCGAAGTCATGGTGCGCCCAATGAGCGGCCTGGCGGCCCTTGGTGAAGAAATGGGCCGGCGTCTGGCGCCTCAGCTTGCGGCGATGAAGTCCTGACCGGCTTCTCCAACTCAGTCACAGTTTTTCTCCTGCGCAACTCAGGAGTTGTGGGCACCGGACTCGCTGCCAACCCAATCACATCGCCCGTTTCGATTTTTCTCCTACACTTGCGCCCGACAATAGAGAAGCGGCGTTATGCGACCGCCTCATGGAAACATTCGCTAGCTGATCAAGCCATTGAGGGTGCGAGCATGCAGATCAAACCGCAGACGGTCGAAGCCGTACTGTTCTTCAATGATGGC
The DNA here is from genome assembly GCF_019355055.1 of Pseudomonas sp. MTM4. Classification (NCBI taxonomy): domain Bacteria; kingdom Pseudomonadati; phylum Pseudomonadota; class Gammaproteobacteria; order Pseudomonadales; family Pseudomonadaceae; genus Pseudomonas; species Pseudomonas sp. MTM4. The sequence continues at coordinate 124,916 of NZ_CP048411.1, forward strand.
GGCGTCTGTAAGGAAATGCTCTACCCGGAATTCGAGGCCATGCTCGATGGCGTGGTGAGCATGCCGGAGTTCGCCGATCAGCAGATGCGTGTCGCCTACGTCTTGATCAATACCCGGTTGCAGATCCGTGCGGCGGTGTTCTTTTACCTGGATTTCAACGAAGACGGCTCGGCGGACAGCGGCTGGAACATTCCACTGCGCAATCTGGCCGAGCGCACCGGACGTGGGCCTGACCTAGGCGCGGGCCCCATTCGCCTGGCATGCCGCAGCCAATGTCCGGTGTCCTGGTATCAGATGCATCTCTGGGACCCGGAACTGACCCAGAGCCGGAATCACCTCGTCATGCTGCGTGACCGAATCAGGCGCAACCAGCTCGGCCTGCTGGTCGAAGAAGAAATACCTCAGGTGGTACCGGCCGAACGCCTACAGATGGTCGCCGAGGACGCCTGGTATGCGGCTGATTCTGCCAAGCAAGCGGCCACCGAGCGAGCCGAAAAGCGCGAGCAGGAGCAGCGCGTTAAGGCGGCGCAGCTGATCAAGCAGCAGCGTCTGCGCATCGCCAATCTCGAGCAGCAGCGCGAGGCCGATATCACCCGACTACGCGATTTGGCTGCACAGCAGCAGGCCAGGCTACTGGAAGAGGCTGCCCAGTTACGCCAGGAGCTCTTGGACAAGGAGCAGCTCGTCGAACAGCTTCGCTCGCAGCTCGCCGAGCAGGCGGAGGGTTTCCAAAAAAACCGTGAAGAAATGAGCCAGCAGCTGCGTGCGCTGGAGCACAACAGCCGCGCCGAAGCGCAAGCCTCGCAGGCGCAGTTCAATGAGGAGTTGAGGCGGCAGATCGCAGCAGCGGTCGCCGAATACAAAGAGCAAGTGTCCATCCGTGATGTGGAGCTGGCCTACCGCAACGAACTGGACTCCCAGCTGCAGCAGGAGATCGAGCAACTCCAAAAGCAGCGTGATGCACTCATCGAGCAAAGCGGTGAGCAAGTGCTCAAGCGTCTTTCAGGAATCGGCGTGACGTTCATGGCTTATCACCCCGGTGCGGGCCACCTGACCATTCCGCTGCATGACATGGCGCGCTATCAGCAAAACCCTCTCGCCTATGCCGCAGCCAAATGTGCCGTTTCCGAAGAGCAGTACGGCCAGTGGGTACAGCATTATCAACAGCCGACCTGCGTCGCTACCTTGTCCAGTGGAGAGCGCTGCAATATGCCGCTGGACAAAGTGGAAGCCCCTAGCCGTTTTTTCATTGGCGAGTCCAACTGCTGTGCCAGACATAGAGCTCAGGACCGGCTGCGCACGGGTAGCTGACGATTTGCCGGCATTCCCATCATCATTTCCAGAGTTACGGCCCGCGCCATTGCAGCTCATCGTCTTGCCTTGGCTGCGACAAGCGCAGGTGCAGGTTGCCGTGTTGCGCCTGGATCTGGTCGATCCCGAGCTGTCTGGAAACAAGTGGTTCAAGCTCGCTCACCATTTGCAGGCCGCGCAGGCGACCGGTGCACCAGGACTCATCAGCCTTGGTGGCTCCCATTCGAATCATCTACATGCGCTGGCGGCGGCTGCCAAACGCAGCGGGTTGGCCAGTGTCGGCCTGCTGCGCGGGCAACCACAGCGGACGGCGACCATCGACGATCTGCAGAGTTTCGGTATGCAACTGCATTGGCTGGGCTACGGCGGCTACCGTGAGCGGCACCAGCCGGGATTCTTCGATGCCTGGTGCGAACGTTATCCCGGCTTTTACTGCGTGCCGGAAGGCGGTGGCGGCCTCGCTGGCGCGCGGGGTTGCGCGCCGCTGGTGACACGTGTACAGGAGCAACTGGCCGCGATTGGCTGGGACGATCACGACGGCTGGTGGCTGGCCGTTGGAACCGGTACGACCCTGGCAGGGCTGGTGATCGGCGAAGCCGATCAGAACGAGCGCCGCGTCTACGGTGCGCTGGCAGGGCCGCCGTCTCATGGTGTTGCGCAAGAAGTCGGCAGGCTGCTCGGCGAGGCTGAAGTCTCCAGCTCAAACTATCAGCTGATCGATGCGAGTCGCGGCGGTTTCGGTCGGTTCGACGAGGCGCTTGCGCGCTTCATGGTGGAAACCGAGCGTGCCACCGGGTTGCCGTTGGAACCGGTCTATACGGCTAAGGCGATGATGGCATTGCGCCTTTATATTGAGCGCGGCTATTTTACGCCCGGCACGCGGCTCATCTTCGTGCATACCGGTGGCTTGCAGGGCCGGCGAGCTGCGCAGGCGCAGTTGGACGAGCTGCTGCGCTGACTTTCCCGTCTTCTGGAACCATGGATGAACAAGCCGCTGCGTCCCGATCAGTTAGGTAGTCTGATTCCGCTCAACGCGCTCTCGCCTCGTCGACTTCAGACGCTTCGCGCGCAGTTGATTCCGCGACTGCTGCTCGCCGATGAGCTGTTGTTCGATGACGAGACAGGCGCCGGTTCCTGCTACTTCCTGCTCACCGGCGCCTTGTCCATGCATGGGCCGGACGGCAAGCAATGGCGGATGGCCGCTGGCTCGCCGGAAAGCTGCCACGCATTCGGCCCCGGACCCCGGCTGAGCCAGGTGCGGGCGCTGGAAGATTGCAGTGTATTGACGGTCGATGGCGCCCAGCTGGATCGTTTGCTGTCTTGGCATCAGACCCATGCCGATCTGCTCCTGGAGCTGTCCACGGCTGGCGAACTGACTGACTGGCTCGAAGCGCTGCTGGACAATCCGCTGTTCGCCAAGGTGCCGCCGGAAAACGTGCGAAAGATGCTTGGCAGGCTCGAGTCGATCAAGCTACCTGCCGGTTACGTACTGCTGCGTGAAGGTGATGCCGGCGACTGCTGTTACTTCCTCAAGAGCGGTCGAGCCGAGGTCATATCCGGCATTGGCGGTGTAGAGCAGGTCGTGGCGGAACTGGATGTCGGCGCCTGCTTCGGCGAAGAAGCTTTGCTCACCGAATGCCCTCGCAACGCCACCGTGACGCTGCTCGAGAATGCTCAGGTGCTGCGCCTGGCGCGGCGGGATTTCATCGCCCTGTTGAGGGCGCCGGTGGTAGCCGAGCTTGACCTTGCCGAGGCGAACGAACTGATCGCGAAGGGTGCTCAATGGCTGGATGTCCGGCTGCTGGAGGAATACCAGCGCGGCCATGCGCTGCAGGCACTGCATATGCCGCTGCATCTGTTGCGTCTCAAGACACGCCTGCTGGCTCAGGATCGGATCTATCTGTGCTACTGCGAAAGCGGCAAGCGCAGCGCCAGCGCGGTCTTTCTGCTGACCCAACTGGGTTTCACCGCTTATCCGCTGTCTGACGGCCTCGATGGGCTGTCCGCCGAGCAACACGCGACCTTGATCTGTGAGCAGGGCAGCGGCTATCTAGCTCGTTCCGGCGGTCGCACTGAACGCAGCGGCTAAGCTGAAATCACTGGCGAACGATCAAGACACTGTGGCGATAGCCCAGCCTGCAAGGCCGCCCACCAGCACGACCAGCCAGGGCGGTAGCTTCCAGACCATCAAGGCGACCAGCGCGACCAGCGCCAGAGCGAAGTCGACGGCGCTGAATATGGCGCTGGTCCAGACCGGATCATAAAGCGCCGCCAGTAGCAGGCCGACCACCGCGGCGTTCACTCCACCCAGCGCTGCCTGTACACGAAGGTTGGCGCGTAGCCTGTCCCAGAACGGCATGACGCCGAACACCAGCAGAAATGAAGGGGTGAATATCGCCACAAGGCATACGGCTGCGTTTATCAGGCCGGCGCTGCCAGTACCGATGGACCCGCCGAGAAATGCCGAAAAAGTGAACAGCGGCCCCGGCACCGCCTGGGCGGCGCCGTAGCCGGCAAGGAATATGTCGTTGCTGACCCAGCCATTGGGTACGACTTCGGCCTGCAACAACGGAAGCACCACGTGCCCCCCACCGAAGACCAGCGCGCCGGCGCGGTAGAAGGTGTCGAACAATGCCAACAACTGACTGCTGGAAGCGGCGGCCAGCGGGGGTAAGGCCATCAGCAGCGCGAAGAACGACAACAGGAAGAGGCCGGCAACCGAGCGACCCTGACGGCCCTGATGAGGTGCGAGAGAACCCTTCGATGTAGGGCGAAACAGCATCAGCCCGGCCAGACCTGCCAGCACGATAACGCCAAGCTGCGCCCAGGCATTATGCAGAGCCAATACCGCGCACGCGGCGAGCAGCGCGATGGTGATACGCGTTCGATCGGTGCACAGGTTGCAGGCCATGCCCCAAACCGCCTGGGCCACCACAGCAACCGCAACGATCTTCAGGCCATGCAGAAGCCCATCCGGAACGGCTTCGCCCCAACTGCTGATGCCGAACGCGAAGAGCATCAGCGCGATCGCCGACGGCAAGGTGAACCCGGCCCAGGCGGCCAGCGAGCCGCGATAACCACCGCGTAGCAAACCGATGGCAATGCCGACCTGGCTGCTCGCCGGCCCTGGCAGGAATTGGCAGAGCGCTACCAGATCGGCATATCCCGCCTCATCCAGCCAGCGGCGGCGGTTGACGAACTCTTCGCGGAAATAGCCGAGATGAGCCACCGGACCACCAAAAGAGGTCAGCCCCAGACGCAGAAACACCAGAAAGATGGTCCAGGCGCTTGAATGCTGCAGAGGGATTGAATCGGGTTGAACTGAGGACATCGATAGGCCGTTCTGTTACTGAGGGGCAGTCTGATGGGCGCTGCAGTGTGTCGCATGTGGGTGACGATTTGATGAAGAGTGCATCACCCAGGCCAGCTATCGGATACCACGAAAAGGCGTTCGCGCTCGACCCAGTGCCCATCTGCGTCGGGCTCCATTCGAGCCAGCAGGCGTGCCTGGCTGCGATTGGCATCGACAATCCATTGCTGAACGTCTTCGGCTTGCCAGAGTTGGCTGTCTTCCAATTGCGCCGGGGCCAGCCAGGTTTGACGGGGCAGCGGTTGCCAGTGCGCATCGCTATCGGTGACAGCCGAATGCAGCCAGTCGCGCAGCCGCAACCATGACCCGCCGAGATGCATCGGGTTGGCTCCAGCGGGCGGTTCACACCCGTCCTGCCAGGGTTGGAACAGGTAGCCACCGAGCCACAAGGCGCTTTTGATCTGGCGGCAAGTCAGCTCGGTCAGCAGTGCCTGTGCCTGTTGGCTGGACGAGAGTCGCAGCTGGTGCTCGCAGAGGCGCTGCAACTTGATATCCAACCGATCATGGCTGCCGGGACCCAGCCAGTGGTCGTGTCGGCGGCGATCGCCGGACTGCAGGCCCAGGTAGAATTTCACCGCGAGTTCAAGGTGATGCACGCCTTCTGCATCGCGCAGGATCAGATCCAGCTCGCCCAACGTCTGGCCGCCCTGGCGGATCGGCAGATTCGCCACCAGCAGTTCGACATCCGGCGCCTGAGCCAGTGCGAATTGCCAGAGGCGTTCGTAATACAGGCCCAGCCGGCGAATGCTGTGCTGTGCCAGCCACGCTTGGAGTACCGCCGGCTGTCTGTCGAGCAATAGCAACCAGTCGCTCAGCGCAGCGGGGTCATTGCTCCAGCGACTGGCCGAAAGCGGGTGGCGCTGGGGTGATGGGGCATCGATCAAAAGCGGCGGCGAGAGCACTACCCAGGCGAGATCCCGCACCTGTGGGTGCCGCAAGTTAGACATTACTTCGTCAAGACAAGGGAGGGTCATGCAGCAAGCATAGCCGGGATGGTTTGCTGCGCCTCTGGCCTTTCGCCCATAATCCTCGCGCCGCACCGCAACGGGGTCCGCTAACGCGGTGTTGAACTCAAACGCGCCCGCGCGACACCAATCTAGAGCCTGTTAGGCTCTGCCCGGCCCGCTACCGCTCGATGCGTGCCGGCCTGTTACCCGCCACGCTATCAGGGAGCTTCAATGGACCAGTTCCGCAACATCGGCATCATCGGCCGCCTGGGCAGTTCCCAGGTGCTGGACACCATTCGCCGACTGAAGAAATTCCTCGTGGAGCGCCACCTGCACGTCATTCTCGAAGAAAACATCGCCGAGGTGTTGCCGGGGCATGGCATGCAGACCTCGTCGCGGCAACGGCTGGGCGACTCTTGTGATCTGGTGATTGTCGTCGGCGGTGACGGCAGCTTGCTTGGCGCGGCGCGAGCGCTGGCCAAGCATCGTGTCCCGGTGCTTGGAATCAACCGTGGCAGCCTTGGCTTCCTCACCGATATTCGCCCCGACGAGCTGGAAGAGAAGGTTGCTGAAGTGCTGCGTGGGCAATACACCCTGGAAAATCGCTTCCTGCTCGAAGCTCAGGTCAGGCGCTTCGAGGAGTCCATCGGAGAAGGCGACGCGCTCAACGACGTGGTGCTGCATCCAGGCAAGTCGACCCGAATGATCGAGTTCGAGCTGTACATCGACGGCCAGTTCGTCTGCAGCCAGAAGGCCGATGGCCTGATCATCGCCACGCCCACCGGCTCCACGGCCTACTCGCTGTCTGCTGGTGGGCCGATCATGCACCCTCGGCTGGATGCAATCGTCGTCGTGCCAATGTATCCACATACCCTGTCTAGCCGGCCGATCGTGGTGGATGGCAACAGCGAGCTGAAGATCGTGGTATCGCCGAACATGCAGATCTATCCGCAGGTCTCCTGTGACGGCCAGAACCATTTCACTTGCGCGCCGGGCGATACCGTCACGGTGCGCAAGAAGCCGCAGAAGCTGCACCTGATCCATCCGCTGGACCACAATTATTACGAGGTCTGCCGCACCAAGCTTGGCTGGGGCAGCCGCCTCGGTGGAGGGGAATAGTGATCGTCGATCCGGAGCGCAGCTACGACCTCATCGGGGACGTACATGGTTGCGCTCGTACCCTGGAGCGGCTGCTTGATCAGCTCGGCTATCGCCGGCATGGCGATGTGTGGCGGCATCCGCGCCGACAAGTGATCTTTCTCGGCGACATCATCGACCGCGGCCCACGCATTCGTGAGGCGTTGCATTTGGTGCATGCGATGGTCGAGGCGGAACAGGCCTACTGCATCATGGGCAACCACGAATTCAACGCACTGGGCTGGTACACCCCGGCACCGCCGGAAAGCGGCAAGACCTTCGTTCGCGAACATACCCCGCGCTACGAGACGCTGCTGCAGGAGACCTTCCAGCAGTTCGAACACTATCCGGATGAATGGCGGGCGTTTCGCGAGTGGTTCATGGAGCTGCCGTTATTTCTTCAGAGCGAGCGTTTCCGCGTGGTTCACGCCTGCTGGGATAACGCCGTCATCGATCAGCTTCGCCAGCGTTTGAGCCACGGCTGTGTCGATCCAGAATTCTTGCGCGATGCCGCGTTCAGTGACGGATTCGCGGCCAAGGCACTGGACCGTCTACTGCGGGGCACCGACATGCCGCTGCCCCAGGGCCTGACGCTGACCAGCGCCGAGGGATTCACTCGCAGCTTCTTCCGCACCAAGTTCTGGGAAGAGAACCCCAGGACCTACGGCGATATCGTGTTCCAGCCCGACGGTCTGCCGGAAAAGGCGGCGTGCCTGCCGCTTAGCGAAAGCCAGAAGAGCCGCTTGTTCCTGTACGGGCCCGACGATCCGCTGCTGTTCGTCGGGCATTACTGGCGTAGCGGCGAGCCCGCGCCCATACGCCATAACCTGGCTTGCCTGGATTACAGTGCGGTGAAATACGGCAAGCTGGTCGCCTACCGGCTCGACCAGGAAACCCGACTCGACCCGGCGAAATTCGTCTGGGTGAATGTGGAGCGCTAGATGGTGGTTGTCGAGGCGTTGCGCCTGCCGTTATCCGAAGACTTGAGTGGTTTCGTCGCGCTGTTGCGGCGCCTGCAGGTGCCTTGTCGCGTCTCCGAAGAGTCGGGTGAGCAGGTACTGCGCGTGCCGGCGGAAACCGCCGAGCAAGTTCGTGAACTCTATCAGCGTTACCCGCAAGGCGACGGCGCGGTCGTCGCCGAGCAACCGCCACGCCGCGGTGGGGGATTCGTCGCCAGCCTGCGCCGCAGTCCGCTGACCGCCGCGGTGTTGCTGCTGACGCTGATCGCGGCGGCGATCACCATGCTCGGCGAAAATTTCGAGACCATTCGCTGGTTCAGCTTCAGCGATTTCCGCATCGACGGCGAATACGCCTATTTCGCGACGCTCGAACAGACCCTCGCAGAAGGGCAGTGGTGGCGGCTGGTGACGCCGATCTTCGTGCACTTCGGCTTCCTGCATCTGGCGATGAATTCCATGTGGTACTGGGAGCTGGGGCGGCGCATCGAATATCGCCAGGGCGCGCTGATGCTGTTCGGGTTCACGCTGCTGTTCGGCGTCGTGTCCAACCTGGCGCAATACCTGTTCGGCGGGCCGAGCATCTTTGGCGGGTTGTCCGGCGTCTTGTACGGGCTGCTCGGCCACTGCTGGCTGTTCCAGAAGCTGTCGCCGGACGAAGCCTACCGACTGCCGCCCGGTGTGGTGGTGCTGATGCTGATCTGGCTGGTGGTATGCCTGACCGGGGTGATCGAAGTGGTGAGCTTCGGTGCATTGGCGATCGCTAACGCGGCCCACGTCGGCGGGCTGGTCGCTGGGTGCCTGACCGGTATCCTTGGTGGGCTGCTGGCGCGCCGCAGGGCCGCGGGCCAAGGCAACTGAAAGGCTGATCGTTTTTCCCTAAAGCAGCGGCGCTCGGTAGAATGCGCGCTTGTTTCCCCGGGAGCCGGCCATGTCGTCCTTTATCGAAGCCATCGAAAACATCACCCCCGAAATCTACGAAAACCTGAAAACTGCCGTCGAGCTGGGCAAGTGGAGCGACGGTCGCAAGCTGACGCCCGAGCAGAAGGAAACCTGCCTCGGCGCGATGATCGCCTGGGAAATCCAGAACCTGCCGGAAGAAGAGCGCACCGGTTATATGGGCGGTGATGAATGCGCCTCCAAGAGCAAGAGCAAGGCGCCGATCGACACCAGTCTGTTCGCACCTGCTTCCGGGACCCGTCACTGATGTTGGAGCTAGGACGCGGCGCCCTGAGCAAGATGTCAATTCAGCTGGGTGCCCAAGCGCAATATTCCTTCCGTCTGAACGACGAACTGGTGCCCGTCAATCCGCTGATCGGCAAGACCCTGCGGCTGGAGTACCTCGGCGCCATCAATTGCACGCATTGCGGACGCAAGACCAACAAGAGTTTCAGCCAGGGCTATTGCTATCCCTGCTTCAAGAAGCTCCCGCAGTGCGACATCTGCATCATGAGTCCGGAAAAATGCCACCACGATTTCGGCACTTGCCGCGATCCGCAGTGGGGCATGGACTTCTGCATGACCGACCACGTGGTCTATCTGGCCAACTCGTCAGGTATCAAAGTGGGCATCACTCGCGCCACGCAGTTGCCGACCCGTTGGCTCGACCAGGGCGCGAGCCAGGCGCTGCCGATCATGCGTGTCGCTACTCGCCAGCAGTCGGGCATGGTCGAAGACCTGTTGCGCAGCCAGGTGGCTGATCGCACCAATTGGCGCGCGCTGCTCAAGGGGGATGCCGAGCCCATCGACCTGATCGAGATTCGCGAGCAAATATTCGATGCCTGCGCCGAAGGCCTGCGGGGCCTGCAGCAGCGCTATGGGTTACAGGCAATCCAGCCAGTGGCGGACGCCGAGGTATTGGAGATCCGTTACCCGGTCGATGCCTACCCGACCAAGATCGTCAGTCTAGACTTGGAAAAGACGCCCGTTGTTGAAGGCACCCTGCGCGGCATCAAGGGTCAATACCTGATCCTGGACACCGGCGTGATCAACATCCGCAAGTTCACCGCTTATCAAATAGCCGCAAGCTGCACGCCGTAAACTTCAAGCTTGACCCGCGAAGGCTTGATTCCGGGCGTCGGAGGCAGTCACGGCACATTTACCTGCAGCTTCAAGCTTGCGGCTTGTAGCTGCCTCGAAGAGGCTTTTATCGATGCGCACCGAACAACCGAAAGTCATTCATCTCAAGGATTATCAGGCGCCCGAGTACCTGATCGATGAAACACACCTGACCTTCGAACTGTACGAAGACCGCACCCTGGTGCATGCGCAACTGGTAATGCGCCGCAATCCTGAAGCGGGCGCCGGCCTGCCGCCGTTGCAGTTGCACGGCCAGGATCTCGAACTGATGTCCCTGTCGCTGAACGACCGCCAGCTCGGCCTCGGTGATTACGAGATCGCCGAGGAAAGCCTGACCCTGCAGCCCGACGCTGCCAGCTTCACGCTCGACAGCACCGTGGTCATCCATCCGGAGAGCAACACCGCGCTGGAAGGCCTCTACAAATCCGGCAGCATGTTCTGCACCCAATGCGAGGCCGAGGGCTTCCGCAAGATCACCTATTACCTTGATCGCCCGGATGTGATGAGCAAGTTCACCACCACGGTCAGCGCCGAGAAGCATGCCTATCCAATCCTGCTGTCCAACGGCAACCCGATCGCCAGCGGCGAAGAGGACGACGGCCGCCACTGGGCGACCTGGGAAGATCCGTTCAAGAAGCCGGCTTATTTGTTCGCACTGGTGGCCGGTGATCTGTGGTGCGTTGAGGACAGCTTCACCACCATGAGCGGCCGCGAGGTAGCGCTGCGTATTTACGTCGAGCCGGAGAATATCGACAAATGCCAGCACGCCATGGACAGCCTGAAGAAATCGATGAAGTGGGATGAAGAGGCCTACGGTCGCGAGTACGATCTGGACATCTTCATGATCGTCGCGGTCAACGACTTCAACATGGGTGCGATGGAGAACAAGGGCCTAAACATCTTCAACTCCAGCGCCGTGCTGGCTCGAGCGGAAACCGCCACCGACGCCGCACATCAGCGGGTCGAGGCGATCGTTGCCCACGAATACTTTCATAATTGGACCGGCAACCGTGTGACCTGCCGCGACTGGTTCCAGCTGTCGCTCAAGGAAGGTTTCACTGTCTTTCGCGATGCGCAGTTCTCCTCCGACATGAATTCGGAAACAGTCAAGCGCGTCGAGGACGTGTCCTACCTGCGTACCCATCAGTTCGCTGAAGATGCCGGGCCGATGGCCCACTCGGTTCGCCCCGAGTCATTCATCGAGATCTCCAACTTCTACACCCTGACCGTGTACGAGAAGGGTGCCGAGGTGGTGCGCATGATCCAGACGCTGCTGGGCGAGGAGGGCTTCCGCAAGGGCAGCGATCTCTACTTCGAGCGCCATGACGGCCAGGCCGTGACCGTCGATGATTTCGTCAAGGCCATGGAAGACGCCAACGGTGCCGACCTGACCCAGTTCAAGCGCTGGTACAGCCAGGCCGGCACGCCGCGCCTCGCCGTCAGCGAGCAATACGATGCTGCCGCGAAGACCTATAGCCTGACCTTCCGCCAAAGCTGCCCGCCGACGCCGGGCCAGAGCGAGAAGCTGGCATTCGTGATCCCTGTTTCGCTGGGCCTGCTGGACGGCCAGGGCAACGAGATTGCGCTGCGCCTGCAAGGCGAGGATGCCGCCGTCGGGACCACTCGCGTGCTGGCAGTCGATCAGGCCGAACAGACGTTCACCTTCGTCGACGTTCCCGAGCAGCCGTTGCCCTCGTTGCTGCGCGGTTTCTCCGCGCCGGTGAAGCTTGAATTTCCGTACAGCCGCGATCAGCTGATGTTCCTGATGCAGCACGATTCCGACGGTTTCAACCGCTGGGAGGCCGGTCAGCAACTGTCGGTTCAGGTGTTGCAGGAGATGATCGGACAGCATCAGCGCGGCGAAGCGCTGCAGCTGGATCAGCGTCTGGTCGAGGCGTTGCGCAGCCTGCTGGAGGACGAAAGTCTCGATCCAGCGATGGTCGCCGAAATGCTGTCGCTGCCGAGCGAGGCCTACCTCACCGAGATCAGCGAGGTGGCGGATGTCGATGCCATTCACGCGGCGCGCGACTTTGCTCGCCAAGGTATCGCTACAGCGTTGTTCGACCTGTTCTGGAAGCGCTACCAGGCCAACCGCGAGCTGTCCCGGCAGACGCCTTATATTGCCGAAGCCAGCCACTTTGCCCGTCGTGCTCTACAGAACATCGCCTTGTCGTATCTGATGCTCAGCGGCAAGCCCGAAGTGGTGGCCGCCTGCGTCGAGCAGTTCGAGGAGGTCGACAACATGACCGAGCGCCTGACTGCGCTGGCCGTGCTGGTCAACTCGGGTTTCGAGTCTGAGCGCGACAAGGCACTTGAAGCCTTTGCCGAAAACTTCAAGGACAACCCGCTGGTGATGGATCAGTGGTTCAGCGTGCAGGCCGGCAACACCCAGCCGGGCGGGCTGGAACGTGTTCAGCACTTGATGCAGCATCCGGCGTTCACGCTGAAGAACCCGAACAAGGTCCGCGCCTTGATCGGCGCCTTTGCCAACCAGAACCTGGTCAACTTCCATCGCGCCGATGGTGCCGGTTATCGGTTCCTGGCCGATCAGATCATCGTATTGAACGGGCTCAATCCGCAGATCGCCTCGCGTCTGCTGGCGCCGCTGACCCGCTGGCGCAAGTACGACGCCGGTCGGCAGGGCCTGATGAAGGGCGAGCTGGAACGGATTCTGGCCTCGGGCGAGCTGTCCAGCGATGTCTACGAGGTGGTCAGCAAGAGCCTCGCCTGACACGCTGCAGCGCCTGCAAGGTGATATGAACCACCCCGAATCCCGTGCGATGTCACGGGATTCGTTCTTTGGGGGGTACTCATCGGAGATCGGATCGTTTTCGTGAAACGGAATGTAAAGCGGCGGTGAGATGCCGTGCCATAAAGCCTGCTAATCAAGCAACATCAATCAGCCTGGCTTAACAAAACATAACGTCCAGGCAATTGCCGCCGCTTTCGAAAGCCCTATAGCATGGCTCCGCCTGGTACTTAACGCAGGTCTTACCTTAATAAGAATAAAGGGGGTATGTATGAGTGAGCCCGTCATGTGGCGCACCCGGTTCGGCCGTGCGGAAAAAACATCCCGCAAGTCGAATTTCAAGTATTCGCCGCTTGCAAGAACGCTCTCGCTCTGCAGTGTTCTATCCATCCTGTTTCTCGCCACCGCTCCCGCTCATGCGCAAAGCGCTGAGTCAGCGACCCGCTATGCGATCGAATCGGAGAAGGCCGCATCGGCTCTCCTGCTCGATATTACTTATGCGGGTAAGCGCTTGGTCGCGGCTGGTGATCGCGGGCATATCCTCTTTTCCGATGACGCCGGCGCTACGTGGTCTCAGGCCAAGGTTCCGACCCGTCAGATGCTCACGGCTGTTTATTTCGTCGATGACAAACATGGCTGGGCGGTCGGCCACGACGCGTTGATCCTGGCGACCAGCGATGGCGGTGAAACCTGGACGCAGCAATACGAAAATCGCGAAGGCGAAGTGCCTTTACTTGACGTCTGGTTCGAAAATTCGGAGCACGGCTTCGCCACGGGTGCTTATGGCGTGCTGCTGGAAACCACTGACGGCGGCCAGAATTGGGAAGATGTTGCTGATCGCCTCGACAACGAGGACGGCGCCCACTTGAACGCCATCACCCACATTCAGGACGCGGGTCTGTTCGTCGTTGGCGAAATGGGCGGAATGTTCCGTTCCAGCGACATGGGTGAGACCTGGGAGCGCGTCGAGTCGCCCTATCAGGGATCCTTGTTCGGCGTCGTGAGCGGCGGCGAACCCGGAGTGGTCGTGGCGTTTGGTCTGCGCGGTCATCTGTTCCGTTCCGCCGACTTCGGTGATAGCTGGCAAGCGATCGATCTGCTCGACGGAAGCGATGCCCTTGAGTCGGGGCTAGCGGACGGCAATCTGCTGCCGGATGGTCGTATCGTCGTGGTCGGCCACGGCGGCACCGTGCTTAGTAGCGAGGATCAAGGACGGAGCTTCAAGCTGTTCAGTCGCCCGGATCGACGCTCACTGTCAGGCGTCGTCTCCAACCCGGACGGCAATCTGGTCCTCGTCGGGCAGAGCGGCGTCAGGGTCGTTTCGCCGACCGGCGCCAACTTGCCCGCACAACAACAATAAGCCGGAGCCAACATGACCAAGCATCAGCAGAAGCCGGCGTCCTTTCTAGAACGCCTGATTTTCAACAATCGACCGGCAGTGATCCTTGTCTGCCTGTTGATCAGCGTATTCCTGTTCTACCAGGCTGCTCAGGTCCGTCCTTCGACCAGTTTCGAGAAGATGATTCCGCTGGGGCATCCCTACATTCAGAACATGCTCCAGCATCGTGATGATCTGGCCAACCTGGGCAACACGGTGCGTATCTCCGTGGCGGCGAAGGATGGCGACATCTTCTCCAAGGAGTACATGGAGACGCTGCGTCAGATCCATGACGAAGTCTTCTATATCCAAGGCGTCGACCGCTCGAACATGAAGTCGCTGTGGAGCCCGAGCGTTCGCTGGACCGAGGTGACGGAGCAGGGCTTCGCCGGCGGTGAAGTCATTCCGCAGACCTATGACGGCTCGCCTGAAAGCCTCGACGATTTGCGCAACAACATCCTCAAGTCCGGTCAGATCGGGCGTCTGGTGGCCAACGACTTCAAGTCCAGCATCATCGACGTGCCGCTGATGGAGTTCTACTCGGATCCTGATGACCGTAGCAAGCAGATCACCCTCGACTACCAGGCGTTTTCCCACGAGCTCGAAGAGAAGATTCGCGACAAGTACGAAGCGCAGAACCCGAATGTGGACATCCACATCATCGGTTTCGCCAAGAAGGTGGGCGATCTGATCGATGGGCTGGTCGGTGTCGCGTTGTTCTTCTTCGTTGCTATCGGCATCACGCTAGCGCTGCTGCTGTGGTTCACCCGCTGCTTCAAGAGCACCATCGCGGTGGTGGTGACTACGCTGATCGCCGTGGCCTGGCAGCTCGGCTTGCTGCACACGCTGGGCTTCGGGCTCGATCCCTATTCGATGCTGGTGCCGTTCCTGGTGTTCGCCATCGGTATTTCCCACGGTGTTCAGAAGATCAACGGCATCGCCATGGCTTCGGGCGAAACCGATGATCCGCTGGCGGCTGCACGCATGGCGTTCCGTCAGTTGTTCATCCCCGGCATGGTGGCACTGGCGTCTGATGCCGTTGGTTTCGTGACGCTGCTGCTGATCGATATCGGTGTGATTCGCGAGTTGGCGATTGGCGCTTCGCTGGGCGTGGCGGTGATCATCCTGACCAACTTGATCCTGCTGCCGGTTGCGATTTCCTACATGGGTATCAGCCAGCGCTCAGTTAAACAGGCGCGTGAGGAAGCGGCGCGCAACCACCCGTTCTGGCGGTTGCTGTCGAATTTCGCCAACCCGGTGGTCGCGCCGATTTCCATCGTCATTGCTTTGCTCGCCGTGGGCGGGGGGCTCTGGTACGGCCAGAACCTGAAGATCGGCGATCTCGACCAGGGCGCACCGGAACTGCACCCGGATTCGCGCTACAACCTGGACAATGACTTCGTCATCCGCAACTACTCGACCAGCTCCGACGTGCTGGTGGTAATGGTCAAGACGGCGCCTGAAGGCTGTGCCCATTACGACACGCTCGCCGCCATGGACGAGCTGATGTGGAAGATGGAGAACACCGAGGGCGTGCAGTCGGCGGTGTCGATGGTCACGGTCGCGCGGCAGAGCATCAAGGGCATGAACGAGGGCAGCCTGAAATGGGAAACCCTGTCGCGTAACCAGTTCGTCCTGAACAGCTCCATCGCTCGTGCCGAGGGCATGTATAACGGTGATTGCTCGTTGGCGCCGGTACTGGTGTTCCTCAACGACCACAAGGCTGAAACGCTGGAGCACGTCGTAGCCGCGGCGCGTGAGTTCGCCGAGGAGAACAACCGTGAAGGGTTGGAGTTTGTCCTCGCTGCCGGTAACGCCGGTATCGAAGCGGCTACCAACGAAGTCATCGCAGCCTCCGAAACCACTATGTTGATCGCGGTTTACGCGGCGGTGAGCTTCATGTGCCTGCTGACGTTCCGCTCCGTTGCCGCGACGCTCTGCGTGATTCTGCCGCTGGTGCTGACCTCGATCCTCGGCAATGCGCTGATGGCTTTCATGGGCATTGGCGTAAAGGTAGCAACACTGCCAGTGATCGCCTTGGGCGTGGGTATCGGTGTGGATTACGGCATCTACATCTATAGCCGGCTGGAGACGTATTTGCGTCAAGGCATGACGTTGCAGGAAGCCTACTATCAGACCTTGAAATCCACTGGCAAGGCGGTGATCTTCACCGGCGTCTGCCTGGCGATCGGCGTGTTCACCTGGGTGTTCTCAGCGATCAAGTTCCAGGCGGACATGGGCCTGATGCTCACCTTCATGTTCCTCTGGAACATGGTCGGCGCGATTTGGCTGCTGCCAGCCCTGGCGCGCTTCCTGATCAAACCGGAAAAGCTGCAGCAGAAGGTGTGATGCTTCGGCAGTAAGCAAAACCGCGGCCCTTGGGTCGCGGTTTTTTTTTGCGGAAGTGCTCGGTTCCGTGATGCGAAGCGTCTGGGTGCGCCCCACTAGAAGCGTAGAAACGGTTACGAAAAACCAGCGCTGTATGCAACATGAAAACCACATCGCTAGATGCGGTCTGCTTGGCAGCTAGCAGATGCATGAGTTGCGCGAGCGTCTGTCGGACTGATCGACATCACAAAGGAGTTGAGAGAGAGAGCTTACGATCCGCAGAAAGCAGAACGCCCCGAGCTGGGGCGTTCTGCTTCTAGATCGAGCGTGTCAGAGCGCAGCGAACCCCGCCTGCTGCACCAGCTCCAGCAACGGCTGCGGATAAACTCCGAGGAAGAACGCAAGCAGGGCAATCGCCAGCAACATGATGCCGCCCGCGCG
The DNA here is from genome assembly GCF_019355055.1 of Pseudomonas sp. MTM4. Taxonomy (NCBI): domain Bacteria; kingdom Pseudomonadati; phylum Pseudomonadota; class Gammaproteobacteria; order Pseudomonadales; family Pseudomonadaceae; genus Pseudomonas; species Pseudomonas sp. MTM4. Next base: position 141,612 of record NZ_CP048411.1, read on the forward strand.
CTGCCCCCAATTGATCGGCGCGTCGTGGCGGCGAATGCCTGGTTCGACCAGGTACAGCGTCACCATCACCCGCAGGTAATAGAACAGGCCCACAGCGCTGCCGATGATCAGCGCGCCCAGCAACCACCACAGTTGGGATTCGACACCGGAGGCGATCACGTAGAACTTGCCGATGAAGCCTGCCGTCAGCGGAATGCCAGCCAGCGACAGCATCATCACGGTGAGCACGGCGGTGAGGTAGGGGCGCCGCCAGAATAGCCCGCGGTATTCATAGAGCGCATCGGCATCGCGCCCGTTGTAGGGGCTCGACATCAGGGTGATCACGCCGAAGGCGCCTAGGGTGGTCAGCACATAGGTCACCAGGTACACGCCGATGGCTTCCACCGCGAGCCCCTTGCTGGCGATCAGCGCCACCAGCAGGTAGCCGAAATGGGCGATGGACGAATAACCCAGCAGCCGCTTGAGGTTGCTCTGGTTCAATGCCAGCAGGTTGCCGATCAGGATCGAGGCGATGGCGATCAGGCTCAGCGCGTCGTTCAGCCAGCCACCGCTTGTGGCCGGCGACAGCTGATACAGGCGCAGCAGCACGGCGAACACCGCCACCTTGCTGACGGTGGCCAGGAAGGTCGCCACCGGAGCCGGCGCGCCTTCGTAGACGTCCGGCGTCCACAGGTGGAAGGGAGCCAGCGAGAGCTTGAAGCCGAGGCCGATCAACATCATGCCGATGCCGGCCTGCACCAGTGGCGACGAGCCTTGCGCAGCCAGGCTGGCGCCGATACCGGCAAAGCTTAGGCTGCCCGACTCAGCGTAGAGCAGCGCCATGCCGAACAGCAGGAAGGCGCTGGCGGCGGCGGAAAGCACCACATACTTGATGCCGGCTTCCAGCGAGCGCTTGTTGAAGAACGCGTAGGCGACCAGCCCGTAAACCGGTACCGAGAGCAGCTCCAGGCCGATGAAGAACCCGGCCAGGTGCTGCGCGCTGACCAGCACCAGCCCGCCTGCTGCCGACAGGGTCATCAACAGATAGAGCTCTTCTCGATTACCCGGAAAACCCTCGGAGCCGGCTTTCTCGCCCAGGTAGGCGTGGGCCAGGGTCACGCAGGCCAGTGTCGCGACCAGTACCACGGCGCTGTAGAAGTAGGCGAAGGCGTCCAGCCGCAGCAGTGGCGTCACATCCAATGGGGCGACCCGCAGTGCAGGCACAATGGATAACAGGGCGAGCGTCAGGCCTATCGAGGTGACGATGAAACTGAGCCCGTGATTGCGTCGCCAGGCGATGGCCAGCATCACCGCGATAGCGGTGGCGCCAGTGATCAGCAAAGGCAGCAGGGCGATGAAGTGTTGCTGTGTGAATTCCATGGCGAGACTACCGGGCCGAAACTGTTGGGGTGAAAGCGGTATCGATCCATTGCTGCACACCGTTCATGGTGGCGAGCGAGGTGTCGAACACCGGCTGCGGATAGACGCCGAGCAGCACCAGCAGTACGGCCAGCAACAGCACCATTCCTATCTCGCGTGCGTCCAGGCCGCGTAGTAGCCCTTCGGCCTTGGTCGGGCCAAAATAGGCGCGGTGGATCATCGCCAGCGAGTAAATGGACGACAGCACCAGACCGAAGGTGGCGATCACCACGACCCATGGCGAATTGGCGAAGGCGCCGAACAGCACCACGAACTCACCGATGAAGTTGCCGGTGCCGGGCAGGCCCAGCGAGGCGGCGGCGAAGAACAGACTCAGCGGCGGCAGCCATGGCAGGCGCGACCATAGGCCGCCCATTTCGCGCATGTCACGCGTGTGCAGGCGTTCATAGAGCTGGCCGCTGAGGATGAACAACGCTGCAGCCGAGAGACCGTGAGCGATCATCAGCACCACCGCGCCTTGCAGGGCGAGCTCGCTGCCCGAATAGATGCCGATCAGCACGAAGCCCATGTGCGAGACGCTGGAATAGGCGATCAGACGCTTGATATCGGTCTGCGCGAACGACAGCACTGCACCGTAGAAGATGCCGAGCAGGCCGAGGCCCATGGCGATGGGCGCGAAGTCCATCGAGGCTTCGGGAAACAGCGGCAGAGCGAAGCGGATCATGCCGTAGGCGGCGGTCTTCAGCAGAATCCCCGCCAGGTCGACAGAGCCGGCGGTAGGCGCCTGGGCGTGGGCATCGGGAAGCCAGGAATGCAGCGGCACGATGGGGAATTTCACCGCGAAGGCGATGAAGAAGCCCAGCATCAGCAGGTACTCGACGCCCGGCGCCAGGTCGGCCTGGAGCAGCAGCTCGTAGTCGAAGGTCAGCACTCCGGTGTTGTAGAAGTTGGCCAGCACCAAGCCGAGAATGGCCACCAGCATGATCAGGCCGCTGGCCTGGGTGTAGATGAAGAACTTGGTCGCCGCGTTGATCCGCGAGCGCTTGCCTTCCGAGCTGTGACCCCAGAGCGCGATGAGGAAGTACATCGGCACCAGCATCATTTCCCAGAAGAAGAAGAACAGGAACAGATCCAGTGCGAGGAACACCCCGACCACGCCGCCGAGAATCCACATCAGGTTGAGGTGGAAGAAGCCGACGTGGCGCTGGATTTCCTTCCAGGAGCAGAGCACCGAGAGCACGCCGAGCAGGCCGGTGAGCATGATCATCAGCAGCGACAGGCCATCGAGTGCCAGGTGCAGGTTGATGCCGAAGCGCTCGATCCAGACGTGCTTGAATTCCACGGCCCAGTTGGCCTCTGCGCCAGGCGCAGGGGCGAGCTGGTAATTGCCGCCCGCCCATAGCCAGAGGCCAAGCGCGAGCAACAGCGTCATGGTGAGCAGGGCGATCCAGCGCGGCATGCTCTTGTCGAAACGTTCGACGAACCAGCAGAGCAGGCCGCCGATGAAGGGAATCAGGATTAGCCAGGGCAGAATCACGATTTCGAGTCCTTGCGCAAATTCAGAGCAGAACGATGCCGAGCAACAGCACGGCTCCGCCAACGATGGACAGGGCGTACCAGCGCAACTGGCCGGTTTCGCTGCGGCTGAGCAGCACATGGCTGCCCCGTGCCGTACGCGGTACCAATCCGATGGTGGCGTCGATGGGGTCGCGCGCCAGCAGGCGGGTGAGCCAGAGGTAGGGCTGCACGAAAAGCTTGTCGTAAAGCCAGTCGAAGCCCCAGGCGGCGTACCACCAGGCCGACAGGAAACGCCCCGGTGCGCTTTGCGCGATGGCGCTGACCAGGCCGCGCTTGCCGAGGAACAGCAGCGCCGCGAGCAGAATGCCGGCCAGGGCGATGGCGCCGGAGGCGATCTCCAGGCTGTGCTTGGCCTCGCCACCGGCATGGCCGACGCTCTGTGGCAGCACGCCAGACAACGGCGGCGAGATCATCGCGCCGAGGAAGGTGGACAGCACGATCAGCACTACCAGCGGCAGGTTGTGGGCCAGACCGCGACCGGCGTGCGCCTCGGTCTTCGCCTCGCCGTGGAAGGCGATGAAGATCAGGCGGAAGGTGTACAGGGAGGTCAGGAAGGCCCCGAGCAGACCTGCGTAGAGCAGGCCGCTGTGGCCGCTGGCGAAGGCTTCCCAGAGGATTTCATCCTTGGAGTAGAAGCCGGCGGTGATCAGCGGCAGCGCCGCCAATGCCGCGCCGCCGACGATGAAGCTGGCATAGGCCAGCGGCAGCTTCTTCCACAGTCCGCCCATCCTGAAGATGTTCTGCTCGTGATGGCAGGCGTTGATCACCGAACCGGAGGCCAGGAACAGCAGCGCCTTGAAGAAGGCATGGGTCATCAGGTGGAAGATCGCCGCGTCCCAGGCGCCGACGCCCAAGGCGAGGAACATGTAGCCGATCTGGCTCATGGTCGAGTAAGCGAGGATGCGCTTGATGTCGGTCTGCACCAGCGCGGCGAAGCCGGCCAGCACCAGGGTGACGCCACCGACGATGCCTACCAGCTCCAGCACGTCCGGCGCCAGCAGGAACAGGCCATGGGTGCGGGCGATCAGATAGACGCCCGCTGTGACCATGGTCGCCGCGTGGATCAGTGCCGAGACAGGCGTCGGGCCGGCCATGGCGTCTGCCAGCCAGGTCTGCAGCGGTAGCTGGGCAGACTTGCCCACCGCACCGCCCAGCAGCGCCAGGGCCGCCAGGGTGATCCACAGATCGCCTTCGGCGAACTTCTGCGGCGCCAGCGCCAGCAGTTCCGGGATGTTCAGCGTGCCGAGCTGGACGAACAGGATGAACAGGCCGAAGGCCATCAACACGTCACCGACGCGGGTGACGATGAAGGCCTTGAGCGCGGCGTTGCCGTTCTTGCGTTCCTTGAAATAAAAGCCGATCAGCAGGTAGGAGCACAGCCCCACGCCTTCCCAGCCGAAGTACAGCAGCAACAGGTTGTCGCCCAGCACCAGCAGCAACATGCTGAAGATGAACAGGTTGGTGTAGGCGAAGAAGCGCGAGTATCCCTCTTCACCGCGCATGTACCAGCTCGCGAACAGGTGGATCAGAAAGCCGACGCCGGTGACCACGCCGAGCATGGTCAGCGACAGACCGTCCAGATGCAGGCCGAAGGCGACGCTGAAACCGACCACGTCCAGCCACTGCCACAGGTGCTGGCTGAACACACCGCCCTCGGGCGGGGAGGTGTTGAACTGCCAGATGCACAGGGCGCTGATTAACGCCGACAGGCCGATCGAACCGACACCGATCACGGCGGCCAGGTTCTCGGAGATACGCCCGCGCGAAAAGGCCAGCAGGAAGTAGCCGAGCAGCGGGAAAGCGAAGGTCAGGAATAGTAGGTTCATCCGCGCATCTCGCTTGCAGCATCGACATCGAGGGTGTTGAAGCGGCGATACAGTTGCAGCAGGATCGCCAGGCCGATGGCGGCCTCGGCGGCGGCCAGGGTGATCACCAGGATGAACATGATCTGCCCATCCGGCTGCGCCCAGCGGCTACCGGCCACGACGAAGGCCAGGCCAGTGGCGTTCATCATCACTTCCAGGCTCATTAGCATGAACAGGATGTTGCGACGCACCATCAGGCCGACCAGCCCCAGGCAGAACAGCACGGCGGCGATGGCCAGGCCGTGCTCCATTGGAATCGAATGCATGGCTTACTCCTTCGCCTCGTGGCGGCCCAGGTGGAAGGCGGCGACCAGCGCCGCCAGCAGCAGCATGGAGGCCAGCTCGACGGCCAGCAGGTAAGGCCCGAACAGGGCGATGCCGACCTCCTTGGGACCGACGGTGGTCAGGCCGGCCGGTGCGTATTCCGGCGCTGAGAACAAGGCCCAGAGCAGCTGCGCCAACAGGATCGCCGCCAGCAGCGACGGGCCTATCCAGACGCGCGGCGCCATCCAGGCGCGTTCCTGGCCGGCGGTGTTACGGCCCAGGTTGAGCATCATCACCACGAACACGAAGAGCACCATGATGGCGCCGGCATAGACGATGATTTCCAGCGCGCCGGCAAAGGGTGCGCCGAGGGCGAAGAAGCACATCGACACGGCCAGCAGCGACGTGATCAGGTAGAGCAGGGCGTGCACCGGATTGCTGCCGGTGATCACGCGTAGGGTGGCGACCACGGCCACGCCGGCGGAAAAGTAGAAGGCGAATTCCATCAACGCATCCTCGACCGATGGGTGTCCGGCGCGAAGCCGGCATGCGGGAAACCTGCGAATAGACAGCGCGTCATGGCAACAACCCCTTGACGTTGATCGGCTCCGCCTCGTTCTGCGCGGCGCCCTTCGGTTTGCCGGCAATGGCCAGGCCCGAGACGCGGTAGAAGTTGTAGTCGTGATACTTGCCCGTGCCGGAAATCAGCAGGTCTTCCTTCTCGTACACCAGGTCCTGGCGCTTGTATTCGCCCATCTCGAAATCCGGGGTGAGCTGGATCGCGTTGGTTGGGCAGGCTTCTTCGCAAAGGCCGCAGAAGATGCAGCGCGAGAAGTTGATGCGGAAGAACTCCGGATACCAGCGGCCTTCATCGGTTTCGGCCTTCTGCAGCGAGATGCAGCCCACCGGGCAGGCCACCGCGCAGAGGTTGCAGGCCACGCAGCGCTCTTCGCCGTCGGGATCGCGGGTCAGGACGATGCGACCGCGATAGCGCGGCGGCAGGTAGACCTGCTCTTCGGGGTACTGCAGGGTGTCGCGCTTGCGAAAGCCGTGGCTGAAGACCATCACCAGGCTGCGCAGTTGGGTGTAGGTGCCGTGCAGCACCGCGCCAATGTACTTGAACATCGAATTCTCTCCTTACTGGGCCGCGGCCAGCACGAGCGCGCCGGTCACCAGCAGGTTGATCAGGGTCAGCGGCAGGCAGAATTTCCAGCCGAAGGCCATCACCTGGTCGTAGCGCGGGCGCGGCAGCGAGGCGCGCAACAGCACGAACAGCATGATGAAGAAAGCGGTCTTGATCGCGAACCAGAAGAACGACAGCCAGGGCAGGGTGTCGAGGAATGGCCCATGCCAGCCGCCGAAGAACAGCGTGGTCAGCAGCGCCGAGATGGTGACGATGCCGATGTATTCGCCGACGAAGAACATGCCCCATTTCATCCCGGCGTACTCGACGTGGTAACCGTCGGCGAGCTCCTGCTCGGCTTCCGGCTGGTCGAAGGGATGACGGTGGGTGACCGCGACGCCAGCGATGAAGAAGGTACAGAAGCCGAGGAACTGCGGAATGATGAACCATAGGTTCTGCTGCTGGTACTCGACGATGTCGCGCATGTTGAACGAGCCGACCTGGGCGACGATGCCCATCAGCGACAGACCGAGGAAAACCTCGTAGGACACCGTCTGCGCCGAGGCGCGCAGGGCGCCGAGCAGGGCGAACTTGTTATTGCTCGCCCAGCCGGCGAACAGCACCGCATAAACGGTCAGGCCAGCCATGGCGAAGAAGAACAGCAGGCCGATGTTCAGGTCCGCCACGCCCCAGGTCGGGGTGACCGGCACGATGACGAAGGCCAGCAGCAGCGAACTCATCGCCACGACCGGCGCCAGGGTGAAAATAAGGCGGTCGGAGAACGGCGGATTCCAGTCCTCCTTGAAGAACATCTTCAGCATGTCGGCAGCTATCTGGAACATGCCGAACGGCCCGACCCGGTTGGGGCCGTAGCGATCCTGCCACCAGCCCAGCAGGCGGCGTTCGACGAAGCTCAGCAAGGCGCCGCACACCACCACCGCCAGCATGATCACCAGCGCCTTGACGACGGCGATGATCACGTCGATCACTTCGGGAGTCAGCCAACTCATCGCGACGCCTCCAGTTCAGTGGCCAGGCAGGTGCCGTTCAGTACCGGAATGCCTTCGAGGCCGACCGGCAGACCGACGAGGCCGAGGCCCAGGGATTCATCGATGCGCACCGGCAGTTGCAGGTGTGTATCGGCGACCCGCAGGCTGAGCAGCTCGCCTTCGGCCATGCCAAGGCGCTCGGCTTCGGCTTCGGCCAGGGCGACATAGGGCTGCGGGATGCGGCTCTGGATCGGTGCGGCGAGCGCGGTGGTTTCCTCGCTGCCGAACAGATGATGCAGCGGCACCACCTGCCAGCTGCCAAGCGCGGGGGCGAAAGCGGCGGGGGCGGATCTCCAGGCCAGATCCTGGCGGACGTCGTCGAGCAGGCGCACACCGGGGTCGCCGGCACGCAGATGACCGCCGACCTCGTCCTGGAACTTGTTCCAGGCCTGTGGCGAGTTCCATCCCGGTGACCAGGCGAAGGGAATCTGCTGGCGATCCTCTTTGCTGCCGGAATAACCTTCCATGGAATAGGCGAACGGCGAGTCCTGGTCCTGCGGCTGACGCGGCTCGTGCACGCTGATGTTGGCGCGCATGGCGGTGCGTCCGCTGTAGCGCAGCGGCTCGCGTGCCATTTTCAGGCCCTTGATGCGGAACGAGGAAAGCGGTGCGGCGGCCAGAATGCCCTGCAGCTGCGGGTTGGCCGCGGCGCAATCGGCGGTGGCCTGATCCAGATTGGTCCAGTCCACTGCCTTGCCTTGCAGCGTGCACTGCAGCGCGTGCATCCAGCGCCAGCCTTCGCGCACCAGGATCTTGCCGTCGTAGTAGCTGGGCTCGAAGACCTGGAAGAAGCGCTGCGCGCGGCCTTCCTGACTGACCAGGGTGCCATCGGCTTCGGCGAAGCTGGCGGCGGACAGCACCAGATGGGCCTTGGCCGTGGTGGCGGTCTGCTGGTGATCGGCGACGATGACGGCCTTGGCAGCGGCCAATGCCTTGTCCACCTTGGCCTGATCGGCGCGGCGGTAGAGGTCGTTTTCCAGCACGATCACGGCCTCGGCCTCGCCGGCGATCAGCGCATCCAGCGCGACATCCACGGATTCGCCACCGAGTAGCGTCACGCCGAGGCTGTTGGCTTCCGGCACGACGAGGCTGATCGAAGCGTTCTTCTCGCGATTTTTCAGCGCCTGGGCAATGTTGCCGGCGGCTTCGATCAGGCTCTTCTCGCCCAGTGAGGCGCCGCTGATCAGCAGCGGGCGCTTGGCGGCGAGCAGGGCGTCGGCGATCCGCTGCACCAGCTCGCGAGCTTCGGCTTCCAGGCCGTCAACGGCCGGCGCGCTGGGGTCGATGGCGTGCGCCACGGCGAAACCGAGACGGGCCAGATCGGCCGGCGCGGCGTGCACGCTCTGTTCGGCGATGTCGTCGAGACGGGTTTCGCTGACGCTGGCGATGAACACCGGATGCAGGGCGCCTTGTGCAACGTTCTGCACGGCGGCGATGTGCCAGTCCTGAATCTTCATCGAGGTGGCGATCTCGGTGGCCTTGCCCTTGGCGGCCTGGCGCACGGCCAGCGCCATGCGCGCGGCCGTCTGGGTCAGGTCTTCGCCGAGGATGAACACCGCATCGTGGCTTTCGATGTCTCGCATCGTCGGCACCGGCAGCGGGCCGTTCTGCAGCAGTTGGCGGATCAGCCGGATATTTTTCAGCTCGGCGGCGGCGATGCCGCTGTAGAAGTTTTCCGCACCGACCAGCGCACGCAGGGCGTGGTTGCTTTCCAGGCTGGCGCGTGGCGAGCCGATGCCGATCACCCGCTTGCCGCGCAGCAGCTCGGCGGCGCTGTCCAGGGCGGCGTCGATGCCGAGACTGTCCGCGCCCAGCAGCGGTTGGCGTGGGCGATCGCTGCGGTTGACGTAGCCGTAGCCGAAGCGCCCGCGGTCGCAGAGGAAGTAGTGGTTCACCTCGCCGTTGAAACGGTTCTCGATGCGGCGAATTTCGCCGTAGCGCTCGCCGGGGCTGATGTTGCAGCCGGAGGCGCAGCCGTGGCAGATGCTCGGTGCGAACTGCATGTCCCACTTGCGGTTGTAGCGCTCGGAGTGGGTCTTGTCGGTGAACACGCCGGTGGGGCAGACCTCGGTGAGGTTGCCGGAGAACTCGCTTTCCAGCACGCCGTCTTCGACGCGGCCGAAGTAGACGTTGTCGTGGGCGCCGAACACGCCGAGGTCAGTGCCGCCAGCGTAGTCCTTGTAGTAGCGCGTGCAGCGGTAACAGGCGATGCAGCGGTTCATCTCATGGGCGATGAACGGGCCGAGTTCCTGGTTCTGGTGGGTGCGCTTGGTGAAGCGATAACGGCGCTGGTTGTGGCCGGTCATCACCGTCATGTCTTGCAGGTGGCAGTGACCGCCTTCCTCGCACACCGGGCAGTCGTGCGGGTGGTTGATCATCAGCCATTCGACCACGCTGGCGCGGAAGGCCTTGGCTTCCTCGTCGTCGATGGAGATCCAGCTGTTGTCGGTGGCGGGCGTCATGCAGGACATGACCAGGCGACCGCGGGTGTCGTTCTCGTCGCTGTACTGCTTTACCGCGCACTGGCGGCAGGCGCCGACACTGCCCAGCGCCGGGTGCCAGCAGAAATAGGGAACGTCGAGGCCGAGGGACAGACAGGCCTGCAGCAGGTTGTCCGCCCCATCGACTTCGTAGTCTTTGCCGTCTACGTGGATAGTGGCCATTTCTAGGTCTTCTCATCCCGCTTGCGCGGGTCTGGCTAATAGGAAACTTTTTGTCCGCTGAAGGTTGAAGATCAGGGCTGGATGAGGCCGTACGGCTCTTTCATCCAGCGTTCAGCCTTCAGCGTCTTTCAATTCTTCATGCCGGCTGTGGAGGCGCGGTTGCCGCCTGGGCGACACCCGCCTCGAATTCGTCCCGGAAATACTTGATCGCGGCGCCCAGCGGCTCCACCGCGCCGGGTGCATGGGCGCAGAAGGTCTTGCCCGGGCCGAGGAAGTCCACCAGCCGCAGCAGGATGTCCAGGTCCTGGCGCGTGCCCTGGCCGCGCTCCAGTGCGCGCAGGGTCTTCACGCTCCAAGGCAGACCGTCACGGCACGGTGTGCACCAGCCGCAGGATTCGCGGGCGAAGAACTCTTCCATGTTGCGCAGCAGCGAGACCATGCTGACGGTCTGGTCCACCGCCAGCGCCAGGCCGGTGCCCATGCGCGTGCCGACCTTGGCGATGCCGCCGGCGTACATCTGCGCCTCGAGGTGCTCGGGCAGCAGGAAGCCAGTGCCGGCGCCGCCGGGCTGCCAGCATTTGAGGGTGTAGCCATCCTTCATGCCGCCGGCGTAATCCTCAAAGAGTTCGCGCGCGGTGATGCCGAAGGGCAGTTCCCAGATGCCTGGGTTCTTCACCTTGCCGGAGAAGCCCATCAGCTTGCTGCCGTGGTCTTCGCTGCCGGGGCGGGCGAGTGACTTGTACCAGTCCACGCCGTTGCCGATGATCGCCGGCACGTTGCACAGGGTTTCGACGTTGTTGACGCAGGTTGGCTTGCCCCAGACGCCGACGGCGGCGGGGAAGGGCGGCTTGGCGCGGGGGTTGGCGCGACGGCCTTCCAGCGAGTTGATCAGCGCGGTTTCCTCGCCACAGATGTAGCGGCCGGCGCCGGTGTGCACGAACAGCTCGAAATCGAAGCCGCTGCCCAGGATGTTCTTGCCCAGCAGTCCGGCGGCCTTGGCCTCATCGATGGCGCGGTTGAGGTTGCGTGCCGCATCGACGTATTCGCCGCGCAGGAAGATGTAGCCCCGATACGCCTTGAGCGCGCGGGCGCTGATGATCATGCCCTCCACCAGCAGGTGCGGCAGCTGCTCCATCAGCAAGCGGTCCTTCCAGGTGTTGGGCTCCATCTCGTCCGCGTTGCACAGCAGGTAGCGGATGTTCAGCGATTCGTCGGCGGGCATCAGGCCCCACTTCACGCCCGTGGGGAAGCCCGCACCGCCACGGCCCTTGAGGCCGGATTCCTTCACCGTTTGCACGATGTCGGCCTGGGCCATTTCGGTCAGCGCCTTGCGCAGCGCGGCGTAGCCGTTCTTCTGGCGATATTCGTCGAGCCAGACCGGCTGGCCGTCGTCGCGCAGACGCCAGGTCAGCGGATGGGTTTCTTCGCTACGGGCGGTGCGGTTGGCTGGGCCGAAGGATGAAAGCGTCTTCATTGATAGGACTCCAGCAGCTGGGCGACACCGCCGGGCTGAACGTCGCCGAAGGTGTCGTCGTCGATCATCAGTGCCGGGGCCTTGTCGCAGTTGCCCAGGCAGCACACCGGAATCAGGGTGAAGCGGCCGTCGGTGGAAGTCTGGCCGGGCTCGATGCCGATTTCGTTCCTGATGCTGTCGAGCACGCTTTCATGGCCGCCGATGTAGCAGGTCATGCTGTCGCAGACGCGGATGATGTGGCGGCCCACCGGCACGCGGAAAATCTGACTATAGAAGGTGGCCACGCCTTCGACGTCGCTGGCCGGGATGCCGAGGATCTCGCCAATGGCATCGCAGGCACCATCCGGCACCCAACCGCGCTGCTGCTGGACGATCTTCAGCGCTTCGATGCTGGCCGCACGCGGATCTTCGTAATGGTGCATCTCATGCTCGATGGCCGAGCGCTCGGTTTCGCTGAGGACGAAACGGTCAGTCTTGATAACAGTGCTCATATCAGCGGTCCACGTCGGCCATAACGAAATCGATGCTGCCCAGGTAGGCGATCAGGTCCGGAATCATGCTGCCGCGAATCACCGAGGGGATCTGCTGCAGATGCGGGAAGCTGGGCGTGCGGATGCGCGTGCGATAGCTCATGGTGCTGCCGTCGCTGGTCAGGTAGTAGCTGTTGATGCCCTTGGTCGCTTCGATCATCTGGAAGCTCTCGTTGGCCGGCATCACTGGACCCCAGGAGACCTGCAGGAAGTGCGTGATCAGCGTTTCGATGTGCTCCAGCGTGCGCTCTTTCGGCGGCGGCGTGGTCAGCGGGTGGTCGGCTTTGTAGGGGCCTTCGGGCATGTGCTTGAGGCACTGCTCGATGATCTTCAGGCTCTCGCGCATCTCGCCCATCTTCACCATGCAGCGGTCATAGGCGTCGCCATTGACCGCCAGCGGCACTTCGAAATCGAAATGCTGATAGCCGGAGTAGGGGCGTGCCTTGCGAATGTCGAAGTCGCAGCCGGTGGCGCGCAGGCCGGCGCCGGTGGTGCCCCATTCCAGCGCTTCCTTGGTGTTGTAGGCGGCGACGCCCTTGGTGCGGCCGATGAGAATGCTGTTCTTCAGTGCGGCCTTTTCGTACTCATTGAGACGCTTGGGCATCCAATCGAGGAATTCGCGCACCAGCTTGTCCCAGCCGCGTGGCAGGTCGTGAGCGACGCCGCCGATGCGGTACCAGGCCGGGTGCATGCGGAAACCGGTGATGGCCTCGATGACCTTGTAGGCGCGCTGGCGGTCGGTGAAGGTAAAGAACACCGGCGTCATGGCGCCGACGTCTTGGATGTAGGTGCCGAGATAGAGCAGGTGGTTCTGGATGCGGAAGAACTCGGCCATCATCACGCGGATGAAGTCGACGCGCGACGGCACGGTGATCCCGGCCAGTTTCTCCACCGCCAGCACGTAAGGCAGGTTGTTCATCACCCCGCCGAGGTAGTCGATGCGGTCGGTGTAGGGGATGAAGCTGTGCCAGCTCTGGCGCTCGGCCATCTTCTCGGCGCCGCGATGGTGGTAGCCGATCTCCGGCACGCAATCGAGGATTTCCTCGCCATCGAGCTGCAGGATGATGCGGAAGGCACCGTGGGCCGAGGGGTGGTTCGGGCCGAGGTTGAGGAACATGTAGTCCTCGTGCTCGCTGTGGCGCTGCATGCCCCAGTCTTCGGGCTTGAAGCGCAGGGCTTCCTGCTCCAGATCCTGCTTGGCCGCGTTCAGGCTGTAGGGGTCGAACTCGGTGGCGCGCGCCGGGTAATCCTTGCGCAGCGGATGACCTTCCCAGGTCGGCGGCATCAGCATGCGGGTGAGGAAGGGGTGGCCGGCGAAGGTGATGCCGAACATGTCCCAGATCTCGCGCTCGTACCAGTTGGCGTTGGGCCAGATGGAGACAGCGGTGGGCAGGTTCATGTCGCCTTCGCGCAGTGCGACCTTGATCATCACGTCGCTGTTACGTTCCAGCGACATGAGGTGATAGAAGACGCTGAAATCGGCGGCAGGCAGGCCCCGGCGCTGGGTGCGCAAGCGCTCGTCGGTGGCGCTCAGGTCGTAGAGCATCACGTAGGGCTTGCTGACCTGGCGCAGGAAGCTCAGCACCTCGATGAGCTTTTCGCGAGGCACCCAGAGCACCGGCATGCCAGTGAGGCTGGGTTGCAGCGTGAAGGTCTCGGCGCCGAAGCGCGCGTTCAGTTCGACGACGATATCCTGGTCGTCAGCCTTGTAGGGCGGGATGTACAGAGCATTGCCTGCAGTCATGATCTCGGTCGCTTTCGGTCAACGTTTGGGTGTGCGGAGGCCTTCCGGTCGGGAAAGCCGGAATTCACACGTCGTCGGGGCTGCGCAGGTTGGTGACCTGGATACGCTGTTCGCGTCGCTGTTCTTTCTGCGACGGCATCTCGGCGCGATAGACGCCTTGATCACCGACGACCCAGGAAAGCGGGCGACGCTCCTTGCCGATGGATTCCTGCAGCAGTTGCAAGCCTTGCAGGAACGCCTCGGGGCGGGGCGGGCAGCCGGGTATGTACACGTCCACGGGGAGGAACTTGTCCACGCCCTGAACGACCGAGTAGATGTCGTACATACCACCGGAGTTGGCGCACGAACCCATGGAGATGACCCACTTGGGTTCGAGCATTTGCTCGTAAAGGCGCTGGATGATGGGCGCCATCTTGATGAAGCAGGTACCGGCAATGACCATGAAGTCGGCCTGGCGCGGTGAAGCGCGAATTACTTCGGCACCGAAGCGGGCGATGTCATGAGGCGCGGTGAAGGCAGTGGTCATCTCCACATAGCAGCACGACAGGCCGAAGTTGTACGGCCAGAGGGAATTCTTGCGCCCCCAGTTGACCGCGCCACTTAGCACGTCTTCCAGCTTGCCCATGTAGATGTTGCGATGAACCTGGTCTTCTAATGGATCGGCAACAGTCTCCTGCTGGCCGATCGGATAACGGTCATTGACCGCATCCGGATCGATCCGGGTAAGTTTGTATTGCATGTGAAGAGCCTCATTGTTTTAGCTTCGCCTGTCGCTCGCGACGGCTGGATGGCGCCCAATCGAGCGCACCCACCCGCCAAAGGTAGACAAGACCCGCCAACAGAATTGCTATGAATACGGTAGCTTCAATGAGGCCCGCCCAGCCGCTTTCGCGCACCGAGACAGCCCAGGCAAAGAGATAAAGGGCTTCAACGTCGAAGATCACGAAGAGCATCGCGACCAGATAGAATTTTGCGGAGAAACGCAGCCGTGCGTTGCCCGTGGGCAGAATGCCGGACTCGAAAGGTTCGTTCTTGGCGCGGCCCCAGGCTTTGCTGCCGAGGAGGCTGGATACGCCAAGCATGAATGCGCATAGCGCGATAACGCCGAGAACAAATACAGCGAAGCCCCAATTATGGGACAGGGATACATCAGGCATGCCGGGCTCCTTAGCGGAACGGCTTTATTATGTCCAGCTTGCGACAGCGACCAAGCGTCGCAACCCCTAATGGCCGGGCATTCTATGCCTACCTAAAGTTTAAGTACATGTTTCTACATGAAACATATTGAAGTATTTCCCGTATTTCATTGATGGCTTCGATTGTTGTATGCCGCTAGACGGCGTCGAGCCTGGCCTTGCATAGGTGAATAGCCGGCTGTCGCAAAACTTGGGTTAGTCGGCAATTCATCCTGTTCGTTCAGGCTACACGGTCACCGGACATGGTCTGCGCGTGCGCGGCGACCTGACCGATCACCAGGATCGCCGGACTCTTCAGCTGAAAGGCCAGGGCATCGCGGCACATGTCCGCCAGGCTGGAGCGGCATTCACGTTGCTGCGTAAGGGAGGCATTTTCGATCATCGCGACGGCGGTCCACGCCGGCAGACCGCCTTCGATCAGGCCGGCCTGTACCTGATGCAGGCTGCTGACGCCCATGTAGACGACCAATGTCGTGCCGGTTTTCGCCAGCGCGTGCCATTCGGGACTGCTGCCATCCAGCGTATGTGCTGTAACCAAGGTAACGCCACGGGCGACGCCGCGATGGGTCAGCGAAATACCGCACTGAGTTGCGCCGGCAAGGCCTGCGGTTATGCCATTGACGATCTCCACTTCGACGCCACGCTGCGCCAGCCATTCCGCTTCTTCACCGCCACGTCCGAAAATGCACGGATCGCCGCCTTTCAGGCGCACCACACACTTGCCCTGGCGTGCGTAGCGCAACATCAATCTATGGATGAAGACCTGCGGCGTCGAGCGGCAGCCGCCGCGCTTGCCCACCGGGATCACCCGCGCGTTCGGGCAGTGTTCGAGCACGGCGGGATTGACCAAGTCGTCGATCAGTACTACCTGCGCCTCGCCCATGGCCCGCACGGCCTTGAGCGTCAATAGTTCCGGATCACCGGGACCTGCTCCCACCAGCCATACTTTTGCGCTCATGTGTCTACCTCTCATGCTGCTTCGATCATGCTGACGATGCGCTATGCATCGCTTGTTCCGTCATCGATGTCGTTCAGGCCATCGTTGGCTGTTTCATCAGCAGTCGCCTGATTTCCGGTACGCAGGAACCACAGCTGGTCCCACAGCCCAGTTCACGCTTCAAACCATCCAGATCCAGGCCCCGCTCCATTCCCGCACAGACCGCGTCATGGCTGATGTTCATGCAGTTGCACAGAATCTTGCTGACGCGCATATCACTGCCAGGCGGCGTGCTTAGCGGGGCCAGTAACCAGCGGCGCAGCGCCGGATCGGCCTTGCCGTCGTGCCAGAGCTGCTTCAGCCAGTGGCGTGCGGCGGTTTCGCCGGACAAGCTGAGCGCGACGATGCGGCCGTCTTCGATGCGCACCCGTTTGCCAACCCTGCGGCGCGGGTCGTCGTAGATCAGTACCGGACCTTCATCCAGTCGCAGCAAATGATTGAGCTGCGCCAGTAACGCTGTGCTCGGCGCCTCGCTACCAGCGGCGCGGATCACCAACGCTGCCTGGTCCCGCCCGGCAAGGCTGAAACTGGCGTAGGCGAACCCTTCGAACAATGGGCGCAGCGCCTCGAAACGTTGCTGCACCGAGCCTTCGACGAGGGCGAAGAACTGCCAGGGCAGCTCGATCTTCTCCACCTCGACACCGGCATGCTTGAGTTCGGGTTGCTTCGAAATCGGGTCGAATGCCGGCAACGTGAGCCGGTTGACGCCCAACCCATTGAGGAAGCGATCACCCCAATGCATGGGCATGAAGACCTGGCCAGGGCGCAGGCTGTCGTCCTCGCGTACCGGCAACAGCAGCTCGCCACGGCGGCTGCGGACCTTGACCAGTTGGCCATCGAGCAGTAGGCGGCTACGCATGTCCTCGGCGCTCATGCTCAGCAGCGCTTCTTCGACATGGCCGAACAGGCGCGCGGCGGTGCCGGTGCGGCTCATGCCATGCCAGTGATCGCGAAGCCGACCTGTGTTCAGCGTCAGCGGGAATTGGGTTTCGCGTTTCTCCTTCGGCGCCTGATAGTGCTCAGCGATAAAGCGTGCGCGGCCGTTATCGGTCGGAAACACGCTGTCGCCGTAGAGCCGCGGCGTGCCTCGCTGGCTGCCGGCAGGGAAGGGCCATTGCTGTGGGCCGAGCTGGTCAATCACCGCGTGACTAAGACCGGACAGGTCCAGGTCACGGCCCTGGGTGAGCAATTTGTATTCCTCGAACAGCGCGGCGGCGGTGTCGAACGCGAACAGGCTGGCTTGACCGGGGCGCATCAGGCTTTCCAGCCGGCGAGCAAAATCACAGGTGATCGACCAATCGGTGCGCGCCTCGCCCGGTGCGGGAATGGCGCGTCGCACATGGCTGACGCGGCGCTCGGAGTTGGTTACGGTGCCGTCCTTTTCGCCCCAGCCGGCGGCGGGCAGCAGCAGGTCGGCGTAGCGGCAGGTCTCGGTGGTGAAAAAAGCTTCCTGGACGACCACGAAAGGGCACGCCGCCAGCGCTTGATGAATGCTCTGCTGATCAGGCATCGACTGCGCGGGATTGGTGCAGGCGATCCACAGCGCCTTGACCTTGCCGCTGCGTACGGCATCGAACAGTTCGATGGCAGACAGGCCCGGCGCTTCAGGCAGCGCAGGGATGTTCCAGTAATTAGCGACTTCGGCACGATGCCCCGCGTTGCCCGATTCACGATGGCCTGGCAACAGGTTGGACAGGCTGCCGGTTTCGCGTCCGCCCATGGCGTTGGGCTGGCCAGTCAGCGAGAAGGGCCCGGCGCCGGATTTGCCAATCTGGCCGGTAGCCAGGTGCAAATTGATCAGCGCGCTGTTCTTGGCGCTGCCGGATGTCGACTGGTTCACGCCCATGCACCAGAGCGACAGAAAGCTAGGCGCGCTACCAATCAAACGAGCACAAATCTGCAGATCTTCGGTGCTGATGCCGCACAGGTCCGCGACCCTGGCCGGACTGTATTCACGCACCATGTCCCCGAGTTCGTCGAAGCCATCGGTGTGGGCCTCGATAAAGTTCCGGTCGACCCAGCCCTCGCACAGGAGTAGGTGCAGAATGCCGTGGAACAGCGCGACATCGCTGCCGGGTAGGATCGCCAGGTGCAGGTCGGCCAGGTCGCAGGTGTCGGTGCGTCGCGGGTCGACCACGATGACTTTCATCTCTGGTCGCTTCGCCTTGGCTTCTTCCAGACGGCGAAACAGCACCGGGTGGGCATAGGCCATGTTGCTACCGACGATCAGCAAACAGTCGCTTTGTTCGATGTCTTCGTAGCTGCACGGTGGCGCGTCGGCACCGAGGCTGCGCTTGTAACCGGCCACGGCGGACGACATGCACAGGCGCGAGTTGGAGTCGATATTGTTGGTGCCGACCAGCGCGCGGGCGAGCTTGTTGAACGCATAGTAATCCTCGGTCAGCAACTGACCGGAGATGTAGAAGGCGACGCTGTCCGGGCCGTGTTTGGCAATCGTCTCGGCGAATACATGAGCGGCATGGTCGAGCGCGCTGTCCCAGCCGGTGCGGGCACGGGCCAGGCCCTTGCTCAGGCGCAGCTCGGGGTAGAGCGCGCGGGCGTCGAGATCACCGGTCAGGTGCAAGGTCGATCCCTTGCTGCACAGCTTGCCGAAGTTGGCTGGATGATTCGGGTCGCCAGCGACGTCGAGGATGCGCTCGCCGTCGTGTTCGATCAGCACGCCGCAGCCGACGCCGCAGTAGCAGCAGGTGGAGGCGGTGGTTTGGCGCATGGCGTTCTCTCCTGACTCGGTGGGACAGTGCGCCGTCAGGCGCATTCGGTTGCGCTATCCGTTGAAAGCCGAACGGCGCCGGATTCGCTACCGTTGCGCGGGGCATTAGCCCCAACGCCCGAGTCGGGGCCGAACATCAAGCAATCCCGAATATCACTGACGTTCTGACTCTCGCGTACCTGGCGTAAATACCAGCCGGCATCGGAGGTGTCGCCGTACAGGCAGGCGCCGACGAGGACGTCGTCCTTGATCACTAGTTTCTTGTAGACGCCGCCGATGGGGTCGGAGAGTGTGATGGTCTCGGTGCCTTCACCGCCGATGAAATCACCGGCGGAGAACAGGTCGATTCCGGTGACCTTCAGCTTGGTCGACGTCACCGAGCCCGGGTAACGGGAGAAGCCCAGCATCGCCAGGTGATTGGCGCAGACCTGGGCCTGTTCGAACAAGGGTGCGACCAGCCCATAGGCGGTGCCCCGATGGCTGGCGCATTCGCCGACGGCATAGATGCGAGGGTCGTAGGTCTGCAGGGTGTCGCTGACGAGAATGCCGCGGTTGCAGGGGATTCCGGCCTGCTCCGCCAGCGCGCTATTGGGGCGGATGCCGGCGGCCATGACCACCAGATCGGCGTCGATCAGCTCGCCGTCGGTGAAGCGTACGGCCTGGACCCGGCCCTGATCGTTGCCGATCAGTTCGGCGGTCTGCTTGTTCATCCTGAAGGTCAGGCCGCGGGCTTGCAGCGCGTTCTGCAGCAAGGTGCCGGCGCTCTGGTCGAGCTGGCGCTCCATTGGCCATTCGCCGAGGTGCACTACGGTCACCTGCATGCCGCGCAGCTTCAGGCCGTTGGCCGCTTCCAGCCCAAGCAACCCGCCACCGATCACCGCAGCGTGTTTATGGTTCCTGGCGGCGTCCAGCATCGCCTGGGTGTCGGCGATATCGCGATAGCCGATCACCCCGTCCAGCCGGTTACCGGGAATCGGCAGGATTAACGGTGTCGAACCGGTGGCGATGAGCAGGCGGTCATACTCGGCTTCGCTGCCGTCTTCGGCTATGACCCGACGCCTGATCCGGTCGATCTGAATCACCTTACGGTTGAGTAACAGGCGGATGCCGTTCTTCGCATACCAGTCGAGGTCGTTGAGCACGATCTCCTCGAAGGTCTGCTCGCCGGCCAATACGGGCGAAAGCAGGATACGGTTGTAATTGGGATGGGGCTCGGCACCGAATACCGTGATGTCGTAGAGATCGGGGGCGAGCTTGAGCAGTTCCTCCAGGGTACGAACCCCGGCCATGCCATTGCCGATCATTACGAGTCTGAGTTTTTTCATACCGTTCTCCGCGCGGGCTGGGCGTCAACGAAAAAGGCGCCCCCACCAGTTACCCGGTGAGGACGCCTTTGTCCTTGTTCCGTATTCGGAGCCCGGCCCTCCACATTGAAGACCCGGCTTGATGTTGCTCCTGACAATGCAGGGGCTGTGCCAATCCTGTGTTCGCTTGTTTTCCGGCGCTTCGCGTCAGCGAGGGGAATGCTGAGGCGGTGTTTTTGCACCGCTATGATGCGCGCCGTGCAGCACTGGTGCAGCCAAACTGCCTAGCACGCGGAAAATTCGCCGTTGACAGCACCCGTGCCGCTTTTTATTGTTTCGCCTCATGCGCCGATTTAGTCAGCTACTTGCGGGGCGCCTGGAGCCGAAGGCTTCGAAATACCGCTAAAGCGCTGGTTCGGTGTCGCCTCCCACCGCTGCCCAGCGGAATCCTCGAGGCGGGATATCTTTCATGAATGCATCGCAACGCACCTGTCTACGTTTGGCCCCCATCACCAGCGGGCTGGTCCGCAGCAATCCGAAAATTCTCCTTGGCGGTAATCATCAACCGTCGCTGTTGCGCTATCTGGACGGTTGGCCAAAGCGCTGGGGAAAGCCGCGCGCTTTTCTCGTTCAGTTCACAGGTGCTGATGAATCGCTGGCGCATTTCGCCACGAACAGTTTCGATCTGGCAGTCATTCAGGCGCCGAGCGGCGAGCGGCTTGAGGAGTGCGTGCGCGAGCTGACGCGTGTCGCGCGCCAAGGCCTGATCGTTCGGCGGTGAGCCGCCAATCGCTTAGTCGCCTTTAGCCAGCCACACCAGCAGCACCAGATTCAGCAGCAGAGAGAACAGGGCGAGGCCGCGCCAGACCTTCAATGGCTCTCGCTCGAGCAATGGCCGCGTCGGCGCGTTGCTTGCCAGGCGCTCACCCTGTTCCAGTACCAGCAGCCATTCTTCCGCTGTTTCGAAGCGCTGCGTGGGCTCGGCCGCAACTGCGCGTCTGAGCATTTCATCCAGCCACTGGGGTAAGTCAGGTCGATAGCGGCTGGCCGATACCGGCGTACCGAAACGGGGACGCTGGAAAGCCTCGATCTCACCGTAGGGATAGCGCCCGGTGAGCAGGTAGTAGAGCGTGACGCCTGCTGCGTAGAGGTCCTGTTCCCGGCTCGGCTCCACGCCACTGAAGGCTTCGGGTGCGATAAAACTCGGCGTACCTGGCAGCTTGTGCGGCGAATCCTGCGAGAGGCCCGGACAATAGGCCAGACCGAAATCCAGCAGGCGCAGCTCGTCCGCGTCGTCCAGGTGGAGATTTTCCGGTTTGATGTCGCGGTGCAGGATGTTGCGTCGATGCAACATGCCCAGTGCGCGGATCAGGCGTGGCGCCAACTGCAGCCAGTCGACCAGCAACATCGGGCCTTGCTGCTTGAAGCGCTGGGCGAGCGTCTGGCCGCTGTATTCGCGCTGCACGTAGTAAAGGTGTTGACGTTGGGGCAGGTCGTGGAGCTCGGGGAAATGACGACCGGCGACTCGGCGCAGAAACCATTCCTCTTGCAGCAGGGCTGGTCCGGCTTCGGGTTCGTCAGCCCGGCTCGGCGGCAAGGTCTTGAGCAGCCAGGGCTGACCCTGTTGATCGCGCACCCGGTAGACCAGCGACTGGCGCGACTCGGCCAGCAACGCCTCGACGGTCCAGCCTTCGAATGTCTGGCCGAGCCGCAATCTGGGTGGCAACGGCCAATCGGCCAGCTGAGCGAGCGAATCGGCAAGCGCCGCTTCCGGCAATTCCTCGACCCGCAGCAGCAGGGCGCTGGCGTTGTCCTGGCTGCCGCTCTGGTGCGCGAGATTGACCAGCGTTCTGGCTGCGCTGGATAGATCTGGCTCGGCGCTAAGAACGTTCCGGATATCATTCTCGGCGATGCTGGCCCAGACGCCGTCGCTGAGCAGCACGAAGGACTCGCCGAGCCGTAGTTCACCGTCGAGGTAATCCATCACCAGGTGCTGATCCAGGCCCATGGCACGCTTGAGCACGTGCTGCATGTTCGGCTGTTCCCACACATGGTCTTCGCTCAAACGATGTAGCTGGCCGTCATACCAGTGATAAGCCCGGCAGTCGCCGACATGGGCGAGGGTGAAGCGCCGCCCACGTAGCACCAGTGTGGTCAATGTCGTCAGCAGCGGCTGCCCGCCACCGTTGGCCTGTAGCCAGCGATTGTGAGCAACCAGCACCCGATCGAGCGACTGTGCGACGGTCCAGGTTTCCGGTGTCGCATAGTAATCGGTCGCCAGTGCCTGCAGGGTCGCGCGCGCCGCCAGGCTACCGTCCGCGCATTGGCTGACGCCATCGGCGATAGCGAACAGCGCGCCCTTGCTCGCGGTGAGGCCAGGGGTCGGCGTGACGATACGCAACGCGTCCTGATTTTCTGCACGCGGGCCGGTTGCGGTGGCTTCGCCGAAGGAAAGTTGAAGTGGCATAAGTCGATCCGAAGCGATCAGGTTTAGCTCGAAGCTAGAAGTTAAATGCAGCGCTTCCAGCTTCCAGCTGATTCTTTTATACCCTTGCCACTGTCATTGCCGCCGACCCCCAGGTGGTTCTCCAACGACGCTTGACACCATAAAGGCCGAACCAGGCCAGCGCACCCAGGCTGGCGAACAGCCAGAGGCCCAGCTGGTAGTCGCCTGTGGCCTGCTTGACGGCGCCCAGGCCGGCTGTGAGCAGGAAACCCCCGATGCCGCCGGCCATGCCGACTAGCCCGGTCATCACGCCGATTTCCTTGTTGAAGCGCTGCGGCACCAACTGGAACACCGCGCCGTTGCCGGCACCGAGGCTGAGCATGGCGACGACGAACAACGCCAATGCGGCCGTCGAGCTCGGCAGATTGAACCCGACGATGAACAGGCAGATGGCCGTCACGGTATACATCACCAGCAGCGAGCGGATGCCGCCGATACGGTCGGCCAGCGCGCCACCCAGCGGCCGCAACAAGCTCCCAGCGAACACGCAGGCAGCGGTGTAGTAGCCGGCCTTGACCGGGTCGAACGCGTACTGGTCGTGAAAGTAGCCGGGCAGGGTGCTGGCCAGTCCGAGGAAGCCGCCGAACGTCACGCTGTAGAAGAACATGAACCACCAGCTGTCGCGGTCACTCAACGCCTTCATGTAGTCGGCGAAGGACTTCGGCGCGGGACGGTTCGGTGCGTTCTTGGCGACGCTGGCGAAGATGATCAGGGTCAGTACCAGCGGGATCAGCGCCAGGCCGAACACGTTGCTCCAGCCGAACATCGTTGCCAGCACAGGTGCAAACAAAGCTGCAAGGACGGTCCCGGAGTTGCCGGCACCGGCGATACCCATGGCCTTGCCCTGATGCTGCGGTGGATACCATTGCGACGCCAGCGGCAGCGCGACGGCGAACGAGGCACCTGCCATGCCGAGGAACAGCCCGAGCAGCAGCGCTTGCTCATAGCTGTGGACGCCGTGGAGCCAGGCCACGAACAGCGCGGCGATCACCACGATCTGGCCGAACAGCCCAGCTGCCTTCGGTGAGGTGCGGTCGGCCAGCATACCCAGCACCAGACGCAGAACGGCGCCGGAGAGAATGGGTGTAGCCACCATGAAGGCACGCTGCTGCGTGGTCAGCCCGAGATCAGCAGCGATCTGCACGCCCATCGGGCCGAGCACGTACCAGACCATGAAACTCAGATCGAAATAGAGAAAGGCGGAGAAGAGCGTCGGCGTATGGCCGGCTTTCCAGAAACTCGTATTCATTGAATACCTCACTAGACGGTGTAACCGCCGCGCCGGAATAGGCGGCGGCCATGCGGTGACTGCCCAGCCGATCCGGCTGCGCGCTCGAAGCTGTTGCGAATGGCTGGGTCGTTGCCATCGCGCCCCGATCCCTGGAGCAAACGAAAAAGCGCCGCGAAACCGCCGTCAGTCTCGACGGGGCAACGCGACGCCTTTGTCATGTCTGTGAGTAACCGCCTTTGGCTACCTGATGTGCACTAAGCATTGGTTGTGCCAAGAGTCGAAGCCTGACGTTTAGCGGCTTCGCGCGCAGGTCAGGGCTTCGCTGCCGAGCGAAATGGGCGCACCTCAGGTGTGTCGTGCTTCGAAGTGGGGCGTTTTCAGCCGATGCGGTTAGCCTTGGGGAACTTCGCGTCGAACTCGCTGGGCATCGGCACGACGCGCTTGTTCAGATAGTCATAGAAAACGAAACCGGATTTGGCCATGGCGACCAGGGTGCCATCAGCGGGCCGGGTAATGCGGAAGGTGATGTCGCCACCGTAGCGGTTGAAGTCCATCACACCGACTTCGAACAGCAGCACGTCACGCGCATGGGCTTCGGCTTTGTAGGTAGTGGCGAGGTCGGTAACGATGATGCCGCTGCCGTCCTTGCGGGATTCAGCGATGCCGTAGGCGAACAGGAAGCGCGCGCGGGCTTCGGAAATCATCGAGATCATCGAATCGTTGGCCAAATGGTTGGCGGCGTTAATGTCGGTGATGCGTACGGTCAGTTGGGTGGTGAAGCAGAACTGGTCTTCGGGAAACTGCAAGGTCAGGCGGGCCATGATGTGCTCGTTCGAGGAGAAATGGCGCGCATTCTAGGGCACCACGGGCCGGCTGGAGAGGTATGTCCTGCAAGCCTGCAGCCTTGTAGCGGATGCTTTGTAGGGTGCGCTCCGGTAACTTTACTGGCCGAGCAATTCGTTCATCGCGATGATCTGTTCGGCCACCTGAATCAATTTCTGCTGGCGGCTCATGGCCTGGCGGCGCATCAGGGTGTAGGCGTCTTCCTCGTTGCAGTCGCGCATCTTCATGAGCATGCCTTTGGCCAGTTCGATGCGCTTGCGTTCGATCAGCTGCTGATCGCGCGCTTGCAGTTGCGCGCGAATCGCCTGATCGCTTTCGAAGCGGGCCATGGCCACGTCGAGGATGGGTTTCAGGCGCTGGGCCTGGATACCTTCGACGATATAGGCGCTGACACCAGCGCGAATCGCCTGGCGCATGGCATCGGGGTTGTCATCGTCGGTGAACATCACGATGGGCCGCGGCTGGTCACGGCTGACCAGCACCACCTGCTCCATTACGTCTCGGCCAGGTGAGTCGGTGTCGATCAGCACCACGTCGGGGCGAATTGCATCGACCCGCTCGGGCAGGTCGATGGTCAGGCCGGATTCCTCGATCACCTCGAAACCGGCTTCCATCAGCGCGGCGCGCAGGCGACCGACCTTGCGGGGCGTATCGTCGATCAGCAGGACGCGAAGCATGGCTTTCTCCCTTAGCTCGGCTCGGACAGCGCGGCGGTTTCGGTTAGGCCATCCAAGGCGAAGCTGCGCGCATAAGCCGCCGGATCGTTGCCGTTCCAGCGACTGCCATCCATCAGCACGGCGCTGCGCATGACCGAATCCGGCACTGAAATGTTCAGCGCCGTCGCGGCATCGCGGTAGAGGCTGGTTTGCTGCACCTTCTGCGCAACGGCGAGGTAGTCCGGATCTTCGCGCAACAGGTTCCAGCGGCGCAGTTGGGTCATGAACCAGAGGCCGTCGGAGAGGTAGGGCATGTTCACCTCGCCGTTGCCGAAGAAGCGTAACGGGTGTTCATCCTGCCAGGCGTAGCCCAGGCCATCTTCATACTGGCCGAGGAACCGCGGCTCGATGGCAGCCACCGGTGCATCGACGTAGCCGCTGCCGGCGATCAACTGCGCAGTGCTGCGTCGATTCTCCTGGCTCTCGTCGATGAAACGGCTGGCTTCGAGGATCGCCATGATCAGCGCGCGGGCAGTGTTGGGATATTGCTCGACGAAGGCGCGCGTGCAGCCCAGCACCTTTTCCGGATGGTCGGGCCAGATCGACTGGCTGGTGGCCAGGGTGAAACCCAGGTCTTCGCGGATCGCCTGGGCGCCCCAGGGCTCGCCGGCGCAGAAACCATCGATGCGATCTGCCCGCAGGTGAGCCACCATTTGTGAAGGCGGCACCACCAGCGTACGTACGTCTTTCAGTGGGTGGATGCCGTGGGCGGCCAGCCAGTAGTACAGCCAGAGGGCATGCGTGCCGGTAGGAAAGGTCTGCGCCAGGACGAGTTTTGCACCGCTCTGGCGCACGCTGTGGCTGAGCGCTTCGGGATCGGTCACGCCAGATGACTTGAGTGTGCTGGACAAGTTGATGCTCTGGCCGTTTTGCGCCAGACCCATGAGCACCGCCATGTCGACGGGCGCGCTGCCGCCGATACCCAGATGCACGGCATAGATCAGGCCGTACAGGCCGTGGGCGGCGTCCAGCTCACCTTCGATCAGCTTGTCGCGAATATTCGACCAGGACGTTTGCCGTTGCAGGTTGAGGGTCAAGCCGTAGGGTTGAGCAAAGCCTTGCGTGGCGGCAACGATCAGCGATGCGGCATCGGTCAGGGCCATGAAGCCGAGATTGACGACGTGCTTTTCCGGCGCATCGCTGCCTGTGATCCAGGCCAATGGATCGGGCCGTGGCGGGGTGTGGAGATGGGTCATGCGAACGGGACCTTTGACATGCTGGACGCGCGGATCGCCGCCGGAGGCGGCTAATGCGCTGAGAGATCATGTGCCTGACGAAGCAAGCCACATGCCAAAGGGAATGACGACCTGCCCGGCTCGGTTCAGACGCGGGCCATACGTTAACTGCTGCTCTGCGAGCTTTAGCGCGGATACAACGGCGGCAATGCGCCGGCTTCCGTCTCGGTGGCGGTCGGTTGAGCAGTCGGCAGATTCTGGATGGCCTGCCATAGCGCCTCGCCTTGCCAGCGCTGACCGGTCTCGCTGTAGAGCGCGCCGTTCAAGCCATCCAGCGCATCGGACAGCGGGACGAAGCGTGCGGCCATGTCCGCCAGCGTCTCGGGTTGCTGACGTGCCCAGGCATCGAGCGCGTGGCGGGTCGCCTGGGTGTCGTTGGCCAGACAGGCGCGCTTGAGATCGTCGAGCAGGCTGCGCGGTGTCGGACCGCTCTGCACCGTGCGGATCACCGCCGGCTGGCTGCGTGCCCGCAACCACAGGCCGAAGCCGAGCAGGGTGGTCAGGGCCAGCACTGCACTGCTCAGCTGCCACGGCCATAGCCGTGTTTCGGTCTGCGCCTGAGGCATGTCTGGATGCTCGATCGGTGCATGTTGAAACTCGGGGTTTTCTGATACCTGAAGTGCCCGCTCGGGCAAGGTGCTGCGCTCCAGGCGATCTTCGACGGTGTTCCACCAGACCAGCTCTACGCTTGGCAGTACATATTCTCCGGCGCCTGTCGCAACGAGCGCCTCGCGCTGCTCACGGCTGCCGCTGACGCCCTTGTCAGTGACCTCGTCGTTCAGGCTTGGCTGGTCGGGATAACGCCGAAGTCCAGCCACCGGCGGCGATTCGAGCGGAGGCAACTGGGTGCTGGACAGGCCTTCGGCCTTCAGCATCAGGCTGCGCGTCAGGGCCTCTCCCAGCTGTGCGTCCTGCGGTTGCGGACTCCAGGCTTCGACCAGGGTCAGATTTGTCGCCGGAAGCCAGGGCGCATCGGCGGGATATTCGGCCGGCTTGGCTTTGACCTCCAGAGGAATCTCAGGAGATTTGACCTGGGTGGACTTGCCGAAGCGAGAGCCGTAAAAGGCACCGTTCGACGCCACGGTGGTCGCACTGAACAGCTGCGCGGGAATGCTCAACGTGCCGCTTTTCTGCGGGAACAGCGCATAGCGGATCTCGATCACGCCGTGGCGAATGCCGTTGATATCTTTTTCATAAGTGCGTGGTTCGCCGAGTCGCTCGACCAACGCATCGCTCATCTGCAAGGGCGATAGCGTGCTGTCATCGTAAAGCGACACGGAATGGTAGATGCGCAGGGTCAGCACCACCTGCGCCTGGACGTAGACGCTGTCCTGGTCGAGGCTGGAGTCGATGAATATTGGCGCCAGCGTGTCGCTGCCTTCGTTCCCGGGCTCGCTGACATGCAGCGTGATGGGTTCGCTGCGCCAGTCGCCCAGCTGCAATGGCGGAATCACCACGTAGCCGGTCTGCAACGGCTGAAGCGTGATCAGCCACTGCGTGATGGTGCGCGCCTCGCCGTTGGCACCGGACAGCTGGTTGACCTGGCGGCTGTCGAAGACTTTGAACAAGCCATCGAGTGGCTGCAGGTTCGGTCTGCCGAAGGCCGTGATATCCCCAGTCTCGAGCGTCAACTCGACGGTTTCATCCAGGCTCAGCTGGGTGCGATCGACCCGAGCGACCAGCGCAGCGGCGCTCGCCTGGCAGCCGAGCAGGAGCAAAAACACCAGTGTCATCAGCCGCGTCATCTAATCGTTTCCTGGCGCTTGCGTTGTTCGTAGAGGAATTTGCGGCGCAGCAACTCGCCGGGGTTGTCGGGAATCTTGCGCAGCCATTGGTCCATCGCCTGATCCTGCTCGGGATCGAGCGAGCCGTCCTGAGACTGAGCAAGTAACTCATCCGTCTCGCTCTGCTCTATCGGTTCGGGCGTCGCGGCGGGTGTGGTGTTTGCGTTTTCGCCGTCGTTGCTGGCTTCATCCGCGTCGACCTGCTCGGTGGCTTCGGGTCGACTGGCCGCCGAGCCGCTGGTCGAAGGCTTTTGCTCGGCATCGGGCGACGCATCCTGGACATGCTGGTCGTCAGGGGCTTTCTCCTGCTGCGCCTGTTGCTGGCGCTGGCGCAGGATTTCTTCGACGGTGGACTTGTTGCGTTGGGCGTGTTCCAGCGCCGGGTCGAGCGCCAATGCTTGATCATAGGCTTCGATCGCCGCTTCCAGCTCGTCGTTGCGCGCCAGTGCGTTACCCCGGTTGTAATGGTCCGCGGCAGTATCGCCCTTACCGAACTGCTCGGCGGCACCGGCAAAATCGTCGGCCTGGTAAAGAGCGTAGCCTCGCCATTGCGGGTTTTCGAAGCGCTCTGCGGCTTCGGCGGGACGTTCGGATTCGAGCAGGTGCATGCCTTGCTGATCCGGGCGCGACCACAGATCTTGCATGCCCGATGCGCTGGCCGGTTGCGGCATGAAGACGATCAGCGGCAGACAGAACAACCAGCCGCGGCGACCGGCACAGGCGGCCAGCAACAGCAGCGGCAGCAGCAGCCAATGTCCCTGATCCAGCCAGGCGCTGAGGCGTGTGGTGTCGTCTCGTGTCACGATCTCGCCGGTGCGCGCCAGTAATCCCAGTGCATGCAAGTCGCTTTCATCGAGCCGCGACTGCTGATAGCGCCCGCCGATTTCGCTGGCGAAGCGGCGCAAACCACTGTCATCGAGCCTTGGAATCAGAATGGCGCCGCTGTCATCTTTTAGAAAACTGCCGTCTTCGCGGGCGATCGGCGCGCCTTGCTCGGTGCCGATGCCCAGTATCAGCAGCTGCACGGAACTGTCCTCCAGCAGCGTGGCGATCGCGGATCGCTCCCGTTCATCCAGCTGGCTACCGATCAGCAGCAACCGACCACGTTCATGGCCACCCTGAGCGAGCAAGTCGATGCTATGAGCAACGGCCAAATCCGCTCGGTGACCTGGCTCCGGCATCAGCTCGGGCTGGAGGGCATCCAGCAGGTTCTGGGTCGTGGCGATATCGTTGGTCAGTGGCACCAGCGTGTGAGCGCTGCCGGCGAATGCCACCAGTGCGGTCTGTGCGTCCTGGCGGGTCTGCAACAGATCGAGAATCTCGTGTTTGGCCTGTTCCAGGCGGGTGGGCCGAACGTCGGCGGCGAGCATGGCAGGCGTGGTGTCGAGCAGCACCACCAGCGGATCGGCACGCGACAGGCTCGGCTGCTCGGCCTGCTGCCAACTCGGTCCGAGCAGCGCCAGACAGGCAAGCAGCCAGGCCGCGCCGAGCACCAGCCAGGGGCGTCGGCTGTTGCGCAGCCTGCCGCGGGTCAGCAAGGCGGCATGGAATGCTTCGGGCAACAGGCGTTGCCAGCGGCCGATCTGCCGCTGGCGATGCCAGAGCCGCCACAGCAGCCAGATCGGCAGCGGCAGAATCAATAACCAGAAGGGTCGAAGCAGCTGCGGCAGAAACTCCATCACGGCCGTTCTCCACGCCAGAACAGGCGTTGCAGTGAGGAATGCCAGAGACTGTTGGCCACCAGCAGCAGGCTGATCAGCAAAGCGGCGGACAATGGCCAGACATAGAGCGCATCGGCGACGCGTGCCTGGGTTGGTTGTTGCGCGGCGGGTTCGAGCTGATCGAGTGCCGTGCCGACGGCTGCTAATTCACTGCTCGAACGTGCGCGAAAGTATTCGCCACCGGTTTGTTCAGCGATTGCCCGCAGCGTCGGTTCGTCCAGTTCGGCACCGACATTGAAGCCGAAATGCTGCAGCACGCCGCCGCTTTCCGCGTCGGCGCCGATGCCAATGGTATGCACTTTGATGCCTTGCGTCGCAGCCAGGCGAGCGGCCAGCAGCGGCTCGATCTCGCCGCCGTTGTTGGCGCCGTCGGTGATCAATACCAGCACCCGGCTGTCCGCTGGGCGCTCACGCAGCCGTTTGATGGCCAGACCTATGGCATCGCCAATCGCCGTGTTGCCGCCGGCGATGCCGATGGCCGCCTCGTCGAGCCAGGTGCGCACGGTTTGCCGGTCGAAGGTCAGCGGAGCCTGCAAATAGGCCTGGCTGCCGAACAGGATCAGTCCGACGCGGTCGCCGCGCCGCTCGATGATGAAGTCCCCGAGCAGGTGCTTGACCAGTTCGAGTCGGCTGATTTCCTCGCCCTGCCATTGCATGTCGGGGTAGTCCATCGATCCGGAAACATCCACCGCCAGTAGCAGGTCGCGGCCACTGGTGGGCAGCGGTAACGGCTCGCCGAGCCATTGCGGCCTGGCAGCGGCGAACAGCAGCAGCAACCAGACCAGCAGATACGGAAGTTGCTGGCGCCACGCCGGCAGCGTGACCATGGCGCGGTGACCGGCCAGTGCCTCCAGGTCGTCGAGAAAGCTGACCTTCAAGGCCGCATCGCCACTGTCGGCTGCGGGCAACAGCCAGCGCAGCACCCAGGGCAGCGGCAGCAGCAGGAAGACCCACGGCCATGCAAGATCAAACATGTTTGCGAATCCAGATTTGCACAGCCTGCTCTAGTCCTTGGATGGCCTTGTCGTCCAGTCGGCATTCGGCGCGATAGACGCCTTCGACCAGCACCATCCAGCGCGTCAGACCAGCCGCCGGGCAGCGGTTGTCGAGAAACGCCAGCCAGGCGCGCCCGCTGAGCGTATGCGGGTGATCGCCCGGATAACGGGTTCGGCAGAGGCGCTTGAGCAGCGCGTTGAGCTGCTGCAGCCATTGGTTGGCGGGCTGGCCTCCGTAGGGTTTGTTCAGCTGTGCAAGTTCGTCGAGGGCGATCTGTCGTTGAGGTTCGAGTGGCGGCTCGGCTTCGTTCGTGTCGTCTCGCTTCCAACGCTGCCAGGGGCGTAGGCGTACGAGCAGAACGAGGCTGAGCAGCAATGCGGCGAGAAACCACCAGCCGGGCGCGGGCGGCCAGGCGCTTATCGGAGCAGGAGCCATAAGGGGCTCGAGTTGATCGAGCGAACTCATCGGGGCGCCCCCGGATGCTGCACGCTGAGGTGTTCACGCAGCTGTTCGATCAACTCGCGCTGGGCGTCGAGCGGCATCAACGGCAATCGCAGGCGATCTGCCAGGCGGCGCCACCGAGCGGTGCGAGCTTCGCCCTGGCTCCGGTAGGCCTGGCGTATGGCGGCGTCGTGGCTGTCCAGCTCCAGCCGTGCGCCGGACTGGGCGAAGCGCAGCAGACCGGCAGCGGGCAGGGCATGGTCGAGCGGATCGAACACCGGAATCAGCAACAGGTCGACATGGCGGGCCAGCAAGGTCAGCTGTTGTTCGGCGGCATCGCTCAGGGTGCGCTCATCGCAGACGATCACCGCCAGGCTGCCGGGACGCAGCACTTCGCGGGCGCGCCTGAGGGCCATGCCGAAGGCGTCGGCTTCGCAATTCTGGTCGGTATTCAGGTTGGCGTTGGCGCGGGCCAGACGATCGAGCAGCTGCAACAGGCTCTGCTTGCTGCGCCGAGGCTTTACCTCGTGCTGCTCGCCACAGCCAAAAACCAAGCCGCCGACGCGGTCGTTGTGACTCAGCGCGGCCCAGCCGACAAGGCTGGCAGCCTGGGCGGCCAGTACCGATTTGAAGGCCAGACCGCTGCCGAAGAACAACCGGGGGCTCTGTTCTACAAGGATGTAAATGGGCCGTTCGCGCTCCTCGTGGAACAGCTTGGTATGGGGCTCCTGAGTACGCGCCGTTACCCGCCAGTCGATGGTGCGCACGTCGTCGCCCGCCTGATAGATGCGCACCTGGTCGAAATCTACGCCGCGCCCGCGGAGCTTGGAGTGATGCAGGCCGACCAGCGAGCTGCGTCGATGCGGGCTGGAGAACAGCGGGACTTCCCTGACGCGGTGACGCATGTCGATCAGCTCGGCCAGGCTCACGCGAATGCCCGCGTCAGGCGAGTGCGTCGCGTCGCTGCCAGGCGATAGCGAGGGTTGCATCAGGCCACCGCGACCACGTCGAGGATGCGTTGCAGCACTCGATCCTGATCGATGCCGGCGGCTTCTGCTTCGAACGAGAGGATCAATCGGTGGCGCAGTACATCGAACAGCATGGCCTGAATGTCTTCCGGGCTGACGAAGTCGCGGCCGGCCAGCCAGGCATGGGCGCGGGCGCAGCGGTCCAGCGAGATCGAGCCGCGCGGACTGGCGCCATAAGCGATCCAGCCGGCCAGCTCGGCATCGAACTTGGCGGGCGTTCGGGTCGCCATGACCAGCTGCACCAGGTATTCCTCCACCGCATCGGCCATGTACAGGCCAAGAATTTCCTTGCGCGCAGCGAAGATGGCTTGCTGCGAGACGCGGTGTTCCGGAGGGGTTTCGCCGTTGATGGCCTCGCCACGGGCCTGCTGAAGGATGCGGCGCTCCACCGAGGCATCGGGAAAGCCCAGCTTCACGTGCATCAGGAAGCGGTCGAGCTGTGCTTCCGGCAGCGGGTAAGTGCCCTCCTGCTCGATGGGGTTCTGCGTGGCCATCACTAGAAACAGTGGCGATAGATCGTAGGTGCTGCGGCCAACGCTGACCTGGCGCTCGGCCATGGCTTCGAGCAGCGCCGACTGGACCTTTGCCGGGGCGCGATTGATTTCGTCGGCCAGCACCAGATTGTGAAAGATCGGGCCCTGCTGAAAAACGAAGCTGCCGGTTTCCGGGCGGTAGATTTCCGTGCCGGTGATGTCGGCCGGAAGCAGATCAGGCGTGAACTGAATGCGATGGAATTCGGCCTCCAGGCCACCGGCCAGTTCCTTGATCGCGCGGGTTTTGGCCAGGCCCGGAGCGCCTTCGACGAGCAGATGCCCGTCGGCCAGCAAGGCGATCAGCAGCCGCTCGATCAGCCTTTCCTGGCCGAGAATCTGGGTTGAAAGGAACTGTCGCAAGGCGACTATTGCTTCACGGTGGACCATCGCTGAGCTCTTCTGCTGGGAATGTCGGGGCGGGGGCGCTCGACGTCGCGACTTTAATTCATTTGCCGGGGAGCGAGCTATGCGCGGCTCGGCAACTTCGTCGCCTCAGGAGGTACCAACGCATTGGAGACAGCCTGGCAGAGCCTGGGCTCGCCGGGTCAGAGCAGGCTGGCATTGATGCAATCCTCGTCTGCTGGACTACCGTTGAACTAGAACGTTGCGTCGCCAGTTTGGTGCCGCGACGGCCTTAACTGAATCTCAAGCCAGAATGGAGCGAACCAATGGCGTTCTTTACCGCTGCCAGCAAAGCCGACTTTCAGCAACAACTGCAAGTGGCCCTGGCGCAGCATGTCGACGAGAGACTCCTGCCACAAGTGGGACTTTTCGCCGAGCAGTTCTTCGGAATTGTCGCCCTGCCCGAACTCACCCAGCGACGCATGACCGATCTCGTCGGCTCGACACTTGCCAGTTGGCGTCTGTTGGAGCGTTTCGATCCGGCCAGCCCGGAAGTTCATGTCTTCAATCCTGACTACGAGAAGCACGGTTGGCAGTCGACCCATAGCGTGGTCGAGGTGCTGCATCCGGATATGCCGTTCCTGGTGGACTCGGTACGGATGGAGCTGACCCGTCGCGGTTATGCGATTCATACGCTGCAGAACAGCGTGCTGCAGGTTCGCCGGAACGCCGATGGCAGTCTGATCGAGCTGCTGCCTAAAGGGCGCTCTGCCGAGGACAGTCAGGCCGAGTCGTTGATTTTCGTCGAAATAGACCGCTGCGCCAGTGCCGCTGCCTTGCGCGAACTGGAGCAGTCGCTGCATGCCGTGCTCGCCGACGTGCGTATTACCGTAAGCGACTTCCCGCCCATGAAGGCCAAGGCCGAGGAGCATTACGCCCGGCTGAGCGCATTGCCGCAGCAGGCCGGCGACGGGCAGCTGGCGGAAATCATGGATTTCATGCGCTGGCTCGCCGATGACCACTTCACCTTCCTCGGCTATGAAGAATTCACCGTGGTGGATCAGGGTGACGGCGGGCGCATCGTCTATGACGAGTCGTCACTGCTGGGCTTGTCACGCACGCTGCGCACCGGGTTGGAGGAAAGCGATCAGCTGATCATGTCGCCGGCCCTGGCCTATTTACGCGAGCCGCTACTGCTGTCGTTCGCCAAGGCGGCGACGCCGAGCCGAGTGCATCGCCCGGCCTATCCCGATTTCGTTTCCATCCGTGAGTTCGACGAGCAGGGGCGGGTAGTCAAGGAATGTCGTTTCCTCGGGCTGTTCACCTCCTCGGTCTACACCCAGAGCGTGCGGCGGATTCCCTATATCCGCAGCAAGGTCGCGCAAGTGGTCGAGCGCTCTCACTTCGACGATTCGGCGCATCTGGCCAAGGAGCTTATCCAGGTGCTCGAAGTGCTGCCGCGCGATGAGCTGTTCCAGATGACGCTCGATCAGCTGTTCGACACCGCGATCGCCATCGTGCAGATCCAGGAGCGGAACAAGCTGCGGCTGTTCCTGCGCACCGACCCTTATGGCCGTTTCTGCTACTGCCTGGCCTACGTCCCGCGTGACAGCTATTCGACCGAAACGCGGTTGCGCATCCAGCAGGTGCTGATGGATCGGCTGGAAGCCAGCGGCTGCGAGTTCTCCACGTACTTCTCCGAATCCGTGCTGATTCGCGTGCAGTTCCTGCTGCGTGTGGATCCGAACAAGCAGGTGCAGTTCGACGCGGCGCAACTGGAGCGGGAAGTCGTGCAGGCCTGTCGTACCTGGCAGGACGACTACTCCAGCGTGGTGGTCGAGCGCTTCGGCGAGGGGCAGGGCACCGGCATCCTCGCTGATTTCCCTCGGGGTTTCCCGGCCGGTTACCGCGAACGCTTCGCGCCGCATTCGGCTGCGGTCGACATGCAGCACGTGCTGAGCCTGAGCGAAGAGCGGCCGCTGGTGATGAGCTTCTACCAACCGATCACCGCCGCCGAGAATCGCCTGCACTGCAAGCTCTACCACCTGAACACGCCGCTGCCGCTGTCGGACATGCTGCCCATCCTGGAAAACCTAGGCTTGCGGGTGCTTGGCGAGTTCCCCTTCCATCTGCGGCACAAGGGTGGGCGCGAATACTGGATTCACGATTTCGCCTTTACCTACGCCGAAGGTCTGGAAATCGACCTGATGGAGATCAACGAGCCGCTGCAGGATGCCTTCATTGCTATCCACAACGGCCAGGCTGAAAACGATGCCTTCAACCGACTGGTGCTGACAGCCGGCCTGACCTGGCGTGAGGTGGCGCTACTGCGCGCCTATGGGCGCTATCTCAAGCAGATCCGCATGGGCTTCGATCTGGGTTACATCGCCAGCGCATTGCTCAATCACACCGACATCGCCCGTGAGCTGGTGCGCCTGTTCAAGATGCGCTTCTATCTGGCGCGCAAGCTCGGAGAAGAGGATCTGGCCGACAAGCAGGCACGCCTGGAACAGGCCATTGTCACCGCGCTGGATGATGTCGCGGTACTGAACGAGGACCGCATCCTGCGGCGCTACCTGGCCCTGATCAAGGCGACGCTGCGGACCAACTTCTACCAGACCGATGCCAGCGGCAAACTGAAGAGCTACTTCAGCTTCAAGCTCGATCCCCGCTCGATTCCGGAAATGCCGCGGCCGGCACCGAAATTCGAGATCTTCGTCTACTCGCCTCGGGTCGAAGGCGTGCATCTGCGTGGCGGCAAGGTGGCGCGTGGTGGGCTGCGCTGGTCGGATCGTGAAGAGGATTACCGCACCGAGGTGCTGGGCTTGGTGAAGGCGCAGCAGGTGAAAAACGCGATCATCGTGCCGGGCGGCGCCAAGGGGGGCTTCGTTCCGCGCCGGCTGCCGACAAGTGGCTCACGCGACGAGGTGTTGGCCGAAGGAATCGCCTGCTACCGAATTTTCATCAGCGGCTTGCTGGATATCACCGACAACCTCAAGGACGGCAACGTCGTCCCGCCGGTCAACGTGTTGCGTTATGACGAAGACGATCCCTATCTGGTGGTAGCGGCCGACAAGGGCACCGCGACATTTTCCGACATCGCCAACGGCATCGCCGCCGACTATGACTTCTGGCTGGGCGATGCCTTCGCCTCCGGCGGCTCGGCGGGTTACGACCACAAGAAAATGGGGATCACCGCCAGGGGCGCCTGGGTCTCGGTGCAGCGGCATTTTCGCGAACGCGGCATCGACGTTCAGCGCGACCCGGTCAGCGTGATAGGCATCGGCGACATGGCCGGTGACGTTTTCGGCAACGGCTTGCTGATGTCCGAAACCCTGCAAATGGTCGCAGCGTTCAACCACCTGCATATCTTCATCGACCCCGATCCGGATGCGGCGCGCAGCTTCATCGAGCGCAAGCGTCTGTTCGATCTGCCGCGCTCGTCTTGGGCCGATTACGATGTCTCGCTGATTTCAGCGGGCGGCGGCGTTTTTTCTAGGTCCGCCAAGCGCATCGCGATCACTCCGCAGATGAAAGCGCGTTTCGATATCGCCGCGGATCAGCTCACACCCGCCGAATTGATCCATGCATTGCTCAAGGCGCCGGTTGATCTGCTCTGGAACGGTGGTATCGGTACCTACATCAAGAGCAGCATGGAGAGCCACGCCGATGTCGGCGATAAGGCCAACGACGTGCTGCGCGTCAACGGTAACGAAGTGCGGGCCAAAGTGATTGGCGAAGGCGGCAACCTGGGTGTCACGCAACTGGGGCGGGTCGAATATGGCCTGCACGGTGGTGCCTCGAATACCGACTTCATCGACAACGCCGGTGGGGTCAACTGCTCCGACCATGAGGTAAACATCAAGATCCTACTCAATGAGATCGTCAGCGCCGGCGACATGACCGGCAAGCAGCGCGATCAGCTGCTGTTCGAGATGACCGATGCGGTGGCCGAGCTGGTGTTGCATGACAACTACAAGCAGACCCAGGCGCTGTCGCAAGCGCAGCACCGTGCCCGTGAAGGTGGCAGTGAGTACAAGCGGTTGATTACCGGCCTTGAAGCCGATGGGTTGCTGGATCGCGCGCTGGAGTTCCTACCGAGCGACGAGGCCCTGGCCGAGCGCGCGAACCAGGGCAAGGGCCTGACGCGTGCCGAGCTGTCGGTGCTCATTTCGTACAGCAAGATCGATCTGAAGGAAGCGCTGCTGCAGTCACGCGTGCCGGACGATGCCTATCTGGCGAGAGAGATGGAAAGCGCATTCCCGCAACTGCTGAGCGAGCGTTATCGTCAGCCGATGCTGCAGCATCGTCTCAAGCGCGAGATTGTCAGCACGCAGATCGCCAACGACCTGATCAACAACATGGGCATCACATTCGTGCAGCGCCTCAGAGAGGCCACCGGCCTGAGCGCCGCGAACGTCGCTGGCGCCTATGTGATCGTGCGCGACATTTTCCATCTACCGCACTGGTTCCGCCAGATCGAAGCGCTGGATTACAAGGTGCCGGCCGAGCTGCAGCTCAATCTGATGAATGAACTCATGCGTCTGGGCCGCCGTGCGACCCGCTGGTTCCTGCGCAACCGTCGCAACGAGCTGGACGCGGCGCGTGACATCGCTCATTTCGGGCCGCGTGTGGCGGCGCTTGGCCTGAAGCTCGACGCGCTGCTGCAAGGCGGTACGCGTGAGTTGTGGCAGGGCCGTTACGAGCGTTACACCGAGGCAGGCGTCCCTGAGCTGCTGGCGCGGATGGTGGCTGGCACCAACCACCTGTACACCTTGTTGCCAATCCTCGAAGCCGCCGACAAGACCGGTCAGCCGCCGGCTGATGTCGCCGCGGCCTATTTTGCCGTCGGCGGCGCGCTGGAGTTGCCCTGGTATCTGCAGCAGATCACCGCGCTTCCGGTCGAGAACAACTGGCAGGCGCTGGCGCGGGAAAGTTTCCGCGATGATCTCGATGCTCAGCAGCGTGCGATCACGGTGTCGGTGCTGCAGATGAGTGACGCACCGGAAGAGCTGGATGCGCGGGTTCAACTCTGGCTGGCGCAGCGTGAATATCAGGTCCAGCGCTGGCGGCGGATGCTGGTCGAGTTGCAGGGCGCCAGCAGTGTCGACTACGCAATGTACGCCGTCGCCGGTCGCGAGTTGCAGGACCTGGCGCTGAACAGCACGCAACCGTAGTAACGGTCAGCTGCCGGACAGCCCGGTAGCTGGCGCTCGTTAAAACGCCGGTGCATGTCATGTGCACCGGCGTTTCGCGTTGTGCAATTGGCCCGAGGTTACGCAGCGGCCCGTCCATGGAATGGCCGCCGTGATTATAAGGGCGACGTTTAGTTCGCTTTGTACGGGTTAGTTGCCGAGGCGGAAACGGGTTATCTGTGGCAGGTGGTGCAGATAACGCACCATGTCTGGCGCTCCGGCCAGCTTCAGTCCTTCGCCGAGCGCATTGGCGGCCGGCTGTCGCTTGTCCAGCAGGAGTAATTCGGTGTTGTTGGCGTTGCGCAGGAGCGTCAAGCGGGCGTATGGGATCTTCGCTTCCAGCAATAGCCCCATGAATTCACGATCATTCCAGGCCTGCGCTGGCATGGTGACGGCGTGATATTCGTTATCCAGTGCATGCAGCCCGCCCGCGTCGAGCCGGTAGTCGGTCAGCTCGCAAGGCAGGCTCACATCCAGACCACGCAGTCGCGCATAGGCGATGGCGCAGGCGAAGGCTTCGGCATGGAGCTCGCCCGTCCAATAAATGCGCTCGCCCAGCCAACTGGCCTGACGAAGCTCGATCGGAGCCCGAGCTAGAAAATCGGGCAGGGCGGTGGTGATGGTCCGAACGAAATCCTTGTAACTGATCACGCGGAGTTGACGGCAAGCTGGTGTGGCAGCCAGGGCTTCGAACGTCGGATAGGTCATTCCGTCGGCGCTTTGGCCACCGAGCCCGTCGATCTGCCGCAGGTCGATTGCCCGATGGCTGCTCTGCTCCTGACGCACGAGTCGCATCAGAGCCGCGCGAGCTCGGGCCTTGTCTTCCTGTATCGGGCCGGACAGGGCGCTTCTCGGGAGATCGACGAATCGCTGCAGGCACGGTCCGTCGTTCCAGAAGATGCTCGGTGCCGGTTCGCAGAGCGGGGCGAACGGCAATCGGATCTGGCTGGCGTGCTCAAGAATCTGGCGCGGCGATTTGCCGGTCAGCCCAAGGCGCTGGGCAAATCTGGAGATTCGGGAAGTCACGGGTGGCATCGGCTCTGGCAAGCTCATCATTGTGGATGAACGCATGGGGCAACGGTCGAAGTGTGGCAGAGCGGGCGAGGCCGTGCACCGTGTTTGCCGAGCTTTTGCTCGAAGATGAGATATTCGGGTACCGGCGATGTATCTTCCGCAGGGCGCCAATATTGCAAAATCGCTGAGCTGATCAATGAGGAGCCTCCATGCCAAGCCTCGTGCTGGATATCGCGCTGCCCGCCGAAAAACTGTTGGCGGTCTACCAGGGGCGCGCCAATCGCATCCTGATCAAGAGCCGGGAAGGAAGAAATGTCAGCTTACCGGCCCATCATCTGCGACCCTTTCTGACAAGTGCGGGCGTGTTTGGTTCATTCGAGATGGAATTTGCT
Organism: Pseudomonas sp. MTM4; assembly: GCF_019355055.1. Taxonomy (NCBI): domain Bacteria; kingdom Pseudomonadati; phylum Pseudomonadota; class Gammaproteobacteria; order Pseudomonadales; family Pseudomonadaceae; genus Pseudomonas; species Pseudomonas sp. MTM4. Next base: position 181,466 of record NZ_CP048411.1, read on the forward strand.
CCAGAGGGCCAGCTGATTCGCTTGCGCCGCCTCGATTAACTCTCGCTCGAATAAGGGCGATGCGGTGTGGTCGAACTGAGTTTCGCCCCGCTGACGAATCCTCCTGCCTGCTATACTCCCGCGCCACACTTTCCAGGATCTAGGCTGCGTATGTATAACCTGGCTCGCCAGCTGTTGTTCAAGTTCACCCCCGAGACGTCCCATGAATTATCGCTCGATCTTATCGGTGCAGGCGGTCGTCTGGGGCTCAACGCGCTATTGAACAAGACGCCGGCCGCGTTGCCGGTGCGCGTGATGGGCCTGGATTTTCCCAATCCGGTGGGGCTGGCGGCCGGACTGGATAAAAATGGCGAAGCGATCTGCGGAATGTCCCAGCTGGGATTCGGCTTCGTCGAAGTGGGTACCGTGACGCCGAGGCCGCAGCCGGGCAACCCGAAGCCGCGTATCTTCCGCCTGCCTGAGGCCGAAGCCATCATCAATCGCATGGGGTTCAACAACCATGGGGTCGATGCGCTGCTGGACCGGGTCGATGCAGCGCGATTCAAAGGCATTTTGGGTATCAACATCGGCAAGAATTTCGATACGCCGGTCGAGCGTGCCCAGGACGACTACCTGCTGTGCCTGGACAAGGTTTATCACCAGGCAAGCTATGTCACCGTCAACGTCAGTTCCCCCAACACGCCGGGACTGCGCAGTCTGCAGTTCGGTGATTCGCTCAAACAACTGCTCGACGCGCTTCGCCAACGCCGCGAAGACTTGGAAATACTGCATGGCAAGCGTGTGCCGCTGGCCATCAAGATCGCGCCGGACATGAGCGACGAAGAAACCGTGCTGGTGGCCGAAGCGGTTTTTCAGGCTGGGATGGACGCGATCATCGCGACCAACACCACGCTGAGCCGTGAAGGCGTCGCGGGGCTTGCCCATGCCGACGAAGCCGGTGGGCTTTCGGGGGCTCCGGTGCGCGAGAAAAGCACCCATACCGTCAAGGTGTTGGCTGAAACCCTGGCTGGTCGTCTACCGATCATTGCGGTCGGCGGGATCACGGAAGGCCGGCACGCGGCGGAAAAGATCGAAGCCGGAGCGAGCCTCGTTCAGCTGTATTCGGGCTTCATCTACAAGGGGCCAGCATTGATACGCGAGGCGGTGGATGCCATCGCCGCGTTGCAATCAAGAAAGGAAGTGAATCGCTGATTGGTTGCCCGGAGGGGCTCCCTGAGGGAGCCCGGGCTTCAAGCCCGCCGCCCGGGTGGGGCGTGCCAGTTGAGGTCGGTGTGATCGTGTCAGCCGACCGCGTGGAGTTCGTTCAGTCGATGAAGACCGGCGGCGCCGGTCAGACCATCCCAGTTGTCGCCGCGACCCTCCCGCCAGCCGTTAATCCAGGCTTGGCGTACTTCGGGATGAGAAAAAGGACAGAGGTCGCGAGATTTACCGTGTATGCCATGCTGATAACCGCGTAGAAATGCTCGTTCCATCGGATCACGCTTGAGTCTTCTCATTGGGTATTGCCCTCAGTGGTTGACTGGTGTTCCTGTTGACCTCATGGCGAGGTCGGCAGATAGACTGCCAGCGAAGTCCGCTGCCGGCGTGGCGGACATCTGCCGGACATCGTTGCGATGCCGGGCTGAGTCGAGTTCTAACCTAATGGCTCCGAGGCGGGAATGATCGTTTTGTCATAAGCAGGTAACCAAACAGTAGCGCTGCCCATAAGGCAGGCAAGACGCAGCTTTCCGGCGCCCCGTTGCGTCTGATTCGCAGTAAGCCAGTCCTGACTGCACCCCTATCGAACGAGATCCGGAACGGGAATCCCCACCGGTCGCCTACATTCTCTGGACCATGCCATGACCGATCGCTACGAACTCATCCTCACATGCCCAAAAGGGCTGGAAGGCCTGCTGCTTGAAGAAGCCACCGAGCTCGGACTCGAAGAGGCGCGTGAGCAGACCGCTGCGATCCGCGGGTTCGCTGGCATGGAGATAGCGTATCGGCTGTGTCTCTGGTCGCGGCTGGCTAACAGGGTGCTGCTGGTGATCGATCGTTTCGCCACAGAAAACGCCGAAACGCTGTATGACGGCGTTCATCGGATCGATTGGTCAGAGCACCTGGAAGCGAGCGGCAGCTTGGCGGTCGAGTTCAGTGGCCACGGATCGGGGATCGACAACACTCACTTCGGCGCATTGAAGGTCAAGGACGCGATTGTCGATCGCCTTCGCACGGCCACTGGCGAGCGCCCTAGCGTCGACAAGTTGAATCCGGACCTGCGCATACATGTACGTCTGGATCGCGGTCAGGCGGTTCTTTCCCTGGATCTTTCCGGGCACAGCCTGCATCAGCGTGGTTATCGTCTGCAGCAGGGTGCCGCGCCATTGAAGGAAAATCTGGCCGCCGCGGTACTGATCCGCGCTGGCTGGCCACGCATCGCCGCAGCGGGCGGGGCGCTGACGGACCCCATGTGCGGCGTCGGTACTTTCCTCATCGAGGGCGCCATGATGGCGGCGGACATCGCGCCGAACCTGCGTCGCGAGCGTTGGGGATTCAGCGCCTGGCTTGGCCACGTTCCGGCCATCTGGAACCGCCTGCATGCCGAAGCGCAGGCGCGGGCCGAGGCGGGTATGGCCCGGCAACCGTTGTGGATACGTGGCTACGAGGCGGACCCGCGGCTAATCCAGCCGGCGCGTAACAATATCGAGCGCGCCGGGCTGGCGAACTGGATCCGTGTGTATCAAGGCGATGTGGCGACGTTCGAGCCCCGGCCCGATCAGAATCAGAAAGGCCTGGTGATCTGCAATCCGCCCTATGGCGAGCGTTTGGGCGATGAGGCGAGCCTGGTCTATCTCTACCAGAATCTTGGCGAGCGACTGCGACAGGCCTGCCTCGGTTGGGAGGCTGCGGTCCTGACGTCGGCGCCCGATCTCGGCAAGCGCATGGGCATTCGCAGCCACAAGCAATACGCCTTCTGGAACGGTGCGTTGCCGTGCAAGCTATTGCTGATCAAGGTCGAGCTGGATCAGTTCGTCACTGGTCAGCGCAAAGCGTCCACTGAAAACAAGCCTGAGCAGGAGCCCGCCATGGAACTGGCGCGCCTCAGCGAGGGTGGCCAGATGTTCGCCAACCGCTTGCAGAAAAATCTGCGCCAGCTTGGCAAGTGGGCACGTAAGGAGGGCATCCAGTGCTATCGGCTATACGATGCCGACATGCCCGAATACGCCCTAGCCATCGATCTGTACGGGGACTGGGTGCATGTGCAGGAATATGCGCCGCCGCGCTCGATCGATCCGGAGAAAGCCCAGGCGCGCCTATACGATGCACTGAGTGCGATCCCGCAGGCACTGGGCGTTTCTCGCGAGCGCGTGGTGGTCAAGCGGCGCGAGCGTCAGAGCGGGACGCGGCAGTACGAACGCCAGGCCAGCCAAGGAGAGTTTTTGGAGGTCAGCGAGGGTGACGTCAAGTTGCTGGTCAATCTCACGGATTATCTCGATACCGGACTGTTCCTCGATCATCGTGCGATGCGCTTGCGCATCGCACGCGAAGCGGCCGGCAAGCGCTTCCTCAATCTGTATTGCTACACAGCGACAGCCACGGTACATGCGGCCAAGGGCGGTGCGCGCAGCACGACCAGCGTCGATCTGTCGAAAACCTATCTGGACTGGGCGCGGCGCAATCTGGCGCTCAACGGCCTGTCCGATCGGCAGCGTCTGGAGCAGGGCGATGTGATGGCTTGGCTGGAAGAGGATCGTGGCGAGTACGACCTGATCTTCATCGACCCGCCGACCTTCTCGAACTCCAAGCGTATGGAAGGCGTTTTTGACGTCCAGCGCGACCATATCGCTTTGCTCGACTTGGCCATGGCGCGGCTGGCAGCAGGCGGCACGCTGTATTTCTCCAACAACTTCCGCAAGTTCGTGCTCGACGCAGGTATCGCCGAGCGCTACGCCGTCGAAGAGATCACCAGTGCCACGTTGGACGATGACTTCCGTCGCAACAGCAAGATTCACCGTGCCTGGAAGCTCCAGGCGCGTTGAAGCTTTCGCAGAAGGTAATCGGCTCGCCGTTTCAGTCGAGCCCGTGCCGGCGGTGCCAGCCGCCGGCACGCCGAGTTAACGTTGCGCAGTGCTTTCGTTGCCTGGGCGGTTGTAGAGACTGACCAGTACCTGGTCCAACACCGAAGACGCGCCCCAGGGCCGGGGGTGGTTGAGAATCGCGACGACTGCCCAGGTGTTGCCATCGTTGTCGCGGCTATAACCGGCGATTGCTCGCACGTTGTTCAACGTGCCGGTCTTGATATGTGCTTTGCCGGCGACGCCAGTATTGCGCAGACGCTTGCGCATGGTGCCGTCAATCGCTGCGAGTGGCATCGAGGAAATGAATTCCGCGGCGTAGGGGCTCTGCCATGCAGCCTGGAGCAAGCTCGCCAGTTCCCGTGCGCTGACGCGTTCGGCACGCGACAGGCCTGAGCCGTTCTCGATGACCAGGTGCGGTGAAATCAGCCCCTTCTTCGCCAGCCACTGACGAATCACCCGCTGCGCGGCCATGGAATCATCCGCGTCCGTTTCGTTGCGAAATTCGGCACCCAGGCTCAAAAACAACTGCCGCGCCATGGTGTTGTTACTGTATTTGTTGATGTCGCGAATGATCTCGACTAGATCCGGCGAGTAAGCACGGGCGATCATCCGCGCGTCGTCGGGTACCGGGGCGACGCGATCCTCACCGAGGATGCTGCCACCGAGCTCCTTCCAGATCGCACGCACGGCGCCTGCGGCGTAGCGTTGATGGTCGAGTAGCGCCAGATAGGTTTGGCCGCTGCAGCCGGCCGGAAGCTTGCCGGTGACGACGACCGTAACACCTTCAGCATCTTCGATCGGGTTGTAGCGAATATCGGGCCAGCCTGGGCACTTGGCCTTCGGCAGAGCCTGAATGCGATTGTCGATACGAACCGAGGCGATCGGTGGCTCGACGACGACGTTCACGTTGCCGGCATCGTTACGGGCGATGAAGCGAAGCGCCTTGAGATTGACCAACAGCGAGTCCGGTGCGACCAGGAAGGGCTTGTTCTTGTCATTGCCGTCGTCATCGAAGATCGGCAGGGCTGGCTGAACGAAGTGGCTGCGATCCAACACCAAATCCCCGGTCACGGTCTGCACGCCGTTGACGCGCAGGTCTCGTAGCAAGAGCCAGAGCTTCTCCATGTTGAGCTTGGGATCGCCGCCGCCCTTGAGATAAAGATTGCCATTGAGCGTGCCGTTCTCAATTGGGCCATCGGCATGGAATTCCGTTTTCCATTGATGATTGGGACCCAGCAACTCCAGTGCGGCATAGGTCGTGACCAGTTTCATGGTCGAGGCGGGATTTACCGATACATCGGCATTCACGAACGTCGGGGTCGCGTTGGTGTTGAGCGGCAGCATGACGACGGACAGCGCGCTGCTCTCGATCTTGTTTGCCTTGAGTGCCTGCGCGACGCGCGGCGGTAGGGTCTGATTGATGGCTTCGGCATAAACCGGGAATGCCAGCGGTAGCGTCAGTGCGGCGGCGGCGACACGGCCTAGAAATCTGCCGATTGCGCTGCCCCGATTGGCTGGGGCAGTTCTTGCGAGAATCAATGACATGGAGGTTCCCTACTACGTTCAGGGAAAATGGCGGGCCATTATGCCCGTGACCGAGAAGTGACGTACTTCTCATCCGACAAGCGTAGACGGCGATGTCGAGAGTCAGCAAAAAGACGATGAGCAGTGCGGCCTGATGCAATCGCACAAGCGCGGCGTTGCTGTTAGAGTGCGCGCCGTCATCTCGTTAGAAAAAAGGACCGATTCAATGGCTACCAATCGCTCGCGTCGTTTGCGCAAAAAACTTTGTGTCGACGAATTCCAGGAACTGGGTTTTGAAGTGACTCTGACCTACGGTGAGGGTCTTGATGCCAAGGCGGTGGACGATTTCCTCGAAGCCTTTCTGACCGAGGCCATCGAAGCCAATGGTCTGGGCTATATCGGTGGTGAGGATTACGGTTTCGTTTGCCTGGCCAGCCGTGGCTCGGTCAACGAAGAGCAGCGCGGTCAGGTCGAGGCGTGGCTCAAAGGGCGCAACGAGTTGTCCGAATTCAACGTAAGCCCGCTGATGGACGTCTGGTACCCGGAAAACGAGATCAACGCTAAGGCATGATCGAGTCGTTCTTGTCCTGATCGGTTGTGGCCGTTTGCCCGCGTTTGCGCAACGCAATCCGGGCAAACAGCCTACGCAGCAAATACACCAGCAACGTAACGGCTAACGCTACGCCCACGCCAATCACAGCGTTGATCAGGCGCAGTTGTGGTAATTCCCAGTCTTGCGCCAGGGTTTCGGCCAATAACAGGAAACTCAGGGTCGTCTGCAAGACGAAAAGCCCATAGTGATGTGCCTGGAAAGCCCGGCTGAGCATGACCAGCGGCAGCATGATCATGACCATCATCGGCGGATCGGCCAGGCTGTGGCCCATGTAGATCAACACCGCCGCTGCACAAAGAATCCCGACCCCGGCCTGCAAAGCCCGAGCGAGGCTGCGTTGCAGATCCATCTGCAGCGTGGTGAAAACCGCCAGCGTCAGCCAATAGCCTCGTGGAAGATCTGCAATGTTGACGATTAGGCCGCCTGCGGCAGCTGCGATCATGTAAGTGAGTGCATGCAGTCGCCACTGGCGAATCGGCGTGCGCCGCGCTCGGCGTCGCAGCACCTTCATCAAACTGAGCAGGCGCGGCATGTATGGCCACATGCGCAAGCCATGCATGCCGCGTAAGCCGAAGGCGAGCAGGGTGACCCAGAGACCGCCCAGTGCAAACAGAGCGGCAATCGCTTGAGGGTTGTTGAAATCACTGATGCCGTATTGGCCCTGGCCAAGACAGAGGCAAATGGCCAAGCCGATCCCGAGCTTGCCGGCTTCGCTGCCGTAACGTTGTAGCCATGCCAACAACAGACCGTAAAAGGCGAACAGGCCGAGGCTGATCAGTGGATGAGTCGCCGACCAGAACCCGAGGCCGGCGCTGCCGGCGCCAAGGGCTATCAGCAACAGCATTCGCAACATTCCGAGACGGTGTAGCGGATTCGCCTTGGCTGCCTGGAAGGCCCCGACCGTGGCCCAGAGGAAACCCGGATGGCCGCTGAACAGGCCGAGCAGAAGCGGCAATGCGCAGCCCAGGCCCGCCACGGCTGCGGCTCCCCAGGCGGGGCGGCCAGGCTGCCATCCGACGACCTTCCACAACGGTTTTTTCATCTGGCTCACGTCGGGCTCGAGCGTCCAGTCATTTCGCCGGCCATCTCGGTCGCGTAGCTGTCGGTCATGCCGGCGATAAAGTCGATCATCCGCACGAATGATTGATACAGCGGCCAGTCGGGGTCTGGAGCATTGCTGCCAAGCAGATCCAAAATGCGGCGATTCTTGAATGACGGCGTGCGCCCGCCGTGTTGCTCCAGCGCCGCGCCACAGAAGGCGTTGAGCAGTATCTCGAGCGTCGTATAGGCGCCGATTTCATGCAGCGTCTTGCGTTTGTCCTGAAAGATTTTCTGCCGCGCCAAGGCTTTGGCCTGCACGACGCAGCGCTTGGCGGGGCCGTGCATGTGCTCGACCAGATCCCCGGTGAGTTGGCCGGCCAGTAGTGCCGGTTGCTGTTCGACAAAGGCGCGTGCAGCTGCGTTGGTGAGGTGTTCGATAGCCTTGCCCCTGAGGATCGCCAGCTTGCGCCTGCGTGAATCGCCAGGACCGAGCTGCCGGTAGGTTTCCGGCAGATCCTCGCCCACCAGATCCAGCAGCAGCGCCTCGACCTCGGGATAGTCGAGCAGGTCCATTTCGAGCCCGTCTTCCAGATCGATAAGGCCGTAGCAGATGTCGTCCGCCGCTTCCATCAGATAGACCAATGGATGGCGCGCCCACCGTTGCTCGTCCAGCTTCGGTAGGCCGAGTTTCGACGCAATCTGCTCGAGCAGGGGCAGCTCGCTCTGGTAGCAGCCGAATTTATGTTTCTTGTAGCCGAGCGCCTCGGCATGGCGCGATGTCCAGGGGTACTTGAGGTAGGTGCCGAGCGTTGCGTAGGTCAGTCGGGTGCCGCCATCGAACTGATGGTATTCGAGCTGTGTAAGCACCCTGAAGCCTTGGGCGTTACCCTCGAAGTTGAGAAAGTCGGCTCGCTCGGCGTCACTCATGTCATCGAGCCAGCCACGGACGGCGGCCTGCTGGAACCAGTGGCGAATGGCATCTTCGCCAGAATGACCGAACGGCGGGTTACCAATATCATGCGCGAGACACGCCGACTGAATGACCATGCCGAGATCGGCCGGGCTGCACCATTCCGGCAGGTCTTCACGCAGCACTTCACCCACGCGCATGCCGAGGGAGCGTCCAACGCAGCTGACTTCCAGCGAATGGGTTAGGCGGGTGTGGATGTGATCGTTGCTTGAGACCGGATGCACCTGGGTCTTGCGACCAAGCCTGCGGAATGCGCCGGAGAAGATGATCCTGTCGTGATCCTTGTGGAATGGACTTCGACCAAGTTCTTCATTGCTGTGGACGGATTTCCCGAGCCGTTCACGATTGAGCAGGGTGTTCCAATCCAAAGAGCCTCCTTGTTATGCCGTCAGTGGGACCGATAGGCCAAGCGGCGCCATTCCGTCAGCGAGAGCGCATCAAGCCGGGGAAGTGTTCGCGCACAGGCAGCAGCCTACCGTATTTCCTCACCGCTAGGCGCTGCCACACCACTAATGCCGCAGCTTGCGAATCACCGGATACAGAAGGAGACCCAGCCGCGCGAGTTTGCCAACTTTCCCCAAACGACGTCCGAAGAGCGTCATGGCCAAGGTTGCGGCAACCATCAGAGGTGCTTTTGGTATGTGCTGATCGGCTCCGGTAGCTCTATTCGCCACCATCCCCTTGATTCGCTGGAATGGGTGAGCCAAAGGCTGTGAGTGGTAGAGGATTTGTTGCCGGTTCATTTCCATGCGCAACCGGATCAAATCCTTGCGCATGGTCAGATCGCTGGAATTACTGAGAGGCAGGCTCATGGCAGTAGACGCTCCCGATTGCGGGCCAATTCTTCGACCGTCGCCTGGAAGGGCGAAGCGCTCGCCTTGGCGAGGCGGATTGCGCGGCTGATACATACCGCTAGTACAACCGCGTATGCCGCACAGAGAATCAGAATCGCCGCGATAGGGTTGCTATCCCAGAAGGCGATCACGATCGCCGCCGAAAGCCCTACCAGGATCAGCAAGCCTAGTATCAGACTGATGCTGGCCAGCAGAAACAGTTTGAAGACCCGTACCCGTTCTTCCTGCAGCTCTATTCCGACAAGCTCCAGATGCCCCTGGATGAGGCCGGCAAGCGCGCTGCCCATCTTTTTGATGGAAGGGGCAGGGGCCTCATCGGAATATTTGGTTTCCATTGGATCGGTTCCCCACATCAGCGGCGGGTAATCAGGCCGAAGAGAAAGCCGACCCCAGCCGCGATGCCCAGCGACTGCCAGGGGTGGGTGTGGACATATTCCTCGGTGCACTGAATAGCCGCCTGGCCTTGCTCACGCAGCGAGCCTTCCTGCTCCTTGAGCATCTGCCGGGCGCGGGTCAGGTTCGCGTTGATCTTGCCGCGCAACTCTTCGGTCTGGGTGCCTGCGGTGTCCTGCGTATGTTTCAGCAGACGCTCCGTATCGCCGATCAACGTATGAAACTCATCGATGAGCGCAGCCTGAGCGGCCTGAAGATTGCGGCGGTGTGCGGATTTATCGAACAGGGGTGAGGAAGTTCCCGTGGTTGCGTCGGGAATCGGGGTGTTGTCATTGGTGCCGAAAGTCGATTCGGTAGACATCTGCAGCTCCTCTTTTTAATCGCGCAGGGACGACAGGTCCCGGTGCCTAGAGTTTTCGAGCATGCTGCTGGCGCAAGGTTCCCGCTTCGGTTAGTCAATTCGCGTGGTGATCGATGAGGCCGGCGTGCCAGTTTCAGAATTAGCTTCGCAGTAGCGTGGGGTGTCAGAGAAAAGAAAACCCGCCGAAGCGGGTTTTCTATCTACTGCATCTGCATGCGGTAGCCGCTATTACATCAGCGGGATGGTGTAGCTGACGATCAGACGGTTTTCGTCGATATCGTTAGCAGTACCATTGCTGCGGAAAGTAGCGTTGCGCCATTTCAAGTTAAGGTTCTTCAGCGCGCCTTCCTGGAAGGTGTAACCGATGTCGGTGTCGCGCTCCCATTCTTTGCCTTCCGATACGCCGGCGCGCTCGAAATTATCGCCAGTAACGTAGCGGGTCATGAACGTCAGGCCAGGAATGCCGATAGAGGCGAAGTTGAAGTCATAGCGAGCCTGCCAAGACTTCTCGTCGGCCTGAGCGAAGTCACCGATCTGTACGAAGTTAACCAAGTAGGGGTCAATATTGCCGCCGACATAGGCGAAGCCTGTGTCACCGGACATTTTCTGATAACCCAGACCGAAGCTATGGCCACTGAGCGAGTAGGTGACCATGGCGCCGAAGGCTTTGTTGTCGACGTTGGTGTTGCCGTCGTCCGTAGAGCGCTGGTAGCGCAGGTCGGTCTTCAGCGACTGGCCTTCGGCGATCGGCAGCACATGAACAAGGTTCAGTGCGTGCTGCTTGTAGAACTCTTCCAGGTTGCTGTAGTAGTAGGAAGCGCTCAGGTCCTTGGTCACTTTGTAAGTGCCGCCGAGATAAACGAACTCGTCGGATTCTACATCGGTAGTACCAGTAATGCTTTTACCGGACGTATTGACGACCATGTCTTCATAGTTGGTCGAGTTCCGGTTGTTGATCTGGTCAACATAACCCAGGTCCAGAGTCAGGCCATCAATTTCATTGGATACTAACTGGGCACCACTCATTGCAGCAGGCAGCAGACGGCTATCGCTGGTCGCGATGGCTGGGTTCTTCAGCTGCAGCGTGCCGACTTTCAGGACGCTTTTGGATACTTTCGCCTTGGCGGTTAATCCCAGCTGGGAGTAATCATCTGGTGCGCCGGAGTCGCCAGCCGGCAGGAGGCCTGTGCCAGTACGGTCAGGGCTCGAGTCCAGCTTTACGCCAAGCAGGCCCAAAGCATCGACGCCGAAGCCTACAGTACCTTCGGTGTAACCCGACTCAATACGGAGCAGGAAGCCTTGTGCCCATTCGTCTTGCTTGGATTGGCCCGCGCCTTCTTGGCGATAGTCACGGTTGTAGTAGAAGTTTCGCAGTTCCAGGCTGGCCTTGGTGTCTTCAATAAAAGCAGCCTGAGCCATGGACGGGATTGCCAGTGTTGCTCCCAGAGTGGCGAGTGCCACGCCCCGGGCGATTGGGGTCTTGAGCATTTCTTATTTCTCCTCGTTGGATGATGCTCTGAAGTCGCTCTTTACGGCGCTGTGCAATAAAGCACTACATAGGTATTTCAGCCTTTAGACCTTAGTCTTTGAGACTTGAGTGCGAAAGTGTCGGTTGAACTGATCTGTAGTTGCTTACGTTGATTTGATGCAAGCATCAAGCGCTACCGATACGCACGAACACTTTCGTCCCTACAGCTCTGTGGCCGCTTGGGTTCGCGCATCCTAGCCGTTTGCCGGCCTCGCGTCGATTCCCTAAACCAAACCATCGTTTGAGTGGGGTCGAGATCACACTTTCTCATTCGTTACGCCAAGGAATGAGGTCGGCTAGCGGCAGTCGGATCAGGGCGAGGCTGCTAGAATTGCGTGCAGCCAGTTTCAATGAGCGCACTTATGTACCTTCCTGAATGCCAACTATTTGGAACGTTGGGCTGCCATCTATGTGAGCAGGCCGAGGCAGTAGTGTTGCCGTTGGTGGAGCATGGTCTGCTGGTGGAGTTGGTGGATATAGCGGACAGGCCTGAATGGGTCGACGACTATGGGCTGCGTATACCCGTGCTCCGGCGAGTCGATACGGGGGCTGAGTTGGATTGGCCATTTGAAACCGAACAGGTCGTCTGGTTTCTACGTCAATAAGCCGTTGCGCCTGAGCAATTGCAGCGAGAGATGGCTTGGTTAGGGCGCTGGGTTAGATAGTTGTCACCGAAACGGCAGGACACCATGTTGGCGGATCCTGGCTGCTCGAATCGAGATAACGAAATGCAAATCTGGAAAACAAAAAACCGGCCATTAGCCGGTTTGTATGTATCAGACTGTTTATCCAATATCGGGATTTTGGTCGGAGCGACTGGATTCGAACCAGCGACCTTCTCGTCCCGAACGAGACGCGCTACCAAGCTGCGCTACGCTCCGAAGATGGCGCGCATTCTACATAAAAACTGTTGCTTCACAAGAGGTTAGAACGGGCTTTTTGGTGGCGCCCGGCAAGCCGCCTGGCACCAGAAGGGTGGTCGTCAGAGTTCCTTGACAGTACGAACCTGATCCTTGTTGACTCTGCCCGGCTTGCCGTCAATGCTTTCGTATTCATAGAAGCCAGCTTCATCGTCGTAATGGGGATGGTCCAGTGTCTGGATCTCGCGGCCATCGTTCAGGGTGATGACGCTGGGGTTCGAGCAGCCCGCTAGCAGGGTCAGTCCGACCAACAATGCCAAGGCGGGTCCGGTTGCTGCGCGCATAGTGCTTCTCCTCTTGGTTAGTTGCGTTTGTGACGGCGTTCGAGGGCGCTAAGTTCAATCTGGGGGCTTTTGTTCCGAAAGCAGTTCGGGTGAGTTCAGATTGGCAAGCCGAGGATCATTCTCATTAAGCTCGAGAGCGCGGGATTGTAGGCTCAGCAGTATCTTGCGATTGCTTCGCTCGCCGGCCCGCCAGGCCTCCTCGATTGCAGAAGCAAGCCTGACCGGGATGACGCAAAACAGCGGTTCCCATTGCTCACCTCGCCGAACCATCACGGGAACGTTTGGTTCCGCCCGAGCCGCTGCATGCAGGCCTGCGAGCAGTGAGTCATCGATCAGCGGTGCGTCGCATGGCACTACCAAGAGCCAGCGATGATGAGCCGCCGCGAGGCCGGCGCGTATACCCGCAAGTGGTCCGGGAAAGTCCGGCTCGTCGTCGCTAACCACTCGATCCGCGAAGGCTGCGTATCGCTGGTGGTTGCGGTTGCAGGAAACAAGCAGATCATCCGTCAATGCCCGTACGATCCGATGCGGCCAGGCTATGAGCGGCTCGCCATGCCACTCGACCAAACCTTTGTCCTGGCCTCCCATCCGCTGCCCGCGACCACCCGCTAGCAGCAGGATTGAGCAATCGGCAAGCATGCTTTGTTGCATCAAGGGCTCCATTAAAAGCTTGTGATATAACACCCGGCATTCAGACCAACAACCGGAATGCCGCCATGAGCCACCTTGCCGATCAATCATTTGTTCCGCTGAATATTGCTGTCCTGACGGTCAGTGACACTCGCTCGCTGGAAACCGATACCTCAGGGCAGTTACTCGTCGACCGTCTGCAGGCTGCTGGTCATCGGCTCGCTTCGCGTGCGCTGCTCAAGGATGATCTGTATCGGATCCGAGCGCAGGTCGCGAGCTGGATCGCCGAGGACATGGTGCAGGTCGTATTGATCACTGGGGGCACGGGCTTTACAGGTCGCGACAGTACGCCGGAGGCGGTTGGATGCCTACTGAACAAGCAGGTCGATGGCTTTGGCGAGCTGTTTCGCCAGATATCGGTAGGCGATATCGGCAGTTCGACTGTCCAGTCGCGCGCATTGGCTGGATTATCGAATTCGACCCTTGTCTGCTGCCTGCCGGGATCGACCAATGCTTGCAGAACCGCCTGGGACGGCATTCTCGCCGAGCAACTCGATGCGCGTCATCGTCCGTGCAACTTCGTGCCGCATCTCAAGCAGGCCGAGCCATGCGAGAGCCGCTCATGACATTGACCGACTCGCCAGCGCTGATGCCTGTAGAACAGGCGCTCGACGCTTTGCTCAGGCAAGCGGAAAGCACTGCAATCAAGGACGTCGAGAGCGCTTCGATCGAGGATGCGGTTGGACGAATACTGGCCGAGCCACTGGTTGCGCAACTGGATTTGCCACCCTGGCCGAACAGCGCAATGGATGGTTACGCCATCCGCGAAAGCGATCTTCGAGGGCAGCCGCTTCGGGTCAGTCAGAAGATCTTCGCCGGTAGCCAGCCTGAGCCTTTGGAGGCCGGCAGCTGTGCGCGGATTTTCACCGGCGCGCCGATGCCGGACGGCGCTGATAGCGTGGAAATGCAGGAAAACGTCGAGCTGCTCGACGATGGCCGAGTGCGCTTCCTTGAGCCGGTGAGGCGAGGGCAACACGTTCGTCCCCAGGGTGGCGAGGCGCGAACGGGAGATGAGGTACTAGCAGCCGGCGCTCGGCTGGGGCCGATCGAGCTGGGGCTCGCTGCGTCATTAGGCGTGTCGCGGCTGAGCGTAAGCCGAAAGCTCAAGGTTGCGCTGCTGTCCACGGGTGACGAGCTGGTCGAGCCGGGTGAAACGCTGCAGCCGGGACAGATCTACAACAGCAATCGCATGCTGTTGCGTCATTGGCTGCAACGCCTGGGATGCGAGGTTATAGACGCCGGGATCGTGCCGGATGATTTGGTAAGGGTTCGCCAGTGCCTGGCGGATCTGCATGAGGTCGATCTGATTCTCTCTACCGGAGGCGTTTCGGTTGGTGAGGCTGATTTTCTCGGGCAGGTGCTTCGAGAAGAGGGCGAACTGTCGCTCTGGAAGCTGGCCATCAAGCCTGGCAAACCCTTGACTTGCGGAAGTTATCAAGGTGTTGCCGTCATTGGCTTGCCAGGCAATCCTGCCTCCACGCTGGTCACCTTTGGTCTGTTGGCGCGCCCTTATCTGTTGCGCCGAATGGGTGTGTTACAAGTCGAACCGCTGAGCTTTCAGGTTCCTGCGAACTTCGATTGGCCCAGGCCTGGCAAGCGCCGGGAATATCTGCGAGCGCGTCTCGAATCGGGCAAGGCAGTGCTGTATTCCAACCAGAGCTCGTCGATTCTGCGTAGTGCAGCCTGGGCGGATGGATTGGTCGAGGTGCGGGAGCACAGGCAACTGAAAGATGGCGATTTGGTGCCCTTTATCTCATTCGCCGAATTGCTCTGCTGAGTTCAACGCTCGCGCTTGATTCAGGCGCCGAAGTTGTGCCGCATTCCGTCGGGAATAGCAGCGGCTCGGCGCCTACATCAAACGGATTGCATTTTCCCTTGTCTACCTTTCCCATCTGCGCCAGGTCTGGCTGCGATGTGTCTGGTATTACCCATAACAAGGAGAATGTGATGCAGGAGAGAAATGCCTGGGTCGATTACGCCAAAGCCATTGGGATCATTCTGGTTGTCTACGGACATGTCGCGCGCGGGGTGTTCAACGCTGGGCTGCCGATGAATGAAGATAACTATCTTCTCGTCGATAGCATCATTTACAGCTTCCACATGCCGCTGTTTTTCTTTCTATCCGGTTTGTTTTTTTACGATTCGCTGATCAAGCGTGGAAAGGCGGGATTGATAGTCAACAAGGTGGACACTATCGTCTATCCCTTCATCGTATGGTCGCTACTGCAGGGCCTGCTTGAGGTAGTGCTGTCGAACTACACCAACGGCGACGTGACGTTAGGGCAGGTGTTCTCGCTGCTTTGGTCGCCCCGTGCGCAGTTCTGGTTCCTCTACGCGCTGTTCCTGGTCTTCGTGGTGTGTTCCTTTATCTACGCCAAGGTCGATCGCCGTTATTTCCTTCCTGTATTTCTGGCCTTCGGCGCGCTTTATGTCTTCAAACAGGATTTGGCGATGGGGAACATTGGCCGATTCATCTTCGGCAATGCGGTTTTCTTCGCGCTAGGCGTGTGGTTCAACGAAATAAAGGCGTTTTTCCTGGCCCGTTATGTTTCGCTCACCTTGCTGTTCGGCGCGTTATTCCTTGCTGGCCAATATTTGTTTCACATCACCTTCGGCTTGAATTGGGAAATAGGCGGCTTGCCGGTACTTGTATTGGCGACCGTTTCTATCTTCTTCGTGATCGCGCTGTCGATGTGTCTGGGCCAGGTCCGCATCGACTGGCTGCTGTTCATCGGGGCTTCTTCGATGACAATTTATCTGGCGCATATTCTGGCCGGAAGTGGAATTCGAGTCATCCTGAGCAGCTTTATGGGTATTGATTCGGTCCCAGTGCATTTGGTGGTTGGCACTCTGGTCGGGCTACTTGGGCCGTTGCTGGCTCAGATCATCATCAAACGATATGACCTTTATTTCCTGTTGACCCCGCCCAAGCCTCTGTCAGCGACCGGCCTGCGGACACGCAGGGCAGTGGCTCAGTAGCGGTACGCTATACCAGCGCAGTTGCCATGCCGATCATGGCACCTGCGCAGCCATACACCGTGGCTATGGTCGGATCAGCCGCAGCTAACTCGCTGCACTGTTAGTGCCTCGTCTGTCGTAAGCGTTAAACGATGCGCGTTGTATTCCAGCGTGACGATGTCCCCGGGGCGAATGATGCGAGCGACCGAGGCCCCGCTTTCGCGACGGGCCCGATCGAGCAGTTCCGGACTCGCCTGTTCTCCAACAAGCTTCTCCACGACGGATGTATCGCATCGGTCGGCTGAGCCGTGAGGCGAATGTGCAGGCTCGGGTGATGATGATTGGCAACCGGCCAGAATGGTGCAGCACAGCGTCAGCGTTATCGAACAGGTAGTTTTCATGCTTTTTCCTTGTTTTGGGAGCATCACGTCGTTTGGCACGATGTGTGTAAATCCGTGGTAGGTAAGTCGAACGTTTCTGTCTGCGAAACCATAACGCTCAAAGGGAACTGGCGGAACAGAGGCGCCGTCTTACTCCTGACGGCCCGAGCACACTACGCTGGGCTAACGAATAAGGAGTTCCGCCATGTTCAACTCGTCCGTGATGAAGCGTGTCGCCACACTCTTGGCCGCGTTGCATTTCATGCTGTTTGCACAGATTCCGCTGGCCCAGGCAACCATGATCGGCACCCCGGAGGTTATCGCCGAGCAACAACAGCAGGTGGATCGCCAGCAATTGCTGACGATGCTTGAAGATGAAGACGTTCAGAAAAAGCTGGTGTCGATGGGCGTCGAGCGGGATCAGGTCGAGCAGCGAATCAACAGTCTGACACCGGCGGAACTCGCACAATTCAATCAACAACTGGATCAGGCGCCTGCCGGTGCCGGAGTGGTTGGGGTCATCGTTCTGTTTCTGGTGATCTTCATCATCACGGACATGCTGTGTGCCACCAACATCTTCAACTTCATCAACTGTATTAATCGTTGATCAGGCAGCTAATCCTGCTGTTCGCGATAGCCCTTCTCGGGGCGTGTGCGCGGGCGCCGGTCATTCCGATCGGTTCCGTAGGACTCCCCGAGCGGGTTGAGTTGGATGAGGTTCCTTTCTTCCCGCAGGAAGACTATCAATGCGGGCCTGCAGCGCTTGCCACAATGCTCACCCAACGTGGCGTTGCTACCGCGCCGGAAGATCTTGTTCCGAGGGTCTATCTTCCGCAGCGTAAGGGCAGCCTGCAGGTCGAAATGGTAGCCGCTGCCCGAGCGCATGACTTGCTGGTTTATCCGTTAGAGCCTCGGCTGGAGGCGGTGTTGGCCGAAGTGGCGGCGGGGAACCCCGTTCTGGTGCTGCAGAACCTTGCCTTTGATCGCTGGCCTCAGTGGCATTTTGCGGTCGTGGTGGGATACGACCTTGCGGCTCAGACTGTCGTACTGCGTTCCGGGACCACTCGACGCTGGACCGGCAGCTTTCATCAGTTCGAACGAAGCTGGGCCAAAGGTAAACGTTGGGCGGTAGTGACCGTGGCACCTGATCAGCTGCCTCGCACTGCCACGGAGACGGTTTGGCTGAGGGCGGCGAACGATCTTGAGCAAACGGATCATGACGATGCG
Source organism: Pseudomonas sp. MTM4 (assembly GCF_019355055.1). Taxonomy (NCBI): domain Bacteria; kingdom Pseudomonadati; phylum Pseudomonadota; class Gammaproteobacteria; order Pseudomonadales; family Pseudomonadaceae; genus Pseudomonas; species Pseudomonas sp. MTM4. The sequence goes on from NZ_CP048411.1 coordinate 199,267, forward strand.
GCTATGACCGCTTACGAGACCGCAGCCGAGCATTGGAACAGCGGGTTGGCCTGGTTTGCGCTGGCCAATGCTCGATATGCGCAGGGTGACAAACGTGCCGCCGAGCGAGCGCTGCGGACCAGTGTTCAGCGCGACGATTCCTTTGCTGCTGGCTGGTTCAACCTCTCGCAGGTATTGGCGGAGCAGGGATGCCCCGTGCAGTCATCCGCCGCTCGTGCATGCGCCGCACGACTCGTGCCCGACGACGAGCGATTTAAGGCGGAGTTGCTTCAAAGGCGCGGCGAAGCGGCTGCCTGTCAGGAACCTCCGCCTTGTCCGGTGTTGTGATCGGTCAAAAGCCAATTCTGTCTCGCAGGCTGTAGTAGAGCGCGCCGAGCGCACTGAGCGGTGCGCTGAAAGTTTGTCCACCGGGGAACGGGTAGTGAGGCAGGCTGGCAAGGGCATCGAAGCGTTCAGCCTGTCCCCGTAAGGCCTCGGCGATTACCTTTCCCGCCACATGGGTATAGGTGACGCCGTGGCCGCTGCACCCTTGGGAATAATAGAGGTTGTCATCGAGCCGGCCGACTTGGGGTAAGCGGGACAGCGTCAGCAGAAAGTTGCCAGTCCAGGCATAGTCCGTCTTGATGTTTTGCAATTGAGGGAACGTCTTGAGCATCTTGGGTCGGATGACCGAATCGACATCGGCTGGATCACGCGCGCCGTAAACCACTCCGCCACCGTAGATCAGGCGTTTGTCAGCGGAGAGGCGGAAGTAATCGAGCAAGTAATTGCAGTCCTCGACACAGTAATCCTGAGGCAACAGGCTCGCCGCTAGGTCAGGGGCCAGGGGTTCGGTGGCGATGACTTGCGTACCGCAGGGCATGGATTTCGCCGCCAGCTCGGGAACCAGCGCTCCAAGATAAGCATTTCCGGCGATCACTACGAACTTCGCCGTCACCTGCCCGTTTGGGGTATGCACACGTGGGTTGCTTCCTCGTTCGATACGGATTGCCGGGCTCTGCTCATAGATAACGCCACCGAGCGACTCGATCGCCGCCGCTTCGCCCAGGGCGAGGTTGAGTGGGTGAATATGGCCGCCGCCGTGATCGAGCATGCCGCCGATATAACGATCGCAGGACACGACATTTCGAATGCCGTCGTGATCGAGCATCTCCAGCTGATCGTAACCGTAGCGTTCCCAGAGCGACTTTTGTGCTTCCAAATGACGCATCTGCTTGAGATTGAACGCCGCGAACACGCCTCCGTTTTTCAGGTCGCAATCGATGCCAGAACGTGCGACTCGCTCGCGAATGATTCGCCCGCCTTCGAATGCCATCGCTCCGATCAGGCGCGCTTCGTCGCTCCCGGCGCTGCGTTCGACCGCGTCGATATCACGACTGTAGCTATTGACGATCTGACCGCCATTGCGCCCGGATGCGCCGAAGCCGACTTTCGCTGCCTCCAGAACGACGACCCGAAAGCCTTGCTCCAGCAGGAATAGTGCGCTTGACAGTCCTGTATAGCCTGCGCCGATGACGCAAACATCAGTTTCGATACTGCTATTCAGGGCATCGCGCGCGTTTGCTGGATTCGCCGAAGCTGCGTAATACGATGACGGGTACGGGGTGTGCGACATTCTGAGTGTCCTGTTCCGAATATTTGACGAGGATGCTAGCGCTGCCGGAACCGCGATGCCATATCAAAGAACGGAGGGCGTCCCTGGTTTCTAAAAATATCAGTGGTTTAGCTAAAAAGCGCTTGACTCCCTCGGGCGGATCTCTAGAATGCGCGTCCATCGGAGGCACATAGCTCAGTTGGTTAGAGCACCACCTTGACATGGTGGGGGTCGTTGGTTCGAATCCAATTGTGCCTACCAAATTCCGAGAAAGGGTCGCGCCAGCGACCCTTTTTTTATGCCTTGCTTGTCAGTGCGGCGGCTTTCTGAAAGCATCCGTGCTCCCGTACTTCCAGTGACTTCGGTCCGCCTCGATCAGCCTTAGGGCTCCTGCCACCGTGCGGCAGGTTATCCGGCAGGCCGCTTTCCTGGCTCATCCCAACCCATGTGGCCTTTGGTAGGGGTCACCACTAGGAGAGGAGGCGCCATGCCCATCGTTACTCTTCCTGACGGCAGTCAGCGTTCATTCGATCATCCGGTTTCCGTTGCTGAAGTGGCGCAGTCCATTGGTGCGGGCCTGGCCAAGGCAACCGTAGCCGGCAAGGTCGATGGCAGGCTCGTCGATGCTTGTGATTTGATCGAGCAGGACGCTTCCCTGCAGATCATTACGCCAAAGGACGAGGAGGGGCTGGAGATCATTCGCCACTCCTGTGCGCACTTGGTCGGGCATGCGGTCAAGCAGCTCTATCCGACCGCTAAGATGGTCATCGGACCGGTGATTGCGGAAGGGTTCTATTACGACATCGCCTATGAGCGCCCCTTCACACCGGACGATATGGCCGCAATCGAGCAGCGCATGAAGCAGCTGATCGATACCGAGTACGACGTGATCAAGAAGGTCACACCCCGCGCGGAAGTCATCGAGGTGTTTCAGGCGCGCGGTGAAGATTACAAGCTGCGTCTGGTTGAAGACATGCCAGACGAGCAGGCGATGGGGCTGTACTACCACGAAGAATACGTCGACATGTGCCGCGGGCCGCACGTGCCTAACACGCGCTTCCTCAAGTCCTTCAAGCTGACCAAGCTGTCGGGTGCTTACTGGCGTGGCGATGCGAAGAACGAGCAGTTGCAGCGTATCTACGGCACCGCCTGGGCTGACAAGAAGCAGCTGGCGGCATACATCCAGCGTATCGAGGAAGCCGAGAAGCGCGATCACCGCAAGATCGGCAAGCGTCTGGATCTGTTTCATACCCAAGAAGAAGCGCCGGGCATGGTGTTCTGGCATCCGAATGGCTGGACGCTGTATCAGGTGCTCGAGCAATACATGCGTGTCGTGCAGCGTGAAAACGGCTATCAGGAGATTCGCACGCCTCAGGTCGTCGATCGCAGTTTGTGGGAGAAGTCCGGACACTGGGCCAACTACGCCGAGAACATGTTCACCACCGAATCGGAGAGCCGCGACTACGCGATCAAGCCGATGAACTGCCCGTGCCACGTGCAGGTGTACAACCAGGGCTTGAAGAGCTACCGCGAGCTGCCGCTGCGCCTGGCCGAATTCGGGGCCTGTCACCGTAACGAGCCGTCGGGTGCGCTGCATGGCATCATGCGGGTGCGCGGCTTCACCCAGGACGATGCGCATATCTTCTGTACCGAAGAGCAGATGCAGTCGGAGTCGGCGGCCTTTATCAAACTGACCCAAGCGGTCTATGCGGATTTCGGCTTTGACAATATCGAACTGAAGCTGTCGACTCGTCCAGAAAAGCGTGTCGGCTCCGATGAGCTCTGGGATCGCGCCGAAGCGGCGTTGGCGGCGGCGCTCGACAGTGCTGGTCTCCCATACGATCTGCAGCCGGGCGAAGGTGCCTTTTATGGGCCGAAGATCGAGTTTTCGCTAAAGGATTGTCTGGGGCGTGTGTGGCAGTGCGGCACCCTGCAGCTGGACTTCAATCTGCCGATCCGCCTGGGCGCCGAATACGTCAGCGAGAACAACGATCGCCAGCATCCGGTCATGCTACACCGTGCCATTCTCGGCTCGTTCGAGCGGTTTATCGGCATTCTCATCGAGCACTACGAGGGCGCTTTCCCCGCCTGGCTGGCTCCGACGCAAGCTGTGGTGATGAATATCACCGACAAGCAGGCCGATTTCGCTCTGGAAGTGGAGAAAACACTCAACCAAAGCGGCTTCCGTGCCAAGTCCGACTTGAGAAACGAAAAGATCGGCTTTAAAATCCGCGAGCATACCTTGCTCAAGGTTCCCTATCTCTTGGTTATCGGAGATCGGGAAGTAGAGACACGAGCCGTTGCTGTGCGCACCCGTGAAGGCGTCGATCTGGGCTCCATGCCCCTGAATGACTTCGCCCAGTTGCTGGCACAAGCGGTTTCCCGGCGTGGTCGCCAAGAATTGGAGTAATGACTATTAAGCGTGAAATGAGACAGGATAAACGAGCTGCACCCAAGGCCCCGATCAACGAGAATATCTCGGCTCGTGAGGTCCGTTTGATTGGTGCTGATGGCGAGCAGGTTGGCATCGTCTCGATTGATGAAGCGCTTCGTATAGCTGAAGAAGCCAAATTGGATCTGGTGGAAATTTCCGCCGATGCGGTTCCTCCCGTATGCCGGATCATGGATTACGGCAAGCACCTCTTTGAAAAGAAGAAGCAGGTCGCTGCAGCGAAGAAGAACCAGAAGCAGATCCAGGTTAAAGAAGTAAAGTTTCGTCCAGGGACGGAAGAGGGCGACTACCAGGTTAAGCTACGCAACCTGGTGCGTTTCCTGAGTGACGGGGACAGGGCCAAGGTATCGTTGAGATTCCGTGGTCGTGAGATGGCTCATCAGGAGCTGGGGATGGAATTGTTGAAGCGGGTCGAAGCTGATCTTGCTGAATACGGTTCGGTCGAACAGCATCCAAAGATGGAAGGACGCCAGCTGATCATGGTCATCGCTCCCAAGAAGAAAAAGTAACCACCAGGGCACTGGCAGGCCTTGCGGTTATTTGAAATCACCCACACTGTGGAGTACCGAACATGCCAAAGATGAAGACTAAAAGCGGCGCTGCGAAGCGCTTCAAGAAGACGGCAAATGGCTACAAGCACAAGCACGCTTTCAAGAGCCACATCCTGACCAAAATGTCTACCAAGCGTAAGCGCCAGCTACGTGGTACATCTCTGATGCACCCGTCTGATAACGCAAAAGTAGAGCGCATGCTGCGCGTTCGTTAATTCGGTCAAGACTCAGAGGAATAACTCATGGCTCGTGTTAAGCGTGGCGTCGTCGCTCGTCGCCGTCACAAGAAAATCCTGAAACTCGCTAAAGGCTATTACGGCGCTCGCTCGCGCGTGTTCCGTGTTGCCAAGCAGGCGGTGATCAAGGCTGGCCAGTATGCCTACCGTGACCGCCGTCAGCGGAAGCGTCAGTTCCGCGCTCTTTGGATCGCTCGTATCAACGCTGGTGCTCGTGTAAACGGTCTGTCTTACAGCCGTTTGATCGCTGGCTTGAAGAAAGCGGCCATCGAGATCGACCGCAAGGTTCTGGCCGAGCTGGCAGTGAACGAAAAAGCAGCGTTTGCTGCAATTGTCGAAAAAGCTAAAGCTTCTCTGGCCTAAGCCCATCGATAATCGGATCTTCGGATTCGTAGTGTCACCGATAGGGGAAGAGCCTTGTGCTCTTCCCCTATTTCGTATCTGAAGGGGCACTTGCAAAAGTGCACGTCGCGTAACGCCTGAGTGCTGATCGCTTGGTGCGGTTCTGCAAGAACCTCTGGAGGTTGTACATGGAAAACCTGGATGCACTGGTCTCGCAAGCGCTTGAGGCGGTGCAACATAGTCAAGACATCAATGCCCTGGAGCAGATCCGGGTCCAGTACCTGGGTAAGAAGGGTGAGCTGACGCTGCTCATGCAGACCTTGGGCAAGCTGTCCGCGGAAGAGCGCCCCAAGGCTGGGGCCTTGATTAACGCGGCCAAAGGCCAGGTTCAGGACGCATTACTCACAAAGAAAACCGACCTTGATCAAGCAGCATTGAGCGCCAAGCTCGCTGCGGAGCGGATCGATGTGACGTTGCCTGGCCGCGGCGAGGCCTCCGGCGGGCTGCATCCAGTGACGCGCACCCTGGAGCGGATCGAACAGTTCTTTAGCCATATAGGCTATAGCGTTGCGGAGGGCCCTGAAGTCGAGGATGACTATCACAACTTCGAGGCATTGAATATTCCGGGCCACCATCCGGCGCGCGCGATGCATGACACATTTTACTTCAATGCGAACATGCTGCTACGTACCCATACCTCACCGGTTCAGGTGCGTACGATGGAATCGCAGCAGCCCCCGATCCGCATCGTCTGTCCGGGGCGTGTCTATCGATGCGATTCGGATATCACCCATTCCCCGATGTTCCATCAGGTCGAAGGTTTGCTCATTGACGAGGGCATCAGCTTTGCAGACCTGAAGGGCACCATTGAGCAGTTCCTACGCGTGTTTTTCGAAAAGCCGCTGGGTGTTCGTTTTCGTCCGTCATTCTTTCCCTTCACCGAGCCGTCGGCTGAAGTGGACATGCAATGTGTGATGTGCAGCGGTAAAGGTTGTCGCGTGTGCAAGCAAACCGGCTGGCTTGAGGTGATGGGCTGCGGCATGGTGCATCCGAACGTGCTGCGCATGTCCGGTATCGACCCGGAAAAGTATCAGGGCTTCGCTTTCGGCATGGGTGCCGAGCGGCTGGCGATGCTGCGTTATGGCGTCAACGACTTACGCCTGTTCTTCGATAACGACTTGAGATTCCTGGCGCAGTTTCGCTAGGTCCAGAGTCAATCCAAGAATTTTCAGGAGAGCAGGATGAAATTCAGCGAGCAGTGGTTGCGTACTTGGGTCAATCCGCAGGTTTCCCGTGAAGAACTTGTGGCACGCCTGTCGATGGTCGGCCTAGAGGTCGATGCGGTTATTCCGGTTGCCGGCGAATTTAGCGGTGTGGTGGTGGGGGAGGTGCTTAGTACCGAACAGCACCCCGACGCCGACAAGCTGCGCGTATGTCAGGTCAGCAATGGCAGCGAAACCTTCCAGGTGGTCTGCGGTGCCCCAAATGTGCGCCCCGGACTGAAAATCCCCTTCGCCATGATCGGCGCTAAGTTGCCGGGCGACTTTAAGATCAAGAAGGCCAAGCTCCGTGGCGTCGAATCCAATGGCATGCTGTGTTCGGAAACCGAACTGCAGATCGGTGTCGATGACAGCGGGCTGATGGAGCTGGCTGCGGATGCGTCGGTGGGTAGTGATCTGCGTGAATACCTCGGCCTCGATGATGCGAGCATCGAAATCGGTCTAACGCCGAATCGAGGGGATTGCCTATCCATCGCCGGGCTTGCACGTGAAGTGGGTGCGATTTACGCGGCGTCGGTTTCGCCAGTCGATATTGCTCCAGTGGATGCAGCTCATGACGAGGTGCGCCCGGTCGAGGTGCTGGCTCCGAAAGCCTGCCCTCGCTATCTTGGTCGTGTCATTCGCAATGTCGATCTGGCGCGGCCGACTCCGCTGTGGATGGTCGAGCGGCTGCGCCGTTCCGATATCCGCAGCATCGATGCTGTCGTGGACGTAACGAACTACGTGATGCTCGAACTGGGCCAGCCGTTGCACGCATTCGATCTTGCCGAAATCAATGGTGGCATCAGGGTTCGGATGGCTGAAGAGCAGGAAAAGATCGTCTTGCTCGACGGACAGGAAGTAACACTGCGTGCCGATACGCTGGTCATCGCCGATCACCAGCGTGCCCTCGCGATTGCAGGTGTAATGGGTGGTGAGCACAGCGGTGTAAGCGCCTCGACGCAGGACCTGTTCCTTGAAAGTGCCTTCTTCGACACTATCGCACTTGCGGGCAAAGCACGCTCTTACGGTTTGCATACAGATGCATCGCATCGTTACGAACGCGGTGTCGATTCACAGCTTGCGCAGGCAGCTATGGAGCGCGCCACGACATTGCTGCTCCAAATAGTTGGAGGCAGCGCCGGCCCAGTGACCGAAGTCGCAAGCGAAGCCGATCTGCCAAAAGTCGCTCCGATCCAGCTGCGGGCGCAGCGTATCGAGCAAATGCTCGGTCTGGAGATGGCGGGAGAGCAGGTCGTCTCGCTGCTGTCCGCTCTCGGCCTGGGCGTCGTGGAACAGTCACCGGGCTGCTGGGAAGTCAGCGTGCCCAGTCATCGTTTCGATATCAGCCTTGAAGTAGATCTCATCGAAGAGCTGGGGCGCCTCTATGGTTACGATCGTCTTCCGGTGCGTTATCCGCAGGCGCGACTGGCCCCAGAGGCCCGTCCCGAAGCCCGTGCGGAATTGCCAGCGTTGCGCCGTCTATTGGTTGCGCGTGGCTACCAGGAAGCGATTACCTACAGCTTCATAGACCCGAAGTTGTTCGAGCTTTTCAGTCCTGGCGTCGAACCGCTGCGGCTAGCCAATCCGATCTCTTCGGACATGGCTGCCATGCGCGAGACGCTTTGGCCGGGTTTGATCAAGGCTTTGCAGTACAACCTCAATCGTCAGCAAACTCGGGTGCGTTTGTTCGAAAGCGGACTGCGTTTCGTCGGCCAACTCGGCCAGCTGAAACAGGAGCCGATGCTGGCAGGTGTAATTACCGGAAGCCGTCTGCCGGTGGGCTGGAGCAACGAACGGGCTGCGGCCGATTTCTATGACATGAAAGCCGATGTCGAAGCTCTGCTCGGACATGTCGGGGATGCCTCTGCGTATGATTTCGTTCCGGCTGAGCATCCTGCTTTGCATCCGGGGCAGACTGCTCGGATTGAACGAGGCGGACGCCCGGTTGGCTACATCGGCGGCCTTCATCCAGAGCTGGCCGCCACTCTGGGTATCGATCAGCCCGTCTACCTTTTCGAATTGTTGGTTGCTGAGGTCAGCGAAGGACTTTTGCCGAGTTTCAACGAGCTCTCCCGTTTCCCCGAGGTGCGACGTGATCTTGCGGTTCTGGTGGCGCAAGACGTATCGGCTGACGACCTGTTGCGGTGCATCCGTAATGCGGCGGGCGAGAACCTGACAGACCTCAAGCTATTTGATGTGTATCAGGGTAAAGGTATTGATCCCCTTAGCAAAAGTGTGGCAGTCGGCTTGACCTGGCAACACCCTTCGCGCACTCTAAACGACGACGAGGTGAGTGGTGCGCTGCAGCAAATCCTCTCCTCCCTGGAAGAAAGGTTCAATGCCACGTTAAGGAAATAGCGTATGGGGGCTCTGACGAAAGCTGAAATGGCGGAACGTCTATATGAAGAGCTAGGCTTGAATAAGCGCGAGGCCAAGGAGTTGGTCGAGCTGTTTTTCGAGGAAATCCGTCAGGCGCTCGAGCATAACGAACAGGTAAAGTTGTCCGGTTTCGGCAACTTTGACTTGCGTGATAAGCGACAGCGCCCTGGGCGTAATCCGAAAACCGGCGAGGAAATCCCAATCACGGCGCGTCGTGTCGTGACATTCCGGCCAGGCCAAAAATTAAAAGCCAGAGTCGAAGCGTATGCTGGAACCAAGTCATAACGACGAATTGCCGACGATACCTGGAAAGCGCTACTTCACTATCGGTGAGGTAAGTGAGCTGTGTGCGGTCAAACCACACGTGCTGCGCTATTGGGAGCAGGAGTTCCCCCAGCTGAACCCGGTGAAGCGGCGAGGCAACCGCCGCTATTACCAGCGTCAGGACGTCCTGTTGATCCGGCAAATCCGGTCGCTGCTTTACGAGCAGGGATTCACTATCGGCGGGGCTCGTCAGCGAATGTCTGGTGATGAGGCCCGAGACGACACCACTCAGTACAAACAACTGATCCGGCAAGTGATTACCGAACTTGAGGATGTGCTTCAGCTCCTTAAGAATTAAGTGCTCCTGCACAAAAAACTTTCACATATTCAGATGCTTAATGTATAGTTCGATCCGCTTTCAGCAGTGCTGATGGCACAGTCGGGGCGTAGCGCAGCCTGGTAGCGCACTTGCATGGGGTGCAAGGGGTCGAGTGTTCGAATCACTCCGTCCCGACCAAAAAACCCTAGAAAATCCAGTTACTTAGCGGTGACTGGATTTTTTTATGGGCGCTTCACACTTAAAAGCGCAGGGACTTTTGCGGGACTTTTTTCATCCTGCCATTCTCCTCAAAATTGTCAGGGCCGGCCCGCGCGAGTCGGTAGCCGAAATCCTGTTGGCTTCATCGATCAGTTTGCCCAGCTCAGCGGCTGAATAGTGACTGGTGATGCTGCCGTTCTTGTGGCCCAGCAGAGCCTTCCTGTCTTCCTCCGTCACACCAGCTGCTCGAAGTCTTCGACCGAAGGTGTGCTTCAGATCGTGAACGCGGATCGAAGCAAATCCAGGTGGAGCAGGGCGCATGAATCGCTCCTGGAATTTCTTCGCAGCTCTGACCCTGGCTTTCTTCCATGCCGAATCGTTCATCCGGTGAACTGGAGTGGCCTTGCCGTTTCGAACGGGTTGTCCGTAAGGAAATACCCAGACCGGATCAAGCCCGCGCTGTCCCTCGATGACCGACTTGGCTACGTTGTTGAGCACCACGAGGCGCTCGTCGCCGTTCTTGACCCCGGAACTCTCGTGTCGGCCACCAAAATCCGCCGGTATGAGAAATACGCTGGTGTTGAGCTCAGGAATCGGTATCTCCCAATCCCAGCGAAGCTTCACAACCTCCTGTTCGCGTGAGCCGCTGTTGACCTTGTACAGGGCCATGCGGCGCAAATGATCGGGCAGTTCGGCGAAGAGAATCGACTGCTCTTCCCAGGACATAGGGTAGGGGAGTCGCCTCGTCTTCTTCTCTTCCAGCTTGGTGATCATCGGCACAACGTCGAGCCAGGGACGCTTCTGCTCATCACGCCATTTTCGGGCGCACAGGTTCAGGATGCGTATGACGCGCTCCAGAGCGATGTTCACCGTGCGGTGTGAAACGCCAGGCTTCAACTTGCCATCGCGGGTTCTGGTGCTCTTGAGTCGATCCCTTATGTAGGGAGCCAGGGTCTCGTCGTCGACATGAGTCAGAGGCTGGTCGCCAATATACGGGTCCAACTGCTCCAGATAGATGGCTGTGAGGCCTATCGACGGCTGGTCCCTGTACTCGGTCAGGTAACGCGTAGCGGCTTCCCGCCAGGTTCTGATCGTACGGACGCCGTAGATCTTCTGTTCCCGGAGCTTTTCCAGCTTGTGTATCAGGTATTGCTCTGCCTCCTTCCTATCGCTTGATCCAGTGCTTTCCTGAATTCGCTGACCTCTGAAGACCTTGTCGATGTGCCAGGTCCCGTTCCTTTGGTAGAGGCCGCTAATGGTTTTTCGCGCCATGGTTTTTCTCCTTGGCGCTCGCTGCGGGAGTGATCATGTCCCTTGGCACCTTCCTTTTCAATGATGGCCCGGTCGATGTAGGCATCTGCCCAGGCATCCAGCTCTTCGCGATCAAAGCCGATGCCTTGCACGCCAATGCGGAATTCCCGCACGTAAGGCCGGACGGTTTTGTTGAATTCTGTGCGGCACATGCCGAGGTAGGCTGGGGCCGCACTGGCTCGGAGGATTCGGGGTGGGCAGGTGATCAAGCGTGCGGCTATCTGTTCAGATGATGCGGGCATGAATATCGCCTCCTTATCGACCCTGATCCGTTCTGCAGATGCTGTCCGTTGCTCGCCGGGCGAACAACGTGGTGGAGGGGGCTGGGGAGGGTTTGGTACAACAACCGTTTTGGTTCGGTTTGACCTGATGGATCGTGGCGTATGGCCAGCCGTTGGCTGGTCGGCGATTCAGGCTTGAGGATTGATACGTGTCTTCCGAAGAGGTAGCCCAGCAACCTTGTTCCAGCCCTGGTGGCCCAGTCAGTCGTGAGGAGATGTACGCAGAGGTGTGGCGGCGTCCCATGACCAAGATCGCAGATCACCACCGTGTTTCTTCCAGCTTCTTGGCGCGCGTGTGTGCCCGCATGAATGTCCCGCGGCCGCCGCGTGGACACTGGGTAAAGCTGGAGAATGGAATACCAAGTCCTCAGCCACCGCTGCCTGAGGCTGGGCCTGGTGATCTTCAGGTCTGGCGCAGGGGAGATGCTCTTGGTGCTGTTTCTCAACCGGCTCCGAAGGCACCGGTGCCGCGTAAAATCAGGCCTGAACAGCTCCGCATATCACGATCAAGGCAGCACCCTGTTGTTGTGGGGGCGTATGAAGTCTTTGAGCAGGGGCGCGTCATCGACCAGGGCTTCCTCAAGCCTGGGAAGCAGCGTCTGGTAGATGTTGTGGTGACCAAATCGCAACTTGAGCCTGCCCTCAAGCTTGCTAATCAGCTGTTTCTCAAGCTGGAGGCTGCCTGCCATCGCGTGATGTTTGCTCCGAGTGACCGCACCTATGCCCGTGCCTCGTTTGATGAGCATGAGCACCCACCCAAGAAACCAAAGCACCGGTATCCGGCGTTGTGGTCACCCTCCAAGCCCACAGTGGTTTTCGTCGGGACGGTTGCCATCGGGCTGACGCTGTTTGAGATGACTGAGGAATTGGAGGCTCGGAATATCGATGGTGAGTACATCCCTACCTCTAAGATCTCGGCGCAGCAACTGCGCCGCTTGAGCTCTGCTTGGAACTGGACGACCCGAATGGACTTTGCGACCGGCCGTCTATGCATAAGGGCTTTCTCTCCCTACCCAGGTGCGGATTGGTCTCAAAGTTGGAAGGAGGTCAAGCAAAGCTCGCTGCGTGGCCAGTTGAATGACATCGTCCAGCAGCTCACAGACGCCGCGCCTGTAATTGCCCGATTGGTAGAAGAGGCCGAGGAGCAGGCCAGGATTCGGCAGCAGGAGTGGAGGGAGCAGTTACGCCGGCTCGAGGAGAGAGAACGGATTCGACGTCAAAACGAGGCAAGGGAGCAGGCGAGAGCTGATTTGCTGATCGCCATCAAACAGTGGGATGACATCAAGCGGATTCAGGCCTTTTTCAGTGATGCTGAGAGCTCCGTATCGAATCTGCCCGAAGCCGAGCGGTGTGTTGCTATGGACAAGCTCGCCCAAGCGCGTGAGCTTGTTGGCGAGCTGGATCCGCTACAGGCGTTGCTGGAATGGAAGGGGCCTCGGGAGCGCCTGTAGCAATGTTCAAGAGCTCCTCAGTGCTGGTTTATAAAAACTAAATTTTGCTCACTAATGGTGAGTTTTTTTTGGTTTCTATAAACCTTCTTCTTGCAGGTGGTTTAGAAAATCTCTATTTTGCTCACTATGAGTGTGCAAAAACCTGAAAAACTAAACTCCTTGCTTGCAGGGCTCGGCGACAGCGATCTGGTGTCCAGTAGCTGGTTGAAGGCTCATGGCTACAGCAGCAACCTCGTAGCGCGATATATTGCGAGCGGCTGGCTGGAATCGCCTGCGCGTGGAATCTATCAACGACGAGGCGGACGTCTCACCTGGGCTGCTGTAGTGCGTGCGTTGCAGGAAGGAGAACGATTGCCGCTGCATGTTGGCGGGCGTTTTGCCTTGGCTTGGCATGGGCACGAGCACTACCTGCGGTTGGGCGAGCGTGAGACGGTTACTCTGTATGGTCCTGGAAGCCTCCCTGCCTGGGTGGATAAGCTTCCATTGAAAGCTGAGTTAGTGTTGTGCGGCAAAAGCCCATTCAATCTTTCAGCACTGTCATTCAAGGCCGACATGGATGACGAAGCCCTAAGGAATCTTGGGCTCGAGTGGGTGGATGCTGATGGCGACCGCGGCCGCATCGTCGTCGCGACACCTGAGCGCGCAATCCTCGAACTGTGTGATGGCGTGTCAGACGCATCGCTCGTTTATGAAGTGGATGCGCTGATGCAGGGTGCGGACACTCTTCGTCCCCAAAGGATAAGCATGCTGCTGCGACATTGCACCAGCATAAAAGCCAAGCGCTTGTTCCTAGCCCTCGCAGAACGCCACCAGCACGCCTGGATGGATCATGTCTCGTTGGACGGCGTCTATCTAGGGAAGGGAAAGCGTTGCCTGGTTCCCGGTGGTCGCTTGAACCCAACCTACCAAATAACCTTGCCGGCGGATCTTGATGAGCACCTGGGATAAGCGCTACACCGACCGAGTCCAGTTATTGGTGGAAATTCTGCCGACCTTGGCGAAAGAAACACGATTTGCCCTCAAAGGGGGGACGGCGATCAACCTGTTCGAGCATGACTTGCCCAGGTTGTCTGTGGATATCGATCTGACCTGGTTGCCGATGCAGGACTATGCGCAGGATGCTGGTCAGATCTCCGATGCATTAGAAAGTCTGGGAAGGGCACTTGGCTCTGCGCCATTAAGGCTACAAGTACAAACATCAGCGCCAGAGAGAGGTGGTTTCGTAAACCGGCTGATAGTGAGTCGTGGACGAGCCCGAGTCCAAATAGAAACGACTCCGGTGATGCGCGGTTCCGTGCATCCGGTACGGACAATGGTTGTCCAGTCGCAGGTCCAGGAGGCCTTTGGCTTTGCCTCGATCCAGGTGCTCGACTTTGCGGATCTATATGCGGGGAAAATGGCAGCAGCATTGTCGAGGCAGCATCCGCGCGACCTGTTTGATATAGGTTTGCTTCTGGCCGATCCGCGCACAGATGAGCGACTTTGGCGAACCTTCCTAATCTACATGACCTGTAGCCCGAAACCTGCCTGGGAGATGCTGGTTCCCAATAAGCCCAAGGATTTCGAGGCGATATACCAGACCCACTTCCGTGGTATGACTGCAGCACCTGTCAGCTCAGAGATACTGCTGGAACACCGCGCCAGGCTTCTTCTGCAAATTTCGGAGTGGCTGACTCCGCGGTCGAGAGCATTTCTGGAGTCCGTTGAGATGGAAAATCCAGATTTTGACTTGATCGAGTTGCCACAGGCAGCAGAGCTCCCTGCGATAAAAAGGAAACTGCAGAATCTTGCTTCACGATCAGCTACGAAGCGGGCCTCCGACCATTCTCAGCTGCAATCGGCCTTCGAGATGTTTGATCGTCGATAGTATTCGCGGTCTGCCCAGCCGTTGTCATTTCGGCATGTGCTGGGTGGGCGTCGCTGGAAAGGCTAATCCCTCAAAGCCGGATGTGGATAGCGGCGCTCGTTAGCGCGACGAAAACTTCAGGCTATTGCCTTGGCTTCTCGAATGAGTTTCGCTTTTCCGAGTACCTTGCGCTGACTTTCGATGGCGCGCTCAGCTGCTGCGCCGTAAGCAGCGCGCTTGGCTGTATCAGAGCTGCTCCTGAAGAAGGTCGATAGTGGGCTTGAATTGCTCCCAAGAATCCTTCTTCTCATCGATGTCGCCTCCCTCGTTATCAGTCGTCATCTTCCATACGGAATTAAGCAATCGCAGCAAAGCGCTCGATGTGCGGCTGTTCGCGATGCCTGGCTTGCCAAAGGTCGTAGTCGGCTTGCACGCCGAGCCAGGTGCGAGCTTTGCCGATGCCGGCCAACTCTAGGCGAACAGCCAAATCCGGACTGACCGGCGCATGGCCGTGCAAGATTCGAGACAGGGATTCCCGCGCAAAGCCAAGGCGGCGGGCAAGTTCGGCAATGCTGATGCCCAGTTCGGGGAGCACGTCCTCAAGCAGGGTTTCACCAGGATGCGGTGGGTTGAACATGGTCATGGATAACCCCCTCCTGTTCAGTGGTAGTCAAGGTAGTCGACGAGCTCGATGTCGCTACCCACGAATCGAAAGATCACTCGCCAGTTTCCATTGACGGTGAGTGACCAGAACTCTTCCAGTTCCCCTTTGAGGGGATGTAGCCGCCAACCGGGGATGTCGAGGTCGGCGGGTTCATTGGCTCTATCCATAAAACTCAGCATCCGGCCCAGGCGCTTTGCGTGATCGGCCCGGATGCCTTTGGTTGAGCCAGATTCAAAGAAAATGCGTAGACCTTTGTGCCGGAAGCTCACGATCATGGTGATAAGTGTGATGTATTGGGTCACGGTTTTCAAGCGTGTGTGGGTTTTCTGCCGTTGTCACCACGGCAGCTGGGAGGGGATGCAGGCTTATCAATTGCCGGTGAAAGATTGTGTATTTGTTCTCCTGAAAACCCGATCCCTCGCCATGAATACTTCCAGCATGTGCGGGATGAGCGTCAGGGCGTCGACCTCTTCGCCATAGGTATGCGAATGCAATGCCGCGTAGCGCTCGAGGTTGGCCTTCAGGCTGGCGGGGCAGGTGAAGGTCAGCTTTATGTTTTCGGTTTTCGGCAGTGGGCCGAGACGCAGTTTGGTCGTGCTCATTGCAGACTCCTCTGGTGGGTGGAGAAGGACTGGTAGGGGCGCAGCACCAGGTCGCGATTGACGATCACGCGCAGGGGCAGGCCAGGGCGCTGGGTCAGCGTGGGTTGGATATCGAGGTTGCGGCGGGTGACCTCCTGGCCGACCTGGTTCACCGTGTCCTGCAGGCTGTCGCGCCCGGCGAGGATGATGCGGTCGCCATCAGTGCGACTGGTCGGTGCCGCCAACTCGGCACCGATACCCAGCAGGCTGGTCATGGCCGCGCCGGCGACGATCCGGTCCCAGTGCCAGTCGACGCCATCTTCGAGGCCGGCATAGCCGGCGGCGTCCGTACCAACCAGGTTGTCGAGCTGGAAGGACGAGGTGTCCGGCAAGATCACCCGCTGCCACACCACCTGCACGCGGCTCTGCCCATAGCTCACCTGACTGTTATAGCGGCCCAGCAGGCGTGCACCCTGAGGGATCAGTATGTGCTCACCGGTCGCGCTGTCGTAGACCGGCTCGGTCACCGTGGCGATCACGTCACCGGGTAGATCCGACTTGATCCCGGTGACCAGCGCCGCCGCGATGACGGTGCCGGCCATCACCTGGTAGGGCGATTCAGGCATCTGCAGCAATCCGGAATTACGGATTTGTGCGTTTACGGATTTACTGAGAACCGCCTCGTTCCGTTCCTGCTGGCTTGGCGTCCCTGCAACTGCTGCTACCGCCCCTGACGAGGCCATACCCAGGGTCATGGGATCTGGCTGGGCACTCCCAGTGGATGCAACGTTCGATTTCCTCGCACTGCTGGTCTGGAAGAACACCGAGGACTGCGTTGCCTCCTCGGCTTCTTTGAGCAGGGCAAGGCGCTCTGCTTCGGCTGCATCTGGCCCATGTCCATAACCTTGCGTCTGCTGCTCCGCCCTGAGGATTGGCCCGCCCAAATCGCCGGGTAACGGTGGGCCCAGTTGCGGTATCTCGGGTGCAGGTGGAGGCGGCAACTGCGAGTAGTCTGCCGGTAACTGGTCCAGCCCCTCGGAGCGCGCAACGTGGTCGACGTTGTATAGCTCGTTCGGCTCTGCGTCCTGACGGCGTTGCTGTGGTTGCAGGGACCACAGCATGGCACCCAGTACCGCAGCCGACAGGCCGCCGACCACTATCGCCAGCATGCGTGGGTTGAGGCGGGTGACTGGGCGAGGCTTGGCACGCAGCTCCAGCGACTCCGGCGCTTCCTTGGGTGGTAGCGAGCTTGCAGCGGTTTGGTCGTTGTCCTTGCCCGTCATGCTCAGGGCCTCCGTGCCACACCATCGGTGCGCTCGATCCGCACCACGTCACCCTTGTCGGCGCCCAGGCGCAACTCGGCCGCACCGAACAGACGGTCGACGATGTAGTAGGGCGAGCGGAAGCGGTAGTTGACCAGTTGTCCGTCGCCTTCGGGGCCGATCACGAACAACGGCGGCAGCTCGCCCTGGGCGATGCCAGCGGGAAACTGGATATACACCTTGCGGCCGTCGTCGAAGGCGCGCAGCGGCTTCCAGGGTGGATTGCTGCCGCTGATCGCATAGCGAAAACGCAGCTGTTCCAGCGCCAGGCCGGCGTCCACCGGCGCCGCGGCCTGGGCGGCACTAGCGTGGCGGCGCAGGGCGAGCATGCGATCCTTCGGATAGTCCCAGGACACCGACGCCATCCAGGCGTGTTCGGTGGAACTCAGCTCGACCAGGTAGGTGCGGCGCGTGGTGGTGATCACCAGGTTGGTCTTCAGATCGACCCGTGTCGGTTTGATCAGCACGCTGGTACGTAGCTCATCGCCGCTGCCGCTGGTGGTATCGCCGACGATCCAGCGCACGGTGTCTCCGGCGGCCACGGTGACCAGCTCCTCGCCAGGCTGCAGGTTGATCGCTGTGACCCGGCCAGGACTGGCATACACCTGATACAGCGCGCCATCGGAGTAGGGCCACACCTGAATGGCGTTGATATAGCCCTCGCGGCTCGGCGCTACGCGAGCATCGCGATTGGCGCGCGAGACCCGCACGCGCTCATCGGCAGGCTCCTTGGCTGGCCTGCTGGGGTGAGTTTCCGGCAGTGGCTTGAGCTGAGCCGGCAGAGCCAGGGGCTTGGGCACTTCTACCACCTCGATTGGCTTAGGTGGCTCCGCTAGGCGATGCGCCTCGACCGGTTCGTCCAAGGCGATCACCGGTAGTTCCTGGCTGGCGCAGCCGGCCAGCATGCTCAGCAGCAGCGGGCAGACTGAAAGGTTCAGGGAGGTTTTCATGGTTTCTTGGCTCCTTCCGTAGTGTCCAACTCACGGCTCCAGGACAGGCCGTTGACGTAGATGCCGAGCGGGTTGCGGCGCAGTTTTTCCTCAGTGCGCGGAGGCTGCAGTACCAGAGAGATCACCGCTGTCCAGCGCTCCAGGCCGGCGGCCGAACCATTCACGAAACGGCGTTCGATCCAGCGCACCTGGAACGAGCTGTCGCTGGCACGCACCACGCTGGTGACCTCGACTGATACCGACTCCTTGCCGACTCGGGTGAAGGGATCGTTGACGCGGGCATAATCGTTGAGGGTGGCCGCGCCGCGGTCGGTGGTGGAGTGATAGGCCTCCAGCCAGTTCTGCCGGACCACCACCGGATCGATCGACAGCGAGCGCACCTGCTCGATAAAGCGCGCCAGGTGGTGCGCGATCTGCGCATCCTGGGGCTGGTAGGGGCTGGCGGCTTCGCCGACGGCGCGCACCTGGCCGAGGTTGTCGACCTCCACCACATAGGGCGTCACCGTCGACTGCGCCGAACGCCAGACCAGACCGCCGGCCATCAGCAGCGCCAGGCCCAGGCAACCGAAGGCCATCAGCCGCCAGTTGCGTGCCTGCGCCAGGCTGCTACCCATGCGCAGGTCCCAGGCCTGTGCCGCTGCCTGGTAGGGGGTGACCGGTTGAGGGGTGTCGCTGTAGCGCACCCGTGGACGTCTGAATCGCATCCTCGTCCTCCTTTACGAATTCGATGGGTCGCGGATCTGCGGCCCGGGTGATGAACCACCGCCATCACCACCACGAAGGGTGTGAGCGACTGTGCTGGTGGCCTGTGAGAGTTGTTGCCTGCGCTGCAGGCGCCTGGCCCAGTCGGGCTGTTTGGCTGGAGCAGTAGCAGGATCGGACGCTGCGGGGGCGCCACCTGCTGCAGCGCCGGAAGAGGCTCCTGCCAGAGAGCCAGCGCCGCCCATCGCCACGCGCGCCGCACCGGGTGCCATGCGTGCACCGGCCAATACCGCACCGCCGACACCTGTTGCCAGCGCAGCAGCACCTGCTGCCATGCCCGCCGCGCCGAGCGCGGTACCGGCAGCTGCACCAGCACCCAGTTGCGGTGCGCCGGAGACCAACCCGCTGGCAATGCCCGGCCCGAAGATGCCCAGGCCGAGCAGGGCCAGCGAGGCGAGCATGACCACCAGCGCATGGTCGATGGAGGGCTCGTCCGGTACGACCTGAAACTCGGCGAACAGCCCGCTGCCAATGCCGACGATCACCGCCAACACCAGTACCTTGATGCCGGACGCCACCACGTTGCCCAGCACCTTCTCTGCGAGAAAGGCGGTCTTGTTCCACAGCGCAAAGGGCACCAGCACGAAGCCGGCAAGGGTGGTCAGCTTGAACTCGATCAAGGTCACGAACAGCTGAATGGCCAGAAAGAAGAAGCTGACGATCACCACCAGCCAGGCGAGAAACAGCACAAAAATGCTATGCAGATTGCTGAAGACTTCGGGAAAACCGCTGAGGCTGCTGATCTGCTCAAGCAGCGGCCCTCCGGTCTCAACCCCAATTGCAGCCAATCGTCCCGGCTGCAGAAACTCCGCATGACTCAACGCAGAACCTGAGGCCAGCAGACCCAACCCGGCGAATGAGTTGAAGACGATCTTCGCGAGCATGTTGAAGTTGCCGATGATGAAGGCGAAGGCGCCTACATAGAGGGTCTTGCGGATCAGCTTGGCGCTGACGTCTTCACCGCCCATGGCCCAGAACAGCCCGGCCAGGGTCATGTCGATCACCACCAGCGTCATGGTGAGAAAGGCCACCTCGCCGCCGAGCAGCCCGAAGCCGGTGTCGATATACAGCCCGAACACCTCGAGGAAACGGTCGATCACGCTGACGTCGTTCATGGCACGTCCTCGTCGAAACTTGCTGGTATGGCGGTTAGGTCGGTAGGACGGAGAAACTCGCCTGGATGGGCGCCGCCCGAGTAGAAGCGTTCAGGCGCATCCTCTTGCCGAGCCATGACGCCGTTGTCAGCCTGTCCACAGGCGGCTAGCACCAGCAGCGGCAGCAGTGTCAGGAGTCTCATCAATCCGCCTCCCTAGCGATAGAACTGCACGGGGTAGGGGGTGTAGGGCGTGCCGTTGCCCATGAATCGGCGCCGCCGTTCGCGTGCTTCCTCGGCCGCAGCAGACTGACGGGCAAGCTCCAGGGCGACGGCGCGGTTCTGGGTGATCTGCAGTTGCTGCGCCTGGATCGACTGCTTGGCCTGTAGGGCCAGCAACTGGTTGGTGGCCTGGGCAGCCTGCAAGGCGCCACCCGCGGACTGGCTCTGCTGGACCAGAGCGGCCAAGGCGCTTTCATCCTCGGCTAGGTTCTGCGTCACCTGTGCCTGCACGCGCAGCGCCGTATGCAGCCCGTCGAGGCCCTGCTGCCAGCGCTCCCGCGCCTCTTCTGCCAGGCGCTGGCTGCTGACGTCGCCGGTGTACTCGTTCGGGTAGAGTCGGCTGAACTCCTGATCCAGGCGCTGCACTTCGTAGGCCAGCCCTTGCGCCTCGGCGAGCAGCCGCTCGGTATTGGCCAGGCTCGCGCGCAACTGGCTGACCACGTTGTAGTCCAGGCGCTGCAGATGACGGGCCTGGTTCAGCAGCATCTGGGTCTCGTTCTGCAACTGGCGAACCTGGTTGTTCGCCATCTCCAGGGTGCGTACTGCGGTCAAGGTGTTCTGCACCAGGTTGGTCGGATCGATTACGGTGAAGGCGTTGGCCGGCTTCAAGGCCAGCAGACCCAGTACCAGCAACGTTGCGCCGGGAAAACGGTGGGCAGGGGATCTCATGGCAGGCACTCCTTGTGTGATGAGGGATAAGCGGTGAGCAGGTCGGCGGCCCAGTCCAGGCCACGGTGACGCAACCAGACAGGGGCGAAATCGGCGGCGCTGGACGCCTGCAGGATGCGGTCGATCTCACGCTGCTCGGCCGGGCTGGCCGAGGCGGCGAAGGCCAGCGCCACCGGCCCCAGATCGAGGTCGAACAGGCGGTTGCCCAAGCGCGACTGGTAGTAGTAATCACGCTTGGGCGTGGCCTGGGCGACGATCTCGATCTGCCGGTCATTGAGGCCGAAGCTTTGGTAGATGCCTCGGATCTGCGGCTCGCCCGCCTGCGGGTTGGGCAGGAAGATGCGGCTGGCGCAGCTCTCGATGATTGCCGCAGCGATGCTGGAATCCTTGATGTCGGCCAGCGACTGGGTGGCGAAGATGACGCTGACGTTCTTCTTGCGCAGGGTCTTGAGCCACTGGCGGATGCGCGCGGCGAACAGCGGATCGTCGAGAAACAGCCAAGCCTCGTCGAGGATCAGCAGTGTCGGCGCGCCGTCGAAACGTTCCTCGAAGCGAGCGAACAGGTAGCTCAGCACGGCAGCCACCGCCGCCTTGCTGTGCATCAGTTCCTCCATCTCGAAACACTGCACGTCGGCGCTGCCCAGCCGATCCTGATCGGCATCCAGCAATACGCCATGAGCGCCGTCTAGCACATAGGGTTGCAGCGCCTGGCGCAGAGCGTTGTCCTGCAGCAGCACCGAAAAACCGGTCAATGTGCGCTGCACTTCGGGCGCGCCGGCCAGACTGTCCAGCGCCGTCCACAGCGCAGCCTTCTGCCCGGGGCCGACGGCCACGCCTTCCTGCAGCAGGCGAGCCTCCAGCCATTCGGCGGCCCAGGTTCGGTATCCAGGTTGATCAATGCGCGCGAGGGGCTGGAAGGCCAGGTCACCGTCGCTGCCGAGGTCGTAGTGCTCGCCACCCAGGCCCAGCACCGTCGCGCGCAGCGAGCGCCCCATATCGAACAGAAAAAGGCGCGAGCCCGGGTAGCGTCGAAATTGCAGTGCCAGGGTCGCCAGTAGCACCGACTTGCCCATGCCGGTAGGGCCAGCCACCAGGGTGTGGCCGACATCGCCGACGTGGGTGACCAGGCGAAACGGTGTCGCGCCATCGGTGCGGGTGATCACCAACGGCGGGCCATTCAGGTGGTCGTTGCGTGCCGGGCCGGCCCAGACTGCCGAGACCGGCACCAGATGCCCGAGGTTGAGCGTGGAGATCAGCGGCTGGCGGACATTGGCGTAGGCGTTGCCGGGGATCGACGACAACCAGGCCTCCACCGCGTTGAGGCTCTCTGCGATGGTGACAAAACCGCGGCCTTGGATCACCCGCTCGACACGGCGCAGCTTCTCGTCGGCGATCTGGGCATCGGCATCGCTCACCGTCACGGTGGCGGTCACATAGCCAAACGCGACCTGGTCGGCGCCGAGCTCCTGCAACGCCGCGTCGGCGTCGCTGGCCTTGTTCGCGGCGTCGCTGTCGAGCAGCGGGCTTTCCTGCTGGAAGATCGCTTCGCGCAGCAGCGCCAGGACGCCCTTGCGCTTGGCGAACCACTGCCGGCGTAGACGCACCAGTTCCTTCTCGGCCTCGTCCTTGTCCAGGCAGATGAAGCGGGTCGATCAGCGATAGGCGAAGCCCAGGCAGTTGAGATCGTCCAGCACGCCCGGCCAGGTCGCGGTGGGGAAGCCACGTACCGACAGCACGCGCAGATGCTGCTCGCCGAGACGCGGCGCCAGGCCCGTGGTCAGCTGGCTGTCGGCCAGCAGGGCATCGAGATGGAAGGGCACCTCGGGTACAGCCACGCTCTGGCGGTGGACAGATATCGTGCCATGCAGGTAAGTCAGCGTCTGGCTGTCATCGAGCCAGGCGAGTTCCGGCATCACCCCGTCCAGCAGGTCGAAGAAACGATCCGTCTCGGCGACAAAGGCAGCCAGCCGTTCGCGCCAGTCGACGCCGCGATGCGGCCGATGCTCGTAGAGCAGGCCGGCGGCGTGCGAGCGGGACTCCTCCGGCGGTAGGTAGAGCAGCGTCAGATGATAACTGCTCTCGAAGTGGCTTCCGTGCGCGTCGAAGGCGGCGCGACGCTCCTCGTCCACCAGCCAGGACAACGGCTCGGGAAAATCGCTGTCAGGGTAGTCTGCCGCCGCCAGGCGCTCGGCTTCGACAAACAGCGCCCAGCCCGAGCCAAGGCGACGCAGGGCATTGTTCAGGCGTGCCGAGGTCGCCACCAGTTCGCCCTGGGTGGCGCTGTCCAGATCCGGCCCACGAAAGCGCAAGCTGCGTTGGAACGAACCGTCCTTGTTCAGCACCACGCCGGGCGCGACCAGCCCGGCCCAGGGCAGCCAGTCGGCGAGTTGGGCGGGGCGAAGTTGGTATTCGGTGAGATTCAGCATGGCGGCCTCCTCACACATCCAGCAGCGACGGCTGCTTGATATGCCGGGCAAACACCTGCAGGAACTGCGGGTCCAGGCGGGCACCCCAGACCGCCAGCGAGTGGCCGACCAGCCAGAGCGCCAAGCCAGGCAGCCACAGCTGCAGACCCAGGCCGACCACGGCCGCCAGAGTGCCGTTGAGGATCGCCACGTTGCGCGGCGCGCCGCCGAGCAGGATCGGCTCGGCCAGCGATCGGTGCAGTGGCACCTCGAAACCGGGGATGAGTTCGCGCTCGCCGTTCATGCGATCACCGCCCCGCCGGCAAAGCTGAAGAAGCTGAGGAAGAACGACGACGCGGCGAAGGCGATCGACAGGCCGAAGACGATCTGGATCAGCTTGCGAAAGCCGCCGCTGGTGTCGCCGAAGGCCAGCGTCAGGCCGGTGGTAATGATGATGATCACTGCGATGATGCGCGCCACCGGACCCTGTACCGAGTCAAGGATCGATTGCAGCGGTCCTTCCCAGGGCATGCCGGAGCCGGCTGCGAGCACAGGCAGGGAGGAGCCCAGGCAGAGGGCACCGAGCATCAAGGCGCCGATGAGGCGACGACGATTAGCAACGCGGGGATGGCAGGCAGTCATGACTGTTTTCCTGAGTAAGCGAAGGAATGAAAGCGGGGGCGATGGACGTGAGTTGATAGCCGCGCTCGTCATGGCCGGTGACGCGGGCGATCTGCTGGACATAGCGCGTGTGGCCACGCCCGGCGAGAAACACCACCAGGTTGACCGCCTCGGCGATCAGCGCCCGCGGCGCGGTCAGGGCGACTTCCAGAATCAGTTGCTCCAGGCGCAGCAGTGCGCCCAGTGCAGAGCCGGCATGAATAGTGGCGATACCGCCGGGATGGCCGGTGCCCCAGGCCTTGACCAGATCCAGCGCCTCGCCGCCGCGCACTTCGCCGACCACCACGCGATCGGGGCGCAAACGCAGCGTGCTGCGCACCAGATCAGCCATGGAGACCACGCCGGGCTTGGTGCGTAGGGCAACGTGATCGAGGGCCGGGCACTGCAACTCGACCGTGTCCTCAAGCACCAGCACACGGTCACCACTGCCGGCCACCTCGGCCAGCAATGCGTTAGCCAGAGTGGTCTTGCCGCTGCTGGTGCCGCCGGCCACGAGGATGTTCTGTCTCTCGCGTACGGCCGCGCGCAGGTATTCGGCCTGGCTAGCGCTGAGAATGCCGTCGGCCACGTACTGCTGCAGCGGAATGACGCCGGCTGCGCGTTTGCGCAGGGCGAAGGTGGGGCTTGCCACCACTGGCGGCAGTACACCTTCGAAGCGCTCGCCAGTTCCTGGCAACTCGGCGCTCAGCAGAGGCTTGTTGCGGTGTACCTCCTGACCGACATGCGCTGCCACCAGGCGGATGATCCGTTCACCATCGGCAGCTGCCAGCGTGCCCAGATGGGCGCGGCCGGCGGACAGGCGATCCAGCCAAAGCACGCCGTCGGGGTTGAGCATCACCTCGACCACGTCCGGGTCGTCAAGGGCAGCAGCGATCTGCGGGCCCATCGCCGTGCGCAGCATGCGCGTGCGCCGCTCCAGGGACGTTGCCGCAACGCTCAGCACTGGGGAGGAGGCGACAGTCATGGACGCTCTCCCGAGACCTGGGTCTTTGCCTGAACCTCTTCCTGCACGTCCCTGACCAGGCTGCGCCCGCGCTGCAGGTGACGCCCCAGTTGCTCGACGAACTGGCTGAAGCGCAGCTTGCCCTGCGCGCGTGCTGCTTCTTGGTGAGCCTCGGGTACAGGCGTGCTGACCGTGAGGTAGTAGCGCACGTAGAGCGCCACGGTCTCGATGAGGATGTTCTGGTCGCGCTCCAGCCGCTCGAACTGGCGCGACAGTCGATCCAGACGCTTGGCCATGGCCACCTCGCGCTGCTCGCCGGACTCGGGCGATAGCCAGGAGGCCAGTGCCGCAGCGATGATCGAGGACTTCGACACACCCTTGGCGATCGCCAGTTCATTCAGACGCTTGGCGTGCTCGGGTTGGATAAACAGGTTGAGGCGGGCTCGGCTCATAGCGCAATTCCATCGTCAGGGTCGAGGGCGGCCAGCCGCGCCACACGCTGCAGGCGTGGATCCGGCTGGGTGGGGAAGGGCGTGGGAATGTCGTCCTCGTCGAGCAGCAGCAGGTCGCTGGCCAGCACGTCGTGATCCGGCAACTGGGCGACTTCCGCCAACTCGGGCTGAATGTTCGGGCCGCCGCCGTCGACGGTCTCGTCATCGGTCAGGCCAGCCGGCGAAGCGCCGATGGCGGCAGGTACGACCAGGCCGCTCCAGTCATCCGCGCGTGGCGTCGGCGCGTCGGCATAGCGGCCCGGCTGCAAGCGCGGCGCGGGCAGCACCCGGCTCTGGAAGTTGGCGTCGGTGAAGTAGCGCAGCTTCTTCGCGCGGATTGGCGCCAGGCCCGAGAGCATCACCACGGCCTCGTCGCTAGGCAGTTGCATCACCTCGCCTGGAGTCAGCAACGGGCGGGCGGTTTCCTGGCGCGAGACCATCAGATGGCCCAGCCAGGGCGCCAGACGGTGGCCGGCGTAGTTGCGTTGCGCGCGCAACTCGGTTGCGGTACCCAGGGTCTCCGAGACGCGCTTGGCGGTGCGTTCGTCGTTGGTGGCGAAGGTCACTCGCACGTGGCAGTTATCGAGGATCGAGTGGTTCTGGCCGTAGGCCTTGTCGATCTGGTTCAGCGATTGCGAGATCAGGAAGGCGCGAAGCCCATAGCCGGCCATGAAGGCCAGCGCCGTCTCGAAGAAATCCAGCCGCCCCAACGCCGGAAACTCATCGAGCATCAGTAGCAGCTTGTGCCGGCGTTCGATGCCGTCGGAGCCGTCGAGGGACTCGGTCAGGCGCCGGCCGACCTGATTGAGGATCAGGCGGATCAGTGGCTTGGTGCGGCTGATATCCGAGGGAGGCACCACCAGGTAGAGCGATACCGGATGCTCCGCCGAGATCAGGTCGGCGATGCGCCAATCGCAGCGCGAGGTGACCTCGGCCACCGTTGGATCTCGGTATAGGCCAAGGAAGGACATCGCCGTGGACAACACACCCGAGCGCTCGTTGTCGCTCTTGTTCAGCACCTCCCGCGCCGCCGAGGCCACCACCGGATGCGGGGCATCGCCCAGGTGCGGCGTGGTCATCATCCGGTGCAGCGTCAGCTCGAAGGTGCATGCCGGATCGGAGAGGAAGTTGGCGACGCCGCGCAGGGTCTTGTCCTGGCCGGCGTAGAGCACGTGCAGGATGGCGCCGACCAGCAGCGCATGGCTGGTCTTCTCCCAGTGGTTGCGCCGTTCCAGCGCGCCCTCAGGGTCGACCAGGATATCGGCGATGTTCTGTACGTCGCGCACCTCGTGGGCGCCTCTACGCACTTCCAGCAGCGGGTTGTAGGCGGCCGAGGCCAGGTCGGTGGGGTTGAACAGCAGGCAGTGGGAGAAACGCGAACGCCATCCTGCGGTCAGGCTCCAGTTCTCGCCCTTGATGTCGTGGATGACCGCCGAGGCAGGCCAGGAGAGCAGGGTGGGTACCACCAGGCCGACGCCCTTGCCCGAGCGCGTCGGCGCGAAGGTCAACACATGCTCGGGGCCTTCGTGGCGCAGGTACTGCTCGTCGAGCTGGCCGAGGAACACACCCGCCGGTTGGGTCAGGCCGGCCTTGCGCACCTCATCGGCATCGGCCCAGCGCGCCGAGCCGTAGGTGGTGACCCGGCGCGCTTGGCGCGCCCGCCAGATCGCCATGCCGATGCCCACCACCAACGCCAGCAGGCTACTGAAAGCGGCGATGCTACCGCCGACGTTGAAGACTTCCGGCGCATAAGCATCGAAGACGAACCACCACTCGAACAAACGCCAAGGGTGATAGACCGGTATGCCCAGCAACTCGAACCAGGGTGCTCCCAGGCGGGCCTGATAGCCGAGCGCAGCAGCCGTCCACTGCGTGGCACTCCACACCCCGGAAAGGGTAATGGCCAGAACCACCAGCACCTGGCCGTAAAGCACCGTTGTCACTTGCATCCCTGAACCCAGCCTCCGAGACAAAACGTACGGCACGCCGATGTGCCGCGGGCCAGAGGTTCGGTACTGGGAGAGGAGGGGGTCAAAGACCGTTTCGGCGGGTACTAAGACGGGTAGGACAACACAGCAGACAGTGGTGGGTGGCGGACAAGATCAACGGGGTATGGTGTAGATGGCCGGCTGGCGGCCTTTAGACAGGAATCGGCCAGAAGCAGTCATCGAACGCTTGATAAAATTTGAGTGATTCAGGCGCATTACCCACGACGACTACTTCGCCATCGAGTTGATGGGTATTAGCCTTGTTCAACTCCCGGCATACTGTTCGAAATATAGGGAGCAAGATGATGAGCGATGAGCTTTATATTTCCGTCGATGTCGAGACTTCGGGGCCGGTGCCGGGCATCTATAGCCTGCTCTCCATCGGCGCTTGCGTCGTCTCAGAACCCGCTCAGTCAATCTATCTCGAACTTCAGCCTGACGGCCTACAGCACGATCCGGAGGCGGTCGCCGTAACTGGCCTCGACCTCACCAGGCTCGAAAACGAAGGGTTAGCCCCACAGACGGCAATGCTCAAGCTGGAGCAATGGTTGAGCCAGATAT
The DNA here is from genome assembly GCF_019355055.1 of Pseudomonas sp. MTM4. Taxonomy (NCBI): domain Bacteria; kingdom Pseudomonadati; phylum Pseudomonadota; class Gammaproteobacteria; order Pseudomonadales; family Pseudomonadaceae; genus Pseudomonas; species Pseudomonas sp. MTM4. Next base: position 227,166 of record NZ_CP048411.1, read on the forward strand.
GTCCGGCAGATCAGAAAGTCGTTTTCGTGGGACTGAATGCCCCGTTTGACTGGTCGTTCATCAACTACTACTTCCACAAGTATTCTGGGACGAACCCCTTTGGGTTCACCGCACTCGACATGAAGGCGTATTACATGGGGGTTACCGGATGCCGCTGGAGGGAAACTAAATCCTCCCAAATGACCGCTCGTTTCACCCCCCAAAGCGCTCCCAACCATAACGCGTTGGACGACGCACGATTTCAGGGGGAGCTTTTCGCTCTCATGCTGGAAGAGGCACGTAACCGCTAACCTGGCCAACTGCCCCGGATGGCCTCAACATAACACCCATCCCTGAAAGACCAAGCCTTTATGCCTTCGTTGCTGCTGGAGTTGCCCACAATGATTGCTAGCGGGTGCGGCAGCTGTTGGGTGTAGTACGCGGCGAACCTGGAAAAGCTCCCGATATCAGTGGGGGAGATCATAGGAATGCTTTGCGGGTGCGTATGCCAGTACCCCACCAGGCGGAGACCTGTGGCGTTAGCCTGCTCAATTTCCTTTCGACAGCGACGAGCATTCAAATCCAGCCAGGCCCTACCAGCCCGATCATCTTTATGAGGAGGAGTTGCCAAGGCCAGTACCAATCCGGCAGCGCCTGAAGGGTCAACGAAGAGCTGTCCTCCACGCTCTACATCAAAGTTTTTCTGTCTGTAGCTCTCCAGCAGGCTCGCAACCTCCTGCGATACCAACAGAGAAGTGTTTAGCCCGGGCCAGGTCCATTGCCAGGCGATCGCCGTCATTTACTTCTCTCCGATATTTCTGGCCAATCGCGCTCCAGCTGGGCCTGCTGCATTCCGGCAGGTAGCTCAGGCCCGAGATAGCTACCTCCCAGCGTAACCACGTCATCAGGTCGATTGATGCTGCTGACCCAACTCGGGCTACCGATGTTGCCATTCAACGCTCGTAATGCAGCTTGAGAAACCATCGAAGCAATGTTCACCATCCCAAGTGAGCCTCCCGGGATGAAACTCTCCCCGCAGGCGGGAAGGGCGACGACCCCTCCTTCCGGCCACTCGGTGAACTTGTGCTTAAAATCACCGTTGTCTGTGAATAGGCCTCGAGCATCAAATGCACCAGATGGCGCAAGGAGCACATGCCCCACCTGTGTATGAGGTTCACTCCAGGCCTGGAGTAACCCCCAGGAGGTGCCATTTGACTTGGCCCCCCACAGCGCCACCTCCGACTGCCAGTCTGCGGTAGTAACCACTACCAGATCCGCTTTATCAAAAACCTCGGGATTCTTGTACATCACCACTTCGGCGAAGGTGGCGAACGCCGCGACTTCCGTGGTGGGCAGGTCTTTGCGAATTTTTTCCTGAAGCGCTTCGGCCTTGGGGAGACCAAGGTCATCGGCACCGAGCACATGTCTGCCAAGATTTGCCGAGACCAAGTGGTCCGGGTCAATGAGTGTCAGATGACCAACACCCGAACGCGCCAACTGTAGGGCAACGGTGCTACCCAATGAGCCTACCCCAACGCAAACGACGCGAGCTCCTTCTAGCTTCTGCGCCACGCCACTGAGGTCACGGGACAAAATCTCCGTCCTATCCAGCACATCCAGCGTCGTTGCTCGGATCAGAACTGGGGGATGATTGACTGCAACTGCAGGCCGGCGCCGCGCTGATCGCAGGTAAAACCTCGATCCTCGATCCAGCTGTGGGCCGTATGCGCGAACGTTCAGGCAGTAGATTGGGGCGCTGGTATCCCCGGGTAGCTCCAAAGCGATCCAGCGGTTGGGCAGTGAGCCACGCTCATTGAACCAAGCCACCAGCTGCGCTCTGTCATTAGGAGCAAGATGCGGCAAAAGCCATGTGAGCAGTAGCTCAGGGGCGGGAAGACGCAGGTCCGGATAGCTCCGAAGCTTTGCATAGAAACCTGGGGCCTCCGGTGCTCGCATCCTTGGAGATCGGCCAATCGTCCGCCAGCAGTGCCTTTTCAGGGATGCCAGATCCGTGGCGAACCAGACTGTTTCTTGTCCAGATGGTAACGTTTGCCGAGGATCGCTAAGGGCATACAGCTTCGAGGCAGCTTGAGGGCGATCCAAAAGGATAAGGTTCTGTAGAGATAGCCCTTGCTGCCTAGACCAGTACGATGTGATTTCGCGACGAAATTCGGCATCCCGGGTAGCCGCACATGAACCCATCCGGGACAAATTTACGATCTTGCCTAACCGCGCCAGGCTATCCGATACCACATATTCAGGGGTGCCCATCACAGGGCGCTCCTGGAAACCATGCAGGCAGAGTCCGACTTCCATAGCATGAGGCCATAAAAGCCATGGCGAGGGCTCGACTGTAAGCCTCAACCCACTGCGGGGGAAATTCCTCGGAAAGCCGATGCGTAGCCGCCGCTCCGTGCCCGTATAGTCAACTGGCAGAGGAAAGTAGTAGCTCGCAGCTTCACCGGTCCGAGCGACCGCAGGCTGAAGCAGTGCCAGTGCGGCATCTTCGCCAAGAGCACCTCGCAGCGCGGCTATACCACGCTGCAGAGACGTATCCGTCTGATCAACCAAGACGCCCAACTGGCTTCACATCCTCTTGAGAACTCGCAGTCCCGCTCACGCCGCCAAACATGGTGCCCATTAACGTGGCGTTTCGGGTGGTGCCATCAGGCCGGCCAGGCATCGTCCAGTTGGGCGGAATTTCGCTATTCACTGCCGAAATGAAGGTAGGGCCAATGCCGAAGTTTTCATTCACTGCTTTGGCAAACGCTTCTGCGGACTCGAAGCTTTCAAGTCCCAGCGAGACCGATACGCTGGCATTCTCGTGCCACTCCTGGAATGCCCGGCGGTAGCGATGTCCATCGAGCGGCCTATTCCATTTTTCAGCGAAGTTTTCGCCGCTATCTGCCGGGTTGCAAACCTGGCATTCGTTGCCCCGGTACTTAACGTGATCCGGCATCCTTCGCACGATTTCGAGGATGGCATCTAGCGGCCTTAGCGGCGTCGACTGGGACTCTTTCGCCACATCAAGGTAGGCGTGGGTAGCGAGAGTGGTGATAACTGCCGAAATCGGACGATGATCCGTATTTTTGGTGCGGATGGCCCACTCATCCCGATGTCGCTTCAGCAGCTTGATCGTTGCCCGAAGTGGGTCTTGATCGAGATAGTCCTGATACTGCGGCAGCGGATCCTGAGTGGCGGCATCAAAAGCGCGCTGGTTTTTCGCGACAGCCATATGTTCCGCCAAGGAAATGGTTTGCGTTGACGCGACCTGCAACCATTTTGAGTAGGGGATCGGGCTACTCGCCTTCCACCCAGTCTCCCGATCGGGTACCTCCAGCTTACCTTCGCCATTGCCTTGAAAATTCCCATTGATGGCTCGCGCTGGCGTGACATCGATGTGGAATCCAGGGTTTTCGTCAGCATAGATAATCCGGATGCCTCGGCGTAGTTGCTTGATTTCCTCCTGGACACGGCTGCCAGCCTTGAAGCGTTCCTCAATGGCATCCAGAACCTCTCGAACTCCAGCACCCTGGGCATGAGGGAGCCAAATAATGGCGTCCGCGTCGATGGTGTCCAGATCCTCTGGGGCGCCAGAAACGGGTTTGATCGTTGTCTTCAGGCGCATGGAGCCTTGAACAAAAATGTGCGCCTCCGCCAATAGTGGATTGTCGGAAGCGTTGAGGATCTTCTCAAGCTGGGAGTATCGGTCGTTGATCTTCTCGTACTGTGCTTCGGACAGTGAGATCTCCTTCGCAGCGCGGAGCAGAAAGTGCTCCCAGCTTCCGCGCTTGGTCTGTTCATTGCTCATGGACATCAACGAACCTCCTGGGCTTGGTGGCCCAACTGTAGTGTTGGCGTGAACCTGTTTTGGTTGTCCTTATCTCGATCGAAAATCAGGTAAGCGTGTTGGTGTTGCGTAGTAAGCAAGGCCCCGAACTCAATTGCCAAAGCAGCGGGAATCGCCGCGAACACATGGATCGTGTCTGCAGTCATGGCCTCAAGCCGGCTCAAGTGCGTTTGTAGAGCGTCGCGAAACGCGTGTATCACGCGACGGTTCTGAACCATCGCATAGCTGGGCACTGGGATGCTCAGCTCAGCGATACGCGCACCAGGTAGTGCCTCTTCGACATCGCGAGCTGGGACTTGCGCGGAGATAGACAACACCAAAGCCAGCGGGCCTTCTCCATCCGAGGGCGGGGTGAACACAAACTTGGGAGGTTCGGCTGACTGGTCAGGCCAACGTAGCTGGTGTTCGCGGTTGAACGAGAAAAGCAGGCGCTTGGATCGATCTCCTAAGGACTGCCCCAGCATGATCAGCGCTGGGATGTCAGCTACGCCCACTACGGCCAGCGCAGGAGCATCACCATAGGCTCCTCCGCGGCGCTTTAGCTGCTGCTCTAATTCGTGCTGAATGTTGTCCCTAATGCTCTGCCAATAGTGGGCATCCCTGCCACGATGGCTCGGGGCAGGAAAAGTGATCTTGATAGGATGATCGAATGCAGTCAGTCCCTCTGAGGACATTGCCACCAACAGGTCACGGACGGGGATGTCGTTGTTCGTTGCGAAATGCTGGCTTTGAACAATTACTGGAATCGCTCTTCCACCGTCAGGAGTGGTTGCCGCCAGCCGGACTCGCTCCAGGTATGCTTGGTGCAGGCCGCTAAGATCGCTTTCCGGATATCCATCAGCATCCCGATCGATTTTGTCATGGCAACCAGGGCAGAGAAGCATGAGATTGGCTGGGTCGTTGGTAAGCGACGCAGCCTTGGCTTCGTCATGGTCAGATCGACCCCGTGGGCCCTTGGGGCTAGCTGGCAGGATGTGGGCTACCTCGCCCCATTTCATGGGCTTACCTGCACGATAGTCATACATGAGGTCGGTGCCGCACAGCTCACAATGGCCTGCAGCCTGAGTCCACACGACACGCTTTGTCACTTCGTCGGTGTCGTAGCGACCGCTGGCAATATTGGCTTTTCCTTGTTTTTCCACGAATCCTCCTTGAAACATCAGGAACACTGATGCGCGTTAGCTCTTTGATGTCAAGTAAGGTCGATAAATTGGAAATCAAGGAAGGAGGATAAAATAAGTGCGTACCTGAAGGATCGGCCACGGCCAAGGCACTGGATAACAGCTTAAAACGCGGGGTAGCGCAGACGCGCTACCTAGATGATGGTGCTGTGCCCATCGACAAGAATGCGGTCGAGAACCAGATCCGGCCGTGGGCGCTTGGGCGTTCGAACTAGCTCTTCGCAGGGTCACTGCGCAGCGGCAAGCGGGCGGCGGCAATCATGAGCCTGATCCAGTCGGCACGGATGAATGGGCATGACCTCTCTCGCGGCATCTATCAATGCTTCAAATACCGCGCGGTTTGCATCGCCTGGCAAAGAGCGCTCGATGCTCATGCTGTGCTTGTGATCCAAGAGATCTCCCCACTCAACTCGCTGAGCTGGCAGAACGCCTCTCGGTTGACGTAAGGGTCGTGCCCGAGACTTAAACCCGGGGCGATTCAATCGGCCAGAAGCAGTAGTGCTAAACCTCTCCGCCAATTCTCCATTACGCCTCTCTCAGCCAGGACAACAACCCCAGGTGATAACCATCGCAACGCTTGCGAGCCAACGAATAGGCGTACTCGACCTTCTCGTACGTCACTTCAGGCTCCACAGCCTCGAGATCCTTCATTGTCTTCTCAATCGCATCATGGTGTGACTTACAGACAGCGCGATTGGCAAGACAGCTTAGACCTCGAAGCATCATCTCAATGGCCTTTGGCCCTGTTGCCAATACAAGGTCTTTCGTCGGTGGAAGAAGCCAGCTGAAGTCCATCTCTTCCCGGCGTCCTTCAGAAGGAACTCGCCCCTCAATCAGGTCGGTCCAGTCCTTTTCCAACTTGATGGAGTTCATACGACGCGCCAGTTCGAAACGTAGGGTATTGAGTGGTGGCATCGGAGCATTACGGTCAAGCACGATTACCAGAGCATCCTGAACTGGCCAATCGTCGATCATCACCGCGGTTTGCTGGGTATCAATAATGGTGAAAGGAGGTGCCCCCCCCAATCGGATGGGTACCCTCGCGGGGCAGATCGGCGCTGTTTTGATGACCTTCATTTCCGGACAATTGGCATCCTGAAGAGGCTTGCTGACTGTCCCTATGGTTCCTTCCCACTTGGACTCCTTGCGCACGTCATCATCAGTGATGAAGTACCACCAGTCCGCCAGCTCAATCATCGAATTTACGTGTGAGAAGTCTGCCAATCGAAACCCACGTGAGAGTCTGAGAGACTGGCCGACGTCAGAGATCCTTTTTCCGAAAATCTCCAGGGCATTATTGACGGACCCGCAGTGAAATTCGATGTGATCAACGCCACTCAGGTTGACCTGCAGCTCGATATCAACCTCCCTTTCAACTGCGTCAAAAACGATATCGGGTCCGTTTTCCAGCACCTCCATATCTGAATCAGGATTGTTCTCGAAGAAGAGCTGTAGCTCCTCGCGGAGCAAGCAGAGCTCAGCAAACTCTTCTGGCTCCTCTCGCCTGGCCTTTTGTTGAGCAATCTCAAGCAGGAAGATCCGCTCTAGCTGGTCCATGACGAAGAGTTCGGAAGGCTTATGGTTCGGACTAGGCATGAGCTGGCTGCCCTGAAAATCGGGTTTCCCATTTTGGGGTGGTGGCCGAATGTGCCGGATTTGTATCGTCTTCTCAACCGGGGCAATTACGCGACCGGTACAGGAACACGACTAAGAGGCGATCCATGGCAATCCATTCCCCGTTCTACCGCGAGCTGAATCTGGCGCGCGTACAAACCCTGCTCAAACGCAACTACAGCTATGACACGATTGTCCGGGTGGTCCGCGACGAGACTGGGGTAAGCATGACCCCAACCAAGCTTCGTCACTACGTTGAGGTAAACGAGCTTGCCTCAAAACAGATGCTGTTGAGCAGCAAGGCGATGCAATCTCTGGAGGTGCAAGGCGATCCTCAGATATCTTGAGAGGAGTGCCCCTCGGGCGGTGTTCGCTAGAGAGTACCTTGGGTCTTTGGAGGGGCGATATCCCGGTCGCACGTCATGGGCTGTCAAAGCCGTTGACGTTGGTCGCACCGGGAACCGCTACAGCAAAGGCCGCACACTAGCGATGTGCAGGACCTACTTCGGTCTCTTTCGCCCGTCCCCAGCCCCAGTCCCCGAATACAAGAACTTCGACCCGCAATGCCCGCTTCTGGCCGAAAACTGCCGGCCGCTACGGAGAATGGCCTTGGTTTAACATTCGTACCGCCTTCAGAGCCAGAGCCGTGTAGCTTTCCAGCATTACTACCTGTGGAAGAGTTATGGCCAGTGCGGAAACTCTGAATTTCCTATCTATGCCCGCTCGCGTATGAGCATCTGGATGCCTGCTCAAAATACGGATCAGAACGGTAATCTGGTGGTTAGGCTTTGAACGGTTCTGTTCCCGGTTTTTGAGGGTCGCAGGCTTGGCTTGAATGGCCTGGACAAACACATCCTGGGACATCTGCAGCTTTTCGTGCAGTGTGACGATTGCGCAACTTTTTCGCGGGTTCGATTGGCTTGTATTCGACCCTGTGGTTACGCAGCGTACGCTTGCCTTCACGTGCTGCGGCCAGATCGTCGAACCCCTCGATCAGCTCAGAAAAAATATCGCGTTTGGTCATGGCTTTCTTGGTTCTCAAGGAGCGCTTTCACTGCCTGCGCTGGTCGTTGCTCAGGTCATCAAGTTCGTCTTTGCCATACAGGTTGAAGACCCATGGTTGCGGACTGCGGTGCTGCCGCTCAGACGTTCTTCTGAGGGGGCTGCGAGGCGATCAAGCGATCTCCTTCTGTGATGCGTGATCTGCCAGCGGCTCCTGGCTTTCCGCGGGGCTTACCCGCTCGATAAACCGTGCCAGTTGCTCGGCCGGCTCGCCTTCGCGCCGTATCAGGTAAGTGGTCAACATGGTTGTGCAGCCGGCCAGCGGCCGGGCCACGACGTCCGGGTTGTTGAGTTCGTTGATGCGCGCCAGGCTGGAAAAGCCGAGCCCGTATCCTGCCGACACCAGCGCCATCATCAGGTCCAGGGTGGGAACGCGGTCAGCGATGGTCAGTCGCGTATCGACGGCGCCCAGCACCCGCTGCAGCTGTTGCCAGAAACCTTCGCAAACTTGTGGATCGCAAAGGACCAACGGGTAGCGTACGACCTCTTCAAGCGGCACACACCGGTAGCGCAGCAGCGGGTGGCGGGCAGGCACCGCCACAACCAGTGCATCGAACCAGACCGGCTCGGCCACCAGCCCATCGCCAACCTCGTCGGACTGTGCGAGCCCGATGTCGAACAGGTCGTCGTTCAGGCCCCTGACCTGCTCGCTGAAGGTGACCTCCGACAGGCAGATCTCGACCTCCGGCTCCTCTTCGCGGCACTGGGCGAGCAGGGCGGCCAGACGTGCCTGGGGTATGCCGTCGGATAGCGCTACGCGGATGCGCCCGCGGTAGCCGGCCGCCGCGCTCTTGACGCTGGCCTTGGCCTGGTCGACCACGGTGAGCACCCGGCGGGCTTCTTCCAGGAGCACCTTGCCGGCCCAGGTCAGGCGCGTGCGCCGTGTGGTGCGCTCGAACAGTTGCACGCCCAGGCGGTACTCCAGTTCCTTGATGATCCGCGACAAGGGCGACTGCTCGATATGCAGGCGCGCGGCGGCGCGGGCAAAATGCAGTTCTTCTGCAACGGCGATGAAACAGCGAAGGTGGCGCAGTTCCACGGCCTTTCCTCCGTCAGTTGTAAGTTTCGCCTTGCACGTCGCCGTTCAAGCTTGGTTGGCGACGCAGGGTGATGATCTGCAGCAGCGCGCCCAGTGCGGCGACGCCACCAGCACTGGCGGCCAGGGTCCAGGTGGGCATCTGCAACAGCAGCACGAAGCCGCCGGCTGCGGCGCCGATGGCGCTGCCCAGGTAGAGCGCCGACTCGTTCAGGGCGATGGCCAGGTTGCCGTCACCCTGGGCCTGGCGCGCCAGTATCAGTTCGTTGTTCTGCGGTACCTGCAGCGCCCAGCCGACGGCGCCCCACAGGGCGATGGGCAGCATCACCAGCCAGGTGTTGAGGGCTGCCGCCAGCGGCAGCACGAACAGCGACACGGCGAGGATCAGCATGATGGCGAAGGTCAGCACCGGGCCCCTGATGCGGTCCACCAGCGGGCCGACCAGGAAGCTGCCCAGCACGCCGCCGATGCCCCAGACCCACAGGTAGGGTGTGACCGAGCGCACCGCACCATAGGCCGGGTCAGCCAGCAGCGGGGCGATGAAGGTGTACATGCCCAGGCTGGCGATGGCGGCCAGCAGCGACACCAGCAGGATGACCAGCACATGGCTGTCGCCGAGGATCGCCAGCTTCTCGCCCAGCGTGGTCGCAGTGGCTGCCGGCAGGGAAGGGAGCTTCAGCAGCAGGCCGAAGAAGGCCACCAGACCGAGCAGGGTGACCAGCCACAGGGCAGCTTGCCAGCCCAGCTGTTCAGCAATCAGCAGGCTGAGCGGAACGCCAAGCACCACGCCGCTGGCCATGCCGCCCATGATGATGGCGATGGCCTTGCCACGGCGCTCGGGGATGGACACGGCGGCCGAGGCGCCAATACCCATGGCCAGGTAGACGCCGGCGCCGATACCGGCGATGGCCCGCCAGGCCATCAGCGCGGTGAAGCTCTCGGCCAGCGCGCTGGCAGCGTTGGCGATGACGAACAGGCCCAGGGCCAGCAGCAAGCCGGCGCGCTGACGGTGCGCTGGGGTCAGGGCGACGAAGATTGGCGAACCCAGGCCGTAGGCCAGGGTGAAGGCGGTAACCAGCTGCGCGGCCACCGCGACGGAGACCGCGAACGAGGCCTCGATCATCGGGATCAGCCCGGCGGTGACATAGGAGGCCATGCCGAGGGCAAAGGCACCCAGCGCTATGAGGTAGATGGGTGATTGGTTGGGAGTGTGCATGCTCGGACTCGCTTGCGTTGCAGGAACGTGTAGGTGGTACAGCGGAGGGATGCGGCCCCGCACCGGGGCCACATCCGGTTGGGGCTAGAGTTCGAGGCTGACGTCGTACTCGTTCAGCCAGGTGTTGAGGCCGACCGCCAGTTCCATGCCCATGCGCTCGTACATGGGCGAGACACTGCCGAGCGGTTTGGCCAGGGTTTGCTGGATACGGGCGCTGTCGAGCAGCGGCGTGACCGGCGCGTTGCGATCCGCCTGGATGGCAGCCAGGGCGTCACGCAGCGCTTGCTCGTAGGCCGGATCCTGGGTCGAGGGGTAGGGGCTCTTGACCCGCGCGCTGATCGACTCCGGCAGCAGGTCGCGGGTCGCCGCGCGCAAGATGCTTTTCTCTCGCCCGTCGAAGGCCTTCAACGCCCAGGGGATGTTGAAGGCGTACTCGACCAGGCGGTGGTCGCAGAAGGGCACACGCACTTCGAGGCCGACGGCCATGCTCATGCGATCCTTGCGGTCGAGCAGGGTCTGCACAAAGCGGGTCAGGTTGACGTAGCTCATCTGCCGCATGCGTTGGTCGACCGCGCTTTCGCCGGGCAGTACCGGCGCTTCGGCTATGGCCTGGGTGTAGCTGTCGCGCAGAAAACTGTGCATGTCGAGCTGGGCCAGCAGGCCCGGGTCAAACAGGGTCTTGCCGTCGAAGTACTTGCCGGTGACCGAGGCCAGCCAGGGGAAGGTGTCGGCCTGGATCGCCTCCGGGTCGTGGAACCAGCGGTAGCCGCCGAACACCTCATCCGCGCTCTCGCCGGACAGTGCCACCGTCGAGTGCTTGCGCACCTCCTGGAACAGCCGGTAGAGCGACGGCCACATGTCGCCCCAGAAAGCTGGTGGCAGATCCAAAGCGCGGACGATCTGCGCACGCAGCGCTGGATCGGCCAGCTCGCGACTGTCGAGGACGATTTCCTGATGGCTGGAGTGAATCATCTCCACCAGGTCGCGCACGAAGGGCGCATCCGGGGTGCCGCGCACGGCGTCGCCGGTGAAGGCGCTGCCATGATCGACGAAGTCGACAGAGAAGGAGCGGATGTTCTCCTTGCCGGCAGCCAGCAGCTTCTTCGACGCCAGAGCGGTGATGATCGAGGAATCCAGCCCGCCGGAAAGCAGGCTGCACAACGGTACGTCGGCGACGATCTGGCGGTCGACGATGTCCTCCAGCAGGTCGCGGGTATGGCGGATGGTCTCGTCCAGCGTATGTTCGTGCTCGCGCGCCTCCAACTTCCAGTAGTGGCGGCGGCCCAGGCCCTGGCGGTTGATACGCACGATCTCACCTGGCATCACCTCGCGCATGCCGTCGAACACGGCATGGCCCGGTGTCTTAACCATCTCCAGGATCTCGCGCAGGCCATCGGCACGCACCTTGCGCGGTACCAGCGGGTTGGCCAGCAGGGCCTTGGGCTCGGAGCCGAACACTACGCCGTCGGAGGTGGGGAAGTAGTACAGCGGCTTGACGCCCATGCGGTCGCGGATCAGCAGCAGCTCCTGTGAGCGCAGATCCCAGATGGCAAAGGCATACATGCCATTGAGCTGCTCGACGAAGGCCTCGCCCCATTCGACATAGGCGCGCAGTACCACCTCGGTGTCGCTGCGGGTTTTGAACTCATGACCGAGTCGCTGCAGTTCGGTGCGCAGCTCGCGGAAGTTGTAGACCTCGCCGCTGTAAGTGATCGCGGCGATCTCGCGCGGGCCGCCGTGCATCGACGTCATCGGTTGGCGGCCGCCCTCCAGATCGATGATCGACAGGCGCCGATGGCCCAGGCCGACCGGCCCGTCGATCCACAGTCCGCCGGCATCCGGCCCGCGCAGGGCCATGGTGTCGGTCATGCGCTGCAAGGTGTCGCGTTGCGTTTCCAGGTTCTGGCTGTAGGACAGCCATCCAGCGATTCCGCACATAGTCGTTCTCCTTGTGATTGGGTTAACCGAGGCTTTCCAGGTCGCTGTCCTCGGCCAGCAGCAGGCGCGTCTCGCCATGGACGTAGCGCGCCGGTGCTGGGGTTTGGGCATGGATTTCCATGTCGTTGAGCAGGCGCTGCAGCGCCGCGGCGGTGTCGAGGCCGGCGAAGGGCTGGCGGGGTGGCTCCTTGAGCGCCACGGCGCGCACTACCTGTCGGCACAGCCGCGAGAGCTTGTGCAGGGTGTCCAGGCCTGGCTCGTCGGGAGCTGTGGCGAACTCGTGCAGCAACTCCTCGGCGCCGTTGGCGCTGCGCGTCCAGATCCGCAACTGGTCGTGATCCCAGCGCGGCGTATCGAATACCAGGCGCGCATGGATCAGTCGGGCATCGCGGTCGACGAAGCTGAAATCCACGGTTCGCTGACGCACGATGTTGACGAAGCTGGCGTAACCGGTGACCCGTACTTCGCCCAGGGCGGCGGTGAGTTGCACGGTGTCGAGTACCTCTGCGCCGGAGATCGAGAAGTCCGAGCGCACACCGAGCACACCATCGAGCTTGAGCTGGCCAGCGCGCGGGCAGATCCAGCCGACCAGATCCAGGGCATGGATTACCTCGCTGGTCACGCCGCAGGTGGGGCGATAGTCGTTGATGCGGTCCTTGCCCCAGTGGAAGCTGGCCCGAACCAGCTGCCAGTCATGGCGCTCGACCCAATCGCGCAACTGCTGGGTTGCGTCCGAATAGCGCTCTACCAAATCCAGGGCAAAGCCGCCGACCTGCTCCAGGGCGGCGAGCAACTCGTCCATGTCGTCACCTGGCGTGGCCAGCGGCTTCTCGCAGAGCACGAAGCCCCGATAGCCGGACAGCTGCTTGAGCACGGGCGCATGGCTGTGGTCGTTGACGCTGACCACCACGATGTCCGGCGCGAAGGCATCCAGTGCGCGGGTGACGCTGTCGAAGTAGGGCAGCTCGTTCGCCTTCTGCCGGCGCCCGACATAGGCCAGCGACAGCGGCAGGCCGGTGCTCGTGGCGATATGCTCGAAGGCGCGGCGGTAGCGGTTGCCGGCATAGCCCAGACCAATGATCAGGATCTTCATGCCGAGGCCTCCTGACGGATCATCAGGCGCTCGTCGCTGACGGCGAAGCCCAGGGTCTGGTAGAGCGTGCCGGCCGCCTCGGTGCTCTGCAGTACCACGCAGCCGACGTCGTGGTTGGCGAACCAGCGCATTAGGTGCTGCATAAGTTGCCGGGCGATGCCGCGGCCTCGCCACTGTGGTTCAACCACCACCGATTGCACCCAGCCGGACAGGCCGTTGAGGCAGCTCGGCGCCGGTGCACGCTGGTCGATAATGGCGGTCGCACAGCCAAGCACCTGGCCGGTCTCCTTGTGCTCGGCGGCCAGGATCTGCACGCACTCACTGTCGTTCAAGCGGCTGCTCAGCCAGGCGCGGTAGGCCGTTCGCCAGCGTGCCGTGTCTTCCGGCGTCTTGCTCGAGTAGCTGGCTGCGGTGCCATCCAGCAGGTACGCGCGCAGCTCCACCAGACTGGCCAGGTCGGCCTGGGTCGCGGGGCGCACGATGAGGAAGGACTGTTCCATCTCAGGCCACCTCCGCAGCAAAAACCTTGGATGCCAACGGGATGCTGAAGTGGTCGAATGTCTCGCGCAGCGACACCGCCAGATGCTCGATCTGCTCGTCGCTGTGATTCGGCGTAGCGTTGACGCGGAAGCGCTCGGTCCCTACCGGCACGGATGGATAGTTGATCGGCTGCAGGTACACACCGTGGTTATGCAGCAGGCGTTCGGCCGACGCCTTGCAGCGCTTGGCTTCACCTACCAGCACCGGCAGTACATGGGTTTGTGAGCAGGGCATCACCGGCACGTCATGGTGCTTGAGGCGCTCGCGCAGCTTGGCGGTTTGGGTATGCAACTGATCACGCTCGAGGCTGCTGGCCTTGAGATGCTCGACACTGGCCAGGCAGCCGGCAGTGATCGCCGGCGGCAGCGAGGTGGTGAAGATGAAGCCCACGGCGAAAGAGCGCACGGCATCCACGATCACCTGGGTCGAGGCGATATAGCCCCCGATCACGCCAATGGCCTTGGCCATGGTGCCCTGGATGATGTCCACCTGATCGGCTACGCCCAGTTCTGCGGCGATACCGGCACCACGTGGGCCATACCTTCCTACTGCGTGTACCTCATCGAGGTAGGTGAGGGCGTTGTAGCGCTTGGCGACCGCGACAATCTCGGCGATGGGAGCGATATCGCCGTCCATCGAGTAGACCGACTCGAACACCACGATCTTCGGCTGGCCATGCGGGTAGCTGGCGAGGATCTGCTCCAGATGCTCAACGTCGTTATGGCGGAAGATCTTGCGCTCGTTGGGCGTCGAGCGGATGCCGTTGACGATTGAGGCGTGGTTCAGTTCGTCACTGATTACCACGCAATCGGGAATACGCCGCAGCAGGCACTGCAGGGTGGCGTCGTTGGAGCCAAAACCCGTGGGGAAGACCAGCGCCGCTTCCTTGCCGTGCCAGTCAGCCAGGCTAGCTTCCAGGCTGGAATACACCTCGTGCGAACCGCCGATATTGCGCGATCCGCCGGAGCCCGCACCGTAGGCTTCCAGTGCGTTATGCATTTGCTCGCGGACTGCAGGATGTTGCGACATCCCGAGATAGTCGTTACTGCACCAGACCACCACCGGTTCTTGCTCACGGCCATCCAGCTTGGCCAGCGGGTACTGGCCGCAGATGCGGCTGAGGGTGGTGAAGGTGCGGTACTGGTTGGAGAGCTTCAGTGCCTCCAGTTGTTCCCGAAGAAGTGCTTGGTACATCCGTTTATCTCCTTAGCGAGTTGATGACACGTCTCTGTGTGGATCCTCATCAAGCAAGAGCCCTGGCACGGGTATTTGCGGCCAGGTCGGGGTATTCTTCTCGGGATTTATAGGGGTTACAATTTGACTGTTTATCCTAGTACTGGAGGTAACCGGATGAGCGCGCCTCGCACAGCCGAACGCACTCGGGTAGAGCTGGCAGAATTCCTGCGTAGCCGCCGCGAACGTATTTCGCCGGAGGAGGTGGGTTTGCCCGCCGGTACTCGGCGGCGCACGCCGGGGCTGCGCCGCGAGGAGGTCGCAGCCCTGGCCGGAGTAGGGTTGTCCTGGTACACCTGGCTGGAACAAGGACGGGACATCAGCGTATCCGCGACCTTCCTCGACAACCTCTCGCGCACGCTCAAGCTGGATGCCACCGAGCGTCGCCACCTGTTCCTGCTCGCCCACCAGCGACTGCCGCCAGAGCCGGGCAAGACCTGGTGCACGGTGCCTGCGCTGATTCATCGCCTGATGGGGGATCTGCCGTCACGTCCGACCTACGTGCTCAACCTGCGCTGGGATGTGCTGGCCTGGAACGCCGCAGCGGATCGGGTGTTCGGCTTTTCCGTCGTGCCGGCGGACCGCCGTAACCTGCTGTGGATGCTGTTCACCAACCCGGCCATGTGCGAGCTGTTCAATCCCTGGGAGGAGCAGGCGCTGCAGATACTCTCCAGCTTCCGCCGTGACTTCGTGCGAGCCACCCAGGATCCGGATATCGCCGCGCTGGTGAAGGACCTGGAGAAGGCCTCACCGGACTTCAGGGACTGGTGGCGGCAGCAGGACATCCACGGCCCTTGCCAGGGGATCCGTCATCTGAAGATCGGGGCGGTCGGCCAGGTGGTGTTCGAGCACACCACGCTGACCATCGACGAGGATCGCCACCTGCGGCTGGTCTACTACGCGGCCAAGGAAGGCATGCCGCAGAGCCGAGACTTCGAGCAGTGGCTGCTGCAGGAGCCGGCGCTGGTATAAGCCCCGGCGCCGGTTGTTCAACCAATCGACGGCCCGCGCTGGCGACCCAGTTGCCAGGACACCCTGTGGCTCTGGATCAGCGCCGATACGCTCTGCCCGAGTCGCTGCTCAATCACTGGCTTCCACGGCACCAGGCTGAAGCCGATGCCATCGTCGAGCAGGGCATAACGGCCGCTGGCCAACTGCACGCTGCGCCGGTAAATCCCGCTGACTCGCTGGCCCTCAACCGCTGGGCGGTACTGCATACCCGTCTGAACCGAGATATCGTGCGCCGCCGCGGTCAGCTCCCGCCCGCGCAGGGTGGCCAGCAGGTTGCGTGCGAGCACCACGCGTTGGTCCTGGCGTTGGGCCAGGCCCTGTTCCACCAGGAAGTCGGCGCGCTGTCGCAACGCTTCGCGCACCTCCTTGCCAAAACCTTGGTCGACCAGTTCGCGGTTGCCGCTGATCAACTGCTGGTCCAGCCAGGTGGCGCCGACGGCGCGCACCTGCTGCCCGAGGGGCAACGGCGTGCGCAGCTCGACGGCGACGTCGCCCAGACGGTGGGCATCATACCGCCGGCCTTGCTCGGGCAGATCGGCCGGTACCCGCCAGACGCCTTCGGCCAGCCGCTCGACGATATCGCTCCGGCGTAGCGCTTCCAGTCGCCGTACATGACGCTCGACCAGTGTCTCGGGATCCTGTCCTTCGACTGCTTGTGATCGTGCCAGGGCCGTATGATGATCGGTGCGATAAATACCGCCCGCAGCCAGCGCGGCAATCGACCGGTCTACTGTGCGCGGCTCGCTCAGGCTGCGCGTTTCCACCACGCCACCGATGGGGTAGTGGGCCAGTTCCGCGCGGGCAGGCAGGGCCAGGTAGTGAGCCTTGCCGTCGAGACCGTCGACCACCAGGTAGCCGCGGTCGTGCAGCTCGTCGGCCAGCCCCTTGGCGACGATCCGGCCGGCTACCTCGGGACCAACCTTGCCCGGCTGGAAGACAGTCAACTCGCGCTGCGCGCCCCCCATGGCCCGCTGCATCGTGCGTACGATATCGCCGCGCTCGCCCATGGCGCGCAGGGTTGCCTCGGCGTCGTCCCGCAGGAGCCATTGTCCGGGGCGAACTTCATCGGCCAGTTCAAACTTCCGTAGTTGCTGCAGGCGACCGATCAGCAACTGCCTACGTGGATGGTTGGCGAGCCCCTTCAGGCTGAGCACGTCAGTTTGGCGTTCACGCAACAGGGTGCGATCCAGACTGGTGAAACGCTCCTGCTGCACCTCGCGCTGCAGGCTCTGCCGAATCTCCAGTTCGGTACGCGGGCCGAGCCATTCGGTGGCCAGTTCCGACGCTCGGTTGCGCATGCCCTCGGCGATGTAGTCACGGGCGATCACCAGGTCCTTGCCGGTGTCGTCCTTGCCGCGCAGGACGATGTGGGTATGCGGG
Organism: Pseudomonas sp. MTM4; assembly: GCF_019355055.1. Taxonomy (NCBI): domain Bacteria; kingdom Pseudomonadati; phylum Pseudomonadota; class Gammaproteobacteria; order Pseudomonadales; family Pseudomonadaceae; genus Pseudomonas; species Pseudomonas sp. MTM4. The sequence goes on from NZ_CP048411.1 coordinate 244,299, forward strand.
TTGTCGGTATTCCAGTGGTCGACCGCTACCCAGTCGAGGCGCGTCCCGAGGTCGGCCTCCATCCGGCTCATCAGGTGGCGGGTGTAGGTGCGCAGGTCGTCGAGTTGCTCGGCATCCTCGGGCGAGACGATGAAGCGAAACTGGTGGCGATCGTCCCTGCCGCGCTCCTCGAATGCATTGAGGTCGGCCTGGTCGGCCTGGTCGGTCAGTGGCCCGTAGGCCTGACCCGGATCACCCTCACGATTGACGCCGTCGCGCTCGATGTAGCGCAGGTGGCTGAGCGTCGAGCGCTTGCCAGCCTGGCGCAGGTTTACCAGGCGCGTCTTGATGGTGACGCGGCGGGCGTTGGACGGCAGTTGCTGCGCGCTGAAACGGGCGGCGACATGCCCGCGGCCGAGGCGGGCGCCGGGCTGGTGGCCTGTCTTGCGTGGCTTGCCGGTACCGGCCTTGTTGGCCTGGCGCAGCACCTGGTTGACGAAGGGTTGTCCGCGTTGCTGCGGCTTGCCCGGCTGCGGGCGAAAGCGCAACTCGTCGTCAGGACGGCTTCCCTTGCTCATGTTTAGACTCCTCCAAGTTGATCGTGGTACGGCGTATCAGGCACGCTTCCCGGCCAACACAACTGCGGGGCGAACACGATTCCGGCACCTGGCGAGGCAGGCGCCGTGTCACAGCCAACCCCCGTGCAGACTGCTTTCCGGGCCAACGAAGTGCCGCCCCCTTTTATCTTGCCCTCCGCTTTTACCGTGCCTTTGCGCTGCTGAGTTGGGTAATCAGGAGGACGACGACCTCCAAAGTCTCTGGCTGGCAGGCGAGGGCAAAAGAATCTAAAGCCAGGGGGCCCGCGACCGTGCACGTCGAGCGCATGCGGTCGGCAGGCAGATCGATACGGAGAAGCCCCGTTCATCGACGCGACCCCAGCCACAGGGGATGCGCCCGACCGATCACCGCGTCGACAGAAACCAGGCCGAAGTAGCGGCTGTCGAAGGACTCCGGGTTGCTGCTGAGCAGAAGCAGTTCATCGCCAACAAGGCGCCGGCAGGCCTGCCAGGTTGGCAGCTCGCGCCCCTGCCGATCCCACCTCAAGCGCCTGGCCACAAGAGCGCCATCGATGCGCAACTGGCTGCCCATCGCGCACACCCGTTGCGGCGCCATCGCCGCCACTGTCTTCAGCAGTGGCACGTTCGCCGGTAGGTAGCCGCGCTGCGCTGCCAGCGACCTCACCTCCGGCGGCAGATGAACCAGTACTAGATCGCCCGGTACCAACGAGGTGGCCGGCGAAATGCGGTACCAGCCGGAGGGCGCGCTGTCGGACGCGTTGTAGACCAGCCGTGGTGGCGAGGTCGCAATCGCTGTCCAGCCAAGGGCAATCAGGCTGCCGGCAAGTAGTGCCAGTGGCCACCGTGCGCTGCGAGCCCCCAGCGTCATGACGTAGCCTCCGGAAACTGCCGCTCCAGCACTTCGCGCAGCATCTCCGCCATAGTCACTCCGCGGTCGAAGGCCGCCAGCTTGATGCGCGTGCGCAGTGCCGGTGTAACGTCCAATGTCAGTCGGGCGCTATAGCGCTCGACCTTGCCGCTGTCGATTCCAGAGCCTTTGCGTATCCAGGTTTCGGCCTGCGGATCAGCCAGTGGGCGTGCACCGATACCGATGCGCTTGCCGCTCATTGCGACCACCTCAGCAGCTCGTCGACCAGGCTGCTGACCTCGCGTGCGGCGGCGCCGTCCGGTGCCAGTTCACGTGCCAGGCGACCGGCCGCCACGCTCTCGGCGAAAACGATGCGCTGGCGTACTTCGGCCTGTAGCGCCGGTAGCGGTTGGTCGGCCAAGGCACCGCGCGCTTCGCGGCCGATCACCGTGGTGCTGACACGGCGGTTGATGGCAAAGGCCGCGCGCAGCGTCGGCCTGAATACCTGCGCCTCGCGGATCAGGTTGACCATCTCCGCACTGGCCCACAGGTCGTAGGGGCTGGGCTGCACCGGGATCAACGCGCGATCCGCCGCCAGCAACGCCGAGCGGGCGAGGGCGGCGATGCGAGGTGGTCCGTCGATGATCACGTGGTCAGCGCGGAGAGCCAGTTCCGGGGCTTCTTGGTGCAGCGTCTCGCGCGCCAGGCCGACGGCGCTGAACAGTCTGGGCAAGCCCTGCTGGCTGCGCCGCTGCGTCCAGTCCAGGGCCGAGCCCTGCGGGTCGGCATCGAGCAGGATGACGTTCTGTCCGCGCAGGGCCAGCTCACCGGCGATATGTGTGGCCAGGGTGGTCTTGCCCACCCCGCCTTTCTGGTTGAGCAGAGCGATGATCATGGCCGGATCTCCCCGGCCAAACCGCGTCGATCAGCCCCTGTCCACAAGCGGGCGCTGCCCCAATAACAAGTTAGAGCTTTTAAGTTAGTTAAGTTAAGGGCGGCTGAAAGACACGCCAGCCGTGGCTTGCAGAGAAACTCGTGCGCCCGATGGCACGAGGGTGATGCGCCTGATAGCACGTGCTCGGTTGCGCCTGATAGCACGACTGTATTCACAGCCTTTACGCAAGTTATCCCCGTGCCGTTTACGGCACGCGTCGGAAGGCCAGCAGCTCGGTCGATGGTGGCAGGGGAATGATCTCCAGGCGATACCCCGGCAGCGACTGCCGGGCGACTAGTGCACGTACATCCAAGGCAAAGTCCGAATAGCGCGCGGAGCTGCCTGATTTGCGGTACAGATGGCGAAAATCGAATTGCCAGCCGCCCTCCTGCTTGCCGCCGTGCTTGCGCACCAGGCGGTACAGCCAGCGCTCGATGCCGCCGGTAAGACGGAAGTAGGCCGGGTCGATGGTCAGCACCAAGGCCTGATCCAGTACCCCACTGTAGAACCAGTCCGGCAGGATCAGCTCGATGCCCAGAGGCCGGCCATCCGCCGCGGCCAGCTCCTTCCATTCGTTGATCCAGGAGAATCGATGCAGGCGCCGGCCGGTGCTCTCGCGGATGGAGGTGGCCACGCTTGTCGACTGCAGCCGGTCCAGGGCAGCTTTCAGGCGCTGGTAGTCGCGCAGCGAGGTGCCACGACCGATAAAACGCAGGATCTGGTAGGGCGTTGCACGCATCAGCCGCGAAGTGGGGATGCCCGCATCGCGCGCCTCGACAAGCTGGCTGGCCGCCCAGATCAGGATGTCGGCATCCCAGATCGTGGCGATGCCATGCTCCAAAGTGCCCTCCACGCGGACCGTCACTTCTCCCGAGCGAAAGTCGATGGGCACCGTGCGTCGCGACTTGGCCAGCGAGAAGAACGGATGCGCCATCAGGTCCTGGGCGTCGCGTGGCGCCATGTCCCCCGGCAGGGCACGGAACAGATCCAGTTGCTCGTTCTGCGAAGGCAAATCGAGATGCTGACGATTCATTGGCGGAGGTTTCACTGATCATCACGCTGCGCTCCCGGGTGGCGGTCGATGTACTCGGGATCGAAGGTGGTCTCGAAGCTGCGCTCACCGGCCCAGGCTTGGAGATCGGCAAGCGCATACATCACCCGCCGGCCGAACTTATGAAAGCGCGGCCCGCCGCCGATCACCCGCTGCTTCTCCAGCGTGCGCGGCGACAGCCGCAGGAAGTCCGCTGCTTCGCTGTTGGTGAGATAGCGGGGGGCAGAGCAGTGCTGTGGTGTTTGCGCCTCGCCAGCACTCTCAACGGGCCGCATGGCATGCGCCGTTGGCCCGGCCTTGCGGTGCAGTGGGGCATCGATATCGATGCGACGTGGTTGGCGGGAAAGCTTGGTTGAGAGCGACATGGTGTGTCCTCCGTTGACGTGGGAGGTGCACCGTGCGGTAGCCGTCGCATTCGATCATGCCGGGTTGGGTCTGAGCGAATGCGCTGGCAGGAGGCGCGAGAATTGATGCCGGGAAGATCTGAGCGCTGATCGGATACGCCCATCTACGCGTGTCACCGGCCACGGTGCTCAAGCACGCCAAGCTCCGCACGCGTAGCCCTACGGATTTACGGGGCTACGGCTTTCCACAAAACCGGAAAACCGCAACGGCGGATATCTGTAAATCCGTAGAAGCGTAAAACCGCTTTCCCACCAATCCGTAAATCCGTGGATACGGATCGAAGGATTTGGGCAGAAACGTAAGACCGTAACGGTCCCAATCAACTGGAGGCACAACGTGGCGTTCCAGGCTGATCGCCAGGGGTGCCCGCCGGGACATCAGCCTTCCGGGTGGGGCGCGCGGGTGACCGGCAGGGCAGGGGCGCAGAAAACAAGGCACCGGATCGCCCCGGTGCCTTCCGATGCCTAGCGATTCCAGAACACGTGCACCTGCTCGAAACCGGTTTCCAGGGTGAACAGGTCACCGCTGTACTCCATGTCGCGGGCCATGGCGCGATAGTCGATGTACATGGCCAGGTGCTGCGGAATGCCGGTAGTTTCCTCGGTCAGCTCCTGGGCGTAGTCGGCCAGCGAGCTGTAGCAGCCGCAGTAATCTTCCTCAGCCGTCTCGCGCGCTTGCTCCAGGTCGTTGAAGTGAGCGAGCAGGGCGCCGCCGAACTCGGGGTGCTCCTCGATGAAGCACGCAACCTCATGGGCGCTTTCGAGGCCCTCGTACTCGCCGAGGCGGTAGCCGTCGAAGCCCTTGAAATCGTGGATGGCGTATTCCTCTGCATCCTTGACCGGCGAGGCCGCCAGCATGACGCTGACTTGCGCCTGGATGTCCTCCAGTTCCAGGGTGGCGTCGATCCAGACACCATGCAGATGACCGGCGTTGTAGACGGCCAGGTCGGCAACGTAGATCCTGATTTCTTTGCTCATGGCTTTCGCTCCTTCATCTTCAGGGTTCTGCGCTTGCGCTGCGCATGAACCCCTGCCGACTAGGGCGACTAAGGCGGTCGTGAAAAAATCAGGAAAAATCGCGGAGGCTCCACCCAGCGCAGCGGCCGGGTGGAAACCGTCTATTTTTCTTGATTTTGAGGGGGCAAGAACCCCTGCTTTTAAACAGGGAGAACTTCACCACGAGTGGTGACAGCAACCAGAACAGAGACTGGACGCAGAAGGCGTCCAGTCTCTGATAGCTGTTAGCTTGAGGTCATCGGTATCGCTTGCTCCAACACGTGGGCAGTGCGCAACAAGTCATTTCTGCTGGCACAGCGATTACCGGCTTGAGCGAGTTTATGAGCTAGAGCGGCCAACGCCTCTGGATGCTCTATCAAGATCTCAACCTGCTCCAACGGAGTCATGCCGCGCAGGTTTCGCTTCCATGCAAGCTCAGGGGCTAGTTGTAAAAGACGTTCGGTCGCATACAGATTCGCGGTCCAGGCTGAAGTATGAAGCGGAGACTGGCCGTCAAAAGTGGTCTTGTCCAGCCCGCATGGATGATCGAGCAGGGCATCGACGCAACTGTTCACGCCGGACTTGATCGCAGAGTGCAGAGCGGTCATGCCCTGCACATCCTGCATATCAGGGTCGGCACCTGCCTCCAGCATTAGCGTGACCATCTCAGTATCCCCAACTTCCGCCATCAGCATGAGCGGGGTTTGCTTCTTGAAGTCAGAAATATTTAGCTGTTTCGGTGCCTTCAGTGCCAACATGCCAATGGCTTGATGCCAGTGTTTAAGCATGATCTCAAGACGGCTCCATTCGCCTTGCAATTCGTTTGGTGTCATATATCGAAGGTGGGGAAGTCCGCGAAGAAAATTGCTGTGTCCCTTTATCCAATGCATCAACAGTGAATCACCGGTCACCGACGGAAGTGGCGCGTTGAGTTTGCTGCGATTGCGCTGTATCCAGTCAAGCAGTCCCGTCTGGTCACCGGCCATCAGAAGTCTGATGGACTCTTGCACTTTTTCACGAGCCAGAGGCTCCAACTGCTCAATACCCGGGTAGGGTTTGTACAGCGTGCTCCAGAAATAATCGCTGGCCCAGCGTGCCGTATCCTCGATGCTGGGAATCTCACTACTCTCGACCATTCCTCCGGCCAACATCTCTCGATAATATTTTTCGTGGTTTTCCGGTACGAGCCTCTGATTAGCCACTGCTATGGCAAGACAGTCCCGTGCCACTTCACCACGCAATGGCCCACAGTTGCGCTCCAGTCCAGCGTCTAAAGCCTCCCGAAACAGCTTGCCAGCACCCTCGAAGTCATTGCTGGCCAACAGATGCTTGGCCTTGTACTGCAAGATTGCCGCCTTCCACAGAACGTAACCATCGCTCGCCTCGGCTTCGTCAAGCAATGCTTGGACCCGCTTGCTGCAGTCTTTCGGGCGTTGTTGATGGTCGCCGTTCAGATAAGCATTGAGCTCGAACAGAATCGCCTGGACAGTCTGTGCCGGTGTGAGGGCCAGTTCACGCAGGCGCTGAATCGCGGCCGCTTTGGCGCGTGTGCTGAGTTCGGAGTGATTGACCACTTGGCTGACTACCCAGTAGCGATGTTCACTTTGCAAGGCTCGCCACGAGGAAGTGCGCGTCATGCGAGCTATCAGATGCAACTCTGTATTCAGTTCGTCTGCAATGGCAGCAGCACGTTCCGCATTGCGCATGATGATAGGCCGTGCGGATTCCGTATCGAGCCCCAAGTGATCCTCAAGCTTTGCGCCTGCCTGTACTTCGAAGAAGTAGCGCGTCAGCAGGTGTGCCAGCTCCATATTGGCAGTTTCTCGACGTGACGGCAGGATGGAAAGGTATAGCCCACGTCTATCTGTGGCGGGCAGATGCTCCTCGAACCAAGCATTCTCTGCCGCCTCGCCCTTATCCCCGCAGTTACGCCAAGCGTCGATAGTCATGTTGTAGACAAACTTGTAGATAGCGAGTGGCTGCAGCAGTTTGTTCTGCTTAGGGTCAGTGCATTGCGAGTTAACGCCGGGGCAAAGAAATTTGAGCAAACGCTCATAACCATCCTGCACCATTCGGGCAAAGAGCAGGCGTTGACGGACTGTGTGTAGCGACGGAATAGCATAACGATCGGCCAGGCATTCGATGAAAGCAGCTTTTTCATCTTCATCAGCAGCACCATCCAGAATGGCCTCAAGGCGACCCGGTTGGGTCATCGGAATTTCGAGGCGGAGTTGGTCTGCTGTAAGTTGTTTGCGTGTTACGAATGCCTGCGCGTCGGCGAACTGCTCGGCAGGCGAGCGACTGTTGTCGAGGGTGAACGCTCCCTTGAAGTCCAACACCGCTTTGTCCGAAAAGTACTTGCGGAAGGAGTCGGGGCGGATATTGGTATCCTTTCGCCAGTTGTACAGGGAGCGCCGTAGGCCATCATGTCCGCCTCTGGTGATCTCACTGCGCTGATCGGCAAGCTCTTCTAGTGGCATCCCCAGTAAATCTAGTAGCCAATCCACTACCTGGGCTACGGGTAGATAGAGGCTCTGTTTTCCGCTCACCCCGCGGGGTTCGGGCAGATACCAGAAGCGCCCGCCAGGCATGCCCGTGTCCAATGGTTTGCCCAGATTCCAAAATGCGGCGCGGCGAGCCAGTCCAGGCATATAGAAGTACCCCAGCAGCATCCACAGGATCTGGCGCTCATCGGCGGCAAAGGTCCAGGTATTAAGCTCTAGATATTTGTAGGCGTTCCCGAACTCGGTAAGGTTGTCGAGGACATCGAGGCGAGCCCGAGGATCCATATCCAGAGCATCGAAGATAGCGTGCAGGACTTCTTCGCCCATGGCCTTGTGGGCTGCAAGGCTGTCTTGCCCGTTCGCAAACTTGTTCTTTTTGGTGGTCGGATAGCTTGAGCAGCCGAGGCTCTGATGAATCTCCAGTAGAATAGCTTCGGCCAGTGGTAGGGTGCTCATGGCGCCTGTCCTTGGTGTTGTTGACGGTGCGTTAATCCTTGCAAAGCGTTGCAACCTTACCACTGAAAAATCGTGTACCCCCCCCCCCTACGCAGGAACGATGAGGAGGGGGGGACGCCGTTCTGCATACCGGGTAATCAGGTGCACTGAGATCCTGCGCGGACCCCAACAGACGGAGTCCGCTTCATGCAACCACCCACCCAGCTTGTCCTAAACTGGCATCTCACCGAAGCATGCAATTACCGTTGCCAATACTGCTATGCAGCATGGAAAGAATCTGCGTGCCCACGAGAGCTGATACTCGATCTAGGGCAAACCACAGCGTTGCTTAGAGAACTGTATCGATTCTTCCACCCGACCAACCACGCCAATCCGCTGGCTAGGCGAATGTCCTGGAGCTCCGTCCGTCTCAATCTGGCTGGCGGAGAGCCCTTGCTACATGGCAAGAAGCTCCCTGCCATTGTTAGTCAGGCCCGTGCGCTTGGCTTCGAAGTCTCGATGATCAGCAATGGGGCAAGTCTGACCCGGGAGTTACTGGATCGTTTGGCACCCCAGCTAACCTGGCTTGGTATCAGCATCGATTCGAGTAGTTCTGAGACCAACCGTGCAATCGGCCGAGTCGACCGTCGTGGCAAGCTTCTCAACCTGAGCGATCTGGCCAGCGCCCTCGACAGTGTTCGTCAGTTCAACCCTAGTTTGAGGCTCAAGCTCAATACTGTGGTCAATCAGGCCAATCATGCTGAAGACATGAGCGATCTTCTGGGCCGTTTTGCTCCGCAGAAGTGGAAAGTCCTGCGCATGCTGCCCGTGGTCAACCAGCACTTGAGCATCAGCGAAGAGCAGTTCGCCGCCTTTGTCCTACGTCATCGCGCCTTCGCGAATATCTTATGTCCGGAAGACAATCAGGACATGGCCGAATCCTATCTGATGGTTGATCCACATGGGCGCTTCTTCCAGAACAGCCCGCTGATTGTGGGGAGCGGCTACACCTACAGTAGGCCGATCCTGGAGGTAGGTGCGGATGCGGCCATTTCTCAAATGTCCTTCGACATTGAGCGTTTCATCGCACGCTACATCCTGCAGGCAGGAGAGGGCGCATGAAGTACTGTTCGAACAAAGAAATCGATGCGCTCATCCGTCAACTGGTTCGTCAAGGATGGCGCTTCCATCGTGGAGGTAAGCATGGACGGCTTACTCATCCTGGTGGCCGACCGACAGTGACCGTAGCCAAGTCACCTAGCGACTTCCGGAGTTTGGAAAATTTCCGCCGTGACTTACGCAAAGCTACTGGTTGATGCTGGAGGCCAGTGGGCTGCTGGTTCACAATCTGATCGCTTGTCCAGCACGGTATTTCTACTTTGGAACTGAAGACGCGCAAGTTCGCCAAATGATCTAGACCCGAGCTAGACCACCCGGTCTGTAATTGTCGTGCTGGCAGCAGTCGTGAGGCTATTGGCTCAACAGGGATCACAAAAGGAGCAGGGATGGGAGTTTTCACTCCGGCTGGAGAAACGCGTGTAGCTGTTCTGGTGGATTGTGACAACGTATCGCCCGAGATTCTGGAACACGCCTTGCGTGTGGTCGCCCAGTTCGGCCGTGTCGTCCTGAGAAGGGGATATGGCAATCACGGCACCTTGGCCAACAAATGGCAGGAGGCTCTGGTTCGACTGGCCTTCACGCCATGCCTGCAGTACCAGTATGCAGCCGGCAAGAATACCTCCGACATCGCCCTGGCCCTGGATGCCATGGAGGCGCTATTCGATCAGCGCGCGGATACGCTCTGCCTGGTAACCAGCGACTCAGATTTCGCCTACCTGTGCCGTAAGCTCAGAGAGCGCGGCGCTACCGTCTGCATCGTCGGTGAACCCAAGACCCCCGACGCACTGCGCAACGCCAGTGACCAGTTCTTCGAGTGGCGTCGCGAGGAGCATTTCCAGGAACCTGTTGCGGAGCATGCCGAGAAGCCTGCGGCCAAGACTGAGTCGAACTGCAAGCAGGAAACTGCCAAGCCGGAGCCCTGCAAGCCTGTCGTCAAACGGCGACCAAGGTTCGTGGTCGATGCCGTATCTCTGCTTGCAGGTGGAACCAGCGAAGGCAAGGTTACCCTGAGCGCCGTTGTGCAGTACCTCAAACGTACCGATCCGGCATTCTCGCCAAACGCCTACGGCCACTCTGGTCTACTGGACATGATCAGAACCTACGACCTGCTGCATCTGATCCAAGAGAACGGTGGTCACTGGACGGTTGGGCTGGCGGCCAAGGAGGAGGAACCGACGGAACACGCTGCGCACGCCTGAAAGACCGCCGCAAAAAGGGGGCTCAGCCCCCTTGGTTCATAGCAACCCAAGCTCAGCGAAAGACACCGTGCGTTGGCCAGCCACGATGACGTGATCCAGCGAGCGGACATCGACCAGCGCCAAGGATTCTTTCAAACGCTGTGTGAGCACCTTGTCAGCCTGGCTTGGCTCTGGATTTCCGCTTGGATGATTGTGCGCGAAGATCGCTGCAGCCGCATTCAGGTGCAGTGCTTCCTTGACCACCTCGCGTGGATACACAGACGCACTGTCGATGGTGCCGCGGAACATCTCGACGTACTGGATCAGGCGATGCTTGGCATCCAGAAACAGTACTGAGAAAACCTCGTGTTCAAAGCCACCCAGCTTCGCGATCAGATAGTCCTTGACCAGCTCCGAAGACGTGAAGGCTGCTCCTCGCTGAACCTTCTGATCGATCACCTTGCGAGCAGCGCTCAGAATCTGTTCTGCAGTGGCAGGCAGATAGCGACCTTGCTCGTCGCGAATCATCAGGGAAGCGTCAAAGACGAGAGAAAGCTGCGACATGATCATGCTCCAGTTGCTCGGGCGGAATTGCCCGGAACCGGTCCAGCACGGCGCAGCGCAGCAGTCAGGGGGCGATAGCCGGCCCGGCCGCACATGCGCGAAGCGCATGCAGCCCTTGACGGCGAGAACGCCGTGATACGGTGAGAGGAAACAGCAAGACCGCCATTCCACCAATCTTGCAGGCGCCACCAGCAAGCGCAGCGCGCAGGCTCTGTCGGCCCAGCGACAGACACAAAGAGGTGTTGTTGGCGGCTGCAGAACTGCAGATATGGCCTGAATCAGCAACGAGAAAGGAACGAGGCCGGTCGCCACCTGTAGCCAGCGCCTATCAACTGGATTGGCAGACGGCCGCTACCGAAATATTCTTCGGTCTCTGGGCTAACGAAGTGCGAACAGGCAGGACGCTGACCCTGCACTTCGTTAGCTCAGAACCTTCCTTCCTGGCCTGTGTAAACAGGCCGCTTCATTGGCATTTGCCATGGCTCAGGTCAGCCTTGACGCTCCGGCGAGCGTCAGGGTCTTTCTGTGGCCAAAGCAATCACCCGCTGTATAGGTCTCGGCCTGCTCACCGCAGTGATGATGCGAGCACATACGCTGGTGGATACGACTCAGGAAACCCACCTCAAAAGCTCGCCTCTCAATAGCGCAGGGCAGCAGATCGCGCTCCGCGATCATCACTGCCCAGAGCCATCCACTGCGGGCGTTGTCGAGCCAGGTCTGGGCCAGCCTCACGCCCTGGTTGAACGCTTCTCTGCAGTCGGCAGCCCAGGCAATTTCCATGCCTGGATGGCCGTCGCTATACGGAAGGTAGGTGATAACGCGCTTTCTCATCTGGCACCTCCTCGAGCGTCAGAGAGGGCGCGGCGATAGAGCACGACCATCTCATCGAGTAGAGCCAGCGCTGAGTGAGCAGCTATACGCACGCGCAGATCGGCTGGCTGCAAACCGTCAGGTTCAGCTAGTTGATCGAGCAGATTGCCGAGCATCACGCCACGCAATTCAGCTGCAGCTTCAGAGGGTAGGGGAGAGCGTTCGGAATCATGCAGCGGGCTTCGCTGTAGCGGGAAAGGTACAACGCAGCATTCGAGCTCAGCCATGGCGCACCTCCAGATCAGAGGTGGACAGCAAGACCTGAAGCCCAAGGCGGAGCTCTCGGGTAAAAAGTAGGTAGCGCATTTTCCTTATGCTCCTTCGTGAGATTAAGGAGCCGCGAGCCATTCGCTACCACACGAATGGAGGCGGACCGTGCAAGGGTGGTAGACCGACCCACGAAGGAAGGCCGGCCAGGCCGAAGCCTGCCTCACACGGCCCGCCATAAATGCACGAGAAAACTGCAGATCCTGAGAAGGGCCTGCTCTCGTTTATGACGCAACCGCGCCTTCGTGTGAATCGGGCTACCACACCCGGCCGTGGGATTGACCACGACGGGCGCACTCTAGCCCGAGGGTTTCGGGATGGCAACCTACTTTGGCAAGGATGCTTGCAAGTATGGGATGGCAATTCGCCTGCTCTAAGGCTTTACCTACACATTGTGAGTGGATACTGTGGTTACGTCGCATCAAGGAAGTGATATAGCCCCATGAGGACGGTTAATTTGTCGCGTTTGCGAGCGATTTGGGGGGCTGCTCCGCGCTCCGTAATTTTTCAAGCTAAGTATCCTTGGCTATCGCTAGCTAAAGGGGCAGCTTGATGATGGAGAGAAAATCTCCACTGCGTATGGGCGCTTTTGTTCGGATATCGTCCCCCCGATACACGAACTGGGGTGTTGGGAAACTATGTGGGGTAACTCAAGGTGTCGCCAGAGTCCAGTACTTTGATGCACCGGGCGCTCTGTTGCCTGACCTGGTCGAAGTGCCATCTTCTCAATTAGTACAGGCGAAATTACCTGCACAAACTCGAGTCTATCGTCAGAACGCCGACCTGTATTGGCAGGTTGGTCGTGTGCTCGAGGATGATGGCGCGATCATTTTTGTGCAGTTTCCGAATGGGGAAATGGAGAATTTCGAAGCTGAACAGTTGCAGGTTCGGTGGAGTCGGCCACTTAACGATCCACTACCTTTGTTGGCTGTTCAAGCCACTGAGACACCTTTCCTAGCTGATGCGAGGGCAGATTTCGTCCGTGCTGTGGCTGGTCAGCATCATGCGGTCGCAGGTGTTTCTGCCGCGCTTTGCTCTTCGATCGACCTAGTCGACTACCAATTCGATGTAGTGCGCCAAGTCCTCTCGGATCCTATTCAGCGGTATTTGTTGGCAGATGAGGTGGGGTTGGGTAAGACGATCGAGGCAGCGATCATCTTGCGGCAGTACTTTATCGACGATCCTGCTGCACGGGCGGTGCTGATCGTCCCGCCCGCCTTGGTGTACCAGTGGCGTCGTGAGTTGACAGTCCGATTCGGTCTAGGTGCCGAACTGGATGACATGTTGCATGTCATTGCGTATGACGACTTGAATCGATTGTCTCAAGTGATTGCTAACGCTGGCATGTTGGTGGTCGATGAGGCTCACCATCTGTCCAAGCAATCTACCGCTGAACAGCGCGAACTGTATGAACAACTGCGATCACATGCCCCGTCTTTGACGAGGTTGCTGATGCTGTCGGCGACTCCGGTCTTAGGCAATGCGGAGGAGTTCCTTCGGGTTCTGCACCTATTGGACCCGGTGGTTTTCCCTCTTGATGACCTCGACGGGTTCAAGCGTCGCATTGCATCCCGCCAAGTCATCGCAGAAGTGGTTTCGACGCTCCTACCTGAAAACGTCTGGGGTCTTGGCCCGGACCTTGATCGATTACTAGAGAGCTATCCTGACGATCCTCTGCTAGTGGAGAAGGTTGATGCCCTACAAAAGGTATTAGATACCTTTCCTGACGAGGAAGATTCTCAGTTCTTAGTCGCTTTGGAAGACCTCAAGACCCACTTGGTGGAAAGCTACCGATTGCACCGTAGGCTCCTGCGCAACCGTCGTACAGCAGTGCCATGGGCAACGCCTCGGCGAGCAGGTATGCGGACAATCGTCTTTAGCGGTGAGGCTACTGCTACGTGGCGAGATCGGTTGGAAGACTTGCGATTGGCGTTGGCAGCCTACGGATCTTTTCCCCACGTCCACCAATCGCTGCTTCAGGCGGCTGTTCACTCCCATTCAGGACAATCGCTAGTGCGGGCCTTGACCCTTGCTGGGCTGGATGAACCTGACTTACTCGCTCAAGCGAGAGCCGTTGATCATGCCGCTGAGCGCCTACTTTCTGACCCTGCACGGGTGAATGCATTGTGCGGTGAGATCCGCACGATCCTGGAAGTACCTGCGACCCAGATAGTCGTCTTTTGCGATCGGCCACAGGATGCCGATTTGGTTACTGAGGTTTTGGCTCGCGAGATAGGTCATGGCGTTGTTCGTCACGAACCGGCAGAGGTAGACGAAGATACGGAGGTGGCTGCTCCGGAGTGGGAGCAGTTCCTCAACTCGCCTAACCAGGTGCGTGTACTAGTGTGTGATGCGCGCGCGGAAGAAGGCGTTAATCTGCATGGCGGGCGCAAAGTTGCCGTCCATTATGATCTGCCGTCCTCTCCGAATCGCATTGAACAGCGTTTGGGGAGATTGGACCGTTACGGAACCGGCGATCCAATCGTGTCCTATGTATTGCTTGATGAGGAAAATCCGGACGAAGCTGCTTGGGCTCAAGTTCTGGACAGTGGCTGGGGCGTATTTCGCCAATCTGTGGCAAGCCTACAGTATCTGATCGAGTCGACCTCCGAGCCGCTGGCATACGAATGGTCTGAGCAGGGCACCGCCGCTCTCCAAGTACACGCGGATCAACTCGGTGGATCAGACGGCTGGGTTCAACGCGAAGTACGGCAATTGAATCACCAAGATAGTCTGGATGCTCTAGCTAACCGAGAAATTCCCGGCATGGACGCACTGGAGGATGCAGATAGCGATTGGATTAAATGGCGTGCTGCTTTCAAAATGCTGGCGGTTGACTCGCTGCAATTTGACTGGCGTAGCGAAAACGAATTAGGTGAACAAACTACGGATACCCCGTTTCGAGTGGGGTATGCCTATCGCGGCGGTGGGAAAGCAACGCTGCTACCCCTAGCAGGTTTCCTTAAGCATTTTTTAGCGACAGTCGACCAGAGAGCCATCGGCGGAAGCGCCCGCTTTCCGCTGAGTTACCAATATGCGTTCAAGCGAAACACCGTCACGAGTCGTCGGGGGTTGGCGCAAGGGCTCCGGCTACTTCGCATCGGAGATCCTCTTGTGGCCTCGCTTGAGCAATTTTGTGCAACTGATGACCGGGGGCGTGCTTTTGCAGTTTGGCGGGCCAATCGGCAGTACGAAGTCAACGATCCTAGTGGCGCCGATCTGTACTTCCGTTTTGACTTTATGGTGCGCCCCGCCCTCAACGAGGAGGGTGAAGATACTTCGTCCCTGAAACAGCAAGTACTCGCTCGCAAGGCAGGCACCTTGCTACCTCCCCTGGCCATCCGCGTTTGGGTGCACGGCAATGGAAGGGTTGAAGCTGAACCCAGCGAGTTCTTGACCAGTAAGTATGCTCCGACGTTGAAGGGAGTTCGATGTGATTTCAATCTGAACGCTAAACGCTGGCGCAGACTACCAACGGACATCAAGTCGACCTGGTTACGCAACTGGGGTGGATTGTGTGGGAGCCAGCGGGACATCGCCACAGTCGCGGCACGGAGCGCACCCGTGTATATCGAGCATATACAGAGCGCGCTGAAGGTCTGCGCTCAGGAGCGTCGGTTGCGCCGATCACAAGGGGAGGCGAGGGCTAGTCGCCTACAAGGACTGGCCCGCCAACAAGAGCTAGACGAACTGCTCCAAGCTGAAGAAATGTATGCGGCGCTAGAGGCAGCCATAGCTAGTCCTCGTCTCGACTTGGATGTGGTCGGTGCACTTTTCTTGTCTTCTATTTCGCCCTTTAACGAATGACCTTCACTATGTTCTCTGAGTTTGACCTGCGTGAAGCTCTGACCCATTGGCCAGACAGTCATGCCTATCTAGAAGCCACGACCGCCAGTGACAGCCTTTTGGACCGAGTTCAGCAATGCCTGCGAGAGTTGTTGGATCAGAGTGGAACGGCCGCGTTTATTGATCTGATCGCACTGTTGCGACATTGGCTGCTAGCCCAATCCAAGGGCGGGACTCGAGTTTGGTTGCAAGTGCCCCTTGCTGCACCTTGGCCCGCCAGCGAAGTCTGGCACGAGCAAGGCTTTGAAGTGGCGGTGATTGGCACGTCTGCGCAGATACGCCCCGCCTATCCCCGATTAGAGTGGCTAGGTGAGCAGCAAGATTTATTTGATGACGCGTTCGATGGCATCGTGGCGCGCCTTCAAACCTGGGTGCCAGCGGACCCACCGCTTCGGTCTCTGTTGGGGAAGCCAGCGTACACCGGTCCAGGTCAACGTGAGGCGATTCGGGCACTGATGCACCTACCTGCAGGCACGACGCTGATTGCCAATCTACCGACTGGTAGTGGCAAGTCGTTGCTGGCCCAGATTCCCCCGCTATTGGGCAGTCAAGGCAATTTGACCTTGGTGATCGTACCCACAGTGGCGTTAGCCATCGATCAAGGTCGTCGAATGGCAGAACTCCTTAAGGCTCGTGACCCCAATTGGACAGAGCATCCCCTGTCCTTTCATAGTGGCTTGTCGGTCGAACAAAGGACTTCCATCTTCCATGCTGTGCGCTGTGGCGAGCAGCGAGTCCTTTTCACCTCTCCAGAGGCCGCCACCGGCTCTTTGCGCAGCATCTTGATCGACTGTGCGTATGAGGGGCGTATCTCGCACGTTGTGATCGATGAAGCACACTTGGTGGTCACTTGGGGTAGCGGATTTCGTCCCGCGTTCCAGTTACTGCCGGCCTTCATCGCCAGTCTTCGTCATGCGCGCAATCCTGAATCGCCGCAGGCCATACGTATTGCACTAGCCTCAGCCACCCTTACTCCGCACACTGTTACGAGCTTGCAAACGTTGTTTGCCGGAGTAAATGGCAATTGTGTTGTTTCCGGGATCTATCTACGGCCCGAACCGCGCTACGCGATGAAGGCGATGGTCTCTCCGGTGGAACAGGTGAATCGTGTTCTCGAGGCAGTGATGAAGTCGCCACGCCCCTTCATCCTGTATGTAACTAGACCTGACGAGGCTGAGGAATGGACTCGTTTACTGACTGAGAATGGCCTGGGCCGGATAGCCGCCTTTACCGGAGAAACGCCTCCGCAGCAGCGCCAACTTCTAATGTCGGATTGGGATGCCAATAAGCTCGATGGCATGGTAGCAACTTCGGCATTTGGCCTTGGCGTGGACAAGAACGACGTTCGGACAGTAATTCACGCCACATTGCCGGAGTCACTCGACCGTTTTTATCAGGAAGTCGGGCGAAGCGGCCGTGATGGCAAAGCCTCCGCAAGTTTGTTGCTTTACACGCAGCAGGATGTTGAACAGGCAAAAGGGATGTCTGGTCCAACACTAATAGGTAATGAGTTAGGTTATGACCGATGGGAGGCTATGCTCGATGATCCAACTCGCCCGGTTACGCCAGACGGCGAGGTTTGGGTCGACCTCAATCGGCTACGGGCCGGATTGACGGCACAGGGGAAAAGTAACCGCATATGGAACCTGCGAACGCTCAACCTGATGGCATCCGCTGGGCTGATTGAAATTATCGCTTTAAGTGCCTTGCCGCCAGGCAGTGAAAGTATTAGCGAGGATATAGAGTACAGCGATTCCCAAGTGACATATGCAGCAGTGCGTATTCGCCATCCTAATCACCGTAATCGCCAGGTTTTCGAGGAGCAAATGAACTCAGCTCGAGAGGGACTGCTTCTGGCTGCGGATAAGGCATTCAGCCTAATGGTGCGGACTGCCACGTCTCAAGTCGAGATATCGAATGCACTGGTCCAACTGTACGGTTTGGCATTACCCAACCAGTGGGGGCCGGTAACGGCTTACTGCGGAGGCTGTAATCAGCATTGGGCTGACAATCGCATGCCTGTGCGCCGGTTGCGCCCGTTCGTAGCGAGAATCGCCCAGTTTTCACACCGCACCGAGCAGTGGCCGGCACTTAAAACTTTACCGCAGGATCAGCCAAACTTGGTATTCGTTGCGGTTCCCGATTTGATACGTACTTGCGCTGATAGCCGCTCGTGCTTTGCGTTGATGCTGCAGAAAGTACGCCCCCACTCCTTGCTAGTGCCGCAGTCGACCAGCAATGTCCTGGTCGAAGGGATGATCGACCAGATGACAATTACGCGCAGCGATACCTTTGTTGATCGCTTCGATCCTCTTGACTCCATCGCCCTGCATGGGGCAGTCGACGAAGTCCGATTTATTCTGTGGGCAGACTCGAAGATCACGACTCAGGTGGCTACTGCATTGCGTACTTCCCCTAGTGCGATGACTGTCGTCTTTATCGACAGCCAGTTGCCGGACCCGTACCGGCCAGAACGATCTTGGGTTTCCGTAATTGCCCATGCAGATGAGGACACGGTATTACGGAAGTTGATTGCATGAGCCTTTTAAACATTACCAATGATGGATTGCCAAATATCCTTGTTGCACTACACGGGGCCGTGTTGCGTGCGGCCAATCCGATTCTAGAAACCGAACTATTAGAAGCTGTAGCTCCGACTGCGCTCGTTGAGGATGAAGGGCAAATGGCGCGTAACACCCTAAACCGATGGGTGGAACTTGGATTATTTGTACGAGAGGAGGGACTTATCTCCGTCAAAGACAGGCTGCCTTCGCGACATTCCTCCATGTTGGAAGTCCTGCCGTTCACACGCCGGATGGCCTGCCGCCAAGCGTTAGCGGAAGAGAACAATCAGGATCTATGGGCTAGTCAAGGTGCACGGGCTGCTGATTTAACACGGTCGTTGGCATGGATGCTTGCCCAGGATATCTATCGTGCATCCTTCGATCAGTTCGAGAAGCAAGAGTCGCAACAGATCCTCGACCCGGAGCGGTTGTTGATGCGCAATTCGACCCGGCGCTCGGGTCTTCAGTTTTGGGCGCCATTTCTTGGGTTCAGCCGCCACCCCTTTGCCGCCATTGATCCGACTGTGGCGGTACGTGACGCTTTGACTGAGGTTCTCGCACCCGGTGACAGCATGCCTGCTCCGCAGTTTGTGGAGCGTCTGAGCACTGTGCTGCCTGTATTGGATGGCGGTCGCTGGCAGCGGGAGGTTCTGGAGTATGTAGATCCCCTGGCACTGCCATTGCGTCAGCCCGGTCAGGTCTCCACGGCACTGAGTCGGGCGTTGCTCAATCTTTGGGAGGGTGGTGAGTTGCTATTGCAGTCAAAGGCTGACCTCGGGAGTTCGATTACGTTAACTGGTGCTGGTGGGGCACGCAGCGATCTAACCTTCCAGTGGATTACTCGCCCGGTACGAGGTGACAAGGTATGAGCGCGCTGGAGCGTTACTGGCCGACAAGTGCACATGCGACGGAGTGCCTGCCTACTGAAGCTGAAACTGTCGATGATGCATTGCTCCTGGCAGTCCACGCGCCAACTTTGTTACTGCGTCGGGCTGCCCAGTCTGGGCTAGAGGAATCTGCTGACGAAGTTGCTCTATTGAACGAGTTGATGCGCCCCGTAACCGATGGTAGTGCGGTCGTGGTCGCCATAACGGGCGCCTCAGGTGTCGGTAAGTCCCATATGGTGCGTTGGCTGGGCGCACAGTTGGAGCGTCACCCACGCCGTGACGATCTGGTGGTTGTCTCGATCCCTAAGGGCGTGAGCCTGCGGGGGGTCGTGGAGTTGATCCTAAAACCGCTTGTCAGCGCTGAATACGAGGTACTAAAACGCGAGTTGGCGCGCGCTTCTGAGGCGTTGACCCCTTCTATTGCTGCTGAACTGCTCGCAGCAGCTTTGGGGGAGGGCCTGAAGGAGTATCGTGAACGTACTGTTGAACTGGCAAAGGGCTCATCAGCGGAAAACGTTGCGCTTCGGCCACATGTGGCTGTGGCTGAGCATGCTCGGAATTTGATTCTAGCTCCTGAGGCGCGTGAGTTGTGGCTAGGCAAGGTGCTACTTCGAATTGTCGGAGCAAGTCTGGGTGGTACTAACAATCCATCGGATCGACAGTTTTGTGCGGAGGATCTTGAGCCACCCGAGGAGGCAGTAGGTTATGAACTGCCACATCGAGTGCAGACGGCGCTAGCGTTTCTGGGCAATGCCAATGGCCGATATCGCAGTACCGCCGCCAATATTTTGCAGGAGGTGCTCGATAGCGCACTGCGCACCGTATTCCGGATCACGGAAGCTCTGCAACAGAAGTCAATCCCGGAAGTGATTGACGATATTCGACGACAACTCCTCAAGGAAAACAAAGAACTTGTGCTCCTTATCGAGGACTTGTCTGTCCTGTCGGGAATCCAACAGCCACTGTTGGACATTATGGTTATCGAGAGTAACGAACACGGGAGGAGGGTCCGAGCGCCTATTCGCACCGCGGTAGCCGTTACCGACGGTTTTCTTGCTGGCCGCCAGACTGTGTTGACTCGTGCCTCGGAGCAGTGGGTGGTTCCGAGCGAAGGCCTATCTGAACGCGCGATTGTCAGCAAGTTAGTGGAGTTGACGGGGCGTTATCTCAATGCAGCGCGTTGGGGAGTTGAGTACCTGCAGCAGGAGTTCGCCAGAGGGGCCCGGCATGGCGCTGACCTATACGCATGGGTGCCGAGATTCGAAGAACCTTTAGATACTGAGGCTGCAGAGCGACTGGATGCATTTGGGCGTAGTCAGCAAGGCTATCCCTTGTTTCCTTTCAACGAACTTGCTATCCGTGGCCTTGCTGAAACAGCGCTAAAGCTAGGCAGTGTTTGGACTTATAACCCACGAGCCTTCATTAATCAGGTCTTGCGCAAAACACTCGCTGAGCGTCCCGCGTTCCTCGACGGAGCCTTCCCTCCGCCCGGATTTAAGTCTCCACGATTGGTCGCCGAGGTACGTACGGACTTGCAGCGCAAGGGCTACTCACCGGTGCTGTCCCAGAAACTGGAAGTGGCTCTGTATTTTTGGGCCGGTAGCCCGATCAGTCTGGCATCAGGGACCGCAGTGCCCAAGCCAGTGTTCGAGGCTTTCTCTCTGCCCTGGCCATTTGATGCTGCCAACTCTCCAGTACGACCGTCGGCGGCGGCGCCAACTCAGATCAAACCGCCCATAAACGCCGAGCCTTCCACCGCTCCAGTTGACTTGGCGTCGCTGACTTCTGCTGTTGACCCAATTCCAGTCGCGCCGGATATCTCAGCTTATGCAGAAGCGCTGGAGGCGTGGACGCCTAACAATCGGTTAACAAATACGCATGCTAGGGACACTCGTGGCTTAATACAGACCGCGCTGGAAAGTCGATTGGATCTGGGAAATTTGTGCTTAAAAGGTCAAAAGATTGACTATCGCTGGTTCTGGTTGCCCCCGATGATTACGGCGAACAACCCGAACAAAGGCCTTGTAATTCAGGTTGCCCTCCCGGATGAGCCCATTCCTCCGGGCGTTCTGGCAGGGCTTAAAGCTCTGGCCCGCTGGGAAAAAAACGCGAAGTCTTGGTGCTACGCGAACGCAGAAACCGACTATGCGGCGGCTGACGCCTTGCTGGATAGTCTGGAGTGTCAAGTCCTACAAGCTCTCGCCGTTGAAGCTGAACGTGATGCGGGCATGATGGGGCGTACCCTACATATTCAAAGCCTGCTGCTGGGTCTGAGCACTCGTGGCCAGCCAGATAATCCAAGCTTCAAAGAGTTGTTCGCTCCCGGTCCTGACGAGTCTATGTTGCTGGCCTCAACTGTTACCCCATCGATTGTTCGATCTTTGGAGATCCGAAGCAAAGCAACCATTTGTCGCACCGAAATTCAGGATCGGATGAGGCAACTGATCGGGTGCTTCCAGGGTGCCGGAAACAAGTTGATGGGAATTGATATTGACCGCCTCAAACGGGCCTGGAAAACCGAATTGCCCCAGCGGTGGGTTCCTGGGTTGAGCAGCAGTGGTGGTTTGAGTGTAGAGGCGCTAGATGTACTTGAACGCGTTTCTACCGAGAAACTACCTGCCTTGGTCAATAACTTGCAGGGCGCGGTGCAATCTCTCTTGCCTATAGCAAGCGCCGCTTTTGAGTCCGATCACGCACGTGTCGCCTCGCGCGATGAGATGCGTTTGCTGGTGCAAGAGGTCCTGCAATTATCGGTCTGGCCGTCTGGCGTTTCCGAATCGGAGATTCGAGCGGTCATTGACCGACTGTCACAAGATGGCATCGAGTCCGTCATCCAACGGATGCGCAAAATGAGCATACCTTCCGACGACGAACTGGTTCCCGTGCGGCTCGCTGCATTATGTGCTGTACCGCTACCAAGATTGAGCCAGTTAGCTTGCGATGTTGACGAACTCAATGGCTTTTTTGATCGCCTCGGGAAGTTGATCGACAGTCAGACTCGATCAGTTGAGTTGAGTCAGGCCATCGAGCAACGAGAAGAGTTGACTAAGAGTTTGGAGTGGGAAAGCTGATGTCTAGCCTAGCCGGTACATGCAAAAAGCTGCTCTCTGACCTGCAGACGGTGAAGGTAGCCAACCAGACTAAGCAAGAAATCTCTGCGCTTCAGCAGCGCTTGCGTGAGTGGACAAAACACGCGAACGCACGACGCGCACTGGTGGAAAAGGTCCGCATTGTCGAACCCTCTTTACTCGCGCGCGAGGATATTGTCCAAGCTGATTGCGCTGTGAAAGGGTTGGCGCAGCAAGCGAAAACGCTACTACTTGCAGGTGGTAATTTGCAGGATTTGGCAGTTGATAATCTGTGGACCCGACTAATTGCGGCGGCCGAATCGGCTAATGACAAGGTCCGCAGCGCTGCCCGCGACCAATGGCGCCAGTTTGTTGAGAGTCTGGGACGCGTCGACACGCCTACATACCTAGACGAGCAAATGCTCAGAACCCCTGCCAATGAGGACCTTCTGCGGACCTACAAGGAGCATTACCCAAAGTACTCCGCGATTGCGCGCACCGACTTACCAGCCAGCACATCGACTCCGGATGAGTTGATCAGAGTAGTGAGCACACTGCAGGACGTACAGCAACAACTTAAGGGGACGGCACCAGAGGCAGTTCGATTATTTCTCAAGGCTGTGGAGAGTGGGGGGGCTTCAATGGATTTGATTACTCCTGAAGTGATGCAATGGCTCCAGGCAAATGATGAGCCCTCCCGGTTCGTAGTGAAGTCGAGGACCAATGTTTTATGGCGTTAGTTCCAGATTTGCAGTTGGCCGAGTTCGCGCTTGACGAACTCGAGGCTCTGGAGGCGCGTTGTCTGATCTGGGGCCTGATTGACAATGCTCTCAGTCGCGATGAAGTAATGGAGGCTCTTCAACGAGCCCTCGATGCGCCAAAGGCTCATGCCGCCCAGAATGATCCGAATTGCTGCATTCACACGGTGAAGGATCTGTGGGACTTGCTGATTGAACGCAAAATGTTGTTCCAAGTGCCATTTGTGGTTGATCAGGAAGTGCGCTGGCGGACGAGGATGGCCGAAGGGGTGCGGTTGATTGCCCAACTTCGCCAACTATTTCCCAAGCATGGTACGGACAGGTGGGCTGAAGCCGCCACACTGGTAGCGGACTATCGCTTCCTTAGACGCCCCCGCCGTTACCCCCTTAGAGACGTGGATGGCGCTAGCGTTTATGCTAAGTTGAATAACTTGGTGAAATCGCCGCTATTGCTGGAGGCCCTCAAGACCTGGCTAGATCATATGGATCCGAGCGGTGGTCTCTCGCAATTCCAGGTGAAATCGGCTGAACGTATTTTGACTGGCTTGGAGGAGGGGAGTTGTCAGGGCACGTTGGTATCCGCTGGAACTGGTAGTGGCAAGACCCTGGCATTCTATCTGCCTGCGTTGTCATGGCTGGCATCCCAACGAGTGCCGCCGATGACTAGCGGTGGGGTAAGGGTGTTAGCTCTTTATCCTCGTAATGAATTGCTGAAGGATCAACTCGCCGAAGTCTATGACCAGTGCCGCAAGTTCGATAGCTGGATCGGACGTCGGGGAGGGCGACCTCTGCGCGTAGGTGTTCTTTTTGGGGACACACCCACGAAGGTCGCCAAGGCCAAATGGCCCAAGCACTCCCAGGGCAAACGCGTACCGTTCTTCAATTGTCCTAACGACAGTCAGCACGGGGAAATGGTGCTGCGCAATAGTGATGCGGAAAAGGGTCTGGAGCGCATCGTCTGCTCGCAGTGCAGTGCAGTCGTAGATGGACGTACTCTGGCATTCACCCGCGACACAATTCAATCTGATCCACCGGACATTCTTTTCACAACGGTGGAAATGCTGAATCGGCATTTACCTAGCAGCGACTTGCGCCATGTCTTTGGCGTGGGTCCTAAGGCCGAACGAACCCCTGACCTCGTCTTGCTGGACGAAGTTCACTTGTATGCTGGCAGCTATGGGGCGCAGGTGGCCTACTTGTTACGTCGTTGGTGGGCCGCCAGCGGGCGGCGCTCTAGTTTTGTGGGATTGTCCGCTACCATCGCGGAAGGCCAAACCTTTTTTTCCCACCTAACAGGACTGAGTCCAACGGTTGTTGAGGAGATCAAACCGCTAGAGAACGAGATTGAGGAGGAAGGGGGCGAGTACATGCTCGCTCTGCGCGGTGATCCGGTTTCGCAGACCGCCCTGCTGTCTACCACTATCCAGACGCTGATGCTGAGTGCTCGTTTACTCGATCCGCCTGGGACTTTTGATAGAAAAGCAATGCCGTTTTTTGGTTGGCGGGCATTTGCTTTTACTGATCAGTTGGACGCAACGAATCGGCTCTTCAAGGACTTGCTCGATGCTGAGGGACGATATCATCCTAGTGGTAACGCAAACTTGATCAAGCACCCTGATGGCGGGTTGGCACTGCTGCGTAACGGATCTACCCCCATCATGGGTACCCCGCGCTACTTCGCTGGGCAAGACTGGAGTGTTCCACAAACCATTGGAAACGATCTCACCCGTCGCCTCGGAATCGGGCGTACGACTGCATTAGATAGTGGGGTTTGTACTCATACAGAAGTTGTAGTTGCCACGTCTGCTCTAGAAGTAGGCTTCGATGACCCGGCAGTGGGCGTTGTAGTTCAGCACAAGGCGCCGAGAGACATCGCATCGTTCTTGCAGCGCAAGGGGCGAGCGGGTCGAACGCGTCACATGCGACCATGGACTGTCGTTGTGCTCACGGATTACGGTCGCGACCGGCTGGCCTATCAAGCCTACGATCAGCTGTTCGATCCCGATCTTCCGGCGCGCCAACTGCCTTTGGCCAATCGCTACGTCCAGCGAATGCAAGCGGTCTACGCGTTGCTCGACGAGTTAGGAGATTTGACCTGCCGTGACCAACCACCTCTGTCGGTTTGGCGCGACTTGGCTTCCCCAAATATTGAGGCCACACCGCATGGGTGGCACCCGAATGCGTTTGTTTCAGTTAAGCGCCTAGCGGAAGGTGTGACATTCCCGCTCTCTGCGCAGGAGTGGAAAGTGCTCAGGAATCAAGCGTGCAACCTCGGTCCCAATGGGGAGTCTGCTGTTAAGTTTGCAGGCGCCAATTGGTTGGCAAAACGGTTGCAACACCAACGTGTTGTCAAGCTGCTGGGGGATCTTCAGGAGAGTCCAGCGAAAGTCGAACGTCTTGCTCGCAGCCTAGCTGACCGATTGGCGTTGACGACCGACGATATGAATTTGCTCATGTGGAGCCATCCACGCCCGCTAATGCTTGGCGCGATTCCTACAGTTGTTCGTCGGCTGGCATCGAACTGGCGTGCAAATGGCGAACAGGGGAAAGACTACCAAGCGGGCCATCCACTACCGGACTTCATTCCCTCCAGCCTTTTTGCCGATCTAAGTCTGCCGGAAATGCGCATTGAATGGCTTGCGCGCGATGGCAGCGTTGAAGAGCAGTATCTGCCTGTTCAACAGGGTTTAGCTGAGTTTGCACCCGGTAGGGTCTCGCGTCGTTACGATGATGCTCTTTGGTTGGGCGTTGATGGACCAGCGCTGGCTCGAATCTTCGCTTGCGGTAGCACCGAAGTGTCTGAGGATGTGGAGCTATCCACATGGTACGACCTTGAGCCTCAAAGAAATTTTGTTGTCCAGGACGACTCGGCTCGAGTGACTTTCAAAGCGTTTCGTCCAGCGGCAGCCCGCCTGTCTCCAGTGGCTCGTGGGGGCAATGGAATCCCCGAGCTAAGTGACACATCCAACGCTCAGCTGCAATGGAAATCCTTCCTTCAGGCGCCCTATCAGGGCGTACCACTGACCAGTCCGACGCACATTGGCATCAGCCAGTTGATCAAGAGAGTGGTTGTTCACACCCACGCTGAACAAGCCAATGCTTCTGTGCGCCGCTATGCCGTAAGTTCGCGCGCAGAACTTCGACTGCGATCTGGAAGTAAGAGCGAGCGCGTCACAGTCGACTGGCAGTTCATGCATTCAGGCCAGCCCTGCGGTGTGGGCTTCGACATTGATGTCGATGCGTTGGTATTGGAGTTGGATTTGCCGCATGATCTCAGCGGCGCCATCAATTGGGGTGATCCGCGACGTTTGCGTGCAGCTCGTGCAGCTCGCTACAACTGGGAGGCACGCCAGAACCCCGAATTCTGCATTGCAGTACCGAATCCATTCCTGCGCGGGTGGATCGCACAGATTTTCCAAATTGCGGCCCTTCAAGTCGCAATGGCTGAGGAAGTCTCGCTGCGCGACTCGCTGGACTATGTTGCTGACGGCGCCAGGATGGATACGCTACTCAACGTCCTGCAGACGGTGTTCCAGGTTCCGGAGAACGAAAGTAGTGAGGAGGGGGCGGACAAGCTTCGTCAAAAGCTAGATGAGGCGCTAAAGACAGAAGCAGTGCGTAAAGCTGTGCGTTACGCATCTCGTGTACTAGTCGAACCCATTGATGAGGAGTGGAACGACTGGCTTGCCCTGTCGATCCGCGCCACGCTCGGTGCAGCTTGCCTGGACGCAATACAGCAAGCCTGCCCCCAGATTGATCCCGATGGGTTGATTGTGGATATCGACGTGCGTAGTGATGACGGTGACCCACACCCCCAGCCCGGGTTCGAAATCTGGATCTCGGAGGTCAATCCTGGTGGCAATGGTCTGATTGAGAGCGTTGCGGAATTGTTAGCGACTCGTCCCGATAGCCTTTACCGTCATATCGAGGCGGCCTTAAGCCCGCGTGACTTTGAATGGACAAATTCTCAGTTGCGCCAGGTAGTCCAATGGCTTGGTGGATCAAAGCCGGACTCCACTATTACTGAGGCGGTAACGCAGGTTCGACAAGCCATGAATTCTGCCGATGCCGCCAAGCATTTAGCCGGTCTGCGGTTCAGGCTAGTAACTCGGGGGCAATCGATATTCCACGGCTACAGTGTGGCTCTGAGCATGCGATTGTTGCGACCGAACACCCCAGACGAGTTGGATTGTCTGCTGGCTCAGATACATGAGCGCTGGGATGCGTTGGAGGCGTTACATGGTGTCGAGATTGACGTTAGGGTTCTCTGCGCATTGTTCAGTACAGATGATTATCTCGATCGGGCATTTGCAAGCGCGGGGCAGGTCCTTCCTTTCGGCAGTCGTATGGCATGGCGCTTCGGGGTGCTAATGGGGATATTGTGGCCTCAAGGGCATGCGCTGCGCGCTGTTGCCATGCCATGGTCCAATCGCTTCTCGCCGTTCGCTATAGATACTGAACGACTTCTGGTGGAGCAGTGGCTGACACCTCGTTCTCAACCGATCGATCCGACAGCACTGGACTGGCAGGAGCAGTTGCGAAAATGCTTACTCGCCACTTCGCGTGCGGTTGTGTCGGTATCTGCCGCCGATGCCGGAACACTGTTGCCCAAGGTGATCGCAGCCTTGGCGACAGAGCCAATTCAATTTGACTATCTAAACGTCTTCGCCCAACTCTGCGAGGTCAAGCGCCTCGGTGATCGCATCGAGTGGACGTTTTCGATACCGGACGCTCTATGACAAACGTACGCCACATCTTCAAGTCGGCAACGACTTCGCCTCAAGCCGCTCGTGATGTTATAGCCATGGTTTTGGCCGAGGAGATCCTGCTTCCCAGCAGGACACTCTATTTAGCCGCTCCGTGGGTTAGCAACATTGTTATTTTCGATAACTCAACGGGCAGTTTTGAGGGGCTAAATCCGGAGTGGAGCCGTCGTGAGATTCGCTTGATTGAGGTATTGGCGGCTATCGCATCTAACAATACGCAGTTAGATATTCGCGTACGACCTGAACCTCACAATAAGCCTTTTGGTAAGCGCTTGCACGCAGCGCTGATAGATGCCGGTCTGCAAGATTCGTTGCAATGGTCCGAGATTCCTGATTTTCACACGAAGGGATTGCTAACCGATCGAGTCTGGATTGGCGGATCGATGAACCTCACTGAGCGCGGCATTGGCCTGAACGCTGAATCACTCGTTGTTGATTTCAACCCGCAGATGGTATCTAGCATCCGTCTGGAGTTTGCGAACCATGGCATCAGCCTCTAGCCAAACGGTAGACCCCGCAGTGGCAGTCTCTCAGGCCTTACTCAGTCAGTTCTTTTCAGGTCTTAACATTTATGTGAGCCCTTTAGCCACTGTTAAAACCCTCGCTGGTCAGACTGTACCTGACGCATTGGTTCCAGCTATCGCCCGTTATGCGAAAGGCTTCAAGGACCGACCGCTGCTCTTGCCATTTTCTGAGGTTACCGGTGAGCGCACCTGTTGGCTGGCCTGTTCGCACGATGAACTAAGTTCGCGTGAGTTGCACGAGGAAATGCGCGCTTTCATTGGGTCGAGCTTTGGTGACTTTGAGATTGACGGGGCGGTGCTCTCTATTGCACAAATGAGCGCGAAAGCTGTATTGGCGCAGGCTGGCCTGAACGCGATTGCCTTTTTTGCGATCACGCCGAAGTTTGAGCTGCGCGTAGTCAAAAGCTGGCAACGCTACTGGCAACTCTTGGACCAACGCCCGCCTAGGCCCAGACAGGAACTGCGCACGTTTCGCCAGTTGCGAGCGTTGTTTGACCGCGCCTTGGTGGCTCGCAATGAAAATGCAGCGATGGCCGCGATGGCGGCACTACGAGACCAGCATGGCCTTAGCGCTGAAAACCGGACCTTCCTGGAAATACGTTTACATTCAGCCTTTGGCCGATGGGACCGAATTCTGAATCATCCCCAGTGGGATGACTTTCTCAAGGTTCGCTTGCCGCCGGAGACTTACGGTGACATCTGGGACGCGCTCTACGAAACGTTCTTAGCCCAAGTCGAAGCGCAGGGCGCCGCCACTCAGTTGGTGAAAGCTTTCGCAGAGCGGGTTCGGATTATGGCCGCTCCTCTGCTCAAAAGCCGCGGGCGTAGCCGTCGCCCCGCAGCCCTTAAGGGCTTTTTGCTTCATGAGTTGTCTTTGAAGCAGCCTTCCGCCGAACTCTGCGTGACCCTGCTCAATGACCTTGGACCAAATGCTTTTGGGCCCGCTTCTGACGCCATCATGGCTATGGCGCAGACCTTGCAAATCAAGTCCGGAATTGAGCAGGCGCTCCATGAAATGGAGTTGGAACGCTATGAACAGGCTCTTGCTTTGCTTTTACCACTGGCGGATTCGGTCGAAGTGCTCCAAGCCCAATTGCGTTGTGCCAAAGAAGTGGGTGATCCTGGTCAAGCTCGTGTGGTGCTCGAGCGGCTGTCGTTGAGTGCCCCCGATACTGCCGCCAAGGTTCGCACTGCTCGGGCTCGGTTGCTCTCTGATGTAGAGAAGTTGGCCGCTAAGGAAGTGTGCGAATCGCTTCAAGAGCAACTGCAGACTACGCATACGCCGATGGCTGTTGACGACGTCATAGTCTATTGGCGGGAACTGGTTCAGTCGCCCGAGGCTAGTACTCTGTTGGCCCAGCCCAGTTTCATCCAGTCGTTGTTGTCGAGCGTAGAGGATTCTGCTCTCGACTCGTCACCCTTGTTCGAATCCCTATTTCCTATTTGGTTTGACTGGCTCATCGTCCAAACTCCACCCTCGAGCGTGCTTACTCAACTCTATCTGGGGTTCATTGAATCCCTGAACGTGCGAGACCGCCTTGGAGATAGCGAGCGAGAGATGATCAGGCTGGCGCTTCGACATAGTCTGATCGCCGGATTGACGTCGGCTGAGTACACAGGGCTTATTGAAAGGCTTGCTACAGTATTGTCCAGTCCGCTGTCGCCACGCGAAGCCGCATGGGCATTGGATGCGACAGATTTGTTGGTTATGTATCCATGTCGTGACGAGGAGGCGCGCCTGCGGTGGACAACTAGGGCAGTTCAGGCTGCGACCCAGTGTTGGGCCAGACTGTCTCTTGCAGAGCGCTGCTTGCTAAAACTGCTTGCGCAAGAGTTTGGTCTTGAACTTCCCAAGCGACTCGACGATGAAGTGGATGAAGCCGAAAAAGCTCGAACAGACATAAGGAACCGTATTTTCCTTTACAGCTTGGACACCCAAGCCATTCGACGTGCAGCACTAATACTCGAAGAGGCGCTTCCATTGGCCAAGGTTGAGACCAACTCCGATGAGGTCTGCAGTTCACGCTTGAAGACAGGAGTTCGTAATGCGGACTGGGTGGTGTTTGTTTCAGGCGTTGCTACCCATCAGGCTTTTTTTTGCATCAAGGCTGCGTTACGGCCCGATGCAGCGTTACTTCAAGTCGAGGGTACCGGTACGACGCGCATCGTAGATTGTGTGATTAATAAGAGTCAGATGTCTTGAGACGTCACCTTGTCCAACGCAACACGCAGCGATCGCCGCTGGCTCGGCGCTCGATCATAACGGCGCATAGGCCTGGTACCGAATCTTCCATCTGTGCGCGAATAAAAGCACAGAGATTCTCGATAGTGGCAGATCCTAGACCTTGAACCTCATCAAGGAATCGGTGATCTAGCATTCCTTTTACTCTGGCAATTTCGCTGCGCAGATAGCCAAGATCTATAAGCATCCCGGAGGTGGAATCCGGTTGACCAGCGACGGTAACCTCTGCTTCGTAGGTATGTCCGTGGATACGTAGACTGCCCTCGGTCTCGATACTGCGATTCAAGGTGTGGGCTGCCTCGAAGAAAAAGCGCTGCGACAGTTCGTACACGGTCACGCAATCAATGGGGGGCTTAACAGCTACCTCAGGTCGACAATCTCTGGACGCAGTTGCTAGAGAAGACATCAGCGGATCTCCAATATCTTGTGTGTTTGTACGGAAAGTCGCCATTTAGTATTGGCCTGGCAATAGGCAATGGCAGAGCGGGTATTTTGTTTCTGCATTGGCCCATCCATAGGTTGCAGTAGGTAGTACTGAAAGTCGCTATCAGAGATGGCATCTGGGAGTAGGCCAGGCTGCGGATAGACGAGTTTTAATTCGTGGCCACTACGCTGCACCCAGTCGGCCCCAGCTTTAGGGCTAACACAAATCCAATCGATCCCTGAAGGTGCCGGAATGGTCCCATTGGTCTCGACTGCGATTTCGAATCCCTGATCGTGCAGGGCTGCAATCAGGGCTACATCAACCTGCATTAACGGTTCGCCTCCTGTGAGCACGACATAGCGATGCTCTTGGGCAACTGGCCATAGCGAGGAAACTCGCTCGGCCAAGACCTCAGCAGTCAAGTACTTGCCCCCCAAGGTTCCGTTGGTGCCCACGAAATCGGTGTCACAGAACTGACAAACGGCCCTAAGGCGGTCAATTTCCCGACCACTCCAAAGATTACAACCTGCAAATCGACAGAACACAGCTGGTCTGCCAGCCCGAAGTCCTTCGCCTTGCAGGGTGTAGAAGATCTCTTTGACGCTGTAGGTCATGCGTCATTGTCTCGCTTGAATGCATCGAAGCCGCTCCGGCGCAATTCGCAAGCAGGGCATTTGTTGCAGCCATACCCCCAGTCGTGTCTGTGTTGGCGGTCTCCTAGGTAGCAGGTATGGGTCTCTTCTTGTACGAGTTCGACAAAGCTAGATCCGCCAAGGCTCTTAGCTAGCTCCCAGGTTTCTTTTTTATCCAGCCACATCAGCGGTGTCTCAATAACCAACGGCATGTCCATACCGAGGCCGAGAGAGACCTGCAACGATTTCAGGGTGTTGTCTCGACAATCTGGATAACCTGAGTAGTCCGTTTCACACATCCCGCCTACAAGCACGCTAAGGCCTCTCCGATAGGCAATAGCGGAAGCAAAGTTGAAGAACAGCAGATTACGTCCGGGAACGAAGGTGTTGGGCAGGCCATTCTCCTTGAACTCGATCTCCTTCTCAGAGGTCATGGCGGTATCGCTGATCTGGCCAAGGAGTTTCAGATCGAGAAAGTGATCCTTCCCTAATTTTTCCGCCCAGCGAGGGTAGTCGGTGCGAAGGCGCTGGAGAACTCGATGCCTGCAATCCAGTTCTACATTGTGACGTTGTCCGTAATCGAAGCCTATCGTTTCGACGTGATCGTATCGGTTTAGTGCCCATGCAAGGCAGGTCGTGGAGTCTTGACCGCCAGAGAAGAGAACTAATGCGTTAGTATGCATTGCTGGCCTCACGAATCGTTATCTATTTGCGTTTGAGTTCTACTCGAAGTTTGTGAGTAAGATGTTGGGTTAGCAGCGAAATATCACTCGGGGTATTCTGTATTCCGTTCCATGGGCGACGGTCTGTTTCGGAAATGCGCCATTCCCCACTGGTCCACGCAGTGTGTGGCTTAAGGAGTTTAAGTCCTTCTATGAAACCTTCCTTGCTCGTTGAACCTTGCCGGGCGTATAACTCTTCCATTACGAATCCAAGCGCAACGAGACCTGCGCCATGCTTAAGTCTCGAATGCCGGGGCGATAAGCCATCCCACTCTGAACGAAATACCGTACGAACAGCTTGAAAAAAGTTATTGATGAGTTCGACAGAACGGGCATCAAAGTCATCGTATTGCATGAATGACTGAATAGCTCCATCGCTTGCAGAGTTCATGACAAGCTTTTGCATCGCCGTATCACTTAGCACGCCCTGTGGGTTCGTATGCTGACGGATCTCACAGAAGAGAGCCGAACCCGGTAAGTGGTTCAGCATGTCTACTATACGCGCAGCAAACTTACGCTTGGTGAAACGCTCTGGAAGGCCGTCGACGGTAGGAAGAAGTTCATAGATGAGCGACTTCGGCAGCGGTCGAGTATTATTAATCAGAACAAACTGTTGCCTCAATTCGTTATAGTCTTTGCAAATCAAAGCAGATGCAAATATTTGGAAATTTGCTTTATCCATTGTCGACAAAGCACTCAGGCGTTGTTGGCCATCGACAACAAAACCCGGCTTGGTTTTCGACGCGTCTACAGTGATATCCACGACTCCGTCGCCTATGTCGATAACTTTGACATCGCCAAGGAACGCCAAAATAATCGCGTTGGGCAGCAGAGCATCATCTCGGCGCAGATAGTCACGTATATCTTGGATATGTGACGCCACCTGATGGCGCTGGAATCCTTTGAGATGACCTTGTTCGTTTCTGCCAACCCGTTCAATTTCTGAGAAAGAGAGGATGTCTTTTGGCGTAGCGGCAAACGTAAATATGTCATGGCCTTGAGCCTGAGTAGCGCGAATACCTTTGAACCTGTAGATCATGCTTTAGAATTTTCCAGAGTCTTCTGAAGGTGTCGATGGTAAACGCCTAGGTTGTGGAATCCCCGGCGTTTGTTTCGGTTGCTGGCGCGAAAGATGATAGTTTCTATACCGGCACTGCTACAAATCGAACATTTGCACTTTTGCCATGGCTTGTCACGAAGGGTGGGGCCGATTAGGCGGATGTTCTTGTCGATTTCTTTTTCGAGTTCTTCAGCGGTAGACACGGTATCGCTGAGTGTTAGACGGAGATAGTCAATTATGGCCGATAAGGTTGATTCGTAATCAAGAGCGCCATCGTCATAGTCACGTAATGCCTTCAACGATCTTGCTTCACGTTTCTGCAGTTCTTCAGCACTAAGGGTCCCGCGCTTTATGCCTTGCATTAAACGCGGATTCTCGATGGCCTGTGGGATTCTTATCGCAGTGTAATAAGACAGTTTTGATGTCTCGTTCTCTAGATAGTAGTTGGCTTTTGCATCCTTAAAGGCCCGAATGAGGGGAGACGTAGAATCAAAACTGGTAATACCGTAACCTGTAAATTCATCGATTCGCTCTGCCTTGGCAAATCCCAACAAGTGAATATTGGTTTCAGGTTTTATTGCGGCTCGCAGTGCAATCAGCACTTCGTGTATCTGCTCCACTTTCAGGGGAACCAGGCCGCCAATCGCAAGGTACCGATATCCCATGTCTTCAAGTTCTTTTGCCGCTTGTGCCATGCTTTCAGGAGACCATCCTTGGACTGCACCTAATGGTTCGAAGGGCTGACCGGCTTCGTTCGTAAGCTTTAAAAACTCACGTGCGTTTTCGAGCGTGATGCTGTAGCGGTTTAGGGTGTCTTCAGTTTGGCTGGCTGCTGGTGGGTTGCTTGAGTCGCAACTGAAAATTATATGGTCAGGTGAGCATCCGTGGGTAAATCCGCTATCAGCGTAAAATTCCACTACCTCTAGTGGGCTATAGGCTGGTTTCGAATGAGTTACGTAAGCAAACGCACCACAATCACCTAAAACCATCGTGTCGTCGAACTTCTCGTCGTCTAGCCGCAAGAACTTTCGAACACCCTCTCTGAGAAAACGCTGCTGTTCAGCTGTGGAGTATCGAACCTTCGAACTGGCAACGCCTATGGCAGGTCGAACCGCACTCATTGAGACAAGTAGGCCGTCGTAGGGGATGGGTGTCATTATTTCGTGCGCGTATTGGTCGTCCCAATAACGTCTGCGCCCAGGAGCATTACGATCATTGATGAAGTCGTATCTTGGATCCACGTAATCTTGAGTGTCGGCGTACAGAAATTTCATGATGCGGCGCTAGTTAAATAAAGGCGTATTAATGTGTCTTGCAGGTTTTTAATGTCTTGAGGCGTATGCTGGATTTCATTCCAAGCCTTTTTCAAAATGGGCCACTCACCCGAAGACCATGCACAGACGGCTGCAATTTTTCGAAGCTCTGTTTCGATTTGTTCGGCGCTGTCTTTGCTTACTCCCGTTTTGGCGTAGATGCGGTCCATCAATACTCCCATAGCGATTATGCCCGCTGAGTGCATAAGTCGCCCATCCTTGGGATCCAAACCCCAGTCCTTCGAAAAACAGGCCTTCACTGCATTCCAGAACTGAATAAGTAGATGGTACATGGCTTCAATATTAGCGGTCTCGTCGTCACCTGACTTGTATGGGTAAAGAGCGCCCAATGGGTTCGTCATGCTATTTCGGATCATTTTGACGACAGCCGTATCGGTTACTATTGCAGCATGATTGTGTTGATCGGAGGGTTGCTTGATAAGCTTGTAGAATGGTGACTTTGAATCGCGATTAAGGAGCCCGCATAGCTCTGCCGGAGCCCTCCGAGCACTTAATTCTCTGGGGAGTAAGATCGTGCCTGTTTCGGGAAGTAGTTCGTTGATTAGGCGAGTAGGTAACGGTTTAGCTTTGTTTACCAGAATGAACTGTTCTCTCTGAGTGGTAAGGTTGTCAGAAACAAAGCCTACTACCGGAACAGGCAAGTCGGCATTCTGTGCTTTAGCAAGTGCCAGTGAACGCTGCTGGCCATCGACGATCCACGCCGAACGTCTACCCTCATCATGTAAAGGGATACGAAGTGTGCCTGCTTGGGATAGCCCTTCATCGCCGGTTGGTTTGCTTCCGCGTGACGCAACGAACTTAACGTCTGGAGATAGCGCCAAAATGATCGCGTTGGGGAAGAGGGCATTTCCTTGGTTCAAATAGTCTACGATCCCTTTTACGTGACTGCGGATCTCAGGTCGCTGGAAACCCTTCAGGCTGCTGCTTTCGTCTCGAGAAAGACGGCTTATATCGGCTATCCGAACCAGATCCGAACCGCGTACGAACAGAGCATAGACTTCTAGGTTGTCTCCTTGCGTAGTACGAAGAGCACGCACCACAATTTCTTGGTTCTTCTCGTTCATGCCTTGGTTCTCGCTGTGTATTCCGACTTCAACTCCGTCCATAGTTTTCGGAACCGAGACTGCTCGCAACTCACGCATACGTCGTCTCTCAAGTGACGGAGCAATCGGGAAGAACTGCCGTTGTGTTTTGCCCAAGCCTTGGCTAGTAAAGATTTCACTTCCTCGTCAGATGTCCGCCGGCGCGACACCTTTGACGCGAATGAGAGCTCGCTCATGGCGACGGTCACAGCCCGACGGGCGTCCGGCAATGAGCACGTCGTCCAGCCGTGCTCTACGAAGTGGCGCAAGGCTCTCTGCGGGTAATCTGCCCGTGTCCCCGCCAGGTCTGAACCTTCTAGCCGGTCGTCATATGGCATTGCATAGGGCTTCAGATCGTCAGGCAGCCTTTCGACGCCGGGTCGAGACGTGAAAATCCTCAGCTTGTATCGGCTGCATGCATTGAGGTCCAACAGGTCGTCGCGAATAAGATCGACGTAGTTGGCGGAGAGTGCAATTAAGACCAACTCGACCGCGGGCTGCGTTGCCAGTTCGGCGATAGGGCTGCGGGAGCGAAAGCGTACGTTCAGTTGCGTCCACCAATGCGAAGGAGCAGCGCCCAGTTTTGCTAGTTTTGGTCGGATGGAGTCGTTCTCGCTGCCAACAGTCAGGTTGTATGAAGGAGACGGATATTCGCTTTCAATAAGGCCAAGTCCAGTAGATGCGAACATCAAACGCGCGTCGACAAACTGAGCCGCGCGCTTGGCATCCTGAACGCTTCGGCCTGCGTAGAGGGACGCTGCTGGTAGGGTTCCAAGGCCTTTGGCTCTGATCTGCCCAACCCATTCGTCGGTCATCTCGTCCAGAGAAGCAAACGGCTTTTGAGGCAAACACAGCGTAGCCGTGCCAGCCACTCGCTTCCTGTTGGTACAGTTAGAGATGATGATGATCGATGCCATTGGAAAACTGCGCCTGTGGCTTTTTGATGGGTTGCAGTTAATTTATAGTGTGTAATCCTACCACCTGATAACTGTCCCAGCTATTGCCTTGCGCCAACGTGAGGGTGGAGAGCAAAGCTGACCTGAGGAATGCGTTACACCCGGTGCGGTGGCGTATATGAGGGGGATCGATGCGATTTTCGGCTATTCGAGCTAAGCAAAGCGCTACACACCAGGTCGTGTCTTTCGCTGCCACTGTGGAGCAGATCTTGGCCATTGCGTCGATAGATCGGGTGAGGCGAGACGCAGGAGGCGACCTGCACGGGTTTCAGCGACCGATGGTTGCCAAACATATTAGAGAGATTCGTGACTATCTCGAGCGACCTGATGCTGTGATGCCGAATGCAGTGGTGCTCGCATTCACCGATGGCATCACCATCACAGAGGGACAAGGTCCCTACGCAGAAATCGAGATAGATGTATCCAGAGGTCCGACTGGGTTTGTTGTGGACGGCCAGCAGCGGCTGTCAGCGTTGGCTGGGTTACCGTCGGGTGACTTTCAGTTACTGGTTTCGGCGCTTATCTGTCAGCACCAGGACGAACTGCGCCAACAATTCATTTTGGTCAACAACACACGACCTTTATCAAAGTCGCTGATTTACGAATTGCTTCCAGGCGTAGACGGTCTCCCTACGCGCATGACGTCCCGCGCTCGTGCGGCACGTATTGTAGAGCTGCTGAACTTTGATGAGCGGTCGTCGCTTAGGGGACAGATCAAACAACATACGAACCCCCTGGGTACGATCAGTGATACTGCGCTCCAGAAAATGGTAATGAATTCATTATCCGATGGATATTGCCGGTCGCTTATCGATCAGGAGGAGGGCGAGGAAAAGTGTTTCCTCGTAATAAGCGAATTCTTCCTCGCGGTCCAACAGGTTTTCCGCAAAGCCTGGGTCGGGCATCATCCGAAGTCGTCTCGATTGGTGCACAGCGCTGGCATCATCTCTATGGGTTACGTGATGGATCAATTGTGTACAACTTCGGCGCCATTTGCTCCTCTGTTCAAACTTGGACTTAAGAATCTCGAGGGCAAGACGCCCTGGACGGCAGGACATGGAGATTGGCCTTTCCAGAGCGGTATTAGGTCGTGGAACGGCATCCAAAATCTACATCAAGACATACATGTGCTATCTGATTACTTGACGAAACTGGTGCGTCGTAACTCCGCCACCCGCACCGAGGCTGTTTCGCTGTGAAAAACTTAACAATGGAGAAAGTACATGGCTAATGAAGAGAGTGGTACTCCGGCACTGGCTACCGTCGAATGTGTAAGAGAGTTCTCGGCTAGCCTGTTACAAGCCGCGGATGCCTATCAACGTGCGCTACATCGAATCTCAATAGACGATTTGGCGTTCGCTGACTCTGGCTATACTGTTTTGACGGAAGTATACGGCCTCAGAAATCGGGCGTACGTGCTTCAGAATGATGCTGCAAATCACATAGTCGCTAATTTGAGTTTTACTCAACGTGACCTGATGGATCTTATTAGCCGTGCGGCCAAGGCTGTGAATGATGCAGTATCGTTGAAGAGGTTGCAGTCGATCGTACTGTCGATTGCAACGTTAACTGTGTCGCTTGGGGACGATAGGGCTAAGGTAGTTGAGTTCCTATATGAATCGTTGAGGTCGGACATCCTTGACCTCGAGGCTGAGTGACATGGAGATTTATAAGGAGTTTACTTTTGAGGCTGCTCACTTTCTGCCAAATGTCCCGGCAGGGCATAAGTGTGGCCGGTTGCATGGTCATTCGTTTCGCGTAGCTATTTACATAAGTGGTCGCGTTGACCCTAATTTAGGTTGGATCAAAGACTACGGTGAAATTAAAGAAATATTTAAGCCGTTCTTCGATCGCCTCGACCATAATTACCTTAATGAGATCGAGGGGCTCGAGAACCCTACAAGCGAAAATATCGCCATTTGGCTGTGGTGCAACCTAAAGCCCGTGCTGCCAGAATTGTCTCGCATCCGTATAAATGAGACCTGCACTAGTGGCTGTGAGTACCTCGGCTAGCAATAACGATCGTGCTGGGAAGTGTTCATGCGTCATATGACGAATATCGTGTACAGGCTAATAAATAAATTATCGAGGTTGTGTATGGGGATGGACGATGCTACCCCTTTGTCGAAACGGTCAAACGACTTGGGCTTCTTTTGGTTCCTTG
The DNA here is from genome assembly GCF_019355055.1 of Pseudomonas sp. MTM4. NCBI lineage: Bacteria > Pseudomonadati > Pseudomonadota > Gammaproteobacteria > Pseudomonadales > Pseudomonadaceae > Pseudomonas > Pseudomonas sp. MTM4. The sequence goes on from NZ_CP048411.1 coordinate 283,054, forward strand.
TCGATGCTCCGATGTACACCGATGATCCGTTGATTGAACGCTTTCATGACGCCGTGATGCGACCTAGCCTCATAGCACTGACTGAATCAGAGTCAAATGGTTTTAAAAAAGCGACAGAGAAAAAGCTAGGAGTCGGCGGCAACGGGGATGTAGACCTTCCGTTCGTAGTTAATATGGCCTTGAAAGGTAGCTTTGATTATCGGACTAACAATGGTTCTGAGAACTCAAGAATTAAGACTTCAAGCGTTCCGCGCACACCCGAGCGTTTGCTTGAAGAGGTTGTAGCGTTCTATTTGGCGCATTTCCCTCAACGAGTATTGAGGGTTGATCCCGTTCGGATGTCTGTCACGACTGCCGCAGTTGAAACGGGAGTTGTCGCTGACTTCGCTATCCTCGACGCTACCTGTAACGATCCTGGGCCAAGGCCATTAATACTAATAGACGCGCCTCGCGGAACAAAAATTATGCCGATGGCGGGGGAGTTGCTGAATGGGGCGGTTGAGGTCTTATACGAGGATCTAGTTAGGAAGCTTTCAACCTCCGAGGAGCCGTTAAAAAGATTTAGCCGCGACATGCCGGAAGATAAGAAAGCGGAGCGCTGGAGCGAGTTGATCACCCGTTTTGATTCGCGCGTAGCTATGCAGATTGTTGAGGAGGCCGGGAGGAAACATGGCGGGGCACGGTTCGACTGGATAGATTTTAGGATGCCCTGGGGTAGCACTGGAGCACCTTCGCCATTTCATCTCCATATCGTGCCGGCCGGACGCTACTCAATGGGTACCTTTGCCCACGCGTTTATTCAGCGAGGAGGAAGTAATGGTGTGAGGATCGTTGGTACGTTAAAGACTGGCGGGGATATCAATGTTATGGCTATCTATGAAAGGTGAGGATCCAATAGTTCAGTAGTTTGTAATATTCGTTTGTTGGCTGTAGCGAGGTGGTATGCATAGTTGAGCGTACTGATTTGGCTCGTATTCGCAACCATATGTTGGCTGACTCTGGTTAGCCCCTGGCTCAGGCGGTTGGCGAGATCACAGCACAATGTGGGCGCACGCTGAGCGCGCGCAAGTTTATAGGTCTAGAACATAACGATATGGGCGAAATGACCTAAATGGGAGACCGCTTTGCTCGATCTCCCTTGTTGGAGTCGGTCCCGCAAAACAAGCCCTTCAAACAGTCGCTTAGCTTCATCCTTCGCGCGTAGATCCGCTTCGGAGTCGATAGCAGGAATATTCAGGCCTTCGTCGCCGTCGACGTACAGCGATCCCCCATAGTCATCGTCATAATCCAGCCCGGCATACTGGCCCCCGTCATGATAGGCGCGCATGCTCGTCCTGCAGATGCCGGCAGCAGCCTCGAATGCCGCCAGGTAGGACGAGGTGTCCTTGTTGAAGTCGCCTACAGTGCGTGATTTCTGCACCCTGTCAAGCGCAGATGCAGTCGTCCCGCTTGGCCATGTACTGGTATGTTGCAAGTGGCCGCTGCGAAGAGTGCAGGCACATCTCGACGATCGCATACTCATCGTGGATGGAGTACCGATTCGTATAGTTCAGATAGTCGCCTGCCTTCTTGGTGGCAAATGCCCCTGCGCCTACGGCCAACACTATTGTCCCGATCGATCGTTTGACCCTGGCGTAACTGTGGCCGGTCAGCTGCGTCCTGCAGTGGCCGCAACTGACGCCAGCCTCCAACTTGAGGTCATTGGCTTTGAGCATTCGGGGCATTTGATGAGCATTGCGATCCCTGCCTTCACCGATGGACTGACGGTGCGTTACATGCCACCTCTATCTGGCTGGCCGCAGGCTCAGGCCCTTTCCTGCGGTGCCGATGGTAAGGCATGTTGATATCATGTGACATTTCTTCAGTAGCATGACCTGGCAAGGACGCGGATAGATGAGCGCTATAACGGATGAACAACTCGCCCGGGCTTATGTCGAGCTGATAGAAGATTTCGACTTGACGCGTTTCGTTGGTACCGATAACGGCCTGGCTGGGATTTTTCTGCCGTCTGCTCCCGCTGGCCCCGTCAAGCTGATGGTTGTCGGGCAGGAGACGCGGGGATGGCTCGGCGGGTTCGGAAAGGTCCACGACACGCCACTAGCCGAGTACGTCACCGGATCGATGACCCGACACCGCGAATTGCTAGCGGGCCCTGCGAGGCGATCGAAGTTTGGCCAGTTTCATCGGGCGGCTGTAGCGAAACTGATTGCCGTCGAGGGCTCGGTGGCCTGGCATAACCTGTTCGCCCTCAGCTTCAAGGGCAGATCCCCCAGGAAAAGCAAATCCTTCGATCTGATAGTGGAGCTATCCAGGCAGCTGTTGCTTAGGCAGATAGAGTTGCTGCAGCCCCGTACGATCCTGTTCGTCACGGGTGCAGGTTACGACCGATTTCTGAAAGCCTGCTTCGACGGGCGCATCGAAAGCAGTTGCGTGGTCGAGCCGAAGCGGCTATGGCGCTTTCGCGTCGGCGATACGCTGTGCCTGCGTACGACGCATCCACGCTTTGCACAGGGCCATCCTCGTCGAGCGCAAGCGCTGCAGGAGATCGCTGCCGAACTGGCCGGACAACCAGCTTCCTGTACGTCTTCTGCGCATGGGGGTGCCGGCCTGCCGGTTTTCAACGGCGTCGTCCCGGGTCCGGTCGAGCGCGTCCTGCAGACATGCTGAGCAATTACGATCCGGCGGAACAGATCATGCGGGGGGTAGCCGAGGCACCAGTGATGCTGCGGGTCGCGTCTGCAGATTTCTGGAATCGCATCAAACTCAGTTTCGGTTGTTCGGGAGGGGTATACAGGCTGTCGTGTCTTCAAGAGGAAGGCAGCGACGTGATCACCCCGGTCCGGCGGTTACTGGGGGATGATCCTGAAGGCGCGCTGTACATTGGGATGGCCATCTCCTTTCTTGATCGCGTCATCAGCCTAAAGAAAAGCATTGCACCCGAATATGTGTCCCGAAGTCATGAGTGCGGAACGCGCCACAAGCGGCACGCTTCAATCGCGGCAGCCTTTCCGTATGAGCGCCTGGTAGTTTCATTCACCCTGTCGGACTGTCCTCGAACGGCGGAGAGGCTGGCGCTAGAGGAATATTGCTCACGGTTCGGGGAGTTGCCGCCCCTGAATAGGGCAGGGTAGGTAAGGAAAGCGACCAAGCCCGCAAGCGCCACAGGCATACGCCCCGCTTGGCAACATATCGTCCGATACCGAATGTTCCGCGTATGGAGTTCGTTGCTTTGGCGGTTTCGTGGGAGCGATTGACGCATTGGCTCGTCGTATCCTTCCTCCCGGACCAAGGAGGCGCAATTGAAGTTGCGGGGCTATTTAACACTCGGCACGGCCCGTGCGACATGGCCGTTCGGCATCGCGGCTCGTTTGGCTGCGTCGATCTACCATCGGGCATTCGAGATGCCAAGCACTGCAAGGACTCAGCATGCTGCATGCCATCAGCGGGAAAAAGACCCGCTTGTACCAGCGTTACCTAGGCCATCGGGAGCCGGGCGAAAAGCGCGTCATGGAGGAGGACGAGCTTACGGCCCTGTTGATGGGGCCTCTGGCATTTTTCAGTCCGGGGGCGGTTGCTTGCCTGTGGAGGACGGTTGTCGGATCGCCAACTGACTGGCCTGAAGGCGAGCCGTCGCGGGCCAGCGTCGAGTTTTGGCCGCGACGGACCGTATCGCGTGGCTATGTCGAGCCGGATCTGCTGGTGTCCCTGCACTGGGACGAGGGCGTTCGCCGGCTGCTGCTCGTTGAATTCAAATGGCGCGCGCCGCTCAGCGGGGAGCGTCAGCTTCACAATCAATGGAAAGACTTTCTCACCCCGGATGAGCGTCGGCAGGCGCTTCATGTATTCATTGCTCCAGAGGTCAGTCACGGTTTGAATGCACTGGCCGACGAGGATGTCTGGGACGGTCGCCTACTACTTCGTTCGTGGCTGGATGTTCTGAACGGCGTGCAAGAACTGAAGGACAACGCAGACGCTCCGCTTGGTAAGTGGGCAAGGCAGATCGAGGCTGTTCTGAGCCTGCTACAGATACATCCATTTAGAGGCTTCCGGAGCCTCGTGCCGCCGTTATCAACTCCGTCCGCACAACTCGGATTCTGGTATGGCTCAGACGGGAAGCCTGGAAATTGATCGTTTTCAAGCGACTGGAACCATGAAAAGGGAGGAAAAATGACAGATATTGGCAATTCGATAACCCAGAGCGTTGCGTTTCTCGCCAGGGTGTACAGAGAGAGCATCAACCTGTCCAACCTGCTCAAGCAGGAGATAAGTGCGGCGTTGCTCGATGCCGAACTCGGTAGGATGTACAAGTCCGCGGGACCGTGGGTGGAAACCTATCAGGAGGACCCGAGTGGCTGTATGTATTATTCGTTCGGCGGCTCGCTGCCACTGGCGCGCCGACCCAAGCACAAGCCGGGCAGCCACCTTTTTTTTCAGATAAGCCTTGCCGGTGATGGTATCGCCGCCAGCGGTTGTTCCGAGCCATTGCTTCACATAGGGCTGTGGGATGACCCCATCAGCTTCCCACAGGGTTACTACATGGGGTTTCCGCTCTCTGGTGAAGCTCCGGTGCTTGAGGACGGCATTCTGATGCGATGGCCAGGTGTCTCGCCTCAGGGACTCTGGCTTTACAGCCAGCGACTGTCCGCTATCAATACGACAGACGATATACGGCGTAAGGTTGTTGAGCCGATTCGCTCGCTTCTTCTCGGTGAGACCGCTGCGGTTGCTCTAACAGAGTCTCTTGCGGGCATCGCGAGCTATACCGCGTTGGGCGAACCCGAGTGCGGGTTCGCTATCAGCTTCATCGAACCTGGTCATCGCTCTGCATGACTGGCCGTTCCGTCCCTTCACCTCGTGCAACCTCTCGCGGTGTGACATACGGTGATCTGCCTATCGACGCAGGTCGACGAGTGTGGACATCGGCACGAACTCACGCGGGACGGAAGCCCGAGGGGGCGAGACGGCCGCTGGGGATTATGGTTGGGGCGACTAGGGACTTTTGCGGGGAATCGTTGAAAACCGTCGGATAGCGTAGAGCATTGGCTGCAGCGAGCGCTCAAAAATATCCTATTAAAATCAATGTCTTATAGGGTCGACCTCCGGCATGGGGTGCAAGGGGTAGAGTGTTCGAATCACTCCGTCCCGACCATATACTTCAATAACTTAGCCACCTTCGGGTGGCTTTGTTGTTTTTGTCTTAGTAATTTTCCGAGTAAACCGGCTTTTTTCCTATCCTGCCTCCTCTTATCGAGCGGGTGCGCATGAGTCGGCAGACATTATTGGCGGCCGCAACCAGCTGGACCAGAGTGACTGGCCCAGCAGAACCCTTCTTTCTTTCCCCAGTACACATTTTCCTTTCACGTAAAGAACAGGCATAGCGTTGCGGCGCTCGTCGGGATTGCCGTAGGGACGTCCGGGCGTGACACCTCTCCGTCTTGCCCCGATTGTCTACCAGCATCCGCATAACGGACGGTTCCGACATCTGTCTGCAGCGAGCGACACCCTGTGCCCACCTATCTTCTAAGCTGACTATCAGCCAGCGCCTGCCAAGCAGCCGGCGCTCGTTCTCATCACAATAAGAAGGAATGGTCACTATGCATCCCCTCCACCTATCCAAACTGACCCTTTGTGTGGCGGTTGTTGTCACCAGTCATGCCGCTCTCGGAGCTAGCCTCGAAGGCGGTGCGGTCGCGGCTCCTGACGAGTACAGCGCTAAGGTCGCCGCGCAAGTATTAAGGAACGGGGGCAACGCGGTGGATGCAGCGGTGGCGACAGCCTTCACGCTTGCCGTTACCTATCCCGAGGCCGGTAATATCGGCGGTGGTGGATTCATGACGTTGTACATGAACGGCAATCCCTATTTCCTGGATTACCGTGAAGTCGCGCCCAAGGCAGCGAGCAAGATCATGTACCTCGATGACAAGGGAGAGGTGATCGAGAATCTCAGTTTGGTCGGCGCCAAGGCAGCGGGCGTTCCGGGGACCGTATTGGGTATGTGGGAGGCGCATCGACGTTTTGGCAAACTGCCTTGGAGCGAGTTAATAACACCTGCAGTTGGCTATGCGCGGGCAGGCTTCAAGGTGGCCGACCAGCAGTTCCAGTACCGTGAGGACGCCATCGGGCTTTTCAACGACAAGACCAATTTCGAAGACTACTTCGGCACCATGAGTCCAGGAGCTAACTTCCGCCAGCCAGAGCTGGCCGAGACGCTGGAGCGCATCGCCGACCGAGGCGCCGACGATTTCTACAAAGGCAAGACGGCCGAGCTACTGATCGCCCAGATGCAGCGCGACGGCGGGCTTATTACCAAAGAGGATTTGGCCGACTACCGCATCAAGTGGCGCGAGCCGATGCGCGTTGACTGGCAGGGCAACAGTCTCTACACCGCGCCGCTGCCCAGCTCAGGCGGCATTGCGCTGGCTCAGCTGATAGGCATCAAGGAACGGCGTGCTGAAGATTTCAAGGCGGTTGAGCTGAACTCGGCGCGCTACATCCATTTGTTGGCGGAAATCGAGAAGAGGGTCTTTGCCGACCGTGCCGACTATCTTGGCGATCCAGACTTTTCCGACGTGCCGGTAGCTCAACTGATCGCTCCTGACTATCTGGAGCAGCGCGCGGCCGAGATCAACCCTTCGGCCATCTCTGCGACCGAAAAGGTGCGTCCTGGCTTGGAACCACGGCAAACCACACACTTCTCGATCGTCGATGCCGATGGGAATGCGGTCAGCAATACCTACACGCTGAACTGGGACTTCGGCAGCGGGGTCGTGGTCCAGGGGGCTGGGTTTCTGCTCAACGATGAGATGGATGATTTCAGCGCAAAGCCGGGCGTTGCAAATGCCTTCGGCGTGGTTGGCAGTGATGCCAACGCCATCGAGCCGGGCAAGCGCATGCTTTCTTCTATGAGCCCGAGCATCGTCACGCGCGATGGAAAGGTAAGCCTGGTGCTCGGTACGCCCGGCGGCTCGCGGATATTCACGTCCATCTTCCAAGTGCTGAACAACGTCTATGACTTCGGCCTCCCCCTGGAGAAAGCCGTGGCCGCACAGCGCGTACATCATCAGTTACTGCCCAAGGACACTATCTATTACGACGCCTACGCACCGTTAGCGGGCGAGGTTGCGGACGAGCTGAAGGCCATGGGCTACATACTTGAAGATCAGGGCTGGTCTATGGGTGATATCCAGGCGATACGGGTGGATGGAAAAACGCTGCAAACCGCGTCGGACCCTCGTGGTCGAGGCGTTGGGATAGTCGTTAGACCCTGATGGTTGAGTGTTGAGTCGAGCCTTGTGGCTTCGTTTCGCAATCCGGCAATCGGCCCCCTTGTGCTGGGGGGCTACCGGCTCGATACAGTCAGAACAGTTCCACGAAGCCAGGTGCCGTATTAGTCGACGTGCGGACTGCACGAACATAGTTGGGTTATTTCAAACGTAAGAGCCATCAAACTCAATCGGAGATAGCCCATGAGCATTGATCCACTCGACAGGCCCCATGATCAGCAGCCGGTCCCAGGGCAAAGTCAGAACCCGAGTCACTCCCCCGAGCCGGATTTCATTACTGATAATCCAGACGTGCAAAGAGACCCTGGCAATCGTGGAAAACCGGCTGAACGGCCGGTTGGTGTGCCGGATTCAGATACCCCTAGCGGTAGCGAGCCAAACATTTATGACCCGAACGAGCCTGGTCTCGGTAACCCGCTTCCCTGATTGGGATCGTGAAGCGAACCCGGCCTTGGGAATACGCCGGGTGCGATAATCGGCGGGGTCGAGGTGGCTGGGGTTAGATCAAGGCTGGCGGAACGTATTTGCTGATTTTGGCCTAGCGACTCAATCGTTGAGGCTTCTGCTCGGTTACGGTCTTGATGTGCACTTCCATCGCCGCGTGTCACTGAAAATCTCGACTACGTACATCCAACCCTGTCAGTAACGCTGTGAGGTCGTTTAAGCGTCCGGCAATGACATGGCGTACTCCGTTAGCCGACTCCAGGTGACCATCGATTCGCAGCATCTGCGACTGGATCAATACGCGCCGTTGGCGCTCTGCCAGGTTGCGCCAGACGACGACGTTGATCATGCCGAACTCGTCTTCCAGCGTGACGAAGATGATTCCGCTGGCGGTTTGTGGGCGTTGGCGACCGATGACCAGGCCGGCAACGCTGATAGGGCGGCCAGGCTCGATGGTGACCAGCTCTCGAGAGCTGCGACAGCGCTTTGCTCTCAATTGATCACGTAGCAGCGCCAGTGGGTGTGGACCCAGCGTGGTGCCGAGCGTGGCGTAATCGGTCAGCAGATCTTCACCGACCGTGGGTAACGGCAAGGGGGGCGGAACTTCATTTTGTGGAGGTCGACCAGCGAATAAGGGCAATTGTGGCTCGTACCCTGCCACCGCCCAGCGGGCCCGGTGGCGATGGCCTGCGAGGTCTCGCAGAGCACCAGAGTCGGCCAGGTGCTCCCGAGCACGGATATCCAGCCCGGCACGCGTGCATAGATCATGGGTGTCAGCAAATGGCCGAGCCTGACGGGACGCCTCGATGCGTCGTGCATCCGCTTCGCGAAAACCGCGTACCAAGCGCAAGCCCAGGCGGATAGCCGGTTGCTCGCTGCCGCTCGGCTCCAGGCTGCAATCCCAATCGCTGTGGCGGACATCCACGGGCCGGATCTCCACCTTGTGCCGGCGAGCATCCTGAAGAATCTGGTCGGGGTTGTAGAACCCCATGGGCCAACTGTTGATCAACGCACAGGCATAGGCAGCCGGTTCGTGGCATTTCAGCCAGCTGCTGGCGTAGGCGAGCAGGGCGAAGCTGGCGGCATGGGATTCGGGAAAGCCGTAGCTGCCGAATCCTTTTATTTGCTCGAAGATACGGGCAATGAATTCAGCTTTGTAGCCACGGGCAAGCATGCGTTCGGTCAGCCGTATGCGATGCGGCTCCAGGCTGCCATGTCGCTTCCAGGCCGCCATGGCACGGCGAAGATTGTCGGCCTCGTCAGGGGTGTATTCGGCTGCAACCATCGCCAGATCCATCACCTGTTCCTGGAAAAGCGGCACGCCGAGGGTGCGTTCGAAAACCGGCTTCAGTTCTTCGGAAGGATAATCTTCGGGTTCCTCACCATTGCGCCGACGTAGGTAGGGGTGAACCATGTCGCCCTGAATCGGCCCCGGCCGCACGATGGCGACCTGGATCACCAGATCGTAAAAGGTTCTGGGGCGCAGCCGCGGCAACATCGCCATCTGTGCCCGCGATTCGATCTGGAACACACCGACGGTATCGGCGCGACTGATCATGTCATAGGTTGCCCGGTCTTCCTGGGGCAGGGTGGCTATGGTCCAGCGCGTGCCACGATAGCGTTCGATCAGGTTGAAGCAGCGGCGTAGGGCGCTGAGCATGCCGAGGGCGAGTACATCGACTTTGAGCAGTCCGACCAGGTCGAGATCGTCCTTGTCCCACTGGATCACGGTGCGTTCGGCCATGCTGGCGTTTTCGACCGGTACCAGTGTTTCCAGCGAATGTTCGGAGATGACGAAGCCGCCTGGATGTTGGGACAGGTGACGGGGAAAGCCGATCAATTCACCCGTCAGCACCAATACCCGGCGCAACACCGGACTGTCGGGGTCGAAGCCGGCTTCGCGCAGACGCCCATCGTCGGGAACCCGGTCGCTCCAGCGTCCGCAGCAATCGGCCAATGCATTGATTTGATCCGACGGCAGGCTGAGCGCCTTGGCCACGTCGCGCAGAGCACCTGTGGCGTGGTAAGTGCTGGCCACGGCGGTCAGCGCTGCGCGATCACGACCGTAGCGGCGGAATACGTACTGGATGACTTCCTCTCGACGATCATGCTCGAAGTCGACGTCGATATCCGGCGGCTCCTTGCGTTCACGCGAGAGGAAGCGCTCGAACAGCAGCCTGGTGTGCGCTGGATCGAGTTCGGTGATGCCGAGCACGAAGCACACCGTGGAATTGGCCGCCGAGCCGCGGCCCTGGCAGAGAATTTTGTGCTTGCGGGCGAAGCGAACGAGGTCGTGTACCGTGAGGAAGTAACTCTCGTACTCTAGTTCAGCGATCAGTTGCAGCTCATGTTCGATCTGTGCGCGGGCTTTCGTCGTTGCCCCGTCCGGCCAGCGCTGGCGGATGCCGTCCTCGACCAGCTTGCGCAGCCAGGAGGTGGCGTTATGGTCGGTGGGCACCAATTCGTGGGGATATTGGTAGCGCAATTGGTCAAGCGTGAACTGGCACCGCTCGGCAATGCGCAGCGTCTCGTCGAGCAGCTTGGGTGGATAGAGTTGGGCCAGGTCTTCGCGTTGGCGCAGGTGCCGTTCGCCGTTGGGAAACAGATAGCGCCCGGCTTCGGATACCGGCAAGTGATGACGAATTGCGGTCATGCAGTCCTGCAGGGCGCGACGGCCGCGGGCGTGCATATGTACATCGCCGCACGCCACAGCAGGGATGTTCAGGCGCGCAGCCAAGGCCTGCCATTGCTCCAGACGCAGCCTGTCGTCGGGTCCGCGGTGCAGTTCGATACCCAGCCAGAGGCGCTCGCCGAAGCGCTCGTGAAGCCAGCGACCCTCAGCATCAGCATCAGCGTCAGCTTGTTTGGCGAGCCAGATAGCCAGCAGCCCATCTACCGGCTTGCTCAAATCTTCAGGCAGCAGCTGATAGCGACCTTTCTCCGCGCGGCGTCGGGCGCGGGTGATCAGCCGGCATAGTGCCTGGTAGCCGGTCAGGTTCTCCGCCAGCAAAACGAGCTTCGGTCCGCCCTCGATCTGAACCTCGCTGCCGATGATCAATGGCAGGCCAACCTCCTTCGAGGCTTGCCAGGCGCGCACGATGCCGGCCAGGGTGCATTCGTCGGTGATGGCCAAGGCCCGGTAACCAAGGCGGACGGCGCGCTCGAACAATTCACGGGCACTGGAGGCGCCCCGTTGAAAGCTGAAATTGGACAGGCAGTGCAATTCGGCATAGTCGGCTGTCATGCGAACCAACCGTGCAACGACAGCGGCCCCCCGTCCGTGATCGAACGAAAGGCCCAGCCACGCTGGCCTGAGCGGGTTTCCACCAGGTAATAGTCGCGGCGCACGTCACCGCCGTCCCACCAGCCGGACTCGATTCGCTCGGGGCCCGCGAGAATGCGCAATGAGGCTTCGTGCAACGGCTTCGATTCGGTCAGCAGCCAGCCGGGGCGTGGAGCGGTGCTGAATGGAGGTTCGTTCCGGCCAGGCTGCGGCTGCCAGGCGCACTCAGGGCGATGGTCGTAGCGAGCGCCGAGTCCCTGCACGGCATCGTCACCCAGCCGGGCCCGCAGACGTTCGCGCAGTTGCTCCCAGGGCAACGATTGCTGTGGCCGTTCTTCGAACAGTTCGCGGTGCGCTGGGGTGAAGGCGGGTAGCTCGCGTGCTGTCAGGCGGATCGCCAATACCGGGGCCGGTAATTGCAAGTTTTCCAGGCGCCCACGGGTGAGTTCGAACAGCATGGCCGGATCACGCTCGGCGCTGAGCAGGCCGACCGGTACTTGGCTGTCTGTCAGGTTGCGGTGTTCCAGGTGCAAAGCGAAGCGCTGCACGCCACTGTCGCGTCCGGCCAGGTAGGCGGCGAGATCGGCTGTCAGGCGTCGCAGCGGGAATAGCAATGCCTGATGCGACTCGACTTCGAAGTTCAGTTCAAGCCGGGCATCGAACACATCTGGCGGTCGATAAAAGTCCAGCGCCAGTGGTTGATGGCCGAGTAGGGTGTCGATGTGCTTCAGCGCGCCGGTTGAAAATCGCTGTGTCAAACCATCGCGTGGCATTTCAATCACCTGCTTAAGGGTCCGAAGCCCCATGCGCGCAAGGGCGGTTGCCACTTCACGGGGCACTCCGATGCGCTCTACCGGCAATGCAGCGAGCACGCCAGGCAGCGTTTCGGTATCCATCACCGCCAGACCGTCATGCGCGTTGGCCAGGACTCGCGCGGCGGCAGGGTTTGGCGCCAGGGTAATGCGATGCTGAAAACCCAGCGTGTTCAATTCTTCGCGCAGGCGTGCCTCCAAGCGAGGCCAGGGGCCGAACAGGCCGAGACTGGATTGCACTTCCAAAAGCAGGCAACGCGGATAGTGCAGGCTGACCTGCGAGCTAAAGCCATAGGCCCAGGCGGCGAGAAATTGCTGCCAACGCTCGATCGACGCCAGGTCATATTCAGCCGTGGCGAAGGCGTGAGTCAGCGTCTGGGCAGCGATCAACGATTGTCCTGGCTTGAGGCCCAGAGCCCGTGCAGCGGGGTTGACTGCCTGCAGCACGCGGCGTTGTGGTGTGCCGCTCAAGAGCGCCAGCGGCGATTCAGCATCGTCTCGGCCTCGCAGCACGCCGTCCATGGCCAGTTGAGGCAGCAATATGCAGACCCAAAGCATGAGGACCTCAGCCCAACGCCGCAGCGGGAATGGGGAGCGTTCTGGCCAGGCCACCTCGGCACTTGAGGACGCGCAGTTGCGCCGGTCGGTTTTCGAAAGCCAGGCGCAGCGCCGCTGGGGACGGATTGATCTCTTCGCGTAGCGGACGATAAGCGAAGGCCAATGTCTGGCCTGTTTCGGCAGCGACCTGCAGTCGGCGCAGAGCGCGATCATCGACCTGTTGCGGCCAGCACAACACCGCACCGCAACTGCCCGAGCGCAGGCATTGTTCGGTAGCCCACAAGGCGTCACGGCCCCGTGCGTTGATAATGAACAGCTGACGCAGATCTATGCCGGCAGTCAGCCAGGCCTGGGGATAAGGCACATGGGGCGGAGCCACCAGCACTACGCGCTCGCCGGCGGCGGTGAGGCGCGCCAGGGTGGGCCAAAGCAGGCGTAACTCGCCGATTCCGGTAGTGGCGAAGAGAATCTCGCTCAATGCCGATTCAGGCCAGCCGCCGCCGGGTAATACGTCATCCAGCGCAGCATGCCCGGTTGGCTGGGCGTTAGGTGTAAGGACTTTGGTCTGGCCGCGCCAGAGCCGGCGCGTATCGATCAGGTGGTTGAGGGCGACCACGGACGTCATGGCAGTGAATAATCCTAATACTGTATATCAGTACAGTATTCTGGCTGTCGACTACAGGTCAAGATGAAACGATGAAGAACGCTTTTTCAAACTAAAACTGAAATCCAGAACGTAGCCGCCGCCATCCGCCTAATGCCGCTGATCACTGTATCCGCTCCGTATCGAGTGCGGCAGATGAGCTTTGCTTGTGCTGAAAAAATCAGTCGATTAGGATTCGCGCCCGGGTATGAGTGCGAGGTCGAATGACGCTGCATATTCATGCCGAATGTTGAAGCCCGGCTCGAGGATGACCGGGCTTTTTCATGCGCCGGCTCGTAGCCATGAGCGGGCCGGTACTATCCCTGGTGATCCGGGGTGCTAGTCAAGAACAGAGAGGATTGCCATGCGCGAACGCTTGTTGGCCGCAGAAAAGGTGAAGGCTATCGAGTGGCGGGACGGGCAGCTGCGTTTGCTCGACCAGCGCAAACTGCCGCTGGAAGAGCTATGGCACACCTATGATTCTGCTGCGGCTGTCGCCAAGGCTATCCGTGAGATGGTTGTGCGCGGCGCTCCGGCGATTGGAATCAGCGCGGCGTATGGACTGGTTCTGGGACTCAGGGCGCGGCTCGCCGAGGGCGGTGACTGGCGCGCGGCGCTGGAAGCAGACTTTGAGGTGCTTGCCGGCTCACGTCCGACCGCCGTCAATCTGTTCTGGGCATTGAATCAGATGCGCGAACGGCTCGATCGTTTGAAGTCGGGCGAAGATCCGCTGATCGCAGCCGAGGCTCAGGCGACCTCCATTCACGACAGTGACCGCGAAGCCAATCTCACCATGGCGCAGTTCGGCGTCGACCTGATCCGCAAGCACCAAGGCAATCCGCAAAACCTGCTCACCCACTGCAATACCGGTGCGCTTGCCACCGGTGGTTTCGGCACTGCCCTCGGCGTGATCCGTGCTGCGCATCTGGAAGGGCTTGTCGAACGCGTTTATGCCGATGAAACCCGTCCCTGGCTGCAGGGTTCAAGGCTGACCGCATGGGAGCTGGCCGGCGAAGGCGTGCCGGTTACGTTGAATGCCGACTCGGCTGCCGCGCACTTGATGAAAACGCGAGGTATCACCTGGGTGATTGTCGGGGCCGACCGGATCACCGCCAATGGCGACGTCGCCAACAAGATCGGTACCTATCAGCTCGCCGTACTTGCCATGCATCACGGGGTGCGATTCATGGTCGTGGCGCCCAGTTCGACCATCGACATGGAGCTGGAATCTGGTGATGACATTCCCATCGAGGAGCGTGCCGGCAGCGAGTTGCTGGAAGTGAACGGCCAACGGTTGGCGGCGGAGGTCGATGCCTTCAACCCGGTATTCGATGTGACCCCGGCGGATCTCATTGATGCCATCGTGACCGAGAAGGGCGTCGTCGAGCGGCCAAGCGCGGCTAAACTCGCGGCCCTGATGAGCCGTAAACGGTTGCATTAAGGTGCAAGATGACTAAAGCGGCTGGAGGCTAGGGGCGGCAGTAATTGAATTTTGTGGCCTCGGCGAGCGCTTCTTCGTTACGCCTCCGGCCTCCAGCGACCTCCCGCCTTGTGATACCATCCCGCGCTTAATCGCAGGACCCTGCTGACTATAAGGAACCAGGCTTCCATGGGCGAACTGGCCAAAGAAATCCTCCCGGTCAATATCGAAGACGAACTCAAACAGTCCTACCTCGACTACGCCATGAGTGTAATCGTCGGTCGTGCGCTGCCGGATGCGCGCGACGGACTGAAACCCGTGCATCGCCGTGTGCTTTTTGCCATGAGCGAGCTGGGTAACGACTGGAACAAGCCGTACAAGAAATCCGCCCGTGTGGTCGGTGACGTGATCGGTAAATACCACCCTCACGGCGACTCGGCGGTTTACGACACCATCGTACGGATGGCGCAGCCTTTCTCGCTGCGCTACCTGCTGGTCGATGGCCAGGGCAACTTCGGTTCGGTCGATGGCGACAGCGCGGCGGCCATGCGATACACCGAAGTGCGCATGGCCAAGCTGGCTCACGAGCTGCTGGCCGATCTGCACAAAGAAACCGTGGACTGGGTGCCGAACTACGACGGCACCGAACAGATCCCGGCGGTCATGCCGACCAAGATCCCGAACCTGTTGGTCAACGGTTCCAGCGGTATCGCGGTGGGCATGGCAACCAACATTCCGCCCCACAACCTGGGCGAAGTCATTGATGGCTGTCTGGCGCTGATCGCCAATCCGGATATCACCATCGATGAGCTGATGACCCATATCCCCGGTCCGGATTTTCCGACCGCAGGCATCATCAATGGCCGTGCTGGTGTCATCGAGGCTTATCGCACCGGCCGCGGTCGCATCTATATGCGTGCCCGCTCGACCATCGAAGACATCGACAAGGTGGGCGGTCGTCAGCAGATCGTCATTACCGAGCTGCCTTATCAGCTGAACAAGGCGCGTCTGATCGAGAAGATCGCCGAGCTGGTAAAGGAGAAGAAGCTCGAAGGCATCACTGAGCTGCGCGACGAGTCTGACAAGGACGGTATGCGCGTAGTGATCGAGCTGCGCCGCGGCGAAGTGCCGGAAGTTATTCTCAATAATCTTTATGCCCAGACGCAGCTGCAGAGCGTGTTCGGCATCAACGTGGTGGCGCTGGTCGACGGTCAGCCGCGCACCTTGAATCTCAAGGAGCTGCTGGAAGCCTTCGTTCGCCACCGCCGTGAAGTGGTGACGCGCCGCACGGTATTCGAGCTGCGCAAGGCGCGCGAACGCGGCCATATCCTCGAAGGTCAGGCGGTCGCGCTGTCCAATATCGACCCGGTCATCGCGCTGATCAAAGCCTCGCCGACGCCGGCCGAAGCCAAGGACGCGCTGATCGCCACCGCCTGGGAATCCAGTGCGGTGGAAGCCATGGTCGAGCGCGCCGGAGCCGATGCCTGCCGCCCGGAAGACCTCGATCCGCAATACGGGCTGCGCGATGGCCGTTACTACCTGTCGCCGGAACAGGCGCAGGCCATCCTCGATCTGCGTCTGCATCGCCTGACGGGGCTCGAGCATGAGAAGCTGCTCAGCGAGTACCAGGAAATCCTGGCCCAGATCGGCGAGCTGATTCGGATCCTGACCAGTCCCGAGCGCCTGATGGAAGTCATCTGCGAGGAGCTGGAAGGCGTCAAGGCCGAATTCGGCGACGCCCGCCGCACCGAGATCCTCGAAGCGCGCCTGGACCTGACACTGGCCGACCTGATCACCGAAGAAGAACGCGTCGTCACGATTTCCCATGGCGGCTACGCCAAGTCGCAGCCTTTGGCGGCCTACCAGGCACAGCGCCGTGGCGGTCGCGGCAAGGCGGCGACCGGCGTCAAGGAAGAGGATTACGTCGAGCATCTGCTGGTCGCCAACAGCCACACCACGCTGCTGCTGTTCTCCAGCAAGGGCAAGGTGTACTGGCTCAAGACCTACGAAATTCCCGAAGCCTCACGCACCTCGCGCGGTCGTCCACTGGTGAACCTGCTACCGCTTTCCGAAGGCGAGCACATCACCGCGATGCTGCAGGTCGATATCGAGGCAGCGCGTCAGCAGCAGCTGAACGGTGATGACGATATCGAAGACGCTGAAATCATCAGCGAAAGCGATGAAGTGGAAGAGTCGCTCGACGGTGAGGACGCCGACGAGTCGGTGGACGAGCCGACCGGTACCTACATCTTCATGGCGACCGCCAAGGGCACCGTCAAAAAGACTCCGCTCTCGCAATTCAGTCGTCCACGCAGCGTCGGCCTGATCGCGCTCGGTCTGGAAGAGGGCGACACCCTGATCGCTGCTGCGGTTACCGATGGTGCACGCGAAGTCATGCTGTTCTCCGACGGCGGCAAGGTGATTCGCTTCAAGGAGAAACACGTTCGTACCATGGGCCGTACCGCCCGCGGCGTTCGTGGCATGCGCCTGCCGGAAGGCCAGCGTCTGATTTCCATGCTAATTCCCGAGCCCGATGCGCAAATCCTCACCGCGAGCCTCAATGGTTACGGTAAGCGCACGGTGATCGATGAGTTCCCGCGTCGCGGTCGTGGCGGTCAGGGTGTCATTGCCATGGTCAGCAATGAACGTAATGGACCGCTGGTCGGCGCGGTACAGGTTCAGTCAGGCGAGGAAATCATGCTGATTTCCGATCAGGGCACGCTGGTCCGTACCCGTGTCGATGAAGTTTCATCTCTGGGTCGAAATACCCAGGGTGTCACGTTGATCAAGCTGGGCAAGAACGAACATCTGGTTGGTCTCGAAAGAGTCCAGGAACCATCCGAAGAGGATGTCCTGGAAGATATCGAGGCGGTTCTCGATGACGAGGCGCTGGATAAGGAAATGCCTGTCGTCAGCACCGAGCCTAGCGAGGACGAGCTGCTTGGCGGGGGCGGGGACGTTCCGCCGGATGTAGTGCCCACCGACGACGAAAACTGATTCGACAGATTGCGGCGCCTAAGGGCGCCGCGCGTGTTCGATCGGCAACCCGCTACGGGTGAAGAAATTGCAAGCGCTTGACCTGAGCGCCTCGGCGACGGGCGGAGCGAGCATGGTATCGACCGTTTTTGAGAGAACGAAGATGAGCAAACGCGCCTTTAATTTCTGTGCCGGTCCGGCCGCGCTTCCTGAAGCTGTGCTGCAGCGCGCCCAGGCTGAACTCCTTGACTGGCAGGGCCGAGGCCTGTCGGTGATGGAAATGAGCCACCGCAGCGACGAATACACGGCCATCGCCGAGAAGGCTGAGCAGGATCTGCGCGATTTGCTGAACATTCCCACCAACTACAAGGTGTTGTTTCTGCAGGGTGGCGCCAGCCAGCAATTCGCCGAAATCCCGTTGAATCTGTTACCGGACGATGGCGTCGCCGATTACATCGATACGGGTATCTGGTCGCGCAAGAGTATCGAAGAGGCCAAACGCTTTGGTCATATCAATGTCGCTGCCAGCGCCAAACCCTACGACTACTTCGCGATTCCGGGGCAGAACGAGTGGGTGCTCAGCGACAACGCGGCCTATCTGCATTACGCCAGTAACGAAACCATCGGCGGACTGCAGTTCGACTGGACGCCTGAACTGGGTAGCACGCCGTTGGTGGTCGACATGTCTTCGGACATTCTGTCGCGCCCCATCGATGTGTCGAAATTCGGTCTGATTTACGCCGGGGCGCAGAAAAACATCGGCCCGTCGGGTCTGGTGGTAGTGATCGTTCGCGAGGATCTGGTCGGTCGCGCGCGTTCCAGTTGCCCGACCATGCTCGATTACAAGATCGCAGCCGACAACGGTTCCATGTACAACACGCCGGCAACGTTTTCCTGGTATCTCTCCGGCCTGGTGTTCGAGTGGCTGAAGGAGCAGGGAGGTGTCGAAGCGATGGAACAGCGCAATCGCGCCAAGAAAGACCTGCTTTACGGCGTGATCGACTCCAGCGACTTCTATTCCAACCCGATTGCCAGCAACGCTCGCTCTTGGATGAACGTGCCGTTCAGGCTGGCCGATGAAAAACTCGACAAGGCCTTTCTGGCAGGGGCCGATGCGCGCGGCCTGCTCAACTTGAAAGGTCATCGCTCGGTCGGCGGTATGCGTGCCTCTATCTACAATGCAGTCGGGCTGGACGCCGTGGAGGCGCTCGTCGCCTACATGCGCGAATTCGAGAAGGAGCACGGCTGATGAGTGATGCCGACCGGCTGAAGGCGCTACGCGTTCGCATCGACAGTCTCGACGAGCGGATTCTCGAGCTGATCAGCGAGCGCGCCCGTTGCGCCCAGGACGTGGCCCGTGTCAAAACGGCTTCGCTGGCCGAAGGCGAGGAAGCGGTGTTCTATCGTCCCGAGCGCGAAGCCTGGGTGCTCAAGCACATCATGGAGCTGAACAAAGGCCCGCTGGACAACGAGGAGATGGCGCGCCTGTTTCGCGAAATCATGTCCTCATGCCTGGCACTGGAGCAGCCGCTGCGGGTCGCCTATCTCGGCCCTGAAGGTACCTTCTCGCAGGCGGCGGCGCTCAAGCATTTTGGTCACTCGGTGGTTAGTAAGCCGATGGCGGCCATCGACGAAGTTTTCCGAGAAGTGGTTGCCGGTGCGGTGAACTTCGGCGTGGTGCCGGTGGAAAACTCCACCGAAGGCGCCGTCAACCATACGCTGGATAGCTTCCTCGAGCATGACATCGTCATCTGCGGCGAGGTCGAGCTGCGTATTCACCATCACTTGCTGGTGGGTGAGACGACCAAGACCGACCGCATCACCCGCATCTATTCCCATGCGCAGTCGCTGGCGCAATGTCGCAAATGGCTGGATGCCCATTATCCGAACGTCGAACGCGTAGCAGTTTCCAGTAATGCTGATGCGGCCAAGCGCGTGAAGAGCGAGTGGAACTCCGCAGCGATCGCCGGTGACATGGCCGCTCAGCTTTACGGCCTGAGCAAGATTGCCGAAAAGATCGAAGACCGTCCGGACAACTCCACGCGCTTCCTGATCATCGGTAGCCAGGAAGTACCGCCTACCGGTGACGACAAAACCTCAATCATCGTTTCCATGCGCAACAAACCTGGCGCGCTACATGAACTGTTGATGCCATTCCATTCCAACGGCATCGATCTTACGCGGATCGAAACCCGCCCTTCGCGCAGCGGTAAATGGACCTATGTATTTTTCATCGACTGCATCGGCCACCACCAGGACCCGCTGATCAAGGACGTTCTGGAGAAGATCGGTCGTGAAGCGGTGGCGTTGAAGGTGTTGGG
Organism: Pseudomonas sp. MTM4; assembly: GCF_019355055.1. Taxonomy (NCBI): domain Bacteria; kingdom Pseudomonadati; phylum Pseudomonadota; class Gammaproteobacteria; order Pseudomonadales; family Pseudomonadaceae; genus Pseudomonas; species Pseudomonas sp. MTM4. The sequence continues at coordinate 302,794 of NZ_CP048411.1, forward strand.
GTCGTATCCCAAGGCGGTACTTTAATAAGCAGCTGGAAGCCGGAAGCTGGAAGCTGGAACTTTGGGCAATGCGGATTGCTTCAAGCTTCAAGCTTCAAGTTTCAAGTTTTCAGCTTCAGCGGAGCTGAATATGTCCTGTGATTTCCTCGCCCTGGCGCAGCCAGGCGTGCAGAAGCTGTCGCCCTACGTGCCCGGCAAGCCCGTGGACGAGCTGGCTCGGGAGCTTGATCTCGATCCACAGACCATCGTCAAGCTGGCCAGCAATGAAAATCCGCTGGGTCCCAGTCCGAACGTCATCACTGCGATCAGAGCGCAGCTCGACGAATTGACCCGCTATCCCGACGGCAACGGTTTCGTGCTCAAGCAGAAACTGGCCGAGCGATACGGCGTCGAGCTTGATCAGGTCACGCTCGGCAACGGCTCCAACGATATCCTCGAGCTGGTTGCGCGTGCTTACCTCGCACCCGGGCTCAATGCGGTATTCAGCGAGCACGCTTTTGCGGTCTATCCGATTGCTACCCAGGCCGTCGGCGCGCAGGCGAGGGCTGTCCCGGCCAAGCGCTGGGGGCACGATCTCGACGCCATGCAGGCGGCTATCGATGAGAACACCCGTGTGGTCTTCATCGCCAACCCCAATAACCCGACTGGCACCTGGTTCGATGCCGACGCGCTCGACAGCTTCCTCGCCAGTGTTCCGACGCACGTTCTGGTTGTGCTGGATGAGGCTTATATTGAATACGCAGAGGGTGGCGAGCTGCCGGATGGATTGACCTTTCTGGCTTCGCATCCCAACTTGCTGGTGTCCCGCACCTTCTCCAAGGCCTACGGCCTGGCTGCGTTGCGCGTGGGTTATGCAATCTGTTCGGAGCGGATTGCCGATGTGCTGAATCGTGTCCGTCAGCCGTTCAACGTTAACAGTCTCGCCCTTGCAGCCGCCTGCGCCGCGCTTGACGATGCCGAATATCTGTCTCAAAGCAGGGCGTGTAATAGCGCTGGTATGCAGCAGCTCGAGACGGGCTTCAAACAGCTGGGGCTGGACTGGATACCGTCCAGGGGGAACTTCATCGCGGTTGATTTTGGCCGTGACGCCTCGCCGATCAACCAGGCGTTGCTGCGCGATGGCGTCATCGTTCGACCTATGGCTGGCTATGGAATGCCAACCTTTCTTCGTGTGTCGATCGGAACCGAAGCCGAGAATGCACGGTTTCTCGACGTCCTGCGCAAGGCTCTCGGGCGTTGAGTCGCGGCACTGGATCGACGAGCGCCGACGTACCCCAGGTAGGTCGTCTGGTCGTTATCGGTCTTGGACTGATCGGTGGCTCGTTCGCCAAAGGGCTGCGTGAGCGTGGGTTGTGTGGCGAGGTGGTCGGCTTCGATCTCGATGCCCGTTCTCGCGAGCTTGCCGTCGAACTTGGCGTGGTGGATCGCTGCGCAGACAACCTTGCGGACGCTTGCCAAGGCGCGGATGTGATTCAGCTGGCCGTCCCGATCCTGGCGATGGAGCGTCTGCTGGCGGAGCTTGCAATGCTCGATCTCGGAAGTGCGGTGCTGACCGATGTTGGCAGCGCCAAGGGCAACGTGGTGCGTTGTGCTCGTGAGCGGTTCGGGCGGGTGCCGCCGCGTTTCGTGCCGGGCCATCCGATAGCAGGTTCGGAACAGAGCGGCGTTACCGCTGCCCAAAGCACGCTTTTTCGTCGCCACAAGGTGATTCTTACACCGCTGGAGGGCACGGATTCTGACGCGCTGGCGCTTGTCGATGCCTTGTGGCGGGCATTGGGCGCCGATGTTGAGCATATGAATGTTCAACATCATGACGAAGTGCTCGCAGCGACCAGCCACTTACCTCACCTGTTGGCGTTTGGTCTGGTGGATTCGCTGGCCAAACGCAACGAGAATCTCGAGATTTTCCGTTATGCGGCAGGCGGGTTTCGTGATTTCACCCGTATAGCAGGCAGTGATCCGGTCATGTGGCACGATATCTTTCTCGCCAATCGCGAGGCGGTGCTGCATACCCTCGATGATTTTCGTGCCGACCTCGATGCGCTACGCGCCGCGGTCGATGAAGGAGACGGGCATACGTTGTTGGGCGTGTTCACGCGCGCCAGGGCTGCCCGGGAACATTTCAGCAAAATACTGGCTCGCAGAGCCTATGTGGACGTTATGCATTCCAAAGATCTGATCTTCCTCGCCAATCCTGGCGGCAGCCTTAGCGGCACACTTCGAGTACCAGGCGACAAATCCATTTCCCACCGGTCGATCATGCTCGGCTCGCTTGCCGATGGAATCACCGAAGTGGAAGGGTTTCTCGAGGGCGAGGATGCCCTGGCAACCATTCAGGCATTCCGCGACATGGGTGTGGTGATCGAGGGGCCGAATCAGGGACGCGTGACCGTCCATGGCGTCGGCCTGCATGGCTTGAAGGCTCCGCCAGGCCCGATCTATCTCGGTAATTCCGGGACCTCGATGCGTCTGCTGTCCGGCTTGTTGGCGGCGCAGCCGTTCGACACCACGCTGACCGGTGATGCTTCTCTGTCCAAGCGCCCGATGAATCGCGTCGCAAAGCCCCTGCGTGATATGGGTGCAGTGATCGAGACGGCCGCCGAGGGGCGTCCGCCGCTGACCATTCGCGGTGGGCAGAAGCTCTCCGGGATGAATTACGACATGCCGATGGCCAGTGCTCAGGTTAAGTCCTGCCTGTTGCTGGCGGGGCTTTATGCGGCCGGGCGGACCTCCGTGACCGAGCCGGCGCCCACCCGTGACCATACCGAGCGGATGCTCCAGGGCTTCGGTTATCCGGTTATGGTGGAGGGCAGCACCGCTGCTGTCGAATCTGGCCACAAACTGCACGCCACGCAGATCGAAGTGCCTGCGGATATTTCTTCCGCCGCCTTCTTCATGGTCGCTGCCAGTATTGCAGAAGGTTCGGACATCACCCTCGAACACGTTGGGATAAACCCGACGCGTACCGGCGTCATCGACATTCTCAAGCTGATGGGTGCCGATATCGAATTGACCAACCAGCGTGAAGTAGGCGGCGAGCCGGTTGCGGATATACGGGTGCGTGCCGTTCAGCTCAAGGGTATCGAGATACCGGAGAACCTCGTCCCGCTCGCCATCGATGAGTTCCCGGTGCTGTTTGTCGCAGCGGCTTGTGCCGAGGGCCGGACGACCTTGCGTGGTGCCGAAGAGTTGCGAGTCAAGGAGTCCGACCGCATTCAGGTGATGGCCGATGGTCTGCAAGCGCTCGGCGTGCAGGCTACACCGACCCCGGATGGGATTATCATCGAAGGCGGCGCTGCCTTCGGTGGTGGCGAGGTCTGGGCGCACGGCGATCATCGAATTGCGATGTCTTTCAGTGTCGCTGCGCTTCGTGCCGGTGCTGCGATACGCATCCACGATTGCGCTAACGTCGCCACTTCGTTCCCGAACTTCCTGGCGCTGGCCGAACGGGCCGGAATGCGGGTGACTGTGGAGGCTGATTCATGATCAGACAGGTTCCGGTCATAACCATTGACGGCCCTAGCGGGTCCGGCAAGGGCACGGTGGCGGCGCTGCTGGCTGCAAAGCTGGGATGGAATTTTCTTGATTCCGGGGCACTTTATCGCCTGCTTGCCTTCGCAGCCCGCAACCACGGGGTCGATTTGACCAATGAAGAAGCGCTGAAGCTGCTCGCGGCTCATCTTGACGTCCAGTTCGGAGCTGGGGACGGCCATGGTATGCAGATCATTCTCGAAGGGGAGGACGTCACCAGCGCGATTCGCAACGAGCAGGTCGGTGCGGGTGCGTCCCAAGTGGCCGCACTACCGGTCGTTCGAGATGCACTCTTGCAGCGTCAAAAGGCCTTTCGTGAGCCGCCCGGGCTCGTCGCGGATGGGCGAGACATGGGGACCGTGGTCTTTCCGGACGCTCCGCTGAAGATTTTTCTCACCGCCAGTGCCGAGGAAAGGGCACGTCGGCGCTTCCTGCAGTTGAAGGCCAAGGGTGATGATGTTAATCTCGCGAGTCTTCTCGATGAGATACGGGTGCGCGATGAGCGTGATACCCAACGTGAAGTGGCTCCGCTGAAGCCGGCAGACGATGCGGTACAGCTGGACTCTACCGATCTTTCCGTCGAGCAGGTGCTAGGACAGATTCTGAGCGAAGTCGCCAAAGGCGATTTCGCCTGAAGAGCGACCGCCGAGGTGCGGTCCGACGGTTCTCGTTTCGAGAGCTGTTAACAAGGAGGCATGTGGGAGACCAGATCCAGTCCCGCAGGCCTTTTTTTATATGAATGAACCCACGTTATCTGGGGCGTGGAGATAGGGCGGATCCTCGCCCGAAAACAGCAGGAATAAACATGAGCGAAAGCTTTGCAGAACTTTTTGAAGAAAGCCTGAAATCCCTCGACATGCAGCCGGGCGCCATCATCACCGGCATCGTGGTCGACATCGATGGTGACTGGGTCACTGTCCATGCCGGTCTGAAGTCCGAGGGCGTCATCCCGGTCGAGCAGTTCTACAACGAGCAGGGCGAGCTGACCATCAGCGTGGGTGACGAAGTTCACGTGGCGCTGGACGCGGTTGAAGATGGCTTCGGTGAAACCAAGCTGTCCCGCGAGAAAGCTAAGCGTGCCGAGTGCTGGATTGTTCTGGAAGCGGCTTTCGCAGCTGAGGAAGTGGTCAAGGGCGTTATTAACGGTAAGGTTAAGGGCGGCTTCACGGTCGACGTTAACGGCATCCGTGCGTTCCTGCCAGGTTCCCTGGTTGACGTTCGTCCAGTGCGTGATACCACTCACCTGGAAGGCAAGGAACTCGAGTTCAAGGTCATCAAGCTGGACCAGAAGCGCAACAACGTTGTCGTTTCCCGTCGTAGCGTCCTGGAAGCCGAGAACAGCGCCGAGCGTGAAGCTCTGCTGGAATCGCTGCAGGAAGGCCAGCAGGTCAAGGGTATCGTCAAGAACCTCACCGACTACGGCGCGTTCGTGGACCTGGGTGGTGTCGACGGCCTGCTGCACATCACCGACATGGCCTGGAAGCGCATCAAGCATCCTTCCGAGATCGTCAATGTTGGCGACGAGATCGACGTCAAGGTGCTGAAGTTCGACCGCGAGCGCAACCGCGTCTCCCTGGGCTTGAAGCAGCTGGGCGAAGACCCATGGGTTGCCATCAAGGCTCGTTACCCGGAGAACACTCGCGTTGTTGCCAAGGTCACCAACCTGACCGATTACGGCTGCTTCGCCGAGCTGGAAGAGGGTGTCGAAGGCCTGGTGCACGTTTCCGAAATGGACTGGACCAACAAGAACATCCACCCGTCGAAGGTTGTACAGGTCGGCGACGAAGTGGAAGTCATGGTTCTGGACATCGACGAAGAGCGTCGTCGTATTTCCTTGGGCATCAAGCAGTGCAAGTCCAACCCATGGGAAGACTTCTCTGGCCAGTTCAACAAGGGCGATCGCATCTCCGGCACCATCAAGTCGATCACCGATTTCGGTATCTTCATTGGTCTGGACGGCGGTATCGACGGTCTGGTTCACCTGTCCGACATTTCCTGGAACGAAGCTGGCGAAGAAGCCGTGCGTCGCTTCAAGAAGGGCGACGAGCTGGATACCGTCATCCTGTCGGTCGATCCGGAGCGCGAGCGCATCTCCCTGGGCATCAAGCAGCTGGAAGACGATCCGTTCTCCAACTACGCCGCCGTCAACGACAAGGGCAGCATCGTTCGTGGCACCGTGAAAGAAGTTGACGCCAAAGGCGCCATCATCGATCTGGGCAACGATATCGAAGCAACTCTGAAGGCGTCCGAAATCAGCCGTGACCGCGTTGAAGACGCGCGCAACGTGCTGAAGGAAGGCGATGAAGTCGAAGCCAAGATCATCAGCATCGACCGCAAGAGCCGCGTCATCAGCCTGTCCATCAAGTCGAAAGACGTCGAGGACGAGAAAGACGCGATGAAGGAACTGCGTACCAAGCAGGACGTAGAGCCAGCCGCTGGTCCGACCACCATTGGTGATCTGATCCGCGCACAGATGGAAAACCAGAACTAAGTTCTGCAATCCATAAAAAAGGGCGACTTCGGTCGCCCTTTTTTGTGCTTCGAATAAGCTGGAGATCGCGTCAAAAACCTTCAGGCGCATCTGTGCGCCCAAGGTTGCTTAATGTCGATTGGTGCCGGTCGCCAGCGTCTGGTTCACTGCAAGCCAGCCGGATACGGCGTCATCGCCCGCCTGTTTGAACGCTCGTTCGAGTAGCCGTACCTGCTCTCGTCTAAGTAACTGTTCCAGCTTGGCGCCTTCTGCTGTGAAGCGCAGTACGCGCTTGCGCTTGTCGTCCTCCGCGGTTCTGCTTTCCACCAAATGCATCTCGATGAGCTGCCGTAGCGGGATATTCAGTGCCTGTTTGCTCACGCCGAGGTAGCCGAGCAGCTCCTTGACGCTGAGGTCGGGATAGCTTGCGATGAAGAAAAGAATGCGGTGATGGACCCGAGAAAGTCCGCGGCGCGCGAGCATTTCGTCCGGCTTGGCTGTGAAGGCCTGATAGCCAAGGAAGAAACTTTCCATGATCTGGCGCTGGATTGTGCTTTTTTTTAGGTCAGCCATATTGACGTATTCGGGGGCGTAAGCGTAATTTCGGTCAGGTAGTTTGACTTAATTTTCCCCTTAATGCATCTGGTGCCCCATGGTCTTTTCCGAACGCGTCGACCGCCTGAAAAGCTCGCTGATCCGTGAAATTCTCGCCGCTGCGCAGCGTCCCGAGGTGATGTCCTTTGCCGGTGGGTTGCCGGCCGAATCGATGCTGCCGAAGGTGGAATGGGCGCAGATGCCGGCGACCATGGGGCAGTACGGTATGAGCGAGGGAGAGCCGGCGCTGCGCGAGGCCATTGCCGCCGAAGCGCGTTCACTCGGTGTCGACTGTTCGGCCAGTCAGGTTCTCATCGTCAGCGGCTCCCAGCAGACGCTGGATCTGGCATCGAAGCTGTTCATCGATCGAGGTACCGAAGTGTTGCTGGAGGCGCCGACCTATCTGGCGGCGTTGCAGGCTTTCCAACTATTCGGTGCGGACTGCCTGGCGGTACCGCAGGAAGCTGACGGGCCGCACCTCGCTGCGCTACGCCAACGGCTGGAGCAACACAAACCGGCTTTCGCCTACCTCATTCCAACCTTTCAGAACCCTTCAGCGGTGCGCTACAGCGAAGAAAAACGCGACGCTGTCGCGGCGCTGCTCGATGAATTCAACGTCACTCTGATCGAGGACGAGCCTTATCGAGAGTTGGTTTTCGACGAAGGTAGCGCCAAACCCATCGTCAGCCGCATGCACAGGGCAAGCTGGATCTACACCGGTACGGTCTCCAAAACGCTGCTGCCGGGGCTACGGGTCGGCTATCTGATCGCGACTCCTGATCTGTTTCCGTATCTGCTTCGGCTGAAGCAGTCAGCCGACCTGCATACCAATCGCATCGGCCAGTGGCAGGCGTTGCAATGGCTGGGAAGCGAGCAATATCAGTCGCACCTGGTCGAGCTACGACGTTTTTATCGCCTACGCCGTGATGCGATGCAGGCTGCGCTGGAGGCTCATTTTGGCGATCTTGCCGACTGGCAGCTCCCGCAGGGTGGGCTGTTCTTCTGGTTGCAGCTGAAGCGTCCGGTAGATACGCGAACCCTGCTCGATTCGGCGTTGGCGCAGGACGTGGTATTCATGCCCGGCGAGCCGTTCTTCGTCGACCCGGAGCAGAATCCAGGATACCTGCGGCTTAATTTCAGCCACGTCGCGCCGGAGCGGCTGGCTGAGGGCGTTCGCCGGCTGGCGAGCGTCATTCGGAGTGCCGAAATGGTCGATGCGGCGTAGTTTCATTTAGCGGTGCTTGCGCTGCCGCATGGAGAAGAGATATGGCGTACAAGGTTTATGGCGACTATCGGTCTGGCAATTGCTACAAGGTGAAGCTGATATTGCATCTGCTCGGGCGGGATTACGAGTGGATACCGGTAGATATCCTCCGTGGCGAAAGCCGTGAAGGATGGTTTCTGAAAAAGAATCCTAACGGCAAGATTCCCGTGCTCGAATTGGAAGACGGTTCCTGTCTATGGGAGTCGAATGCGATTCTCAATTTTCTTGCGGAGGGAACCGAGTTCCTGCCCAAGGATGCGCGCTTGCGCACCCAAGTGCTGCAGTGGCAGTTCTTCGAGCAATACAGTCACGAGCCGTTCATTGCCGTGGCGCGATTCATTAAGGTATATCTGGGTTTGCCTGATCGTCTCGATGAATATGCTGCCAAGCAACTGGACGGCTACCACGCGCTGGACGTCATGGAGCAACAGCTACTGCGCACGCCATACCTTGTTAGCGATCACTACTCAATTGCGGACATCGCGCTGTATGCCTATACGCACGTAGCGGAAGAGGGAGGATTCAAACTGGAGAAATACCCAGCAATCTGCGCGTGGCTACAGCGGGTTGCCAGCCATCCTCGGCACGTCGGGATGTTCGACTAAGGAAGACGAGAAAGAGGCTGGAGGCTTGAGGCTGGGCGAGAAAGCAGCTGCGCGCTGCAAGTCTCAAGCAGCAAAGAAAGCATGAAGCCAGCCCAGCCTCATTTCTCCTATCTGACCAACCCGAGAAATTCGCTGCGGGTGGCGGCGTTTTCCCGGAACTGTCCGAGCATGACCGAGGTAACCATTGAGGAGTTCTGCTTCTCGACGCCGCGCATCATCATGCACATGTGCTGGGCTTCAATAACAACAGCCACGCCCCATGCGCCGGTGACCTTCTGGACCGCCTCGGCAATTTCGCGGGTGAGGTTCTCTTGAATCTGCAACCGGCGAGCGTACATCTCGACGATACGCGCTACCTTCGACAGTCCCAGTACTTTGCCGTTGGGCAGGTAGGCAACATGGGCCTTGCCGATGAAGGGGAGCATGTGGTGTTCGCACAAGGAGTACAGCTCGATATTCTTTACCAGCACCATTTCGCTGTTGTCGGAGCTGAACAGCGCGCCGTTGGTGACATCTTCCAGCGTCTGCTGGTAGCCCTTGCATAGATACTGCATGGCTTTGGCGGCGCGCTTGGGCGTATCGAGCAATCCCTCGCGGGTGACGTCTTCTCCGAGCTGGCCAAGGATCTCGGTGTAATGTTGTTCCAGTGACATTGAGCTACCTGTCGGGCTTCGTGTGAGCGCAAGCGCGAAGGGTAGGGTGCACCCGCCGCGCTGGCAAGGGGAAAACAGCAAGCTGTACGCTATGAGCCGCAACAAGAGCCTGAGGGCTCGTTTGGTCTCGTCAGCTTGGAGATGCTATTCATCTCTCCCCTCGAGCATGGTGCGTTTGAGCATCACGTAAACCGCCCCGGTGCCGCCATGTCTCGGCAGGCATGAAGAAAAGCCAAGCACTCGGTCATGTTGACGCAGCCAGGTATTGACGTGGCTCTTGATCATTGGACGTTTGCCGTCGACGCGTGCGGCCTTACCGTGGGTGACTCGCACGCAGCGAATTTCGAACTTGCTGGCTTCGGCAAGGAAATCCCAGAGCAGCTCGCGCGCCTTTTCGACGCTCAGCCCATGCAGATCCAGGCTGCCTTCGAAGGGGATCTGGCCGGCTTTGAGCTTGCGCATCTGGCTGTCTTGCACACCGTCGCGTGCCCAATACAGCTCGTCTTCCGCTGCGACATCGATGACGAACTGATCGGAAAGCCCATCGATGCGGATTTCGCTGTCGCTGATGACTGCGTTTGCGCGTCGAGTGGCGATCTGCGCCTTGTTGCTGCGTGGTTTGCCGGTGTCGGCGCGGTCGTGTTTGATTGGCTTGACGCCATGAACGGCTGATTTGAACAGGGAAAAGTCGTCGTCTTGCATGGGGCCTCCGCGTTGCAGGCGATCTTACCCGAAAGCCTCCGCTTTCAACCTGCTCGAAGCGCAGAGGTCAGCGCTTCTTCTTCAGTCCAGGGGACAGGCTCAGCCCGCCGGGTTCACGCAACCGGCGACGCACGCGGTGTCGGATGAGCAGACCGATAACCAGCAAAGCCAGGCCAAGCACCAATAGCGTCACTGCTTCTTCATATTCGAACGCCATGTTGGCGAAGGCTGCATGGCTGCCGAACAGGGACGCCGCACCAGATCCCGCCAGAAGCACACCGAGGATGCTCAACAGCAGGCCCAGCATTGCGCCGAGGCGTGCGCCCCAGCTCCGTTGCTCGCGAGGGCGAAGTCGGCGTGCATCGAATCCATCGGTTCGTTTCATTCCGGTTACCTCGTCAGAACAGGCTATGACCGGGGCAGCCCGGTCAGTTTTATTCGCGGTCAGGTAACGCTTACGGCGCGAACGATTACGCCAGTGCTCCTACGTCAGCCACGCAAACAGCGAAGTTGTCCGCGAGAATGGTCATTTCCATGCGATGTACCTGCGCCGCCTCGAGCACACCGTCTCCCATTGGCAGATCGCGGGTGGCGCAGGCTTTATCAACGAGGGTACAGCGGTACCCATAGTCTTTCGCCGCGCGAACCGTGGTGCTCACGCTGGAGTGAGTCATGAAGCCGCAGACGATGAGGTCGAGGCGGCCATGCTGCTGCAACAGCTCGTGCAATTCAGTGCCGGCGAAGGCGTTGGGCAGGGTCTTGCCGATCACGGTTTCGCCGGGGAGCGGCGCGGCTTCCGGCATGATCTGGCCGCGTAGGCCCTGCGGGTCGAACAGCCCGCCTGGAATACCCAGGTGATGAACATGCACGACGGGTGCACCGGCGGCGCGCGCAGCGCTGACCAGGCTCTTGATTTCCTCCAGCGCTGAGCTCAGGTTCGGTAGCGCAAGAGTCCCTGTCCGATATTCTTCCTGAGCGTCAATGACCACAACGGTCGCGTTAGCCAGAGTCGCCGGTGCATAACTGCGGCCACTGAGCTGAAGCATGGTCTGTGGCTTGGACATCACTGACTCCTTGTTTTGAGAGGGGCCTGATTGTGGCGCTAGATGACCGATATGTGAACTGCCCAAGATGATGATTTCGCCAGCGGAGTTGCGCAATCCTGCAATAGACCCATGATCCTTCTATACGATTTGAGAAAGTCGCGAAGCCATCGGCTAAACTCTCGCGCTTTTCAGAAGGAGATGCTGCCGTGACCGCTTCGCCGTCCCAATTGCGCACCTTGCGCGATTACATTCGCTGGGCCGTCAGCCGCTTCCAGGCCGAACAGCTGTTCTTCGGTCACGGCACGGACAATGCCTGGGATGAAGCGCGTCAGCTGGTGCTTGGTGCCCTGCATCTGCCCTGGGAAATGGCTGACAGCTATCTCGACTGCCGGCTGGAAGACGATGAGCGGCAGCATTTGCAAAACCTGCTGCATCGTCGAATCGAGCAGCGTGTGCCCACCGCCTACCTGCTGGGGCAAGCCTGGTTCTGCGGGCTGCCGTTCATCGTCGACGAGCGCGTGTTGATTCCGCGTTCGCCAATCGGGCAACTGATTGATCGCCGCTTCGAACCCTGGCTGGCGCAGCCCCCCGCTCGGATTCTCGATCTGTGCACCGGCTCCGGTTGTATCGGAATTGCCTGCGCTTATGAGTTTCTCGATGCCGAAGTGGTACTGGCCGACCTGTCGTTCGAGGCGCTCGAAGTGGCGAATCGCAATATCGAGCATCATGGCGTGGAGGATCGGGTCTACACCGTGCAGAGCGATGGCTTCGACGGGTTGCCCGGCCAGCGCTTCGATCTGATCGTCTCCAACCCTCCGTATGTGGATGCGGAAGACTTCGCCGACATGCCGGACGAATACCATCACGAGCCGGCCCTGGGGCTAGCCTGTGGGGATGATGGGCTGGACCTGGTGCGGCGCATGCTGGCCGAGGCGGCTGATCACCTGACCGAAACCGGCACCCTGGTTATCGAGGTAGGTAACAGCCAGGTGCATGTCGAGGCGCTTTACCCCGAGGTGACCTTTACCTGGCTGGAATTCAGCGAAGGCGGGCATGGCGTATTTCTGCTTGCCGCCAGCCAATGCCGCGAGCATCAGGCATTGTTTCGCGCTCGCCTCAAAGGCTAGAAAGCAGCGCTGCGATGTGGGGCGGCACGGGACTCAGCGAGTCGCAATCCAGATCAGCAACCCCGCCTGGAACAGTGAGAAGGCGATCAGGCAGGCAATGGTGAATCTGAGCGTGCCATCTTCCCGGCGGAATTTGTTCAGCCGCTCCTGCAGGTCTCGGATCTTGTTTTCCTGCTCCAGCAGATTCTGATCGGCCTGCTCCAGCATCGCGGCAGCATCCTTCAGGTCGATGATCTGGACTTTCTCCAGGTTCCAGTCGGGGCGCAGTGAGCTGACACGAGACGCGCTATAGGTCGCCTTGAGTTTGCTGGGCTCCGGATAGAGCACATCGAAGCCTTGACTCAGCAGGCATTGGTCGCGGCGCAAGCGCATGTCTTCGCCGGTTATGTCCGCAGCGGAAAGGGCGCCGCCTTCGACCAGATAGTGTGCCCAGCGCTTCTGAGCCCAAAGTGCACCCTGCGCCAGCAGAAAGCGTCCGAGGCCTCGATTGACTGGCTGCATATGCAGGCCGGAGTCGGGGCCAAAGCGCAGCTCCTTGGCACGATGATCCGCCCAGACTTCCAGTGCATTGTGCTTCTTCGGCAAAACCTGGCCCGGTAGCCGCACGAACAGCTTCAGTAAACTCTGCTGCGGTGTATGCCGTTCGACTTGAGCCAGTTCAACGAACCTCAACGGCCGCGCACCGGTATCCCGATCGGTCGGAAGTGGCGCCAGGCGCAGTAGTCGAAAACGATCCGGGGCGAGCTCCGCCCAGGGATGCGGCTGCGGCGTTGTTTCAGGCGTTTGGGCCTCGCTGCCGTTAGCGGAAGGCGAGCTGTCGGTCATGTCGGCGTCCATGGGCTCCAGGAGCGAGTCGTTGCGTGGGCAAAGAGCGTATCGGCCGACGTTCGGCTAGCTGGAGGCTGGCAATAAGCCATTCCTGCGCAGAAATTGGCTGATCCGCTCCGTCAGCGCATAGGCGATCGGCAACTCGGGTTGGTTGTAGGAGGCGGTCTGTTCGTTGCGATCCATCGGCACGATGCGCAGTACGTGGTTCATCCCCTCAATCAGTGCCAGCTCGGCGTCTCCTCGGGCGCGCTGCAAGGCTTCGGCATCTTCCTGCTCGACCTGGATGTCATGGGTGCCCTGGATGATCAGGGCCGGCACGGTCGTGCTGGCGAAGGCCTCTGCCGGGTCTTTACCGAACAGGGAAATCAGATAAGGCTGCACGCTTGGACGAAACAGGATCTGTAGCGCATCAGGCACTTGCTCATGCACTCGTCCCGCCTTGAGTTCGTCGATCAGGTAATGCGCGGTTGCCAGTAGCGCTGGCGGCAGGCGGCCCTGGAGTTGCTCACGCAGCAGCAAGTCGATTGGGCGGCCGCTGCCGGCAATGCTGATTAGCGCGCCGGGCTTGGCGACAGGCGTGGCCAGGCTGGCGATCAGCGCGCCCTCGCTGTGCCCGACCAGCACGACAGCAGAGAAGCGCGGGTCGGCTTTCAACATCTGTGCCCAGGCCACCGCGTCAGCGGCGTAGCGCTCCACGTGCAGTTGCCTTTCGTCTGGAGCGACTGCAAGGCTTTGCCCAACGCCCCGTTTGTCATAGCGCAGGCTGGCAATGCCGCGCTTGGCCAGCGCCTGTGCCAGCCGCTTGAGGCTGTCGTTGTGGCCCATTGGGCTGTTGCCGTTGCGGTCGGTGGGGCCCGATCCGGCAATCAGCAGCGCGACCGGTATAGGTTCGGCGCTTTTGGGAAGCAGCAGAGTGCCATGTAGACGACCTTCCGGTACTTGCACCGTAACGGCCTGATTCAGCAGCGTCTGAGCTTGGATATGTGGAGCAAGCATGGCGAGAAGGACAAACAGCAAGAGCGTGCGCATGAGTAGGGGTCAACCATCGGCGAAGCGGGTTGGATGCGATGCGAAGCACTTGGTTCGCCTGCCAACCATACGCGCAGTCACCGAAGCGGTGAAACCTGCGGCGGCTCGGGTATACTCCCGCCCCCTGTTTAGGTCGATCGCGGAGCGCCCTGCATGTCCGGCAACACATACGGCAAGCTGTTCACCGTCACCACAGCTGGTGAAAGTCACGGTCCTGCGCTGGTCGCAATCGTCGATGGTTGCCCGCCGGGGCTGGAATTAACCGTCGCCGACCTTCAACGCGACCTTGATCGACGCAAGCCCGGCACCAGCCGGCACACGACCCAGCGACAGGAAGCCGACGAGGTCGAGATTCTCTCTGGCGTGTTCGAAGGACGCACCACCGGTTGTCCGATCGGCCTGCTGATCCGCAATACCGACCAGAAGTCCAAGGACTACTCGGCGATCAAGGATCAGTTCCGCCCGGCCCACGCCGACTACAGCTACCACCACAAGTATGGGCTACGTGATTACCGCGGCGGTGGTCGCAGCTCGGCGCGTGAAACCGCGATGCGCGTAGCGGCCGGCGCCATCGCCAAGAAATACCTGGCGACTCTCGGCATTGAGGTGCGCGGCTACATGAGTCAGCTAGGTCCGATCGAGATCCCCTTCAAGACCTGGGACAGCGTCGAGCAGAACGCCTTCTTCAGCCCCGATCCAGGCAAGGTACCGGAGCTCGACGCTTATATGGATCAACTGCGTCGCGATCAGGATTCGGTCGGCGCAAAGATTTCCGTCGTTGCCGAGGGCGTACCGCCAGGCCTGGGCGAGCCGATCTTCGACCGTCTGGATGCCGATCTGGCTCATGCACTGATGAGCATCAACGCCGTCAAGGGTGTGGAGATCGGTGCCGGTTTCGCCAGTGTTTCCCAGCGTGGCACCGAGCACCGTGACGAGCTGACCCCTGAGGGCTTCCTTTCCAACAACGCCGGCGGCGTGCTGGGTGGAATCTCCAGCGGCCAGCCGATCATCGCCCATCTGGCGCTCAAGCCGACGTCCAGCATCACCACGCCGGGTTGCTCGATCGACATCGACGGCAATCCGGTCGATGTCATCACCAAAGGCCGTCACGACCCTTGCGTCGGCATTCGCGCCACGCCCATCGCCGAAGCGATGATGGCCATCGTCCTGCTGGACCATCTGTTGCGTCATCGCGGGCAGAATGCCGATGTGCGGGTAACGACTCCGGTGTTGAAACAGCTTTGAGCTGCAAGCCACAAGCTTCAAGCTGCAAGCGAGAAGGCAGTAAAGGTAGCGTCCTGGCTTGTGCTTGTGTCTTGACGCTTGAAGTTTGCCGCTTATGACTGCTTCTCTTCCTTACTGGCGCCTCTCCAGCTTCTATTTCTTCTATTTCGCCTTGCTCGGCTCCGCCGCGCCGTTTCTCGGGCTGTATTTCGATCACCTGGGGTTCAGCGCCGAGCGCATTGGTGAGCTGGTCGCCATTCCGATGTTGATGCGCTGCCTGGCGCCGAATCTCTGGGGCTGGCTGGGCGATGTCACCGGCCAGCGTCTGGCCATCGTTCGCATTGGCGCGCTCTGCACGCTGCTGTCGTTTGGTCTGATCTTCTTCGGCAAGAGCTACGCTTGGCTCGCGCTGGTCATGGCGCTGCATGCGTTCTTCTGGCATGCCGTGCTACCGCAGTTCGAAGTCATCACGCTCGCGCATCTTCGTGATCAGGCATCGCGCTACAGTCAGATCCGTTTGTGGGGCAGCATCGGCTTCATCGCGGCGGTGGTGGGGCTTGGTGCACTGTTCGAGCGTCTGACCCTGGATATTTACCCCGTGGCGGTGATGGTGGTCATGGTCGGCATCTTCATCGCCAGTGTCTGGGTGCCCAATGCCGCGCCGGAACAACGACCGGATCTGGCTGAACAGGGTGGCTTCCTTCGTCAGTTGTGCCGTCCCGGCGTACTCGCGTTCTTTGTCTGTGTTGGACTGATGCAAGTCAGTCACGGGCCTTACTACACTTTTTTAAGTATTCATCTTGAGTCGCTTGGCTATAGCCGGAGCACCATCGGCCTGTTGTGGGCGCTGGGCGTGGTCGCGGAGATTCTGATTTTTCTGGTCATGGCTGCGCTGATGGCGCGCTTTTCGTTGCGTCAGGTCTTGATGGCTAGTTTCGTGCTGGCGGCGATACGTTGGCTGCTGCTCGGCACGCTGGCCGATCATCTGGGCGTGCTGCTGATCGCACAGCTGATGCACGCGGCGACGTTCGGCAGCTTTCATGCGGCGGCGATCCATTTCGTTCAGCGCAGCTTCGGCCACCGTCAGCAGGGACAAGGGCAAGCGTTGTACGCGACGCTTGCGGGTGTCGGCGGGGCGCTGGGAGCGCTTTACTCCGGCTACAGCTGGGCCAGCCTCGGCCCGTTCTGGACCTTCGCCATCGCCAGTCTGGCGGCACTGGCCGCAGCCGTTATCATTGCCATCCCTAAGCAGGAGAACCGGGCATGACAGCCACTCGTGAACACTTGTCGCAGGCCATCATCGACGCGGGTCGCTTTCTCTATGGCCGCGGTTGGTCTCCGGCGACCAGTAGTAACTATTCGGCGCGGCTGACCAGCGCCGAGGCGCTACTGACCGTTTCGGGCAAGCACAAAGGTCAGCTGACGGTGGATGATCTGCTGGCTGTCGATATGGACGGGCGCAGCCTGGAGGAGGGCAAGAAGCGCTCGGCGGAAACCCTGCTGCATACGCAGCTGTATCGCTGGCAGCCGGAAATCGGCGCCGTGCTGCATACGCATTCGGTCAACGCCACCGTGCTTTCGCGCGTCTGCCTGAGTGATTCGCTGGTCTTTGCTGATTACGAGTTGCAGAAGGCGTTCAGCGGCATCGCGACCCATGAATCCCAGGTGCTGGTGCCGATCTTCGACAATGATCAGGATATCGAGCGACTCGCCGCGCGTGTTCAGCCCTGGCTCGACGAGCATCCCGACTGCGCTGGTTATCTGATCCGTGGGCATGGCCTCTATACCTGGGGCGCACAGATGAACGACGCGCTGCGCCAGATCGAGGCGTTCGAGTTCCTGTTCGATTGCGAACTGAAGATGCGCATGTTGCAGCGCGTCTGACCGCCGCTCTTTCTACCGCACGCAACGCGTGCCCGAATAACCGATGAGAAGCCGGGACAGCACCCGGTTCGGAGACAACCCCATGAGCATTCTCAGCGTCTATCAGGACAACGCTCCCGAGCAGCCTCTCAAGGTGCTCACCCATGTCGAAGATATCGCCGCCACATTGGCTGAGGTTGGCGTGCGCCTCGAACGCTGGCAGGCCAGTGCGCCGCTTGCCGCCGGTGCCAGCCCGGAAGAGGTGATTGCCGCCTACCGGCCGCAGATCGACCGACTGATGAACGAGCGGGGCTACGTCACGGTAGACGTCATCAGCCTGAGCAACGATCACCCGCAAAAAGCCGAGTTGCGGGCCAAGTTTCTCGAAGAACATCGTCATGCCGAGGACGAGGTGCGCTTCTTCGTTGCTGGGCGGGGTCTTTTCACATTGCATATCGATGACAAGGTCTACGCCGTGCTGTGCGAAAAGAACGATCTGATCTCCGTGCCCGCTGGCACCCGGCACTGGTTCGACATGGGTGAGAATCCGCACTTCGTCGCCATTCGCCTGTTCAACAATCCAGAAGGCTGGGTCGCGCAATTTACCGGTGAAGACATTGCCGGTCGCTTCCCGCGCCTGGAGGATTGAAGATGCCGATCAAAGCCATTCTCACCGATATCGAAGGCACCACCAGCGCGGTGAGCTTCGTCTTCGACGTACTGTTCCCCTATGCCCGCGAGCACCTGCCAGCGTTTGTGCGCAAGCATGTGGCGGAGCCGGCGGTGGCTACGCAGATCGAGGCCGTGCGCAGCGAAAGCGGCGAGCCGGAGGCGAGCATCGAGCGCGTCGTCGAAATCCTGCTGGAATGGATCGCCGCCGATCGCAAAGCCACCTCTTTGAAAGCACTGCAAGGCATGGTCTGGGCCGAAGGCTATCGGGCCGGTCAAATCAAAGGCCATGTCTACCCGGATGCGGTGGACGCGCTGCATCGTTGGCATGAGCAGGGCTACGCGCTCAATGTGTATTCCTCCGGATCGATTCAGGCGCAAAAGCTGATTTTCGGATGTGCTGAAGCGGGGGATCTGACTCCACTGTTCTCCGGTTACTTCGACACGGGCAGCGGCCACAAGCGGGAGGTTGAGTCTTACCGACGAATAGCCGGATCGATCGGCCTGCAGGCCGATGAGGTTCTGTTTCTGTCCGATGTGGTGGAAGAGCTGGACGCTGCGCGTCAGGCCGGCATGCACACCTGTGGCCTGGCTCGCGAAGGCGGCG
Organism: Pseudomonas sp. MTM4; assembly: GCF_019355055.1. Lineage (NCBI taxonomy): Bacteria > Pseudomonadati > Pseudomonadota > Gammaproteobacteria > Pseudomonadales > Pseudomonadaceae > Pseudomonas > Pseudomonas sp. MTM4. The sequence continues at coordinate 321,006 of NZ_CP048411.1, forward strand.
AGCTGACTGGTCATGAATCCGTCCAAAGCTTTGCCGCGATCGACCCGGCCCGTTATTGAACGGGTCGTCTTACTGAACCCTCAAACCGCCCCGGCATCCTAATTACGTACTCACTGTAATTGGAGTCTTGCCATGACCGATGCCTTCGGCGGTATTTTCGGCCTGCTCATTCTGGCACTGGATGTCTGGGCCATCGTCAGCGTGCTGCGCAGCGACGCCACGACTGGCAAAAAAGCGATGTGGGTGTTGCTGATCGTGATCCTGCCGGTCCTGGGTCTGATCATTTGGGGCATCATGGGGCCGCGTGGTAACCGTCCCGACGACCGGAACCTGAGACCCTAAGCCTATGGAAACCTGGAGTGCTCTGCTGGCAGTGGTAGTGCTGGTAGGCGATGTGCTGGCCATTGTTCAGGTGTGGCGTAGCCGTATCGAGGTGGGGCGAAAGATCATCTGGAGCCTCGTTATTGTGCTGCTGCCGGTAGTGGGGCTGATCATGTGGTTCGTTGCGGCGGGGCACTTTGCCAAGGTCAGGTTGTGAGCTGTGCGGGCCGAGCCTCAGCCAGTTGCTTGTCATGCCGCGATTCGCGAGCAACCACTAACTCGTTGAGGCTGCTGGCCCGGCCTTTGTGACCGGTCTTGTTTGTCCTGCCGTGACGCCGTAGTTCTGCCAGATATGTACCGCAGCGTAGGCCCGCCAAGGTCGCCATGCCTGTGATCGAGTCAATAACTGTTTGGCTGTTATACCCTCGCTTCCCCATAAGGGCGCTTTCAGCAGGCCGAGATCGGCGGCCGGAAAGGCGTCCGCTTCGCCAAATCCTCTCAATGCAATGTACTCGGCGGTCCACGGGCCGATACCAGGCAACATGCAGAGCCTGCGAACAAGTTCGTCCGCACCGTCCTGAACCTGAAGTTCGAGCGCGCCTTCTGCCACCGCAGCCGCCAGGCGTTGCAGTGTCGCAACGCGCTTGCCAGGCATGCCGATATTGTCCAGTTGGGCTTGCGCTATCGCTGCCGGGCTGGGAAACAGCGTGAGCAAACCGGCGGCTTCGCTCGCCGTTGAGCGGGGCAGCTCGCCGCCGAGCCGCTCTACTAGCCGTCGAGTGATGGTCACGGCGGCTTTCACCGTGACCTGCTGGCCAATGATGGCGCGCACCGCCTGTTCGAACGGATCGAAAGCGCTGGGCAGGCGCAGCCAGGGATGCGCAACGACCAGCGGCCCGAGCTGCGGATCGTCGATGAAATGCCGCACTACGGCTGCCGGGTCGATGTCGAGATCGAACATCTTGCGAACCTGAGAAACCAGTATGGGTGCGTGCTCATGTAACGAGTCGCTCAGGGTCAGTTCAATGGCGTCCTGGCCCGGTAACGGTCGCACGCTGATCCAGCCGACACTTCCATTCACGCGAACGGTACGGCTGTAGCGGTCGGCATCCAGCGCTTCGACTCCCGGCAACAGCCGCAGCGCGAAGTGCTGGTGAAATTGTGTCCAGTTCCAAGGGGCGATATAGGGCAGGTGTAGAGGCGTCATAGGCCGACCATAGCCGTCGTTGATGGGGTGTCTTCACCGAAAGCGCTTTGAAAGCGGTATGGTTTCCCCTGTCATGAGACCAAAGTAGAATGCGCCTCTTTGCCAACGGGCAGTCCGTGCGGCCTGCGGGCGGCTTGTCTGTTACGCCATCCATCAGGGAGACACCCCATGAGCGACTATCAGGAAACTCTCTACGAGGGATACGGCCAGCGCTTCAGGATCGACAAGATGCTGCATGAAGTGCGTACCGAGCATCAACATCTGGTGATTTTCGAGAATGCCCGAATGGGACGCGTCATGGCGCTCGACGGCGTAATCCAGACCACCGAGGCCGATGAATTCATCTATCACGAAATGCTTACTCACGTACCGATTCTGGCGCATGGCCTGGCGCGCCGCGTGCTGATCATCGGTGGCGGTGACGGCGGGATGTTGCGCGAAGTCGCCAAGCATCGGGATGTGGAAAGCATCACCATGGTTGAGATCGACGGCACCGTGGTGGAGATGTGCAAGGAGTTCCTGCCGGAGCACTCGAAAGGCGCATTCGCTGATCCGCGATTGAATCTAGTGATCGACGACGGCATGCGCTTCGTTGCGACTACCGAAGAAAAGTTCGACGTGATCATTTCCGATTCGACCGATCCTATCGGTCCTGGCGAGGTGCTGTTCTCGGAAAACTTCTACCAGGCCTGCCGCCGCTGCCTCAACGAAGGTGGAATTCTGGTCACGCAGAACGGTACGCCGTTCATGCAGTTGGCCGAAGTGCAGACCACCGCCAAGCGCATGACCGGGCTTTTCCCTGACTGGCATTTTTACCAGGCGGCGGTGCCTACCTACATCGGCGGCGCCATGACCTTCGCCTGGGGCGCTTGCGACTCGGCCAGCCGCAAACTGACGCTGGAAACTCTGAGCCAGCGTTTCGCCGGCAGCGGAATCGTCACCCGCTATTACAACCCGCACATCCATATCGGCGCGTTCGCGCTGCCTCAGTATGTGTTGCAGGCCATCAGCAAGCCGAGCAACGATTGAGCGCTTAGCGCACTGCGGCAGTCTGTTTGCCGCAGTGTGCAGGTTGGCTCGATGTCCATCATGCGTCCGATAACGATGCGTACACCGTATGTCGTTGGGGGACGGCATGCGGCGCCTGAACCGAACTACTCAGGACTGCTGAGGCCTATTGTTTATACCGCACGCTGTTTCCCGTTGCGGTTTCTTATCTGTTAAAGGTATTTGCGATTGGCTCTAGTCAGCCGATATCTGCAAAGAGGCTGACTCAAGACTCTATCCATTCCCCCACCGTTTCATCCATGAGTGAGAGGAGGTTGTTTTATGAGTGCCACCTTCCATGAGGATGTAAGCAGCAACGTATTGATGAGGATGAAAGAGGGCGGTTTCGATTTCGCCCGCGTCCATCCGATCGAGTTTTATGCCGTATTTCCTGATCGCGAGTGTGCGTCTGCCGCCGCAAGCCAATTTCGCGGTGAATGCATCAACGCTCAGATCGCCCCACGTGATGACGGCGCCTGGGACCTACAGGTCAGCAAGGTGATGTACGCCACCTTCGATGGCATTGGTGATTTCGAACAGGATCTGGAAAATCTGATCGAGCCGCTGGGTGGCGTGGTCGATGGTTGGGGTGTCACCCAGGAAATATCCGGCTGCCCCGTCTGACGTCAGTCCTTAACCAAAGCTTAGCCCGCTTTGCAGTGCCTGATCCCAGGGTGGGATCGGGCCAAACCGGCTTTTCAGAAACTCTAGTAGCAACCGGCTGCGAGAGTCGGCTTCCCTGGTCAGGCGCAGGGCGTAGATGCCGCTTGGCTCCGGCGCAGGCAGGCCCTGTTCACAGAACAGCGGCAGCAATTTCCCGCGCAGCAGGTGATCGCTGATCAACCAGGTCGGCAGATGCGCAATACCCAGGCCAGCCACGGTGCCGCAAAGCAGCGCTTCGGCATTGTTCGCAATCATCCGCAGGCGTCTCGGCCGTAACAGCTGCAACTTGCCCTCATGCTCGAATCGCCAAGCGTGGGTGGGTGCCAGTGCATCCCAATCCAGCCCGTCATGTTCTGGCAGCTCCGCAACCGATATCGGAGTGCCTCGCCGTGCCAGGTAATCGGGGCTGGCGCAGGCGATGCGTGTCATCGGCGCCAGTGCTGTGGCGACCAGCCGGGTTTCGGCCAGCGGGCCGATACGCAGTACCAGATCGACCTCGCCTAAGTGTTCGCCCTGCAGATCGACAAAGCTGTCGATCAGGCGTAGCTGGATATCCACGCCCGGATAGGCCTGCAGAAACTCCGCAAGCGCAGGTGCCAGATGCCGGCGGCCGAAAGGCGCTGGCGCATCGATACGGATGCGGCCTTCCGGTGTGCTTTGTAGCGATGTCATTTCGGCGCGTGCCAGGTTGAGTTCCTGAACGATACGCCTGGCGCGCTCGGCAAAGACCTGCCCGGCTGCGGTGGGCTTGATGGAATGGGTGTTGCGGCTGACCAGTTGGCAGGCAAGCGAGCGTTCCAGCGAATCGATACGACGGGCAACGGAAGAGGGCGTGAGTCCATGCAGGCGGCCCGCCGCTGAAAAGCTGGAGGTATCGATCACGGCAAGAAACAGCCGGAACTGATCGGTGAGTGCGTTGGCATCCATGTTCGTTGCTCCGCTTTGCGTAAGTTGCAAAACCATTGTGCAGGCTTGTGCGTGTACCTACTAGAGTGTGGTGAGTAGCATTGCGGTTTTCATCAGGAAGCGATCATGGACTTCGTCGGGTTCGGGCTGAATGTGGTGTTGGGTTTGGCGTTGGGAACACTCGGCGGCCTGTTCGGAATCGGCGGTGGGCTGATTGCGATTCCAGTGCTCGGCGTGCTGTTCGGGCTGGATCAGCAGGTTGCGCAAGGCACGGCGTTGGTGATGGTTGTGCCTAATGTGCTGCTCGCCATCTGGCGTTATCACCAGCGCAACCGCATCGACCCGCGCCACGCTGCGGCGCTGGGTATAGCCAGTTTCTTTTTTGCCATCGCGGGTGCCGCCATTGCGGTTTCGCTCGATGCTGGCCGCATGCGTATTGCCTTCGTCGGTTTCCTCGTCGCCCTAGCCGCCTACACCTTGTTGCGCGTTTTCATTCGGTCGCAGCCTGGGAGTACCGAATTGCGCCATCCGTGGCCTTGGCTGGGCGTGCTGGGCGCTGGCGCCGGTGCGTTGGGTGGATTGTTCGGCGTTGGCGGCGCGGTGCTTGCCACGCCGGTGCTTACGGCGGTGTTCGGTACATCGCAGGTCGTTGCGCAGGGGCTGTCATTGTCGTTGGCAGCGCCAAGCACCGCCGTAACGTTATTCGCCTATGCCACTCACGACCAGGTCGACTGGTCGCTGGGGTTGCCGCTTGCCGTTGGCGGACTGCTCAGTATCAGCCTTGGCGTGAAACTGGCACACGCGCTGCCGGAACGCCTGTTGCGCGTTCTGTTCAGCGGCTTCCTGCTACTAAGTGCTGTGATGCTGGCGTTCGAGGTTTGACACGTTTGAGGTGATCGCCACACTACGCTGCGGCCTGGGTCGCTTGCCGGCGTATCTCCCATCGGGCACTGCGCGCCAGGCGGATGGTGAGCAATATCGCGGCGCAGCTCAGGCCGGCGATCAGCCCTTGCCAGAGCCCTGCTGGACCGCTCGGATCGCCGAACCTGTCGGTGAGGCCCAGCAGGTAGCCTACCGGCAGGCCGATGCCCCAGTAGGCGAAGAGCGTGAAGATCATCGTCATGCGGGTGTCCTGATAGCCACGTAGCGCGCCGGCTGCGGTGACTTGCACCACGTCGGAGAACTGGAACAGCGCGGCGTAAAAGAACAGGCTGGCGGCGACGGCGATTACGGCCGGGTCGGTGGTATAGATGCGAGCGATCTGCTCGCTGAACAACAGCATCGTGCCGGCCGAGAAACAGGCATAGACCAAACTTGAAACGATCCCGACGCCAGCAACGAAGCGCGCATCTCGCGGCGCGTTACGTCCCAGCGTCTGGCCGATGCGTACGGTGATGGCCATACCCAGCGACAGCGGAATCATGAAGATCAGCGAGGTGAAGTTCAGCGCGATCTGGTGCCCAGCGACGACAGTTGCTCCGAGACTACCGATCAGCAGTGCGATGACCGAGAAGATGCTGGCCTCGGCGAACACCGCAACCCCGATCGGTACGCCAACGGAAAGCAGGCGGCTCAGTACGGACCAGTCCGGCCAATCGAAACGGGCAAAAAGTCGGTTTGGTTGGTAGTAGTCGGCACGCCGGACCCAGAACAGCATGGCCAGCAGCATGAAACCCATGACTACGGCAGTGGCCCAGCCGCAACCGACACCGCCCATGGCGGGCAGGCCAAGCTTGCCATAGATGAAGATGTAGTTGAGCGGGATGTTCAATGCCAGCGCAAGAAGCCCTACGACCATGCTGGGACGCGTGTGTCCGAGGCCGTCGCTGTAGCAGCGCAATACCTGGTACAGGGCCACCGCCGGAAAGCCGCACGCCACCGCTCTCAGATAGGCCATCGCTGGTTCAATCAGCGTCTGATCGACCTGCATCAGGTGTAGCACGGGTTCGGCATTCCACATCATGATCGCCAACAGCGTGCCAATCCCGAGGCCCATCCATAATGCCTGGCGCACCAGCGGGCCGATCTGCTCATGCTGCCCGCTGCCGAAGCGCTGTGCGACATTGGGTGTGGTTGCCAGAATAATCCCTGTGAGAAGCAGAAACACAGGGACCCAGATGGAGTTGCCCAGCGCTACGGCAGCGAGATCGCGGGGGCTGACGCGCCCGGCCATCAACGTATCGACGAAGCCCATGGCGGTGTTCGCCAGTTGCGCGATCATCATGGGCAGGGCGAGAGCAAAGAGGGTGCGCAATTCAACGCGAACCCTGCTGAGTTTCGACTCAGTGGGCATTCAGGGTGTATCCAATTGTATACAGAGCTGCTCAGTCTACGCCGTGAGAGGTGTTCTCGGAAGGCGGCACGGCGCTTCGAAGATGTCTAGAATGGGCTCATCACTGACGGAGCCTGCCAATGCGCATCCTTGCCGACGAAAATATTCCGCTGGTCGAGGCATTCTTTATCGAGCACGGCGAGATTCGCCGTATGCCTGGCCGTAGCATCAATAGAGCGTCGCTCGAACAAGCTGAGGTGCTTCTGGTTCGTTCAGTCACCCGTGTCGACCGCGAGCTGCTCGAAGGCAGTGCCGTGCGCTTCGTCGGTACCTGCACCATTGGTACCGATCATTTGGATATCGATTATTTCGAGGAGGCGGGTATTAGCTGGGCAAGCGCGCCGGGCTGCAATGCCCGGGGCGTCGTCGACTATGTGCTCGGCAGTCTCCTGGCGCTGGCCGAGCGTGGGGGCACGGAGCTGGCTGATCGCCGTTATGGTGTGGTCGGTGCCGGGCAAGTGGGTGGCAGACTGGTGGAGGTGTTGCGCGGCCTGGGTTGGAATGTACGGGTGTGTGATCCGCTGCGTCAGGCCCGTGAGGTTGGCGAGTTCGTCGGTCTGGATGAAATCCTCGCCGAGTGTGACGTCATCAGCCTGCATACACCTTTGACATTGGAAGGCGAGCATTCGACGTTTCACCTGCTGGACCGATCCCGTCTGCAACAGCTGCGCCCGGACGCCTGGCTGATCAACGCAGCTCGCGGTGCGGTCGTCGACAACGCAGCTCTACGCGAACAGCTGACCAGTCGGCCCGATATTCAGGTGGTGCTCGACGTCTGGGAAGGGGAGCCGCAGGTTGACGTCGAACTGGCCAGGTTATGTCGCATCGCCACACCGCACGTTGCCGGTTACAGCCTGGACGGCAAATTGCGCGGAACCGCTCAGATATACGAGGCGTTCTGCGTCAGCAAAGGACTGGCACCCACGGTAGATCTGACCGATCTGACACCGGTCGCGCCGTTGCGTGGGCTTTCCTTCGATGCATCGGCGCCACCCCGTGATGCGCTGGCAACAATATGCCGAGCGGTTTACGACCCGCGTAGCGACGATGCAGCGTTTCGCCGAAGCTTGACCGGCAAAGATGAACAGCGTCGCAACGGCTTCGATCTGCTGCGCAAACAGTACCCTCCGCGTCGAGAGATAGAGGGGCTGCAAGTCGAGATCAACGATGCCCAGCCGCAATTGGAGCAGTTGGTACGCGCACTGGGTGCGACCCTCAAGCGTTGACGCGACGTTTAGCGTGTTGCGAGCTGGATCTGCTTGGCTGACGACAGGCCGGATGCAATTTGCGGCCTGCTCCGCTAGCATTACCCGTCCTCTGCTTTCCCCGCGATGGTGTTATGAGTTATCAGGTTTTAGCCCGTAAATGGCGTCCGCGTTCGTTCCGCGAAATGGTCGGGCAGACGCACGTGCTCAAGGCTCTGATCAATGCGCTCGATAGCCAGCGCCTGCACCACGCTTATCTATTTACCGGTACCCGCGGGGTGGGTAAAACCACTATCGCGCGCATCATCGCCAAGTGCTTGAACTGCGAAACCGGCGTCAGCTCCACGCCTTGTGGCGAGTGTTCTGTATGTCGCGAGATCGATGAAGGCCGTTTCGTTGATCTGATCGAAGTCGACGCCGCGAGCCGCACCAAGGTCGAAGACACTCGCGAGCTGCTGGATAACGTGCAATACGCGCCCAGCCGTGGGCGTTTCAAGGTTTACCTGATCGACGAAGTGCACATGCTCTCGTCGCATTCTTTCAACGCGCTGCTAAAGACGCTCGAAGAGCCGCCGCCGCACGTCAAGTTCCTGCTGGCCACCACCGATCCGCAGAAGCTGCCTGTCACCATTCTTTCGCGCTGTCTGCAGTTCTCGTTGAAGAACATGCCGCCGGAGCGGGTGGTCGAGCACCTGAACCATGTACTGCGTGCTGAAAACGTACCCTTCGAGCAAGACGCTCTCTGGCTGCTTGGACGCGCCGCCGACGGTTCGATGCGCGATGCCATGAGCCTGACCGACCAGGCGATCGCCTTTGGTGAGGGTAAGGTGCTGGCCGAGGACGTGCGTAGCATGCTCGGCACCCTGGATCACGGCCAGGTTTACGGGGTAATGCAGGCGCTACTGGAGGGTGACGCACGCGCCATGCTGGAGGCGGTCCGGCACTTAGCGGAGCAAGGCCCGGACTGGGGCGGCGTGCTGGCCGAAATGCTCAATGTGCTGCATCGCGTCGCCATCGCCCAGGCGTTGCCGGAGGCGGTGGATAACGGCCAGGGCGATCGTGAGCGGGTGCTGGGGCTGGCCCAGGCGTTGCCGGCTGAAGACGTACAGTTCTACTACCAGATGGGCCTGATCGGTCGGCGCGATCTGCCGCTGGCGCCGGACCCACGCGGTGGCTTCGAAATGGTCCTGCTGCGCATGCTGGCGTTTCGACCGGCTGATAGTGAAGATGCACCACGAACACCGCTAAAGAGCCTGGGGATCAGTCCGGCCACGACTGATTCCAGACCAACCGATGTGGCCGGTCCAGCAACATCGGCTGCGCCGGAACCTGAGTCGCGTGTGATGCCCGCGCCAGCGTCCCCGGCGCCCATTGTTTCTTCATCGTCACCGGAACCCGCTCTGGCGCCGATCAGTCCTGAACTCGCTCCGGCTACTGTGATCAAGCCCGAGTTGGTGTCCGAACCTGCGCCTCCGGTCGTCGACCTGCCTTGGAATGAGCCGCCGGTTACGCCCCCAGTTGCGGTGGAAAGCGAGGCACTTGAGCAGCGAATCGCCCCGGTTGGCGAGCCCGAGCATGTGGCCGCAGTCGTTGAGGTGAACGAGCCGGACGATGACGAGCCGCCGTTGACCGACGAGGATTATTTCGAAGTCGAAACTCAGGCCGAAGCCTATCTCGAAGGGCTGGATGACCTGACGGCAGAACCGCAGGTCGTCGCGCCGGCTCCTGCGGTAGAGCCTGCTACCGGTCTGGCTGCCGAGTGGCTCGATATCTATCTGAAGTTGGGTCTGGGCGGCCTGACCGGCAGCATCGCGGCCAATTGCACGCTGATTTCAGTGAGCGACGATCGCTGGCTGATGCACCTGGATCCGGCGCAAAGTGCGCTATTCAACGCGACCCAGCATCGGCGTCTTAACGAGGCGCTGAATCAATATCACGGGCGTACATTGCGGCTGGATATCGAGCTGCAGACGCCGCAGCAGGAAACACCCGCTCAGGCAGCGGCACGACGCCGTGGTGAGCGCCAGCGGGCGGCCGAGCAGTCGATCCAGGCTGATCCCGTAGTACAGCAATTGATGCAACAGTTCGCCGCCGTCATTCGTGACGGTACCATCGAACCCGTAGAACACTCCGAACCCTGATCCGAGGTAAATCCCATGATGAAAGGTGGCATGGCCGGCCTGATGAAGCAGGCACAGCAGATGCAGGAAAAAATGCAGAAGATGCAGGAGGAGTTGGCCAACGCCGAAGTCACCGGCCAGTCCGGCGCCGGCTTGGTGAGCGTTGTGATGAACGGCCGGCACGACGTCAAACGCGTCAGCCTGGACGACAGCCTGATGCAGGAAGACAAGGAGATCCTCGAGGATCTGATCGCCGCTGCGGTGAACGATGCAGTGCGCAAGATCGAGCAGAACAGTAAGGAAAAGATGGCGGGCATGACCGAGGGCATGCAGCTGCCGCCGGGTTTCAAGATGCCGTTCTGAAAGAAGCCATAAGCTTGAAGCGCGAGGAAGAGCTTGCAAACCATCCGGTCGAACGCAGGCTCTGATTCAGCTTTCAGCTTTCAGCTTTCAGCTTTCAGCTTTCAGCTTTCAGCTTTCAGCTTTCAGCTTTCAGCTTTCAGCTTTCAGCTTTATCCGAGAAATTCATGAGCTTCAGTCCCCTTATTCGTCAACTCATCGATGCGCTGCGCGTTCTTCCCGGTGTCGGACAGAAAACCGCTCAGCGCATGGCGCTACAGATGCTCGAGCGTGATCGAAGTGGCGGGCTGCGATTGGCGCAAGCGCTTGCACGGGCGATGGAGGAGGTGGGCTATTGCCGGCAATGCCGTACGTTGAGCGAGGATGAACTCTGTCCGCAATGTGCCGACCCGCGGCGGGACGATTCGCTGCTATGCATCGTCCAGAGCCCAGTGGATGTGTTCGCTGTGGAACAGACCGGTTTTCGTGGGCGCTACTTCGTCCTGAAGGGGCACTTATCGCCGCTCGACGGGCTGGGTCCCGAGGCCATCGGTATCCCTGAACTGCTTGTGCGTGTAGCTGAAGGCAATTTCAGCGAAGCGATATTGGCAACCAATCCGACCGTAGAAGGTGAGGCGACTGCTCATTACATCGCCCAGCTGTTGATTCCGAAGGGGTTGACGTTGAGCCGCATCGCACATGGCGTGCCGCTTGGTGGAGAGCTCGATCTGGTCGATGGCGGCACGCTTGCCCACGCCTTGGCTGGACGGAAGACGATCACGCTCTAATCTTTTGCCGTAGTGCAATCTCAGCAACTTATAACCTCCGGTTTAATGCTTATGGCTGTTAACTAGTGCCGTTCAGAAATAACTTCGTGTAAAGTTCTAAGCCAGAATTGATTTATAACTAAATGGAATTGAAAGCTTTCTTTTGGTTATATGACTAAATGCTGCCTAAGAGCTTGAGGTTGATGATGAAGGCAAAACACTGGCTGGTCCCTGCGCTACTGCTGCTCAGCGCTTTCGCGCAAGCTCAAGAAAAGTTCAAGGTTGGCTTCATCCGGGTTATGGACGATGCTCAAGCGATGGTTGCCTTCGAAGGCGACTTGTACAAAAAGCATGGACTGGATGTAGAACTGGTCGAATTCAGCTCCGGGACCGATCTGATCAAGGCGATCGTTGGCGGGCAGCTGGATACAGGTGTACTGGGCTTCACCAACGCGGTCGCCTGGGCTTCCAAGGGCGCCGATCTGAAAGTGGTCGGTGGTGCCCAGCAGGGTTATCACTCGATTCTGGTGCGTAACGAAACCGGTATCGATGATGTGGCCGGTCTCAAGGGACACAGCTTGGCTTCGCAGCGCGAGGGCAGCACCGCCGATTCGGTACTGCGCGGCGTGACGCTGAAGTCTGCCGGCCTGCAACCCAGCGACGTAAACATCATGGGTGTCAGTCCGGCGGTTGCGGTGCAGTCGCTGGTTTCCGGTCGGGTCGATGCGGCGTTCCTGTTCGAGCCCTATGACCGCATCGCCCAGCTGGTAGCACCGGTCAAGCAGATCTACGAGATCGGCGAGGTCTGGCCTTTCCCCTGCATGGTGGTGATCACTTCCGGTGAAACATTGGCCAAGCGCAAGGATGCCGTCTGGAAATCTCTCGATGCCCAGCGTGACGCCATTGAGTTGCTGGAGAAGCAACCTGCCGAAGCCGCCAAGCTGATCGCCGATTACTTCATTGCCGAACCGACGCTCAAGACGCTCGAGCGTGGCGAGTTGTCACGTGAGGTGGTAATCGAGGAAGCCATCGCGACCCAGGATTTCACCGCCAAACTGGACGATGCCGATCTGGCGCGTATCCAGGAGCTGGCCGATATCCTTCAGGAACTGGGTTCGCTGAAAACCCGCGACGGCAAGCCGTTCGATACCAGCGCGATCCTTGATCTTTCCTGGCAGGAAGCACGCGAACTCTGATCGTCGTATCGGCGACCTGTTAATGGCGCCGATCGTTCATTGCCCGGCCACGTGCCGGGCAGTTTTCATTCTGCCGGTCGTTGCCGGTGAAGTTTCTTTCAGGTTTTTCATGCAGCTCAGATTCGAAGAAGTAGACAAGCAGTTCGGGCAACTGGAAGTCATCAAGGGTTTCAATGGTGAGTTTGCCCAGGGCGAACTGGTAGCGCTGGTCGGACCTTCCGGTTGTGGCAAATCGACCTTGCTGCATCTGGTGGCCGGGCTGGAGAACCCGACTGCAGGTCGTGTGTTGGCCGATGGCAAGAAGATTCCCGGACCGAGCCCGCGGCGCACCCTGGTATTCCAGGAGCATGCGCTCTATCCATGGCTGAGCCTGCAGGCCAATGTCGCCATGGCGCTGGAGCTGCAGGGCGTGGCGAAGGTCAGTGCCTTCGAGCAAGCCGCTGCCTGGTTGGCCCGGGTGAGCCTGGAAGGCTTCGAACATTACTACCCTCACCAGGTTTCGGGTGGCATGCGTCAGCGCACGGCATTGGCGCGTGCCTTCATCGCCAAACCCGAGGTACTGCTGCTCGATGAGCCCTTCGGTGCGCTTGATGCGCTGACCCGCATGGCGCTGCAGGACGTGCTGCTGGAGCTCATCAACGAACATCAGCCCACCGTGCTGCTGGTGACCCATGACGTCGACGAGGCGCTGTATCTGGCCGACCATGTCCTCGTATTCAGCGCGCGCCCGGCGCGGGTGCTGAAAACCTTCAATTTCACCCATTGCGAGAAGAGTCACGATCTCTCCGCATTTGCCGCCGAGCGCACCGAGATTCTGCGGTTGCTGGGCATCAAGACGGAGGTCGGTCAGCCATGAGTCAACCTCGTCGTCTAACCGGGCCGAAGAAACACCTTGCTGTGGTGCTGGCGGTCCTGTTCATCCTGCTGATTTGGCAGGCTGCGGCCTGGAGCCTGCCATCGTTTCTGATGCCAGGGATTCCCACGGTGCTCGAACGGCTGTTCGCCACGGTACAAGAGCCCGAATTCCGCGAAGGCCTGTACGGCAGCATGAGCCGTCTTGGTAGCGGCTACGGCTTTGCGCTGCTGTTTGGCATTGGCTTTGGTCTGGTCGGAGGCGTGCTGTTCTTCTTTCGGGAGATCCTGCGCTCGGCCATCGTCATCCTGCAGTCGATTCCCTCGATCGCTTGGGTGCCGCTATTTCTCATCGTCATGGGCTTCGGCAACCTGCCGATCATCGTTGTGGTGGCCCTGGCGGCATTCTTCCCCATGGCCCTGTCGGTGATGAACGCCACCGAAAGCGTGCAGCCGGTACATGTATCGGCCGCGCGGGTGATGGGGGCGTCGCGCTGGCAGTTGCTGCGGCGCGTTTATTTGCCGGCAGTGATGCCAGAATTGATTACCGGCGCTCAGCTGGCCTTCGGTAACGCTTGGCGTGCGCTGATTTCCGCTGAAATGCTGATCGGCTTCGGGCAGGGCCTGGGGCGTTCACTCGCCTATTCCGGCGAGATCGCCGACATGGTCGGGGTGATGATGAATATCCTGGTGATCGCCATTCTTGCCACGCTGATCGATCAGGTGGTGCTGGAAAAATTCAAACAAAGGATGCTTCGCTACCAGTACGTCTGAGAAGGAGGTGCCGTGAAGTCTCATCTGCTGCGGTTGTTGATCGTGCTGCTGATGCCGGCCAGCGCGCTTGCGGCACCCTTGCAGGCGGTGCTGGTCGGCGACTATCGGCCGCTCAAGGCGACTGAAGCGGAGGCGGTTACCGAAGGGTTCGAGGCGGCCTGGCTTGTCAGCTTGGGTGAGGCGTTGGGGAGCGATATCGACCTCGCCGACGCACAGGCACAGGCGGAGCTGCGTATCGGAGAGATTAGCTCGGGCGCCGTCTATTACTCCAGCGAGATCGCGGCGCTGGCTGCGGCCGAAGCGGGGCCAGCCGAATGGACCGACCTTGCTGGCGCACCCGTCTGCATCGCGGCTGGGAACCCTCATGCCGCTACCGTTGTGTCTCGCTTCGATGGTATTGCCCGCGCTTATCCAAGTGCGGCGCAGGCATTGATTGGGTTGAAGCTTGGCGAATGCCAGGCGGTAGTGGGCGATCAGTTGTTGCTCCAGCAGATCGCCACGCTACCGGAATGGCGTCGCTACAATCGGCTGCTGCCTGTTCTGGAGGAGTCCGCGCTGGCACTGCGGATCGAGGCTGACGATGCGCTGTTGCAGCAGCGCGTCGAGCAGATTCTTTCAAGCGAGCAGGGACAGGAGATGCTGGTTGAAGCCACTCAGTACTGGATCGACGAAGTGGCATTTCAGGCCTATGTGCTAGCCGACACCCTGGATTGCCACTAGGGCTGGTTTCCCCACCAGGGCTGTCTCTCGGCTTCGATTATCTGCGGCAGGGCCTGACGCAACCCCTCCAGCTTGAAAGGTGCGCGGATGTGGCCGCGCAGGCTGCCATCGGGGCCGACGATGGCTAGATTGCCGCTGTGGTTGACGCTGTAGTCTCCTTCGGTCTGCTTTGCCGGGACGAACGGAAGCCCCAGTGCCCTGGACAGTTTCTGCAACTGCGCCATGTCTCCCGTCAACCCTTGGAATCCTGCACGGTAATAACCGAGATAGGTGCGCAGCACCTCGGGCGTGTCGCGCGCCGGATCGGCAGTGATCAACACCAGCTGGAGCTGTTCGCGAACATCCGAAGGCAGTTGGCCGAATAGCCGTCGCATGTCGCTCAGTGTCGTGGGGCAGATATCCGGGCAGGCGGTGAATCCGAAGAGCATAAGGTGCCAGCGTCCGCGAAGAGAATCGGTGCTGACGGCCTGGCCTTGCTCGTTGATCAGCTCGAGGACCGGCAATGGCCGCTCGCGCGGCAGAAGCAGCAGATTCGCATCATCGAGCAACGCGTTGCGGTCGAGGGCAAACGAAGAGGAGCAGAACGTCACCAGCAAAACTGCGCAGCTGATAATCCTCGTTGCTTTGCGGAACATGATCAGCGCTCGTTCAGCTCGAATGCGGTGAGCGTGAACGTGGGAATGCCCATGTCCTGCAGTTTGCGTGATCCACCCAGTTCGGGCAGATCAATGATTGCGGCGGCTTCATGAACCTGGGCGCCCATGCGGCGAACCAGCTGCGCGGCGGCAATCAGCGTGCCGCCGGTGGCGATCAGATCGTCCAGCAGTAACACCGAATCGCCTTCACAAAGGCTGTCAGCGTGAACTTCGAGGAAGGCCTCGCCGTACTCGGTGCTGTAGGACGCGGCCAGCACGTCGGCCGGGAGCTTGCCTTTCTTGCGAAACAGGATCAGCGGTCTGTTCAATTCGTAGGCGATGATCGAACCGATGATGAAGCCGCGGGCGTCGAGTGCGCCTACATGGCTGAAGTCGGTCTCGACATAGCGTTGAATCAGGCTATCCGCCACCATGCGCAGCGCCTTGGGCGACTGCAGCAGCGGAGTGATGTCGCGGAATACCACGCCCGGCTTGGGGAAGTCGGGGACCGGGCGTATCAGTGTCTTGATGGCGAATTCGTCGAAAATCATAACGGGCTCTCGCTACTAGGCGTCCGAGTTTCTAGGCGTCCATGTTTCCGCCCGCCAGGGCGCATAACCGGATTGAATCGAGGATACGAACTTCCTTGCCTTCTGCTTCTAGCAGGCCGTTGGCCTGACAGCGGGTAAACACCCGCGAGACCGTCTCGACCGCCAGCCCCAGGTAGTTGCCGATCTCGTTGCGCGACATGGGCAGCCGAAACTGGTTGGCGGAAAAACCCCGCGCACTGAAACGGGCCGACAGGTTGATCAGAAAGGTCGCGATGCGCTCGTCGGCGCTCTTCTTCGAAAGCAGCAGCATCATTTGTTGATCGTCGCGAATTTCGCGGCTCATGATGCGCATCAATTGACGGCGAAGCTGCGGCAGCAACACGCTGAGTTCATCGAGGCGATCGAAAGGAATTTCGCACACCGAAGTTGTTTCAAGCGCTTGCGCGGTTACCGGATAGGTTTCGGTATCCATGCCGGAAAGGCCGACCAGCTCGCTAGGCAGATGGAAGCCGGTGATTTGCTCTTCGCCAGTGTCGGTGACGCTGAACGTGCGCAAGGCCCCGGAGCGGATGGCGAAAACCGAGCTGAACGGCTCACCCTGGCGAAACAACACTTCACCTTTTCTCAGCGGGCGCCCGCGCTTGACGATCTCGTCCAGCGTATCCATGTCCTGCATGTTCAACGAAAGCGGCAAGCAAAGGCCGGAAAGACTGCATTCTTTGCAATGAGCTTGCGGCTGCCTGCGGACCTTGATCGACTCGGACATCGGTGGTTCCTGAAAAACCTTACGGGACGTGCAAGATTAACCCAGGCCAGTGGCTTAGGCCAATTGGCGCGAGGGTCGCAGGCAAGAGCGACCCAAGGTCAGATCGCGCGGGAAAAGAGCCGGGCGGGACGAGGCGGGCGATTGTCGAACTGCATGCAAACCGAGCTCGCCAACAGGCGCCCGGCCGGCAGGATGGTGATGGTGTCTGCCTTGAGTTGAATGAGTCCGTCGGCAGCCATTTGCTCCAGAGTTGGCCAGCTGTCCTTGAAATAGATTTTGAAGACGATTCCGTGGGCGCTTTCGATTTCGTCGAAACGCAGTTCGAAATTGCAGATCAACGCTTCGATCACCCTGCTCCTGATCCGGTCGTCCTCGCTGCATCGTAGCCCGCGAATCGTGGCCAGCTGCCCTTGATCCAGCATCTGCTGATAAAGCGTGATATCGCTGTGGTTCTGGCAGTACAGATCGCCGATCTGGCTGATCGCCGAAACGCCGAGACCGATCAGGTCGCAATGACCATGTGTGGTGTAGCCCTGAACGTTGTGTTGTAGCGTGCCGTCCTCCTGCGCCATTGCCAGCTCGTCATCAGGCAGGGCGAACTGATCCATGCCGATATAGCGGTAGCCGGAGCGGGTCAGTTGTTCCACGCTGTGTTGCAGCATCGCGAGCTGGTCGTTCGAGGTGGGGAGGTCCGTGGCGCTTATTCGTCGCTGTGCCATGTGCCGTTCGGGTAGGTGCACATAATTCGAGACAGATATGCGATCAGGCTGCAGGGCAAGAACGGCTTCTACCGTGCGGGCGAAGCGTCCGTGGGTCTGCAGTGGTAGGCCATAGACGAGGTCCATGTGTAGCGAGCGATATTGCAGGGTCCGAGCTGCCTCGATGATCGTCTGGGTCTGCTCGATCGTCTGCGGCCGATTGATGGCTCGTTGCACATCTGGATCCAGCGCCTGCAGACCCACACTTATCCGATTGAAGCCAAGCTCGCGCAGCAATCCCATCGTCGGCCAGTCCGCTTCGCGGGGATCGATCTCGATACTGAAGTCCGCGTGATCGTCGTTCTGCAGATTGAAATGTTTGCGCAGATGCGTCATCAGTCGTCGCAGATCGTCATGGCTGAGCAAGTTCGGCGTGCCGCCGCCGATATGCAGCTGCTCGACCATCTGATGCGGGGCGAGATGACAGGCAATCATCTCGATTTCCTGTTCCAGCCGCTGCAAATAGGATTGGATGCGGCTGCGGTCGCTCGTGATGACCTTGTTGCGGTGGCAGTAGTAGCAGGCCGTTGCGCAGAACGGTAGATGGATATAAAGCGAAAGCGGGCGGCTGGCCTGTCGACTGCGACGCAATGCATGCAGCAGATCGAAGGAGCTCAGTCCGCCGCTGAACTGGAGCGCCGCGTGATATGACGGGTAGCTCGGCCCAGCCTGACCGTAACGATGGATCAGGTCGGCATCCCAGCGAATGGCGTCGAGCATCATACGGTCTCGGTTTGACTGCGGTGACGGGATTCTAGGACTGGCGCATCCGCGTAGACTTGACCTGTATCAAGCAAGTCCAGACCCAGCGGCGGGCGCTGAGACCGGTGGCGCGGACACGGAGATTTATCGCCGAACCGTGGTCGGATTAGTCAAACTAGGGCTTGAACCGAAACCGTTCATCCGCATAGGAGACACACATGCATAGCCGCCAACAAGAGATCGCTGCCGCACTCAACGTTTGCTCACCGTTTGATGGGCCTGCAGCGGTCCAGGCCGACATCGAGCGGCGGGTTGCCTTCATCCAGGCATGCCTGCGCGATTCGGGCATGAAAACTCTGGTTCTGGGGATCAGTGGCGGCGTCGATTCGACTACGGCTGGCCTGCTTGCTCAGCGTGCGGTGGAGGGGATGCGTGCCGCAGGGGAGGGCGACGACTACCGCTTCATTGCGGTCCGCCTGCCATATCAGGTTCAGCATGACGAGGACGAAGCGCAGCTGGCAATTGACTCGATCAAGCCGGATGAATGCCATACGGTCAATATCGGCGCTGCGGTGCAGGGCTTGGCGCGGGCGACCGAGGCGCTCGATGACTTGACCCCGGCGAAGCGCGACTTCGTGCTGGGCAACACCAAGGCGCGGATGCGCATGGTAGCTCAGTACACCATTGCCAATGCACGACAAGGTCTGGTGATCGGCACCGATCATGCGGCCGAAGCGGTGATGGGATTCTTCACCAAATTCGGCGATGGCGCCTGTGACCTCACACCGCTGGCCGGCCTTGTCAAGCATCAGGTGCGGGAATTGGCCGCCGCGTTAGGCGCGCCCGAGCAACTGGTCAAGAAGGTGCCGACGGCCGATCTGGAAGAGCTCTCGCCAGGCAAGCCGGACGAAGACGCGCATGGGGTGAGCTATCAGAATATCGATGCGTTCCTGCAAGGCCTGCCGGTTCCTAAAGAGGCGGCTCGCATCATCGTGGAAACCTACGACAAGTCGGCACACAAGCGGCAGATGCCGAAAGAGCCGGTCTAGAGCAGCATCAGGTTTGAAGCCGGAAGGAAGCTGGATGCACCGCCAGTAAATTGGACGGATCACCTGTCTGCGCTTCTTCCGGCTTCCAGTTAATGCCCCATCAACCAGTGCTGATGCGGGCCAGGAAGTGTCCAAACGCCGAACAGGATTACCGTGATGCCGCCGAGCGTTCGCACGCCGCGTTTGCGTAATAGCGCGGTGAGCCGTTCGGCGGCCAGGCCGGTCGCCAGAAGTACGGGCCAGGTGCCGATACCGAATGTCAGCATCAGCAGTGCACTGTCCAGCGCGTCGCCTTGGCTCGCGGCCCATAGCAATGTGCTGTAGACCAGGCCGCAAGGCAGCCAACCCCAGAGCGTGCCAAGCAGCAAAGCTCGCGGCACGCTGCGGACCGGCATGAGCCGACTGGCGAAAGGTTGGATGTGACGCCAGAGGCCGCGTCCTACTGCTTCGACACGCGTCAGTCCACTCCACCAGCCGGCCAGATAAAGCCCCATGCTGATCAACAATAGCGCGGCTACGACTCGCAGCGCCATGGCGGCTGGGCTATTGGCTACCGCCCAGCCGGCCAATCCGATGAGCAGACCCGCACTGGCGTAGCTGAGCACTCGTCCCAGGTTGTATGCCAGCAGCAAACGCAGGCGTCTGCCGCGCTGTTGCGCCGGGATTGCCATGGTCAGTGCGCCCATCAGGCCGCCGCACATACCCAGGCAGTGCCCGCCGCCCAGCAAACCGAGGACGAACGCCGACACCAGCAGCGGCAATAGCTCAGTCACGATCGGCTTTTCCCTCGTCGCTGCCCTTGTCCGCTTCTTCGATGCCGGCGCGATGCTTGGGATCTTCCTCGTCGAACAGGATGCTGTGGGCTGGGCCGTCCAGATCGTCGTACTGGCCACTGTCGACCGCCCAGAAAAATACCCAGATAGCCAGTGCGACCAGAACCACGGCGACGGGAATCAGAATGTAAAGTGCGGCCATAGCGGGTCTCCAGATGGGTTCGGCAACGCAGCCTTGGCAGACGCCGACTATCCTACGCCAGGCAGCGCAGAATGTCGGGGCGCAGAGGGAGCAGGCAGGCGCGCCAGTCGCAATGCATTGAGCACTACCACCAGCGAACTTGCCGACATGCCCAGGGCTGCCCACAACGGCGTTACCCAGCCGATGGCGGCGAATGGCAGAATCAAGCCGTTGTACAGGCTCGCCCAGGCGAGGTTTTCGATGATGATGCGACGGCTGCGTCGCGCCACGGCGAAAGCTTGCACCAGGCTGTCGAGTCGGTTGGTGAGCAGGACGGCATCGGCGCTGGTTTTGGCCAGGTCGGTCGCTGAGCCCATGGCTACGCTGATGTCCGCCGCAGCCAGGACCGGAGCGTCGTTGACGCCATCGCCAAGCATCAGCACGCGGCGACCTTCGGCTTGCAGCCGTTGCAGGTGGGCGAGCTTGTCGGTCGGGGTCATTCCTGCGTGCGCGTCCTCGATGCCGAGCTGTCGAGCGATTTCGGCAACCATCGGCGAGCTGTCACCGGATAGCAGCACCGTTTTCCAGCCGCGGTTTTTGCAGGCTTGCAGCAGCGCAGGCGCATCCTCGCGCAGCCGATCGTCGAGTACTAGCCATGCCAGTGGCCCCAGCGTATCGCCAAGCAGCAACCATTGGCCCTTGTCGCCCGGAATTTCGGGCGCGACGCCTGCATATCCGGCCGCAACGAAGCCCGGCTGGCCAATACGCAGAACGCGTCCAGCAACCGATCCCTGCAGGCCCAGCCCGGGGGTGCTGTCCACCGCATCGGCTGCTTGCAGCGCGCGGCCGAACGCTCTGGCGATCGGGTGTTCGGAGCGGTTTTCCAGCGCGGCGGCCAGCTCCAGGCATGCGTTGGCATCCAGCTCGCCCAGGGGACGGACCTCGCTCAGCGTCAGGCGTCCTTCGGTGAGGGTGCCGGTCTTGTCGAAAATCACCGTGTCGATCTGATTGAGCCCCTCCAGGACATGCCCGCGAGTGAGCAGCAGCCCGAGCTTGTGCAATGTCCCGGTGGCGGTGGTCAAGGCGGTCGGGGTGGCCAGCGATAGCGCGCAGGGGCAGGTCGCGACCAGCAAGGCGAGAACGATCCAGAACGCGCGTTGAGGATCGATCTGCCACCAGACGAAACCGACTACAGCAGCGGTCAGCAGCACGATCAGCAGGAACCACTGCGCGACGCGATCAGCCAGTTCGGCGAGGCGCGGTTTATCCGATTGGGCGCGTTCCAACAGTCCCACGATGGCGGACAGGCGGGTATTGTCACCCAGCGCCAGGACTTCGAGAGTCAGGGCGCCTTCGACGTTAAGGGTGCCGGCGGTAACCGCATCGCCGACATTTCGTGGCTGCGGTAGATATTCGCCGGTAAGGACCGATTCATCGACACTCGACTGCCCGCTGACGATGCGACCATCTGTCGGGATCAGTGCGCCGGGGTGTACCAGCACATGGTCGCCGACCTGCAATTCGCTCAGCAGAATGCGCGCCGTCTGGCCATCTTCGACGAGCTTCAGGCAGGACGCCGGTAATAGATTGACCAGCTGCGCAGTCGCAGCGGCGGTGCGTTCGCGCGCGCGGCGTTCGAGAAAGCGTCCGGCGAGCAGGAACAGCGCAAACATGCCCACGGCATCGAAATACAGCTCGCCCTGACCGGTCACCGTCGACCAGATGCCGGCGATATAGGCTCCGCCGATCGCCAGCGATACCGAAACATCCATGCTCAGGTGGCGGGTACGCAAATCCCGCAACGCGCCCTTGAAGAAGTCGGTGCAGCAATAGAAAACGATAGGCGTGGTGAGCACCAGCGCGGTCCAGCGCAGGGTGACGAAGAAACTTTCCGAAAGATCCAGATTGAATTCCGGCCATGTAGCCATGGTAGCCATCATCACCTGCATCCAGAGCAGCCCGGTCACACCCAGTTGGCGCATGCTGCGGCGGTTTTCCCGCGCGAGTTGCTCCGCCGCCTGATCGGCCCGGTAAGGGTGAGCGGCATAGCCGATGCGCCGAAGTTCGGCGAGCAGTTCGCTGAGTGGCAAGACCGCATCGTTCCAGCGCACTCGCAAGCGATGATTGGAAAGGTTGAGGTTGGCCTCGGCGATCCCATCGAATCCGCGCAGGTGTTTTTCGATCAGCCAGCCACAGGCCGCGCAACTGATGCCCTCGATCATCAGCGAGGTGTCGGCCAGCTCGCCTTCGTGCTGCACGAAGGGCTGTTGCACATCCTTGCGGTCGTAGAGTGCCAGCTCTTCGCTCAGCGCCTGCGGCAGGGCGCCGGGATTGATGGCGGTATCGCTGCGATGCAGGTAGTAACTTTCCAGACCGCCTTGAACGATGGCTTCCGCGACCGCCTGACAACCCGGACAGCAAAGCGCCCGCTGCTCATTGAGAACGCGGGCGTGATAGGCGCTGCCGGCGGGAACCGGCAGACCGCAGTGAAAGCAGGGGGTTGGATTCGCCATCGACCGGTCAGTAGCTTAGTTCAAGCGTCTGACCGCTCACGATGTCCTTTTCTTCGAACAGACGCCAGTCCTGATCGCCCTCGCGACCGAGCAGTTCGACATAACGCCGGCCGGTGACCGGCTCCTGCATCTGCCCCTGGTAGAAGCCGTTGCCCTGAGGCTGGAGAACGATGCGGCGATCGCGTTCGGGCTGCGTGGGGGAGAGCAGGTTGAGTACCAGTTGCTGCGGACCGCTATGGCCGCTCAGCTGCACTTCGGCGAGCCCCCGATCGTCGTTGAGCGTCAGTTGCGCCTGCACTTGCAAACGCTCGGCAAGCTTTTCACGCTCCAGCGACTGATTGATGCCCTTGCCTGCATCGTAATAGTTGTCCGATACCAGGGTGTCGGAGTTGCGGATCGCGATGGCCAGCATCGAGGTGCCGAGGATCACCGACATCATCAGGATGCCGATGACGAACCAGGCCCAGAATTGCTTGTACCAACGGCTATTTTCAGTATCGGAAGGTGCGCTCATTTACTACCTGTTCAGCGAATGCTAGGACCGATGAAGCGGCTATCCGCTTCGTCTTCGATTTCGGGGTCGTCTGCCGATCTGATGTGGAAGACGATTTCGTTTGTGCTCGAGGGCAGTTGTTCCGGTGCAACCGAAAGCTCCACCGGGACCGTGATCAGCTCGCCTGCACCGGCGTGGACCTCGTTGCGGCCTTCGTACTGCAGACCGTCCAGCCCAGTGGCTTCGATGATGAAGGTCTGCTCGTTCTGAGCCTTGTTCATCACTTTCAGCGTATAGACGTTCTCGATCCTGCCTTGCTCGTTCTCGCGATAGAGCACGCGGTCTTTCAGGACGTCGAGCTTGACCAGTGCGCGGTCCGAGACGGAATAGGCAAACACACCCATCATCGCAAGCAATGCGATGGCATAGCCGATCAGTCGCGGCCGAGCCAGCCGGGTTTTCTGCCCCGACAGGTTGTGCTCCGTGGTGTAGCTGATCAGACCCCGTGGATAGTTCATCTTGTCCATGATGGTGTCACAGGCATCGATGCAGGCCGCGCAGCCGATGCACTCGACCTGCAGGCCGTCACGGATGTCGATGCCGGTCGGGCAGACCTGTACGCACATGGTGCAATCGATGCAGTCACCGAGGCCCAGCGCCTTGTAGTCGGCGTCTTTCTTGCGCGGGCCACGCCGTTCGCCACGGCGCGGGTCGTAGGAAACGATCAGGGTGTCCTTGTCGAACATCACGCTCTGGAAGCGCGCATAGGGGCACATGTAAATGCACACCTGCTCGCGCAAGAAACCGGCGTTGCCATAGGTGGCGAGGGTGAAGAAGCCGACCCAGAACAGCGCCCAGCCGCCGACTTCCAGTGTGAGCAGGTCGGGCACCAGTTCACGAATCGGTGTGAAATAGCCGACGAAGGTAATGCCGATGGCCAGGGATACGCCCAGCCAGATGGCGTGTTTGGCCAGCCTGCGCCCGAATTTGCCGGCGCTCATTGGCGCTTTGTCGAGCTTCATGCGCTGATTGCGATCGCCTTCGGTGATCTTTTCCGCCCACATGAATACCCAGGTGAACACGCTCTGGGGGCAGGTGTAGCCACACCAGACGCGGCCTGCGAATACAGTGATGAAGAACAGTCCAAACGCGCAGATGATCAGCAGCGCGGAAAGAAGAATGAAATCTTGAGGCCAGAAGGTAGCGCCAAAAATATAGAACTTGCGCTCGGGCAGGTCCCACCAGACGGCCTGGCGACCGTTCCAGTTAAGCCATACAGTGCCGAAATAGAGCGCGAACAGCAGCGCACCGCCGACGAGTCGCAGGTTGCGGAACAGGCCGGTAAAGGAGCGTGTGTAGATTTTTTCGCGGGCGGCGTAGAGGTCGGATGAGGCGTTGACCTTGGCCGGAGGAGTTACATCATGGACGGGAATTTGCTCAGACATCGAATGCGTACCACGGCGGAGGGTGAGTGTCCCGGTCAATACGTGTCGACCGGGATCCTTAGCTGACCTGGTGCAAATGGTACGCCTCGATAGCCGGCATCAGGTGCGACCGTAAGTCGCGCCTGTGCGGGTTGGATCAGTTCTCCGGCTGCTGCGAGAGGCTGTACACATAAGCCGCCAGCAAATGCACCTTGTCATTGCCAAGGATGTGTTCCTGGGCTGGCATGCGACCGTTTCGGCCATAGCGCAGGGTTTGCTGAATCTGACCGAAGCTCGAGCCGTAAAGCCAGACGTTGTCGGTCAGGTTCGGTGCGCCCATGGCTTCGGTGCCTTTACCGTCGGCTCCATGACAGGCTACGCAGTTGGCAGCGAAGATCTTTTGACCCTGCTCAATGTCGGCGTTGATGCCTTCAGGAATCTCCCGGCCGGACAGAGTACGGACGTAACCGGCCACGTTGCGAATGCCTTCTTCGCCGATCACATCGCGCCACGCCGGCATGACGGCCTGACGTCCACCCATGATGGTGGTCTTGATGGTTTCGGGCGCGCCGCCCCACAGCCAGTCATGGTCGGTCAGGTTGGGGAAGCCGTAGGCACCTTTGGCGTCCGAGCCATGGCAGACGGAGCAGTTGGAAGCGAACAGGCGGCCACCCATTTTCAGGGCTTGCGGATCCTGAGCCACTTGCTCGACCGGCATCGCTGCGAACTTAGCGTAGAGCGGGCCGTACTGTTCGTTTGCCTTGTCGACTTCACGCTGCCATTCCTTGACCTGAGTCCAGCCACCTTCGTAGCCGGGCATCACGCCTTTCCAGTTACCCAGGCCTGGATACAGAACCAGATAGCCAAGGGCAAAGATCACGGTGGCGACGAACAGCATGAACCACCAGCGCGGGAGCGGGTTGTCATACTCCTCGATGCCGTCATAGGAATGGCCGACGGTTTCTTCGGTGCTGTCGTGGCGTTGTCCCTTGCGAGTCGCAAGCAGCAGCCAGACCAGTGCCGCAATGGTCCCCAGGCTGAGCAGGGTGACGTACCAACTCCAAAACGAGGTCATCTATTTCTTACTCCTGGAAGCTTCTTCATCACGCTTCTTGGCGTCGGGCTCGTCTGCGAAGGGCAGGTTGGCGGCTTCATCGAAGCTTTTCTTGCGTTTGCTGCTGTAAGCCCAGAGCACGATGCCGATAAAGGCGACGAAAACAAGAATGGTGCCCAGACCGCGAAGAGTCCCGATATCCATGGTGCGTTACCGTTTGTTGGTGAGTGCGGTGCCAAGTACTTGCAGATAGGCTACGAGGGCATCCATTTCTGTCTTGCCCTTGACCGCGTCCTTCGCACCGGCAATGTCTTCTTCGGTGTAAGGCACGCCTACGCTGCGCAAGGCTTCCATCTTCTTGGCGGTGTGTTTGCCATCGAGGCTGTGCTCGACCAACCAGGGGTAAGAAGGCATCTTCGATTCAGGTACGACGTTGCGCGGATTGTAGAGGTGCGCGCGGTGCCAGTCATCGGAGTAGCGGCCGCCGACGCGAGCCAGATCCGGGCCGGTACGCTTGGAGCCCCACAGAAACGGATGGTCGTAGACGCTTTCGCCGGCAACCGAGTAGTGGCCGTAGCGCTCGGTCTCGGCGCGGAACGGACGAACCATTTGCGAATGGCAACCGACGCAGCCTTCGCGGATATACAGGTCACGCCCTTCGAGCTGCAGCGCGGTGTAGGGCTTCATACCTTCCACCGGCTCGTTCACCACGTCCTGGAAGAACAGCGGAACGATCTGGGTCAGGCCGCCGATGCTCACTGCGAGGATCATGAACAGGGTCAGCAGACCGATGTTCTTTTCGAGTATTTCGTGATTCTTCATTTATCGATTCCCTCAGGCGATCTGCGCGGCGGCTTCGAGCTCAGCCGGCTTGGCGGCACGCACGGTACGCCAGGTGTTGTAAGCCATCAGCAGCATGCCAGCGAGGAAGAATGCACCGCCCAGCGCCCGAACGATGAAGCCCGGATGGCTGGCTTCCAGCGCTTCGACGAAGGAATAGGTGAGGGTGCCGTCTTCGTTGATCGCACGCCACATCAAGCCCTGGGTGATGCCGTTGACCCACATCGAAGCGATGTAGAGCACGGTGCCAATAGTGGCCAGCCAGAAGTGGGCGTTGATCAGGCCGATGCTGTACATCTGCTCGCGAGCGAAGACCTTCGGAATCAGGTGATATATGGAGCCGATGGTGATCATGGCTACCCAGCCGAGGGCGCCGGCATGTACGTGGCCGATGGTCCAATCGGTGTAGTGGGAGAGTGCGTTGACAGTCTTGATGGCCATCATCGGACCTTCGAAGGTCGACATGCCGTAGAACGCCAGCGAGACCACCAGGAAGCGCAGGATCGGATCGGTGCGCAGCTTATGCCAGGCGCCCGAGAGGGTCATCATGCCATTGATCATGCCGCCCCAGCTCGGTGCCAGCAGAATGATCGACATCACCATGCCCAAGCTCTGTGCCCAGTCTGGCAGTGCGGTGTAGTGCAGGTGGTGCGGACCAGCCCAGATGTACAGGGTGATCAATGCCCAGAAATGCACGATGGACAGACGATAGGAGTAGACCGGGCGGCCAGCCTGCTTGGGTACGAAGTAATACATCATGCCCAGGAAGCCGGTGGTCAGGAAGAAACCAACCGCGTTGTGACCGTACCACCACTGAACCATCGCGTCGGTCGCGCCCGCGTAGATCGAGTAGGACTTGAACCAGGACACCGGGATTTCCAGGTTGTTGACGATGTGCAGCATCGCCGTAACCAGGATAAAGGCACCGAAGAACCAATTACCCACGTAGATGTGCTTGGCCTTGCGCTTCATGAGGGTGCCGAAGAACACCGTCGCGTAGCTGATCCAGACGATGGCCAGCAGGATATCGATCGGCCATTCCAGCTCCGCGTATTCCTTGGAGCTGGTGAAGCCCATCGGCAGGGTGATCACGGCCAGAACGATGACCGCTTGCCAGCCCCAGAAGGTGAAGGCGGCCAGGCCGTCGGAAAACAGACGCGTCTGCGAGGTCCGCTGGGCCACGTATAGGGATGTTGCCATCAGGGCACAGCCGCCGAAGGCGAAAATCACCAGATTGGTGTGCAGCGGACGTAGGCGGCCAAAGCTGGCCCAAGGCAGGTCGAAGTTGAGTGAGGGCCACACCAACTGCGAGGCGATAAGCACGCCCATACCCATCCCAATGATTCCCCACACCACCGTCATGATGGCGAATTGGCGAATCACCTTATAGTTATATGCAGTCTCACTTATTGCTGTGCTCATGCAAGGCTTCCACGCTAAATGGCATTTCAGGGGGCAAAAACGGCGGCAAGTATGGAGAAAGGAGGGGGGCAATGCAATCAACGCCCAGGCCATCTCGTGCCGTTCAGACCCTTATTCCAAGCGTTTTCCATGCTCTTTGCAGGGTCGTTTTCACATCATGCCGATGTGATGAATCGAGGGCTTCGCCTTGTAGTTCTGCGGGGGTCCGGCGAGTGGGGAGGAATATAAGAGCAGCTGGACTGAAGGGCAAACGGGGAAGAGGGTGAACGGTCTGCGACAGAGCGTCGCACTGGCACTTTTTATAATTAGACTTGATTTGGAACAGGGCGGTATCGCAATACCGCCCTGCCATGATTATTGCTTCGCCAGGCGTTCTGGCTGTTGCGAAAGACTGTAAACGTAAGCGGCCAGCAAGTGCACCTTATCGTTGCCCAGATATTGCTCCTGCGCCGGCATCTGGCCGTTGCGGCCGTGGCGGATGGTCTGCTGCAGTTGCGGCAGACTGGAGCCATAAATCCAGCCGGCTGGGTTGGTCAGGTTCGGCGCTCCCAATGCAGCCATCCCTTCACCGTTCGAACCATGGCAGACCGAACAGGTTTGGGTGTACACCTGAGCGCCGGCGGCGACATCCGCCTCGGTGCTTTCCGGCAGCGATAGACCGGCCAGATCATTGCGTACAAAAGCCGCGACGTTCTTCACACCCTCTTCGCCGATGGCCTGTCCCCAGGCCGGCATCGCCGCAACACGGCCATGGAGGATGGACGCTTTGATGGTTTCAGCATCGCCGCCCCAGCGCCAGTCGTTGTCGGCGAGATTGGGGAAGCCGTTCGCGCCCTTGGCGTCCGAGCCGTGGCAAACCGAGCAGTAGTTGGCGAAGAGGCGACCGCCGATCTTCAAGGCGCGTTCGTCCTGGGCGACTTGCTCGACACCCATGGCCGAGTATTTGGCGAAAATCGGACCGAACGTGGCATCGGCCTGATCGACTTCACGCTGCCACTGCTTCTCCTGCGTCCAACCGTCTTCGTAGCCGGGGAAGACGCCTTTCCAGTTGCCCAGGCCCGGATAGATGATCAGATAGAGGATGCCGAACACCAGCGTGCCGATGAACAGCCAGAACCACCACTTGGGCAGCGGGTTGTCGTACTCCTCGATGCCGTCGAAGGAATGCCCCATGGTCTTGTCGGTCGTACCGGCCGACTCGCCCTTGCGGGTGGCGAAGATCAGCCAGAACAGCGCGACGATGGTGCCCAGCGTCAGCAGGGCGATGTATCCACTCCAGAAAGTGCTCATGTGCTACTCCTGGACAGCCCGAGCCACTCGGGCTGTCCGCGATTGAAGTCCCTGGCGGCTGTCTTTGCAGCGCGCCGCTTTCGATGGTCAGCGCTTGTTAGTCAGAGCCGTGCCAAGAACCTGCAGGTAAGCCACCAAGGCATCCATTTCGGTCTTGCCCTTGACCGCGTCCTTGGCGCTTGCGATGTCTTCATCGGTGTATGGCACACCCAGGGTGCGCAAGGCTTTCATCTTCTTCGCGGTATCCCGGCCATCGAGGGTGTTTTCCACCAGCCATGGATAGGACGGCATCTTCGATTCCGGCACCACGTTGCGCGGGTTAT
Source organism: Pseudomonas sp. MTM4 (assembly GCF_019355055.1). Lineage (NCBI taxonomy): Bacteria > Pseudomonadati > Pseudomonadota > Gammaproteobacteria > Pseudomonadales > Pseudomonadaceae > Pseudomonas > Pseudomonas sp. MTM4. The sequence goes on from NZ_CP048411.1 coordinate 350,229, forward strand.
AGAGATGCGCGCGGTGCCAGTCATCGGAGTAGCGGCCGCCGACACGGGCCAGATCCGGGCCAGTACGCTTGGAGCCCCAAAGGAACGGATGGTCGTAAACGCTTTCACCGGCGACCGAGTAATGGCCGTAGCGCTCGGTTTCGGCGCGGAACGGCCGGATCATCTGTGAGTGGCAGCCGACGCAGCCTTCCTTGATATAGATGTCGCGGCCTTCGAGCTGTAGCGCGGTATAGGGCTTCATGCCTTCCACTGGCTCGTTGACCACGTCCTGGAAGAACAGTGGAACGATCTGAGTCAGGCCGCCGATGCTCACCGCGAGGATCATGAACAGGGTCAGCAGACCGACGTTCTTCTCGAGTTTCTCGTGTTGTTTCATATCGGTTCAGCTCCTCAGGCGATCTGCGCGGCGGCTTCGTATTCGGCCGGTTTGGCGGCACGCACGGTGCGCCAGGTGTTGTAGGCCATCAGCAACATGCCGGCGAAGAAGACCGCACCGCCGATCAGGCGAATAACGAAGCCCGGATGGCTGGCTTCAAGTGCTTCGACGAAGGAATAGGTGAGGGTGCCGTCTTCATTGATCGCACGCCACATCAGGCCTTGAGCGATGCCGTTGACCCACATCGAAGCGATGTAAAGCACGGTGCCGATGGTGGCCAGCCAGAAGTGGGAGTTGATCAGGCCGATGCTGTGCATTTGCGCCCGGCCGAATACCTTGGGAATCAGGTGGTACAGAGCGCCAATCGAGACCATGGCAACCCAGCCGAGGGCGCCGGCGTGAACGTGGCCGATGGTCCAGTCGGTGTAGTGGGAGAGGGCATTGACGGTCTTGATGGCCATCATCGGACCTTCGAAGGTCGACATGCCGTAGAACGCCAGGGACACCACCAAGAAGCGCAGGATCGGATCGCTGCGCAGCTTATGCCAGGCGCCCGAGAGGGTCATCATGCCGTTGATCATGCCGCCCCAGCTCGGTGCCAGCAGAATCAGCGACATCACCATACCGAGGCTCTGCGCCCAGTCCGGCAGCGCGGTGTAGTGCAGGTGATGCGGGCCGGCCCAGATGTAAACGGTGATCAGCGCCCAGAAATGCACGATCGACAGGCGATAGGAATACACCGGGCGTTCGGCCTGCTTCGGCACGAAGTAATACATGATCCCCAAGAAGCCAGCGGTCAGGAAGAAGCCCACGGCGTTGTGCCCGTACCACCACTGCACCATGGCGTCGGTTGCGCCGGCATACAGCGAATAGGACTTCATCGCAGTGACCGGGATTTCCAGGTTGTTGACCACATGCAGGATCGCCACGGTCAGGATGAACCCGCCGAAGAACCAGTTGCCGACGTAGATGTGCTTGACCTTGCGCGTTGCCAGCGTGCCGAAGAACACGATCGCGTAGGACACCCAGACGATGGTGATCAGGATGTCGATTGGCCATTCCAGCTCGGCGTATTCCTTGGAGCTGGTAAAGCCCAGCGGCAGGCTGATCGCCGCGAGCAGAATCACCAGCTGCCAACCCCAGAAGGTAAAGGCCGCCAGCTTGGGCGCGAACAGCGTGGCCTGGCAGGTGCGCTGGACGGAATAGTAGGAGGTTGCGAACAATGCGCAGCCACCGAAGGCGAAAATCACCGCGTTGGTATGCAGAGGTCGCAAGCGCCCGAAGCTGGTCCAGGGCAGATCGAAGTTGAGTGCGGGCCAGGCAAGCTGCGCTGCGATGAGAACGCCGAGCCCCATCCCGACGATTCCCCACACCACCGTCATGATGGCGAATTGGCGGACCACCTTATAGTCATAGGCGGTACTGGTTGCTGTGTTCATGTATGGGCTTCCATCCACGGTAGTGAGCATGTTTTTCGTTGCGTGAGCAGACGTTTCTTTCACTGAAAAGCGGGGGCAAGGATGGGCAAAGGGCAAATGGCCGGTATTGACGCCGATCAATACTCGCAGGGCGATGAAATTCCATTCATCAGAGCCGATCAGCCGCAAGGCGAGGCGTGCGGCAGCTTCATTCTGGCGCACGGTGCGGGCGCGCCGATGGACAGTCCGTTCATGCAGCAGATGACCGAACGGCTTCTGGCACGCGGGGTTGCGGTCTTTCGTTTCGAGTTCGCCTACATGGCCGAGCGCCGCGCGAACGGACGCAAACGGCCGCCCAACCCACAGGCGCAGTTGCTGCAAGAGTGGCGTGCGGTGTATCGCTCGGTGCGACAGCAAACCGCAGGTCGGTTGGCGATTGGGGGCAAGTCGATGGGGGGAAGAATGGCCAGTTTGCTGGCCGATGAATTGGACGCTGATGCGCTGGTGTGTCTGGGCTATCCGTTCTACGCCACCGGCAAACCGGACAAGCCACGCGTGGCGCATCTTGCCGAATTGCGCACGTCGACGCTGATCATCCAAGGCGAGCGCGATGCCTTGGGCGACCGGGATACGGTTAGCGGTTACGCGCTATCACCAGCGATTCGTCTCCAATGGCTCGTGGCCGCGGATCATGATCTCAAGCCGCTGAAACGATCAGGGCTGACTCATGAACAGCATCTGGACAGTGCTGCAGACGAAGTTGCAGCGTTTCTGTGTAATCCGTAAGCAGATAGCAAAACGCCCGTGGCAGCACGGGCGTCATGCGATACGAGCCTCGCTCAGCGGTTGAAACGCTCCACCAGGGTGTATTGCGAGCGGGCTGTGTTGGCCAGATCTTCGGAAAGCAGCGCCGAACTCTGTGCATCGCCTGTCGTCTGCACCGCAAGGCGGGCAATATTGCTGACGTTGTGGCTGATTTCGTCTGCCACCGCGCTCTGCTGTTCGGTTGCCGAGGCAATCTGCGACGTCATGTCGATGATGCTTTCCATCGCCGTGCTGATGCCGGCGAGTGCCTTGTCCGCGTCGACCACCTGATCCACGCCACGGCTCGCCTGCACGCGTCCCTGCTCGGTGGTCTCGACGGCATGCCGTGCCTGCACCTGCAGTTTTTCGATCAGCTGATGGATCTGGCCGGTGGCGGCAGCGGTGCGTTGGGCCAATTGACGGACCTCGTCGGCGACCACCGCGAAACCGCGGCCACTTTCCCCGGCGCGCGCCGCTTCGATGGCCGCGTTGAGTGCCAGCAGGTTGGTCTGGTCGGCGATGCTCTTGATCACATCGACCACGGTGCCGATTTCTTCACTGTTATGCGCCAGTGCCGAAACCGCATCGCCGGTTTCCGTCACGGCATGGGCCAGCAGTTCGATGGCCTTGCGGGTCTGAGCCCCGATTTCACGGCCCTGGGCCGTCAGCTGGCTGGCCTGCTCCGTAGCCCCGGCGGCTAGAGCGACGTTGCTGGCGACTTCCTGGGTCGTTGCGGCCATCTGGTTGATGGCTGTGGCGACCTGCTCGGTTTCGTGGTGCTGACGAGCCAGACCGTCCGAACAACTGTGCGCCAGTTCATCGGCCCGCTTGGCCTGTTGCTGCAGTTGCACGGCGCTGTCCTGCAGGCGAGTCAGGCAGGTTTTCAACCGCGCATGCTCGCTGAGCATCGCCATCTCCAGATGGGCTTCGACGCCCTGACTGTCGGTGTACATCCGGGCAATCATTGGATCGCTCATCGATTGCTCGGCCAGGCGCACCAGGCGATTGACGCCACGCATCTGCCAATGGCGTCCGGCCAGGCCCAGCGGTACGGATAGCAGCGCAGCCAGCGCGAAGCCCCATGCGTGATTGAGCCAGAAACCGACCATGAAACCGATCTGGCTGGTCAGGATGAAAGGGAGCCAGTTGACGACCAGCGGCAGCCACTTGTCCCGGCGTGGCACGCCGCTTTTGCCAGCGTTGAGCCGCGCATAGAGCGCTTCGGCTCGCTGTATCTGTTCGCGGGTGGGTTTGGTACGGACCGATTCATAACCGATCACATTACGCTGCATGTCCAGCACCGGCGTCACGTAGGCGTTGACCCAGTAATGGTCGCCGTCCTTGCGTCGATTCTTGACGATGCCCATCCAAGGCTTGCCTGCCTTGAGCGTCGTCCACATATGTGCGAATACCGCGGAAGGCACGTCCGGATGACGGATCAAGTTGTGCGGGGATCCGATCAACTCGCCACGATCGAAGCCGCTGACTTCGGCAAAGATATCGTTGCAGTAGCTGATTTTGCCTTTCAGGTCGGTAGTGGATATCAGCCGTTGCTGGTCGGGGAATGCATATTCGCGCTGGGTGATGGGCTGGTTGTTTCGCATATGGAATACGCCTGGCAAATTCAAAATGGCTTGCGTGATTTCTGATTGTTCTAGGGTCGGTTGACCGTGCTGTTTGTCTTAACGGCACGCAAAGCGATTAGTTGAGAAGCGATGGATAAGTGGTCACCGCAAAGTAAAACGCCCGCCGCAGGTCACTGCGAACGGGCGTTCCGGCGGCCGCGCGGCGAGCGCTCAGGCTTCGATCAACTGCCTTAACACGTAATGCAGAATGCCGCCGGCCTTGAAGTACTGGACTTCATTGAGCGTGTCGATGCGGCAGAGCACCTGGAAGTTATCTCGGGAACCGTCTGCGCGCTCGACATCCACCGTCAGCAACTGGCGCGGTTTGATGTCGACACCAAGGCCGCGAATCGAGAGCTTCTCGTTGCCGGTCAGGCCCAGCGATTGCCGGGTCTGCTCGCCAACGAACTGCAGCGCCAGCACGCCCATACCGATCAGGTTCGAGCGGTGGATGCGCTCGAAGCTTTCGGCTATCACTGCCTTGACGCCGAGCAGGTTGGTGCCCTTGGCTGCCCAGTCCCGGCTGGAGCCGGTGCCGTATTCCTTGCCTGCGACCACCACCAGCGGCACGCCTTCAGTCTGATAGCGCATCGCCGCATCGTAGATCGACATCCGCTCGCCACTCGGCTGATGCAGGGTATTGCCGCCTTCTTCGCCGCCAAGCATTTCGTTCTTGATACGAATGTTGGCAAAGGTGCCGCGCATCATCACTTCGTGATTACCACGGCGCGAGCCGTAAGAGTTGAAATCTTCCGGCTGCACGCCGAGTTGTTGCAGGTACACGCCGGCCGGTGAACTGGCTTTGATGTTACCGGCTGGCGAGATGTGGTCGGTGGTGATCGAGTCGCCAAACAGCGCCAGGATGCGAGCGTTTTCGACATCCTTCGGTGGTGCCGGCGGTTGGCCGATGTCTTCAAAGAATGGCGGGTTTTGCACATAGCTGGAGTTGTTGTTCCACTCGTAGGTGTCGCCCGCCGTTACCGCGATTGACTGCCAGTGTTCGTCGCCGCTGAAGACGTCCGAATAGCGGGTGCGGAACATCTGCCCGTCGATCTTGCTGACCGCTTCGTTCACCTCGGTGCTGCTCGGCCAGATGTCCTTGAGATAGACAGGCTGGTTCTGCTCGTCGTAGCCCAGCGGATCCTTGTCCATGTTGATTCGCGTCGTGCCGGCAAGCGCGAAAGCCACGACCAGCGGCGGCGAAGCCAGCCAGTTGGCCTTGACCAGCGGATGCACGCGGCCCTCGAAGTTGCGGTTGCCGGAAAGCACCGAGGAAACGATCAGGTCGTTGTCGGTGATCGTCTGGCCAATGGCTTCCGGCAGTGGTCCAGAGTTACCGATGCATGTGGTGCAGCCATAACCGACGAGGTTGAAGCCGAGCTGATCCAGGTAGGTTGTTAGGCCGGCGCGTTCGAGATAATCGGTGACCACCTTGGAGCCGGGCGCAAGGGATGATTTAACCCAGGGCGCGCGCTTCAGGCCGCGTTCGAGTGCCTTCTTCGCCACCAGGCCGGCGGCCATTAGCACGTTCGGGTTGGAGGTGTTGGTGCAGGAGGTAATCGCCGCGATCACGACTGCGCCATGCTTGAGACCGAAGTCCTCGCCAGCTACGGGCACCGAGCTGTTGGCTTGCTGGGTTTTACCACTGGTTTCCAGCAGAAGATCGAAGTTGGCGCCGATATCCCCTAGCGAAACCCGGTCTTGCGGACGCTTGGGGCCGGCGAGGGAAGGCCGGACCTGGCTTAGGTCGAGCTCGAGGGTGGCGGTGAATACCGGGTCCGGAGAATTGCTGTCCCGCCACATGCCCTGAGCCTTGCTGTAGGCCTCGACCAGCGCGATGCGGTCCTCGTCGCGTCCGGTCAGGCGCAGGTAATCGATCGTGACCTGATCGACCGGGAAGAAGCCGCAGGTGGCGCCATACTCCGGCGCCATGTTGCCGATGGTGGCGCGGTCGGCGAGGGGAAGATTGTCGAGACCGGGACCGAAGAACTCGACGAACTTGCCCACCACGCCGTGCTTGCGCAGCATCTGCGTGACGGTAAGGACCAGGTCGGTGGCGGTCACGCCTTCGTTGAGCTTGCCGGTCAGGCGCATGCCGACCACTTCCGGAATCAGCATCGACACGGGCTGGCCGAGCATGGCCGCCTCCGCCTCGATTCCGCCAACGCCCCAGCCCAGCACGCCGAGGCCGTTGATCATGGTGGTATGCGAGTCGGTGCCGACAAGCGTGTCCGGATAGGCGGTGGTTTCGCCATCTTCTTCCTTGGTCCACACCACCTGGCCCAGGTATTCGAGGTTGACCTGGTGGCAAATGCCGGTGCCCGGCGGTACCACGCGGAAATTATCGAAGGCCTGCTGGCCCCAGCGCAGGAACTCATAGCGTTCGCCGTTGCGCTGCATTTCGATTTCGACGTTCTGCTCGAACGCCTGATTGCTGCCAAAACGGTCCACCATCACCGAATGGTCAATCACCAGATCCACCGGCGAAAGCGGGTTGATGCGCTGAGGGTCGCCGCCCGCTCGGGATACGGCATCGCGCATGGCAGTCAGGTCGACGACGGCCGGTACGCCAGTGAAATCCTGCATCAGCACTCGCGCGGGACGGTACTGGATCTCACGCTCGGAGGTGTGGGTCTTCAGCCATACTGCCAGCGAGGTGAAGTCATCGGCACGCACCGTGACGTCATCCTCCCAGCGCAACAGGTTCTCCAGCAACACCTTGAGCGAGGTCGGTAGACGACTGATGTCGCCCAGCTGTTTGGCGGCTTCGGGCAGGCTGTAGTAGTGATAGGTCTTGCCGTTGACCTCCAGGCTGCGGCGGCAGTTCAAGCTGTCCAGGGATCGCATTCGTCTCTCCTTTTTGCCCGCACGGTCGGGCTTACTGGATGGGAAGCGTTATGTTGACGCTAGCTTCTGGCGGCATGTTTCGCCACGGAGCTGGCCGCAGACCTGTGTCTGCGGCAGTTGAATCTTGCTTGGCATTGCATCTGCCTGAAGGGCCGTAGATCGGGCTTTATCGATCCCAGCTATCTGTTCTGGACCGGAGCACAGAGCCTGGGGTTCCCCTCTCGGCTATCATGTGCGGCTTTGGTCGCAGAGCGCTCGCGCGCCGATGTGCCTTCGCGCTGACTACAGGACGTACCATGAAAACACTGCTGCTGCATTGCCGACCGGGCTTTGAGAACGAAGTCTGTGCAGAAATCAGTGATCAAGCCACACGCCTCGATGTGACGGGCTACGCCAGGGCGAAACCGGACAGCGCCTGCGCTGAATTCATTTGTAGCGAGGAAAATGGTGCGGAGCGGCTAATGCGCGGCGCACGCTTCGCGCGGCTGATCTTCCCCCGACAATGGGCCCGAGGCGATTATCTGGCGCTGCCGGAAACTGATCGGATCAGCGTGCTGCTCGACCGTCTCAAATCCTATCCGGTCTGTGGAAGCCTCTGGCTGGAAGTGCTGGACACCAATGACGGTAAGGAGCTGTCGACTTTCTGCCGCAAGTTCGAGGCGCCGTTGCGCAAGGCGCTGACGAAAGCGGGTCGATTGAGCGTGGGCGGTGACGGCCCGCGTTTGCTACTGACATTCAAAAGTGGTCGCGAAGTTTTCCTTGGTATCGCTGAGGCAGATAACAGCGCGATGTGGCCGATGGGTATCCCGCGTCTGAAATTCCCGCGGCAGGCGCCGAGCCGGTCGACGTTGAAGCTGGAAGAGGCCTGGCATCACTTCATTCCCCGTGATCAGTGGGACGAGCGGCTGGCAGCGGGCATGACTGCCGTGGATCTGGGCGCTTCGCCGGGTGGTTGGACCTGGCAGCTGGTCAACCGTGACATCGAGGTGATGGCCGTGGATAACGGCCCGATGAACGAAGCGTTGCTCGAGTCGGGGCTGGTTGGCCATTACCGGGCCGATGGCTTCGCCTTTCGCCCCAAGCGTGCGGTGGATTGGATGGTCTGCGATATCGTCGAGAAACCCGCAAAAAATGCCGCTTTGCTGGAGACCTGGATTGGCGAAGGCCTGTGTCGCGAAGCGGTGGTTAACCTCAAGCTGCCGATGAAACAACGCTATGCCGAGGTGAAACGTTTGCTGGAACGCATTGCCGATGGGCTTGCCGAACGAGGGGTGAAAGCGAGCATCGGCTGCAAGCAGCTTTACCATGACCGCGAAGAAGTGACTTGCCATCTGCGTCGGCTGTGACGCTTGGCCGAGTGATCGCGCGATCTGTCTGGGCGACAATGCCGACCTGTTTTTAGGGAGTTTGTGATGTCTCAATCTGTTGAACTGTCCGCCGACGCGGTGCTCGATGCCAGCGGCCTCAACTGCCCCGAGCCGGTGATGATGCTGCACAACAAGGTGCGCGGCTTGGGTGGGGGCGAGTTGCTCAAGGTCATCGCGACCGATCCGTCTACCCAGCGCGATATACCGAAATTCTGCGTGTTTCTCGGTCATGAGCTGGTCGGCCAACAGGCTGAAGAGGGAACCTACCTGTACTGGATTCGCAAGAAGCTCGATTGAGCTCCTGAGTTCTCACACGCATGGCGGCAGAAACGCCAGCTGCAGACCGACAAACATCGTCGACAACGCCGCGATGAAATGAATCCCCGATGCGACCTTGGTGACGAATACTTGGCGTTCGTCGAGATCATGTGGTGGCCGTGAGAGCCTCCAGGACCGCCACCCCAGCCAAAGCAACAGAGCAACCACTACCAAGGTGAATATGCCGAAACTCGCGTTCAGCCAATTGAAGATTCCCAGATTGGGATCAGGCGGTGCGATCGAACAGACCACCGCATGCGAGCCGTACATCGTGGCGAACCAGAGGCTCCAGATGATCAGGCCGAAGGGGATCTGTATCGGATGAAACACTGACGTGCGGCGGTAACTCATCAGGCACCTCCCCAGGCCGACGGGAATAGAACGATCGCCGCGTAAGCGCTCCAGACCACGCCAAGGTTGTAGTACCAGAGCTGCTCGACGACCACTGGCTCGTATGGCGCCATCTCACCCACATAACCGTGATGCACCCGCAGCATCTGCAGCAACGTACAGATGGTTGCCAGGCCGCAATGGATCAGGCTGTAGGCGAGGATCACGAAGATCACCGCGTCGTGGGCGGTCTCGGTTACCTGCAAGTTGGCGCTTAGCAACACCCATAACAAGGTGCCGAATTGCGCCACACCGATGGCTGTTACCACACCCAGATTGCCCATCAGGCCGCTGGTGTCGCCACGGCGCAGCCGCGCCGGTATGACACGCATCCACAACGTACCGATGGTCAGCAGAACGGCACTGGCGAGCATCAGCCAGCCGTTCAGTTGCGGCTGCTCCGGCACCTGCCATTGCGGCGAGACGGTCCACAGATAGAACCAGCCGAACAGCAGCGACAGGTAGAGCGTGCCGTTGGCCAGTAAGGTGACGCCCATGCCCCAGAGCCCCGGGCCGTCGAAGGTGCGCGAATGCAGCGGAGGCTCGCCGGGCTGGGTGCGTGCATCCGGTGCGGCGGATGGATGCGCGCCGTTTTCCCAGGACCAGCGGAACAGCACGATCAAGGTTGCGACAGTCGCGAACAGTGCACCCCAGTAGACCTTGTTCAGCAGGCTCAGGCAGAGCGCGGCAAGGAATACTGAGGCCACAAAGGGCCACCAGCTATTTCCCGGCAGATGAATAACCTCACGTACCTTGCCGCTCAGCGGGTCCGAGCCCCAGGTCTCCCGTCGTCCATGATCGATGGTCGTCAGCGCATGTTCAGCGCGGGCGATGCTGTGGGGCAGATCCGGATCCTTCCACAGCGGATGACGATCAGTGATGTCCGGCAGGCTGACGAAGTTGTACGGGCTCGGTGGCAGGCTGGTCGCCCATTCCAGCGTGTCGGCGTTCCAGGGGTTGGTCTTGGCGGGCTGACCGAAGCGGAAGTGCAACACGATGTCCAGCAGTATGGTGCCGATGCCGATGGCCATGATGAAGCTGCCGATCGATGAGATCAGATTGGGTATGTCCCAGCCCAGACCGGTGTCGTAAGTGTAGACACGACGCGGCATGCCTATCAGGCCGGTCCAGTGCATGATCAAGAAGGTGGTGTTGAACCCGATGAATACCAGCCAGAACCCCCAGCGCCCCAAGCGCACGGAGGGCATGCGGCCGGAGAAATGCGGCAGCCAGTAGTAGAGTCCTGCCATCAACGGAAAGAACATACCGCCCACCAGCACGTAATGCATGTGCGCGACGACGAAATGGGTGTCGTGTACCTGCCAGTCGAAGGGCACCAGCGCCACCATCACGCCGGTCAGGCCGCCGCAGACGAAGACGATCAGAAACCCGACCAGCCAAAGCATCGGGACGTGATACACCGGCTTGCCCAGCCACAGGGTCGCGATCCAGGCGAAAATCTGCACCCCGGTGGGGATGGCCACCAGCATGCTCGCTGCCGAGAAGAAGCCCAGTGCGAGCGCCGGGATGCCCACCGTAAACATGTGATGAACCCAGAGCCCGAAGCTGAGAAAACCTGTAGTCAGGACGCCCAGCACGACCCACCGATATCCCACCAGCGGACGCTGGCAGAACACCGGCAACAACGTCGAGACGATGCCAGCGCCGGGCAAAAAGATGATGTAAACCTCGGGGTGGCCGAACAGCCAGAACAGGTGCTGCCAGAGTACCGGGTCACCGCCCTTGGCCGTGTCGAAGAAAGGCAGGCCGGCGGCGCGCTCCAGTTCCAGGAGAATGCTGCCCAGGATCAGCGGTGGGAAACCGATGACGATCATCATCGCCATCACCAGGATGTACCAGGCGTAAATCGGCATCTTGTGCAGCGCCATGCCGTTGGTGCGGGTGCGCAGGATCGACACCACCAACTCGACGCCCGCGCTCACCGCCGAAATTTCGACAAAAGTAATGCCCAGCAACCAGAAGTCCGAATTCACGCCCGGCATGTGCGAGGCGCTGGACAGCGGCGTGTACATGAACCAGCCAGCCTTGGGCGCTACGCCGAGAAATACGCTGGACAGCAGAATGATGCCGCCGAACAAATAGCAGAAATACCCGAGGGCCGAGAGTCGGGGAAAGACCAGATCCCGTGCGCCGAGCATCTTGGGTATCAGATAGACCGCCAGCCCTTCCATCATCGGCACGGCGAACAGAAACATCATCACCGAACCGTGCATGGTGAAGACCTGGTTGTAGACGTCCGGCTCCATCAACACGTAGCCCGGCATGGCGAGTTGCGTGCGGATCAGCATCGCCATCAGCCCGCCGATCAGGAAGAACACGCCCCCAGTGACCATGAAGCGCAGGCCGATGCTGGTGTGGTTGACGATGGTCAGCGCACGCCAGCCGCGCGGGTTGCCCCAGACGTCATTGAATTGATCATGAAGCTGATCCGGATCGGTAGAAGGGGCGCTGCCCCTGAACGAAGAAATCATGGAGCGAGCGTCTCCAGCCAATCGGCAATCTGATCTAGGGTTTCTGGCGGAACGTCATCATGGGCAGGCATGCCGTTTCCGAATTTGAGCGACTTGTGTTCGCGCAACCAACGGCGCAGTCCTTCATGGTCGTTTTCGATCACTCCGGCGCCCAGCGACGGGCGGCTGGCGAGGTCGGTCAGGTCCGGTGCTCGATTGCCGTTGGTTATTCCCTCGACGCGATGACATTGGCCGCAGCGTTCGTCGAAGACCTGACCGGCCGCGCCGGGCGCGCGCTGCGTGAAGCTGAGGTTTTCCCTCGCGGCGATCCAGGCGTCGAAGTCGGCAGTGGTCTGGGCTTCGACATGGAGTTTCATGTGGGTGTGCTGAAGTCCGCAGAATTCCGAGCACTGCCCATGAAAGATCCCGGCATGCCCGGCTTCGATGCGAATGACGTTGGTTCGGCCGGGCAGCATGTCCATTTTTCCGCCAAGACGAGGCACCCAGAACGAGTGGATGACGTCCGCACTGGTGACATGCACGTCTATCAGGCGGCCGGCTGGGATGATCAACTGATTGGCCGTGGTAACGCCGCTGTCGGGGTAGTGCACTTCCCACCACCATTGATGGCCGGTGACCTCCACCTTCAGCGGCTGCTCGCCGTCCACGGGAAGCGGAATCATGCCGCGGCCAGTGGGGATGCCGAATATCAGCAGCACGATGATGCTCACGCTTGGCAGCACGACGCCGCCACCGATGATCCACCAGCGATTGATTCGCATCGCCTGTTCCTGGCTGGTCTGGCGTGGCTTGCGTACCAGCGCGTAGATCCAGATCGCGCTGACCACCACCAGCACCAAGGTGGCGAAGGCGAACATGCCCCACCAGACATTCGCCACCTGCCTTGCCATCGGGCTGGCCGGGTGGAGCGCGGACAGTGGGCCACCGCACGCGGCCAATAAAGGAACTGCCAGCGCCAGCGTGGTCCATTTCAAGAGGCTGCCGGCTCGTTCGGCGCGTTCCCCTTTATGCCGCTGGAGTGCCGGATGGCCAATGACCAAAGTTCTATTCACAGTCGCGCCGCGATCGCCGGACACCCCCTGCATCCGATGCTGATCCATTTCCCGGTAGCGGCGCTGATCGGCTTGCTGCCGGTCGATCTCGCCCATATCTGGACGCTGGATGATTTCTGGTGGCGTGCCGGAATCTGGCTCGCCGGTGTGGGTGCGTTGGGTGGCTGGGTCGCGAGTATCTTCGGCCTGATCGACCTGCTCACGGTGCGCGAGATTCGTCAGAAGATCACCGCCTGGTGCCATGCGATCCTCGCGGTGATGATGCTTTCGCTGGCTTCGCTCAACTGGTTGCTGCGCTTCCAGAACGAGGGGGACAACATTCATCTGTGGGCGCTGTACCTGTCCGCGATCACGGCCGCATTGATCTCGCTGGCCGCCTATCTGGGGGGGCGACTGGTCTATGAGCATGCCGTTGGGGTCGATCTGGACAAGGTCTGACCTGGGCTGCTGTGGGTGAGGCTTGAATCGTTCGGTCATGGGCGCTATTCGGTTCGATCCGGCGGTTGGGTCATGGGCTAAAACGGCTTGGCCAGTACCAGCCAGAGCGTCGCGGTAGTGAAAGCCGCGATGGCCACGCCAAGAACGCGGCAACGGGTGGTCACGCTCTGTTCCGGGGTGCGTTCGATATGCAGCACAAGTACGCCGCAAAGGGCATGACACAAGACCATGCCTGCGACGGTGCTGAGTTTGACAATCAACCAGCCAGCCATGATGCCGTCGCGCAGAAACAGGGCCGTCCCCGAGCCGATGGCGATAAGCGCAGCCGGCGTACCGACGAGGTTGAACACCATGCGCGTGAGATGAGCATGGTCCCGGTAAAAAAGCGCATCAGTACGCTTGGTGCCGGCGGCAATGAGCGCAGGCAGGTACAGGAGAGTGCCGCACCAGCACAGCAGGCTTGCGAAGTGCAGCAGTTTGAGCAAGGGCATTCGCGTCTCCATCCGGGCCCGCGGCAGGTCAGAGGTTGTGACAACCCTCGACCGAGGCGGTTCGAATGCGCGCAGTGGCGCTTGATTCGAGGAAATCAGGGAGTGAACGTCTTTGTGCGCGCGGCTCAGCTTTCGGGGTCGGGTTCAGGGCGCTTGAAGAGCTGAGTACCGCACCGGCTGCAGAACGCTGCATTGGCTTCGTGGCTGAGCTTTTCGCATGTGGGACAACGATGCTGCAAGCTGTCAGCACGCATGGCAGTAGCCAGCTCGGCAGTGAAAATGCCGGTAGGGACGGCGATGATTGAGTAACCCGTGATCATCACCAGGCTCGCCACCGCCTTGCCTAGTGGAGTTTGCGGCACGATGTCACCGAAACCGACGGTTATGATCGTGACGATCGCCCAGTAAATACTCATCGGAATGCTGGTGAAGCCCCTCGATGGCCCTTCGATCACATACATCAAGGTGCCGAACACCAACACCATGGTGGTGACGCTGAGCAGAAAGACAACAATCTTCTGTTTGCTGCCGCGAAGGGCAACCATTAAGAAGTTGGCTGGCTCAGATACTGAGTCAGCTTGAGCACGCGGAACACCCTCAACATCCGGATCGCACGCACTACCAGCAGGTACTGCGCATCCGGTAACAGCAAGGCGATGAACGCTGGGAGTACCGACAGTAGGTCGATGGCTCCATAGAAACTGAAAATGTACTTGCGCGGCTCGGGGTGGGTATAAATCCGCACTAGATATTCGATAGCGAAAACGGCGGTAAAAAACCATTCGAGACCGACCAGGAACGTGCCGTATTCCAACCGGTAGATCGCGATGCTGTCGAGCATCACAACCACGAGGCTGGCGAAAATGAATACCAGTAAGCCAGGTGTCGAATCGTTTACCTGCCGGCGTATTGGTAAAGAAGATGATGACGTAGAGGCGCTCCCGCCAGCCCATCGAACGGAGGGCGTCGTTGTCCATGTGCGTAAGCTCCCGGCAAAACGGAGAAGGCGAATATCCTAACGTTCGAACCGCACTGGCAAAACATCGTTGCGGACGGCGGTCAGAAAAAGCTGGACGGTTTTCGTTTTTTTTTGAATGCACGGTCAGAGGAGGGGCTTCGTGGAATTACGCCGCTCCAAGCTCCGATAGACCATTTGGCTCCGTACCTTTGCCACGCGTCACGTTCCGGCATAGTCTTAGCTCGCGCATCAAGTGTTTGGAGAGCGACATGCCAGATTCCCAGTTGGTCGATCCATTCGGCCGACGCATCACCTACCTGAGGCTGTCGGTCACCGACCGCTGCGACTTTCGCTGCACCTATTGCATGAGCGAAGACATGGTCTTCGCTCCGCGTGCACAGATCCTCACACTGGAAGAGCTTTATGCCGTAGCTGATGCGTTCATCAGTCTTGGCGTCAAACGTATCCGGGTGACGGGTGGCGAACCGTTAGTGCGAAAAGGGCTGCCGAGCCTGCTGAGTCGTCTGGGCGCGCGTGAAGAACTGGAAGATCTGGCCATCACCACCAACGGCTCGCAACTGCCAGTACTCGCGACAGTACTGCGCGACGCGGGCGTCAAGCGTCTTAATGTCAGTCTCGACTCGCTCAAACGCGAGCGATTCGCCGAGCTGACCCGCCGTGACATGCTTCATCAGGTCATCGAAGGTATCGATGCCGCGCGTAGCGCAGGTTTCCGCCGGATCAAGCTCAACAGCGTGATCCAGAAGGGCAGGAACGACGACGAGGTGCTGGACTTGGTGAATTTCGCTGTGGAGCGCGGGCTGGACATCAGCTTCATCGAGGAAATGCCGCTCGGCAATATCTCCAGCCATGAGCGTGAAATTACCTTTTGTTCCAGCGAAGAGGTGCGTGAGCGCATCGAAGTCGGCCACCAGCTGATACGCAGTAGCCACACCACAGGCGGCCCATCGCGCTATTGGCAGGTCGCCGGCAGCGAAACCCAGGTCGGCTTTATCTCGCCGCACAGCAACAACTTCTGTGGTAGTTGCAACCGGGTGCGTGTCACGGCTGAAGGCAAGCTGGTGCTGTGCCTCGGCCACGAAGGCGCACTGGACCTCAAGACCCTGATGCGCAGCCATCCGGGCGACAGTGAGCGACTGCGTCAAGCGTTGGTTGACGCGCTGCAACTCAAGCCGGAAAGACATGAATTCCGCACCGACGAGCAAGTGCAAGTGGTGCGCTTTATGAGCATGACCGGCGGTTGAAGCGAGCCGCGCTACGATTTATGTCGCTTGTAGCTGGTAGAAAACTCCTCGCCGTCATCATAGGTGGGCTGAAGCCCACCCTACGTCGCTAAAACGAGCCGCGCGACGTTCCGATTCTGTAGGGTGGGCCGGGCGGCGCTCCGCTTCAGCCCACCAGGCGCAACGCATCCCCGAATCACACCGAAACTGCGAATCTATCGCCGCGATGGCTACAAAGCGGCGTGATAAACTCCGCCGTTTTCTCGCCAGCACCCACTCGATGCCAGGAATCCCGATGTTCAAGGCGACTCTCTTGTTCGTCCTCACGCTGACTGCCACGGATAGGCCCGCATGCGTCTGAAAAGCATCAAGCTGGCCGGCTTCAAATCCTTCGTTGATCCCACCACCGTGAGCTTCCCCAGCAACATGGCGGCCGTGGTCGGGCCGAACGGCTGCGGCAAATCCAACATCATCGACGCCGTGCGCTGGGTGATGGGCGAAAGTTCGGCGAAAAATCTGCGTGGCGAGTCGATGACCGATGTCATCTTCAACGGCTCCAATACGCGCAAACCGGTGACCCAGGCCAGCATCGAGCTGATCTTCGATAACTCCGACGGCACGCTGACCGGCGAATACGCAGCCTTCGCCGAAATCTCCATCCGCCGCCGCGTGACTCGCGATGCGCAGAACACCTACTTCCTCAATGGCGTGAAATGCCGCCGCCGCGATATTACTGACATCTTTCTGGGCACCGGCCTGGGCCCTCGCAGCTACTCGATCATCGAGCAGGGCATGATCTCCAAGCTGATCGAGGCCAAGCCTGAGGATCTGCGTAACTTCATCGAAGAGGCGGCGGGCATCTCCAAGTACAAGGAGCGCCGCCGTGAAACCGAGAACCGCATTCGCCGCACCCATGAAAACCTTGCGCGCCTGACCGATCTGCGCGAAGAGCTCGAGCGCCAGCTGGAGCGCTTGCACCGCCAGGCGCAGTCCGCTGAGAAATATCAGGAATACAAGGCCGAAGAGCGTCAGCTCAAGGCGCAATTGTCGGCGTTGCGTTGGCAGGTGTTGAACGAACAGGTCGGCCAGCGCGAGCAAGTGATCGGCGATCAGGAGGTCGGTTTCGAGGCGTTAGTCGCCGAACAGCGCAACGCGGACGCCGGTATCGAGCGGCTGCGTGACGGTCATCACGAGCTGTCCGAGCGATTCAACCTGGTCCAAGGGCGCTTCTATTCGGTCGGCGGCGATATCGCACGGGTCGAGCAGAGCATCCAGCACGGCCAGCAGCGTTTGCGGCAGCTGCAGGATGATCTTCGCGAGGCCGAGCAAGCACGATTGGAGACCGAATCACATCTGGGTCACGACCGCACCTTGCTCGCCACCCTCGGCGAAGAGCTGGCAATGCTCGAGCCCGAGCAAGACATCGCCGGCGCGGCAGCCGAGGAAACCGCGGCGCAACTCGAAGAGGCCGAAACTGCCATGCAGGCATGGCAGGAGCAATGGGAGCGCTTCAACCAGCAAAGTGCCGAGCCACGCCGTGCGGCCGAGGTGCAGCAGTCGCGTATCCAGCAGCTCGAACAATCACTGGAGCGTCTGAGCGAGCGCCAGCGTCGCTTGGAAGACGAGCGCACCTCGCTCGCGGGCGACCCTGAGGATGCCGCGGTAGCGGAGCTGAGCGAACAGCTGTCCGTCGGTGAGTTGAGCTTGGAAGAGCTAATTGCCGCGCAAGAGCAGACCGATCAGCAGCTCGAACGCATACGCGAGCAGCTGCAACAGGCCGGTCAGGCCGAGCAGCAGGCGCAGGGTGAACTGCAGCGGCTCAGCGGCCGCATCGCTTCGCTGGAAGCACTGCAGCAGGCCGCGATGGATCCAGGCAAAGGCGTTTCCGAATGGTTGCGTGAGCAGGGGCTCGATGAGCGTCCACGCCTCGCCGAAGGGCTGCGCGTCGAGCCGGGCTGGGAGCTGGCGGTCGAAACCGTGCTGGGTGCGGATTTACAGGCGGTCTTACTGGACCAATTCGACGGCCTCGATATGAGCGGCTTCGAGCAGGGCGAACTACGGCTTGTCAGCCCGGCGCAGGGCGGCGGTGGCATGGCCAATAGCTTGCTGGATAAGGTCGAGTCAGCTGCCGATTTGTCGCCGTGGCTGGGGCGGGTGCGTCCGGTGGATGATCTTGATCAGGCGCTGGCTGCACGTGGTTCGCTCGGCGAGGGCGAAAGCCTGATCAGCCGTGACGGCTACTGGGTTGGTCGACATTTTTTGCGCGTGCGGCGTGCCGGAGAGGCCGAGTCCGGACTGCTGGCGCGCGGTCAGGAACTGGAGCGGCTGCAGGCTGAGCGCGATGAGCGCGAACAAAGTCTGGAACTGCAGGGCGAGCGGCTCGGCCAGCTTCGCGAAACACAACGTGAATCGGAAGATCGGCGCGAACAGCAGCGTCGTCAGCATCAAGACCTGTCCCGTCAGCAGGCCGAGTTGAATGCACGATTATCCGCCAGCCAGGCCAGGCTGGAGCAGCTCAGCTTGCGCCGTGTTCGACTAGATGAAGAGCTTTCCGAACTGTCCGAACAGCGTGAGCTTGAAACCGAACAGCTCGGCGAGGCTCGTTTGCATCTGCAGGATGCGCTCGACGCGATGGCAGCGGATACCGAACAACGCGAAACATTGCTGGCGAGCCGCGATGCCATCCGCGAGTCTCTCGATCGGGTTCGCCAGGAGGCCCGCCAGCACAAGGATCACGCGCACCAGCTGGCTGTGCGAGTCGGCTCGCTGAAAGCACAGCATGATTCGACTCGCCAGGCATTGGAGCGCCTAGAACAACAATTCGAACGAGCAATGGAGCGTCGCGAGCAGCTCAGTCTGAATCTGGAAGAGGGTGAAGCCCCGCTCGATGAATTGCGAATGAAGCTCGAGGAGCTGCTTGAGCGACGCATGGGTGTCGAGGAGGAGCTCAAGATGGCGCGCCTGGCACTCGAAGACGCCGACCGTGAACTGCGCGATGTCGAGAAACGCCGTACCCAGGCTGAACAGCAGGCGCAACTATTACGCGGCCAGCTCGAACAGCAGCGCATGGAGTGGCAAGCGCTCAGCGTTCGGCGCAAGGCGTTGCAGGATCAGCTGCACGAAGATGGCTTCGATCTGCATGGCGTGCTGGCGACGCTGCCTGCTGGCGCAGCGGAGGCGGAGTGGGAGGCTGAACTCGAGCGCCTTGCTGCGCGTATTCAGCGCCTCGGTCCGATCAACCTCGCGGCGATCGACGAATACCATCAGCAATCGGAACGAAAGCGCTATCTCGATGCGCAGAACGACGACCTCACCGAGGCGCTGGATACGCTGGAGAATGTCATCCGCAAGATTGACAAGGAAACCCGCAATCGCTTCAAGGATACCTTCGACCAGATCAATGGCGGGCTGCAGGCGCTTTTTCCCAAGGTTTTCGGTGGCGGCAGCGCTTATCTGGAACTTACCGGGGAAGATTTACTCGATACCGGGGTGGCGATCATGGCGCGTCCGCCGGGCAAGAAGAACAGCACCATCCACCTGTTGTCAGGCGGCGAAAAAGCACTGACCGCTCTGGCGCTCGTGTTTGCGATCTTCCAGCTCAACCCGGCACCGTTCTGCATGCTCGATGAAGTGGATGCACCCCTGGACGACGCCAACGTCGGCCGCTACGCGCGACTGGTCAAGGAAATGTCCGAAAAGGTGCAGTTCATCTACATCACGCACAACAAGATCGCGATGGAGATGGCTGATCAGCTGATGGGCGTGACCATGCATGAACCGGGTTGTTCAAGATTGGTGGCCGTCGATGTGGAACAGGCGGTAGCACTCGTGGAGGCTTGAGACCCGCTAGTTCGGGTGTTTTTGAGGGAAACGGAGACTAACAAAAGAGCCGCGTCGGGCGGTGCACATCTACCGTTCGTCGTGCTAGTTTAGAGCGCAATTTTTGCGATGCGCAGATGAGCCTGTTCAGCGGCTGTGAATCTGCGTCTTTATCATCGATTTCAGGGGTTTAAGCATTAATGGATATCGGTCTGCGCGAGTGGCTGATCCTCATCGGCATCATTGTTATCGCCGGCATTCTTTTCGATGGCTGGCGCCGGATGCGCGGCAGCAAAGGCAAGTTGAAATTCAAGCTAGATCGCAATATCGCCAACAGTTTCCCTGACGAAGGCGACTCCAATGAGTTGTTAGGACCGCCGCGAGTCGTTAGCCGCAACAACGAGCCATCGCTGGACGAAACGGATCTCCCGTCAATGAGCGCGCGCGAGACAGTCAAACGTCGCACCAACGAACCTCAGCAGGGCGATCTACACTTCACCAGCGATGAGCCGGTCCCGACATTGCTCGAGCCTGTGGCAGGCGATGACGGTGAGGCGAGCGAGTCCGAGCATGAACTGCCTCCGGTCGAGGAAGTGCTCGTCATCAACGTGATTTCCCGCGACCCGCACGGCTTCCGTGGCCCGGCGCTGCTGCAGAACATTCTGGAAAGCGGCCTGCGTTTCGGCGAAATGGACATATTCCATCGCCACGAAAGCATGGCAGGCAATGGCGAGGTGCTGTTTTCCATGGCCAACGCCGTCAAGCCCGGCACATTCGATCTGGATGATATCGACCATTTCACCACGCCGGCCGTGAGCTTCTTCCTCGGCCTGCCCGGCCCGCGTCATCCCAAGCAAGCCTTCGACGTGATGGTCGCCGCCGCACGCAAGCTGTCCTCGGAATTGAACGGCGAGTTGAAAGACGATCAGCGCAGCGTATTGACCGCGCAGACCATCGAGCACTACCGCCAGCGCATCGTCGAATACGAGCGCCGGCAGATGACCGTCAAGCAACGCTGACTGGCGTAGGGTGGGCCGGGCGGCGCTCCGCTTCAGCCCGTAGGGTGGGCTTCAGCCCACCAAGAAGGAGCCCACCGTGGTCTGTGGTGGGCTGAAGCCCAACCTACTCAAAACCGCTCCGCTCTTGTAGGAGGCGCGCCCTCGCGGCGAAGTAGGCCGCAGGCCTACCAGCCCCTCCGAAAGACCGAACCCCCGCGCACCCCAGCCACCATTTTCTGAATCAGCTAAAATCCCGCGCCTTATATCAACCAAAGGCGCGCTGAGACTGTCTGACCAGCATTGCCACTGCCACGGCTCCGTTCTATGCCTTCCGCCCAAACTGCTGCCGAGCGCATCGCCGAACTGCGCAGCGAAATCGACGCTCACAACTATCGCTACTACGTACTCGACGAGCCCAGCGTTCCCGATGCCGAGTACGACCGCCTGTTCAAGGAGCTCAAAGCGCTCGAAACCGAACACCCGGGACTGGTCACCCCCGACTCACCCACTCAGCGTGTCGGTGGTGCGGCCTTAGCGGCATTCGGCCAGGTCCGCCACGAAGTGCCGATGCTGAGCCTGGGCAATGCCTTCGAGGAGCAGGATCTGCTCGACTTCGATCGACGCGCCCGCGACGGGCTGGACTTGCCCTCGGGTGATCTATTTGGCAACGGCGCTGAGCTGGAATACAGCTGCGAACCGAAACTCGACGGCCTGGCCGTCAGCCTGCTTTACGAAAACGGCCAGCTGGTACGCGGTGCCACGCGTGGTGACGGCAGTACGGGCGAGGACATCAGCACCAACGTCCGCACCATTCGCAATATCCCGCTCAAACTGCATGGCAGCGGCTGGCCGTCGGTACTGGAAGTGCGCGGTGAAATTTATATGCCCAAGGCCGGCTTCGAGGCGTTGAATGCACGCCAACTGGAAGCCGGCGGCAAGCCCTTCGCTAATCCACGCAACGCCGCAGCCGGCAGCCTGCGACAGCTTGACTCGAAGATAACCGCCAGCCGCCCGCTGGAGCTTTGTGCCTACGGCGTCGGCCGCAGCGATGGCGAGCTGCCGGATACCCACATCGACATCCTCAATGCGCTCAAAGGCTGGGGTTTGCCCATTAGCCGTGAGCTGAGGCTGGCCAAGGGCGTCGCTGAGTGCCGTGCCTATTACCAGTCGATCGGCGAAAAACGCGACGCGCTGCCATACGAGATTGATGGCGTAGTGTTCAAGGTCAACTCGACCGCGCAGCAGCGCGAGCTGGGCTTCCGTGCGCGCGAACCACGCTGGGCCATCGCGCATAAGTTTCCGGCCCGCGAGGAAGTGACCGAACTACTGGACGTGGAATTCCAGGTGGGCCGTACTGGCGCAATCACACCGGTTGCACGCCTGAAGCCCGTGCAGGTCGCTGGCGTGACGGTCTCGAACGCCACGCTGCACAACATGGATGAGGTGGCGCGCCTGGGCGTGATGATCGGCGACACGGTCATCGTGCGGCGCGCGGGCGATGTGATTCCGCAAATTCTCGGTGTGATCCCGGAGCGTCGTCCTGAAAACGCGCGTGTCGTTCACGTACCGGAACAATGCCCAGTCTGCGGCTCGGCCGTTGAACGCACCCAGCTGATCAAACGCAGCAAGGGCCGGGAGTCGATCAGCGAAGGTTCGATCTACCGCTGCGTGGGCCGGCTGGCCTGCCAGGCGCAGCTCAAGCAGGCGATCATTCATTTCGTTTCGCGTCGCGCCATGGACATCGACGGGCTCGGTGACAAGATCGTCGAGCAGCTGGTCGATACCGGACTGGTCAGCTCGCCAGCCGATCTCTACTGCTTGACCTTCGAGCAGGTATTGGCTCTGGAAGGCTTCGCCGAAGTGTCGACTCGCAACCTGCTCAAATCCATCGACGTCAGCCGCACGCCGTCCTTAGCGCGCTTCATCTATGCGCTGGGCATTCCCGACGTGGGCGAGGGCACGGCCAAACTCCTGGCGCGGGCCTTGGGTTCCCTGGATCGCATCAGCCGGGCGTTACCGGATGTGCTGGTTTACCTGCCGGACATCGGCCTGGAAGTAGCCCATGAAATTCACAGCTTCTTTGAGGATGAGCATAACCAGCTCGTCATCGAACAGCTGCGCGAGCGAGGCGTGCAGCTGCAGGAGGAGGGCGACGTGCATCCTGAGTTTGCCGCCTGCGCGACGCTCGCCGGACTGCTCGACAAGCTCAACATGCCGTCTATCGCCGCCACCGGCGCTCAGCGCCTCGCCGACCGCTTCGGTAGCCTCAAGGGCATCATCGAAGCCGACTGGCTCGATCTACGCCAAGTAGAGCGGCTCAACGAAAAGGCTGCTCGCGCATTGCGCGACTATTTCGATGTCGCGACCAACGCCGAGCGCGCCTACGCAATCGAGGCCCAGTTGCATGAGTTCGGCATGCACTGGCAAAGCGAGCGTAAGGCGGCGCAAGGCATGCCGCTGGCGGGCCAAACCTGGGTACTGACCGGAACGCTGGAAAGCATGAGCCGCGACGAGGCCAAGGCGAGGCTGGAGGCGTTGGGGGCGAAGGTTTCGGGTTCCGTCTCGGCAAAAACCAGCGTAGTGGTTGCAGGGCCGGGCGCCGGATCGAAACTGGCGAAGGCCAACGAACTCGGCGTCGCGGTGGAAGATGAAGAGTCGTTCCTGCAACGACTGGCGGCGCTCGAAAACTAGCCTACAACGCCGGTTCCTGGCGAACTGCGCATCCGCGTTGGGCGGGTACAATCCGCCAACAAGCAGGCATCCGGATCCGGCGACCGCTTGTGCCCGCTAGGGCTCGCCCCGCGACGAACAGCAGGTAGTGAACAACAAGTAAAAGCTTCGCGCCGAGGGCGGCCCTCCTACAAAAGCAGCGGCTTTACTCCAGTCCTGTGGGAGGCGCGCCCTCGCGGCGAAAAGGGTTTCCAGCCCACTCTAAAACCAAACACTCCCGCACGCGCCTGCCGTCCACCTCGCTACCTTCTATTCATCCATTAAAGATTTCCACCACCCGTCCGACAACCTTCGCAGGCGGGCTCGCTTGTTTGCGGATTCGCCGGTGTCGTACAGGTTGTTCTCGGGGCTTGCAAAAATATTTTCAACCGCCTCCTAAAGCTCACCGAAACGACGCCGATAAGCTAATCGAATGCGAACTCAATGGGTGCCTGGGCAAAAGCCGGCCCGGAGTCGCAAGCTCAGGCAACCAAAGTAACTAGCGCCCTTGGAGGCACATCATGGCTCTTACAGTCAATACAAACATTGCATCGCTCAACACTCAGCGTAACCTGCAATCTTCGTCCAACGCCCTCAGCACCTCCATGCAGCGCCTGTCTACTGGTAGCCGCATTAACAGCGCGAAGGATGACGCTGCAGGCCTGCAGATTTCCAACCGTCTGACCAGCCAGATCAATGGTCTCGGTGTAGCCGTAAAGAACGCCAATGACGGTATCTCTTTGGCGCAGACTGCTGAAGGCGCTATGCAGCAATCGACCAACCTTTTGCAGCGTATGCGAGATCTTTCGCTCCAGTCGGCTAACGGTTCCAACTCCACTACTGAGCGCCAGGCTCTTAATCAAGAGGTTGGGCAGCTTAAGGAAGAGCTTGATCGTATTGCAAACACAACCACGTTTGGTGGTCGCAAATTGCTCGATGGTGACTTTTCAAATGTGAAGTTCCAAGTAGGTTCGCAAGCAAACGAGACGATTGGTTTTTCAATCGCATCCACCGCGGCGGCCAAGCTCGGAAATAATGAATATGGGACTAAAGGTTCGGTAGCCGGGACTGTTGTTACAGCAGCAACCAACGGTACTGACGCTGTTTTGGCAGCGGCTAACTTTAAGATTTCTGACTCTAAAGGCGCCACAGGAGCAATTGCATACACTGCTGAATCGACGTCAAAAGATATTGCCGGAGCTATCAATACGGCGACTGCTGCTGCTGGGGTTGGTGTTACCGCAGAAGTTAAGAACGATGTGAAAATTGGTGGCTTTGATTCTACATTCAATGGCGGAACGGTTAGTTTGACACTGAATGGGGAAAGCGTGACCGTTGATAATTTTAATGCTAACGACTTAACCGCAATGAAGAACCAAATAAATTCTTCTAATGCAGGTGTTACTGCCGAGTTTGCTGCGAATAGCGACGGTACGTTGGATAAAACAAGCATTGTGCTAAAGGGTTCTGATGATATCAGCTTCTCGATTGCCGAGGCGGATGCAACACATACTTACGATGTAGGCATAAACGGAGCTGCATCGTCTGCCGTTAACTCCAACGCTAATCGGATCGCAGTCGGTGAAGTTAAGCTTAGCGGTGTTGAGTCGTTCAGCTTTTCTGGCGCAAGCACGGAGATATTATCTGCTGCTACTGGGTCATCGACTGTTAATTCAGTATCAAAGGTTGATATTTCAACTGTAGACGGAGCTCAGAGTGCCATTGATGTAATCGATGCTGCTTTGAAAAGCATAGATACACAGCGCGCCGATCTTGGTGCGGTTCAGAACCGCTTCGACAATACCATCGCCAACCTCACGAATATCAGTGAGAATGTTTCCGCTGCCCGCGGTCGTATCCAAGACACCGACTTCGCAGCTGAAACCGCCAACCTGAGCAAGAACCAGATCCTGCAACAGGCTGGTACCGCAATCCTCGCCCAGGCCAAGCAGCTGCCGCAGGCTGTTCTGAGCTTGCTGCAGTAATAAGCAGAAGGCGTTAATGATGAGGGTAGGGCTGTGCTCTACCCTCATTGATTCATGAGAGGTGAATCAATGGACGTCGGAAAATTATCTGGCGGAGCCGCACCGCAAACGCAGATGACAGCTGGATCGCCACCCAGCCTTCTCAAGGAGGCTGGGTTTTCTGCGTCCGATAGGCTTCAGCCAGCAACGGCTCCCGCAAAAGCGGAAGAGCAAGAGAACACCGCTGACTTGGTCGAAAAACTTCGGTCGCAGATGCAGAATATCCAACGGGATCTGAGCTTCAGCGTTGACGATTCCACCGGTGACGTGGTTGTTCGTGTAATCGATGGCGAGTCAGGTAAAATCGTTCGGCAGATACCATCGGAGGAAATCCTTCACCTTACCGAGCGACTGGATGAAATGCGCAGTTTGTTATTCGAAGCCAAAGCTTAACGGTACGATTTTTGTATTGTGTTTTCCGGCTAACAATTTCTTGACGAGGTAAGGCTATGGCTGGCGTAACGGGTATTGGCTCCGGTATTGACATCGACAGTATCGTGTCCAGCATGGTCGCGGCTGAGCGTGCGCCCAAAGAGACGCAGCTCGCGAACCTCGAAAAGAAAACCACCACCCAAATTACTGCCGTTGGTGCATTGAAAAGCGCCATCAGCGACTTCCAGACGGCACTTGGTGCGCTGAATAAGCCGGAGCTGTTCCAGGCGCGTTCAGCTACATCCAGCAAGTCGGATCTGGTTGGCGTCACTGCCAGTACTACTGCCGGGGCCGGTAGCTATCAGGTCGAGGTAGAGAAGCTGGCTACCAGCAGCAAAGTGGCTCTCGCTGCGGTTAAGAACACCGCCGATGCGCCGGCGCGCTTCGCCAGCGGGACGCTGGAGATTTCGCTCGGTGTGCCGGGCACCCCTCCTTCAAAAGAATCATTTTCCGTTACGGTCGATGAGAGCAACAACACGATGGCCGGTATGCGTGATGCCATCAACGCGGCCGGCAAGGAGATGGGCGTCAGTGCCACCATCGTGACGGATGAGCACGGCTCGCGGCTGGTGCTTAGCAGCAGCAAAAGCGGTGACGGGCGCGATATCACTGTGGCGGGAACTGATGCAGCGCCAGTACAGGGTGGTCAAGTTAGTCTCTCGAAACTGGCCTTCGACGGCATCTCGAGTGCCGGTGAAGGTGCGCGCACGCTGACCACGGCGCAGAGCGCCAGGTTGTCTATCGATGGTTTGCAGATCGTTAGTGAAACAAACAAGGTCGAGGGTGCCATCGACGGCGTTACGCTCGATCTCAAGGCCAAAACTGCAGCTAACGAGCCGCTCAGTATTAGCGTTGCAGAAGACAAGGCAGGCGTCAAAAAGCAGATTCAGTCGTTTGTCGATAGTTACAACAAGCTGATCGGCGTTATCAATGCGCAGACCAAAGTGACGTCCGTAGGCGAAGGCAACGCTCCTGTAACAGGTGCGCTGGTAGGCGATGCCACGGCCCGCACTTTGCTCAATACCATCCGTAATGAATTGGTAAATGTGCAGGGCGATGGCGCGCTGCGTGCCTTGACCGATATCGGCATCACCACGCAGAAAGACGGTACGCTAAAGATCGATGATGCCAAGCTGGGCAAGGCAATGGATGGCAACTTTACCGAGCTGCCGGCGTTGTTCACTGGCGATACAGGTCTCGCTAGCCGTCTTGATGCGAAGCTCAAGCCCTACACCGAAACTGGCGGCATTCTCGAACAGCGCAACAAGGCGATGACCGAGACCATCTCGAAGATCGATGATCAGAAGGAAGATTTGAACCGCCGTATCACCTCGCTGCAAGAGCGACTCTACAAGCAGTTCAATTCCATGGACTTGTTGGTGGGGCAATTGTCGAATACGTCCAACAGCCTTATCGCGTCGCTGGAAAACCTGCCTTGGGCAGCGGGTAACTCCAAGAAGTAACAGCACCGTAGGGGCAGTGCGGTAGGGTGGGCTTTAGCCCACCAGACGGAGTTTCGCACGTATGCATCGGCGCGATTATGCGGGAGCCTGGCGGGGTTCTTGGTTCGGCTCGCTAGCTGACCATTAGGTTTCGGTGGGCTGAAGCCCACCCTACAAGGTTGTGCACGGTTCAGGTAGGGTGGGCTTCAGCCCACCAGATGGAGCGTGCCGCACGTACGCACCGACGCGATTTATACAGGAGCCTGGCGGGGTTCTTAGTTCGGCTTGCTAGTTGACCAGCATTCGGTGGCTGAAGCGGAGCGCTGCCCGGCCCACCCTCCGGGGCTGTGCACGGTTCAGCCTTCCCTGTAACACCGGACCGCCTGCCGAGAAACGATCCGCTTGAAAAAACCAAACCCCCAAGCTAGTGAGCTTCGCTATCGTTCCTAGGCCGCCGACAAAGCGCTTTCGTTTATCCGTTAATTTTGCTGACTGCTCTCAAGCTTGAGCGACCCCGACCGATAAGCTGTACATGCAAATTGATGTGGCAAGGGGCTCATCCAAATGAATGCTATGGCAGCAATGAGGCAGTACCAGCAAGTCGGCGTTAAGGCCCAGGTGACCGAGGCCGATCCGCATCGTTTGATTCAGATGTTGATGCAGGGTGGGCTGGACCGTATCGCTCAGGCCAAGGGCGCCATGGAGCGTGAGGCATATGCGGAGAAAGGCTCGCTGATTGGCAAGGCGGTCAACATCATTGGCGGTCTGCGCGACGTGCTGGACAAGCAGGCGGGCGGCGAACTGGCGGAAAACCTGGATCGCCTGTACGAATTCATGACGATGCGGCTGTTCGAAGCCAGCCGGCATAACGACGTAAACAAGCTTGATGAAGTGGCGAATCTGCTAGGTGAAATCAAGCAAGGCTGGGACGGCATCGCGCTTAAGGTTTGATTCAAGCCGCAGTACTACAGATGCTATTTGTCAACGCAACACAGACGCACTGTCTGGCAACTGAGCCAGTCAGTGCGTTTTGCTTTCAGCGGTACTCGCAAAGATAAGCGGTATCCGATGCAACCTTCAGCTGGAACTTGCTGTTGGCTGGCACGGTGAATTGAGTGCCGGCGCCAAAGGTTTCGTAGCTGTCGCTTCCCGGTAGTTTGACGTCCAGGCTGCCAGCGACCACGTGCATCACTTCCAACTGGTTGGTGCCGAATTCGTAATCGCCTGCGGCCATGACGCCGATGGTGGCAGGCCCTGCTGCCATGTCGAAGGCGATGGATTTGACGGTGCCGTCGAAGTACTCGTTGACCTTGAACATTCGGAAACTCCAGGGTGCGTAAAAGGGCGGCCAGTATGCCGAAGCGGCCTGATGGCGTCATCAGGCCGCTCATGTTTCGAATGAAGGCCATGTTGCGGCTTTGCAGCGGCACGCTCACGAGCGAAAAATGAAGTACACCGCACCTAACAGGCAAATCCCGGCCCAGAGATAGTCGAGCTTCAGTGGCTGCTGCATATAGAGCACGCTGAAGGGGACGAAGATCGCGAGGGTGATGACCTCCTGCATGATCTTTAGTTGGCCGATCGACAGCTCGGTGTAGCCGATGCGGTTGGCGGGCACCATGATCAGATACTCGAACAAGGCGATACCCCAGCTGATCAGTGCAGCGATCAGCCAGGGTTTGCCGTTGAGTGTTTTGAGGTGGCCATACCAGGCAAAGGTCATGAACAAGTTGGAGATGCAAAGCAGGGCGGCAGTCTGAAGCCAGATGGGCATTGGAAATCTCCGGGTTGGCAGCCTGGTGCCATTCACTCCTCCGATCCCGATGAAGCCGCTCTCGTCGCCTGATGACAGGCTTCTGTAACCACTGCGTCGGGGCAATGTTTGCTCGGTTGGGCAGCATTGGGTGATGGTGATCAGGGCGCGGTATGTTACGCCACGCGCGGCAGTGCTGGTGGTTGTTGAGGCGGACCTGACGAACGAACCGGCTATATCAAACCGCCTGGCTATACTTTTTCATATGCGGGCACTCTATATGCGCCCCTCACTTGATTTCGCTAGAGACCCACCGATCCTATGGAAACGCTTTATCTGATCTTTCTGCTGTTGCTTGCGGTGGGCGCGAGCCGGGTACTCGCCAATGTCGTGCCAGTGCCACTGCCAATCCTGCAGATTCTGATGGGCAGCATGTTGGCGCTTCCGCCGTTCGGAATGGGCGTTGAGCTACGGCCAGAGATCTTCATGCTGCTGTTCATTCCGCCGTTGCTGTTCTACGACGGGTGGAAAATTCCCAAACGCGAGTTCACCGAGCATGGCGCCGAAATGTCCGCCATGTCATTGGTGCTTGTATTGGTCATCCTGGTGGTGGTGGGCTACTTCATCCACTGGCTACTGCCGACGATTCCGCTGGCGGCGAGCTTCGCACTGGCGGCCATTCTCTCGCCGACCGATGCGCTAGCCGTAATCGCCATCGCCCAGGGTCGACTCCCGCGCCATATGGCGCACCAGCTGGAAGGCGAGGCGATGATGAACGATGCCACTGGCCTGGTCTCGTTCAAGTTCGCACTGGCCGCCGCCATTACCGGCACCTTTTCGCTGACGACGGTCACCGGCGAGTTTTTTGTCATCGCGCTGGGTGGTCTGCTCATTGGCGCCGGCTTGAGCTGGGCGGTGGGCAAGGCCAAGCAATGGATGACCGCGCGAGACCTGTTTGATCCCTCGGCCTATGTGCTGATGATTCTGCTGCTGCCCTTCGCGGCGTTCTTCCTGGCCGAACATGCAGGTATGTCTGGCATCCTCTCGGCGGTAGCGGCGGGCATGGTGCAGAGCCGCATCGACATGCTGCCGGTGAAGACCAGCACGCGCATCCTCAACCGCAGCATTTGGGAAATGCTTGATTTCAGCTTCAACGGTCTGGTGTTTCTGCTGTTGGGGCTGCAATTCCCGCGGATCGTGGCGCGGGTTTGGGAAGCGGCGGGGCAGCAGAGCTACAGCATGCCGATGCTGATCTTCAGCGCATTGGCGATCATGGCGCTGCTGCTGGTGATCCGTTTCGGCTTCGTTTACGCCTATCACTGGAGCGAGGCGCGGGTACATCGGCTGCGTGGAAAGACTGTTCAGCCCAAACCCCTTAGGCTGTTTTCCGCGCTCAGCGCCGTGGCGGGCGTGCGTGGGGCAATCACCCTGGCCGGCGTCCTGTCGATTCCACTGATGATTGGCGACACGCCATTTCCGGGGCGCGATCTGATGATTTTTCTGGCGGCCGCCGTGATCATCTTGTCGTTGCTGGTCGGTGCGCTGGGCATCCCCTATTTCCTCAAGCAACTGCCCAACAACGATGTCGAACAACATAGGGAAGAGCTGAAGAAAGCCCGTCGGATCGCCGCCCAGGCTGCGGTCACCTGGCTGGAAAACTGGAAACAGGCCAACCCCGTGGACGATCCCGACGAGGCGCTGCTGCGCAGCGAGGTCACGGCTCGGATTACCGAGTCCTATCGGCACGACATCGAGGCCTTGATGGAACACCAAGATCGTGCGAACCAGGCGCGCCAGACGCAGGTGCTGGAGCGCGACATTCGCGTGCAGGCCATCGCTGTGCAGCGCAAGGAATTGTACCGGATGAGAAAGCGCCACCTGATCGACGAGCAGATGCTGCAGATCCTGCTGCGCGAACTCGATTACGAAGAGGCGGCGCTCGGCACGGGCGACGCGGTTTAAAGATTGTTTCCGCCTCGTGCAGCAGCGGGAGCGGATTCTAGCGGCCGGCCTGGTCCTGATGCGGCTCAGGTTCGAGCACGGCGATGGTATTGCTGCTGCGTTTGAACGTCACCAGCTCGGCTAGCCAAGCCTGCAGCACAGGCGAATTGCCTTTCTGGTTGCGCAACGCGATGGACAGAATCTCGCGGGCAATGGTCACCATCGCACTTTTGCTACCCAGAAAATGCCAGTTGAACCAGCCGTCGCCATAGGTCAAGGGTGTCTTCTGTCCGGGTGCGAGGGGGATGTAAACCTTCACGGACAGATCGAACAGCACCTCCGGCTTGGAGATGATCAGCAGTTTTACGTCCGCCACCTTGCTCAACCAGTAGCGATGATCGAAACGACCTCCAGTCAGCGCCGCGGATTGACTCAGGGCTTCGTTGATCAGCGCTCTGTTATCGATGAGTTGCACGGTAAGGATTCCGTTTGCAGAGTGGCCATGCCGCATCTCGAGTCTGCCGCATGCGAGCAGATACGAGACCGGCTGTGTAGGGCGCCTCGAAGGGGCGGATCGAACCGCGTCCGCTTCGCTTGGCATGTCGGTTTATCGGTCCATCAGCGCTTTTGTTTAGCGCCAAGTGTCGAAAATCTGTCTGGCGCCGCTCGTGCCCGCTATGCGCCAGGGCAGTCTCGTAGACCGGCTGAATGGCTGGCCACATTGAGCGCATGGCAAAATCTCGCTTAAGCAACCGAACGCATTGAGGAAAGCGACTCATGATCGAGCGACTTTTTGTATACGGCTCCCTCGCACCTGGGCGGCCGAACGAGCACATCCTGGCGGCGATTCCCGGTACCTGGGAGCCCGCAAGTGTGTCGGGCAGGTTGCGTGAAGAAGGTTGGGGCGCGGCGCTGGGGTTTCCCGGTCTCGATCTGGATGAGCGCGGCGAGACGATCGAAGGCTTCGTGCTCAGCTCAGAGGCGTTTGCGGCGCATTGGGCAAGGCTCGATGAGTTCGAAGGCGACGCCTACAAACGCATCCTGGCGGACGTCAGGCTCGGCAGCGGTCAGACTGTAAAAGCGTATATCTACGCGCTCGGAGCAGGCTGAGCTAAAGACTAATCAAGACGCTGCGAATTGCTTGCCGCATCTCCGCAGCGCGTCATATCAGACGCCCGCCAACTCACTTGGCGAACAGCTGGCTCATGTCCTTGAACGCCTTGAATTCCAACGCATTACCGCAGGGATCGAAGAGGAACATCGTGGCCTGTTCGCCGACCTGCCCCTGAAAACGCACGTAAGGCTCGATGACGAACTGGGTGCCCAGCGAGCGGAGGCGTTCGGCCAGGGCTTCCCACTCCGGCCAGCTCAGCACGATGCCGAAGTGCGGTACCGGCACGTCATGGCCGTCCACCGCGTTGGTGTGCGCGGCGTCCTGAGACTGGGTTTTCGGATGTTCATGGATCACCAACTGATGTCCGTAGAAATCGAAGTCGACCCAATGGTCGGAAGAGCGCCCTTCAGCGAGTCCGAACACCTCGCCGTAGAAATGGCGGGCGGCTGGCAAGTCGTAAACGGGAATCGCAAGGTGAAAAGGGGAAAGGCTCATCTGGGCTTCCTTCTTATGATGAAACGGAAGCGATGATTCTTGCCGATTTGCTGCATCTTTCTACAACGAATATGTTTTGATTCGAGCCTCGAAAAAATCGATGAAACGGTGCCGAATGATCCGTGAAATGAAAACGTTCCTCGCTATCGTCCGGTGTGGCAGTTTCGCTGCTGCGGGTAATCAGATCGGCTTGACCCAATCGGCCGTGAGCGCCCAGATCAAGAATCTAGAAGATGCGCTAGGCATGCATTTATTCGATCGAACAGGGCGCTCGGCGCATCTCAATGCAGCCGGGCTCCGTGCGGTGCCGCTGGCCGAACAGATCCTCGAAACCTATGCGCTGATGGGCCAGCCGGAAACGCTGAACGAATACCGCGGCGAACTGCGCATCGGTGCCATCGCCACCGTGCAGACCGGCTTGCTGCCGCCAGTTCTGCTGCGTTTGCTGCGCGAAGCGCCGGGCGTTGCGCCCAAACTTGTTCCAGGCGTTTCGCTGAACCTGCTGTCGCAGGTCGACGCTGGGGATATCGACCTCGCGGTGATGATCCGACCGCCGTTTGCGCTGCCCAAGGAATTGCATGCCGAGCTGATCCAGAAGGAGCCCTTCATGCTGATCGCTCCGCTGAGCGTAGAGGGCGACGACCCGTTAAGGTTGCTCGTCGAGCATCCCTTAGTGCGCTACGACCGCAATTCTTTCGGTGGTCGCCAGGTGAGTCAATTCCTGCGCAAACACCATCTGGATGTGCGCCCAGGGCTCGAACTGGACGAGCTGGATGCCATTGTCAAGATGGTTGAAAGCGGCCTGGGCGTGGCGCTGGTGCCAAAGGCCGGGCTGTGGCTGGAACGCACGCCAACGGTACGCATTATTTCCCTCGGCAGTGCCACCTTCTACCGCGAGCTGATGCTCGTCAGCCGCCACAGCGCGCAGCGATTGCCGTTGCATCAGCTGTTTCGGCGCTGCTTGCGGGAGACGTTAGAGGAGAGAAGCTCGGTTTCATGAGGTAGCTTCGACAGCAGGCTGAAGGTCGCTTGCCGCCGATTGCTTCGTTCAACGACCTCGGAGTCCCTCAGGCTTTTTTGGTCCTTGGCAGGAAGATCGCCAACACACCAAACAACGGCAGGAACGAACACAGGAAGTACACGTATTCGATGCCGTGAATGTCCGCCAAATGCCCCAGCAAGGCTGCGCCAATCCCGCCGAAGCCGAACATCAATCCGAAGAACACCCCGGCGATCATCCCGACATTTCCCGGCACCAATTCCTGGGCATACACGACGATGGCCGAGAACGCCGAGGCGAGGATGAAGCCGATGACAACGCTCAGGACGCTGGTCCAGAACAGGTCGACGTGAGGCAGAATCAGGGTGAATGGCGCCACGCCAAGGATCGAAAACCATATCACTGCCTTACGGCCAATCTTGTCGCCGATCGGCCCTCCGAAGAAGGTTCCCGCTGCAACTGCACCTAAAAACAGGAACAGATGCAGTTGGGAGCTGGCCACCGATAGATCGAACTTCTCGATCAGGTAGAAGGTGAAGTAGCTCGTGAAGCTGGCCATGTAGAAGTACTTAGAAAACACCAGCAAGCCGAGCACGACCAGCGCGCTCATCACCCGACCTTTCGACAAGCCATGGGTCGCCGCCTGACCTTGCTTGAGCTTGAACAGGCTCAAGTGATTGGCGTACCAGCGGCTGATTCGATACAGCACGAACAGCGCAAACACGGCGAACAGCCCGAACCAGGCCACATTGCCCTGACCGTACGGAATGATGATTGCCGCAGCCAATAGCGGCCCGAACGCCGAACCCGCATTGCCGCCTACCTGAAAAGTCGATTGCGCCAGCCCGAAACGCCCACCCGAAGCGAGTCGCGCCACGCGAGAAGCTTCAGGGTGAAAGGTCGAAGAACCGATGCCGATCAACCCCGCCGCCAACAGAATCAACGGGAAATTGCCGACCATGGACATCATCAGAATGCCGATCAACGTGCAGACCGTGCCGGCCGGCAATAACCAGGGTTTGGGGTGGCGGTCGGTGTAGTAACCGACCCAAGGTTGCAACAGCGAGGCGGTCAGTTGGAAAGT
The DNA here is from genome assembly GCF_019355055.1 of Pseudomonas sp. MTM4. Taxonomy (NCBI): domain Bacteria; kingdom Pseudomonadati; phylum Pseudomonadota; class Gammaproteobacteria; order Pseudomonadales; family Pseudomonadaceae; genus Pseudomonas; species Pseudomonas sp. MTM4. The sequence continues at coordinate 384,860 of NZ_CP048411.1, forward strand.
CAGGGTAATCAGACCGACCTGCGTGAACGTCAGACCATAGCTGGCCTTGAGCATCGGATAAATCGACGGTAGCACTGCCTGGATCAGGTCATTGATCAAATGCGCCAGCGCAACCGCGCCGATAATGCGCATGGCCAACGGGCTGCTTTGTGAAGTCGCGGATGCCAATGTCGCGCCGGCCTGGGCATTGCTGATGGTCATGAGAGTTCCACACGGAGGGTACAAACGGCAGGGGCATCAATGTGCCATTTATCAGTGCAATAGCACCATCCCTTAGGCTGCTAAGGAAACTCAGCTGAAGACATTTATCTGGCGATACATCAATCTCGCTCTCACGTCTCGATGAAGCCGACGACTCTCGTCGACATTACGTCGATACGATCGGGAGAAATCGAACCCAAACAGACAGTGACGATCGGGCTATCTGCTAGACGCGGACATAGGAAAAACCCATCGAGGATGAGAGGGCCGTGACGCCTATCCTACTCATGGTTTCAAGCCGTCTTTCTGTGAAGCAACTTCCTGCATTGATACGCTTATTGCAGGGCGACCGTTTTTCATTAGTGCACGCGCAGCACCTTGGATATCACGTGTTTCTTTGTTTTGGCTGAGCTTGAATTTAGCAACTAGACGGGTGATTTGGATTTCTACACCAACGATGGCTTTGAGCATCGATTCGATGTATTCCGTCGGCCCATCGGTCATTTTCCAGGGCTTCGGCTGGTTTGCCTCGTGAGTCCGAGTCAACCGAGCAACCAGTCCTCTAACGTAGCGCTCATCATCTCTAATCAGAATGCGCCCATGAGCGTGCACGACCTTGTAGTTCCATGTCGGCACCTGTTTATGGTGCTCATGTTTGCTCGGATACCAGTTGGGTGAGATGTAGGCCTCCTCACCCCGGAATACAACCAGTACTTCATCGCCATTTCGAACGTCAGTCCAGAGAGGATTATTGCGGGCCACGTGAGCGTGGAGCGTGCCGCAGGTGCCTTGGTCGGCAGCCAGTTCGAAGGGCACATGGTTTGCGTCATATCCGCTTTCGCCATTCGTGAAAAGTATCCCTAGCGGATGCTGCTTGATGAGCTGATGCATGGCTTCGGATGAGGGTTCATTGAAATGTGCTGGGACGTACATATCGTCTCCAAAGGGATATGGCTCAATCGGATTAGCCGTAACGTGGCTGCGACGGGCAGGGAAGCAAGTTGCTTATTACTTGGAGGACATCTCGTTCCGGCTACGCATACACCTGACCTTAAGTGCGCTCCTAGCTACATCTTCCACGTCGAGGCCCTAACGACCTTGCTGTTAGAAGACAAAAGGTGTGCTTTCTCGCTGTTGGAACAATCCCCAGACCATCGCACAGAAAAACTACTGAGTCGCTCCAATTCGACAGACATGGCTGGCCCATTCTTCCCAAGATATTCAGTATCGGTTGTATGCAGCCGTTCGCCAGCGGCCGATTATGGCTAGGAGCGAACAGAGCGGCCGACCCAAATGGGCGCTCATGACAGGTAGAAAACGGCCAATAGCGGCCTTTCATGAGTTTCTGCTTTAGGAAAAACATGACGCTTAAGAACGGCTTAGCGCTACTCTGGTTTTTATCTGATGATTTTCCTCCGGACGGAAGCTGTTTGGCGTTAACTGTCATGGCTTTTCATCGCCGTTCAAGCTCTCTCGATACCGATAGGTCTCGGACACGAAGTCAATAAATGCCACAGCAGAGGCTACGGCCAACCGGGCATGCCTGGGTTGCAAGCCGCGATGCTGCCCATCTCGCCCATGCCCGGTACCGTATAGGCCGCGGAGTTGCGCCAAATTGCTGGCTAACTGTGCGAGGTTGCGAAGGATCATTTTGATGTTTTCCGCCCCCTTGGTTGCTTCGCTGATGCCTTCAGGGACGAGCTGCAAAGCTTTCGTGACCTTCTTGGCGAGGTCGCCCAGATCATCGGACTTTGTAAATGCAATTTCGCGTTTCGTCAGAATCGACTTACAGCACGTCTCAACTAGTTCTTTAGCCGTGCCGATCGCCAGAGCTGGATCACGATCAACCGCATTTTCAAGCCGTTCGATCTCCTTGGCCATCCAACCAGCATTGAGTGCATCTGCTACCGACTTAGCTCTTAGAACGGCACGCGCTGAGTTGTTATGCACCGGGCGGAAGGCGAAGCGGGGCCGTCCGGCAATATGCTCTTCCTCAAATAACTCCCAGCCGGCCATTCGGAGCTGTTGATTGAAATGCAACACTAATTTGAGCGCCTCATCCCGAACGGGGCGAACCACTGGGTGCACGACCTCGCAAAGGAAGCGAAGGAACTGTTCCGCGCTTCCATCAAGGAGTTGGAAGCGACCGTCGGTGTAGACCCAATCTTTCTCCCAATCATCGTTGCTGAAGCGATGCTGGTAGATGTCACCCGCCGCGTCTTTGTAGCGACTGTCGGTCGATGGAAGCTTTTGCAAATCGTACAGGCGACCCAGAAACTCAACGTCATCCAACTGGCCATACCAGATTACTTCCTCCAAGCGCAGCCCATCCAAAATGTTCTGCCGAACATTGCGAGGGAGCTCTGATTTGTCCGATCTCCAATCAGCCCGAAATTCTTTCGCCGGGACAAGACGGGCCGAATACCAGTCTTGGGTTTCGTGCTCAAGGACGGTTTTGAGTCTGGCGGTCACCTGCTCTTCCAGTTGACTACGCCTAGGACCAAGACGGGCGAATTCCGGTGCCGGGATTCGAAACTGGATCTCCCAAATGTCTGTCCCGCCGTTCCAATTGTCATGGCCGGTCAATTCCGCTTGGGCCGGGTAGTCACGCACGATAGCCGCAGCATCGTCAGCACCTTCGGCACGCAGAAGTGCATGTACCGTAGCGAGAACAGGTTCCAGTTGATCGTTATTTTCCATCGCTCTCTACCTGCCGGTTCTAACAATAACGAGGTTATCTCAGTCTATGGTCACTTGCCCTGTGTGGAGATTGCATTATGCAATCACTGGTTTAATATACAGCTCTGCACGAGTAAATCCACCAGGAGGAGTTGATGCCCGCCTCGAATGCAATCGTGGAACTCAGAACGCTCGCCGAATTGTTGTCCCTATACGAGATCGCATCGGAAAGCACCTTGACGAAAGACCAGTACAGAAACCCGCTGCGCCCTTACCGATTGATTCAGCCCGAGGCGAGCTGCCAGTACCGGAAGAATGGGAAGCGTTGTTCCCAGATGCATCAGCACGGCTTCGTCGTCGAGCGGAACGACGACTCAAAGGTATTGATAGGGAATTGCTGTGCACTGAACCACTTGGGTTTGGATGATGAGCAGGTTAGGGGGGATTTCAAGAGGCTGAGCTCCGCTGAGCGGCAAAACATCCGCCGCCACAAGGTCGAAACGATGCTCAAGCAGCGGGAGAATCTCATAGGCCGGGTTCGGGCCGCGAGCATTGAGCTCAGGAGACTGCAGGCCAAAGCCAGCGTGGTTCTCTCTACCCTGCCCGCTGAGGTCGGCGGCGTCCTGCTGGATCGTTGGAAGCGGAATGTCTTAGAGGTTTCTTGGGAGTATTTGCTCATCAAGAAGGGGAAAGATGACAACGGAAAACCGTTCGAGGAACGGAGCTGGTATCCGCATTCTTTTGGCAAACTCAAAGGTTTGGGCGCGTGGCTGCAAGTGGATCAACAGCCCCATCAGGAAGCCCTCTTGTCCTTACGACGACAGCTAGAGGCAATTCCTAACAAGGCCCGATTGAGCCGACTTGAATTGGAATTGGCGGAGGCCGCGCTCAGACAGGTGTCGACTCTGGAGAACATCGAGCGTGAATTGCAAAATCAATTCGAGTTGTTCGACGATTTTTGTAAGCCAGCAAGCTTGCAGTTGACGATCCAGATCGTCAGTAGCCACAAGATTCGAGCTGAAACGGTGAAGGCTGTGCACCAGCTGATGGATGAGCCCTGCAACACGGCTCCTGAAAAGTACGTCGCCGACATTGACCTCGCGCTTAAGCAGAAATACTCGGCGGGTGGCATTCGCATCGCGTCATGATTCCACCGCCGCGATCACTATCGCTAGAAATCGAATTGTTAGCTAATCACTCTTCTAACTTTATCGGAGATGGATATGGCAGTTTACGTTGTTACTTGGAATCTCAATAAAGAACGCGGTAATTATGACGCAGCGCGTCGTGCATTCCTTCAGCACCTCGAGCGTTACGACAATAAGAAGGATTCGGGTTTGGAGTCGGTGCGTTGGATCAACACGCCACGTTCAGTTCATGAGGTGGATGCTGATCTCCGAAGCAAGTTGGATACAAACGACCGCATATTTGTGTGCCAAGTTACCAACGGCAACCACCAAGGCTGGTTAGACCAGCCAGTCTGGGACTGGATTAACGCTCGACTTTAAGGGAATAGAGAGAACTGGCATTGTCCGCTTCTGGCCGTTCTCCGCCGGTCACCCTTCGGTATGTACAGGTCAAAGTCGGGTTCGAGCGGTGGTCGAATGCAATTGATTAGTCAGGGCGAATGCAACAGGGCGGTCAAGTGCGTGCAACAGCCGCTGTGCTGCCGCGCACGATCAGGTTGAAGGGCAATATCAAATGAGGAATGTCGAGCGGGCTTTGCTCGAACTGAGCCACTAGCATCTCGACCGCGTGCCTTCCGAACGCCTCGGCGGGCTGGGCGATGGTCGTCAGCGGTGGGTCGCTAAAAGCAGCGAAGGGAATGTCATCGAAGCCGGCGACCGATACGTCCTGCGGAACGCGCAATCCGGACTGGCGGATGCGCTGCATGGCGCCTATCGCCATTTCATCGTTTTCGCAAAAGATCGCGGTCGGTCGATTCGGGTTGTCGAGCAGCTGACCGGCGGCGTCGTAACCGGCTTGCAAAGTGAAATTACCGCGGCGCAGCAGCTCCAAGTCGAGCGCGATGCCTGCTTCATTCAGCGCATCTTCGTATCCGGCGATACGCTCTCGGGTCAGGGGGCTGCCTTGCGGCCCCTTGATCAGGCCGATGCGGCGATGGCCCAGCGCGAGCAGATGTTCGGTCATTGCGCGGGCCGCGGCGCGGTTATCCAGTCGAACGGTCGGGCAGGGCGGAATATCGAGCACTTCGCAGGCGTTGACCATCGGCGGTAGCGCATCGCCGTGGAGGCAGGTTTCAGCGAAAGGGTTGAACGCGCGCAGCTGGATCAAGCCGTCGGCCTGGTGGGCGTGAACCAGTTCGGCATAAGCGATCTCGACGTCTTCACGGCCCAGGGTATTGCACAACAGCACGCGGTAATCGAAGGCTTGCGCGGCTTCTTGAATACCGCTGATGACCCGGGCGAAAAACACATTGGCGATGGCCGGGACCAGCACGACGAGGTTGCGCGTCTTGCGCGAGCGGAACTGCACGGCCATCAGGTTTGGGCGATAGCCGGCCTGTTCGACCGCAGCGTTCACGCGATCGCGGGTCTGCGGCGATACCTTTTCAGGCGTCTTCAATGTGCGCGAGACGGTGGCGACTGATACGCCGGCCAGCTCGGCCACCTTGCGAATGTTTGGCATAACTCCTCGATCATCGACGCCGACGCTGTCGGTCAGCGGTGACTAGCGTAACGCAGCGCTTGCGACTTGACAGTAAGGCTTTCGGTGCTACTTTCGAATCAATGTAACCGGTTACATTGCAAGTGATCAAACCTCGAAAGCTGGAGCAAAGGCATGGATTCAACCGGTCGATCTAAGGTTCGGGTGGGCATGGTGGGTGGCGGTGAAGGGGCGTTCATCGGCCAGGTGCACCGACAGTCAATGCGCCTCGACGGCCATATCGAGCTGGTCTGTGGTGCCTTCAGCCGCGATCCCGAAAACAACAGGCGAAGTGGTGCGGGTCTGCATCTCGACCCGGGGCGTCGCTATGACACCTGGGAGACGCTGCTGGCGGCCGAGCAGGAGCGACCAGCGGATCAGCGCATGGAACTGCTGGCTATCGTTACGCCTAATCATTTGCATGCGCCTATCGCTGAGGCTGCCTTGCGTGCCGGATTCCACGTGTTTTCCGAGAAGCCGGCGGCGCTGTCGCTGGCGGATATGCAGGCGCTTGCCGAAGCCCAGGCCGACAGCGGCCGACTGTATGGACTGGCACATACCTACCAGGGATATCCGATGGTCTGGCAGGCGCGGCATATGGTGCAGGCCGGCGCGCTCGGTCGATTGCGCAAAATCTTCGTCGAATATCCGCAGGGTTGGTTGGGCGAGGATCAAGCAGGGCAAGGCAACAAGCAGGCGGCCTGGCGCGGTGAGCCAGCTCAGGCGGGACCGAGCGGGTGCATGGGTGACATCGGCATTCACGCGTTCAACCTCGCTGAGTTCGTCAGCGGCCAGCGCATCGAGCGGTTGTGCGCGGACCTTGGCGTGCATGTCGCGGGGCGGCAGCTCGACGATGACGGTGCGGTGCTGTTCCAGACCGATGACGGCGCAAGCGGCGTGCTCATCGCCAGTCAGGTCTGCACGGGCGAAGAGAACGCCCTGACGTTGCGCTTGTATGGCGAGCGCGGCGGCCTGGAATGGCGCCAGGAAGAGCCGAACAGCCTGGTTCATCGGCCACTTGGCGAGGCGCTGCAAGTGCTGCGTGCTGGGGTCGATCAGCGCTGGCTGTGCGATGACGCGCTTCGGCGCCTGCGCCTGCCCGCCGGACATCCCGAGGGGTATCTCGAAGCGATGGCCAATCTCTATGCCGACTTCGCCACATCCATCCGCTCGGGGCGCGCGCTCGAAGTACCGGGTATCGATGCCGGCCTGCGTGGCATGGCCTTCATCGAGACGGTCATCGCTAGCCATCACAGCGATGCCAAGTGGACGCCATTCGCCGCTACCGAACGATAGGAACTCAAGATGCAGCAACCCATGACATCCAGTGGTATTCGCGGTCCGGCCATTTTCCTTGCGCAGTTTCTCGGCCCGGAGGCGCCATTCGACACGCTGTCAAACCTGGCGCGCTGGGCGGGCTCGCTCGGCTACTGCGGGGTTCAGCTACCCACGCTTGGCGCACAATGTCTGGACTTGCAAAGAGCCGCCGAGAGCCAGACCTACTGCGACGAACTGAAAGGACTTTGCGCCGAGGCGGGCGTCGAAATCAGCGAGCTGTCGACCCATCTGCAGGGTCAGCTGGTGGCGGTGCATCCGGCGTTCGACGGCCTGTTCGATGACTTCGCCCCGCCCGCGCTGCGTGGCAAGCCAAAGGCCCGTACCGAGTGGGCCATCGATCAGTTGCACCTCGCGGCCAAGGCCAGTCGGCGCTTGGGGCTCAGCGCTCATGCGACGTTTTCCGGCGCGCTGTTATGGCCGTACATGTATCCCTGGCCACAGCGACCGAGCGGTCTTGTCGAGGAGGGCTTTGCCGAACTGGCGCGGCGCTGGCGACCGGTCCTCGATGCGTTCGAGGAAGCTGGGGTCGACCTGTGCTTTGAGATCCATCCCGGCGAGGACTTGCACGACGGCGCCTCTTTCGAGCGCTTCCTCGATGCGGTCGACCACCATCCCCGCGCGAAGATTCTCTACGACCCGAGCCACATGCTGCTGCAGCAAATGGATTACCTCGGTTTCATCGACCGCTACCACGAACGCATCGGCATGTTTCACGTTAAGGATGCGGAGTTCCGTCCGGATGCTCGTTCCGGCGTCTACGGCGGTTATCAGAGCTGGACCGATCGCCCCGGGCGCTTCCGTTCGCTGGGCGACGGCCAGATCGATTTCAAACAGATATTTAGCAAGCTGACGCAGTACGGCTACGAGGGCTGGGCAGTCCTCGAATGGGAGTGCTGCCTCAAGGATGCAGCGCAGGGGGCCGAGGAAGGCGCCCCTTTCATTCGACAGCAGCTGATCAACCGCGCCAGCCGGGCCTTCGACGATTTCGCCGGCGTTGCTCGCAGCGCTTCGGCAAACCGCCGTCTGCTGGGACTCGATTAAGGCGTTCTCCTGATAAACGTGCACAACAATAAGGACAAGACCATGAGCACACTCAATGCGCGGCTGAGCCTGATGATGTTTCTGCAGTTCTTCATCTGGGGCGGCTGGTTCGTCACCCTCGGCACCTTTCTGGCCAACAACCTGAGCGCGACTGGCGGCCAGATCGGTATGGCGTTCTCGACCCAATCCTGGGGCGCGATACTGGCGCCGTTCGTGATCGGCCTGATCGCCGATCGTTACTTCAATGCCGAACGCCTGCTCGCCATCCTGCATCTGGTTGGTGCGGTGCTGTTGTTTCAGCTTTATCGGGCCAGCGACTTCAGTGCGTTCTACCCGTTCGTGCTGGGTTACATGATCGTTTACATGCCCACCTTGGCCCTGGTGAATGCCGTCGCCTTCCGGCAGATGCGTGACCCCGCGCAGGAGTTCTCGAAGATTCGGGTGTGGGGCACGGTGGGCTGGATCATCGCCGGGCTGGTGATCAGCTTTCTGTTCGGCTGGGATTCGCAGCAAGCCATCGCGGCCGGTGCGCTACGCAACACCTTCCTGATGTGCGCCATCGCCTCGGCGTTGCTTGGACTGTACAGCTTCAGCCTGCCGAGTACGCCGCCGCTGGCCCGGCGCGAGCAGGGCGGACTCAAGGAAGCGCTGGGTCTGGATGCGCTCAAACTGCTGAAGGACCGCAGCTTCGCCATCTTCTTCCTCGCCTCGGTGCTGATCTGCATTCCACTGGCCTTCTACTACCAGAACGCCAACCCTTTCCTCGCGGAAATCGGCGTCGACAATCCGACCGGCAAGATGACCTTGGGACAGATCTCCGAAGTGCTGTTCATGTTGCTGCTGCCGCTGTTCATCCAGCGCTTCGGCATCAAGAAGACATTGCTGCTGGGGATGCTTGCGTGGACGTTGCGCTATGCGCTGTTCGCCTACGGTAATAACGGTGATCTGCTCTTCATGCTGGTTGCCGGCATCGCCTTGCACGGGATCTGCTACGACTTCTTCTTCGTCTCCGGACAGATCTATACCGACGCCAAGGCCGGCGAGACCTACAAAGGCTCGGCACAAGGGCTGATCACCCTCGCCACTTACGGCGTCGGCATGCTCATCGGTTTCTGGGTAGCCGGAAAGGTCACCGATCACTTCGCGACCATGGACGGCCACGACTGGCAGAGCATTTGGATTTTCCCGGCGGTATTCGCATTGGGGGTCTTCCTGACCTTCCTATTCGCCTTCCGCGAACAACGGCCAGCAGGGGTTGAAACGGCTGCCAAAGCGGTCTGAACTCGAGCGGATCAGACGCCGGTCATTCACGACCGGCGCTCTCCGAACCGTTGACGCTTGGCCCAGCGCAGCGATGCGATTTACCGGTCCCAAACCCGCCCTGCCAAGACGACCGTCAATCCTATGCGGCCCGCGTTTGCACAAATCTTCTATGACTGCCGTCTATCTCCTAAGAGAATGCCTGTTCACGGGCCTTCGCCTGTAGCCATTCGTTATCGAAGAGCCAATCCATGGGTGCCAACAGCTGGGTCGATCTGAAGCTGGATGCTGAAACGGGCATCGAGATCATCCGTGCTCATTTCGAGGGCCATGCCTACGACCCGCATTGGCATGACAGCTACCTCGTCGGTTTTACGGAGCAGGGGGTGCAGCAGTTTCGTTGTCGCAAGGTGCTGCATAGCAGTACGGCGGGGCAGGCGTTTTTGCTGGAGCCCGGGGAAATTCATGACGGCCATGCCCCAGCGCCTGGTGGCTTCACCTATTCGATGCTCTACCTGCAGCCGCAATGGCTTGAAGCCCAGCTGCGGGCGTTGTTCGAGGACGCGCCTGAGCATTGCCTGCCGAGCTTTGTTGAAACGCTGGCGAGCGGGCCGGATCTGGTGAACCACATTGCCCATGCTTTCCAGGCGCTGCACAGCGCAGATTTGCGCATCGTCCGGCACGCGGCGCTGGATGCATTGCTGGAAAAACTGTCCAGCCATGTTCATTGGCGACAGAAAGGGGAGCTGAGTCCGCGGCTGCCTTCTGTGGCGCTCAAGGCGCGGGATTTTCTGCACGTTCACCTGGATCAGGATATCGGTCTGGATGACCTGGCATTGGCGGTCGATGTAGACCGCTTCCGCCTTTCCCGCGCGTTCAAGGCGGCCTTCGGACTGGCACCTCACGCTTATCTGGTGCAACTTCGCCTGAGTCTGGCTCGCAAGCTTTTGCGCCAGGGATTGGCTCCGGCGAGCGTTGCGGTGGAGCTGGGATTTGCCGATCAGAGCCATCTAGGGCGTTGGTTTCGGCGTGCGTACGGGTTGAGTCCCGCTGCCTATCGCAAGCGCTGCTCAAATCTTCCAGACCGCTAACGCGCCCCGACGGAACATGGCAGAAACAGTCCATTGGAGTTTCCGCCCATGTTTTCGATCTTCGAGGTCTTTCATAGCCAGCCGTGCCTCGGTGCATGGCGATGAGTCAGTTTTTGCCTTTCGTGCTCTTTGCCTTGGTGGCATCGATCACACCTGGGCCGACCAACATTCTGGTGCTCAGCAATAGCGCGCTGTACGGCTTGCGTGCTGCGTTGCCCATCGTGCTGGGCGCCTGTGCCGGTGCGGCTGCCATCGTGCTGGTGGTCGGGTTGGGGCTGGGCGAGACATTGCTGCGGTTTCCGTTGGCGCAGCAAAGCCTGGCGTGGCTCGGTGTGGCGTGGATCAGTCTGCTGGCGTGGCAGCTGTTCCGCACTCAGCCCGTCGGCGTGGATAAGGACGGCAGCAGTAAGCGCATCGGGGCCTGGGGCGGAGCGGCGCTGCAATTGGTGAATCCCAAGACCTGGATGATGGCGTTCGCTGTCGTTAGCGTATTCACCAGCGCGGGGGCCAGCTCGTTCCGCTATGGCATCTATGCGCTGATTTTCTTTCTCGTCGCCGTGCCTTGTCTAACTGCCTGGGCCGTACTGGGGCGGGGCGCCGCGCGGTTTCTGACGTCGACGCGCTGGATGCGGCGCTTCAATCAGAGCATGGCGCTGCTGTTGCTCGTCTCGGCATGGACGAGCTTGTTGGGCTGACCACAAAGAAGTCGTATGGATTACTCGTTTGCTCGACGCAAGGTGAGTGCAGCAGACCTTCGCTACCGAAGAAATCGGCAATATCATGCGCACCCGAATCAGACCGAACATGTCTTTATCACGCATGGGGAACCAAAGCCCAAGGGGTGGTGGTCTTAGCGCGTAGATAAGTGGCGCGGGACCGCGCTTTATTGCTTCGATTGCCTCCTATGCGACCTCTGCGGTTATGCCCGAGGCGACATTATCCAGCCCCTTCAAAGGAACGACAGATGAGCATTGACGTCAACGCAGGACGCCTCCCGCACGAGAATTCCCTGGTCAATCTTCCACGCCTGGTATCCCGTTACTACAGCGAGCGCCCCGATCCGTCGGACCCAGCGCAGCAGGTTTCCTTCGGGACGTCTGGCCATCGTGGCTCGTCGCTGAAGAATAGCTTCAACGAATGGCACATCCTCGCCACCACGCAGGCAATCTGCGATTACCGTCGAGAGCAGGGCATCGACGGTCCGATCTTCGTCGGTATGGACACCCACGCGCTGTCTGAACCGGCGTTCGTTTCCGCGCTGGAAGTACTGGCGGCCAACAGCGTCGAGACGCGCATCGATGCCGGCTGCAGCGAAACCAATGGCGAGCCCGGCTACACCCCGACGCCGGCGATCTCCAACGCCATCCTCGAATACAACGCCGGCCGCAGCAGCGGCCTGGCTGACGGCATCGTCATCACCCCGTCGCATAATCCGCCGGCCGATGGCGGCTTCAAGTACAACCCCACCAACGGCGGCCCGGCCGATACCGGCGTGACCAAGTGGATTCAGGAACGCGCCAACGCGCTTCTGGTCGCCGGGCTCAAGGGCGTGCAGCGAATGGATTACGCGCAAGCGCTCAAGGCTCCGACCACCCAGCGCTTCGATTTCATCGAAAGCTACGTGGGCGGCCTGGATCAGGTGATCGACCTCGAAGCGATCCGCAATTCTGGCCTGAAGTTTGGCGTCGATCCGCTCGGCGGCGCCGGTGTGCATTACTGGACGCGCATCGCGGAACGCTATGGTCTGCCGCTCGAAGTGCTCTCCACCCGAGTCGACCCAACCTTCCGCTTCATGCGCCTGGATTGGGACGGCAAGATCCGCATGGACTGCAGCTCGCCACACGCCATGGCCGGGCTGATCGAAAACAAGGACCGCTTCGACGTCTCCTTCGCCTGCGACACGGACCATGACCGCCATGGCATCGTCGCGCGCTCGGTCGGGCTGCTGAACCCCAATCACTACCTCGCCGTCGCCATCGAATACCTGTTCACCCACCGCCCCGAATGGAGCGCGCAGGCCGGTATCGGCAAGACGCTGGTCTCGTCCTCGATGATCGACCGCGTCGCGAAGGGCATCGACCGCCAAGTGGTAGAAGTGCCGGTGGGCTTCAAGTGGTTCGTCGATGGTTTGATGGATGGCAGCTTGGGCTTTGGCGGCGAGGAATCAGCGGGTGCTTCCTTCCTGCGCAAGAACGGCGGCGCCTGGTCAACCGACAAGGATGGCCTGATCCTCGGCCTGCTGGCGGCGGAAATCACCGCAGTCACCGGCAAGGACCCGGGCGAACGCTACCAGGCGCTGACCGATCGTTTCGGCGCTCCGGTGTACCAGCGCATCGACGCCCCAGCCAACCGTGAACAGAAAGCCAAGCTCGGCAAGCTGTCCGCCTCTCAGGTCACGGCGGGCGAACTGGCCGGCCAGCCGATCACACAAATCCTGACCGAAGCGCCGGGTAACGGTGCTGCCATTGGTGGGCTCAAAGTCGTGACCGATAACGGCTGGTTCGCCGCTCGGCCATCCGGTACCGAGGACGTCTACAAGATCTACGCCGAAAGCTTCGAAGGCGAGGCGCACTTGAAGCGCATCCAGGAAGAAGCCAAGGCGCTGGTCGACGGCGTGCTGGCAGGGTGAGGCAACAAGCGCAATCCAGTAGGGACTGATTGTGTTCGGCGAAAGTGATACAGCCGCTTTCGAGCGAGGTTTTCATTACCGTCCAGCGGCTCGGACATAGGCCTCGCCGGTATGTGTCGCTCTGTGAGCATGTGCAAAATGCTGGACATTGCACAAACCGGCTGAGGGGTAAGGACACCCATCTTCTCGTTCCGAACGCCCGCTATCGCGGGCGTCTCGACCTTTTTGCCCGGCCGCTCGCCGCTCTGGCATGGCTTTCGCTCTGGTTTTCCGGTCTCGCTTGTTTCCGTGCCGCACCGTCGATGCATTTCGACGGTGCGGCCGGCGCGATCAGAACAATAAGGAAAACCGTACATGAATGCCCTACGCACACCTATCGGCGGACCAGCCGCCGGCACCCGACCGTCCCGCTTCACCATTATCCCGCCCAGCATGCTTCGTAACAGCCGCTACTCTGATTGTCATGGTGCCATGTGCACCGCTGCCCTGATCGTTACCCGCAGCAATCGGAGACAGCCATGATTCTGAAAGGCAAAGCAGCCCTGGTCACCGGCTCGACCAGCGGGATCGGTCTGGGCATCGCCTGCAAGCTGGCAGAGGCGGGTGCCGACGTGATGCTCAATGGCTTCGGCGATGTGGAGGCGGCTATCGCCCGAGTGTCCGTCTATGGCACCCGTGTGCTGCATCACTCAGCCGACGTATCCAATGCCGAACAGATCGCCGAGATGGTCAGCCACACCGAGCGTGATTTCGGGTCTCTCGATGTGCTGGTCAACAACGCCGGCATTCAGCACGTCGCGCCGGTCGAAAGTTTCCCGGTCGAGCGTTGGGACAGCATCATCGCCATCAATCTGTCCTCGGTATTCCACACCATGCGTTTGGCGCTGCCGGGCATGCGCGAGCGCAACTGGGGGCGGATCGTCAACATCTCCTCGGTTCACGGCCTGGTGGCTTCGGCGCAGAAATCGGCCTACGTAGCTGCCAAGCACGGGGTGATCGGCCTGACCAAGACGGTCGCTCTGGAAACCGCATCCACCGCAGTCACCTGCAACGCGCTCTGCCCAGGCTGGGTACTGACGCCGCTGGTACAGCAGCAGATCGACAGCAAGACGCAAACTCATGGCGACCCGGCCCGCGCGACGCGGGAGCTGCTGATGGAGAAACAGCCTTCGCTGGATTTCGTCACGCCCGAGGAGCTGGGTGATCTGACGCTGTTTCTCTGTAGCGACGCCGCCAAGCAAGTACGCGGCGCGGCCTGGAACGTCGATGGCGGCTGGCTGGCGCAGTGACGCTGCGGCCTTGATCGACCTTTGCGGCAAGTCTTCACGTTAACGCACTTAGGAACGGCGCCTGAGCTCTATGCGCTGGTGAGCAGTTGCGGTTCGCCAATGGTTGGCGCGCTGCCTTCATAAGGATGACGTCTCGATGAACAGCTTCTTTCGTCAGTTTCGTATCGGTCAGCGGGTCTGGATGCTTACCCTTGGTTTCGGTGTGGTCGTAGTTCTGTTCACCTGGTGGATGGTGGCCAGTCTGCAACGCAGTCTGACCGAAGAAAAAATGGCCGCCGTGGATGCGGCACTGACCACCGCCGTACGGGTGATGGAGCATTACGAGGGCAAAGCGCGCGCTGGTGAAATCACGCTGCCAGAGGCGCAAACCGGCGCGATGGAAGTGATCGGCACCATCCGTTATCTGGGCGACCACTATCTGTGGATCAACAACATGGATTTCGTCTGGCTAATGCACCCGGTCAGCCCGCAACTGGTCGGTCGCGATCTGCGTGATCTGAAGGACAAGGCCGGCAAGCCATTCGTGCAGCAGCTGGTGGACGGAGTGCGCAGCAACGGCTCCATGCGGCTCGAATATCTTTGGCCGCGACCGGGCGCCACCGAGCCCGAGCTCAAGCTGACCGAGGCACGTGGTTTCAAACCGTGGAGTTGGATGGTGTCCAGCGGTATTCACCCCGCCGATATCGATTCGGCCGTGAACCGAGAGGTGACGACCGCGTTGCTCGTCGGCGCGCTTATTCTCGCGGCGCTCGCGGGATTCAGCATACTGTTGATCCGCAGCATCACCGGGCCCCTGCGTGAAACGGTAACCACCCTGGAAAAGGCTGCCGAGGGCCGCACTGACCTGACCGTACGCCTACCGACACAAGGTCGCGACGAACTCGCGCAGATGGCAGGCAGCTTTAATACGCTCATGGAAGCCGCCAGCGGCGTGGTTGGCCAGGTGACCCAGGCCAACCTGAAGCTGATGACCGCCAGCGAAGATTTGTCTCAGATCACCTCAGGCGCCCAGCGCGATGCCGAGCGGCAGGAAAGCGAAACCATCAGTCTGGCCGCCGCCATGAACGAAATGGTCGCCACGGTGCAGGAAGTGGCGCGTAGCGCCAGTCTCGCGGCTGATTCGACCAAGCAGACAGAAGCAGAGGCCGCGCAAGGTCGGCGGATGGTCGAGCAGACCATGCAGGAAATCGCGGACCTGACCGGCGATCTGTCGCAAGCGCGCTCGGTCGTGGAGAAACTGGCGAAGGATTCCTACGACATCGGCACGGTGCTCGACGTGATCAATGGCGTCGCCGAACAGACCAATCTACTTGCGCTCAATGCCGCCATCGAGGCAGCCCGCGCGGGCGAGCATGGTCGCGGTTTTGCGGTGGTGGCCGACGAGGTACGCTCGCTGGCGCAGCGTACCCAGCGTTCGACTCAAGAGATCCACGCGATCATCGAGCGGCTTCAGTCAGGCGCGACCACAGCCGTCGAGCGCATGGCTCGTAATGCGGAAAAGGCGCAGTCGACGATGGAACAGGCCGCGCGCGCGGGTGAATCGCTCGGCGCCATCACCGTGGCGGTCTCGACCATCAACGACATGAACCTGCAGATCGCGACGGCCGCGGAGGAACAGACCGCTACGGCTGAGGAAATCAATCGTAGCGTCAACGGCATCCGCGACACCGCCAGTTCCGCTGGGCAGACGGTCACCCGAACTCGCGCCGCCAGTACCGAGCTGCGGCTATTGGCGCAAGAGCTTGGTGGTCAGATCGAACGACTGAATGCCTGATAGGCCCCGGTGCGCCGTCCAGTTTAAGCCTGGACGGCGCCATTGGGTCGATCATGGTGATTCGTCCAGATTATCGGCAGTTCTGCCTGAGCATTTCGGGGGTGGTGGGCGGGGCGTTCACTTAAGCACATTCACCCCGAGGTCGGGCCTCCCACGAAAGCAGGCAGATGCACCTGACTGTGTGAGAGGCGCGACCTCGCGGCGAAAAAGGCCGCAGGCCATAGAGCATCTTCAGCGCTAGAGAAAGCATTGCCGAATGAGACACGTCGTTCGAGGGTTGCGAGGCAGGCTGTACGCCACCGAGCCGATGGCGTCTTGTGTCACGAAAGGCTAACGCTCGCTCAACCCGTGCAGCTGCAGTTTCGAATACAGGCTCGCACGCGAAATACCCAGCTCGACGGCGGCACGGCGACGGTTGCCTTTGCAGGTGCGCAGTGCATGTTGCAGCGCGCGGCGTTCGGCCTGAGCAATGCTCTCGGCCAGCAGCTGCAGCGGCGCTTCTTCCAAGGCGGATGGTTCGGTAAGGGGCGGCATTACTGTTGGCGGCACAGATGCGGCACTGCTGCTCTGCTCGCCAAGCAACGGGAGCAGATGTCGCGATTCCAGTGGCAGGCCATCGGCATTCAATTGGGCCCGCTCCAGCAGGTTGCTCAATTCGCGAACGTTGCCGCGCCAGGGTTGGCCGCAGAGCAGCGCTACGGCTTCGGGCGTGAGCTCCATCGGCGCATGGCCGGATCGATTGGCGATGTCATCGAGCAGATGTTCGACCAGCGCAGGAATGTCGCTGGCGCGTTCGCGCAACGATGGGACCTTGAGCGCGAGGACATTGAGGCGGTAGTAGAGATCGTCTCGGAATTGCCCGGCGGCGACCTTGGCTTCCAGGTCGATGTGGGTCGCGGCGATCACCCGCACGTTGAGCGGTTTGACCTGGTTGGAGCCCAGCGGCTCGATTTCCTGTTCCTGCAGCACCCGTAGCAGTTTCGCCTGCAGTGGCATGGGCAGATCACCGATTTCATCGAGGAACAGCGTGCCGCCGTTAGCCACTTCGAATTTGCCGATACGCGCCTTGCGATCCGCACCGGTGAACGCGCCTGGGGCGGTCCCGAACAGCTCGGCCTCTGCCAGGGTTTCCGGGATGGCCGCGACGTTGACCGCGACGAAAGGGCCATTGGCCCGTGGCGAAAGGTTGTGAATGCCTTGCGCGAGCAATTCCTTACCAGTGCCGGTCTCGCCGCGGATCAGCACCGTGGCGTCAAGCTGTGCCGCACGGCGGGCCTGACGCTTGACCTCGCTGGCGGCTGGGCTGGTACCGATGAAGCCGGCAATGGTGTAACGCGCGCGGCGAGCCTTCGCCAACTCGTTCTGAGTCGCGACCAGCTGCGTCTGCAGAACGTTGAACTTGGACATCAGCGGTCTGAGGTGCTGCGCCCGGTCGAACAGCACGAAGCCCAGCGCGCCGACCAAGGTGCCGTCCTCGTCCCGTAGCGGGATGCGAGTCACCACGAAATGCTCATCGCCGAACGCCATCAGGTCGAGCATGCTGGGCAGCCCGTTTTCCATGACCTCGCGTAGACGGCTGGCTGGCAGCACCTCTTCAATTTCCTTGCCAAGCACGCTGCGTGGGTCGCTGATGCCAACCTTTGCGGCGTACTTGTCATTGATCCAGACGATGCGCGCCTGGCGGTTGACCGCAATGGTGCCTTCGCACTGGGCGTTGAGGTGATCGAACAGCAGCGGCATCGCCACGGCGCGAAAGCGCTCCGGGGAGACGCCGATTATCAAACCATTGTGATCGAGGTCGTTGCGCGCAATCGCCATGGGCAGGGATGTCCGTTTGGGTTCCGACCGATTATGGAAGGCCCCGGCTGCCTCGGGCAAGGCAGCCGGGGCGAGGGCGCTAGCGCGCATATACCTCATTGGGCAACCACGTCGCCAGCGGCTCGAAGAAGAACACCAGCGCCAGGCCGAGCAGCTGGATCAGGATGTACGGCAATACACCGAGATAGACGTCGCGGGTGGTCACTTCTGGCGGACAGACGCCTTTGATGTAGAACAGGGCGAAGCCTACCGGTGGTGTCAGGAACGAGGTTTGCAGGCACAGCGCGAAAAGTATCGCGAACCACAGCGGATCGACGCCCATCGAGAACAGTACCGGTGCTACCAGCGGCAGAACGATCAAGGTGATCTCCACCCAATCCAGGAAGAACCCCAGCAGGAAGGTGATGAATAGCACCGTGAGCAATACGCCAGTCTGGCCGAACGGCAATCCGGTGAGTGCATCGCGAATCACATCGTCGCCGCCCAGGCCGCGCAGCACTGCGGCGAACACCGTGGCACCGATGAAAATGCCGAAGATGAAAGCGGAGGTGCGGCTGGTCTGGTAGAGCGCTTCCTTCAACACGGTGAGATTCAGCCTTCGGCTGCAAGCGGCCATCAGTACCGCGCCGAATGCGCCGACAGCGGAGGCTTCGGTGGTCGTGGCGATGCCGAAGAAGATCGAACCAAGCACAGCCAGGATCAGCACGAAGGGCGGCACCACGGCCAAGAAGACGTCGAGCAGCGCGCGCGCGTCGAGCTTGGGACGGTTGGCCGGAGCAGGCGCGAAGTCTTTTTTTACCCAGGCAACTATCACGATGTAGAGGATGTACATCGCAGCCAGCATCATGCCGGGGATCAGCGCGCCCATGAACAGTTTGCCCACCGAAGCTTCGGAGGTGCCAAGACGATCAGCCATTAGCACCAGCATGATGCTTGGCGGAATCAGGATGCCCAGCGTGCCGACCGAGCAGGCAGTACCGACGGCCAGGCTTTTGTTGTATTTGGCCTGCAGCATTGGGCCGATCGAAAGCATGCCGAGCAGCGCCACCGAAGCGCCGACAATGCCGGTGGACGCGGCAAGCAGAATGCCCACTAGCACGACCGTCACGGCGTAGCCGCCGCGCAATGGCCCGAGCACACGGACCAGGCTGTGCATCAAGCGCTCGGCGATGCCGGAACGGTCGAGCATGATGCCCATGAAGATGAACAGCGGCAGGGCGACCATCAGTTCATTGGCGACGATGCCGTAGATGCGGGCGTCCAGCACGCCGATGGTGCCTTCCCAAGTGAACCAGAGATCGGCATCGAAATGCTCGACCATGACATAGCCGAGAACGGCGAACAGAAGCCCGATGCCGGCCAGTGACCAGGCGACGGGGAAACCAAGCAGCAGGAGCACCATGAAGCTGGCGAACATGCCGATGACGAGTATTTGTTCCAGACCCATGATTACGGCTACTCCATCAGGGCTGCGGATGGCCGCGGTCGCGGTCATTCGGAGAGGCCGTAATGGCCCGTGGGAATTTGAACAACAGCGTGCTGCAGCGCGTGGCTTTGGAGAACAGCGCCAGCGCCAGGAGCATCAAGCCCAGCGGCAATGTGCTCTTGAAGATAAAGCGATGCGGCAGGCCGCTTGGCGCTTGCGAGCGCTCGTTGTAGATGAACGCCTGGTAGGCGAAGGGAATCAGCGCATCGACCATCAGCACAACGACAGGCAAGGCAAGGAACGCGATGGCCAGCAACTCGATGATGGCCCGGCTGCGCAGGGTGAATTTCTCGCTCAACACATCGACCCGCACGTGGTCGTCGCGTACCACTGCGTAGGCCAGGGAAAGCAATACGGCGGCGCCAAACAGGTGCCAGGACAACTCTTCCAGCGCAATGGAGCCACGCGCCAGCACGAAACGGCTGAACACATTGGTCAGCACCACCAGCAGGCACAGCACCCAGAGCCAGGCGCTGAGTTCGCCGATGGCGACCAAGGCCCTGTCCAGCCAGTAAGACAGTCGATTATGCGGCAGCTCGGCCTTGGCAGAGGCGGGCGCCGCGTCGTTGGGGGAAACGGGGTGAACGGACATGACGACCTCGGCAAATCCAGCACGGGCACGCGACGCAACTACACAGGTACGGCAACGGCCCGCTTGAAATAAGGGGCACAGCCGCGCTGCGCCCCTCGACTCGTGCGGTTACTCGTACTTGTAGTAATCGCGCGGCAGGTAGCCCTTGCCGTGCCAGATGGAGTGGTGCTCCATGAACTCGCGTTGGCTGGTCAGGACGCGGTTGAACATTTCGTTCTCCGCAGCCATTTCGTCGAGCACCTCGTTGGTGACGCGCTCGAGCTCGCGCAGCACTTCTTCAGGCAGCACCTGAGCCTTCACACCTTGTTGCTCGTAATCACGCAGGGCGGTCGGCTGAGCCCACTCGCTTTCGGCAAAGCCCTTGAGCGTGGCGGATTCGCAGCCCATCTCGATCAGTGCGCGGCTTTGCGGCTCGAGCTTGTCCCAGACATCCTTGTTCACCAGCAGGTGCGAGGTGGTCAGCGTCTGGTGCCAGCCCGGCATGATGTAGTTCTTGATGATCTGATCCAGGCCCAGCATCTTGTCGACTGCTGGCTGCGAGAACTCGGTGGCGTCGATGGTCTTGCGTTCCAGCGCCTGGTAGATCTCACCGCCCGGCACCATGGTCACCGAGGCGCCGAGCTTTTCGAGCACCTTGCCGCCGATGCCGGCGAAGCGGATGCGCAGCCCGTCGATGTCTTCCAGCTTCTCGATGGGCTTGGCGAACCAGCCGGCGCCTTCCGGACCGATGATGCTGCACAGCATCGGGTGGATGTTGCGCTCGGCATAGATCTCCTCGAGCAGCTTCTTACCGTCGCCCTCGTAGTACCAGGCAATGTAGGCCGGCGGCTCCATGTTGAACGGAGCACCGGAATACAGTGGCAGCGCTGGGATTGTGCCCTGGTCGTAACCGATCCAGGTGTAGCCGGCCGGATACTTGCCGTTGCTCACCGCATCCATGATTTCGAAGGGCGGTACCAGCTCGCCGGGCTCGTAGTAGCGCAGTTGGATGTCGCCGCCCGAAATCGCCTTGAGCGACTCGGAAAGGTGTTTGACCGGTGTGGTCAAGCCGATGAGATGGGATGGGAACGCAAGCGGTACCTGCCAGCGAATTTTCTCGGTGGCCATTGCGTTGCCGCTGAGCAGACTGACGCTGAGAAGGGTGGTTGCACCGATGGCACAGGCGAGACGGGACAGTTTTTTCTTTGCTGACATGTGCAGTTTCCTTGTTTTTTTTGTTTTGGAACCAGAAGGTCGTGGCGCGGCAGCGTGCTGCGTAGCCGGAGCAGAAGGTGACTCCAGTCATCCATCCATCAGCGTTCTGGCGTGTAGCCCAGATGTCTTAGCAGGTTCTGTGCCTGACTTGCGAAATACACTGGAAAGACCGTTCTAGAGCGGTCGAGCCTAAGGCGTAAGCGAACCGGTGTCCAGCTAGCTGGACAGCTGAATGGAGGAAGTGATCGAGTGTCCATGATGCTGGACTAGTGTCTGCTTGGCTGGACTGGTGGAGCTGCGAGACGTGTAGAGGCCGCACCTGTCTGTCGCGGCATCGCAGGAACGGAGATGCGACTTCACGCCAGACAGCGGCGTGAAGTACGGACTAGCAGTGCGGTTTAAATCGCTTCTTTGCCAAGGGTCGCTTTCAGAGCGCTGAGGCAGCGTTCTTCGGCCGTATCGAGCTCAAGCTGCATCTGCTGAATGTCGAGCTGCTGTTGTTCGAGCTGCTGGCGGCGTTCGGCAATCATGCCGAGCATGATGTTCAGCTGTTTCTGATTGCCCGCCTTAGGGTCGTAGAGTTCGATCAGCGTCTTGCATTCGGCCAGCGAGAAGCCGATGCGTTTGCCACGCAGGATGAGCTTCAGTGCAACGCGGTCCTTGGGGCTGTAGATACGCTCCTGACCGCGGCGAGTGGGCGAGAGCATGCCCTGTTCTTCATAGAAGCGAATGGCGCGGGTGGTGATATCCAACTCGTTGGCCAGGTCGGAAATGCTGTAGGTCTGCTTTGCCATAGGGTGTCCAATCTTGCATGTCATCGGCTCGAGATGAACCGGCGTATCGTTCTTCAGGTGCCGGCAAGGCTACACGCGGGCGCCAATCGTGCACAGTGGCGTATGGCTATTGCGTGACCAGCTCAGCGATGGATCGTGCAGCCGGTCGCGCCCTGCATCTGCTCGAAGCTCACCCCATCGGCCAGCTCCACCAGCTTCAGCCCTTGCTCGGTGATATCCAGCACGCCCAGGTCGGTGATGATCCGGTCGACCACGCCCACACCGGTCAGCGGCAGATCGCACTGTTCGATGATCTTGTGCGCGCCCTTAGCCGTGTGTTCCATCAGCACCACCACGCGCTTGACGCCGGCCACCAGGTCCATCGCGCCGCCCATGCCTTTGACCATCCTGCCGGGAATCATCCAGTTGGCCAGATCGCCTTTCTCCGAGACCTGCATGGCACCAAGAATCGCCAGATTGATGTGACCGCCGCGGATCATGCCGAAACTCATGGCGTTGTCGAAGAAGGCGCTGCCGGGCAGGGCAGTGACGGTCTGCTTGCCAGCATTGATCAGGTCGGGATCGATTTCTTCCTCGGTGGGGAAGGGGCCGATGCCGAGCAACCCGTTCTCGCTCTGCAGCCAGACGTCCATGCCGTCCGGAATGTAATTGGCGACGAGGGTCGGCAGGCCGATGCCGAGGTTGACGTAGAAGCCATCCTGCAATTCCTGCGCGGCGCGCTGCGCCATCTGCTCACGTGTCCAGGCCATGATCAGCTCCTCACCGTACGTTTTTCGATGCGCTTCTCGGCGTTCGGGTTATGGATGATGCGCTGCACGTAGATGCCCGGCAGATGGATCTGGTCGGGGTCCAGTTCGCCAGTTTCGACCAGCTCGTCGACCTCTACCACGCAGACCTTGCCGGCCATGGCCGCGAGCGGGTTGAAGTTACGCGCGGTCTTGTTGAACACCAGATTGCCCGCCTTGTCGGCTTTGTAAGCCTTGATCAGGGCGATGTCGGCGGTCAGCGATTCTTCCATCACGTACCACTCGCCGTTGAACTGACGCGTTTCCTTGCCTTCGGCGATCAGCGTGCCGTAGCCGGTTCGGGTGTAGAACGCGGGAATGCCGGAACCGCCGGCGCGCAACTTCTCGGCCAGCGTGCCCTGGGGAGTGAATTCGAGTTCCAGTTCGCCGGCCAGATATTGCCGCTCGAACTCTTTGTTCTCGCCCACATAGGAGGAAATCATCTTGCGCACCTGGCGCGTTTCCAACAGTACGCCGAGGCCGAAACCGTCCACGCCGGCATTGTTGCTGATCACCGTGAGGTCTTTTTTGCCGGTGTCGCGCAGCGCCTCGATCAGCGCTTCGGGTATGCCGCAGAGCCCGAAGCCGCCGACGGCGAGGGTCATGCCGTCCTCGATCAGGCCGTCGAGGGCCTGCTGGGCGCTAGGGTAGAGCTTGTTCATAGCGTGCCTCTCTTGTTGTGCTGACCTGTGGCGCCGGGTGTTACAGATGCCGCTTTTGTGGGGGCCGATCTTGGGGCGAAGCTCTTCTGCTTCAGGCGGACCTGCGGCCCGCGTCGCCACGAGGACGCACCTCCTATAAGAAGTGCGGCGTCAGGTGCCGCTGCGAGCCCGCCCGACCCGCGAGCCGTTGGGCCGCTCTAACAGATCGCTGATGCGTTGCCCTGCAGCGACCAGCGCGTCCAGATCGATACCCGTCTCGATGCCCAGCCCATTGAGCATGTAAAGCACATCTTCGCTGGCCACGTTGCCGCTGGCGCCCTTGGCGTAAGGACAGCCGCCGAGCCCGGCGACCGAGCTGTCGAATACGCAGACGCCTTCCAGCAGACTGGCATAGATATTAGCCAGCGCCTGGCCGTAGGTATCGTGAAAATGCCCGGCGAGCTTGTCACGCGGCACTTCGCGGCTGACGGCCTCGATCAGCTGACGGGTTTTGCCCGGCGTGCCGGTGCCGATGGTGTCGCCCAGCGAAACCTCGTAGCAGCCCATGGCGAACAATTCGCGCGCCACGTGGGCGACGCGCTTCGGATCGATCTCGCCTTCGTAGGGGCAACCCAGCACGCAGGACACATAGCCACGCACCTGGATACCGTTTTCGCGCGCCACCTCCATCAGCGGAGCGAAGCGCGACAGGCTCTCGTCGATGGAGCAGTTGATGTTCTTCTGCGAGAACGCTTCGGACGCGGCGCCAAACACCGCGACTTCCTGCACACCGGCTTCGATGGCCGCTTCGAGGCCTTTCAGGTTCGGCGTCAGGGCCGCATAGGTAACGCCGGGCTTCTGCCTGATCTGCGCGAATACATCGGCCGAGCCGGCCATTTGCGGCACCCACTTGGGCGACACGAAGCTGCCGACTTCGATGTACTGCAAGCCGGCGGCGCTGAGGTCGTCTACCAGCCGCACCTTGTCGGCGATGCTGATCGGCTGCTTCTCGTTCTGCAGCCCGTCGCGCGGGCCGACTTCGACCAGGCGGACGTGTTTGGGCAGGTTCATATGTCCTCCATGGATGTGAAAGGCACTTGGCATTTCACCTATTCGTTGGTCGTAGGGTGGACAACGGCGAGCCTTGTTCACCTTTAGTGTGAGTTTTCCGTCCTGCCTGGTGGGCTGAAGCCCACCCTACGCAGCTTCCATGGTCTGGTGGGCAGAAGCGGAACACCGCCGGGCTCACCCGTAGGATGGGCCGGGGCGGCGCTCCGCTTCAGCCCACCAATGCCGAGCCACAGCGCTCTGTATCCTGCGTCAGGCTTCTTCTTCCATCTCCAGCAACACTACGCCTTCGTTGACCATATCGCCTTCGGCGCAGAACAGGCTTTTGACCACACCGGCCTGCTGGCTTCTGATGCTGTGCTCCATTTTCATCGCTTCCAGCACGATCAGCGCGGTGCCGGCCTCGACGTTCTGCCCGGGCTCGACCAGCACGCGCACGATACTGCCGTTCATGGGCGCAGTAAGGCCGCCGTGATGTTGGTGGCTGGCCTCTGCTTCGGCAATGGGATCGAAAGCGGTGACGGCTTGCAGTTCGCCGTTCCATTCCAGATAGAGCGTGCTGCCCTGGCGGATGGCTTTTGGCTGGCGCAGGGCTTGTGTAGGAGCGAGCTTGCTCGCGAACCCTTCTCCGGTGGGCGCCGCGCGCTCGGATTCGCGAGCAAGGACTGAGACGTTCCCGTCGCTCCTACGTGAGGCTGCGTCTACCTTTACCAGCCGGCTTTCGCCGTTGCACATCAGGTGCACACCAATTTGCGTCGGCATACCGAAGCGCAGGCCGTCGCGGCTGGCCCAAGGTGAATGGGCATCGTCGTTCCGGACCCGTGCCGGTTCGGTCTGCACGAAGCGTTCACCGGCCAGCCGCCAGAATTCATCGGGTAACTCACCGGGTTTGCGCATCAGCTCCGCTTCGTGGCGCGGGATGAAGCCGGTATCCAGCTCTGCCGCTGCAAACGCAGGGTGGCCAATGACGCGACGCAGGAAGGCGAGATTGGTACGCACGCCGCCGACGTAGGTCTCATCCAGCATAGCCAGCAGGCGCAGACGCGCCTCTTCACGGTTTTCGCCCCAGGCGATCAGCTTGCCGAGCATCGGGTCATAGAACGGCGACACCGTATCGCCTTCGGCCACGCCGCTGTCGACACGGCGGCCCGGACCTGAAGCGGATTCACGGTACAGATTGAGCGTCCCGGTAGCGGGCAGGAAGTCGTTATCCGGGTCTTCGGCATACAGCCGCACTTCGATGGCGTGGCCGTTGAGCGGTACCTGATCCTGGCTGATCGGCAGCGGTTCGCCACGGGCGACGCGGATTTGCCAGGCGACCAGATCGAGACCGGTAATGGCTTCGGTGACAGGATGTTCGACCTGTAGGCGGGTATTCATCTCCATGAAAAAGAATTCGCCACGGGCGTCGAGCAGAAACTCAACCGTGCCGGCACCGACATAGCCGATGGCCTGCGCAGCCTTGACCGCCGCTTCGCCCATGGCTCGACGCAGCTCTGGAGACAGGCCCGGTGCTGGCGCTTCCTCGACGACTTTCTGGTGGCGGCGCTGGATCGAACAGTCGCGCTCGTTGAGATACAGGCAGTTACCGTGCTGATCGGCGAACACCTGAATCTCCACATGGCGCGGCTTGAGCACGTATTTCTCGACCAGCATCCGCAAATCGCCAAACGAGGACTGCGCCTCGCGCTGGGCCGATTGCAGCGCTTCGGAGAGATCCGCTTCCCGCTCGACGACCTTCATGCCTTTACCGCCGCCGCCTGCGGTGGCCTTGAGCAGGACTGGATAACCGATCTTCTGCGCAGCGACACGGAAGGTTTCCACATCCTGGGCTTCGCCGTGATAGCCGGGCACCAGCGGCACACCGGCTTTCTCCATCAGTGCCTTGGCGGCGGACTTGCTGCCCATGGCGTCGATGGCGGAGGCGGGCGGGCCGAGGAAAACCAAGCCAGCGTCTTCGATGGCGCGGGCGAAATCGGCGTTTTCGGACAGGAAGCCATAGCCGGGATGAATCGCCTGAGCACCGCTGGCCTTGGCGGCGACGATCAGTTTTTCGATCTGCAGGTAGCTTTCCGCCGGCTTGGCGCCGCCGAGGTCGATGCGGATGTCGGCCTCGCGGGCATGCCGTGCGTCACGGTCGATGGCACTGTGCACGGCAACGGTGGTCAGGCCCATGGCCTTGGCGGTGCGCATCACGCGGCAGGCGATTTCGCCGCGGTTGGCGATCAGGAGGGTGGTGATCATTGTTGTGGCTCCTGCGTGGCCTTGAGTATGTTTCCCCTCACCCTAGCCCTCTCCCCAAAGGGGCGAGGGGATGACGGGGTGAGGCGAGGGAATGGTGTTGTTTGGCAGACGGTGGCTCGCCTGATTGACGTGGCAAGGCGAGCATGGTTGCCGTAGCTGGGAGCTAGCGTCGTGGTCCAGGCGTCGCACGAAACAACCCCCTCGCCCCTCTGGGGGGAGGGCTGGGGAGAGGGGGCGGAGTTCCAGACGAACCCGGACATCAAACGTCCCCCAACCAAGCCGGTTTGCGCTTTTCCAGAAAGGCGTTCAGTCCTTCCTGGCCCTCGGGACTTACGCGGATGCGCGCAATGGCGTTTTCGGTGTAACGGCGCAGCGCCGGACTCAACGAAGCGCTGCTGGCTTCACGCATCAGGTCCTTGCTGGCGCGCATGGCCTGTGGGCTATTGAGCAGCAGATTGTCGATCCAGCTATCAAGACCATCGTCCAGTTCGGCCGTGGCATAGGTTTCGGACAACAAACCGAGCTCGCATGCACGTTCGCCGCTGAAACGCTCTCCGGTCATGGCATAACGGCGCGTGGCGCGTTCGCCGATGGCCTTGACCACGAAGGGGCTGATCACCGCCGGTGCGAGGCCGATGCGTACCTCCGAAAGCGACAGCTGCGCGTCGTGAGCGCCGATGGCCATGTCGCAGCAGGCGATCAACCCGACTGCGCCGCCAAAGGCTGCGCCTTGCACCACCGCCAGCGTCGGCAGTTTGAGGTGGTAGAGGCTGTACATCAGTTCGGCCAGCTCGCGGGCGTCGGTGAGGTTGGCCTCGAAATCCAGCTTGGCCGACTGCTGCATCCAGGCGAGATCGGCGCCGGCCGAGAAGTGCTTGCCGCGACCACGCAACAGCAGGAAGCGCAGGTCCTTGTTCGCCTGCACCTGATCGATGGCCAGCACCAGCTCGCGGATCATCTCGGCGTTGAAGGCGTTGTTCTTTTCCGGGCGGTTGAGCCAGAGGGTGGCGAAACCCTTGGCTGAGTATTCGAGTTCAATAGTTTGAAAGGAGGACGTGTTCATATCAGGTTCCTGCAGCGAAGGCCTACGGCCCTTTGCTGGAGGCGGGACGTCACGCCTCCAGCGTCGTTTCAGCTTTTTTCTACATGCGGAACACGCCAAAGCGGGTCGGCTCGATCGGTGCATTGAGACTGGCCGAAATTGCCAGGCCCAACAGGTCGCGGGTCTGCGCCGGATCGATGACGCCGTCATCCCACAACCGCGCACTGGAATAGTAGGGATGGCCCTGACGCTCGTACTGTTCGAGGATCGGTTGCTTGAGCTGCGTTTCTTCCTCATCGGAGAACGTTTGCCCGCTGCGCTCGGCCTGCTCGCGCTTGACCTGCACCAGTACGCCAGCGGCCTGTTCACCACCCATCACGCCGATGCGCGCGTTGGGCCACATCCACAGGAAGCGCGGGTCATAGGCGCGCCCGCACATGCCGTAGTTGCCCGCGCCAAAGCTGCCGCCAATGACCACGGTGAACTTCGGCACCTGGGCGCAGGCCACGGCAGTGACCAGCTTGGCGCCGTGCTTGGCGATGCCGCCGGTTTCATATTTCTGCCCGACCATGAAGCCGGTGATGTTCTGCAGAAACAACAGTGGAATGCCGCGCTGGCAGGCTAGTTCGATGAAGTGCGCGCCTTTCTGTGCGGCCTCGGCGAAGAGGATGCCGTTGTTCGCCAGGATCGCGATCGGGTAGCCATGCAACGTGGCGAAGCCGCAGACCAGGGTGGTGCCGAACAGTGCCTTGAATTCATCGAATTCGCTGCCGTCGACAAGTCGCGCGATCACCTCGCGCACATCGTAGGGCTGCTTGGCTTGGGCTGGAATCACACCGTAGAGCTCGTCTGCCGCATACAGCGGCGCCCGCGGCTGATGAGGCTGGACTGTGCCGAGCTTCCGCCAGTTGAGATTGGCGACGCAGCGGCGCGCAATGGCCAGCGCGTGCTCGTCGCTTTCGGCGTAATGGTCGGCCACGCCGGAGATCTTGCAGTGCACATCTGCGCCGCCCAGGTCCTCGGCGGTCACCACTTCACCGGTGGCGGCTTTTACCAGCGGCGGGCCGGCGAGGAAAATGGTCGCCTGGTTGCGCACCATGATGGTCTCATCCGCCATTGCCGGTACATAGGCACCGCCCGCGGTACAGGAGCCCATCACCACGGCGAGCTGCGGAATACCCATGGCGCTCATGTTGGCTTGGTTGAAGAAGATGCGGCCGAAGTGTTCTCGGTCGGGGAAGACCTCGTCCTGACGCGGCAGGTTGGCACCGCCGGAATCCACTAGGTAGATGCATGGCAAGCGATTCTGCTGGGCGATGGTCTGGGCGCGCAGGTGCTTTTTCACGGTGAGCGGGTAGTAGCTGCCGCCTTTTACTGTCGCGTCGTTAGCAATGATCATGCATTCGACGCCTTCGACCCGGCCAATGCCGGCGACCACGCCAGCGGCGGCGACGTCTTCACCGTACACCTCATAAGCAGCCAAAGGCGCGACCTCGAGAAAGGCCGAACCTGGGTCGAGGAGGGCGTTGATGCGATCACGCACTAACAGCTTGCCGCGTGCGACATGGCGCTGCTGGGCCTTTTCGCCGCCGCCTTCGCTGACGCGACCGAGCAGGCTGCGCAGGTTGTTCACCTGCTCGGCCATGGCTGCGCTGTTGGCCGCAAACTCCGGTGAGCGGGTGTTGATTTGGGTACGCAAGACGGCCATTCATTGTCTCCGATACTTGACACGCCGGAAGCTGGAAGTTGTCTGTAGGGTAGGCAACAAGCCTGCCGTTTTCAGACTGCGGTGGGCTAAAGCCCACCCTACTGAACTCGCTCCCTGTAGGGTGGGCTTTAGCCCACCGTCATGAGGGTAGGTGGGCTAAGGCGGAACGCCGCCCGGCCCACGCTACTGAGTTCGCCGCCAGCGTCTTGGTTATTTGGTTTCGTTGAACAACTCGCGCCCAATCAGCATGCGGCGAATTTCGCTGGTGCCGGCGCCGATCTCGTAGAGCTTGGCGTCGCGCAGCAAACGGCCAGTTGGGAACTCGTTGATGTAGCCGTTGCCGCCCAAAATCTGGATCGCCTGCAGGGCCATCTGCGTCGCCGCTTCGGCGGTGTAGAGGATCACGCCGGCGGCGTCCTTGCGGGTGGTCTCGCCCCGGTCGCAGGCCTGGGCCACCGTGTAGAGATAGGCGCGGCTGGCGTTGAGCTGGGTGTACATGTCGGCGACCTTGCCCTGGATGAACTGGAACTCGCCGATGCTCTGGCCAAACTGCTTGCGGTCGTGGATGTATGGCACCACCACGTCGAGGCAGGCCTGCATGATCCCAACCGGGCCACCGGCGAGCACCACGCGCTCGTAGTCCAGCCCGCTCATCAGCACCTTGACGCCGCCGTTCTCGACGCCCAGTACGTTCTCTTCCGGTACTTCAACGTCGTCGAAGAACAGCTCGCAAGTGTTGGAGCCGCGCATGCCGAGCTTGTCGAACTTGTTGCCGCGCGAGAAGCCCTTCCAGTCGCGCTCGACGATGAAGGCGGTGATGCCGTGCGGGCCCTTTTCCAGGTCGGTCTTGGCGTAGATCACGTAGGTGTCGGCATCTGGGCCGTTGGTGATCCAGGTCTTGCTGCCGTTGAGCACGAAGCGGTCGCCTTTGCGATCGGCGCGCAGCTTCATTGAAACCACGTCGGAGCCGGCGTTCGGCTCGCTCATCGCCAGCGCGCCGATATGTTCACCGGAGATCAGTTTGGGCAGGTATTTCGCCTTCTGTTCCGGCGTGCCGTTACGGTTGATCTGGTTGACGCAGAGGTTGGAATGCGCACCGTAAGACAGGCCGACTGAAGCCGAGCCGCGGCTGATTTCCTCGAGCGCGACGACGTGGGCCAGATAGCCCATCCCGGCGCCGCCGTATTCTTCGTCTATGGTGATACCGAGCAGGCCCATGTCGCCGAACTTGCGCCACATGTCGCTCGGGAAGAGGTTGTCACGGTCGATGGCTTCGGCGCGGGGCGCCAGTTCATCGGCCACGAAACCGCGCACCTGGTCGCGGAGCATGTCGACGGTTTCACCGAGGGCGAAGTTAAGGCCGGAATAGTTCATGTGCCACCTGTTCGATTTTGTCATTGTTCTGGTTCGACTGACGGTCGCCGTGAAACGTTGAATCGGCGTGTCCTGCAGCCTGTTCGATACCGCGTCCCGACTGTGATTTCTGATGGCGGGTGCGGTGGGTTGTCACGCTGTAACCTTTACGTTAACGTAATCCCAGTCCGGAGCGACTGTCAACTCATCGATACGCCCGGATGGCAAGGCCTCATAACAAACATAAGACTGAGGAATTTCAGCATGAGTCTTCCGAGTTATACCTGCGGCCCGCAGAGCAAACCTCTGTTAGCGATGACCATTGGCGCGGCGTTCGACCGGGCGGTCGAGCGGTTCGCCGAGCGTGAGGCCCTGGTCGTGCGGCATCAGAATCTGCGCTACACCTGGGCGCAGTTGGCCGATGAAGTCGAGCGCTGCGCGCGCGGGTTGCTTGCCTTAGGCCTGCAGCCAGGCGAGCGGGTGGGCATCTGGTCGCCGAACAATGCGCAGTGGTGCATCACCCAGTTCGCAACGGCGAAAGTGGGCGTGGTGCTGGTGAACATCAACCCGGCCTATCGCCTCAACGAACTCGAATACGCGCTGAAGCAATCCGGCTGCCGCTGGCTTATCTGCGCCGATGCTTTCAAGACGTCCGATTACCACGCCATGCTCCACGAGCTGCTGCCCGAGCTGGAACGTTCCGCCATCGGCGCCTTGCGAAGCCACATGCTGCCGGAGCTGCGCGGCGTGATCAGCCTGTGTGACAAGCCCGTGGACGGCATGCTGTTGTGGAAAGGCTTGATGGAGATGGCCGAGGGCGTAGGCCCAGAACAGCTGCGCCAATGCGGCGAGCAGCTGCAGTTCGACGATCCGATCAACATCCAGTACACCTCCGGCACTACGGGCTTCCCCAAGGGTGCCACGCTCAGCCACTACAACATCCTCAACAACGGCTACATGGTCGGCGAAAGCCTGAAACTCACCGAGCATGACCGGCTGGTGATCCCGGTGCCGCTGTATCACTGCTTCGGCATGGTCATGGGTAACCTGGGTTGCGTGACCCACGGCACCACAATGATTTACCCGAGCGCGGCCTTCGAACCGCTCGCCGCCCTTCAAGCCGCCGCCGAAGAGAAAGCCACGGGCATGTATGGCGTGCCGACCATGTTCATCGCCATGCTCGACCATCCGGAGCGTCAGTCACTGGACCTGAGCCATCTGCGCACCGGGATCATGGCCGGCTCCACTTGCCCGATCGAAGTGATGAAGCGTGTCATCGACGATATGCACCTCAATGAAATGCAGATCGCCTACGGCATGACCGAGACCAGCCCGGTATCGACTCAGACCGCTGCTGACGACGATCTGGAGCGCCGTGTCACCAGCGTCGGACGCACACAGCCGCACCTGGAGAGCAAGGTGGTAGACGAGCACAACCGCATCGTCCCGCGCGGACAGATCGGCGAGCTTTGCACCCGCGGTTACAGCGTAATGCTGGGCTACTGGAACAACCCCGAAGCGACGGCTGGCGCCATCGACGGAGCGCGTTGGATGCATACCGGCGACCTAGCAATCATGGACGACGAGGGCTATCTCAAGATCGTCGGGCGCAACAAGGACATGATCATTCGTGGCGGCGAGAACGTGTATCCGCGTGAGGTCGAGGAGTTTCTCTTCACTCATCCAGCCGTCGCGGACGTTCAGGTGATCGGGGTGCCGGACAAGACCTACGGCGAAGAGATCGTCGCCTGGGTCAAGCTGCATCCAGGGCACGAAGCCAGTTCCGACGATCTGCGTGATTTCTGCAAAGGCAAGATTGCGCATTTCAAGACTCCACGACACTTCAAGTTCGTCGATGACTTCCCCATGACCATCAGCGGCAAGGTGCAGAAATTTCGCATGCGCGAAGTGAGCGTGGCCGAGCTCGGGCTCGCTGAACAATAAGAATTGCTGGTAGGCCCAGCCGCTGCATGTCCGGATAAGGAGTTAGCCGATGACTCAAGCAATCAGTCGCTTTCCGCTGGTCGACGACCTGGATGCGCTGCCTGCCGATGTGCGTGAGCGCATTCTGGCGGTGCAGGAAAAAGCAGGCTTCGTACCCAACGTCTTCGTGATGTTGGCTCATCGCCCCGATGAATTTCGCGCGTTCTTCAGCTATCACGATGCTTTGATGGAAAGGAAGTCCCACAGCCTGACCAAGGCCGAGAAAGAGATGATCGTAGTGGCAGTGAGTGCTGAACACGGTTGCCTGTATTGCGTGGTGGCCCATGGCGCGATCCTGCGCATTCTGGCCAAGGACGCGCTGATCGCTGATCAGGTCGCGGTCAACTACCGCACGGCGCCAATCAGTGAGCGTCAGCGGGTGATGCTCGACTTCGCGTTGCATCTGGCTGCGCATCGGGGCGTGCTGGATGACATTTGGCAGGCGCGTCTTGAGGAACTGGGCTTCACTTTGGATGACATCTGGGATATCGGTTCGATTGCGGCGCTGTTCGGCCTTTCCAACCGCCTGGTGTCGATGGCGCGTACGCCGCCTAACGATGAATTCTATTTGCTGGGTCGGGTACCCAGGGCTGCCGCAGGCTGAGCGGCAGCGATCGATTTACCGCAACGCGGTAAAGCCCGACCGGTCGGAGCGAGGCCGGTCGTAACAGCTGCATCAACCAAGACAATAACAAGAGAGATGACTATGCAACTGAAACCCCTAAGCCGTTTCTTCGTCTTCAGTAGCCTGGCGGCCACCGCGTTGGGCATGTCGACGACAGCATCAGCTGCGTTTTTCGACGACAGCAAAGCGGCCATCGAGCTGCGCAACTTCTACATGAACCGTGATTTTCGCGGTAGCGAGGCCACTCAAGCCAAGGCCGAGGAATGGGCCCAGGGCTTCATTCTGAAGTTCGAGTCCGGCTACACCGAAGGCCCGATCGGCTTTGGTGTCGATGCCCTCGGCCTGCTTGGCGTCAAGCTCGATTCCAGCCCGGATCGTACGGGTACCGGGATTCTGCAGCGAGACAGGGAGGCGCCTAACCGCGCTCAGGACGATTACGGCACGGCAGGCCTGACAGCCAAAGCAAAGATGTCCAACACGACTGTCCATGTCGGGACATTGCAGCCGATTATTCCGGTGGTAATGCGCAACGACAGCCGCCTGTTGCCCAACATCTACCGCGGCGCCTGGTTGCAAAGCAAGGAACTCAAAGGCTTGACCGTCGATGTGGGCATGCTCGACCGCATCAGCTACCGAGACTCTTCGGATTACGAAGAAATGGCGGTATTTAATGGCGGTTCGAGAAATATCGTATTGGGCAGCACGGCGACCAGCGACGAATTCGTCTTCGCTGGCGGTCGTTACCAGTTCACTCCTGAGCTGACCGGCAGCTACTACTACGGCGGGCTGGACGGCGTTTACGACCAGCACAACCTCAATGTCGTGCATGTACTGCCGATCGGTGACAACCAGAGCTTCAAGACCGATCTACGCTACGTGCGCTCCACCGATGATGGCGGTAGCAACGTCGACAACAACGCTTTCGGTGCGCTCTTCACCTACAAAATTGGTGGCCATGGTTTCACTGGCGGCTACCAGAAGATGAGCGGCGACACCGGCTTTGCGTACATCGGCGGCGGCGATAACTCGCTGATCAATCTGTTGCAGATCAATGACTTCGGTAACGAAGATGAGAAGTCCTGGCAGGTTCGCTATGACTATGACTTCGCTGCCATGGGCATTCCTGGTCTGAGTCTGATGACCCGCTACGTGACCGGCGATAACGTCAACGTCGTCGGCCGTGCCAGCGAAGGCAAGGAATGGGAACGCGACACTGATATCGCCTATGTGATTCAGAGCGGACCGATGAAGAACCTTGGCCTGAAAGTGCGCAACGCGACCGTACGCAGTAATTTCGGCAGCGATATAGACGAAACCCGGCTGATCCTGAGCTACACGATGGCGCTGTGGTAACAGCGCAGCGTTTGTTTCAAATACCTCCTCGTTGATCGATTTACCGGGCTGTTGTAGCCCGGTTTTTTTCGACTACCTTCAATGTGGGTTCGCCCACGGCTTGGCCAAAAGCGGCTCATTCCGATCAATCGATCGTTTGAAATTGGAGCTTGCCTGCTGATCGAAACGATTGTTATCGTTTACGTAAAGGTCATCCAGCGACCTGCGCCATAACCAACAACAATAATCAAGGTTAGAGGGCATTCCATGGCACCAGAGTTCGTGCTGGAAACGCGCGGTTTAACCAAGGAATTTCGCGGCTTCACCGCAGTGGATTCCGTTGATCTTCGCGTTCAGAAGGGTCACATCCACGCGCTGATCGGCCCGAACGGCGCCGGCAAGACCACTGTCTTCAATCTCCTTACCAAATTTCTGAAGCCCACTCGCGGCGACATTCTCTATCGCGGCAAATCCATCACCGCTATGAAGGCCAACGAAATCGCCCGACTCGGACTGGTGCGTTCGTTTCAGATTTCAGCGGTATTCGGCCATATGACAGTGCTGGAGAACGTGCGGGTAGCGCTGCAGCAAAAGCTCGGCAACTCGTACCACTTCTGGAAATCCGAGCGAACACTGCGCGATCTGGATGAACGCGCCATGCAACTGCTGGCTGACGTGGACCTGCAGTCCTTTGCCCAGACGCTCGCCATCGAGTTGCCCTACGGTCGCAAGCGCGCCCTCGAACTGGCAACCACGCTGGCCCTGGACCCGGTCGTGCTGCTGCTCGATGAGCCCACTCAGGGAATGGGCGGCGAGGATGTTGATATGGTCGTTGCGCTGGTCCGCCGAGCGGCGGCGAACCGAACGGTGCTGATGGTCGAGCACAACCTCAGTGTGGTCAGCCGCCTCTGCGACCGCATCACGGTGCTCGCTCGTGGTGCCGTGCTGGCCGAGGGCGACTACGAGACCGTTTCGGCCAACCCACAGGTACGCGAGGCTTACATGGGCAGCGAAGCCACCGTAGAGGAGGCGCATCCATGACGCCCATGGCCGATCGCGACCAGCTGCGGCTGGATGACCTGCATGCGTTCTATGGCGAGTCCCACATCCTTCATGGCGTCGACATGGTGGTCGGACGGGGAGAGCTGGTGACATTGCTCGGGCGTAACGGCTCCGGACGCAGCACCACCTTGCGCGCCATCATGAACATGGTCGGCCGCCGCACCGGCTCGATCGTGGTCAACGGCAACGAAACCATCGGCATACCCGCCCACCAGATTCCGCGGTTGGGCGTCGGCTATTGCCCAGAAGAGCGGGGCATCTTTTCCAGTCTGAGCGTTGAGGAAAATTTGTTGTTACCGCCAACCGTGCGCAGCGGCGGTATGGGGCTGGATGAGCTGTACGAGATGTTTCCCAATCTTTATGAGCGCCGCTTCAGCCAAGGCACGCGGTTATCCGGTGGCGAGCAGCAGATGCTGGCGATGGCGCGCATTCTGCGTACCGGCGCCAATCTCCTGTTGCTGGACGAAATCACTGAAGGCCTTGCACCAGTGATCGTGCAAAAGCTCGGCGAAGTATTGATCAAACTGAAGAAGCGTGGTTTGACCATCGTTCTTGTGGAGCAGAACTTCCGCTTCGCCGCACCCTTGGCGGACCGTCACTATGTAATGGAACACGGGCAGATCATCGAAGAAATCAGCGCCGCCGAACTGGATTCGAAAAAGGAGTTTTTGAATAGATGTCTGGGGGTCTGACGGCCCGTTCTCAGGAAGGCATGCCGGTTCGGAATACAGCCGGTGAATACAACAACAAAAACAATCACAGTGAGTGACTATGAAAATCATCAAGAAAACCGCAGCCGCCGTTCTCGTTTCCAGCATGATCGCCGGTGCCGCGCAGGCGGAAATCAGTAACGACGAAATTCGCATCGGTTATCTCGCCGATATGTCCGGCACCTACCGCGACCTTTCCGGTCCGGGCGGTCTCGAAGCGCTGAAAATGGCCATCGAGGATTTCGGCGGCAGTGTCGATGGCAAGAAGATCGTGACCTTCAACGCCGATGATTTGAACAAGCCGGACGTGGGCGCCAACACCGTGCGCCAGTGGATCGATGAGCGCAACGTCGACATGGTCACCGGCATGGTGGCTAGCTCCGTGGTGCTGGCAGCCAGCAAGGTGGTGGAGCAGGGCGGCAAGCTTGCCTTGATCTCGGGTGCCGCCGCATCGAGCATCACCAACGAGTTCTGCTCGCCCAACCACATTCACTGGACGTATGACACCTTCGCGCTGGCCAACGGAACCGCCAACGCCGTGCTCAAGGATGGTGGCAAGAGCTGGTTCATCCTCACCGCCGACTACGCGTTCGGCCATGCGATGGAGACGGATATCACGAAGGTGGTCGAGGCCGAAGGCGGCAGCGTGGTCGGCACCGTTCGCCATCCATTCCCGAGCAGCGATTTCTCGTCCTACATTCTGCAGGCACAGGGTTCTGGCGCCGATGTGATCGCACTGGCCAACGCTGGCGCCGATACCGTCAACTCGCTGAAGACCGCCAGTGAATTCGGCGTGACTCAGTCTGGGCAGCGTCTGGCCGGCATGGTGGTGTTCCTCAACGACATTCACGCCATGGGGCTTGAAGTGACTCAGGGCCTGATGCTGACGACTGGCTGGTACTGGGACATGAACGAGGAAACGCGTGCCTGGGCTAAGCGATACGAAGAGCGCATGGGTAGCATGCCGACCATGGTTCATGCCGGTATCTACTCGGCGACCACTCATTACCTGAACGCCGTGAAAGAGACCGGCAGCGACGACACCGAAACCGTTCGCGCGCAGATGGCCAAGACGCCGGTCAATGACATGTTCGCCAAGAACGGCACCATCCGCGAGGACGGCCGCATGGTCCACGACATGTACCTGGTACAGGTCAAGACACCGGCCGAATCCAAGGGCGAGTGGGACCTCTATAAAATCGTCAGCACCATCCCGGGCGACGTGGCGTTCCGCCCGCTCTCCGAAAGTCAGTGCAAGCTGGTTACCAAGAACTGACCGGCCGGACCCGAGCCATCCCCGGTCGCCGATGGCCGGGGCGTCACGGACTTTTCTGGGTAGTGAATCATGACTCTCGTTTTCGGCGTTCCCCTGAGTGTGTTGTTCGGGCAGTTGCTGCTCGGCCTGATCAACGGGTCGTTCTATGCGCTGCTGAGCCTTGGTCTGGCGATCATCTTCGGCTTGCTGCGCATCATCAACTTTGCTCACGGCGCGCAATATATGCTGGGCGCCTTCGCGGCATTCCTCGGGCTGAACTACCTGGGCATCAATTATTGGGCAGCGCTGCTGCTGGCGCCGCTACTGATCGGTTTGCTGGGGATGGGGATCGAACGCGGCCTACTGCGACGCATCGCCGGTGAAGACCACTTGTATGGCCTGTTGTTGACGTTCGGCCTGGCGCTGATCGTTGAAGGCAGCTTCGTCAAACTCTTCGGCGTATCGGGCTCGTCCTATCCGATGCCTGAAATGCTCAAAGGCGGGCATAACCTGGGTTTCATGTTCCTGCCGACCTACCGCGGCTGGGTCATCGTCGCCGCGCTGACGGTGTGCTTCGCTACCTGGTACATGATCGAGCGGACCCGCCTGGGCTCTTATCTGCGCGCTGGTACGGAAAACCCTAAGTTGATGCAGGCATTCGGTATCAACGTGCCGCTGCTGATCACCTTGACCTATGGATACGGTGTGGCGCTGGCTGCCTTCGCCGGCGTGCTGGCGGCGCCGATCTATGCGGTAACGCCTGGCATGGGCTCGAACCTGCTAATCGTGGTGTTCGCGGTGGTGGTGATCGGAGGCATGGGCTCGATCATGGGCGCAATCATTACCGGCCTTGCCATGGGGCTGATCGAGGGTTTGACCAAGGTGTTCTACCCAGAGGCGGCAAACACGGTGATCTTTGTAATCATGGTTCTGGTCCTGCTTGTTCGTCCGGCAGGTCTGTTCGGTAAGGAGGCATGAACATGTCGACTCAGGAAAGCGTTCAAGCGTCTCCGATGACCATCCGTGCAAATGCCGAGCGTGAGCGCCGCCGTGCTGCGCGGCGGCGCCAGAACATCTTCTATCTGGTCCTGTTAGGTGTGGCGCTGGTCGCGCCGATGATGATCTACCCCGTGTTTCTGATGAAATTCTTGTGCTTCGCACTGTTTGCCTGTGCGTTCAACCTGCTGCTGGGGTATGCCGGGTTGCTGTCCTTTGGACATGCGGCATTTTTCGCCTGCGGCGGTTATATCACCGGCTACATGCTCAGCACCTACAGCGGACTGAGCACAGAACTCGGCATCCTGGTCGGAACTCTGGCATCTACGGTACTAGGCGTGATTTTCGGGCTGCTGGCGATTCGCAGACAGGGCATCTATTTCGCGATGATCACCCTGGCCCTGGCGCAGATGGTCTTCTTCGTCTTCGTCCAGGCGCCGTTCACCGGCGGTGAAAACGGCATGCAGGGGGTTCCGCGTGGACACCTGTTTGGGCTGTTCGACATGCAGAACAACATGTCCCTGTATTACTTCGTGCTGGCGGTGTTCGTGCTTGGCTTCGCGATCATCCAGCGCACCATCCATTCGCCCTATGGGCAGGTGCTCAAGGCGATCCGCGAGAACGAGCCGCGGGCGGTATCGCTGGGCTACAACGTCGATGCGCACAAACTGCTCGCGTTCGTTATCTCCGCAGCGCTCACCGGTCTGGCTGGCTCGACCAAAACGGTGGTGTTCCAGCTCGCCTCCTTGACCGATGCCCACTGGCACATGTCTGGCGAAGTGATCCTGATGACGCTGCTGGGCGGCGTTGGCACGCTCCTCGGGCCGATAGTCGGAGCGACCGTGGTGGTGACGCTGCAAAGCTCGCTATCCAGCGGCCCGCTGGGCGAGTGGGTGCATGTGATTCTCGGCGTGATCTTCGTACTGTGCGTGCTGCTGTTCCGCTCCGGCATCGTTGGCTGGTTGGAAAAGCTGATCAAGCGCAACTTCAAATAGCTGGAGGCTGGAATCCGGCCTGGGTGCAACCCATCGCGGTTGGGACTGATGGTTGGTGATCCCGTGCTCTGCGTGGAAATTCCGACTGACGCTTCGCTCCCCCAGATGCAGGGCGTCGAGGGGAGCGAGGGAACGAGCGAAAACAGCCAAAGCCCCGCATGCGCGGGGCCGGATCGGCTCAGGCGTTCTGCCATTTGGCGCTGCGCTTCTCCAGGAACGCGTTGACGCCTTCTTTCTGGTCCTGCGTATCGAAGAGTTCGGCAAACAGCTCGCGTTCGGCGGCCCAGCCGGCGGATTGCGGCGCCTGCCGGGCGTTCATCACCAGACGCTTGCAGCGGCTGACTGAGGAGGGGCTTTGTGCGCTGACGCCTTCGGCGAGTTGGAGCGCGACCTCCAGCGACTGCCCGCGCGGCACTACTTCTTCGACCAGGCCGATCTTTTCCGCTTTCTGAGCATTAATGCGTTCGCCACAAAGGATCATCCGCTTGGCCCAGCCTTCACCGACCAGCCAGGGCAGGTTCTGCGTGCCGCCGGCACAGGGCAGCAGTCCTACCTTGGCTTCAGGCAACGCCATTTGCGCATGCTCTTCGGCGATACGGATATCGCACGCCAGCGCACATTCCAGGCCGCCGCCCATGGCATAGCCATTGATGGCGGCGATGGACACACCGCGGAAATGGCTCAGCGCCTCGAAGGCCCGACCGAACAACGCGGCGACTTCCTGAGCGCTCTGCTTGTTTCCATCGGCAAATTGATTGAGGTCGGCACCGGCGGAGAAAAACTTTTCGCCCTGGCCGGTGATCACCAGCGCGTACACGTTCGGATCATCGTTGAGGCGCTCGATCATCTGTTCTAGAGCGGCCAGCGATTCCCGATCCCAGGTATTCGCTGGTGGGTTGGCAATGGTTAGCAAGGCCGTGTGGTCGCGCATTTCGAGCTGGATCTTCTGGCTCATGTCGGTTCCTTCTTGTTGGAATGATCGGTAGGCGATACAGCGCTCGATGAACGAGCCTAGCAGCGTAAAAATAGTAAACCCATGGTGCTAAATGCAGAGGTATTCTGTGTTTTTGCACAAGTCAGCACGCTCAAGCCAACTGGATGGAGCCTGAAGTGGATTGGGACAACCTGCGTTTCTTTCTTGAACTCTCCCGGGCGGGCAAGCTGACCATCGCTGCGCGACGCCTGGCCGTCGATCACACGACGGTGGCGCGACGCGTGCAGGCACTGGAGAAAACCCTGGACCGGCAACTGTTCATTCGAGCCAAGGCGGGCTATCGACTGTCCGAAGCCGGTCGCGAATTGTTGGTGCAAGCCGAGGCAATGGAAAGCGCCATTACCTCGATCGAACAACCGAGCCTGAGCGCCGACAAGCTGTCCGGCCAGGTACGCATCGGCGCGACCGAAGGCTACGGCACTGTGATGTTGGCCGGTCAGTTGGCCAATCTCACCCGCGACTATCCGCACCTTGGCGTGGATTTGCTAGCGGTCCCGCGTTCGGTGCGGCTGGCGCGGCATGAGGCCGATATCGTCGTCACGTTGGAGCGCCCGGAGCGAGGCCCCTATGTGATCACCAAACTGACCGATTACGTGTTGCGGCTCTACGCATCGGAGGCTTATCTCGCGCAGCACCCGCCGATTCGCAGTCGGGACGATCTGAGCAACCACGTATTCGTCAGCTATATCGAGGACCTGCTCTACAGTAAGGAACTGAACTTCCTCGATGAAATCATGCGGCCGCGCCAGCACTCGCTGCGCAGCACCAGCATTCTTGCGCAGCAGGAAGCCGTTGCGGCCGGCGCTGGGCTGGCGATCCTGCCAGTGTTTGCCGCACGCAAGGAGCCCTTGCTGAAGGAGGTGCTGGTCGAGGAGATCGAGTTCACCCGCACCTTCTGGATGCTGATGCCGGTTGAGAACAAGGACCTGGCTAGGATGCGCGTGTGCTGGGATTTCCTTCGTGAGGTCGCCGCCAGCAGCCAGGATCAGATGATGGGGCGAGCATGATGCGCGAGGACAAGGGCACCATTTCCGTACGGTTGGTGGAAGAAGCGCTGCGGGCCTTCATGACGCCAGAGCAGACGGCCACTGCGCTGCTGCACGCTCTGGATGTTTCACCGATCGACCTCGATGACTCATCGGCGCGGATCGATGTGGTCGAGTACAGCAAGCTATGGCGTCGTCTGGCGCGGCGCTTCGATGACGAATTCTTTGGCATGGATACGCGGCGTATGCGCACGGGCAGCTTTGCCTTCGTCGCGCGTGCGGCCATGGCACAGCCGACGCTCGACGGTGCGCTGCGGCTGGCGCTGGATTTTTTCGGCCTGACCTTGGAGCATTTTCGCGGCACGCTGCACCGTAGCGAGAGTCTGGCCGAGGTCGTACTGCTGGAACGCACGGATTCAACGCCGCTCCGCGCTTTCACGTACTTCACGTTCTGGATGTTGGTGCATGGCCTGGCGTGCTGGCTGATCGGGCGGCGCATCCCGCTGCTGGCCGTGGAACTGCGCTGCAACGAACCAGCCTATACCGATGACTATCGGGTGATGTTCTCAGACAACCTGCGCTTCGCCCGACCCAGCACACGGATCATTTTTGCCGCCGAGATGCTGGACCTGCCGGTGCGACGCAGCGAGCAGGAACTGCATGACTTTCTGGCTCATGCTCCGGCCAACATCCTGGTCAAATACCGCGACACCACCAGCCTCGCCAGCCGCATCAAGGCGCAGCTGCGCGAGCTGCCGGCAGATCAATGGCCGACCAGCGAACTGCTCGCGCAGACGCTGTGCGTCTCACCCTCGACGTTGCGTCGGCGACTGGCCGAAGCCGGAATGCCTTACCAGGCGATCAAGGATCTAGTACGTCAGGAGATGGCCACGCTATGGCTGGCCGATGCCGGCGTCACCTATGCCGAAATCGCCGAGCGCCTCGGTTTCGCCGATGTCAGCTCGTTCTATAAGGCGTTC
Organism: Pseudomonas sp. MTM4; assembly: GCF_019355055.1. Classification (NCBI taxonomy): domain Bacteria; kingdom Pseudomonadati; phylum Pseudomonadota; class Gammaproteobacteria; order Pseudomonadales; family Pseudomonadaceae; genus Pseudomonas; species Pseudomonas sp. MTM4. The sequence goes on from NZ_CP048411.1 coordinate 427,472, forward strand.
CGCAAGTGGACCGGTACGAATCCAGGCCAGTATCGTGGGTTGATCCTCCGCGCCGATGAATAGGCCAAGCGTGTTCCTGTAGAAGCAATGAACGTCGTGCTGCAAGATCTGATGGTGCTCCAACCACTCTTGTCTTGGGACAACCAGCGCTGCTGCTGACTACTCCGTCTCGTCGTCAAACCCCGCCTGATACGTCTGGCTACCGGCTCCCTCGCCCCGTTGGGGAGTGGGCTGGGGTGAGGGAACAAGGCTGAGCTATCCACCGGCGCCAAACTGATAACACGGAAGCGTCGCCTTGCTATGAATGTCGGCTACGCCGCGCCGTGCAGGCGATTTGGCCAAAACAGTCATCGCGATTGCGTGCAACGACCATTGTCCGGGCAAACCGGTCTGATGAAGATGGAACCAGCGAGATCCGGCAGCGCGTCTGCAGCGATCCCTAACATTTTCGTGAGGTCATGCTGTGAACATTCAAGACAAGGTTTTTCTGATCACCGGCGGCGCTTCCGGTCTGGGTGCGGCAGCTGCCGAAGCGCTGATCGCCGCGGGCGCGAAGGTCGTGCTGGCGGACATCAACGCCGAGCTGCTGAACGAGCGCAGCGAAGCGCTGGGCGCAAGCGCTCACGGTGTGGTCACCAATGTGTGTGACGAGGTGGCGGCGCAGGCGGCTGTGAATACGGCTGTCGAACATTTCGGCGGCCTGCATGGGCTGGTCAACTGCGCCGGTGTCGCCAGCGGCGAAAAGGTTCTCGGCCGTCAGGGGCCGCACGGGCTGGGCAGTTTCAGCCGGGTCATCGGCCTCAACCTGACCGGCAGTTTCAACATGCTGCGCCTGGCTGCCGAAGCGATGTCGCGCGGTGAGCCGGATGCGCAAGGCAATCGCGGCGTGATCATCAACACGGCGTCCATCGCCGCCTACGACGGGCAGATCGGTCAGGCCGCCTATGCCGCCTCCAAGGGCGGGGTGGTCGCCATGACGCTACCTGTCGCGCGCGAACTCGCGCGTCACGGTATCCGCGTGATGACCATCGCTCCCGGCGTGTTCGAGACGCCGATGATGGCCGGCATGACCCAGGAAGTGCGCGACTCGCTGGCTGCTGGCGTGCCGTTCCCGCCGCGTCTGGGGCGAGCGAATGAGTACGCGGCGCTGGTGCGCCACATCATCGAAAACGACATGCTCAACGGCGAAGTCATCCGCCTCGACGGCGCGTTGCGCATGGCCGCGAAATAATCGGGAGATACATGATGATCAACGATCCAATCGTGATTCTGGGCAGCGCCCGTACGCCCATGGGCGGTTTTCAGGGCGATCTGAAAAGCGTCAGTGCGCCGGAGCTGGGTGCGGCGGCGATTCGCGCAGCGGTGGAGCGCAGTGGCGTTGGCGCCGAACAAGTGCAGGAAGTGCTGATGGGCTGCGTGCTGCCAGCCGGTCTTGGCCAAGCGCCGGCCCGTCAGGCGGCGCTCGGTGCCGGGTTGGGAAAGGCGACCGCGTCCACCACGCTAAACAAGATGTGCGGCTCGGGCATGCAGGCCGCCATCCTCGCGCATGACGCGTTGCGCGCTGGGAGCGTCGATCTGATCGTCGCCGGCGGCATGGAGAGCATGTCCAACGCGCCCTATCTGCTGGAAAAGGCCCGCAGCGGATACCGCATGGGTCATGGCAAGGTGCTCGACCACATGTTCCTCGATGGCCTCGAGGATGCGTACGACAAGGGCCGGCTGATGGGCACCTTTGCCGAAGACTGCGCGCAGAACCACGGCTTCAGCCGCGAAGAACAGGACGCCTACGCGCTAGCATCCCTGCAGCGTGCTCGCGATGCGATCACTAGCGGCCGCTTCGCCAGTGAGATCGTTCCGCTCGACGTCACCCAGGGCCGCGAGCAACGTACGATTCGCGACGATGAGCAGCCGCCCAAGGCGATGCCGGAGAAGATTCCCTCGCTCAAGCCGGCGTTCCGCGAAGGCGGCACGGTGACCGCGGCCAATTCCAGCTCCATCTCCGACGGTGCCGCCGCATTGGTACTGACCCGTCGCTCCGAAGCCGAGCGTCTTGGTTTGAAACCCCAGGCGGTGATCCATGGCCACGCGGTGTTCGCCGATGCGCCAAACCTGTTCCCGACCGCGCCTATCGGCGCCATTCACAAGCTGCTGGAGCGTACCGGCTGGCGTCTCGATGAGGTGGATCTGTTCGAGATCAACGAGGCTTTCGCCGTGGTCAGCATGGTCACCATGCGCGAGCTCGGCCTGGATCACGCCAAGGTCAACGTCAACGGTGGCGCCTGCGCTCTAGGCCATCCGATTGGTGCGTCCGGAGCGCGTATCCTGGTCACCTTGATCGCCGCACTGCGTGATCGCGGCTTGCGCAAGGGCATTGCGGCCATCTGCATCGGCGGTGGCGAGGCGACAGCCATGGCCGTCGAACTGCTCGACTGAGGATCTGCCATGCTGCTCAACGACGATCAAACCAGCATCCGCGACATGGCCCGGCAGTTCGCCCAGGAGCGGCTGAAGCCCTTCGCCGCCGACTGGGACCGCGAACACCGCTACCCGGCCGACGCGATTGGCGAAATGGCCGAACTCGGCTTCTTCGGCATGCTTTGTCCCGAACAGTGGGGTGGCAGCGACACCGGCTACATCGCCTATGCGCTGGCCCTGGAAGAGATCGCCGCTGGCGACGGTGCCTGCTCGACCATCATGAGCGTGCACAACTCGGTCGGTTGCGTGCCGATCCTGCGATTCGGGACTGACGAGCAGAAGCAGCGCTACCTGACGCCACTGGCCAGCGGCGCGCAGATCGCCGCCTTCGCCCTGACCGAACCGCACGCGGGCTCCGACGCCAGCAGCCTGCGCACCCGCGCCCGGCGTGACGGCGACGGTTACGTGATCAATGGCGCCAAGCAATTCATCACCTCGGGCCAGCATGCCGGCACGGTGATCGTCTTTGCCGTGACCGATCCGGACGCCGGCAAGCGCGGCATCAGCGCCTTTATCGTGCCCACCGATACGCCCGGCTATCAGGTGGTGCGCGTCGAGGACAAGCTCGGCCAGCATGCGTCCGACACCTGCCAGCTGGCGTTCGAAGACGTGCGCGTGCATGAATCCCAGCGCTTGGGCGAGGAGGGCGAGGGCTACCGCATCGCCTTGGCGAACCTGGAAGGCGGCCGCATCGGCATCGCCGCCCAAGCGGTCGGCATGGCCCGCGCCGCCTTCGAAGCAGCTCGCGACTACGCTCGCGAGCGTGAAGCCTTTGGCAAAGCTCTGACCGAACACCAGGCCGTCGCTTTCCGCCTGGCCGATATGGCGACCCAGATCGCCGTTGCCCGGCAGATGGTGCTGCACGCCGCTGCACTGCGCGAGGCCGGTCAGCCTGCACTTGTCGAAGCATCCATGGCCAAACTGTTCGCGTCGGAAATGGCGGAAAAGGTCTGCTCGGCGGCCATCCAAACGCTCGGTGGATATGGCTACTTGCAGGACTTCCCGGTGGAGCGCATCTACCGCGATGTTCGGGTCTGCCAGATTTATGAAGGGACGAGCGACATCCAGCGTCTGGTGATTGCGCGTAATTTGGGGGAGTGAGCCCGAGAAGCGGTTCGGGCGTCGTGAGGGTCATCAGGCCGTTCCGCTCCTCTTAGGGCGGGTCGGGCGGCGTTCCGCTTTAGCTCACTACTATGCGCATTCTGGGGGCCTGGTGGGCTGAAGCCCACCCTACGGGGTTGTGTCGGCATGCCTGCGCCTGGGCTGCTCCGGGGCTCGCGTAGGGTGGGCTTTAGCCCACCGCAACGGAGTGATACTGCCGTCTTTGGTGGGCTGAAGCGGAACGCCGCCCGGCCCACCCTACAGTTCCTGCGTGGGTGCGGGGCGCTATGGATGATCCGCGGCGCTTAGGTAGGGTGGGCTTTAGCCCACCGCAATCGAGTGATCCTGGTGCCCATCAATCCCAGCCTGCCGCATCCTCTTCCGAATCCCTGATCGCTCCCGGCGTTCTTGAAAAACGCGGAGCCGGTGCGGCGTGCAGGGCACCGTCGATGTCGCGATAGACGCCCCGTTGTCGCATATGCGGGTGCTGCGCGGCTTCTTCCAGAGTGAGCACCGATGCGAAGCAGGCGTCGGTTCCTTCGAGCAGGGCGCACCAGTCGACCTGGGTTCGGCTGGCGAAGAGGGCGGCGAGCTGCTCGCTCTGTTCCGGCCAGCGGTCCGGATCGGCGCAGCCTTGTCGTAGGCTCTGTGGGGCATCGATTTGCTGCATCAACTCGGCGAAGAATTGCGGTTCCAGCGGTCCGACGGCGATATCGCGACCATCGGCACAGGTGTAGCAGCGGTAATGCGGCGCGGCGCCAGAGAGCAGATTGCGGTCGCGCTCCAGGGATATGGCCCCGCTGGGCAAGAGTCCCGCAAAGAAGCTCATCATCGACGACACACCGTCGACAATCGCGGCGTCGACCACTTGCCCCTTGCCCGACCGTTCTCGCTCCCACAACGCGGCCATGATGCCGAACGCCAGGTACAACGAGCCGCCGCCAAAGTCGCCGACCAGGTTGAGCGGTGGAATGGCAGGACCTCCCCGACCGCCAATTGCCGCCAATGCCCCGGTAATTGCCAGATAGTTGATGTCGTGCCCAGCGCTTTTTGCCAGCGGCCCGGTCTGGCCCCAGCCGGTCATGCGGCCATAGATCAGCCGTGGGTTGCGCGCGTGAACCTGCTCCGGTCCGAGACCCAGTCGCTCCATCACGCCGGGACGAAAGCCTTCGATCAATACGTCGGCGTTTTCCGCCAGCGCCAGGCAACGCTCGCGACCGGCATCGCTGCGGATATCCAGCGTCAGCCGCTTGCGACCGCGGTCCACCACTGGGTTGGGCCAGCCGTTACCGCCGTCACGCTCGATGCGGATGACCTCGGCACCCAGATCGGCCAAAAGCATCGCGCAATGCGGCCCGGGGCCGATGCTGGAAAATTCCAGCACGCGCAGCCCAACCAGCGGGCCTTGGTGGTGTTGAGTATTTTCGGTTGGCATGGATGGCTCCTAAGCGTAGCGGGCGAGGCGCGTAGCGCGTGTTGAACCGGAACCGTTGGCGGCTCCGAGCACAGACGTGCGGCCGGCTTTCCGATGGGCATCACCTGATGGATCGGTGATGCGTACTGTTCCGTAGGATGGGGCAGGCCACGCGGAAGCAACTCATGAGATGCTCCCGAGGTGGATGACCATGTCATCCACCTTATGGGACGCTCCAGTCGCGGTGGGACTCGCTGATGGCTGCACCCCGCAACGCAGAGCGCTGATCGGAGCTGCGTCGGGCTGTGCAGGTTGACGGGAGCGAAGTCCAATGAGCTGGCTTGGCTCCGCAACCCCTCCGTCCTACGGCCAGCAGTGTTGACTACATACTCGCCGCGCTCGCTTCGCTCGCCGGCATGTCTACGAGGTACGAGCGATAGCGGTCGCGCAGGGTTTTCTTGTCGATCTTGCCGGTGGCGGTAAGGGGCACGCTGTCGAAGATCACCGCGTCGGGCATCCACCACTTGACGATCTGTGGTTCGAGATAAGCGAGTACGGCTTGGGTGGACAGTTCGGCATCGTCATGCGGTTCGATGATGAGCAGCGGGCGTTCCTCCCATTTTTCATGCGCTACACCAACCACCGCGGCGATGCGTACGCCTGGGCAGCCCACGGCAACGTTTTCGATATCGATGGAGCTGATCCATTCGCCGCCGGACTTGATCACATCCTTGCTGCGGTCGGTGATGCGCATGTAGCCGTTGGGGTCGAGGGTGGCGATGTCGCCCGTGTCGAACCAGCCGTCAGCATCCAGTGCGCTGGTCTCGCTGCGGAAGTAGCGCTCGACGGTCCAGGGACCGCGCACGAGCAGGGCACCGGAGCTGGTCCCGTCATGCGGCAGATCGTTGCCCGCTTCGTCGACGATCTTTAATTCGATGCCGAATTGCAGGCGGCCCTGGCGGGTCCAGATGGCCTCGTTGGTGGCGGCTTCGCCCAGGGCTGCGAGCTTGGGCGTCGGGGTGGCGACCACGCCGAGCGGGCTGGTTTCGGTCATGCCCCAGAGCTGACGGACGCTGACGCCGTAGCGGGTCTCGAATTTTTCGGCCAGTGCCCGAGGTACGGCCGAGCCGGCAATCACAAGACACTTGAGCTTGCCGGTGTTTTCTCCGGTGCGTTCCAAGTGATTGAGGTACATGGTCCAGATGGTCGGCACGCCGCCGGAGAAGGTCACGCCCTCGGTCTGGATCAGCTCCTGCAGACTGGCGCCGTCCATCTTGTCGCAGGGCAGGACGAACTTGCAGCCGTTGATGGCCGCGGTGAAGGGTACGCCCCAAGCGGTGGCATGGTAGAGCGAGGAGCAGGGCATGATGCAATCGAACGCGGAAAAGCCGAAGGCGCCGGTGAGTCCCGCCGCCATGGCATGCAGGACGACGGAGCGGTGGCTGTAGACCACGCCCTTCGGGTTGCCAGTGGTGCCTGACGTGTAGCAGAGCATGGCGCCCGCGTTCTCATCGAACTGCGGCCAGTCAGTGATCGGTTGCTCCTTGGCGAGCAGCGTTTCGTAGCTGAGCGCACCCACTTCCCCCTGCTCGGTGCGTTGCGCATCGGAGAGCATGATGAAGGTGTGGATGTGTTCCAACCGTGGTCGTACGCGTTCGACCACAGCGAGGAAGCTGCGGTCGAACAGCAACACGCCACTGCCGGCGTGATTCAACGTATAGATGATCTGCTCGTCCGACAAACGGGGGTTGGCGGTGTGCAGGACAGCGCCGATGCCAGGCACGGCGAAGAATAGTTCGAAGTGACGATGCGTGTTCCAGGCCATCGAAGACACCAGATCGCCGGGTTTGACGCCAAGGCTGCGCAGCATTGCGGCTGCTTGGCCGGCGCGCTTCGCCAGGCCGGCATAGTCGTAGCGCCATTGTGGCTCGTCGACCAGTCGCGAAACGATTTCCCTGTCGCCATGGGCTTGGGCCGCATGGGTCAGAATGCCGCTGATCATTAGCGGGGTCTGCTGCATCGTGCCTTTGAGCATCTTCGTATCCTTCTTATTGTTTTCTGGATGGCGGTCCGCGGTGGCCGGCATCTGCCGCTCGGAATACTGCTTCGAGGTGTTTCGTCTGTTGGCCGCCAGGTGTGCGTCCATCTTTGGATCGCTGATCGTTGGCAATCGCTCGCGTTCCCCTGGGTCCTTCGCTCGTTATCTGCTTCCTCCCTTCCGTTGGTTTCGATCACAAACCGTAGTTGTTCAGTTCGCGCGCGATCAGCAAACGCTGGATCTCGCTGGAGCCTTCGTAAATCTGGGTGATGCGCGCGTCGCGGTAGTAGCGCTCGACCGGATAGTCCTCGAGGTAGCCGTAGCCACCGTGTATTTGCATGGCTTTGGAACAGACGTATTCGGCCATTTCCGAGGCGAACAGCTTGGCCTGGGACGCCTCCGAAAGGCACGGCAGGTTGGCGCTGCGCAGGCGGGCGGCATGCAGGATCAACAGGCGCGCGGCATTCAGCCTCGTAAGCATGTCGGCCAGCATGTTCGCCACGCTTTGGTGCTCAATGATGGGCTTGTCGAACTGGATGCGCTCACGGGCATAACCTAGCGCCGTTTCGAAAGCGGCGCGGGCGATACCTAGCGCCTGGGCGCCGATGCCGATGCGTCCACCTTCGAGGTTCGACAGCGCAATGGCTAGGCCCTTGCCGCGCGGGCCGAGCAGGTTGGCCTCGGGAATACGGCAATCGCGCAGGGTCACGCCGCAGGTATCCGAAGCACGGATGCCCATCTTGCTTTCCATGCGATCGACGATGAATCCGGGGTTATCGGTGGGCACCAAAAACGCCGACAGGCCTTTCTTGCCCATATCCGGGTCGGTCACTGCGAAGACGATGGCGATCTTAGCGCGCTTGCCGTTGCTGACGAACTGCTTGGCACCGTTGATTACCCATTCGCCGTTATTCAGCACGGCACGGGTGCGCAAGTTGTGCGCTTCCGAACCGGCCTGGGGTTCGGTGAGGGCGAAGCAACCGATGGCACGGCCAGCAGCCAGCTCCGGCAGCCATTCGTCCTGCTGTTCTGGTGTGCCGTATTTCAGGATGGGGCCACAGCCGACCGAGCTGTGGATGGACATCAGTGCGCCAATGGCGCCGTCGCCGGCCGATATTTCTTCGACCGCCAGGGCGTAGGCGACGTAATCGATATAGGTTCCGCCCCATTGTTCGGGGACGATCATGCCGAGAAGACCGAGGTCGCCCAGTTGGGTCACGGTCTCGTCGCCGATCCAGCCGGCCTGTTCCCAGGCCTGAGCCTTGGGGGCGATCTCGGAGCGGGCGAAGTCTCGCGCCATATCGCGGATCATCCGCTGTTCTTCGCTCAGTTCGATGTCTTGCATTGATCCTCCTCAGGCACCCGCGAAGAAATCGGCAACACGCTGCGGCGTTACTTCATTGAGCGTCGGCGGGTTCCAGCGCGGGTTCTTGTCCTTGTCGACAATCAGTGCGCGCACGCCTTCGATGATGTCGCCCTGGTCGAACCATTGGCGGTCCAGATGAAGCTCCATGGCGAAGCACTCGGCCAGCGACAGCGTGCGACCACGACGAAGCATTTCCAGCGTGACGCTGAGCGATAGCGGCGAACGGCTGTCGATGACCTTGAGCGTTTCGGCCGCCCAGTCGCGGTACTCGGGTCGGTTTTCGTCCGCCAAGGATTCGCGGATGGCCGCAACGCTGTCATGGGCGAAGTGCTTCTCGATGGCGGGGAACAGGGTCTTGAACGGCGCGTCTGGCAGTTCCTTGCTGCCCATGGAGGCGAGCAGGGCGGTGAGTGCTTCGCGGGCCGGAGCGGTCCAGCGCTGCTCGTCCAGCCGTTGTTCCAGTTCGGCGAAGCGCTCGTAGGGCACGCAGTAATCGGCTAGTCCAGCGTAGAGCGCATCGGCCGAACCAACGTGGTTGCCAGTCAGGCCCATATAAATGCCTAGATTGCCGGGCAGACGCGGCAGGAAGTAACTGCCGCCGACATCAGGAAAATAGCCGATGCCAACTTCCGGCATGCCCATGCGTGTGCGCTCGGAAATCATTCGCAGCGATGCGCCTTGGACCAGCCCCATGCCGCCGCCGAGCACGAAGCCGTTCATCAATGCCAGCAGCGGTTTGCTGTAGGCATGGATGTACTGATCCAGCGCGTATTCTTCCTCGAAGAAGACGCGATGCAGGTCTTCGCCGTTCTGGTAACTGTCATACAGCGAGCGAATATCACCACCGGCACAGAACGCTTTTTCACCGGCGCCGCGCAATACCACGGCGACCACGCCCTGGTCGTCGGCCCAATCCTGCAGCTGGCGATAGAGGGTGCGCACCATGGGCAGCGTCAGGGCATTCAGGCCGGCTGGACGATTTAGTGTGAGATAGCCGACGCGGTTGCGGACTTCGATCAGTACCGGCGCTTCTGCCTGGGTCATGCTCAATGCTCCTGGCGGTAAAGTTTGATGATCGCGGAAAAATCCAGCGCACCGTTGCCTTGCATGCTGAAGGCCTGGTACAGCTGCTGCGCGAGGCCACCGAGGATAACCGGCTGGCGCACCTGTTTCGCCGCTTCACTGGCAAGGCCGAGATCCTTGAGCATCAGGTCGGTGCCGAAGCCGCCGCTGTAGTCGCGCGAGGCCGGGCTGTTTTCCACTACGCCGGGAATGGGATTGTAGATTTCAGACGACCAGCAGCGGCCGGTGGACGAATTGATCACGCGTGCCAGCACCTTGGCGTCCATCCCAAGCGCGACGCCCAAGGACATGGCTTCGGCGGCACCGATCATGGAGATACCGAGTAACAGGTTATTGGCAACCTTGGCCACCTGGCCGTTGCCGCTGCCTCCACAGTGGACGATGTTCTTGCCCATCGTCGCGAGAATTGGCTGCGCTTTCTGAAAGTCCGCGTCACTGCCTCCGACCATGAACGTCAAGGTGCCGGCAGCCGCACCGACCGTGCCGCCGGAAACCGGCGCGTCGAGCATGGGATTGCCGTTGTTGGCTGCCGCTGCGGCAACTTCACGCGCACTCATCGGATCGATAGTGGAGGAGTCGATCAGCAATACGCCGGCCGGTACGTGGGCCAATAGTCCATCGTCGCCAAGATAGACCTGACGCACATGCGCGGCCGCGGGCAACATGGTGATGATGACCTCAACACCCGACTTTGCTATCGCAGCGGGCGAGGTTGCTTCCTTCGCGCCGGCTTCCACTAGCCCGGAAACCGCCGCGGCGGATAGATCGAAAACGCTAACCTGATGGCCGGCTTTTAGCAGGTTGTGGGCCATGGGCCCGCCCATGTTGCCGAGTCCGAGAAAACCGATATGCATGGCCGTTTCCTTCTTCTTGTTAGTGGCTACTGGTTATGCTGGCAACAGAGCGCCGCCAATGGTGCGCGGCGCCGATTGCGTTACTTGAGGTTGATGGTGGTGTTAACTGGTCCGCCCACTTCGCTCTCGTCGAACCAACGCTGGATGACAGTCTTGGTCTGAGTGTAGAACTGCACCACCTGTTTGCCGTATGGGCCAAGGTCGCCGAGCTTCGAAGCGCGCGAGCCGGTAAAGGAAAACATCGGAACCGGCACCGGAATCGGTACGTTGATGCCCACCTGGCCGACGTCGATCTCTTCCTGGAAATGCCGCGCCGCGGCGCCGGAGCGGGTGAAGAGGGCGGTGCCGTTGCCGTTGGGGTTGGCGTTGATCAGTTCGATGGCCTCGTCGAGGGTGTCGACCTGCATCACGCAGAGCACCGGGCCGAAGATTTCTTCGCGGTAGATGCTCATCTCAGGCTTCACTCCGGAGAAGATGGTCGGCGCAACGAAGTTGCCTTTGTCGTAACCGGCGATCTGTGGATTGCGCCCATCGAGTACCAACTCGGCACCTTCCGAAACGCCGCGCTCGATCAGCGAGCTGATGCGATCAAGCGCTGCGCAAGAGACAACCGGACCGAGATCGGTATCGTTTTCGGCACCCGCGTTGACTTTCAGGGTCTTGGCCTTGGCCACCAGATCGGGCAACCAGTTCTGCGCCTCGCCGACCAGAATCAGCACCGACAATGCCATACAACGTTGACCCGCCGCGCCGAACGCTGCGCCAAGCAGGTTGTTGAGCGTCTGCTCCTTGTGCGCATCGGGCAGGATGATGCCGTGGTTCTTGGCGCCCATCATGCATTGCACACGCTTGCCGGCCTGGCTGGCGCGGTTGTAGACATGGGTGCCGACCTTGGTCGAGCCAACGAAGGAAACGGCCTTGATGTCCGGGTGATCGCAGATCATGTTCACTGCATCGGCGCCACCATGGATGACGTTGAGCACGCCCGGCGGCACACCGGCTTCCATCGCCAGTTCGGCCAGGCGCATGGTCACCATCGGGTCCTGCTCGGATGGCTTGAGCACGAACGTATTTCCCGTGGCGATGGCCATCGGGAACATCCACAGCGGAATCATCGCCGGGAAGTTGAACGGCGTGATGCCGGCACAAACGCCCAGCGGTTGCAGCAGCGTATAGGTGTCGACGCCAGTGGCGACGTTGTTGGCCAGCTCGCCCAGCTGCAGGTTGCCGATGCCAGCGGCGTGCTCGACGACCTCCAGTCCGCGGAACACATCGCCCTCGGCGTCGGGCAGGGTCTTACCCTGTTCGGCGGTAAGAATTGCCGCCAGCTCTTTCATGTTTTCCCGAATCAGCTGCTGGTACTTGAGGAAGATCCGCGAGCGCACACCGATGGGCGTCTTGCGCCAGGTCTTGAAAGCTTCCTTGGCGCTGGCAACGGCGGCGTTCATCTCCGCTTCAGTGGCGAAGGGCACGCGGGCCAGCACTTCCTGGGTCGCCGGGTTGACGATGTCGCGCCACTCGCTGGTGGACGACTCGACCAGCTCACCGCCGATCAGGAGTTTGACTGTGGGTATGGCACTTGACGGGGTCATGGCGTGGTCCTAGCGATTGTTGTTATTGGATACGTCTGTCCTGATCCTAGAGTGCAAATTTCTCAGTATCAATGAGGCTTGCCGCATAGTGCATCTGCAAAAATACACGTCATGCTTGCGCGCGTTGACAGGGCGCTGATTCGCTGCGGCTTGAACGACTATAGATGTTGAGGCTGGATAATTCTGGCGAAGCGGTAGTCGACAGGCCTGATGGACTGCGATGAAGCGCTATCGGATGTGATGGCTACTGACATGGCTGCTCGATGCGATGATGCGTGCGAGTCGCGGGTCAGGCGTGTCGGCGTCCAGTCGGACGGGGAACCAGATCGGGGGCTTGCGCAGACCGGATGCGCAAGCCCCCGCTGAAGTGCAGGGGTGTTGGGCCATTGCACGCGCTATCGAGCAAGACGGCGAGTGTGACGTACCGCTAGACCGCGTATCCCAGCACGCGCGGTAGCCACAGCGCGATTTCAGGGAAGACAGCCACCAGCACCAGTGCGCTTCCCATCACCAGTACGAACAGCATGGCCCAGCCGACCGTTTGCTCCAGACGGATCTTGGCGACTTCGGCCGTGACCATCAGGTTGATTGCAACCGGTGGCGTGAACTGGCCGATGGCGATGTTCATCGCCAGCAGAATGCCGAACCACACCGGATTCCAGCCGAAGTGCTGCATCACAGGAATCAGAATGGGCATTAGGATCAGGTAGATGGAGATAGCGTCCAGCAACATGCCGGCCAGCAGCACGGCGATCATCACCAGAATGATCAGTACCGTGCCGTTGTCCGATAGCGAAATCAGCCATTCGGCCAGATGACGGAACGTGCCGAGCATCGTCCCGGCCCAGGCGAAGATGCCGGCCAGAGCGATGATCAGCATGACCACGCCAGAAATCACCGCAGCCTCGCCGCAAAGCCGCCAGAGGTTGCGCCAATCCAGTTCGCGAGTGACGAACAGGCCGATCAGTACGCCGTAAGCCACGCCGGCTACGGCCGCTTCGGTCGGCGTGAACAGGCCGCTGCGCAGGCCGCCGAGGATCAGCACTGGCGCGAACAGTGCGGGCAACGCCTGGCGGAAGCTTTCGCCCAAGGGAGGTCGCTCGGTATCTTCCGGATTTTCCCAGCCATAACGCCTGGCCAGCAGCCAGGCCGGCAGCACCAGTACCAAGCCGGCGATGATTCCCGGAAACAGGCCCGCAGCAAACAGCGCACGCAGGTCCACGCCGGGTACGACGATGGAATAAAGGATCAGCGCGATGGACGGCGGAATCAGGATGGCGGTGGAAGCCGAGGCGGCAATTAGCGTGGCGGAGAACGGCTTGGGATAGCCCGCGCGAGTCATGCTCGGCAGCATCACCATGGCGACCGCCGCAGCATCGGCCGGGCCCGAGCCGCTCATTCCGCCCATGATCAGGCACACCAGGATCGCAACCATCGCCAGGCCGCCATGACGTGGGCCGATCACTGCCTGGGCGAAGCGCACCAGACGCAGCGCTACGCCGGATTTCTCGAATACCAGACCGGTGAGTATGAACAATGGAATGGCAATCAGCGGGTACTTGGCGACGCCGTTGTAGGTATTGGTGCCGAGCGTTGCCAACATGTCCGGCGAGAGCCCGGCAAGAATGCCGATCGCGCCCGACAACGCCAGAGAAAATGCCACCGGCACGCCGATCAGCAGCAACAGCAGGAAGCTTGCGAGCATCCAGAAATCAGGGCTCATCAGAGAGCCTCCCGCGCAGTCGGTCGACGGTCATTTGAGTAAGGCGCACCGCCATCGACAGAGCCAGCAATGGCAGCCAGACCACATACCACCAGTTCGGCAGGCCAAGGCCGGGAGACTCCGATTCCCATTGATACTCTTCCAGCGCGAACTGGCCCCCGAACCAGACCACCAGACCCAGCACCATTATGCTGGCGAGCCATTGAAGGAGGATCAGGGATGTGCGCAAGCGCGGAAAGAGGCGCTCGATCAAGCCAATGCGAATGTGGCGGTTACTGCGCATTGCCACGGAGGCGCCGGCAAAGGTCAGGATGACCAGCAGAAAGACAGAAAGCTCTTCAGTGAAAGCAAAGGAAGCATCGGTGAAATAACGCACCACTACGTTGGCCAAGCTGATCAGGCTGATAAATATCAGCGCCAGCGTGCCCAGTACGCGCTCCAGGCGCGCGTCCTTTCGATTGTTCATGGATTTCCTCGAATCCCGGCGGCACGGTGCCGCCGGGTAGAACGGTTTACTCAGCGATGGCCGCGCGCGCCGCCTCGATCAGCTCTGCGCCGATCTTCTGCGTCCACTTCTCATGCACGCTGCGAGTCGCGTCGACGAACGCTTGGTGCTCGGCATCAGACAGTTCGGTGACCTCGACGCCGCGGGCGCGGATGTCTTCCAAGCGCTTGGCCTCGCTACTGCGCGACAATTCGATCTCCCATTTGCCTGCGTCGATGGCAGCCTGACGCAGCAGTTCGCGATCGGCTTCGGGCAGTTGTTTCCAGACGCGCTGATTGACCGCGAAGATCAGCGGGTCGGCCATGTAGTGCCAAAGTGTCAGGTATTTCTGGCCAACCTGATCAACGCGCGCGACGTCGAACACCGCCAGCGGGTTTTCCTGGCCATCCACCGCGCCAGTGGTGAGCGCTGGCTTGGCATCGGCCCAGCTCATCTGGGTCGGGTTGGCGCCCAATGCGGTGAAGGTGTCCTGGAACAGCGGGGAACCAACTACCCGAATCTTCAGGCCGGCAAGATCGGCTGGGGTTTTCACCGGCTTGGATGAGTTGGATATTTCGCGAAAACCGTTCTCACCCCAGGCCAGTGGAACGATGCCGCGCTTCTCGATGGCGGCGAAGGCCTGCTTGCCGGCGTCGCCTTGGGTGATGGCGTCAAGATCGGCGCTATCGGCCATCAGGAAGGGCAGGGAGAACAGGTTCAGCTCCGGCACCTGAGGCGACCAATTGATGGTCGAGCCGACCGCCATGTCGATCAGCCCGGAACGCATGGCGGAGAATTCCTTGGTTTGATCCCCAGCGACCAGTTGCGCGTTGGGGTAAACGCGTAAGGTAATTTCGCCTCCGGAGCGTTCCTCGACCAGATCGGCCCATTTTTGCGCCGCCTGGCCCCACGGAAAGGCATCGGACAGCACGGTGGAAACGGAATATTCGCGGGCCGAAGCGGCGAAGGTGGCAGACAGGGCCGCAGCGGCAGCCAGCGCGGTAAAGCAACGGGTCAGTTTCATGAGGCGTCCTTGTTCGGATCGATCTTGGTTTTATTTAGCGAACGACCGGGCGCTGGCGGGCAGCGACGGGTGTAACGATAGCGGGTCGGCCATCGAACGCGCGGGTAGCGCGAAAGGACGCGGCGAGCTGCGGGAGGTGGGCGCAGCGAATATCGAAGGGCGTCACGAGCGCCGAATGCCTTGTGAGCGAGCGGCGTACCAGCCGCAACGCGACAGGTCGGACAACTATCGCAGAAGGTGTCACGGAGCGCTATTGCCGGTTCTGGTTAGACGCAACGGCGGATCATCAGGCATCGCGCAACAAGTCGTGGGCGTTGAGGAGACTGAAGGCGATTTCCGGGCGCTTCTGTAATGCCCGTCGAATCGCGGCGGGAATCGACTGGC
This sequence comes from Pseudomonas sp. MTM4, assembly GCF_019355055.1. Taxonomy (NCBI): domain Bacteria; kingdom Pseudomonadati; phylum Pseudomonadota; class Gammaproteobacteria; order Pseudomonadales; family Pseudomonadaceae; genus Pseudomonas; species Pseudomonas sp. MTM4. Next base: position 443,010 of record NZ_CP048411.1, read on the forward strand.
GCGTTTTACGACACAGCCCAGGCAGCTCGGCTATCTCAATGCGGATGCCGCGCATGCTGCGCACTTCGTTGTGTCCCGGCGCGATCTCCACGCGAATGCCCAATTGCTGGTGCATCCGCTGCTGCATGCGCTCGAGGTCGCCCATGCTGGTCAGGTTCTCCAGCCGCTCCAGCAGCCGATTCTCTTCATGGAGGGTCAAGCGAAGGATGCGCGCATCGCTTTTGGGCTTGTCCAACAACTGCTCTCGGCCGCAGTTGCAAGCGGTGGGTGGGCAGGGTTGGCGGATCTGAACCGAGGCTGTCATGGCGCTGATCATAGTAAACGGCACACGGCGTTGCCTATCGATCTTAATTGAACCGTCCGTTGTTCCCGCCAGCGCTGTACCTGCCGGCACCGAGTAGCGCGATAGCGATCGAACCGAAGAGGAACATGCCTTGTAATTCGAGCGCCCAGCCACCCATCTGGCCGAGCGAAAAAAGCTCCTGCATATGCGCCAAGGTAAAGGCTACTGCCATATTGCCAACCATAAGTACCGCCCCAACACGTGTGAACAGACCGATGATCACCAGCACGGGCCCGACCACTTCCCCAAGGTAGACGCCATAAGCGAGGAGCGTGGGCAGCCCATGGCTTTCCAGCATCCCCTCAATACCGCCTATGCCGTTCTGCAGTTTCGATATTCCATGCAACAAGATCAGCACACCAACCGATACTCTCAGTACCAGCTTCCCAATATCTTCAGTCATGTTCGAACCATCCAGTAGAGCACCCATGCTCTGGTATCTAAGACAGTAGACCAGCCGTGGTACTGCTGCATGTGCACTGACTGTATTTCCCCGTGATGCGTCGTTCGATGCGTGAGCAGCAAACTTAAGGATTCCGCCGGGCGGAACGCTTCCCTTTATTGTGACTGCATCCAATAGCCGGAAACGGGACAGTTGCTTCGCCTACGACCTTCAGTTGGTCGTAATGCCTGTGCCGAATGGCTCCAGTTGGCGCTGGGGCATCCGGTCGCGCTTTTCCGCCGAAATCGCCTTTTAACTCGTGGCAAAGCTCCGTTTGATTGTGCCCTGACGAGCGGGGTGACTTCTATGATTCGAGCCACTAGAATGCTTGCCCATTCTGGGGCCGGAACGCCGGCTTATGTCTGTGCAACGAGGAAAATCCATGCAAGTTTCTGTTGAAAGCACCTCCGCTCTTGAGCGCCGCATGACCATTGGCGTGCCGGTCGAGCGCATCGAGAACGAAGTCAACAAGCGTCTGCAACAGACCGCCAGCCGTGCAAAGATCCCAGGTTTCCGCCCCGGCAAGGTGCCGATGAGCGTCATTCGTCAGCGTTATGAAGCTGCCGCACGCCAGGAAGCGCTGGGCGATCTGATCCAGGCCACCTTCTACGAAGCCGTGGTAGCCGAGAAGCTGAACCCCGCTGGCGCGCCTGCCGTCGAGCCGAAAGTGTTCGAGAAGGGCAAAGATCTGGAATACGTCGCGACTTTCGAAGTTTTCCCCGAGTTCAAGGTTGCCAGCTTCGAAGGCGTCGAGATCGAGCGCATGCAGGCCGAAGTGGCAGATGCCGACGTCGACAACATGCTCGAAATCCTGCGCAAGCAGAACACTCGTTTTGAAAAGGCCGACCGTGCTGCCGAAGACGGCGATCAGCTGAACATCGATTTCGTCGGCAAGATCGACGGTGAAGCCTTCGCCGGTGGTTCGGCGCAAGGCACCCAGCTCGTGCTGGGATCCGGTCGCATGATTCCAGGCTTCGAATCCGCGCTGGTTGGCGCCAAGGCTGGTGAAGAGCGGGTCATCACCCCGACTTTCCCGGAGGACTACCAGAATCTCGACCTCGCCGGCAAAACTGCCGAATTCACCGTTACCGTAAACAGTGTCGAGGCCCCTCAGCTGCCGGAACTGAACGATGAGTTCTTCGCTCAGTTCGGCGTACAGGAAGGTGGTCTCGAAGGCTTCCGTACCGAAGTGAAAAAGAACATGGAGCGCGAGCTACGCCAAGCCATCAAGACCAAGGTCAAGAACCAGGTCATGGAAGGGCTGGTCAGTTCCAATCCGATCGAAGTCCCGAAAGCACTGATCGACAACGAGGTGAACCGTTTGCGCGTTCAGGCCGTTCAGCAGTTCGGCGGCAACATCAAACCTGACCAACTGCCGGCGGAGCTGTTCGAAGAGCAGGCCAAGCGCCGTGTCGTGCTGGGCCTGATCGTCGCCGAAGTGGTCAAGCAGTACGAGCTCAAGCCTGATGACGCACGTGTTCGCGAACTGATCGAGGAAATGGCTTCCGCTTACCAAGAGCCGGAGCAGGTCGTGTCCTGGTACTACAAGAACGACGAGCAATTGAACGAAGTCCGTTCTGTTGTGCTCGAAGAGCAAGTTGTAGATACTGTCCTGCAGCAGGCTAAAGTGACCGACAAATCGGTCTCCTACGAAGAAGCAGTGAAGCCTGCGGAAGCTCCGCAAGCTGCCTGAGTCTCTTCACCGTTTATATGCATTCATAAGCCAGCCTCGTGCTGGCTTATGTCTTTGCGGCATGACATAGGGAGTTTCGTTGGAAATGTCCGGCAATCCGTTTATGCAAGCACCAGATATCCAAGCGGCTGGCGGCCTGGTGCCGATGGTCATCGAGCAGTCTGCTCGTGGCGAGCGCGCGTATGACATCTATTCCCGTCTCCTGAAGGAGCGGGTGATCTTCATGGTCGGCCAAGTGGAAGATTACATGGCCAACCTGATCGTTGCGCAGATGCTGTTCCTCGAGGCGGAAAACCCCGAGAAGGACATTCACCTGTACATCAATTCCCCCGGTGGTTCGGTTACTGCAGGCATGTCGATTTACGACACGATGCAGTTCATCAAGCCCGACGTTTCCACGATTTGCATCGGTCAGGCCTGCAGCATGGGCGCCCTGTTGCTGACGGGCGGCGCAGCGGGCAAGCGTTACTGCTTGCCGCATTCGCGCATGATGATTCACCAGCCGCTGGGTGGTTTCCAGGGGCAGGCGTCTGACATCGAAATTCACGCTCGCGAAATTCTCACGATTCGCGAGCGGCTGAACAAGGTAATGGCTGCACACACTGGCCAGCCGATGGAAGTGATTGCGCGCGACACCGACCGTGACAACTTCATGAGTGGCGAAGAAGCTGTCAAGTACGGCCTGATCGACCAGGTCTTGGCCCAGCGGCAGATGGCAGTCTGATCACACCGCCCGGCGATATCCGGCTGTAGCGTGGGCTTGAAAAAGCCCACGATTGCCTTCATCTTGTGTTTCAAGCCTTCCCCGATTGGATCGATCGAATGACTGACACCCGCAACGGCGAGGATTCCGGCAAGCTGCTCTATTGCTCTTTCTGCGGCAAAAGCCAGCATGAAGTACGCAAGTTGATTGCCGGACCCTCGGTCTTTATCTGCGACGAGTGCGTCGACCTGTGCAATGACATCATCCGTGAGGAGGTGCAAGAGGCACAGGCTGAAAGCAGCGCGCAAAAACTGCCCGCACCCAAAGAGATCAGCGGCATTCTCGACCAGTACGTCATTGGTCAGGAGCGCGCCAAGAAGATCTTGGCAGTGGCTGTTTACAACCATTACAAGCGACTCAACCAGCGCGACAAGAAGGAAGAAGTCGAACTGGGCAAGAGCAACATTTTGCTGATCGGGCCGACCGGTTCGGGTAAGACGCTGCTCGCCGAGACGCTCGCACGGCTGTTGAATGTGCCGTTCACCATTGCCGACGCCACCACCCTCACCGAGGCGGGCTACGTAGGCGAGGACGTTGAAAACATCATTCAGAAGCTGTTGCAGAAATGCGATTACGATGTCGAGAAGGCTCAAATGGGCATTGTCTACATCGATGAGATCGACAAGATTTCCCGCAAGTCAGACAACCCTTCGATTACCCGCGATGTGTCGGGCGAAGGTGTACAGCAGGCACTGCTCAAACTGATCGAAGGTACGGTCGCTTCGGTTCCGCCGCAGGGTGGTCGAAAGCATCCGCAGCAGGAGTTCCTGCAGGTCGATACGCGCAATATCCTATTCATCTGTGGCGGTGCGTTCGCTGGTCTGGAGAAGGTTATCCAGGGCCGCTCGACCCAGGGCGGCATCGGCTTCAATGCCGAGGTTCGCAGCAAGGATCCGGGCAAGAAGATCGGTGAGTCGTTGCGTGCCGTGGAGCCTGACGATCTGGTCAAGTTCGGCCTGATTCCAGAGTTCGTCGGTCGTCTGCCGGTCATTGCGACCCTCGATGAGCTGGACGAGGCGGCGCTGATTCAGATCCTGACCGAACCCAAGAACGCGCTGACCAAACAGTATGGGAAGTTGTTCGAGCTCGAAGGCGTAGATCTCGAGTTCCGTACCGATGCACTCAAGGCCGTGGCTAGTCGTGCCTTGGAGCGCAAGACCGGAGCGCGTGGTCTGCGTTCGATCCTGGAAGGCGTGCTGCTCGATACCATGTATGAAATTCCTTCGCAGAAGGATGTCAGCAAGGTGGTCATCGACGAAAGCGTCATCGAAGGGACTTCCCAGCCGCTGCTTATTTACGAGAGCAGTGAGCCGCCTGCGAAGGCTGCGCCGGACGCGTAACATAACAAGGGGCCTCCGGGCCCCTTTGCTTTTCTGCCCCCGCCTTGTTTTTTGCCCTGCACGCCCTCATCTTGATTGCCAGGGTGTTTCCCGTTCACCGCCGTATGGCCGTCGTAGAGCTGAATTTATGAAGACAACCATCGAATTGCCCCTTTTGCCACTGCGCGACGTCGTGGTTTACCCGCACATGGTGATTCCGCTGTTCGTTGGCCGAGAAAAGTCCATCGAGGCGCTCGAATCCGCCATGGCTGGTGACAAGCAAATACTGCTGCTGGCCCAGAAAAACCCGGCCGATGACGATCCGGCTGAAGACGGGCTTTACCGTGTAGGCACGGTTGCGACCGTGCTGCAGTTGCTCAAGCTTCCGGACGGCACCGTCAAGGTTCTCGTTGAGGGCGAGCAGCGTGGCGTCATAGATCGCTTTTACGACGTGGACGACCATTGTCGCGCTGAGGTGTCGTTGATCGATGAGTCCGACATCGAAGAGCGCGAAGCGGAAGTTTTCACTCGCAGTCTGCTGAGTCAGTTCGAACAGTACGTTCAGCTTGGCAAGAAGGTCCCTACCGAGGTGCTTTCATCGCTTGCCAGCATCGATGAGCCGGCGCGTCTGGTCGATACCATGGCCGCGCATATGGCGCTTAAGATCGAGCAAAAACAGGCGATTCTCGAAATCATCGATCTGCCGGCCCGGGTCGAGCACGTACTGGCGTTGCTTGATGCCGAAATCGATCTGCTTCAAGTGGAAAAGCGAATTCGCGGCCGCGTAAAGAAGCAGATGGAGCGAAGCCAGCGTGAGTACTATCTGAACGAGCAGATGAAGGCCATTCAGAAAGAGCTGGGCGATATCGACGAAGGTCATAACGAAATCGATGACCTGAAGAAGCGCATCGAGAATGCTGGCCTGAGCAAGGATGCCCACGCCAAGGCGACGACCGAGCTGAATAAGTTAAAGCAGATGTCGCCGATGTCGGCCGAAGCGACTGTCGTGCGGACTTATATCGACTGGCTGGTAAATGTACCGTGGAAGGCCGCGAGTAAGGTGCGTCTGGATTTGGCGAAGGCTGAGGAAGTGCTCGACGCCGACCATTACGGTCTCGAGGAGGTCAAAGATCGCATTCTTGAGTACCTTGCTGTCCAGAAACGCGTGAAAAAGCTCAAGGGGCCGGTGCTCTGCCTGGTCGGCCCGCCGGGCGTGGGTAAGACTTCGCTGGCGGAGTCCATTGCGCGTTCCACTAACCGCAAGTTCGTGCGGATGGCGCTGGGTGGGGTGCGGGACGAGGCTGAGATCAGAGGCCATCGGCGTACCTATATCGGTTCGATGCCTGGCCGGTTGATCCAGAAGATGAGCAAGGTCGGCGTGCGCAATCCGCTATTCCTGCTCGATGAGATCGACAAGATGGGCAACGACATGCGTGGCGATCCGGCGTCCGCGTTGCTTGAAGTGCTAGACCCCGAGCAGAACCATAATTTCAACGACCATTACCTCGAGGTCGACTATGACCTGTCCGATGTGATGTTCCTTTGTACTGCGAACTCCATGAATATCCCGGCTCCATTGCTGGATCGTATGGAGATCATTCGTCTTCCGGGGTACACCGAAGACGAGAAAATCAACATCGCGATTCGTTACCTGGTTCCGAAGCAGATACAGGCCAACGGACTGAAAAAGACCGAGCTGCTGTTCGAGGAAGAGGCGATCCGCGACATCATCCGTTATTACACTCGCGAGGCGGGCGTTCGCAGCCTGGAACGCCAAGTGGCGAAGGTCTGCCGAAAAGTGGTCAAGGAACATGCTGCGGAGAAGAGCTTCGAGGTGACGGTTACCGCCGAATCGCTCGAGCATTTCCTTGGCGTTCGCAAGTTCCGCTACGGGCTTGCCGAACAGCAGGATCAGGTCGGCCAAGTGACGGGGCTGGCCTGGACCCAGGTTGGCGGCGAGCTGCTGACGATCGAGGCCGCCGTGGTGCCTGGCAAGGGCCGGTTGACCAAGACGGGTTCGCTCGGTGATGTAATGGGTGAGTCGATCACCGCGGCGCTTACGGTCGTGCGTAGCCGAGCCAAAAGTCTGGGTATCCCGGTGGATTTTCACGAGAAGCAGGATATCCATATTCACGTGCCGGAAGGCGCAACGCCCAAGGATGGACCGAGCGCGGGGATTGGAATGTGCACAGCGCTCGTATCAGCGCTTACGCAGATTCCGGTTCGCGCCGAAGTTGCGATGACCGGAGAAATCACATTGCGTGGTCAGGTATTGGCTATCGGTGGACTGAAAGAGAAACTGCTCGCTGCGCATCGGGGTGGAATCAAGACTGTGATCATTCCCGAAGAAAATCAGCGTGATCTGAAAGAGATTCCTGAGAATATTAAGCAGGACCTGCAGATTAAACCGGTGAAGTGGATTGACGAAGTCCTCCAAATTGCGCTGCAATACGCGCCGGAGCCCTTGCCCGATGCGGCTCCCGAGATTGTTGCAAAGGACGACAAGCGCGAGTCTGATTCCAAGGAGCGAATCAGCACGCATTAGTCTGAAAGGCTTTGTTGACACATTTTCGCCGGCCTTGATATAAGCCGGCCCCTTGTGTCGTCGCTATTTCGACACCGCTTTGCTTACACCTAAAAATTAAAGATACGACTCAACAGAAATAAGGGGACTTAGAGTGAACAAGTCGGAACTGATCGATGCCATCGCTGCATCTGCTGATATCCCGAAAGCTGTTGCTGGCCGCGCGCTGGATGCAGTGATTGAATCCGTCACTGGTGCTCTGAAGGCTGGTGATTCAGTGGTACTGGTTGGTTTCGGTACTTTCGCTGTCAAGGAACGCGCCGCCCGTACTGGCCGTAACCCCCAGACCGGCAAGCCAATCGACATTGCCGCCGCCAAGATCCCAGGTTTCAAAGCCGGCAAAGCTCTAAAAGACGCTGTCAACTAAGCGTTTTCGATCCGGCCAGTTGTCAGTTAGCGCTGGCCCTGGCTTGGAGCGGTTAATCGAACAGGCACGGCCTGTTGCGTTCGGGCCTGGGGGATAAGGTCCAACCGCTCCAAAGCTCCAAGAGGCGCATCCCTGGATGCGCCTTTCTTTTTTCGGATTCCACCCGCGCTGCAACGATCATTGCGCAGCTGACTCCTGGGGGACGCATGCTTCAGAACATCAGGGACAATTCACAAGGTTGGATTGCCAAAACCATCATCGGCATCATCGTTGTGCTGTTGGCGCTTACAGGCTTCGAGGCCATCTTCAATAGCGCGGGCAACAGCCGAACGGCCGCGGAGGTCAATGGCGAAGAAATCTCGCAGGATGAGCTCAACCAGGCAATGAACATGCAGCGCCGACAGCTGACCCAGCAGTTGGGCGGTAACTTCGACCCTTCGCTGCTGGACGACAAGTTAGTCCGCGAATCATCTCTGCAAGCGCTGATTGATCGTGCGCTTTTGTTACAAGGCACTCATGAAGCCGATTTCGCCTTCTCCGAGGCTGCGCTCGATCAGCTGATACTGCAGACACCTGAGTTTCTCGTCGACGGCGTTTTCAACGCGTCACGGTTCGATCAGGTCATTCAGCAGATGGGCTATACTCGATTCCAGTTTCGCGAGCTGCTGAAGCAGGAAATGCTCATTGGGCAGCTGCGTGCCGGTATCTCTGGTTCCGGTTTCGTCACGGATGATCAGATCGAAGCCTTTGCTCGACTGGAGCAGCAAACTCGCGATTTCGCCACCATTACCGTGCCGGCAGATGCGACCGTGGTTGAAGTCAGTGACGATGAGGCGCGCGAGTACTACGAGCAGAACACGGATCGTTTCCGCTCGCCTGAGCAGGTCGTTCTTCAGTACGTCGAGTTGAAGAAGGAGTCTTTCTTCGATCAGGTCGATGTCTCGGACGAGCAAGTGGCGAATCTCTATCAGCAGCGCATCGCCAATCTTGCCGAGCAGCGCCGTGCGGCGCATATTCTGATCGAGGCCGATAACTCCAGCGACTCTGAGGCCAAGGCGAAGATCGACGAAATTGCCAAGCGCGTGTCCGCCGGTGAGGATTTCGCGGCATTGGCCAAGGAAACCTCCGACGACCCGGGTTCGGCCAACGAAGGGGGCGATCTGGGCTTCGCCGGCCAGGGGGTCTATGACCCGGCGTTCGAGGAAGCGCTGTATGCGCTCGAAGAAGGACAGGTATCAGCTCCGGTCCGGTCTGACTTTGGCTGGCATCTGATTAAGCTGTTGGGTGTGCAGTCGCCTGAAGTCCCTACGCTGGAGAGCATGCAACCGGAGCTGGTTCGTGAGCTCAAAGTGCAGCAGGTCGAGCAGCGTTTCGTCGAGGCAGCCAAGCTGTTGGAAGATACTGCGTTCGAGTCGTCCGATCTCGCCCAGCCGGCTCAAGAGCTCGGCTTGTCCGTGCATACGACCGAGGCGTTCGGACGTGAGGGCGGCGGCAGTGGTGTTGCAGCCAATAGGCAGGTTATCCAGGCGGCGTTCAGCGAAGAGGTTCTGATAGATGGCGCCAACAGCGGTGTCATCGAACTGGATCCGGACACCGTTGTTGCGGTGCGTGTGAAAGAGCATCTACAACCGGAAGTGCAGCCTTTCGATGAGGTAAAAGGCGACATCGTCGCTCAACTGCAGCGCAGCAAAGCGGCTGAACAGGCGCGTGAGGCAGGCGAGTCGCTGGTTGCCAGTCTGCGTGAAGGCGTGCAGGCTGAGCAGCAATGGCAGCCGGTAGAGGCTGCTTCGCGCAATCAGGAAGGCGTTGATCCGGCAGTGCTTCAGCAGGTGTTCCGGATGCCGAAGCCGGAGACGAATGAAACGCCGACTTACGGCAGCGTCCGGCTTCCCGGTGGGGACTTTGTAGTCGTTCGTCTAAGCGGAGTCAGCGAGCCGAACGCTGAACTGTCGGAGGAAGACAAGCAAAGCTATCGCCGTTTCCTTGCTTCGCGTAGTGGTCAGCAGGATTTTGCTGCCTACCGGCAGATGCTGCACGCCAACGCTGACATCGAAACCTTCTAATTCGATTCACTTAGGCGCAAAAAAACCCGCACTTGGTGCGGGTTTTTTATGGGCGCTGGTTCAGTCTTCGATCGCACCCATTGCGGTGGTATTGAAGCCACCGTCGACGTAGAGAATTTCACCACTGATACCGGAAGCGAGATCCGAGCAGAGGAACGCGCCGGCATTACCCACTTCTTCGATGGTGACGTTGCGACGCAGCGGTGTCTGCTTCTCGTTGGCTGCCAGCATCTTGCGGAAGCTTTTGATGCCAGATGCCGCCAAGGTGCGGATCGGGCCTGCGGATACGGCGTTGACGCGGGTGCCCTCTGGGCCGAGGCTACCGGCTAGGTAACGAACGCCTGCTTCAAGACTGGCCTTGGCCATGCCCATGACGTTGTAGTTAGGCATGGTGCGCTCGGCGCCCAGGTAGGAGAGGGTGAGGATGGCGCCGTTACGGCCCTTCATCATCGGGCGACCGGCCTTGGCCAGGGCGACCAGGCTATAGGCGCTGATGTCGTGAGCGATCTTGAAGCCATCGCGAGTGGTGACATCGGTGAAGTCGCCGTCGAGCTGATCGCCTGGTGCAAACCCGACCGAGTGAACGATGCCGTCCAGGCCGTCCCACTTCTTGCCTAGCTCTTCAAAGACCCGGACGATTTCATCGTCATTGGCGACGTCGCAGGGGAAGCACAGCTCCGGACCTGAGCCCCAGCCGGCGGCGAACTCTTCGACGCGCCCCTTGAGCTTTTCGTTCTGATAGGTAAAAGCCAGCTCAGCGCCTTCGCGATGCATGGCGGCGGCGATACCCGAGGCGATCGACAATTTGCTGGCGACGCCAACGATCAGTACGCGCTTACCGGTAAGAAAACCCATGTGCTTGTCCCTCTTCTGGTTGTTCAGCCGCTGGCACCATGAAGGCGGATTCCAGCAACTGCTGTGTATATGGATGTTGGGGGGTGGCGAAGATAGCCTCGGCCACTCCCTGTTCAACGACCTTGCCTTGCTTGACGACCATCATCTGGTGGCTCAGAGCTCTTACCACCGCCAGATCGTGGCTGATGAACAGGTAGGTCAGGTTGTACTTGGCCTGTAGCGAGCGTAGTAGCTCCACGACTTGCCGCTGTACGGTTCTATCCAGCGCTGAGGTTGGCTCATCGAGCAGGATCAGCTCCGGCTTGAGCACCAGGGCTCTGGCTATCGCGATACGCTGCCGCTGGCCCCCCGAGAATTCGTGGGGATAGCGGTGGCGGCTCTCCGGGTCGAGCCCAACCTCGACCAGCGCATCGATGATTGCCTGCGCCTGTTCCTCCGCATTGCCCATTCCATGAATGCCAAGCCCTTCGCCAACAATCTGGCCGACCGACATTCGGGGACTGAGGCTACCGAATGGATCTTGAAATACGACCTGCATTTGACGCCGCAACGGACGTACCAAACGTTGCGACATCTTCTCCAGTGCTTGACCCTGAAACCGGATTTCGCCATTGCTGGCTAGCAGCCGCAGGATTGCAAGCCCCAACGTAGATTTCCCCGAGCCGCTTTCCCCGACGATGCCCAGCGTCTGGCCCTTAGGCAAGCTGAAGGTGACGCCATCAACCGCTTTGATGTGATCGACGGTGTGCCTGAATAACCCCTTCTTGATAGGGAACCAGACGCGCAGATTATTCACTTCCAGCAGCGTCGGCGATGGTGCTTCAACTGTTACCGGACCGCCGCTCGGCTCCGCCGCAAGTAGCTCCCGGGTATAGGGGTGCTGTGGCGAACGAAACAATTCTTCGCAATGCGCTTGTTCGACGACGCGACCGCTCTGCATGACACATACACGATGAGCGATTCGGCGAACGAGGTTTAGATCATGGCTGATCAGCAACAGCGCCATGCCCAGGCGTGCCTGCAGATCCTTGAGCAGCTCCAGGATTTTCAACTGGACCGTTACGTCCAGCGCTGTGGTCGGTTCATCGGCGATGAGCAGTTCGGGTTCGTTCGCCAGCGCCATGGCGATCACCACACGTTGACGCTGACCGCCTGACAGTTCGTGCGGATAGGCACGAATACGCTTGGCAGGTTCTGGAATGCCGACCAGTTCGAGAAGCTCGAGGGTGCGTGCCGTGGCGGCTTTGCCGTTGAGGCCCTTGTGAATCTGCAGCACTTCATTGATCTGCTTGCCAACGGTATGCAGCGGATTCAGCGATGTCATCGGCTCCTGGAACACCATGGCGATGCGGTCGCCACGTATGCCACGCATGCGTTTTTCGGTTGCCTTGAGCAGGTCTTCACCGGAGTAGCGGATTTCACCGGCTGGATGTTGGGCGAGCGGGTAGGGCAGCAGGCGCAGGATCGAATGAGCCGTGACGGACTTGCCGGAACCGCTTTCACCCACCAGTGCCAGGGTCTCGCCCTTGCGGATATCGAAGCTAACACCTTCTACGACCCGCTGAACCCGGTCCCCGGTGGCGAACTCGACGGCCAGATCGCGGACCTCTATCAGATTCTCAGCCATGCTATTTCCTTGGATCGAAGGCATCGCGAGCGGCCTCGCCGATGAATACCAGCAGAGTCAGCATGACGGCCAACACCATGAATGCACTGATGCCAAGCCAAGGCGCCTGCAGATTCGCCTTGCCTTGCGCGACCAGTTCGCCCAGCGATGGGGCACCAGGCGGCAGGCCGAAGCCAAGGAAGTCCAAAGCGGTTAGCGTGCCAATTGCTCCGGTCAGGATGAACGGCATGAAGGTCATGGTCGACACCATCGCATTCGGAAGGATGTGACGGAACATGATTGCGCCGTTGCGCATGCCCAACGCCCGTGCAGCGCGGACGTATTCGAGGTTGCGTCCACGCAAGAACTCGGCGCGCACGACATCGACCAGGCTCATCCAGGAAAACAGCAGCATGATGCCAAGCAACCACCAGAAATTCGGCTGCACGAAGCTCGCAAGGATGATGAGCAGATAGAGCACCGGCAATCCGGACCAGATTTCCAGGACCCGCTGACCGACGAGATCCACCCAGCCGCCGTAGAAGCCCTGCAACGCACCGGCTACGACGCCTATCACCGAACTGATCAGCGTCAGGGTCAGCGCGAACAATACCGAGATGCGGAAACCGTAGATGATCCGGGCCAATACGTCGCGGCCCTGATCATCGGTACCCAGCCAGTTACTCCAAGATGGCGGGGCGGGCGCAGGCACCTGAAGGTCGTAATTGATGCTGGAGTGATGGAATGGAATCGGTGGCCAGATCATCCAGCCGTCCTTCTTTTCGATCAGCTCCTGAATGTACGGCCCCTTGTAATCGGCCTGCAGCGGGAATTCGCCGCCGAACACCGTCTCCGGATAGCGTTCGAATACGGGGAAATACCAGCCGCCGTCGAAGCGCACCACGATCGGCTTGTCGTTGGCAATCAGCTCGGCTCCGAGACTCAGCACGAACAGGGTGAGAAATATCCACAGCGACCACCAGCCGCGTTTGTGGGCTTTGAACAGGGCGAAGCGGCGCTGATTCAGCGGCGACAGCTGCATCTCAGGCCTCCCTGCTTTCGAAATCGATTCGCGGATCGACCAGTGTGTAGGTCAGATCACCGATCAGCTTGACCACCAAGCCGAGCAGGGTGAACAGGAAGAGGGTGCCGAACACGACGGGATAGTCGCGGTTGATGGCGGCTTCGAAGCTGAGCAGGCCAAGGCCGTCGAGCGAGAAGATCACTTCGATCAACAGCGAACCGGTGAAGAACATACCGATGAAGGCTGCTGGAAAACCCGCGATGATGATCAGCATTGCGTTGCGAAAGACATGGCCGTAGAGAACGCGATTCTTGCTCAGGCCCTTGGCTCGTGCCGTGATCACGTACTGCTTGTTGATTTCGTCGAGAAAGCTATTTTTCGTCAGCAGGGTCAGGGTCGCGAAGTTGCCGATGACCAGGGCCGTGACCGGAAGCGCCAAGTGCCAGAAGTAGTCGAGAATCTTGCCGCCCAGCGTCAGCTCATCGAAATTGCCCGAAGACAGCCCTCGCAACGGAAACCAGTTCCAGTAGCTGCCACCGGCAAACAGTACGATCAGCAGGATGGCGAACAGAAATGCCGGTATCGCATAGCCGATGATAATCGCCGAACTGGTCCAGACATCGAAAGGGCTGCCATGACGAGTCGCCTTGGCGATACCCAGCGGTATCGACGCCAGATACATGATCAGCGTGCTCCATAGCCCCAGCGAGATCGACACCGGCATCTTTTCGATGATCAGATCGGTCACCTTGGCGTCACGGAAGAAGCTTTCGCCGAAATCCAGGCGCAGATAGTTGCTGAGCATGATCCAGAAACGTTCCGGTGCCGGTTTGTCGAAGCCGTACAGACGTTCAATCTCCGCGATCAGGTCCGGGTCTAGCCCTTGCGCGCCCCGATAGCTGTTGCTGCCGGTAGCCACTTCAGAGCCACCACCTGCAATGCGGCTCGTCGCGCCTTCGAACCCTTCGAGTTTGGCGATCGCCTGCTCGACCGGCCCCCCAGGCGCGGCCTGGATGATGATGAAGTTGATCAGCAGAATGCCGAACAGGGTGGGAATGATCAGCAGCAAACGCCGGAAAATGTACGCCAGCATGCCTATCGCTCCGCTGCTCGGGTGGAGTCGCTGGCGTCTGATTCTGTGATTGGCTCTTGCGGATCGGGGCTGTCGACGTTGGGCTTGTGCCACCAGGTCATCAGGCCAATATCGTAACGAGGTGTCGTTTTGGGGTGAGCCAGATGATTCCAGTACGCCACACGCCAGGTCTTGATGTGCCAGTTCGGAATCACGTAGTGCCCCCAAAGCAGTACGCGATCCAATGCGCGGGTGCGGGTGATCAGCTCTTCACGCGAGTCGGCGGCGATCAGCTTTTCCACCAGCGTATCGATGGCTGGGTCCTTCAGCCCAATGAAGTTGCGGCTGCCGGGATTGTCCGCACTCGCTGAATGCCAGTACTCGCGCTGTTCGTTGCCCGGAGAGCTGGATTGGCCGAAACCGCTAACGATCATGTCGTAGTCGCGCGAGCGCAACCGGTTGATGTATTGAGATACGTCGACCCGGCGGATCTCCAGCTCGATCCCCAGACCGGCAAGGTTGCGCTTGTACGGGAGGAGCACCCGTTCGAAGTCGGCCTGTACCAGCAGAAACTCCAGTTTTACCGGCTTGCCCTCGGCATCCACCATGCGATCGTTTTCAATCTTCCAGCCAGCGTCGGTGAGTAGCTCGTAAGCGCGGCGCTGCTGCTCTCGGATCATGCCGTCGGCGTTGGTCTGCGGCAGTTCGAAGGATTTTTCGAACACCTCTTCGGGTATTTGGCCACGCAGGGGTTCGAGAATGCTCAGTTCGTTCTCGCTCGGCATGCCCGAGGAGGCGAGTTCCGAATTGTCGAAGTAGCTGGTGGTGCGGGTGTAGGCGCCGTTGAACAGCTGGCGATTGGTCCATTCGAAATCGAACAGCAGCGCCAGGGCTTCTCGAACCCTGATGTCTTGAAGGTGTTGTCGGCGAGTATTGAAGATGAAGCCCTGCATGCCTTGCGGATTGTGATTGGCGATCTCGTCCTTGATGATCCGCCCGTCTCGGACCGCGTCGGTATCGTAGGCGGTCGCCCAGTTCTTCGCGCTGGTTTCCAGCCAGTAATCGAAATGTCCGGCCTTGAAGGCCTGTAGCGCTACCGTGTTGTCGCGGTAGTAATCGTGGTGCACATGGTCGAAGTTGTAAAAGCCGCGGTTGACGGCTAGGTCCTTGCCCCAATAGTCCTCGACACGGGCATAGCGCACCGAGCGTCCAGCTTCCGCGCGTTCGATTCGATAGGGGCCACTGCCTAGCGGCGGCTCCATGCTGCCGGAGGTGAAGTCCCGCTCGGCCCACCAGTGCTTCGGCAGGACCGGTAATTGTCCGAGAATCAGCGGCAGTTCGCGGTTGCCGCCATGCTTGAAGTCGAAACGCACGCGGCGTGGACTTTCGGCCACGGCTTTCTCTACGTCGGCGTAGTAGCCACGGTAGTGCGGCGCGCCCTGGCTTATCAGCGTCTCGAAGGTAAATACGACATCTTCCGCCTCAACCGGCTCGCCGTCGTGAAAGCGCGCTTCGGGCCGTAGATGGAAGCGAACCCACTCATTGTTCGGGCCCTTTTCGATCTTTTCTGCCAGCAGGCCGTAAACCGTGAAAGGTTCATCCAGGCTGCTGGTCGTCAGAGTGTCGTAGATCAGGCCGATGTCGTCCGCAGCGACGCCTTTATTGATGAAAGGGTTGAGCGAATCGAAACCGCCGAAGCCTGCCTGTCGCAGCGTGCCGCCCTTGGGCGCATTGGGGTTGACGTAATCGAAGTGAGAGAAGTCAGCGGAATACTTGGCCGGCTCGTCGTACAGCGTCAATGCATGCCGGGGCGCCGCTTGGGCAACGCCCAGAAGGCATAACACGGCAAGGATTCCCGTATGCAGGATCGGTAATCGTATGTTTCTTGTCATTGAGCCTTCTCCAGATCCTTCAGCCACCAGGCACGCAACCCGAGAGTGTACGGCGGCGTGGTGACATGGGCGAACCGATTGCGGTACGCCAGGCGGTGGTAACTGATGTACCAGTTGGGGATGGTGTAGTGATTCCAGAGCAAAACGCGGTCGATGGCGCGCGCGGCGGCGATCTGCTCTTCTCTGGTTTTGGCCGCCAGCAATTTGCCGATCAGCTCATCGATCAATGGGTTGGCGATGCCGGCGTAATTGCGGCCACCTTTGACGTTCACCTGGCTGGAGTGGAAATACAGCCACTGTTCGAGGCCAGGGCTGAGGCTCTGACCCAGCGTTGTCAGAATCATGTCGTAGTCGTACTGATCCAGGCGCTGCTTATACTGCGCACTATCAACGGTACGCAAGCGAGCCTGTATGCCAATGCGAGCCATATTTTCCACGTAAGGCTGAAGAATGCGCTCTAGTCGCGGATTGACGAGCAGAATCTCGAACTGGAAAGCGCGGCCTGCGTGGTCGCGAAGACCATCAGCCGTCAGTTTCCAGCCAGCTTGATTGAGTAGGTTGAGCGCTTCGCGCAAGGTGTCGCGTGGAATACCGCGCCCGTCCGTTTTCGGCAGTTCGTAGGGCTCGGTGAATAGTTCGGCGGGCAACTGGTCGCGGAAAGGCGACAACAGCAACCATTCACCTCCTTTCGGTGTGCCGGTCGCCGCGAAGTCGCTGTTCGGATAGTAGCTTTCGCTGCGCTGATAAGCGCCATAGAACAGCGCGCGGTTGGTCCATTCAAAATCGAACATCATGCCCAAGGCCTGACGAATCCTGATGTCGGCAAAGGTCTGCCTGCGCCCGTTCATGAACAGCGCCTGCGTCTGGGTGGGGATCTGATGCGGGATTTCAGCGCGGATCACGTCACCGCGCAGAACAGCGGGAAACTGGTAACCGTTGGCCCAGTTCTTCGCCTGATGCTCGATGTAGAAGTCGAATTCGCCGACCTTGAAAGCTTCGAATGCAACCGTGCTGTCTCGATAGAACTCGACGTCGACACGGTTGAAATTGTATTTGCCGCGGTTGGCTGGAAGCTCCGCGCCCCACCAGTCCTTCACCCGCTCGAAGGTTACCCGGCGTCCCGGTTGCACCTCGCTGATGCGGTAAGGGCCGCTACCCAGTGGTGGCTCGAACGTCGTGGCGCGGAAATCGCGGTCTTTCCAATAATGTTGCGGCAGTACCGGTAGTTCGCCGAGGCGCATGATCAGCAGCGGATTGCCGGGCTTGTCGAATACGAAGCGAATCCGGTGGCGGTTGAGTATGTCGACGCGCTCGATGCCTTGCAGGTCGGTGCGAAAGCGCGGATGACCATCCTTGACCAGCAAACGATAGGAAAAGGCTACGTCATAAGCCGTGATCGGTTGGCCATCATGAAAGCGAGCCGAATCGCGCAGATTGAATACCACCCAGCTATGGTTGTCGCTGTACTCGATGGTTTCGGCGATAAGCCCGTAGGCCGAAGCAGACTCATCGCCGGAAGGATCATAAACGCCCGTTCCCACCATCAACGGTTCGTTCAGCTCACTGATGCCATATTGGAAGAACCCTGGCGTCGCGGTCGGGCTGGTCCCTTTGAAAGTGTAGGGGTTGAGCGTGTCGAACGTGCCTGAAGCCATTAATCGTACACGGCCCCCCTTCGGGGCATCGGGATTCACCCAGTCGAAGTGGGTGAAGTCTTTCGCATACTTGAGGGTGCCGAACTGGGCATAACCGTGGCTCTCGCTGATGGTCGCGAACGACGGAAAGCTAAATCCCAGGCAGCTCAATAACAATAGGATGGGTCGCATCAAACGGTGAATCCGATCCATGGCGCTTTCGGTCTTTTCGGCCGGCTACAGTAACAGCTTGTATCCGCTGGAAAAAGGCCGGCCATCTGGGCACACTGCCCGCTATAGCTGCCGTGGCGTTAGGGTCTGTTGACGTTTCGTTCGCGGCCGCGCCGAAGCCTGTTTTGGCGCGAAGCAAGGCACGAGGAGTGAAGTTTGGTCGTTCCAAATAAGCGACGAGAAACGCCGCATCGCGCCAAAACAGGCCCGGCCCGAAGGGTTGCGCGGCAGATGGCGCCATGCGGCGTTGCGGGACTTGGCAAGGGAGCAACCATTACCTGCGTCCCGCGCCTGGCCTGGCGCCATTTGGCGCAGCAACGCGGCTCGCGACGAAACGTCAACAGACCCTCGGTGAGGTCGCAAAATCTTGAGTGAAACTAGCTACGGTTTGCAGGCATGGATAGACCGCTTGAACCAGTCCGAGTTACCGGCATTGGCGACGGTCGTGCAGGAGCTGCAGCGCCTTACGGGGCAGCAGCATGCCTCCGTGCAACAACTTGCCGACGTTCTGCTGCGCGACGCCGCGCTGACGGCCAAGGTGCTTCGGGTTGGTAATAGCAGCTATTACAACCCGTCACAGGAAACCATCAAGACCATTTCTCGCGCGATCGTCATGATCGGCTTCGATAACGTCCGTTCGATCAGTCTCTCAGTCAGTCTCATCGATGGGCTGATGGATCGCGCGCCGCGCCAGCAGCTGCAGGAACTGTTGGCACGGTCGTTTCACGCTGCGGTGCAGGCGCGCAATATTGCCGGTTACGTACTGGCGAAACATGAGGAAGAAGTGTTCATCGCGGCGTTGCTGCATGAGGTCGGCGAGCTTGCCTTCTGGGGGTGCGGTGGTGTGCAGGCCGATGAGCTCGCAGAGGCTCTGGCGGCCCGCGACACTGATCATGAGCAGGCGGTTGAAGACGTGCTCGGCACCAGTTTCCGCCAGTTGAATCTCGGCATGATCAAAAGCTGGAATATCGGAGAGCTCGCCAGCCTGGCTCATGGTTCAGCTAATTTGCGGGATCCAGCCGTGCATTCGATCAGCCTGGGGGTGCGCATCAGCGCGGCTGCGCTGGACGGATGGGGCAGTCCCGGAATGGAGGAGTTGGTCAGTGAGCTGGCCGAGTTTTGCGGCATATCCGAAGCGGATGCGATGCAGCAAATCTTTGCGAGCGCCGATGAAGCGGTCAAGATCGCGACGACCTTCGGCGCCAGTCGATTAAGCAAGCTGATCCCATCAACCGACCCCGAACAAGTGCGGCTGCAGCAGGCGCAGCGTAGAACGAGCCACTTGCAACCAAATCTGCTGTTGATGCAGCAGACCATGCAGGATCTCGGGATGATGGCGTCCGGCAAGGGCGACGTCGCGTTGATCCTCGATGCGTTACTCAAAGGTTTGCATGAGGGCGCCGGGTTGGAGCGCGTGATGCTGACTGTTCTTGCGGATCGACAAACGACGTTTCGTGCAAAATGCGTCGTTGGGGAACAGACGCAGCCTTGGCTCGAAACCTTCGTCCTGCCTATCGAGCTGTCGATCCAGACGCACATATTCAGTTACGTGCTTCGTCAACGTCAGCCGCTATGGATGGGCGTGCCGGCAAGCTACAAGCTCGATGAATTGGTCACATTGCCGCTTCGGCAGCAGTTGGGCAAGGGCATGTTCTTCATTGCACCGATCATGGCGGGTACGCGTGAAATCGGTGTGCTCTACGCGGATAGCCGGATTTCCGGCCGAGCGTTGAAACATGAGCAGTTCGTGGCTTTTCAACGATTCGCCCAACTGGCCGGACGCTGCCTCGAGGCGCTGAGCAGACGCGGCTGAAAAGGCGCGCCTGCCATGCCTTATTGAGATAGGTATAAGGTAAGGGTCTGCCCCGGTTTGAGCATCGCGCTATCCCTGGGATTCCAAATCTTCAGATTATTGATCTGAACGTTGAACCGCTTGGCGATTTCGTAGAGCGAATCACCTTTTTTGACTTTGTAATAAGTCGGTGCGGGTTTGGCGCGCTGATTGCTGCCGGCTGCCTGCAGAAATAGCGCCTGGCCCACCTTGATATTGCTTCCCGATAAGTTGTTCCAGCGCTGCAGGTCACCTACCGAGACGTTCTGCGTCTTGGCGATATCCCAGAGATTGTCGCCCTTGCGGACTCGGTAGCTGCGCGGAGCTGGCTGGCTTCTCGCAACGGCATGCAGCAGTTCTCGAGACTGCCCTATAGCAACCGATTGAGGAATGCTCAGCACTTGCCCGATTTGCAAGCGGTCACTTCGAAGACGGTTAATGTCCCGAATGATATTGACAGAGAGGCGATGCCTGTTGGCGATCGCTCCGAGCGTGTCGCCGGGGCGCACCTTGTACTGCTGCCAGTCGACCAAATCCTGTGGCTTCATCAATGCCAGGTTGGCCGAGAACATCTCGACCTTGTCACTCGGGACCAGGAGGTGCTGCGGCCCATCAAGTGTGATGCGGCGGGTAAATGCTGGATTCAACTGGTAGACCTCGTCTTCCTCCATGTCCGCCATTTCGGCGACTCTCGCGAGATCCATGCGTTGCTTGAGCGCGACGACTTCGAAGTAGGGTTCGTTGGCGATCGGGTTCAGATTGAGGCCGTATGCCTCGGGGCTTTGCACCATCTGCGAAAGCGCCAGCAGTTTAGGCACGTAATCGCGCGTTTCTTGGGGCAGAGGTAGATTCCAGTAGTCGGTCGGCAAGCCGAGTTTTTGGTTGCGCTCGATCGCTCGGCTGACGGTTCCTTCGCCTGCGTTGTAGGCAGCCAGGGCCAGCAGCCAGTCGTCGTTGAACAGGCCATGCAGATAGGTCAGGTAGCGCAACGCTGCGGCGGTGGAGGCGGTAATGTCGCGCCTGCCGTCATACCAGCTGGTTTGCTGCAGGTTGAAGTGCCTGCCAGTCGCGGGAATGAACTGCCATAGGCCCATGGCTTTGGCTGGAGAGTAAGCGAACGGGTTATAGGCGCTCTCGATTATCGGTAACAGTGCCAGCTCGAGCGGCATGTCGCGCTCTTCCAGCTGCTCGACGATGTAGTGGATGTAGGGACTGCCTCGCTCGCTGGCGATCTCGATGGAGTTCGTCCGGCTGGAGAACAGGAGGCGCTGCTGCTCGATACGCGGATTGCTGCCCAGATAATCTTGGAGCTTGAACCCATGTCTGATGCGATCCCAAACGTCGGAGTGCGTCGGTACGGCAGGCGCCTGGGTGAGCCACAGCGTTTCTTGTACCTGTGGCACCGCTCGCGTCTGGATATCGCTGCCGGTCGGCGCACGCGGCGCGGTGCTCTGGCAGCCCGTAATAGCGAGACAGATTGCTAGCGCCAGGGCCCGGCCGGAGGCTGCCAAGGCGTCCGGATGAGGGCTGTTCGAAGAGTCAGACGGCATTGGCTGAAGGGTTCCCTTGGCGCAAATTCGGGGGAGTGTAGGAATGCCGTTCCGGTGGGTCAACCCGACGAACCTGTTTTTGGGGAGTGGTCGACTCCGTCAGAAGCTATCTTTCCAAGCGCGCAGGGCTGCGAAAACGGCTTCTGCTGTGGCAAGTTCGCGCCCAGCGTGCTGGCTTGCCGCAGCGGCCACGGCTGGCTCGGCGCTACGCAGGAAGGGATTTGTGGCTTGCTCGGTGCGTAGATCGGAGGGGAGGGTGATGCGTTTCGCCTCACGCATCTGGGCGACTCGTTCGAGGCGCTCGGCAATCGCCGGATTGCCCGGCTCGACCGCTTGGGCAAAGCGCAAATTGCTCAAGGTGTATTCGTGCGTGCAATAAACGCGTGTTTGCGCCGGCAGCGCTGCCAACCGTCCTAGTGAGTTGAACATCTGGGCTGCCGTCCCCTCGAAAAGGCGGCCGCAGCCTGCGGCAAACAGGGTGTCGCCACTCAGCAGCCAAGGCTCCTGAGGGTTGTCATGATAGTAGGCGATATGGCCGCTGGTATGGCCGGGCACCTCGATGACGTCCAGATCGTGATCGAGGATGCAGATGCGTTGTCCGTCGACTAGGGCCTCGTCCCGGGCAGGAATATTCTCTGCGGCCGGGCCGTAGATCCTGGCTCCATGTCGGGTCTTGAGTTGCTGCACCCCGCCCACATGATCGTGGTGGTGATGGGTTATCAATATATCGGTCAAACGCCAGTCGGGATGCACGTCCAGCCACGTCTGAACGGGGGCGGCATCGCCTGGGTCCACCGCTACGCAGCGACGTTGCTCAGGATCCATGAGCAGCCATATGTAGTTGTCGATGAACGCGGGCAGTGCTTCGATTTTCAACATGGGACCGGTCGCCAAGTCATTAGCAAAGGCGCATCCTAGCAGTCGAACTGGAAAGTTGAACCGACCGGTAGCATTTATCGGTTCGGCCGAACCGATGAACGGAGGCTAACCATGAGTGAGTCTTGTACCAAGTCGGATGACCGCTGGCTGTCACTGATGAACGATGCCAGCGCCTGGTTCGACAGCCCGTCGGGTCGTCAATTGCTGACGCAGGAGCAGCAGGCGATCGATCAACAGCTATCGCGTTGTTTTGGCAGTTATCTGGTGCACTACGGCCCTTTTGCAAGCGCTCCGATCGAGTCGCAAAAAATCAAGCGCAGTGTCCGGCTGGGGCCGCCGCTTCCTGGAGTTGAGATCGTTTGCGAAGAGCAATCTTGGCCGATCGGTGAACATGCCGCTGATGTGGTCGTGGTTCAGCATGGCCTCGATTTCAGTCTGTCACCGCATGCCTTGCTGCGCGAAGCAGCTCGTAGCGTTCGGCCGGGCGGCCATCTGGTGATCGTCGGGGTCAATCCGTGGAGTACCTGGGGGGCGGCGCGCCTGCTGTCACGCAAGACCTTTCGCCAAGCTCGCTGCATCCGCCCCACACGCGTCGGCGATTGGCTGAACCTGCTCGGGTTTGCACTGGAGAAACGCAGGTTCGGATGCTATTGTCCGCCGCTTTCTTCGAGCGCCTGGCAGACGCGATTATCCGCGCTGGAAGTCGTCGGCCAACGGCTGCAAATGCCTACTGGCGGTTTCTACCTGCTGGTGGCGCGAAAGCTGATGGTGGGGCTGCGTCCTCTGCGGCAGAGCCGTCGGGAGCGCATGGGTCAGCTGTTACCAATGCCGGTGGCGAAAGTCAGCCGCCGCGATGCCGAACAGTAAGGTCGAACATCCTTCATGAATGAAGACGTAGTCGAGATATACACCGATGGCGCCTGCAAGGGTAATCCGGGGCCGGGTGGCTGGGGCGCGCTGCTTATCTATAAAGGTGTAGAGCGTGAGCTTTGGGGTGGTGAAGCGGAAACCACCAACAACCGTATGGAGTTGATGGCGGCGATTCGCGCATTGGAAGAGCTGAAAAGGTCATGCCCGGTGCGGTTGGTGACCGACTCCCAATATGTCATGCAGGGTATCAACGATTGGATGCCCAACTGGAAGAAGCGCGGCTGGAAGACAGCTACCAAGCAGCCGGTAAAAAATGCTGATCTATGGCGATTGCTAGATGAGCAGGTCAATCGTCATCAGGTGAGCTGGCAGTGGGTGCGCGGGCATACCGGCCACCCAGGTAACGAGCGCGCCGATCTTCTGGCCAATCGCGGCGTAGTACAGGCCAAACGACAAACCGCTTGAGTGAGTTGAAATATGCGTAGCGTAGTGCTGGATACCGAAACCACTGGCATGCCGGTGACCGACGGCCACCGGATCATCGAGATCGGCTGTGTCGAAGTCATCGGTCGCCGCCTTACCGGTCGGCATTATCACGTGTATCTGCAGCCGGATCGTGAAGTGGACGAGGGCGCAATCGCGGTCCACGGCATCACCAATGAATTCCTGACCGATAAACCACGGTTCAAGGATGTCGCCGATGAGTTCTTCGAATTCATCAAGGGCGCCCAGCTGATCATTCACAACGCAGCGTTCGACGTCGGCTTCATCAACAACGAGTTCGCTCTGCTCGGACAGCAGGATCGCTCCGAGCTGAGCGATCACTGCAGCATTCTCGACACCCTGCTAATGGCCCGTGAGCGTCATCCAGGGCAGCGCAACAGCCTCGACGCGCTGTGCAAGCGTTACGGGGTAGACAACTCCGGTCGTGATCTGCACGGCGCATTGCTCGATGCGGAAATCCTCGCCGACGTCTTCCTGACGATGACGGGCGGGCAGACCAATCTGTCCCTGGCCGGGGACGGCGCCGATTCTGAAAACGGCGGCCGCCAACAGGCGACGCCGATTCGGCGTCTGCCTGCCGATAGAGCTGGAACCTTGGTTATTCGCGCCAGCGCCGAAGAAGTCGCTGCACATGCGGCGCGCATGCAGGCGATTGAAAAAGCGTCGGGAGCAGCACCGCTCTGGGTTCAGCTGGAACAACCCGCCGACATCGAGGCGGAAGCCCTGCCTGCTTGAATCTTTAGCGCTGAGGTAGCGCTTTGCCGCGTCAGCCTGGCGCAATCGCATTTCACGCTTGGTGCTTGGGGGCGGACCTTCTACGCTGAAGGGGAACGCTCTCAGGAAGCACTCATGTACAAAGATCTGAAATTTCC
Organism: Pseudomonas sp. MTM4; assembly: GCF_019355055.1. Lineage (NCBI taxonomy): Bacteria > Pseudomonadati > Pseudomonadota > Gammaproteobacteria > Pseudomonadales > Pseudomonadaceae > Pseudomonas > Pseudomonas sp. MTM4. Next base: position 467,404 of record NZ_CP048411.1, read on the forward strand.
CATCCTTATCGTTCATCGCGACATCAAGGCTGATACCGTCGCCGGCGAGCGGGTTCGCGAAATCGCGACTGAGCTCGAGCGCGACGGCTTTCATATTCTTCCTACCGCAAGCGCTGCTGAAGGCCGTATCGTCGCTTCGACGCATCATGGCCTGGCCTGCATTCTGGTTGCTGCCGAAGGCGCAGGTGAGAACCAGCGACTGCTACAGGACGTCGTAGGGTTGATCCGTGTCGCCAGGCGTCGTGCTCCACAGCTTCCTATATTTGCGCTGGGCGAGCAGATCACCATCGAGAACGCTCCGGCCGAAGCGATGGCCGATCTGAATGAGCTGCGTGGGCTGCTTTATCTCTTCGAGGATACGGTTCCTTTTCTGGCGCGGCAGGTGGCACGAGCTACACGCGCCTATCTGGAGGGCCTGCTGCCCCCGTTTTTCCGCGCGCTGGTTCAGCATACGGGCGACTCGAATTATTCGTGGCACACACCGGGCCATGGCGGCGGGGTTGCTTTTCGCAAGAGCCCGGTCGGCCAGGCGTTTCACCAGTTCTTCGGCGAAAACACGCTGCGCTCCGATCTGTCGGTGTCGGTGCCCGAGCTCGGTTCGCTGCTTGATCACACCGGTCCGCTGGCGGCGGCCGAGGCGCGTGCGGCGCGCAATTTTGGCGCCGATCATACTTTTTTCGTCATCAACGGCACGTCGACCGCCAACAAGATCGTGTGGCACTCGATGGTGGCGCGCGACGACCTGGTATTGGTGGACCGTAACTGCCATAAGTCGATACTGCACTCGATCATCATGACCGGCGCGATTCCGCTCTATCTGGTGCCTTCACGCAACGAGCTCGGCATCATCGGCCCCATTCCGCTCGAAGAGTTTTCTCCGGCCTCGATTCAAGCCAAGATCGATGCCAACCCGCTGACCCGCGGGCGTGCGCCGAGGGTGAAGCTGGCAGTCGTGACCAACTCCACCTACGACGGCCTTTGCTACAACGCCAACCTGATCAAGCGAACCCTCGGCAACAGTGTCGATGTGCTGCATTTCGACGAGGCCTGGTACGCCTATGCCGCGTTTCACGAGTTTTATGACGGCCGCTATGGAATGGACACGCGCGAGCAGGGGCCCCTGGTGTTCACCACCCACTCGACGCACAAGGTATTGGCGGCGTTCAGCCAGGCTTCGATGATCCATGTGCTCGATAGCGAGCAGCGGCAGCTGGATCGTGATCGCTTCAATGAAGCCTTCATGATGCATATCTCGACATCGCCGCAGTACGGCATTCTCGCATCGCTCGATGTGGCTTCGGCCATGATGGAAGGCCCCGCCGGCCGCTCGCTGATTCAGGAGACCTTCGACGAGGCGCTGAGCTTTCGGCGCGCGCTGGCCAATCTTCGACAGCATCTGCCTGAGGGCGACTGGTGGTTCAGTATCTGGCAGCCCACGGCAGCGGACGGAGCCGACGAGCTGGTCACGGCGGACTGGTTGCTGGAGCCTGAAGCGGACTGGCATGGTTTCGGCGACGTCGCGAATGACTACGTGCTGCTCGATCCGATCAAGGTCACGTTGGTCACCCCCGGGCTTACCGCCGGTGGCAAGCTGGGCGAGAGCGGCATTCCTGCAGCAGTCGTCAGCAAATTTCTCTGGGAGCGCGGCCTAGTGGTGGAAAAGACCGGTCTCTACTCGATCCTGGTCCTCTTTTCTATGGGGATCACCAAGGGCAAGTGGAGCACCTTGCTGACCGAGTTGTTGGAGTTCAAGCGTCACTACGACAGCAACGTACCACTGTGCGATGCACTGCCCTCCGTAGTGCAGGCCGGCGGCAGCCAGTATGTCGGCATGGGGCTGCGAGACCTCTGCGAATCGTTGCATGACTGCTATCGGGAGAATGCGACCGCCAGAGCCATGCGGCGGATGTATACGGCGCTGCCGGCGTTGGCGATGAAACCGGCTGATGCCTATGACAAGCTTGTCCGTGGCGAGGTGGAGGCGGTGCCCATCGAAGCGCTGGAGGGCCGTATCGCCGCTGTGATGCTGGTGCCTTATCCGCCTGGGATTCCGCTGATCATGCCAGGCGAGCGGTTCACTGCTGAGACGCGCTCGATACTCGACTACCTCCAATTCGCACAACGTTTCGCCGCGCGCTTTCCGGGCTTTGATGCCGATGTCCACGGGCTGCAGCTCGAGGATCACCCGGACGGCATGCGCTATACGGTCGATTGCATCCTGGAAGGATGATTGGTCGCCTTGGCGATATCGCCGAATGTCAAAGCCGATGATGCGCAAGGCCGTGGGCTGGGTCACAACCTCCCGCATCGACTTTCACTCGGCTGTTGTTATAGTTGTTCGGCTGAGAGCAGTCCCTGGGGAGGGACTGTCCCACTGTTTCAGGCACTGAGGTGCCTCGGCTGTCGAGGATGATAGCGTGACTGAATACCAAGCCTTCCGTGTGGAGTTGAAGGACAAAGTCGCTCATGTAGCGATCAACCGGCCGGACAAGCTCAACGCCATGAACGCTGCGTTCTGGAGCGAAATCGTCGAGATCTTCCAATGGATTGACGATACGGATGAGGTTCGGGTGGTGGTGTTGTCCGGTGAGGGCAAACATTTTTCGGCCGGTATCGATCTACAGCTGCTGGCACAGGCCGCCATGCAGATGGGCACGGATATCGGGCGCAACGCAGAAAGCCTGCGCCGCCAGATACTCAAGCTTCAGGCCTCGTTCAATGCAGTGGATAACTGCCGAAAGCCGGTTATCGCAGCCATTCAGGGTTATTGCATCGGCGGTGCAATAGATCTCATTGCCGCATGCGATATGCGTCACAGCACGCTCGATGCGCGATTTTCCATCAAGGAAATCGACATGGGCATGGCAGCGGATGTCGGCACGCTGCAGCGTCTGCCACGAATCATTGGCGATGGAATGATGCGCGAACTCGCCTATACCGGGCGAAGCGTGGATGGACAGGAAGCGCAGGCCATTGGTTTGGTCAATCGGGCGTATGCCGACCAACCTGCCCTCATGGCTGCCGTATTCGCACTCGCGGCTGAGATCGCCGCGAAGTCGCCGGTCGCCATTCGCGGCACCAAACAAATGATCCGTTATATGCGTGATCACCGTGTCGACGATGGCCTCGAGTACATCGCTACCTGGAATGCGGCAATGCTTCAGTCGGCCGATCTCAAAGTAGCCATGGCCGCTCATATGAGTAAACAGAAACCGGATTTTGCCGACTGATGAACCATCTAAACGTTGCGCGGGAGGCGCGCTAGGCATGGTTACCGGAGCTACTTCACTCAGCCTGGTTCGCGATGAGTTGTTCGCTACCATGGAGGAGGCCGAGCAGAGCCTCGAGCATTTCATCATCGACCGTAATAACGGCAGCCTGCTGCAACAGGCTGTCGAAAATCTTAAACAGGTTCGCGGGACCCTTAAGCTCATCGAGTTGACGGGAGCCGAGCTGCTCGCACAGGAAATGCTTCAGCTGGCGACCGATATTCCGGTTGGGGCAGGCGGGGAGCGGGATACGCAGTTGGCGGCGCTGAGCAACGCGCTGTACGTGCTGGAGCGCTACCTGGAAAGCGTCGACGCGACTCGTCAGGAAATGCCTGAACTGTTACTCCCGGCGATCAATGCGTTGCGCCTTGCCAGCGAGCAGTCACCGTTGCCCGAAAGCTTTTTCTTCAGCGCTCGGCTAGACCATGCCCGGCCTGCGGTGGTTGCAGCGGTGCGGGAGCCTGCTGTGCGAGCGACCGAAGCTCGGCGTTTGCGCCAGATGTATCAAGTCGGTCTGCTTGGCTTCATTCGCGAAGACAACGCTGCGGCGAGCCTCAAGCTTATGGCACGTGCACTTTGCCGCTTGGATCTGCTGTTCGCCAGCACGCCTGCAGGGCGATTGTGTTGGCTCGGTAGTGCAGCTGTGGAGGCCCAGCTGGATGGTCAGCTGCTCCCGCGTCAATCGCGCAAACAGTTGTTCTCCAGGCTCGACCGTGAGCTTCGACAGCTCAGCAGCAATGCTACCTACGAGCCGCCGCGTGTTCTGCTCAAAGAGCTGCTGTATCTGGTTGCACTGGCAGAAAGTAACGGACCCATGGCTACCCAGGTCCGGGAAATCTTTTCTCTTGGCCCGCTCCCCTTTACCGATCACCTTCTCGAGGATGAGTCCCAGCGTCTTGCCGGCCCCGGTCAGGCGGTGATGCGCTCGTTGTCATCGGCGATTCGCGAGGAACTGGCAAGCCTCAAGGATCTGCTCGACCTCATCGAAAGACAGACGGCTCCGGCCGAATCCTATGCCACTCTGCATAGCCTGCTGGGCAAGCTGGCGAAGACCCTGGGAATGGTCGGTCTGTCTTCGGCATCAAGCACCTTGCATGCACAGCTCGCGGCAGTATCGAGCTGGAGCGCCGGGGAGGCACCTGATTCGCCGGCTTTGCTCAAATTGGCCGATGCGGTGCTATATGTAGAAAGTATGGTTGCAAGCCTGGAGCGCGGCGAGCGTCGTGATACGCGCCCGCAAATTGCACAGCCAGGTCATGAAGCCGAAGCGTTCGCCAATCATCAGCTCACCGAAGCTTGCATCGTTGTCATCGGAGAAGCGACCGCAGGCCTGGCATTGGCCAAGCGCGCGATTACTGCCTATCTGGAATCTAACGGAGAGAAGCTGCATCTGGCTAACGTCCCCTTCAGTCTGATGGCGGTTCGTGGCGGGCTGCACTTCTTGGAGCAGAGTCGCGCCGCCGAGCTGATCGGTGCATGCGCTGACTTCATTCAGAAACAGATGCTCGAAGGTGTGCAAATGCCATCGGAGCAAACCCTCGAGACCCTGGCTGATGCGCTGACTAGCCTTGAGTACTACCTCGACGGCGGAGCGATATTGCGGCGCGACGATTCACGTGCCAGCGTGCTGGACCTCGCGACCGAGAGCGTCAGGGCGTTGGGTCTTCCGGTGGCGGCCTGATGAGCTTGCGCTGGCAGCCGGAATTGCTTGACCCTGCGGGCGAAGGCGGGTGGGCGGTCGTACATTGCCAGCAAGGCTTTCTTTTCGACGCCAATGGCGTGCTGTTTCCGAGAGGCTGGCTCAAGCGCCTCGAATTACCGCTGCTCAGCGAGCAGGGCTTGGGCTATTTCGACGGCGACCAGGTGTTTTTGCTGGAATTGGCGCATCCGGTCGAGGTGCCCGGTGCGGCCTGGCAGAGCCTGCGGCAACTCATGATGCAGGATGACGATACCGACAGGTTCCGCATGCTGGGCTTCGCGGCACAGATCGGCACTTGGGCCAATCATCATCGCTTCTGCGGCAGTTGCGGCAACCCGATGCGTCAGCATCCGACCGAGCGGGCGATGCAATGTGAGACCTGCAGTATTCATCATTACCCGCGCATTTCCCCGAGCATGATCGTTCTTGTCACCCGCGGCGACGAACTGCTGCTGGCCCGCTCACCTCGGTTCGCACCGGGTGTCTACAGTACGCTGGCTGGCTTCGTTGAACCGGGCGAATCGGTCGAGCAATGTGTTCGACGCGAAGTGCATGAAGAGGTGGGAGTTTCGATCCACGAGCCTCGGTACATTTGCAGCCAGGGCTGGCCGTTCCCGCACGCGCTCATGCTGGGGTTCCATGCCGACTACGCATCGGGTGAAATCGTGATGCAGCCTGAAGAGATCGAAGATGCCGGATGGTTTTCCATCCACGATTTGCCCGCGCTTCCGGCCCCCAAATCCATCGCACGTTACCTGATCGAGCTGTATCTGGCGCAACGGCTAGGCCGTCCCGAACCAATGCTGCCAGGCTAACCGCAGGCTCAGCACCAGTACGACCGAAATGAAGATCGGCCGGATGAACCTTGATCCGCCCTGGATCGCCGTGCGTGCGCCAAGGTAGGCGCCCCCCATCAAGGCGATACCCATTCCGATCCCCAGCGCCCAAGCGACCTGGCCGCTGATGATGAACACGGCGAGCGCGACCCCGTTACTGACGAAGTTCATGCTGCGTGCCACGCCACTAGCCTTGAGCAGGTCGAGCGGGTAAAGAAGCATATTGCTGACGGTCCAGAATGCCCCAGTACCGGGGCCGGCTATGCCATCGTAGAAGCCCAGTGTCAGACCCTGTGGCCACTGGCGGCGCTTGCCTATCGGCGCAGCGTCGGCTCGCGGCGTGGTCGGAACACGACCAAAAAGCAGATACAGTCCGCAGCCGAAAACCACCAAGGGCAGCAGTTGATTAAGCCAGTCAGCCGGGATCAGATGTGCAAGTCCAGCACCCAGCGCTGCTCCGATGGCGGTGGCCACGAGCGCGAATCGCCATTGCGTCGGATCGAACAGCTTGCGGCGATAAAAGGTGTAGCTCGCCATGGCCGAGCCGAATGTTGCGGACAGCTTGTTGGTGCCAAGAACCAGATGTGGCGGCAGGCCGGCGGTTAGCAATGCGGGTAGCGTCAATAGCCCACCCCCACCGGCAATCGCATCGATGAAACCCGCTAGAAAGGCTACGGCCATGAGGGCGGCTAGCACCAGCGGGTCCGCAGCGAATTCAAGCATCGGTATGGGCTCTCGTGAGCGAATAGAAGAACACAGGCGATGCATGATGCCGTTTGCATCGTGATAAGCCAATGGCATGTCGTTCAACACGGCTTCCTTGCTGTTCACCAAGAGAAAGGCAGCAGAATGTCGACTCGTTGCCACTGTTCCGATCTGTCGCTGGATGCACGATATGGGGCTGCGGATAATGCCCCGTCAGGTTTGTAGGGAAGGCGGGTCATGCAGTATCTGGGGCTGGCAGTGGTTGTCGCGCTAGTTGCGTTCATCATTGCACTGATAGCGGTACGCATGCTGTTTGGCGGAAATTGGCTGCTTGGCTGGTTGCGTGGCACCTTCGGCATGCTGGTCCTCGCGCTTGCTGGGCTGATCGGCCTGACTGCCTGGGACGTCAAAACCTATCAGCCTCTCGCCCAGGGCAAGCCGCTGGCTTCGCTGTCATTTCAGGCCGATGGTCAACAGCGCTATCAAGTCAGGGTCGAGGAAAATGAGCATATCCGCTTTGTCACGCTGGAAGGCGATCTCTGGCAACTCGATTTGCGGGCGCTTCACTGGAAGGGGTTGGCGGCATTGATTGGTTTGAAGCCCGGCTACCGCCTTGAGAAGCTTTCGGGGCGTTACCTGGCCGTCGAGCAACAGAATCAGGCTCATCATCCGTACGTCGAACTCGGACACAGCTGGGGCGGGGTGGATTTCTGGAGCTGGTTGCACCGTTGTCGCTGCGCACCCCTGATGCTTGATGCGCAGCTCCGGCGTCTCAGCTATCTGCCGATCGCCGATGGGGCTGCCTACACGCTGGAAATGGCTCCCACCGGCTTGCGCGCGACGCCAGCGAATGTTGCTGCCGAGCAGGCAATGAAGAACTGGTGAAAAGGGTTTGAAAATGAAAGGGAACCCGAAGGTTCCCTTTTTTCGTTTCCAGATCGATCAGGCGAGATAACCGCCGTCCACATTGAGCGACAGGCCGGTGGTGTAGCTCGATGCATCGCTGGCCAGATACAGGACGGGGCCGGCCATTTCGCTGGGGTCGGCGACGCGGTGCAGCGGGATATGACGCAGCGCTTCTTCGCGGATCGAGTCGTTCTTGACCAGTGCCGAAGCGAACTTGGTGTCAGTCAGACCCGGTAGCAACGCGTTGCAGCGAATGCCCTGCGGGGCGCATTCCTTGGCGAACGCCTTGGTCATGTTGATGACCGCAGCCTTGGTGACCGAATAGATCCCCTGGAAATTGCCTGGTGTCACACCGTTGATGGACGCAACGTTAATGATGCTGCCGCCGCCATGCTCGCGCATCAATTTGCCGGCCTCGACGGACATGAAGAAGTAACCACGAATGTTCACGTCAACGGTCTTCTGGAATGCCGAGACGTCAGTGTCGAGAATGTGGCAGAACTGAGGATTGGTCGCTGCGTTGTTGACCAGAATGTCCAGTCGGCCGAATTGTTCCCGAATCTGAGCGAAGACGGCCTGGATCTGCTCCAGCTCACCAATGTGGCAGGCCACCGGCGTCGCCTTGCCACCCGCGGCAACGATTGCATCCGCGACAGCCTGACAACCTTCGATCTTGCGGCTGGAAACAATGACGTGGGCACCTTGCTGAGCCAGGAGCTTGGCAATCGCCTCGCCAATACCTCGGCTGGCACCCGAGACGAACGCGATCTTGCCGTCCAGATCGAACAGAGTTGTTTTGCTCATGGAAACATTCCTCATGGTGAGCTGTGTTACAGCTTCGATTTGTTAATGACCTGCAGGCTCACATGCTCGAGCAGGGCGTTCATCTGAACGAACCTCGAGAACCGCTTGTCTTGCGTCTGGCCGTGGAAATAGCGGTAGTAGATCTGTTGCACGATAGCGGCGAGGCGGAACAGGCCGTAGGTGTAGTAGTAGTCGAAGTTGTCGATGCGAATGCCAGCACGCTCGGCGTAGTAATCGACGAATTGCTGGCGCGTCAGCATGCCCGGCGCGTTGCTGGGTTGCTTACGGATCAGCTGCATGGGAGGTGGGTCCGTCGCTTCGATCCAATAAGCGAGCGTGTTACCCAGATCCATCAGTGGATCACCAAGGGTCGTCATTTCCCAGTCCAAGACGCCGATGATCTCCATTGGGTTATCTGGGCTGAGAATCACATTATCGAATCGGTAGTCGTTGTGAACGATTGCCGGCTTGTGGTGATCCGCAGGCATCTTGTCACGCAGCCAGGCCTTTACCGGCTCCCAGGCGGGTGCGTCAGGCGTTATCGCCCGCTCGTAGCGATCAATCCAGCCGTTGATCTGGCGTTGCACGTAACCTTCGGGTTTGCCCAGGTCGCCCAGGCCGCAGGTGTTGTAATCGACGTTGTGGAGCTCGACGAACTTGTCGACGAAGCTTTTGCACAGCGCGGTTGTTTGGTCTGGGGTGAAGCCCAGCTCGGCGGGAATATCCTCTCGCAAGATGATGCCCTTGACGCGCTCCATGACATAGAACTCGGCACCTATAAGCGTCTCGTCAGTACAGTACGCATAGGCTTTGGGGCAGTAGGGAAAACCAGCGTTCAGTTGGTTGAGAATTCGGTATTCACGGCCCATGTCGTGCGCTGACTTGGCCTTGTGACCAAACGGAGGGCGACGTAGCACGAACTCCTGCCTCGGATATTCCAGCAGATAAGTCAGGTTGGACGCGCCCCCTGGAAACTGCGTGATATTCGGCGTGCCTTCCAGACCAGAAATCTGACCTTTCAGGTATTGGTCGATGACTTCGGTAGGCAGCTCTTCACCGTCTCGTATGCGGCTGGTCTGATCTGTTAATGCCATGCTTGTCCCTTTTTATAATCGATGCCGATGAGCAGGTCATTGGCAGGCGCGCATTCGATACCCTCTGACCATCCGGCGTTCGTAATCTAATGTGCGGTACAGGCATCACCAAGCAAAGTGCGTCGTTATTGGCCGGGGTGTTGCCGCGTAATCAAACTGCCTAATGCATGATCGTCAGTAAAAAGCGCATAAAAAAGCCGAAGTCATACGACTTCGGCTTTTTTACGCAACGGCTGATCAGGCCGGGAACAGTTCGCTCAGCTTCAGAGCAAGCATCATGTCGCCCTCGGCGCGCAGCTTGCCGGCCATGAATGCCTGCATGCCGTCGGTTTCGCCGCTGATGACGCCCTGCATGGTTTCGCTATCCATGATTAGCGTAACGTTGGCGTCGGCAGACTCACCTTTGTGGAAGTCGCAAGTGCCGTCTTTGACGACGAGGTAGTAGTTCTCTGCATCGGTGATATTGAACTGGAAAACCAGATCCAGGCCGGCCGCAGCGCTGGGGTTGAACTTGGCCTTCATGCCCTGAATGGTTTCGTCGACGTTGCTCATCGGATATGTCCCTTTGTTGTCGTGGAATAAACATGCAGCCTCGGGCTGCAGGCGGCTGGAGCTTATCGGTAGGTGACGAGCTCCGGATTTTTCATCAGATCCAGATGTACATGACTATTGAACGTCGCCAGCGCGACATCACGATCACGAAATCTGAGTCGACTGAGTGAGGTGTTGACGATCTGCCAGTTCAATTCGAACGCCTTGATGGGCGGCACACCGATAACCAATTGAAGCAGCGCCGTGATGGTGCCGCCAGACGTGAATACGGCGATATGATCCTTTTTGTCTGCCTGAGCGAGTAGCCGGTTCAGTCCGTCCTGAACGCGGTCGATGAAACACTGCCAGCTCTCCAAGTCGTCCTTTTCATGTTCGCCAGACACCCAGCGCTGAATGACGTACTGAAACAGGCGTTGAAATTCGGTCCGGTGATCGGCTGCGTTGGTAAGGATTTGCATAGCGTTGGGTTCGAAGGCCAGCAGATCGGCCATATGGGCACGAATCACTTCGTCGGCATGAAATTCGTTGAAGGCCGAATCTATTTCCAGCAGCGGCAACGGCCTATCTTGGCAAGAACTCAAGCGCTGAAGCGTCGCCTTCGCCGTGTCCTGCTGGCGCTCCAACTCTCCGCTCAAGCAGCGGTCGAAGCGAATATCCAGTTGGTTGAAATAATTGCCCAACGCAGCTGATTGCTGAAAGCCGAGCGGGGAGAGCACATCGTAGTTGTCCGCGCCAAACGACGCCTGACCATGCCTGATCAGGTAGATACTACCCATGCTCCGCTCCAGATCCCCTGTTTTCGCGAGGGTAGGGGGATCGTTCTGGAGTGTCAACGATAAATCATACGTTTGTTTGAATTGAGCTCTGCTGGCTCAGATACACGAGTACTCGGTATGCTTGGCCGGTTTGTGCCACGCCGCGTCTCTGCTGGCGACCGTTAAATCCTAGGAGGATCTGTGGACTTTCTTGCTGACTATGCAAGCTTTCTGGCGAAGACCGTAACCTTGGTGGTCGCTGTGCTGGTGGTGCTTATCGCGCTTGCCTCGTTGCGGCGTGGGCGGTCCCGGCATTCGGGCGGCCACCTCGAAGTCCACAAATTGAATGACTTTTACAAATCGATGCGTGAGCGCCTCGAGCAATCGTTGGTCAACAAGGATCAGCTCAAGCTGCAGCGCAAGCGTGAGGCCAAAGCCGCCAAGCTGGCAAAGAAAAACCCGGAGAGCCGTCCGCGGGTGTTCGTGCTCGATTTCGATGGAGATATCAAGGCGTCGGCGGTCGACAACCTTCGTCATGAAATTACCGCACTGCTGACCCTCGCTACGCCACAGGATGAGGTCGTTCTACGTCTGGAAAGCGGCGGCGGCATGGTTCACGGTTATGGGCTCGCTGCCTCGCAGCTGGTTCGCATCCGTGATGCGGGCGTTCCGCTGACGGTGTGCGTCGACAAGGTCGCTGCAAGCGGCGGGTACATGATGGCGTGCATCGGCCAGAAAATTCTCAGCGCACCTTTTGCAATCCTTGGCTCCATCGGTGTTGTCGCCCAGTTGCCCAACGTGTATCGGCTACTGAAGAAGCACGATGTCGATGTCGAGGTGCTGACCGCCGGCGAATACAAGCGGACTCTGACGATTTTTGGCGAAAACACCGAGAAAGGGCGGGAGAAGTTCCAGGACGATTTGGAAACGACACACGAACTGTTCAAAAATTTTGTCGCGCGGTATCGCCAGCAAGTATCGATCGATGATGTCGCCACTGGCGAGGTCTGGCTCGGTATCGCGGCCCTCGGCAAGCGGTTGGTTGACGAGTTGAAGACCAGCGATGAATACCTGGCTGCCCGGGCTCGCGAAGCGGACTTGTTCCAACTGCATTACGCGGAGAAGAAGAGCCTTCCCGAGCGATTCGGCATGGCCGCCAGCGCTACCCTTGAGCACGGCCTGCTAAAGGGCTGGACACGACTCAATGGACAACGATTCTGGCAATGAGGAGTAACTGATGAGTAGCTTCAAGGCACTGCAAACCAGCGAAAGCGCAGAGGGTCGTTTCGAAACGCGCCTCATCGAGCGGGAGGTTAGCGAACTGCCCGCTGGCGAGGTGCTGATTCGCGTCAGCTACTCATCGCTGAACTACAAAGATGCCCTGTCCGCCAGCGGCAATCGCGGCGTTACTCGTAATTACCCGCATACGCCAGGCATCGACGCAGCAGGCATCGTTGTCGAGTCGAGTATCTCGGGCTACTCCGAAGGCGACGAGGTGATCGTTACCGGTTATGACCTGGGAATGAACACAGCAGGCGGCTTCGGCCAGTTCATTCGGGTGCCGGCGACGTGGGTGATCAAGCGTCCGTCCGGACTCTCCTTACGTGAAGCGATGGCCCTCGGAACCGCAGGCCTGACCGCTGCGCTTTGCGTGGACAAGCTTGAGCGGGCGGGCCTCTTGCCGGGCGACGCGCCAGTTCTGGTGACTGGAGCGACCGGCGGCGTTGGCAGTATCGCGGTCGCATTGCTGTCCCGGCTCGGCTACAACGTGGCCGCCGTGACGGGCAAAGTCGAACAGACGCAGTTTCTGACCAGCCTTGGCGCCACTCAGGTGATCGAGCGTAGCGCGCTGCAATCCGGCACGGAAAGACCGATGCTCAAGGAGCAGTGGGCGGGCGCTGTCGATACCGTGGGTGGCGACATTCTGTTCAACGTCATCAAGTCCCTGCAGCGCGGTGCCAGTGTCGCTTGCTGCGGCCTGACCGCTGGGACTAATTTCCAGGCCAATGTACTGCCGTTCATCCTTCGCGGCGTGAATCTGCTTGGCGTCGACTCGGTCGAGATTCCAAGAAGCACGAAGGCTTCGATGTGGGACAAGTTGTCGACCCAATGGAAGCTACCGAACCTGAATGAACTGGTGCAGGAAATGTCCCTGGAAGAACTGCCACAGGCGATCGAGCGAATGCTGGCGGGCCAACAAACAGGACGAATGCTGGTGCGGCTCGACTGAACACGCTATTGGCTGTATAGCCAGAACCGATTTCGTTGCGGCAGTCGTTTGCGAGAAGCTAGCGTCACTTCAACGCAACGGGAATTGGTCATGAAAGCATTGGCAGAAAAAATCATGGAAACGTTCGGCAGGAAGCAGCCAGCCAAAATCGCCCAAATCGAGCATCCCAACTTCTGGATGTATCAATAAAAAAAACCCGCCGAACGGCGGGTTTTTTGTACAGCTAAATCAGCCCTGTCGGCGACGGAACAGTGGCAGCGGCTCATCCACGGCGGACTGGTACGTCACCGAGAAATCCTTCAGACCTTCTAGTGCATCGTAGGGGTCGCGATCGGCGCGTACGGCATAGGCGTCGAAACCACAGCGGCGCATGAGAAACAGCTGATCGCGCAGCACGTCGCCAATGGCACGAATTTCCCCTTTGTAGCCGTAGCGTTCACGTAACAGGCGCGCACTGGAGAAATGACGACCGTCAGTAAACACTGGGAAATTCAGCGCCACGACCTGGAAGTGTTCGAGATCGTCGACGATGTCCTCGATGGCTTCGTCGGCCTCCAGCCAGATGCCCAAGCCGCCATCACGCACCTTGAGGGCATGGGCGTGATCGGTCCAGAGCCGCATCGGCACTATTACATCGTCGCTGTTCGGCAAGTCCGCCAGGGCAACGTCACTGGGCAGCAGATGCCAGGTCTCGTCGACGACCTGATCGTGTTTAATGATTCGCTGCATAGACGCGCTCCTTGAAAGGATCGATGCCGATGCGGCGGAAGGTGTCGAGAAACTGTTCATCTTCGTTACGTTGCTCCACGTAGACGGCAATGATTTTTTCGATGACGTCGGGCATCGCGTCCTGGGCGAAGGACGGGCCGAGGATCTGGCCAAGGGTGGTATCGCGACCCGAGCTGCCGCCAACCGAAACCTGGTAGAACTCGGCACCCTTCTTGTCGACGCCAAGGATGCCGATGTGACCGACATGATGGTGGCCGCAGGCGTTCATGCAGCCGGATATGTTCAGGTCCAGATCGCCAATGTCAAACAGATAGTCAAGGTCATCGAAGCGACGCTGGATGGCGTCGGCAATCGGGAGCGACTTGGCATTGGCCAGCGAACAGAAGTCACCGCCTGGGCAGCAAATGATGTCGGTGAGCAAGCCGATGTTCGGCGTGGCGACGCCCAATTCACGCAGCTCGTGCCACAGTTCGAACAGACGCGATTGTTCGACGTCGGCGAGGATCATGTTCTGTTCGTGCGAGTTGCGTACTTCGCCGAAGCTGTAGCGGTCGGCGAGATCGGCGATCATGTCCAGCTGCTTGTCAGTGACGTCGCCGGGCGCAACGCCGGTGCTCTTCAGCGACAGCGTGACCGCCGCGTAACCGGGTTTCTTATGCGCCACCACGTTGCGCTCGCGCCAGCGGGCAAAGCCGGTGTGCTCGGCGTCTAGCTGGCGGAGGGCATCGTCCTGATCATCCAGGGTCTTGTATGGAGGATCGACGAAATACTGGCTGACCCGATGGACTTCGTCATCGTTCAAGGTGCTGGGGCCGTCCTTGAGATGTTCCCACTCAGCATCGACACGTTCAGCGAAGACCGCCGGCGTCAGAGCCTTGACCAGGATCTTGATGCGCGCCTTGAACTTGTTGTCACGACGGCCATAGCGGTTGTACACACGCAGGATGGCTTCGAGATAGGTCAGCAGGTGTTTCCAGGGCAGGAATTCATTGATGAAGCTGCCAACGATGGGGGTACGCCCCAATCCACCACCAACAGCGACGCGGAAGCCCAGTTCGCCTTCGGCATTCTTCACCGCTTCAAGTCCGATATCGTGCACGCCGATCGCCGCGCGATCGCTTACCGCACCGTTGATCGCGATCTTGAACTTACGAGGCAGGCGAACGAACTCTGGGTGGAAGGTCGACCATTGGCGGATGATTTCGCACCACGGACGCGGGTCGACCAGCTCGTCTTTGGCGACGCCGGCGAACTGGTCGGTGGTGGTGTTGCGGATGCAGTTGCCGCTGGTCTGGATTGCGTGCATCTGCACCGTCGAGAGTTCGGCGAGAATTTCCGGAACATCCTCGAGATCTGGCCAGTTCAATTGCACATTGGTACGGGTACTGATGTGGGCATAACCCTTGTCGTACTTGCGCGTGATTTCGGCCAGTTTGCGAATCTGTGTCGAGGAGAGCAGGCCATAGGGCACGGCAATGCGGAGCATCGGTGCGTAGCGCTGGATATACAGGCCATTCTGCAGGCGCAGCGGCAGGAATTCAGGGTCGGTCAGTTCACCGGCGAGGTAACGGCGGGTCTGTTCGCGGAACTGGTTGACGCGTTCTTTTACGATCTGCTGATCGTATTGGTCGTAAACGTACATAAGAGTCCTGTTCAGGCTGTCTACAGCTTGTCGCGCGCACGGCCGCGCACCCATCAGGGAGGCAGCAAGATACCAGCTAGCGTTTATACGCAAAAGTGATGTTTGGGAATATGTTTAGAACGAAACGCTGCTTTTTGAGCATTTAAACCGCTTGCCTTGAGCGCCTCGCTTGTGTGGTCTTAACTGCAAGCAGACGAGCTCTCAACAACAAGGGGAAACAGCTATGTCGGAGCCTTCCAATCAGCGTGGCAATGACAGTAGAGCAGACGCTGCCGCCATTTTCGTTCTGATTCTTCTGGCGGTAGCGACGGCGATTTTCTGGGTCAGCCATCAGTAAACGGCAGTGCCGATTTACAGCCCTACGAGATAGAGCACTAGCTTGACTACGCCGAGAATCACCAAGACGAAGACTACGGTAAAACCCAGGCCCAACAGGATGAAGTGACTCGGCTTGCCGTGACTGAAGTCGCGAGCGCGATTCTTGCCGCTTTGCACCCCCAGTGCGCCGGCCAGAATGCTTTGCAGCATTTGCCGCAGGGTTAGAGATTTGCGCTCTTGTTCGTCGCTCATAGACACCTCGAAGCTATCGCCTGTCAGAAGTCTAGTCAGTATTCAGCGATGCGGGACGGCACAGGCAATCCCATGGTTCGGGCCTGGGTTCAGTGGCCTTTGAACCAGTCCCAAAGGCCAAGGGAATGATTCGGCAGCAGGTTGATGCCGAGTGCCGACTTGAGCAAGTACAGCACGACCAATCCCACCAGTACGGAAAAGAACAGGAACAAGGTTATCGCGATGGCTTTGGTCACCAACGACAGGTTGCGCTGTCCCCGCGTCAGCCCGCGCTTGTTATGCCCTCCGACCAGGACGAAATAATACTGGTTGTTCCAAATACGGAAGGTGCCGCGTAGATCGATTTTGTGACGTGCCCATGAGCGTGTGGCGAAGGCACTACGAAGTCCTAACAGTTGCTGTTCGGTGAAGCTCTCGCGAAGCGCTTCGGGTAGGCGCTGCTTTAGGCCAATGATGAACGGGTCATGCTTGAGCGCAGCAGCGTTTTCAGTGGCTGGGTATAGGGCGGAGCTGTCGTTGTCAGAGTCGGAAGGAATCATAGCGTCAGGTTGCCGTCAGTACAGGGATTAGGCGCAACCTCATGCAACTAATCGGCCGGAATTAGGCTAATTTGGTCAATTTTTTCCAGTTCGCGCTGCAGCTCGCTGAAACGAGGCCTATCCGTTGGGTTGTCGAGCCGGCATTGGCGCTGCAGCGTGTGAAGTCGTTGAACTTGGAGATGGCCATCAGCAACGCCACAGCGCTCCAGCAATTCTTCGAGCAAGCAGCCGAATGCTCGCACTTCGAGTCGTTCGAGAGACTGACCCTGAGCGCTTTGCGGTGCATAGAAGGAGGCCGCGCCGAAGTCGCTTAACAAGGTCTCCCCGCTTGGGTCGACCAACAGGTTATGGCCGTAGAGATCACCGTGAAGAATGCCACGCCGATGAAGATGGCTGACCACCGAGGTCACGCTAGTGGCGATGCGTAGCATCTGGCCGACTGAAAAACGTCGCTCCGCTTCGTAGCAGTCGCGCGTGCAGCTAGCGAGTGATGGCGGCCCGGCCAGTGGCTGGTAGGACGACGCGATGAGCTCCATCAGCAAACCCGGCAGCGTATCGGCACTTTCGGCCAGCGGCCCGGCGATACCGATCAGACCGGGATGCTCGCCGGCAGCGATGCACGCGGCCATCTCGCTGTGCGGCAGCCCATCGCTGGTCACACTGCCTTTGAATAACTTGACCGCCATTGGCCGCGGTGCCTGGTTGCCGTACTGCCAATGGGCTTGATGAATGACGCCGGAAGCGCCCTGACCGAGCACGCTACCCAGAGTGATTTCGTCACGACCGACCGGCGGCAGCGGGTGCCGCGCCAACGTCTCTGCTTCGATCGCGTCGCTGAATGGATTGCCGGCAAAAGCAAGCCAGGTCAGCCGAGGCATGCTCAGCAGCCAGTCGGGCAGTGCAGGCAGGCGGTTCGCTGCAATGCGCAGCAGTTCTAGATTGATACAGCGGGAAAGACCTTCGGGCAGTGCTTGCAGTCGATTGCCGGCGAGCATCAGCTTTTGCAGCCGCGTGCAGCGACCTATCTCATCGGGCAGGGATTCGAGCTGATTGTTGGTGAGAATCAGCCAGCGGAGCTTGGGTGGCAGCGCCTCGGCGGGCAGACGCCGGATACGGTTGGCCTTGAAACCGACCATCTCCAGATTCAGGCATTTGCCGAGCGTCGCCGGAACCTCCGTGAATGCATTGTCCGAGCAAAATAGAATGCGCAGTTTGTGTAGCCGCCATAGATCAGGCGGTAGGCTGCTGAGTCGGTTGCCCGAAAGGTTGAGTACTTCCAGACTATCGGCCAGGTCGAAAATCTCGCTGGGAAAGATTTCAAGCTGTTCCGACAGATTCAATCGCGTGGAGCCCTTCAGCTCGCCGCTTTTCAGTTGTGCCAGTGTGTGCATGCGGTTTCCGTGCGAGCTGACTGTCGCGGCGAAAGGGAGGTGTTGCTGCCAAGGCGGCCAGCGGGTCAGTGCGCTACGACAGTGAAGAATTCCCGGCGTTCCGTCAGCCTTTTGATGCAGGCTTTTCCGTTGATTCTGGCCGCTTACGGATGACTCGCTCAGCGCGGGCGCGCAGTTGCCCGCAGCCGCCATCGATGTCCTGGCCGGCAGAGTTACGTACCTTGGTCAAAACGCCGTTCTGGTGCAGGTAACGCATGATCTGATGGATGCGATCAGCAGTGGGGCGTTGGAATTCATCATCGTCGAGGCTGTTATAGGGAATCACATTCATGATCGCGAACTTCCCCTTGAGCAGCCGGATGATGCCGTCCATTTCCTCCTGGCTGTCATTGATGCCCTTGAGCAACGTCCACTGGTACTGAATCGGATAGTCGACCAGGCGCGCATAGGCCTCACCCAGTTCGACTAGCTCGGCAGGGTCGAACACCGGTGCTCGGGGCAGCAACTCGCGGCGCAGCGCCGCATCGGTACTGTGCAGCGATAGCGCCAACGCGGGACGTATCTCCTGCTGGGGCAAACGCTCGAAGACACGTGGATCGCCTACGGTGGAAAACACCAGATTCTTGTGCCCGATACCGCCGTCGGTGCCCAGCAGGTCGATGGCCTCGAGCACGTTATCGAGGTTATGGGCCGGCTCGCCCATGCCCATGAACACGACCTTCTTTACCGGGCGGAAGCGCCGCGCGAGGGCCACCTGGGCGACGATCTCGGCACTGCCTAGCTGGCGCAGCAGGCCGCTTTTGCCCGTCATGCAGAACACGCAGCCGACCGCACAACCGACCTGGCTGGAGACGCATAGACCATCGCGAGGCAGGAGAACACTTTCCACCATCTGACCGTCAGTTAGTTCCACCAGCAAACGCGCGGAACCGTCATTAGCTGGATGCTCGGAGCGTAGCCGGGCCAGGCGTTCAATGGTTTCGCTGACGGCGGGGAGGCCGTTGCGTACCGATAGCGGCAGAAAGTCTTCGGTTTTCTGATGCCGGGTACCGATGTCCAGCGCCTGGCCTTTGAGCCAGGCACGCGTGACCCGACCGATGTGGACGGGCTTGGCACCAATTTCGGCGAGCTGTTGATGAATATCGTGGATGCGCATAGGGCGCGCATTCTAGCCAAAGGGCGCGAGCGGGTCTGTAGTGGGGTAAGCAGCTCCGCGTCTCGATGATCATTCGTTGAAGCGACGACCACCCAATGCAAGGCTGGCCAGCAGCACAGCAAGAAGGCCAAAGGCGAGGGTCAGTGAACCAAAGTGTGCGATGAGCCCAATCAAGGCCGGACCGGCAAGCACCCCGGCGAAGCCGATAGTGGTCGCGGCAGTGATGGCCTGGTGCACCGGCATGCTGCGCTGTCGGCTCAGAGAGGAAATCAGTACTGGCGAGACATTGGCGCAGCCCAGCCCACAAAGGCCATAACCGATGAGTGCGAGCGCCCAGTGCTCGGTCACGAGGCTTAGGCCGACGCCGATCGCTGCCAACAGCCCCCCGAAACCAATCACGCGCGCTGTCCCCAGCGCGTTCACGATAGGCCCACCGGCGAAACGGCCGATCGTGACCATCAATGCGAAGCTCGCGTAGCCCAGACCGCCCCTGGCCGTTTCCAGTGCCTTTTGTTCGGTGAGGTAGAGGGCGCTCCAGTCCAATATCGCGCCCTCGGCCAAGTAGACGACGAAGCACAGGGCGCCCACCAGCAGCACCATGCCGGTGGGGCGAATGAAGGCGACTCCGCCGGCCGGCGCTTTGTCCCGTAGATATCCGGGTGTCACGACAAGGTTCGCCACTGCGATGACCGCAATCATCAGCAGAGTGCCGGTTAGCGGTGCGAGACCCAGCGTCAGCGCGACGGTGAGGGCCAGCGCACCGCAGATCGAGCCCAGGCTGAACATGCCGTGAAAGTTCGACATATGTCGCTTACCGGTGTCGCGCTCGATCATCACGCCTTGAATGTTCAGCACCACATCGATGACGCCGAGACTGCCGCCGAAAAAGAACAGCGAAAGTGCCAGCAACCAGATCGATTCGGTCATGGCCATGCCGCCCAGCGCGACGAGCAATAATGCCACGCTGGACAGCACGACCGGGCGAATCCCGTATCGGGTCACCAGCAACCCGGACAGCGGCATCCAGGTCAGCGAGCCGATACCGATGCACAGCAGTAGCGTGCCGAACAGCGCATCGCTCATTTCGATGCGCTCACGTACATAAGGTACCAGCGGCGCCCAGATGGACAGGCCGAACCCCGCCATGAAAAAGCCGACGCGTGTGGCGCGACGAGCAGTGGGCGATGTGGCATCGACGGAAAAGCTTGCCGCAGACATGCGCGGTTATCCTTGATCAGCAGGAAATGAATGATAGGCGCTGGGCACCAGAGCCGATTGTGCCGGCGCCGTTGTGTCAAAGAACAGGGAAATGCCGTCGCAGAGGTCTAAGCGGGCCGCACTGGGCTCACCCAGTCGTGAAAGCGGCCGTGGTAATCTGCGCCTTTGCCAGCAACACGGTCCGGAGCGGTACATGAAGTTCATTCACCAGCGCGAACACCTCAACGAAGACGACTTTGTAATCATTGAATGTTCGCAGCCCTGCAATATCCGCTTGATGAACGACAAGAACTTCCGCAGTTTCAGAAATGGTGGTCGGCATACCTATCACGGTGGTGCCTTCGACAAGTTTCCGGCGAGGATCAAGGTACCCAACACGGGATTCTGGAATATCACCATCGACACGGTAACGCGCAGAGCCATTAGCGTTACCCGCAAACCAGCACTCACACATTCGATCAAAATCGTCCGCAACTCGCCCTCGCAGCTGAAATAACCATTCCTGATGCGCGCACCTGGCTACGCGCTCGGTTTTCAGTCAGCCGAGTGCCACTCGTCGCCGCGCTCGCGCATGCGGTGTTATCGCTTGCCTTCCGTGCTTCGCCTATTTAGCTTTAGGTAAAGATTCTTTTCCTGGAGTTATTTATGCGCAAGCCCGAGGCTGGCGACCACGTCGACGGCGTATTGGCCCAATGGCACAACGTGCGCCCTGAAAGCGACGCATCGCCGATGGCGATATTCACGCGCGTATTTCGGCTTTCCAAGTACCTCAACCGCAGCATTGCCGCCGTGTTCCGTACGCACGGCCTGCATGACGGCGAGTTCGATTTGCTCGCGACGCTGTACCGTGCCGGTCAGCCACAGGGGCTGACGCCAAACGCGCTTCGCCACGCGGCAGTGCTCAGCTCTGGTGCGATGACCAATAGGCTCGATCGACTTGAAGCCGCCGGGCTGATTCAGCGTGTCGCCAATCCGGCAGACCGTCGCAGCCTGTTGATACGCCTCAGCGACGAAGGGCAGGCCGTGCTGCTCGGCTGTCTCGATGAATACCTGGCTACGCTGCATCGCATGCAGGCGCCACTCGATGAGGAACAGAAGCGGGCCCTGGCGAATGGACTGCGCGCGCTGCTACTGACGCTGGAGGAGCAGGGCGATGACTAAAACAACCCGTGGCGTTACCCGCGCGCATCTGGGCATGGTGCTCTGGGCATTGTTCGTTGGCCTGTCCTTTCCTGCGGTGGGGCTGATGAGCGAAGGGCTACCGCCGCTGCTATTGACCGCCATCCGCTTCAGCATTGCTGCGTTGGCACTGCTCCCGTTGTTGTGGCGACAGGACGAGCGCTGGCCGAGCCTTCCGGGGCTGCTGCTGTATGCGTTGATGGGCCTGAGTCTGGCTGGCTTCTTCGGCACGATGTTCTGGGCAGCGCACCGTGTCAGCGCGTTGTCGATGGCCACGCTGTTCGTCAGTGTGCCGCTGTTGGCCTACTGCATTGGTCGTGGTTTGGGTGTCGAGCAAGCAGCGGGGCGGTTGCTGGCGATTCTTGCATTGGGTGCGTTCGGCGCACTAGGGCTAGCTATCGCTGAAAATAACGGGGATCTCTCCGAGCTAAAATTCGGCTTTGGCGAACTGGCATTCTTTTTCGGCTGCATCGCCTCGGCGTTGTATCCGGTGTTGAGCAAGTGGGGTTTACATCGTGGCGTACTGGCCCGGCAGGCAGGGTTGCGGACCTTCTGGAGTCTCTTCATGGGCGCGATTCTGATCGGCATGCTGGGGCTGATCTGGGAGCAACCGGTCGCGTTGATGCGGATGGACCTGAGGGACACGGCGCTGGTCATCTATCTAGGCGTGTTCTCGAGCGGCATGACCTTCTTTCTGCAGCAGCGGGCCACGGCGGTGCTGACACCAGGCGCGGTCACTGCTTATAGCTATCTGGTCCCGTTCGTGTCGATGGTGCTGCTGTTTGTCGCCCAACCACAACGAATCGGCTGGCATTGGCTACCGGGTAGCCTGATGGTGGTCCTGGCTATCGCGCTATTGCTGCGGCGTGGCGAAAGCCATGAATAACCTGCATCAACCCTCGCTCAGATCGAGAAAATAGCTGTAGAACTCGTCATCCCTGGCATATCCCAACGACTCGTAGAGACGCTGGGCGCCGGCATTGGCCTTGGCTGTTTCAAGCGATACGCCTGTCGCGCCAGTTGCTATTGCATGCTCGCGGGCGCGGTTCATTAGCATCCGTCCGACGCCCCGGCCTCGGGCGCTTTCGGCCACGTAGAGATCATTCAATATCCACGAGCGGCGCGCGGAAATGGACGAGAAGACGGGGTAAAGCTGAGTGAAGCCTATATAGCTTTCTGCTGTGTCCCTCGCATAGAAGATCACTGACTCGTCATTACGGATGCGTTCGGCGATAAAGTTGCGGGCCAACTCGAGATTGGAGGGTTGGCCGTAGAACATCCGATAGGCATCGAATAGCCGGGAAACGCCCCTACATCGGCATGTTCAGCTCGCAGGATCTCAGGTTGCATGGTTTGCCTTCGCTCTATGATGGAATACGCAACGTTAGCTGAGACGGATCGCAACGCCAGCCTTGTGCCGGCTCACACCGCGAACAGTTCGTAAAGCGTCCTACCCAGCTCGGCGAACGCCGCGTTTCGGTCGTCGAACGAGGCGACCGTCTCGGTCATATAAATGCTGACGATCAAGGGGTGCTGTTGCGGCGGCCAGATGACGGCCACGTCGTTCATGGTGCCGTGATCGCCTCCACCGGTTTTGTCGCCGATCCTCCAACTGGCTGGCATGCCGGCCCGCAACTTGGCACCGCCAGTCTTGTTGGCTACCAGCCAATCACTCAGCTGCTGTTGTGATGAAGCGGAGAGAGCATCGCCGAACAACATGACATCGACGCATTGCGCCATAGCGGCTGGCGTCGTGGTATCTCTCGGATCGCCGGGTGTCGCTTCGTTGAGCTCGGTTTCCCAGCGATCGAGCCGGGTCACCGTGTCGCCGAGCGACCAGGCAAACTCGGTGACCCCGCCTGGCCCGCCGATTTGCTCGAGGATGAGGTTGCCCGCCGTGTTGTCGCTGTGCGTCAGCGCAGCCTCGCAAAGCTGAGCGAGAGTCATACCATCACCACCGGCCTGGCTTTCCGTAATCGGCGAGTAGTCGACGACATCGGCAATCTCGAAACGGACGATCCGATCGAGCTGCTCTCGACCTGCATCCACTTGAGCCAGCAGGCCACCTGAGGCAAGCAGCTTGAAGGTACTGCACATGGGGAAGCGCTCATCTGCCCGGTACGCCCAGTGCATATCAGCATGCGAGCTTCTTACTACCGCGCCGATGCGTGCACCGAGTCTGGCTTCCAGCTCCATTACCTTACGGATGAAGACGTTTTCCGAGGCATCGTTCGTGCCGCCATCCGAAAGAATGGACGCGCAAACGCTACCGGCGGCGAGGCTGGCTGCAGCTGAGATAAGACGCCGTCTCGTTAGGCTCAATGAAGAATCACTTGGAAGTCAGGTCGCGAAAAGATGGTAGACAGTTGCGCTCCAAGTACCTGAGCAAGCGAAGTTGCATAGAGCCCGCAGGCCGGCTTGTAGAGACCTTGGTAATCGACCGGGTGCGCGCGACGTTTGCTTTAGGCAGGATTTCCCGACGCGCATGAACCGTCTGTTCCGGTGTCATTCGTCTTCGCTGCACGCGCTGATCGCGCCCAGGCATTTGAGGCGATGTTGAGGCGGTTCGCCGAGCACCCAGCTGTCGTCTTCGACATCGTGTTGCGCTTCCATCACGGCGTTGTAGCTGAACGACCACCGGCGCCGTTCACGCCCGTCCAGCGACTCGATCCGCAGCACTATTTCTTCGCTGGAGAAAGACTCGTCGGCGCTTGCTGCTGCTTCGGCGCGATCCAGCAGTTCGTCGTTGAGACTGAATTCGAATGCGTGCAGCCCGTCGATTTCGAGCATGTCGGCAGTTTCGAGCTGGTCAAGGAGATAGAGGGGCGAGGCGGGCATGGGTGGTGTCCACGTAATCGGCAGAATGAATAGGTAGGAGCGGCTCGCTAACTGCACAGCAGGAAGCCAATATGTGCCTTAACGAGCGAGAGCCACGCGTTACTCCCGCTCCTACAGGCCGACATTGCTTCGTTAGTCGTCGTATCCCAGGTTAGGCATCAACCAGCGCTCAGTCACGGCCAGCTCCTGACCTTTGCGTTTGCTGTAGCTTTCGGTCTGATCCTTGTCGATCTTGCCAACCGCGAAGTATTGCGCCTGCGGATGTGCGAAATACCAGCCGCTGACGGCCGCCGTTGGGAACATCGCGAAATGTTCGGTCAGCGTGACCTGGCTGATGCCATCGGCATCGAGTAACTGGAACAGGGCGCTCTTTTCGGTATGGTCGGGGCAAGCGGGGTAGCCGGGGGCAGGGCGGATGCCTTTGTACTGTTCCTTGATCAGCTCTTCATTGCTCAGCTGCTCTTCCGGCGCATAGCCCCACCAGGACTTGCGCACCTGCTCATGCAGCCATTCGGCGCAGGCTTCAGCCAGGCGATCGGCGAGCGCCTTCACCATGATTGAATTGTAGTCATCGCCGGCTTCCTGATAGGCCTTGGCGACCTCTTCGGCCCCGATACCGGCAGTGGTAATGAAGCCGCCAATGTAGTCGGTCACGCCACTGTTCTTCGGCGCCACAAAATCGGCCAGGGAGAAGTTCGGCTTGCCGTCGGTCTTCACCGTCTGCTGGCGCAGATGGTGCAGGGTTGCCAAGGTTTCTCCGCTGTCGTTGAAGACTTCAATGTCGTCTTCGTCGACCTGATTGGCGGGCCAGAACCCGAACACGGCACGGGCCTTGATCAACTTTTCGTCGATCAGCTTGTTGAGGATCGCCTGAGCATCGCCAAACAGAGCGGTTGCGGCTTCACCGACGACTTCGTCCTCGAGAATGCGTGGATATTTGCCGGCCAGATCCCAGGCAATGAAGAACGGCGTCCAGTCGATGTAATCGACCAGGGTGCGCAGATCGATATCCTCAAGCACCTTCCTACCCGTGAAGGTCGGTTTGACCGGCGAATAATCGCTCCAGTCGAACTCGGGTTTGGCGGCGATGGCTTTGGCGTAGGTGAGGCGTTCGGTGCGGGCGCTGCGGTTGGCGGTGCGCTCGCGAATCATCGCGTATTCTTCGCGAGTTTTCGTGGCGAAGGCCGGCTTCAATTCCTTCGACAACAGCGTCGTGGCGACACCCACCGCGCGCGAGGCGTCGGTGACGTAGACCACGGCATCGTTCTTGTAGTGTGGATCGATCTTTACAGCGGTGTGGGCCTTGGACGTCGTAGCACCGCCAATCATCAGGGGCAGGCTGAAGTTTTGGCGCTGCATTTCCCTGGCCACATGCACCATTTCATCCAGCGACGGGGTGATCAGACCGGACAGGCCGATGATGTCGCACTTCTCGGCGATGGCGGTCTGCAGAATTTTCTCCGCCGGGACCATCACACCCATGTCCACCACGTCGTAGCCGTTGCAACCGAGCACCACGCCGACGATGTTCTTGCCAATGTCATGTACGTCGCCCTTGACCGTAGCCATGAGGATCTTGCCCTTGGCCTCGGGCTTGTCGCCTTTTTCAGCTTCGATGAATGGGATCAGGTGCGCGACCGCCTGCTTCATCACGCGGGCCGATTTGACCACCTGCGGCAGAAACATCTTGCCCGAGCCGAACAGGTCGCCGACCACGTTCATGCCACTCATCAACGGGCCTTCGATAACTTCGATCGGGCGTGCGCACTGCTGGCGGCACTCTTCGGTGTCCTGGACGATGTGCGTGGTGATGCCCTTGACCAAGGCATGTTCCAATCGTTTCTCGACGGTATAGCTACGCCACTCCTCGGTTTCCGCTTCCTTGACGCTGCCATCGCCTTTGAACTCATCGGCAATGGCCAGTAGCGCCTCGGTGCCATTGGGCGTGCGATTGAGCACCACATCCTCGACGGCATCACGAAGCACCTTCGGAATTTCGTCATAGATCTCCAGCTGTCCGGCGTTGACGATGCCCATCGTCAGGCCGTTCTGGATGGCGTAATAGAGGAAGACCGAGTGGATCGCCTCGCGCACCGGGTTGTTGCCGCGGAACGAGAACGACACGTTCGACACGCCGCCGGAAGTCAATGCGTAGGGAAGGTTGTCGCGGATGTAGGCGCAGGCTTCGATGAAGTCCACGGCGTAGTTGTTGTGTTCTTCGATGCCGGTGGCGATGGCGAAGATGTTCGGGTCGAAAATGATGTCTTCCGGCGGGAAGCCCACCTCGTTGACCAGAATGTCGTAGCTGCGCTGGCAAATCTCGCGCTTGCGTGCGGCGGTGTCGGCCTGGCCAGCTTCATCGAAGGCCATTACCACCACGGCGGCGCCGTAGCGCTTGCACAGGCGGGCGTGATGCTTGAAGGCCTCGACGCCTTCCTTCATGGAAATCGAGTTGACGATGCCTTTGCCCTGAATGCATTTCAGACCCGCCTCGATTACCTCCCATTTGGAGGAGTCGATCATGATCGGTACGCGGGAGATGTCCGGTTCGCCGGCGATCAGATTGAGGAAGGTCACCATGGCCTTCTTCGAATCCAGCATGCCCTCGTCCATGTTGATGTCGATCACCTGGGCGCCGGCTTCTACCTGTTGCAGGGCGACTTCCAGCGCCTCGGTGTAGTTTTCCTCGCGAATCAAGCGGGCAAATTTCGCCGAACCGGTGATGTTGGTCCGCTCGCCAACGTTGACGAATAGCGAGCTGCGATCAATGGTGAAGGGCTCGAGGCCGGAGAGTCGGCAGGCTTTAGGGATGTCCGGGAGGGCTCGCGGCGCATACTGAGCGACGGCCTTGGCGATCGCCTCGATGTGCGCGGGGGTAGTGCCGCAGCAACCGCCAACGATATTGAGGAAGCCGCTGGCGGCAAACTCCTCGACAACCCTGGCCATTTCCTCGGGGCTTTCATCGTATTCACCGAAGGCGTTCGGCAAACCGGCGTTGGGGTGCGCCGAAACATGGGTCTCGGCCTTGTTCGACAGCTCTTCCAGATACGGCCGTAGCTCCTTGGCGCCCAGTGCGCAGTTCAGCCCGACGGAGATCGGTTTTGCGTGCCGTACGGAGTTCCAGAAGGCCTCGGTGGTTTGCCCGGACAGCGTGCGACCGGAGGCATCGGTGATGGTGCCGGAAATCATGATCGGCAACTCGAAGCCGAGCTCTTCGAACACGCCTTGTACGGCGAAGATCGCGGCTTTCGCGTTGAGCGTGTCGAAGATGGTTTCGATCAGGATCAGATCCGAACCGCCCTCGATCAGACCGCGGGTGGCTTCGGTGTAATTCTCCACCAGTTCATCGAAGGTGACGTTGCGGTAGCCGGGATTGTTCACGTCCGGTGAGAGCGAGCAAGTGCGGCTGGTTGGGCCGAGCACGCCGGCGACAAAACGGGGTTTGTCCGGTGTTTCCGCCGTCTTCGCATCGGCTGCCTGGCGGGCGAGGCGGGCGCCTTCGACGTTCAACTCGTAAACCAGCTCTTCCATGCCGTAGTCAGCTTGGGACACGCGGGTGGCGTTGAAGGTATTGGTTTCGACGATATCCGCGCCGGCGTCGAAGTACGCCTTCTCGATTGCGCTAATGGCGTCCGGGCGAGTGAGGATCAACAGGTCGTTATTGCCTTTGAGATCCTGCGGCCAATCGGCGAAACGCTCACCGCGGTAATCGGACTCCTCCAGTTTGTAGCTCTGGATCATGGTGCCCATGCCGCCGTCGAGAATCAGGATGCGCTCCTTGAGCGCCTGCTGGAGTGCCTGGAGACGGGCGTTGCGGTCAAACATGGGAACTACCTGGGAGCTGATTACGGGACCGGGAATGATAACAAAGCTGCACGCTATTTGATCGCTCGTGGATTTGAATGAGTTTTGCTCATGTTGAACTGCGGAGCGTAAGGGATGAATTGGCTATTTCCTACTAAAACACTAGGACTTTATCCTGCGCATCGGTTGGCGTACACTGCCAGGCATGTATGAGAGGAGTTCCCATGAGCGCCATTACCATTACCGAAGCTGCACACGATTACCTGGCCGAGCTGCTCGAAAAGCAGAACACCACCGGAATTGGCATCCGGGTCTTCATCACTCAGCCCGGTACGCCATACGCCGAAACCTGCATCGCCTATTGCAAGCCTGGGGAAGAAAAGCCGGATGACGTTGCGATTGCGCTAAAGCGTTTCACGGCGTGGATCGATGGTGTCAGCGAGCCCTTTCTGGAAGACGCTTTGGTGGATTACGCCACTGATCGCATGGGCGGCCAGCTGACTATCAAGGCCCCCAACGCCAAAGTCCCCATGGTCAACGAAGACAGCCCGTTGAACGAGCGCATCAACTACTACCTGCAAACCGAAATCAACCCGGGGCTTGCTAGCCACGGTGGCCAGGTCACCTTGATCGACGTGGTCGACGAAGGAGTGGCCGTGCTGCAGTTCGGTGGCGGCTGCCAAGGATGTGGACAGGCTGACGTTACGCTCAAGGAAGGTATCGAAAAAACGCTGCTGGAGCGGATTCCCGAGCTCAAAGGGGTGCGCGACGTAACTGACCATACCAATCGTGATAACGCCTACTATTAAGGCTTAACCGCCTAAACGATGGGTGTTTCCGCCAGCCATGTGGCTAAATGCCATTATCGTTGTATGTCACCGCCACGGCGCTCGTTTGCTGGGATAAGCTGTTCAGGTTCTGGAGGCTGACCACGTGAGCGAGCGCTGCATGTCTGCCGTTTCCCTATTGATTTGTGATGATTCGAGCCTGGCGCGCAAGCAGCTGCTGCGTGCGCTACCGGCTGCCTGGCCACTGGATATTCACCAGGCGTCGAGTGGCCGCGAGGCGCTCGAACGTATTCGTGAAGGCGGCATCGATGCGCTACTGCTCGATCTGACGATGCCGGACATGGACGGCTATCAGGTGCTTGGCGCGCTTCGCCACGAATGCCTCGAATGCAAAGTCATCGTCATCTCGGCGGACGTTCAGGACGAGGCCGTGCGACGCGTGCTGGAGTTGGGCGCGCTTGCATTCATCCGCAAACCCGCCGATCCGGTACATCTGCAACAGACGCTGGCAAGCTTAGTGTTGTTAGGCGATGAAATGCCTTCGCTTGGTCAAAGGAATACCGGACATATCCCGTTTCGCGACGCGTTTCGCGAAGTAGTGAACGTCGCGATGGGACGTGCAGCAGCGCTCCTGGCGCGAGTTCTCGGCGTTTTCGTTCAGTTGCCTATTCCCAATGTGAACATTTTCGAAGTCGGCGAACTGCATATGGCGCTTGCCGACGCGGCTCAAGGGGACAAGCTCACGGCCGTCTGCCAGGGATATATTGGCGGCGGTATTGCCGGCGAGGCGTTGCTGATTTTTCATGACTCGGAAATGGCCGACATGGCGGTCTTGATGGGCGCGGAGGATTACCGCGAACTTGAGATGCTGCTCGATCTGTCGAGTCTGTTGATCAGCGCGTGCCTGAGCGGTATCGCCGATCAGATCGATGTCGTATTTTCCCAGGGGCATCCGCAAGTGCTGGGCCAGCACGCATCGATCGATGAGCTCATCCGCGTGAACCGCCAACGCTGGAAAAATACCCTTGCGGTGGAAATCAGCTACAGCATTGAAGCTCACGATGTACATTTCGACCTGCTGTTGCTGTTCACCGAAGATTCGGTTGAGCTGCTGTCCCGTAAACTCGCGTACCTGATGGACTAAGCATGTCCGACTCGAACAATCTGAGCGAACTTCACGGGCTGCTGGCAATCGTTCAGAGCATTGACGTTGGTGTTGTGGTGATGGATCGCCAATACCGCATCGATGTGTGGAATACGTTCATGGAGAACCGATCCGGGCGGTTACCTGAAGAAGCGCGAAAGAAATCATTCTTCGAGCTGTTTCCGGAAGTCGACGAGCAGTGGTTCCGGCGTAAGGTAGAGAACGTCGCAACGCTCGGCACGCCTTCGTTCACTGTCTGGGAACAGCGCCCCTATCTGTTGCGATTCAAGAATTACCAGCCGATCACCGGACTGGAAGATTTCATGTACCAGAACACCACACTGCTGCCTTTGAAGGGGCTCGGT
Organism: Pseudomonas sp. MTM4; assembly: GCF_019355055.1. Classification (NCBI taxonomy): domain Bacteria; kingdom Pseudomonadati; phylum Pseudomonadota; class Gammaproteobacteria; order Pseudomonadales; family Pseudomonadaceae; genus Pseudomonas; species Pseudomonas sp. MTM4. Next base: position 497,617 of record NZ_CP048411.1, read on the forward strand.
GGCGGCATCGAGCAGATTTGCTTAATCATCTATGACGTGACCGATGTCGCAACCAACCGCCGCCAGCTGCAAGCGGCGAACCGGGAGCTGCAACGGTTATCGAGCACCGACCGCCTGACAGGTCTGTTCAACCGGGGCCATTGGGAAGAGATGCTGCGTCAGGAATATGCACGGCATCGCCGCTACGACCGCAACGCGGCGCTGGTGATGTTCGACATCGATCATTTCAAGAAAATCAACGACACCTATGGTCACCAGACTGGCGATGCCGTCATTCAGCAGACGGCTGACGTCATTCGTAACAACATGCGGGACGCTGATATCGCAGGGCGCTACGGCGGTGAGGAGTTCGTGGTTTTGCTGCCCGATACCGATAGTGATGGCGCAGTATCAGTCGCCGAAAGGCTGCGTCAATCCATCGAGGCGCATGAAGTTGTCTACGAAGGTAATAGCATTCGCTTTACCGTCAGCCTTGGCGTCGCCGATCTCAGCCAGCCCACAACTGGCTATGCGCAATTGATCGAGCGGGCCGACAGTGCGCTGTATATCTCCAAATCGGCGGGGCGCAACCGGGTAACGCTTTACCAGTAAGTGCGTCACACCGGATTGCGGTCAGTAAGGAAATTCAGAAGCGTGACCTCTGCGCTGCTCAACCATTTACGTTTTCGCGCCTTGGGCAGCCGCGCAAGTTCACCTGCAACAAAAGCATCGAGCACGTCGGGGTGTATGTAGCACTGGCGACATACCGCTGGTGTGTTCCCCAGCTGTCGGGAGACATCCTTGACCGTTTCGACCAGATTGCGGCGCGCAACCGCTTCCGGTTGCCAATCACATTTGCGCAGATACTCAAGGGCCAGCGCGCTGCCAGCCCAGGTGCGATAGTCCTTGGCCGTGAAGTCGCCACCGGTCATATCCTGCAGGAATTGGTTCACGTCGCTTGAAGTGACCGGATGGCGCTGACCGTCCTCGTCCAGATACTGGAAGAGATGTTGACCGGACAGCTCCATGCAGCGGCGCATGATGCGCGCCAGTCTCTGATTCTTCAGCGTGACCTGATGCTCTACGCCGCTCTTGCCGCGAAATTGAAAGCGAATCGCCGCGCCCCGTACATCCACATGGCGCGTGCGTAACGTCGTCAGACCGTAGGAGCGGTTGTCCCGCGCGTATCGTGAGTTGCCGACACGGATCAATGTCGATTCGAGCAGTTGCACGACAAGCGCCATGACCTTTTCCCGTGGCATGCCGCGCAAGGACAGTTGCTGCTCCAGGCGAGCACGCAGCCTGGGCAGGGCCGCGCCGAACGCCAAGATGCGTTCGTACTTGTTGCTGTCGCGAATTTCCCGCCAGCGAGCGTGATAGCGATATTGTTTGCGACCGCGTGCGTCGCGCCCGGTGGCCTGCATATGGCCTTGCGGATCTGGACATATCCAGACGTCGGTATAGGCCGGAGGAATAGCCAGCTTGTTGATCCGCGAAATCTCTGCCGCATCACGAATGCGCTCGCCGCTTGGCAAAAAGTACGCAAATTTTCCTCTCAACACGCGGCGACTGATGCCGGGACTGCGGTCGTCGACGTAATGAAGATCGGTAGGAAGCGGGGGGCACAGGGGAGTGCCCGTATCGTGTTGCTCGTCCGCTGGCACCGGGCGCACGCCTTCCGCCGAGCCTAGAGGAGTCTCACTGCTCTGATCGATCAGCATTCGAAACTCCTCTTTCAAACATCATTCGGCCCTGGACGGCGTGGCCGGCAAGCCTGATCAGGGACCGCAACATACCCGGCGAGAGCCGGCGCCTAGTGCGATCAGCTTTCCTTTTCCTGGCTGTTACGCATCAACAGCCGTATCGCGGCTACCAACTCGTCGATCGCTTCGCGATAAATTGCCGGATCCGCGCTTGTCTCAGCATGGTCAGCGTGCTTTCGTGCGGTTTCGAGATGTTCATTTATTGAGGAATAGTCGCCTAGCATAGGAATTGCTCCTGAATCGCGAATGAAAAGCGCAACCGCGCTGAGGAGTCTTCGCGCGGACCGTCTTTATAAGTGACCGATGTCGGCGGAGTGGGTTCGCGCCGCATGTCAGCGCAAGCGCGGATTGCTAAGCGCAATGCACCAGTGCTGGTTCTGGCAACGAGGACAGGTCGCCTGCTGCTGTTCGCCGATCACTTGCGGGTATCCGCAGCGCGTGCAGGCATATAGACCGCTGGAGGGCGCCTGCTGATATGCAGGCCGGTACTCTGTGGGTAGAACCGGTAACCCGGGACGTATCGAGTCGTCGTCGTTGAAAAAAAGGCTCACGTCGCCGTCGGTTTCAAGAATGCCCAGGCGAACCTGCCCCAGGTGCTCGACGCCTTGCTGGCGCAACTCCATGAAGAATTCATCGGACGAAATGTTCAATCCTTCCAGGCTGTTCAGCTCATACAGCCCGTCCTTGATGATCGTTACCGGCTTGCCTTCCATCCAGTTTGAGAATCGCTCGCTGTGGCCCGACGCCCAAACCGTGAGCCGGTAAAGCCCAAGTAAAGTAACGAACACCGCGGCAACGGGCAGTAGGGGTACATCCTCATAAAACGACACATCACCGGCGGCGGAACCGAGGGTCAGGATCACTACCAGTTCGAACAGCGACAGCTGCCTGATACCGCGACGCCCACTGATCTTCAAAAACAGAAAAACCGCACAGAAGGCAAAAAACGCCCGTAGCGCCACCTCAGCGATAAACATCGGAGGAAAGCTATCCAGCAGCATGCGCTGCCAATCGAAAGGAGTCATTCAGAGTCTCTGCGGGAGAAGGTGGTTATCCGGCGATACCCGGTTGCTCAGGCATGGACCATGGGCTCAGCGATATCCCGTCCTTGCTGAGCTGCAGACGCGCATGTTCCAGCAGCCCGGCAAGGTGCAGCGGCGTCGTGTGTTGGGAGCGCGCAATATGCGCGATGGAAAGAACTACATCGCCCGCTGCGTTGGTTACTCGCAGCGAAAAGCTGACGTCCTCATTATCCGCCACGGTGGTGACATGGCAGGGTAGAAAAGCCATCTCGCTGATCCGAATGGCTTCGTCGAGTGTGAGCTGTTGACTCATGGTTCCGCTCCCTCGTGATAGATGCTCAGTTTGCTGGGGCGACATCGAAAACGAGGTCTACGCCATCGCCGCTACCGTCCCCGACGACCGAGCCCACCACTGGTTTGTGCGTCACCTGGCGGCCTTCATAAACCTCGCTAAGTCGCTGCTGCGCGACTTCGCATACATGATTGATCAGTCCGGTGAATTGAGCATCGCGGGGAATGATGAACTTCAAAGTAATGCAATGCGCCTCGGGCCCTTCTGGCAGATTTGCCAGTCCGCTGCTATGCCACTGATCATTGACGTAGGCTTCTGCACCTTTCATGGCTCGCTCCTTTTGATTCACTTATTGCTGGGACCGTGAAACAGGCGAATGGATCAGTCGAACAAGCGGGGCGGCGATGCGTGGCGGTACCGCGAACGCAACGCAAAAGGCCCGGTGCTTGCGCAACCGGGCCTTTTGCTTTCGAAGCCGAAGCTTATTCGGGCATGTGCCAGGGGGCGAAGTGAACGCCCTGACGGCTCAGATCGGCCCGTGCCTGCTCTAAGGATTTGCCAAGCTTGACCGGATCGGAATAGACATTGCTGGACAGTTTGCAATGCCCGACAGCGCGAGACTCGCTGCCATCCACCACGGTGATGCTGAGGTCGCCGTTGCCTTCGAGCAGCGTCCAGGCGACGCACTGGAACGGCTTGAAGGCTCGGTCAGTAATAAGAAGGGCGTCGTTGAAACGAAGGGGGCTGTTCATGGGGGCATGTCTCTCTAGTGATACCAAAATTCGGATTGAGCCTGCCGCCAGGCTGCCGGCATTGGCTTACATATCCATTGATGTACACAGAGGACTAATAAGTCACACAGACAGTTCGTAATTGCTGGGGATTTTTGCAATTAGCCGAAGGTATAGGATTAGTTGCGAGCGCGAGGTTTGGATTAATCGGGCTCTGAAAGCCTGATGCTGACTGGCCTGCAGCAGTTCAAGGGCAGTCATCTTTAGGCTTGGTGTTCCGTTTTGAGTACTCGGAGCGTGGCGAAAAGTCGCAGTCGATGATCGAAATAAAAAGGCCAGCTCCTGCGGGAACTGGCCATACCAACTATCAGCGGTAAGTCTACGGTCAGACTTTGAATTGCTTGAGTAATCGATTCAACTGTTCTGCCAAATCACCAAGTTGTTTGCCTGCCGCGCTCGATTGTTCGGCAGCCAGGGTGCTTTCCTGCGCCAGTCCGGCTGCCTGAGTGACGTTCTGATTGATGTCCTCGACGACGTGGCTCTGCTGTAACGTCGCACTGGCAATCGAAGCATTCAGGCCTGACAGATTGCGCAGCGCCTGAGCGATCTGGCCAAGGCTCTCTCCGGCCTGACTGGCCTGTTCAACCGTAGCCTGTGACGCGCGGCTGCTATTCATGATGACGGTGACCGCAGCTCCCGAGTTCTTCTGCAGGCGTTCGATCATCGTGTGAATTTCCGCCGTTGAGGTCTGGGTGCGCTGCGCCAACAGGCGGACCTCGTCAGCCACAACGGCAAAACCGCGTCCCTGTTCGCCGGCACGTGCCGCCTCGATTGCGGCGTTCAGCGCGAGGAGATTGGTCTGTTCGGCAATCGACCCGATGACTTCGAGGACCGAGCCGATCTGGGTGGTTTCTTCGGCCAGCGATTGAATCACCCCAACCGCCTCGTTGATCGTCGTCGACAGTTGATCGATTTGTTGTAGGCTGGCATCGATATTGCGCTGCCCTAGATCGGCCTGTTTCTCCGCGTCGTTCACCTCGTTCGACGCATGCTCGGCATTCTTTGCCACTTCCTGTACGGCGTAAGTCACTTCGTTGATGGCCGTGGCGACCAGCTCCATCTGCTGGGATTGCTGCTGGCTTTGTTTGTGGGCTTGGCCGGCCAGCCCACCGAGGGCGCGGGATGACTGGTCTAGCGAGCCCGACGTTTCGAACAGTTGGGTGATGACCGTACGGAGCTTGTGAGTGAAGGTGTTGAAGTCACGACTTAAAGTCGTCAACTCGTCATTGCCCGAGACGTCGAGGCTACGCGTGAGGTCGGCTTCGCCGCTGGCTATGTTGGCCATGGCCTGCATGGAGTCGCGCAGCGGTTTGGTAATGCTGCGAATCAGAATGGCGACCAGCACGGCCATCAGCGAGGCGATCACCAGGCCAATGATCGAAAAGCGAACCACATACCGCTGGAACTCTGCTTCGACATCGTCGACATAGATGCCCGTGCCGATGATCCAACCCCAAGGCTTGAACAGTTCGACATAGGAAATTTTCGGTACGGGATCTACCTCTCCCGGCTTCGCCCATTGATAGTCCACTAGACCCGCGCCCTGACGCTGTGCAACCCGAACCATTTCATTGAACAGCTCCTTGCCGTTCGGATCCTTGGTCTTGGAAAGGTCCTGTCCATCGAGCTCCGGCTTCATCGGATGCATGAGCATTGTCGGCTTCATGTCGTTGATCCAGAAATAATCATCCTGTCCATAGCGGAGCAGGCGAATCTGGTCCATCGCCGCCTTTTGCGCCTCGGCAGTACTCAGCGAGCCGTTCGCTTCGAGTTGCTGGTAATGGCTGAGAATGCCGTTGGCGGTCTCGACGATGTTTTGCGTCATGACCTGCTTGCCTTTGTACAGGTCGGTCCGCACTTGCTGAATCATCAACAGGCCGAGGATGAAAAGCATGGCGATTGCTAACGCCGGGATCAGCCAAAGGCGTTTGCTGATCGGAAAATTTCTTAGCAGATTCATGGGTTTGTACGCTCCTGTTGAACGCTTCTCTTAATTATTATTCGTGTATTGCTTCGCAGGGAGCTTGGCGCCGTGCCTGCCTGATGAGTCGCAAGACCCCAGCGTCTATTGCTGGGCCATCGAATAGCTTTTCGGCCGCTCAAAAAAAAAGATGAGCGCCGTATGTCGATGCATTGAATTTACTTGGCACTAACGAGTCAGAACAGCGCCCTGTGTGGCTATCTGACATATACCTTCGTTGCATATTCAAACGCGGTGGTTTGCACCGCTATTGGGGAGTAGATGGATCTTTGGGCTGCCTTTCAGGCGTTGCTTCTAGGGGTGGTTGAGGGCATCACGGAGTTCCTGCCGGTCTCCAGCACCGGACACCAGATCATCGTTGCCGACCTGATCGGGTTCGGTGGCGAACGGGCGCTTGCTTTCAACATCATCATTCAGCTGGGCGCGATTCTGGCTGTGGTTTGGGAATACCGCCGCAAGATCATCGACGTCGTGGTCGGCTTGCCTAAAGAGCGTCAAGCGCAGAAGTTCACCGCCAATCTGCTGGTGGCATTCATGCCGGCTGTGGTACTGGGCGTGGCCTTCGCTGACCTGATTCACGAATATCTGTTCAACCCGATCACCGTGGCAACCGCGCTGGTCATCGGTGGCGTGGTGATGCTCTGGGCGGAAAAACGCCAGCATGAAGTGCAGGCCGAAACCGTCGACGACATGCGCTGGACCCACGCGTTGAAGGTCGGTTTCGCTCAATGCCTTGCGCTGGTTCCGGGTACCTCGCGCTCTGGCGCCACCATCATCGGTGGTCTGCTGTTCGGCCTGTCGCGCAAGGCAGCTACCGAGTTCTCCTTCTTTCTGGCGATGCCGACCATGGTTGGCGCCGCGGTGTACTCGGGCTACAAGTACCGCGACCTGTTCCAGCCGGGCGACTTCCCGGTGTTCGCGATAGGCTTCGTCACATCGTTCATCTTCGCGATGCTGGCGGTGCGGGCATTGCTGAAATTCATAGGCAACCATAGCTATGCGGCATTTGCCTGGTACCGAATCGTCTTCGGCATCATCATCCTGGCGACTTGGCAGTTCAGCCTGATCGACTGGAGCACCGCGGCGGGTTGAGCGCCTTGAGGCCATTGCTGAAGGAGCGCCCCGTGCACGAATACGAACACCAACTGCTGTCGGTCAATGGTATTACGCTTAGCGTCTATAGCGCCGGGCCGGCAGAGGGCCCTGTGGTCTGGTTGCTGCACGGCTTTCCTGAAAGCTGGTACTCGTGGCGACATCAGATGCAGGCATTGGCCGACGCAGGCTACCGGGTGGTGGTTCCGGAGATGCGCGGCTACGGCCAAAGCAGCGCGCCGGATGATGTCGCGAGTTACGACCTGATCACCGTATGCGGCGACATCCAGGCTGCGATGGATCAGCTCGGGCACTGCTCGGTGGCCGTGATAGGGCATGACTGGGGCGCACCGGTTGCATGGCACCTGGCACTCCTCGAGCCGGAGCGGGCCCGCGCCGTGGCTGCCATGGCCGTACCTTATGGCGGCCGCCCAAAAAAGCCTGCCATCGACATCATCCGCAGCCAGTTCTCCGATCGCTTCCACTACATCCTTTATTTTCAGCAGCCGGGCGTTGCCGAGGCCGAGCTGGATCCAGACATTCCGCGCACCTTGCGGATGATGATGCATAACACCTCGGCGGCCGTCCCGAAGAACTTTTTCCTGCAAGACAAGCCTGCCGGCAGCACGCTCTATCTCGGCATGCAGGATCCCGGCTCGCCGCCGGCCTGGTGTGATCCGGAAGCCTTTGCCATCTACGTACGGACCTTCGAGGGGCGCGGTTTTCGCGGTGCGCTGAACTGGTATCGGAATTTCGAACGTAACTGGGAGCGAACCGCGCCGCTGGCCGAGCGCAAGGTCGAGCAGCCGGCACTTTTCCTGCTGGGGGACAAGGACCCGGTAGGCACGCTAGAAGCGCATACATTGCAGAAGATGCTCTCCTGGGTCCCAGACCTTGAGCAGCACCTGCTCAGCGACTGTGGCCACTGGGTACAGAGTGAGCAGCCCGAACAGGTCAACCGACTGTTGCTGGATTTCCTCGAGCGCCGCTACGCATCACCCCGATAAGCGGTTGGGGCGGCTCGTCATGCACCGAACGACGCATTAGAATCCCGGTCCCTGCCAACCGGATCACCCGTCATGGAATTACGCGGTCAGCTTAAAAGCTGGGACGACCAGAAAGGATTTGGCTTCATCCGGCCGGAGCTGGGTAGTGGTGATGTTTTCGCACATATCTCGGCCATGCGTGGCGCGCGTCGCCCCGTGCAAGGCGACCGGGTGCTGTATCTGAGCGAACCCGACAAGGCCGGGCGCCTGCGTGCCACGCATATCCGGCTTGATGCGCCGCTGTCCCTCGACGAGCCAGCCATTCGCCGCAAGCCGTCCATGCCGAAATCCCGCCCCGCGCAGTCTGTGAAGCCCGCGCCGCGCGCACGCCGTAACGGTCCGTTGCAGCAACCGCTGTTGAAAGCGCTGGGGTTCTTCCTGCTCTGTCTGCTGCCTGCGCTCGGTAGCCTTCGATTGGCGGAGCACGGCAGCAACTGGCCGCTGTTCGCATACGTACTGGCTAGTTTGCTGGCCTTTGGGCTGTATCTGCGTGACAAACGCAGTGCGTTGCGCAGTGGTTGGCGCACACCCGAGGCGCGGCTGCATCTGGTCGAGTTGCTCGGTGGCTGGCCGGGCGCATTGATCGCCCAGCAATGGTTGCGACACAAAACCCGCAAGCTGTCGTTCCAGCTGGCGTTCTGGCTGATCGTCATCGCGCATCAGGTTGCGTGGTTCGACTATCTGTATCTCCAGCGCCTCTATCGACTGTTGCCGTAGATCTGATCCAAGCTCGGGCGAAGTTGGATGCGTCAGCTGGGTACAGGTGCAAAAACGCCCCGTACTAGCGGGGCGTCTTCTATCGCTGCGATCCCTTAGATCACGCCGAGGCTGCGCAGGTAATCGTCATAGGTGCCGCTGAAGTCGGTCACGCCCGAGTCGGACAGCTCGATGATGCGGGTGGCCAGCGAGCCGACGAATTCGCGGTCATGGCTGACGAAAATCAGCGTGCCCGGATAGTTCTCTAGCGCCAGGTTCAGCGCCTCGATGGATTCCATGTCCAGGTGGTTAGTCGGTTCGTCCATCACCAGCACGTTGGGCTTTTGCAGGATCAACTTGCCGAACAGCATGCGGCCCTGCTCGCCACCGGAAATTACCCGCACCGATTTCAGGATTTCATCGTTGGAGAACAGCATGCGGCCGAGAGTGCCGCGCACCAGCTGCTCGCCGCCCTGGGTCCACTGGCCCATCCAGTCGAACAGGGTCGCGTCATCTTCGAAATCTTCGGCATGATCTTGCGCGTAATAGCCGACGTCAGCGCTTTCGGTCCACTTAACCGAGCCGGCATCCGGCTGCAGATCGCCGACCAGAGTGCGCAACAGGGTGGTCTTGCCGATGCCGTTGGGGCCGATGATGGCGACGCGTTCGCCAGCCTCTACGGTGAAGCTGAAGTTCTTGAATAGTGGTTTGCCGTCGAAGCCCTTGGCCAGGCTTTCTACCGTCACGGCCTGACGGTGCAGTTTCTTGGTCTGCTCGAAGCGAATGAACGGGCTGACGCGGCTGGACGGTTTGACTTCGTCGAGCTGGATTTTGTCGATCAGCTTGGCGCGCGAGGTGGCCTGCTTGGCTTTCGAGGCGTTGGCCGAAAAACGGCTGACGAAGGTTTGCAGCTCGGCGATCTGCGCTTTCTTCTTGGCGTTGTCCGATAGCAGGCGCTCGCGGCTTTGGGTAGCCGCGGTCATGTACTCGTCGTAGTTGCCGGGGAACAGACGCAGCTCACCGTAATCCAGGTCGGCCATGTGTGTGCACACGCTGTTAAGGAAGTGCCGGTCGTGGGAAATGATGATCATGGTGCTGTTGCGGACTTTGAGAATGTCTTCCAGCCAGCGGATGGTGTTGATATCCAGGTGGTTGGTCGGCTCGTCGAGCAGCAGTACTTCCGGGTCGGAGAACAGCGCCTGCGCCAGGAGCACGCGCAGCTTCCAGCCGGGTGCTACTTCGCTCATCGGGCCGAAGTGCTGTTCCAGAGGTATGCCCAGGCCCAGCAGCAATTCACCCGCGCGGGATTCGGCGGTGTAGCCGTCCAGCTCGGCGAACTCAGTTTCCAGCTCGGCCACGGCCATGCCGTCTTCTTCGCTCATCTCCGGCAGCGAATAGATGCGCTCGCGCTCGGCCTTGACCTTCCACAGCTCCTCGTGACCCATGATCACCGTGTCGATGACATTGAAGTCTTCATAGGCGAACTGATCCTGGCGCAGCTTGCCCAGGCGCACGTTGGGTTCGAGCATCACCTGGCCACCGGAAGGCTCCAGATCGCCGCCGAGGATTTTCATGAACGTCGACTTGCCGCAGCCGTTGGCGCCGATCAGGCCGTAGCGATTGCCGTTACCGAACTTGACGGAAACGTTCTCGAACAGAGGTTTAGCGCCGAATTGCATGGTGATGTTAGCGGTGGAGATCAAAGCGGTGTCCTGGGGTTTCAGAGAGGCCGGGGTGCGGCACAGGCGCGACCAAGCCCGGTCGATTCGACCGGCGCGAGAGGCGAGTTGCGTAAAGGGCGTGCATTGTAGTGCGGATGGCCGCGATTCGACAGGGCTTCGCGTGTCCGTTTGGTCGCCTGCGTCATCAGCTAAAGGTTGTGGGGCGAGAGAAATATAGCGAGGCGGGTAAACGCGATGGTCATACCGATCAACAGGGAAAAGCGCGGGTACCGTACGCAACCACGCGCTGAACGGGATCGCGGCGGCGGTCACGGTCGACAGCGAAATGCACGCCCACGCGTGCGCGTGCATTTCGCTGACGTTTGTCAGTAGGCGCCACCAGCCTTAATGGCAAGCGCCGCTCTGTCAAAGCGGCGCCATTCGGTCACAACCAGCCTTTTTCCTTATAGAACCGCTCGGCTCCCTCGTGGAGCGGGGCGGTGAGGCCGACGCGGATCATGTCCTTGGCTTCCAGATTGGCGAAGGCAGGATGCAGGCGCTTGAATCGTTCGAGGTTGTCGAACACGGATTTGACCAGCTGATACACCACTTCCGGGTCGGCCTTAGCGGTGGTCGCCAGCACGGCCTTGCCGCCAATCGAAGGCACCGCCGCATCCACGCCTGGGTAGAGCCCGGCTGGAATTTCGGCGGCGGTGTAGTAATCGGCACCTTGGAGAAACTTCTCGATTTCCTCACCGCTGACTGGGATCAGCTCGGCCTCGACATTGGTCAGCGCCTCCTGGATCGCGCCGCTGGGATGGCCGACCACATAGGTGATGGCGTCGAGGTTGTTGTCGCCGAGCGCCGAAGCCATTTCCGCGGGCTTAAGCTCGCCGGCCAGGGCAAAGTCGGCGTTGGTCCAGCCCTTGGCCTTCATGACTTCGTCGAAGGTGTCGCGGCTACCGGAGCCGGGCACGCCGATGTTCACTCGCTTTCCTTTGAGATCGTCGAATGCCTTGATGCCACTGTCGGCCCGGGCCACCACGGTGAGGATTTCGGTCTGCAAGGAAAACACCGCCCGAAGCTCATCGATCGGACCATCTTTGTCGAACGGTGCGAGCCCCTGCAGCGCTTTGTGCTGATGGTCCGACTGGATGAAGCCGAACTCGTATTCGCCGTTACGTAACGAGACGATATTGGTAACGCTGCCGGCGGTGGAGGGCGCGTTGCACTTGATCGCAGGCTGTACCTCGGCGCGGTTGAGCAGGCGGCACACCGATTGGCCGGCGGTGTAGTAGACGCCGGTCTGGCCGCCGGTACCGATGGTGACGAAACGCTCCTGCGCCGCAGCTGCGGTCGCACTCAGCGAGCCCGCCAAGACACAGCCCAGCAAGCCAATACGGATTTTCTGATTCATCGTCATTCCCTCTCGTGTTGTTGTTATTGGGTGAAACAAGGGTCGGCTCAGCAGCCAGCTAGCTACGAAGATTCAGGCAGCGGCAGCAATCACCATGATCTCAACCAGCACGTCCGCCGAGGCGAGGCGTGCTTCGACGGTGGCCCGCGCCGGTGCGCAACCAGCCGGGAGCCATTCGCTCCAGACGGCGTTCATGGCCGCGAAGTCGGCTTCGATATCCTTCAGCCAGATCTGTGCGCTCAGCATACGCGAGTGATCGGACCCGGCCGCGGCCAGCAGCCTGTCGATCTTCGCCAGCACCTGGCGGGTCTGCCCGGCGACATCCTCGCTACGGTCATCCGGCACCTGTCCGGCCAGAAATACCAGATTGGCGAAGGTCACGGCTGCGGACATGCGCTCGTTGGTCTCGATACGTTGCAGGGTCTTGCGGAATCCTCTTCAGGTGATGCAGTCAGGATGTAAGGGTCAGGCCATCCAGCGCAACGGCAAGGCGCTGGTCGCCAATCAGACCACAAAGCAGGTCGGCGCTACCGCAGGCCAGGGTGAAACCGAGGCTGCCATGTCCGACGTTGAGCCAGAGATTGTCGAGCGCAGTCGCGCCGAGCAGCGGCGTACCTTCAGGCGTAGCGGGGCGCAGACCGGCCCACTGGGTAGCGCTGCGATAGTCCCCGGCGGCGGGGAAGGCCTCGCTGGCGAGGCGCTGCAACATGGCGATTCGTCCCTGGTCCAGGCTCGCATCCCAGCCGCCGATATCAACCATCGCCGCCACCCGCAGGTTATCGCCGAGGCGCGCGTAGACCACCTTGTTGTCGTAGTCGGTCACGTTGGTGTCGGGGATGCCGGCATGGTTGCGCAAGGGCAACGTCAGGCTGTAACCCTTGAGCGGATAGATCGGCAGTTCGATGCCAAGCGGCCGCAGCAGCGCCACGCTGGCAGCCCCGGCGGCAACCACCAGATGATCCACGGCCAGTTCTTCAGGGCCGAGCCGCACCGCGCATACCCGGCCCTGCTCGCTGCGCAATGCGGTGACGGTCTGGCCGCCGTGCAGTTGAAAGTTCGGCGATCGGCCAAGCCGTTCCAGCAATCGTCGGCAGAACAGATGGCAATCCGCGACCTCGTCGCCGGGCGAGTAGATGCCGCCTTGCAGCGCGTCAGCCAAAGGCTGCAATGCGGGCTCAATGGCTGCGCATTGATCGGCATCGAACAGCTGTTGATTGCCGTCGCCATTCAAACCCGCTGCGGCTTTGTCCAGGCTGGCGCGGTCGCGGTAGATCACCAGCTTGCCGTTGGCGCGCCAGGCGAAATCGTCCAGTCCATCCTGTTCGCGCCAGTTGCGCAGCACCTGCTGGCTATGAAGGGCCAGGCGCAGCAAATGCGCGGCGTTGCGCCGATTGGTCGAGCGGCGGCAGGCGAGCAGAAAACGCGCGCACCAGCGCCACTGCTGCATGCTCATCTTGGGTCGGAAACGCAGTGGGGCATCGTTGCCGCGGAACATCCAGCCGAGCGCTTGCAAGGGCACGCCGGCATCGGCCAGCGGTGATACGTAGCGATAACTCAGTTGGCCACCATTGGCGAAACTGGTCTCCAGCGCCACTTGGTCGCGCTTCTCGATCAGCTCGACCTGATGGCCCTGGCGCACCAGTGCATAGGCCGTAGTCAGCCCGATGACGCCGCCGCCGATTACCGCAATTCGCATCGTGCCGCTCCGTGAGATGGATGACAGAAGCCTAAGTCCGCACCAGCGAAGCGGCCAATGAAAGGTTGGAGGCAACACATAACCCAGGGTTATGCTTCGTCCCAACCACTGGGGAACCTGCATATGCGCCTTCGCCACATCGAACTCTTTCAGGCCATCCTGCAGACCGGCAGCCTGACCGCCGCTGCGCAGCTGTTGCATATATCCCAGCCAGCGGCGAGCAAGATTCTCAAGCATGCCGAGCAGCAGCTCGGCTTCGCGCTGTTCAATCGGGTGCGCGGCAAGCTGCAGCCGACTGCCGAAGCGCGCATCCTGCAACAGGAAACCGAACGTCTGGCTGCGGACTTGCAGAGCCTTCGACGTCTGGCCGGTAATCTCGGCCGCGGCGAGGAACGGGCGTTGCGGCTAATCTGCACACCCGCGCTGGCCCAGGTGCTGCTGCCCGAAGCGTTGCGCTGCTGGCGCAGCCGTTTCGCCAGTACGCCGTGCCAGCTCGCCACCCAGCACACGGCGGAAATCGTCGAGGCATTGTTGTTGCGCGAAGCCGATCTTGGGCTGACGCTGCAAACGGTGGAGCATCCCGGCTTGAGCAGCGAGGTGCTCGCGCAGGGACAGATGATGGTGATTGCGCCGGCCAACTGGTGGGCCGATGCTGAGCTGGCGCGCCCCTTGCGACTGGAGGAGCTGGCCGGCGCGCCGCTGATTGGGCTGGACACGCGCGATGCGCTGGGCGGCCTGTTACGCGGCCACCTCGAAGAGCTCGATCCGCCGCCGCGTATCGACACCTGGGTGCAGACTTACCAGCTGGCGCGTTCGCTGGTGGCGGCGGGGCAGGGGTTGGCCTTGGTCGATCCGCTTACTGCGCTGGCCGGTGTCGATCATGCCGTGCAGGCGCGCCCGCTGGAGCCGGCGATTCCGGTGCCGCTGCATGCACTGGTGCGTGCGCAGGAAGTGTCGTCCGCCGCGCAGTTGGAACTACTGGCGCAGATTCGCCAACAGGCCGATGGGCTGATGGCTGCGTCGCGGCGGTTCTGATCGTCCAGCGCCAGAGCTGTGCTTCAAGCGTTGCTGGGCTACCATCGCGGCCATCATCGATATCGGCTTATTTCATGGATAACGTCTCTCCGCTTGCCCTGTATCAGCAGGCCATGGCCCGCGACGGGTTCGTCAGCGATGCCGCGCAGCTGCGTGCTGTCGAGCTGCTGCAAACCTGCTATCAGGCGTTGCATCAGCCTGGCGCTATCGAGGGTCCGCCTCGTGGTATCTACCTGTGGGGGCCGGTGGGGCGTGGCAAGACCTGGCTGATGGATATCTTCCATCGCAGCTTGCAGGTCCCGTCGCGGCGGCAGCATTTTCACCACTTCATGCGCTGGGTGCATATGCGGCTGTTCGCGCTCAATGGCACCGCCGATCCGCTGCGGGCGCTAGCAAGTGAGCTGGCCGAAGAGGTCCGTGTGCTGTGTTTCGACGAGCTGTTCGTGGCCGATATCGGCGATGCGATCATCCTGGGCCGCCTGTTCGAGGTGATGTTCGAGCAAGGCGTGGTCATCGTCGCCACATCCAATCAGCCGCCCGATCAGTTGTATGCCGATGGCTTCAATCGCGAGCGCTTTCTGCCTGCCATCACCGCCATCGAGCACCATATGCAGGTGGTGAGTGTGGATGGCGGCGCTGACCATCGCCTGCGACCCGGTGCTGCGCTGCAGCGTTACTGGGTCAGCGATGATGAAAGCAGCGGTGAATTGCAGCAGGTGTTCGCTGAGCTGGCTGAAGGCACCGTCAGCAATGATCCTGTGGTCATTGGCCGGCGATCGTTGCAGGTGGTGCATCGCAGCCAGTCGGCAATTTGGTGTCGTTTCGACGATCTATTCGAGCAGCCGTTTTCAGCACTGGATTTCATCGAGCTGTGCGACCGTTTCTCCTCAATCCTGATCAGCGAAGTGCCACGGCTAGGCAGCAAGCAGAGGGAAGGGCGCATCGCTCGTGGCACCGAAGACGCGGCGGCTCGGGTGGAAGCGGGGGACCGTGAACTGCCCAAGCTGGCCGCACGCGACGATGCGGTCAGACGTTTCATTGCGCTGGTGGATGAATGCTATGACCGTCAGGTACCGCTGTATCTGCAGGCGCAGGTGCCGATGAACGAGCTCTATACCCAGGGCTATCTCTCGTTCGCCTTTCGCCGCACGCTGAGCCGGCTGCGGGAGATGCAGTTGCAGCGCTTCGGTACTGTGAGCTGACGGGCCTCAGTCGCGATAGAAGACCTGCACCAAGTGATAGCCGAACTGACTCTTCACTGGCCCATGCACTTCACGCAACGGCTTCTTGAAAATCACCTGATCGATGCTGCGCACCATCTGGCCGGGGCGTACCTCGCCCAGGTCGCCACCTTTCTTGCCCGAGGGGCAGGTCGAGTACTTCTTCGCCAGCACGTCGAAGGCTTCGCCATTGGCGATACGCTTTTTCAGCTGTGCGGCCTCGGCTTCGGTCTTTACCAAGATGTGGCGTGCCATGGCTTTGGGCATTACAGGTCTCCTCGGATGCGGCGGCGATTGTAGTCAGCACGCGAAGAAAACCGAAGCACCGACGCCAACAAGACGACCATTTGGCAGAGTCGAAAAGCGACGAACGGTAGTTATCGTTAAAATATGTTAGCGCTACCATCTGGCTCAACAATCATAACGCGGCACATTGATGCTGCTGGAGAGCCGATAGTGGATTTCCACTCCAATAGCGACATTCGCGCCGCCAGCCGCACGCTGGTGGTCATGGGTGTCAGCGGTTCGGGTAAGACCGACACCAGCCATGCCGTTGCCGATGCAATGGGTTTTCGCCATATCGAAGCCGACAACTTCCATCCCGAAGAAAACGTCGCACGCATGCGTGCCGGCACGCCGCTTTCCGACGCCGATCGCGTGGAGTGGCTGCAGAAACTCATCGTCGAGATGCATAAGGCAATCGAAGACGATGTCGGCTTCGTGCTGGCCTGTTCTGCACTCAAGCGCCGCTATCGTGATCTATTACGCGACGCAGTGCCGGCCTTGCGTTTCGCGCATCTGTCCATCGATTACGACACTGCGATTCAGCGCGTCGGTGGCCGTGCTGGGCATTTCATGCCGATTTCCCTGGTGGACAGCCAGTTCGCCACACTCGAATCGCCGGAAGGCGAACCTGGTGTGCTGGTAGTCGATGCCAGCCAGTCGCGCGAGCAGGTTCTCGAAAAAATCGTCAGCTGGATGCAGCATGAATCTGGACTTGAAATCGCCGATCGCGAGGATCTTTCCGCACGCCCGCTTGATAGCGCTAACACAGAGCTGGAGCGCGGCGCTGAGTTGACCACCGCACCCATTTACAGCGGAAAAATAGCGCAGAGCTTTGATCGGATCACCGATTGGCTGATGGCAGGCTTGCTCGCATTTATGGTGATCGTTGTGTTCAGCAGCGTGGTGCTGCGTTACGCCTTCGGTACCGGTTGGACTGGCGCCGAGGAGCTTTCGCGATTGGCCTTCGTCTGGCTGGTCTTCGTTGGCGTCGCGTCGAGCATGCGCCGCGGAGAACTGATGGCTTTCAGCATGATCCGTGATCGTTTTCCAAAGTTGTTTCGCCGCCTGGTCGATTCGGTCAGCTGGCTGATGGTGGCCATTGCCAGCGGCATGGCTGCTATGGGCGGATGGAACCAGATGCAGTTCGGCTGGAACATCAATAGTCCGGTGGTGGGCTATCCGCTGGCAGTAGCGATGCTGCCGGTAATGGCCAGCATGATCGCACTGACGGTCCTGGCACTTTTGCAACTCGTGAACGTATGGCGCGGGCAGCCCCAGCCGCATGCCGCCGACGCCAATGTAACGGCCGACTGATTTATCTATAACAACAGGGCAATGCCCGCCTGAGGACCGTACATGACTGTCGTCGTCTTCCTTTCTTCACTGTTTGGCTTCATGGCCTTCGGCATGCCGATCGCATTCGCGCTGATTCTCACTGGTGCGGTGCTGATGTGGTATCTGGATTTCTGGGATGTGCAACTGCTGGCCCAGAACCTTCAGGCCGGAGCCGACAGCTTTCCACTGTTGGCCGTGCCGTTCTTCATTCTTGCCGGTGAATTGATGAATGCCGGCGGCATTTCTCGTCGCATCATCAACATGGCGCAGGCCTATTTCGGCCACAAGCGTGGTGGGCTCGGGTATGTCGCGATTGCGGCCTCGGTGCTTCTAGCGAGCATGTCCGGCTCGGCACTGGCGGACACTGCCGCGCTGGCCACGCTGTTGCTGCCGATGATGCGTGAGCGTGGTTATCCGTTGAGTTCGTCATCGGGCCTGGTGGCGGCCGGCGGAATCATCGCCCCGATCATTCCGCCTTCGATGCCTTTCGTGATTTATGGCGTAGTCACCAACACGTCGATCAGTCAACTGTTCCTCGCCGGTATGGTGCCCGGTTTGATTATGGGCGCGGGTCTGGTGGTGGCCTGGACGTTGATCGCACGCAAGATCGAAGAGCCCCCTCAGGAAAAAGCCACCCGTGCCGAGCGCCGCAAGGCGCTGGTCGACGGAGCAGCCGCTTTGATGCTCCCGGTGATTATCGTCGGCGGCTTACGCGGCGGGTTGTTCACGCCAACCGAGGCAGCAGTAGTGGCAGCGGTTTATGCGCTTGCCGTTTCGACCTTGCTGTATCGCGAACTCAACTGGCGCGGCGTAATAGAAGTGCTGACCCGCGCGAGCCGTACCACGGCGTCAGTCATGTTCCTCTGCGCCGCGGCAATCGTTTCCGGCTACATGATCACACTGGCGCAATTGCCGGACGAGATCGCCATGATGCTCGGCCCGCTGGCGCAAGATCCGAAGCTGCTGATGGTTGCCATCATGGTGCTGATGATTGCGATTGGCATGGTGCTCGATCTGACACCGACCATTCTCATCCTTGGTCCAGTGCTGGCGCCTATCGCGGTCAAGGCCGGTATCGATCCGGTGTACTTCGGCGTGATGTTCGTATTGATCGGCTCCATCGGTTTGATTACGCCGCCGGTGGGCACTGTGCTGAACGTTGTCGGAGGTATCGGCAGGTTGCGCATGGAGACACTGGTGCGCGGAGTGATTCCATTCTTCGTTATTTATTTGCTGATCGTCGCACTGCTGGTAGCCGTGCCGGCGATCATCACCGTGCCGCTGCAATGGTTGCGCTGATCGGGGCAGGTACTCGCTTCGCAGCGGCATTCAAGTTTCGCCTTGGCGAGAAAAGCTTCACCTTCATTTCATCCACAACAACAAAAGGTAAGACAGCATGAAACGATTTCTCATAGCGGCCCTGGCGGCCACCACCCTCGGTAGCGCCATCACGGCGGTCAGCGCACAAGCGGCTGACGACGTCCGTTCGCGCATGATCCGCTTTGGTTATGGCCTCAACGAAGACAGCAACCAGGGCAGGGCGGCGAAGCTGCTTGCCGAAGAAATCGCCAAGGCGTCCGACGGCAAGCTCAAGATGCGGACCTTCGCCTCCGCTAGCCTGGGTTCGGACGATCAGATGCAGAACGCGCTGATGGGTGGAGCGCAGGAAATGATGGTTGGCTCGACGGCAACGCTGGTTGGCATCGCCGAGGAAATGGCGGTTTGGGATACGCCGTTCCTCTTTGAAAGCGAAAAGCAGGCGGATTACGTGCTCGACGGTCCGGTAGGGCAGAAGGTCATGGATGCGCTGGAAGAGAAAGGGCTGGTTGGCCTGGTCTACTGGGAGAATGGCTTCCGCAATCTCACCAACAACGTGCGCCCGGTCGAGAAGATGGAGGACTTCAACGGCATCAAACTGCGCGTGATGCCCAACCCTGTATTCATCGATACGTTCAAGCAGATGGGCGCCAATGCGGTCCCGCTGCCGTTCTCCGAACTGTTCACCGCGCTGGAAACCAAGGCGGTCGATGGCCAGGAAAACCCCTACAACACCATCCTGTCTTCCAAATTCTATGAAGTGCAGAAGTACCTGAGCGTGACCAATCACGTCTACAGCCCTTGGATCGTCACAGCGTCCAAGCGCTGGTGGGATGGCCTGTCCGAGACCGAGCAGAACATCATCATGGACGCGGCGAAGAAGTCGCGTGATTCGGAGCGCGAAGACACCCGTGCCGAAGCCCGCGAAGCCTTGGCGCAAATCGAAGAGCACGGCATGGAGATCAACAAGGTCAGCCCTGAAGAAATCCAACGTATGCGCGAGCAGGCCAAGCCGGCGATTCAGACCGTGATCGATACGGTCGGCGAGCCATTGTTCAATGAAGTCCAGGCAGAAATCGCGAAGGCGCCGAAGTGATCCTGCGCGCCCCTTCGGGGGCGTCGTGCCGAGGTAGAATTCACGCCTCTCGTCGCTGGATCCCGCTATGAGTTCTCGTCGCCGTCGCTCGTTGGAGCGGGTCACATTGTCTGATGTGGCTCGCAGTGCTGGTTGTTCATTGATGTCCGCTTCGCGTGCGCTGTCGCAACCGGAGCGAGTGTCCGATGCGCTGCGCGAGCGCGTCATGGCTGCGGTCAAAGCGCTGGGTTACGTGCCGCATACCGCGGCGCGAAGCCTCGCCAGCGCGCGCTCGAATCTAGTAGCTGTGATCATCCCTTCACTGTCGAACGCTGTGTTCGTCGATACCGTCGAGGCGGTTCAGCGAGTCCTGATGCCGGCCGGGTATGAGCTGATGATCGGCGTTAGTCACTACCGTCCGGAGGAAGACGAGCGCCTGTTGCGTGCGTATCTGGCCCATCAGCCGGCGGGACTTCTGGTCACCGGCTTCCAGCGCAGCGATGCCGCGCGCGAAGTGCTGGGCAGCTACACCAGCCCCATCGTTACGCTGATGGAGCTGAGCGATGCGGACGAGGACTATTGCGTCGGTTTTTCCCAGTACGAAGCAGGCGCAGCAATGACCCGCAAGCTGCTCGAGCGTGGTTACCGCACTATCGCCTTCGCCGCTGCGCAGCTCGACCCGCGTACCCTGCAGCGTGCCGAAGGTTATCGGCAGGCGATGCGCGAGGCGTCCCGCTACGACCCCGCGCTGGAGCTGCTGACGCCGGAGGTATCCTCCATCGGCCTTGGCGCCGAACTGCTGGACAGGCTACTGGCCCAGCAGCCAGGCATCGATGCGATCTTCTTCAATAACGACGACCTGGCGCTGGGGGCACTATTCCGTGCCCGCCAGTTGCAGCTGGCCGTTCCTGGGCGTTTGGCCATTGCCGGTTTCAACGACCTGCCAGCCGCCGCTTGGATGCACCCGGCGCTGACGACCGTACGCACCATCCGTGGCGAAATCGGCACGCTGGCCGGGCAGATGCTGCTCAGCCTGATGCGCGGCGAAACGCCAACGCAACGGCGGATAGATGTGGGGTTCGAAGTGGTGATGCGCGAAAGCGCCTGAAAACTGAACCGGCAGGCATTGCGCTTGCCGGCATTATCAACAGATCAGTCGGCCTGCTGCGCCGCCGTGACCTGCTGGGCGATCTCGATCATCTGTTCGCGCATCCAGCGGTTGGCCGGGTCTTGATCCGTGCTTTCGTGCCAGTAGATGTGCGTTTCCAGCGGCGGAATGTCCACCGGCAGCGGTACCTGATGCAGGTCGTGGCGGCGGGCGAAACGCTCCGGCACGGTCACCGCCATATCGGTGTGCTGAATGACCTGAGTAGCCATCATGTAATGCTGTGAGCGCAGGGCGATCTTGCGCTGCAGCCCCATCTTGCCCAGAGCCAGATCGACCATGCCCAAACCGCTGCGCCGGCTTGAGATATGAATGTGCGACAGCGATAGGTATTCCTCAACGCTCAGTTTGTCTTTCGCCAGCGGATGGCCGCGGCGCATCGCGCAGACATAGCTGTCCTCGAGCAGCTTGACGTGACGCACCTGCGGGTCGGTATTTAGTGGCGCGTCCATGGCGAAGTCCAGGCGCCCAGCCGCCAGCTCCTTGGTGGTCTCGCGGCGCTTGGCCAGCATGCTCTCGATCTTCACGTTCGGTGCCATGCGGCGCAGGCGTTGGAACAGCGGCGGCAACACCACGGCCTCGGTGAGGTCGGTCATGCTGATGCGGAAGGTCTTGTTCGCCTGCAGCGGATTGAAGGTACGGCTTTCCTGCACCGACACGCGCAGCAACTGCAATGCGTTGCGCACCGGGCCGATGATGTTCTGTGCCATCGGCGTCGGCACCATGCCTTGCGCGGTGCGCACGAACAGCGGGTCGTTGAAGGTCTCGCGCAGGCGCGCCAAGGCATTGGAAACGGCGGGCTGAGTGATACCGACGATCTGCCCGGCGCGGGTCAGATTCGCCTCGGTATAGATGGCATCGAAGACGATAAACAGGTTGAGATCGACCTTATTCAGGTTCATTCCGCAAGCTCTCCGGCTGGGTCATTCGCGCCGATCATATATCGGTGATGAATGTTTATACACGAGGAAAATAGCGTAGGTAAATCTTCAGCCCTGCACTAGCATTTCGTTACATCGTCCAATCCGAAGAAGGTTTGTCCATGAATTTCGCCTATTCCCCCAAGGTTCAAGAGCTGCGTGAACGTGTCCAGGCGTTCATGGATGTGCATGTCTATCCCGCCGAGAAAATCTTTTATCAGCAGGTGAGCGAAGGTGATCGCTGGCAGCCTACCGCCATCGTCGAAGAACTGAAGGCCAAGGCTAAAGCTGAAGGCCTATGGAACCTGTTCCTGCCGGAATCAGAATTGGGCGCCGGGCTGACCAATACCGAATACGCGCCGCTGGCGGAAATCATGGGTAGCTCGGGCCTTGGCCCGGAAGCCTTCAACTGCTCGGCGCCCGACACGGGCAATATGGAAGTGCTGGTGCGTTACGGCAGCGAAGCGCAGAAGAAGCAGTGGCTAGAGCCGCTGCTGCGCGGTGAGATCCGCTCGGCCTTCGGCATGACCGAACCGGGCGTAGCGTCTTCGGATGCCACCAACATGGAAGCCCGCGCCGTGCGTGAAGGTGATGAGTGGGTGATCAACGGCCGCAAGTGGTGGACGTCGGGCGCCTGCGACCCGCGTTGCAAGGTGATGATTTTCATGGGCCTGACCAATCCGGATGCGCCGCGCCACCAGCAGCATTCGATGATTCTCGTGCCGATGGATGCGCCCGGTCTCAAGGTACTGCGCCCGCTACCGGTGTTCGGCTATGACGACGCGCCGCACGGCCACGCCGAGGTGTTGCTGGAGAACGTGCGTGTGCCTTACGAAAACGTCCTGCTCGGCGAAGGCCGTGGCTTCGAGATTGCCCAGGGTCGCCTTGGCCCGGGCCGCATTCACCATTGCATGCGCTCGGTGGGTGTCGCCGAGCGGGCGCTGAAGCTGATGTGCGAGCGTTCGGTCAGCCGCACGGCGTTCGGCAAGCCGCTGGCGCGCCTGGGGGCCAACTTCGATCACATCGCCGAATGCCGGATCGAGATCAATATGGCACGCCTGCTGACGCTCAACGCGGCCTACATGATGGATACGGTGGGCAACAAGATCGCCGCCAGCGAAATCGCCCAAATCAAGGTGGTCGCTCCCAACGTGGCGTTGAAGGTTATCGACCGTGCCATTCAGATCCACGGTGGCGCCGGCGTCTCCGAAGATTTCCCGCTGGCCCACTGGTACGCCATGCAGCGCACCCTGCGCCTGGCCGACGGCCCGGATGAAGTACATCGCGCCTCGATCGCCAAGCACGAGCTGGGCAAATACGTACCGCGCGAGGCGCTGCGTAGCCGTTGACGCGCTCTGGTTGTACCGAAAGGCAAAGCCATGAACCCTGGCTTTGCCTTTTTTATGCGTGGGTTATCTGCTAGTGTGGCGCGCTGGCGATTGGACAAAGCGTTCGCGCGCAAGCTCGTTCCTACTGGATCGTGCGTCTCTCGGCCCGTGTAGGAGTGAGCTTGCTCGCGAACGTGTCACGCCTGCTGATTATGGAGGCCGGTCACCAGCCCGCGATAACGCCGATAGGCCTGCTCGTAAGCTGCGACGGCACCGGCCTCAGGCTCGACGGCTGTCGCCTCATCAAGACTGACACAGCGCTCACACATCTCGGCAAGACTGGCCTGCGGATCGCCTTGTCGCGCATGGCACCACGCCGCCTGGATAGCCGCGCCCAGCGCTGGGGCCTCGCTGTGCGTGGCGCAGATGACTGGTGCATCCATGACATCGGCGATGATCTGCCGCCACAGTGGGTTCTTTGCACCGCCACCGATCAAACGAATCCGCTCGCTGCGGATGCCGCTGTCCCGCAGCAGGTCCAGGCCATAACGCAGGCCGAAGGTCACGCCTTCGAGCACTGCGCGGCAGAGATTGGCGCGAGTGAGGTTGTCGCTGGTCAAGCCGTGCAGGCTGGCGCTGGCCTGGGGCAGGGCGGGTACGCGTTCGCCGTTGAGAAACGGCAGCATGCTTACGCCATCCGCGCCGATGGGCGCTTGTGCCACCAGTGCGTTGAATTGTTCGAGATCGAGCTGCAGCAACTCGCGGATGGCGCCATTGGCGTTGGTCAGGTTCATGGTGCAGATCAGCGGCAGCCAGCCACCGCTGGACGAACAGAAGGTCGCGACCGATGGCTGCGAACTGACGCGGGGCTCATTGCCGTATCCGTACAGTGTGCCGGAGGTGCCCAGGCTCATGGTGATGGCGCCGGGCGCGATATTGCCGGTGCCGATGGCGCCCATCATGTTGTCGCCGCCACCGCTGGCCACCAAAGCCTGGGGATTGAGCCCAAGCCGCGCCGCCAGTTCAGGACGTAGCGATCCGATCGGTTGGTGGGCTTCGATCAGCTCCGGCAGGGTCGCTGCCAGCCGGCCGCTCGGGTCGATATGGTGTAGCAGTTCCAGATCCCAGCGGCGGGTACGCACGTTGAAGTAGCCGGTACCCGAGGCATCGCCGTACTCGCTGCGACAACGCCCGGTGAGCCAGTAGTTGAGGTAGTCATGGGGCAGCAGGATGTGCGCGATGCGCTCGAACAGCGCGGGATGCTGTTCCTTCATCCAAAGCAGCTTGGACACCGTGTAACCCGGCGCGATGGCGACGCCCAAGCGCTGCAGCGAGCCGGTCTCACCACCCAGCCAGTCCAGCAGGCGCTGGTTCTCGGTGGCCGATTCGGTGTCGCACCAGAGCTTGGCCGGCCGTAGAACCTGGCCATCCGCGTCCAGCGTGACCAACCCATGCTGCTGGCCGGAAACACCAATGCCAAGCACGGCTGTTCCCTTGATCCCTGCCTGGGCCAGCGCAGCCGCCGTAGCCTTCTCGAACGCCTCGATCCATTGCTCGGTCGCCTGCTCGCGGCGACCGTTAGGGCCGCTGATCAGTTCATGACTGGCCGAACCTTCACCCAGCACGGTTCCGGTCGCGGCGTCGAGCAGCAGCGCCTTGGTGCCTTGGGTACCGCAGTCGATGCCTAGAAACATAGGGCCTCCTAGCTCGCGAGCAACTGATCGAGCGTGCCTTTCACCCCCAGCGAACGCAGCCGCGTCAAGTTGCGCTCGAAGGCCTCCCGAAATGCAGCCGAACGCGGGATCTGCGTACCGAAGATATCCTCGCGGCCGAGCAGACGCTCGGCCAGTCCTTCGTCCTCGGCGACCAGGGCCTGGCAGAACACCAGCCGTGGATCGAGAATCCGGTAGCGCTCGCCATTCTCATCGACGCCCCGCAGATACAGCGCCCAGGCTGCGATCACCAGCGCGGCGCGATCCAGCTCGGCGTTGTCGGCGATCAGCTGGTTGATGGTCGGTACGCTGAACTTGGAGAACTTCGACGAGCCATCCGAACAGACTCGCTCCAGTTGATCGGCGATGGCGCGGTTGGAGAAGCGTTCGATCAGTGTGCGCTTGTACTGGGTGAGATCGATGCCGGGCACTGGTGCCAGCTGTGGCGTCACGTCGTCATCCATGTAGCGCTGCACGTAGCGCTTGATCAACGGGTCTTCCATGGTTTCGTGCACATAGCGATAGCCGCGCAGAGCGCCCAGGTAGGTCAGCGCCAGATGGCTGCTGTTGAGCAGCTTGAGTTTCATTTCCTCATAGGGCGCGACATCGTCGGTGAACTGCACGCCGACCTTCTCCCAGGCGGGGCGGCCGTTGACGAACTTGTCTTCCAGCACCCATTGCACGAAGGGCTCACAGACCACCGGCCAGGCGTCGTCGATGCCGTGCTGGTCCTGCAGCGCCTGACGATGTGCGGGGCTGGTCATCGGCGTGATGCGATCGACCATGGCGTTGGGGAAACTGACGTGGCGCTCGATCCAGCCGGCCAGCTCGGCATCGACCAGCGTCGCGAAGGCCAGCAGCGCCTTACGGGTGACATCGCCGTTGTGCGGTAGGTTATCGCAGGACATCACCGTGAAGGGCGCAACACCTGCGCCACGCCGCCGGGCCAACGCCGCACAGAGCAGGCCGAACACGCTGATTGGCGCGCGTGGGGTGGCCAGGTCGTGCTGGATCTGCGGCAGCGAGGCGTCGAACTGGCCGCTGCTTTCGTCCATGCAGTAGCCGCCTTCGGTGATTGTCAGCGAGACGATACGGATCGCCGGATTTGCGAGTCGGGTCAAGACCGCCTCCGGGCTATCCTCGACCAGCAGCATGTCGCGAATGCTGCCGATTACCCGCACCTCGGTATCCGGTCGGTCATCCAGCTCCACCAGGGTGAACATATAATCCTGCGCCGCCAGGGCGTCGCGCATGGTCCTTTCCTCGGGGCGGGTGCCGATGCCGCAGATGCCCCAGTCCAGCCCTTCACCGGTATTCATCAGGGCATCGGTATAAGCCGCCTGGTGGGCCCGATGAAAACCGCCAACGCCGATATGGGCGATGCCGGTGCTGACCTTTTCCAGGGCATAGCCGGGGCGCTTGATGTTGGCCGGCAGGCGTTGCAGATTCTGTTCGTTCAACTTCATTGGATGTCTCACGGATAGGCGTGTGCGTCCGAACTACGGGATCTGCCATAGCGGTTGGCGACACGGGAGCGGATGGCAGGCTGCCGTTTGGGCGGCCTGCCCAAGCTGATTCAGGCCACCTGACGTAGGGGCTGGCCGACCGCCAGTCCCTTGCTGTCGAACAAGTGGCAGTGGGCGGCATCGAGCGTCAGTTTCAGTGACTCGCCATAGCGCGGTGTGAAATCGCCACGGATGCGCATGGTCAGGGGCTCGCCCGCCTGAGTGAGCACGTGGCAATAGGTGTCGCTGCCCAGACGTTCGCTGACATCGGCCTTGACCTCCAGCTGGCAGCTGCCGTCGGTGCTGCGGTTGAGGTGTTCGGGGCGAATACCCAGCGTCACCGGGTCGCCAATGGACAATGCCGTGCCGCCCAGCGGCAGTTGCAGGCGACACCTGGCGTCCAGTTCCACCTCGCAACCCTCGGCATGTACACCGACGACTGTGCCTTGGAGAAAGCCCATCTTCGGCGTACCGAGAAAGCCTGCGACGAAGAGGTTGGCCGGGCTGTGATAGAGCTCCATCGGCGAGCCGACCTGCTCGACACGGCCGGCGTTGAGCACCACCACCTTGTCGGCGAGGGTCATCGCTTCGACCTGATCGTGGGTGACGTAGATCATCGTCGCCTGCAGTTCCTGATGCAGACGCGACAGCTCCAGCCGCATCTGTACCCGTAGCGCGGCGTCGAGGTTGGACAGCGGCTCGTCGAAGAGAAATACCTTGGGATTGCGCACGATGGCGCGGCCGATCGCGACCCGCTGACGCTGACCGCCAGAGAGCTGTTTCGGCTTGCGTTCCAGCAGCGGCTCCAGGCCGAGAATGCGCGCTGCATTGGTGATCTTGTGGTCGACTTCCTGCTTGTCGACCCCGGCCAGGTCCAGGGCAAATGACATGTTCTTGCGCACCGTCATATGCGGATAGAGCGCGTAGGTCTGGAACACCATGGCCAGGTCGCGTTTGGCCGGGCTGACCTGGGTGATGTCGCGGCCGTCCAGCTCGATATGGCCGCTGCTGACTTCTTCCAGGCCGGCGATCAGCCGCAGCAGGGTGGATTTGCCGCAACCGGATGGGCCGACGAACACCACGAACTCACCATCGCGGATTTCCAGGTCGACACCCTTGATGATCTCGTTGCCGTCGAAGCCTTTTTTCAGGCTGTGAATTTTCAGATTTGCCATCTTCGAATCCTCTGTTGTTCTTCTCGGTTTGGCGTTATTTCACGGCGCCGAACGACAGGCCGCGGACCAGCTGTTTCTGGCTGATCCAGCCGAATATCAGAATGGGTGCGCAGGCCAGGGTGGAGACGGCCGAAAGCTTGGCCCAGAACAGGCCCTCGGGGCTGGAGTAGGAGGCGATCAGCGCCGTCAGCGGCGCGGCATTGGCGGAGGTCAGGTTGAGCGACCAGAAAGCCTCGTTCCAGCACAGGATCAGCGACAGCAGCATGGTGGAGGCCAGCCCGCCCTTGCTGATGGGCAGCAGCACGCGGAGCATTTCCTGCGACAGGGTGGCACCGTCCATGCGCGCCGCTTCGAGAATGTCGCGCGGGATGTCCTTGAAGTAGGTGTAGGTCATCCAGACCAGGATCGGCAGGTTGATCAGCGTGTAGATGACGATCAGTACCGTGCGGCTGTCGAGCAGGCCGAACTGCTTGGCCAGCAGGTAGATCGGCACCAGCACGCCGACCGCCGGCAGCATCTTGGTGGAGAGCATCCACAGCAGGGTGCCCTTGGTTCGCTTGGTCTCGAAGAAGGCCATGGAGTAGGCCGCCGGAATGGCGATCAGCATGCCCAGGACGGTGGCGCCGAAGGAGATGGTCACCGAGTTCCAGGCGTACTTGAAGTAGCCGCTGCGCTCCTGGATATGCACGTAGTTGTCCAGCGTCGGTGTGAAGATGAATTGCGGCGGCGTGGCGAAGGCGTCGATCTCGGTCTTGAAGCTGGTCATCAGCATCCAGAAGATCGGGAAGAACAGCAGCAGCGCCACCGCCCAGGCGAGTACGCCAACCAGCAGGGTGTTGAGGCGGCGACTTTGTTTCAGCGTCAGCATCGGTCTGTCCTCAGTATTTCTCGGTGAGATTCTTGCCGAGCATCCGCACCAGGATGATCGCCGCGATATTGGCGATGACCACCGCGATCAGCCCGCCTGCCGACGCCATGCCGACATCGAACTGCAACAGCGCCTGGTTGTAGATCAGGTAGGCGAGGTTGGTGGAGGCATAACCGGGGCCGCCGCTGGTGGTGGTGAAGATTTCAGCGAATATTGAGAGCAGGAAGATGGTTTCGATCATCACCACTACCGCTATCGGGCGGGCCAGGTGCGGCAGCGTCAGGTGCCAGAAGATGGCGATGGGGCCGGCACCGTCGAGGCGCGCCGCCTCCTTCTGCTCCTGGTCCAGCGACTGCATGGCGGTCATCAGGATCAGGATGGCGAAGGGCAGCCATTGCCAGGAGACGATGATCACGATGGATGCCAGCGGATGCTGCGCCAGCCAGTCCACCGGCTGGGCGCCGAAGAACTTCCAGACGGCGGCGAGAATGCCCGACACGGGGTGGTAGATCAGGTTCTTCCAGACCAGCGCGCTGACCGTTGGCATGATGAAGAACGGCGAGATCAGCAGCACGCGGACGATCCCACGCCCGGCGAAATCGGCCGCTTCCAGCAGTGCCGAGATCAACACGCCCAGCACCACGCTGATCAGCAACACGCTGCCGACCAGGATCAGGGTGTTAGCCATGCCCGGCATGAAGCCGGCGTCGGTGAGGAAGTAATGGAAGTTCTCCAGCCCGACGAAATCGTTTTCGCCCGGATAGAGCAGGTTGTAACGGATGACCGAGAAATAGACGGTCATCGACAGCGGTACCAGCATCCACAGCAGTAGTAATGCCACGGATGGGCTTACGAGGAACCAGCTGGGACCGAGCCGCCGGCGACGGCGCTCGGTCGGTTCGCTGTCCATGCGAGTGTCGGGAGCCTTGGGCAAGGCAGTGGTTGTGGTAGCCATGGTCGTGCTCCAGATGAAGGAGGGCCGATGAGGGCACAGCGAGCCCTCAATGGGAGGTAACGGCTGCCTACTTGGGATAGCCCGCGCGCTTCATCTCGCGCGTGGTCGACTGCTGCACGGCGGTTAGCATCTGCTCCACCGGCATCTGCCCGGTGAGGGCGGCGGCAAACATCTTGCCGACCTGGGTGCCGATGGCCTGAAACTCGGGAATGGTCACCAGCTGGATGCCGACATAAGGCACCGGCTTGGCCGAGGGCGAGGCGGGATCGGCCTGCTTCAGCGATTGCAGGGTAACCTCGGCAAACGGTGCCGCGGCCATGTACTCCTCGCTGTAGGTCGATTCGCGGGTGCCCGGCGGTACGTTGGCCACGCCATCGGTCTCGGCGACCAGCTTGGCGTAGTCCTTGGAGGTCGCCCAGGCGGCGAAGGTCTTGGCGGCCTCCTTCTGCTGCGAGCTGGTAGGAATCGCCAGCGCCCAGGAGTAAAGCCAGGCCGATCCCTTGTCGGTGTCCTGATGCGGCGCGAAGGCGAAGCCGACCTTGTCAGCCACCTTGCTCTGCGAGCTGTCGGTGACGAAGGAGCCAGCCACGGTGGCATCGACCCACATGGCGCACTTGCCCGTGTTGAACAGCGCCAGGTTTTCGTTGAAGCCGTTGCTGGAGGCGCCCGGTGGACCGTATTTGCTCAGCAGATCGACATAGAAGGTAGCCGCCTTGGTCCATTCGGGACTGTTGAATTCAGGCTGCCATTGCTCATCGAACCAGCGCGCGCCAAAGGCGTTGGCGACGGTGGTGACCAATGCCATGTTCTCGCCCCAGCCGGCCTTGCCGCGCAGGCACATGCCGTACTGGTCCTGATCGGGCTTGTGCAACTTCTCGGCGAACTCAGCCATCTGCGTCCAGGTCGGGCGTTCCGGCATCTGCAAACCGGCCTGCTCGAACAGGTCGGTGCGGTAGTAGGTCATCGAGCTTTCGGCGTAGAAGGGCAGCGCATAGAGGGTGCCGTCGACCGATAGGCCTTCGCGTACCGAGGGGAATACATCGTCGAGATCGTAATCGGCGGGCAGGTCGGTCATCGGTGCTAGCCAGCCCTTGTCACCCCACAGCGAGGCTTCGTACATGCCGATGGTCAGTACGTCGAACTGCCCGCCCTGGGTGGCGATGTCAGTGGTCAAGCGCTGGCGCAGTACGTTCTCTTCAAGTACGACCCAGTTGAGATCGATCTCTGGATTCTGTTGTTCGAAGGTCTGGGAGAGGCGCTGCATGCGGATCATGTCTGCATTGTTGACGGTGGCGACCGTGAGGGTTTCGGCCGCGTGGGTCGCGCCGATCATCGCAATACAGGTGGTGCCGAGCAGCAGTTTGACGGTTTTCATCCTGGACTCCTCTTCCACGGCCAGGGCGGTGGAAGCGCTTATTGTTTTTGTTGTTGCTCGTGTACTGCGTACGAGCGTCTCGCGAGCATTACAACGCTCGCATCGAGGTGGTTACAAAGCCCTGACTGCACTTCGTTAGATACTTTTTTGCACTTTTTGTCTGATCATGCTGGGTGCAGTGATACGCGGCTCGACAACGGTGAAGAGCACGGCGCAGCGGGGTTACCTATACAGAAAGGCAGCGCAAGCGGCGCCTCGGTAGTCGGGAAGCGACACCGCGAAGCAATGACGATGCGTATCAGCCGGCCAGGTTCTGCGCCGTCAGCCGCTGCTCGACCAGGCGGCGGTAACACGAGGGCGTCATGCCTTTGAGCTGCTGGAAGCGGCGATTGAAATTGGAGAGGTTGTTGAAACCGGACTCGAAACAGACGTCGGTGACCGGCTTTTCGTTGTCCAGCAAAAGCTCGCAGGATTTGCTGATGCGCAGACTGTTCACGAACTCGACGTAGCAACGCCCGGTGGCACGCTTGAAAAAGCGCGAGAAGTAGGTGGGCTTCATGCCCAGATGGCCGGCGACTTCTTCGAGCGGCAGTTCGCGCATGTAGTTCTCGAAGATGTAGTTGACCGCCATGTTGGTGCGGTCGGCGTGGTTGTCATCTCCCAGCTGCGCTGAGGTAGTGCCGGACAGCAGTTGATAGTCGTCACAACTGGCGAGCAGTTCGAGCATGATCAGGAAATAGCCGAGACGGGTGGCGCCGCGGCTGTCAGCCACTCGCTGCATCAATCGACCGGCCTCGGTGATCGTGCGGCGGCAGCGGAACTCGATGCCATAACGCGAGCGTTCGAGCATCGGCGTCAGGCTGCGCAGCTCGGAAAATACGCTGTGGCCCGCTTCGAACAACTCGTCGGTGAAATTGACCAGCATGTCTCGCTTGGCGACGACTTCGCCGTCATCGACCTGGCTGATCCAGTTGTGCGGTAGATGCGGGCCGGTGAGAAACAGGCTGTCCGGACCGAAGTTGCCCACGTAATCGCCAATGAATACCTTGCCGGTACTGGCGACGATCAGGTGCAGCTCGTACTCCTTGTGGTTATGCCAACGCACCAGAGGGCAGGGGAAGCCGTGCTCCCGGTAGATCAGCGAGTTGCCGTGGTGGTCGTCCATCAGCTCGTAGGAGGGATCGGAGATCTTCAGTCCTTTCATTGCACGCTGCGCCGTAGGGTAATTATTGTCAGGGGCTGGACGTTACGTAATCGATTGTAGGGTGCGCTATGCGCACCGAACGGCGGATGCCGGGAATGAGCTGCGCCCCCGTCGCCGTTGCGCGGAGCACACCCTACGATGGCCGACCGGCGAAACGGAACAGGACCTATGGTTTATAGACCTGGAACCAAATTCGGCCAGTCAATTTCGTATCGGTAGGGCAGGTCCGGCCCGGTGCGTGAACAGGTGATGGCCGCTGCTTGCACAGCGAATCCGAGCATCGCCTCGAGTTGTTCGCGATCCAGTTCGGCAAGCCCCGCCGCGGTCTGGACACGCTGCTCATGCAGATAACTCAACAGCGCGGCCTGGAAGGTATCGCCCGCTCCAACGGTGTCGCGAACTACCGTAGGCTTTGCGGCTGCGTAGAGCTGACCATGCTTACGGCTGAACAGCTGCGCGCCTTCGCGGCCACGTGTCAGCAATACCAGTTCACAGCGATCCTTCAACCAGCCTTGGGCAATGCGCTCGGGTGCCTCGCCGGGATAGAGCAACGCGAGATCCTCGTCGCTGACCTTGATCAGGTGCGCGTGTTTGGCGAACGCGTCGACACGTTCGCGCCAGCGCGGCAGGCTGGGCTCGACGTTGAGGCGTACGTTGGGATCCATGGAGATCAGGCGCCTGTGGCTCTCACGCGCGACCAGCGTCTGCAGGGTATCGGCGATCGGCGGCACGACCAGACTGTAAGAGCCGACATGAATGGCACAGATATCGTCACTCAGCGGCTTGAGGTGCGCTTCCTCGAGCAGACGGTCGGCGCAGCCTTCGCCACGAAAGCTGTAGCGTGGCGAGCCGTCGGCGCCGAGCGCGACCATCGCCAGGGTGGTGGCTGCTTCGAACGGCACTAAGTAGGTATCGACCACGCCTTCCTCGCTCAGGATCTGGCGCAGGCGTTCACCGAAACTGTCGCTGGAAATCCCGCCGAACAAGGCTACCGGCACGCCCAGCCTCGAAAGGCCAACGGCGACGTTGAAGGGTGAGCCGCCCGCAACCGCCTCCAATGTCAGTCGGTTGCTCGGGCCGTCCCCGGTCGCAGTGAATACATCGAACAAGGCTTCGCCACAGATCAGGTACATGACAATCGCTGCTGTTGTTGTTTGAGCCGAGCTTAGTACCCGCTCGATTCTTCGGACAGTACGAAGCGTCCGCCAGACTGATACGTTGTTGTCCTTGATGTTGGGTTCGTCTGATGGACCCACTCCCTAAGCCATGCAGCAGCCACTTGGCCACAAGCGCTACGGCGTAATACCAAAGCGCCAGTGCTGCCGATCGGTGCCGCCTGTGCTCGGGAGGCAATACGGATGACAGGGCCAAAGCACTAGCCATTCGCCGCCATAGCAGCGTATGTGCGCCCCGGTGGCCTTTCGATAATCGCTCCCGTCACGACTGCCTGTCGTCAAATACAGCGGAGAGCGCCATGCACAACAACAAGAAAGCCGTTTCAACCCTGCTGCCTCTGGCCCTGGTCAGTGCCGTTGCCATGTCGGTGAGCCAATTGGCATCGGCTGAGATCGTGCTTTACGACCAGGACGACACCCGTTTTTCCACCGACGGTTACTTCAATACCTTCTACGTCCATAGCGATGTCGATCGTGCCGGCGAGCAATTTGACCGCAAGCAGTCGCGGGTCAAGATGGGTTTCCTGCCCAATTACATCGGCTTCAACTTCAGCAAGCAGGTCAATGACCTCAAGCTCGGCGGTCGCTCCTCTTTCTGGGTGACCATCAACGACAGCGACACCAATGGCACCGAAACCGGTATCGACGTTCGCCAGTTCTACGCCACGGTGTCTAACGATGCCTGGGGCGAGGTGCTGTTCGGCAAGGATTTCGGCCTGTTCGCCCGTTCCAACATCCTGCTCGACGAAATGCTCACCGGCTATGGCCAGGTCAGCGACACCCTGGGGCTGGTGGACGGTGGCGGCGTGTCCTTCGGCAACATCGGCACCGGCTATCCGTACCCGTTCCCGACATCGCAGGTTACTTACCGCTCCCCGGTCATAAGCGGTGTGCGCGTGGCGGTCGGCATCATGGACCCGGTGGACACCACTGAGGACACCAGCTCCACCCTCGACAAGGCCTACCAGGAAGAGCCGCGTCTGGAAGCCGAGGTGACCTACCAGTTCGAGCTGGGCGGCACCCACCTCTATACCTGGATCAACGCCATGCAGCAGAGCTCGGACAACACCGACGACAGCATCGAGGACGTGACCTCCAAGGGCCTCGGCTACGGCGTGCAGGCGAAGATGGGCAGCTTCTCGCTGACCGCGTCGGGCTTCCAGGCCGAAGGCATCAACCCGTTCTTCACCAATAACGCCGGCGAAGCCTTGCTGCGCGAGGTGGACAGCGATGGCTACCTGCTACAGGGCTCCTATCGTTTCGGCAAGAACCGCATTGCGCTGTCGTACGGTAAGACCAAGGATGACGGCAACGGTCTGGGCACCGCCGCCGATTATGAAACCCGCGGCATCGCGCTGTTCCACGATATCAATGACAACCTCAAGTTGGTCGCCGAACTCAACGAGTTCGAGATCGCTGGACGCGATACCGGTGCCGTCGACGAAGACACCCGGACTTTTGCTATGGGCGCTGCGCTGAGCTTCTGAGCCAAGGGTGCAGGACAGAGGGCTGGCCCCCGTGAGGAGGGCCAGCCTTTTTTGTTATTCCAACGCAGGCGATGCGCGGAGCGCACCCTACGAATGTTTGACGCATGCGTAGGGTGCGCTCCGCGCACCGATTGGGAGGCGAGGCCCCGCTACCTAGGCACGTGTATTCCGGTACTCAAGTAGCATTTTCGTGCCCAATGCCCTGACCAAGAATGTGGGCAATCCGATAGCGGTGCGGGAGGCAGTGCGTGAGCGAGCAACAGACGGAAACGATACGCACGGCAATGTCCGAAGCGCGGCTGGCTGAAACGGTGGCCCAGGATCTGGCGCGCCAGTTGATCCATCCGCACCTGGGTTTCGTGCTGTTCTTCTGCTCCGCCGAGTACGACCTGCCGGCATTGGCCGATGCGTTGCAGCAGTACTTCGGTGGCGTGCGTCTGGTGGGCTGTACCTCGGCGGGCGAGATTACCGCCCAGGGCTACAGCCGCAGCTGCGTCAGTGCCATAGGCTTCGACCACCGCAACTTTTCCATTGCCTGCGAGCTGATCGACGAGATGGAGCGCTTCAGCCTGGTCGATGCCCAGCAAATGGTGGAGCGGCTGGGCAGCGCCTGTCGCAGCAACTCCCTCGCGCCGATCAAGGACCACAGCTTCGCCCTGACCCTGCTCGACGGCCTATCCAGTCGTGAGGAACAAGTGCTCGCGGCGCTCAGCGCAGCCTTCGGCAGCATTCCACATTTCGGCGGCTCAGCGGGCGACGACAACCACCTGGCTGACACCCACGTCTATTACGACGGCAAGTTCCACAACGGCGCAGCCATCGTGGTGCTGATCAATACCTGGCTGGATTTCGAGGTGTTCACCACCCACCACATCCTGCCCAATGGCGAGAAGCTGGTGGTCACCCAGGCCGACAGCAACGGCCGCCGGGTCTTCGAGCTGAATGCCGAGCCGGCCGCCGAGGAATACGCCCGGTTGATCGGCGTGCATGTTGCCGATCTCGATCATCGGCTGTTCGCCGCGCATCCGCTGGCGGTGCGCATCAACGAGCAGTACTACGTGCGCTCGATACAGAAGGTCAACGAGGACCTGAGCCTGACGTTCTACTGCGCGGTGGAGAACGGCATCGTGCTGACGGCCATGCAGCCCGGCCCGTTGATGCCCAATCTCGAAGCGCTATTCCGGCGCCTCGAAAACCGCCTGGGCCCGCCGCTGCTCACCATCGGCTGCGACTGTTTCCTGCGCCGCCTGGAAATCGAAGCCAACGGTGCCAGCGAGCAGGTGTCGGCTTTTCTCAAGCGCCAGCAGGTGATCGGCTTCAACACCTACGGAGAGCAGTTCAATGGCATGCATATCAACCAGACCTTCACCGGTGTTGCCATTGGCCGACCAGGAGGGCGGGGCGGTCATTGAACTGCTGGCGCGCCAGACCGAGCTGGAGCGTGAGAACCGCAAGCTGGTGCGGATCAATGCCGCGCTGATCGAGCGCGTCGAGTCCAGCGGCGCGGGGCGTGATGCACCCTATGCGGCGTTCCAGCATTCGGTAGAGCTGGCCGAGCAGGTACGCGAGCGTACCGACGCGCTGAACCAGACGATGGCTGAACTCCAGGGCAGCAACCAGCTGCTCAGCGATGCGCGCCTGCGGGCGGAAACCGCACACCAGCACTTGGTCGACGCCATCGAGAGCATCTCCGATGCCTTTGTGCTGTTCGACTGCGAGCAGCGCATCGTTCTGTTCAATCGGCGCTTCAAATCGCTGTGGAACCGAACCCCGGTGCGCATCAACGCTGGCACGCGATTGGCCGATGTGCGGCAGCTGGCCAAGAGCACAGGGCTCATCGTCGAGGAACATCAAGGCAAGGGCGATGAGCCCACAGTCTATCGACTGAACAACGGCCGCTGGGTACAGGTCAGTGAACGACCGACTCGCGAGGGTGGGTTGGTGATGCTCTACACCGACATCACCGAGGTGAAAGTCAGCGAAACCATGCGCCGCGAACAGGCGCTGGCGCAGAAGTCGCGTCTGCTGCAACGCGCGGTGGACAACCTGTCCCAAGGCGTGGCCATGGTGGGCGCCGAGGGCACGCTGGAACTGTGGAACCGGCGTTTTCTCGAACTCTGCGGGCTTGCTCCGATCGAGGCGCATCGGCCGTTCGATGAGGTGATGGCAGAGAGCGAGCTGAAGCTCCTGACGCCCAACAGTCGAGATGGTAACGGGCGACCTATCCGTGAGCTGGAGCAGCGCCTGTTCGACGGACGCATGCTGGAGATCCGCACCCATGCGCTGCCCACCGGCGGCTTCGTCAACACCTTCACCGACATCACCGATCGCTACCGCCACGCCGAGGCGCTGCGTGAGAGCGAACGTTGGATCCGCCTGATCACCGACCACGTACCGGCGCTGATTGCCTACGTGTCTTCCGATCTGACCTACGAGTTCACCAACAAGGTCTACGAGCAATGGTACCGCTGGCCCAGCGAAGGCATGCTCGGGCAGAGCCTGCCCGAAGTGCACAGCGGCGAGCATTGGCGGCAGCTGGCGCCTTATATCGACCGCGCCTTGTCCGGCGAAAACGTCAGCTTCGAGATGTCCGAGTGCAACCATGCCGGTCAGCAGCGCTACATGCTGCGTTCCTACGTACCGAACCGGCTTTCCAGCGGCGAGGTCGCCGGCATCTTCGTGCTGATCCAGGACATCACCGACCGCCGGCGTACCGCCGAGGCGCTGCACCAGGCCTATCAGAACCTGGAGCAGCGAGTGCGCGAGCGCACCGCCGAACTGACCAGCCTCAACGACCAGCTGTTGCGCGAGATCGAAGAGCGCAGCCTGGTTGAAGCACGGTTGCGCGAGGCCAAGCGCGAGTCGGAGCTGGCCAACCTGTCCAAGACCAAGTTTCTCGCAGCCGTCAGCCATGACTTGTTGCAGCCGCTGAATGCCGCGCGGCTGTTCACTAGCGCTTTGCTGGAGCAGCCGGCAGAGCCCAGCGGCGGGCTGGTGCGCAACATCAGCAACTCACTGGAGGACGTGGAGAATCTGCTCGGCACCCTGGTGGACATTTCCAAGCTCGACGCCGGCGTGATCAAGCCCGATATCGCTCCGTTCGCCGTCAGTGAACTGCTGGAGAACCTGGCCATGGAGTTCCGCCAGATCGCCGGGGCCGAGCGCCTGCAGCTGGATTCCATCCCCAGTTCGGCACTGGTGCGCAGCGATATCCAACTGCTGGCGCGCATCCTGCGCAATCTGCTGACCAATGCCATCCGCTATACGCCGCAGGGGCGCGTGCTGCTGGGCTGCCGGCGGCGTCGGCAGCGGCTGTCGATCGAGGTGTGGGACACCGGCGTCGGCATCGCCGAGGACAAGCTTGAGGAAATCTTCCAGGAGTTCAAACGCGGGGAGGGCGTGCGGCCGAACCAGGACCGCGGGCTGGGCCTCGGCCTGGCCATCGTCGAGAAGATCGCGCGCATGCTCGGCCATCGCATTCAGGTCAGCTCGCAGCCGGGGCGAGGGTCCCGGTTCGCCATCGAGGTGCCGCTGGCCAAGCGCGCCCCCATGACACGTGCCGAGCCGACCACCACTGAGCTGGTGCTGCAGCGTTTGCAGGGCGCGCGGGTCTGGGTGCTGGATAACGACACGGCGATCTGCGCCGGCATGCGCACCCTGCTCGAAGGCTGGGGTTGCTTGGTGATCACCGCATTGTCGGAAGAAGATCTGGCGCGCCAGGTGGACGACTTCCATGCCGAGGCCGATCTGCTGATCGCCGACTACCACCTGGACAACGGTCACACCGGCATCGACGTGGTCGCCAAGGTCAACGCCCGCCGCGCCAGCCCGCTGCCTGCGCTGATGATCACCGCCAACTACAGCAACGACCTCAAGCAGCAGGTACGCGAGCTGGGCCACATGCTGATGCACAAGCCGGTACGGCCGATGAAGCTCAAGACCGCCATGTGCCACATGCTGGAGCATGGGCTGGCGGGCTGAGTAGGCATGCTTCGCTGATACGGAGGAAGGACGGTGTGGCTCTTGTTGGTGCGCGGAGCGCACCCTACTAGGGGCAGGACTCTTGTAGGGTGCGCTCCGCGCACCGAAGAGCCCGCCCCGACTCAGCGACGCAGGTAGGCGGTGAAGTCGATATCGCCGGCCGAGAGAATCGCCTGCACGCGGTTGTGCACGTTGAGCTTGCGCAGGATCGCCGAGACGTGGGCCTTGACCGTGGTTTCGGCGATGTCGAGGTTATAGGCGATCTGCTTGTTGGATTCGCCCTTGGTCATGCGCTCCAGCACCAGTAGTTGCTTGCGGGTCAGCGCCTGCAGCAGCTCGGGCGGGATCGAAGGTTCGTTGTAGCTGGTCTGGCGCCGGCCGCTTTTCTGGCTGCGGATAATGTCCGAGGGCAGGTAGACGTTGCCGTTGAGAATTTGCTCGATGGCCTCGGTCAT
Source organism: Pseudomonas sp. MTM4 (assembly GCF_019355055.1). Taxonomy (NCBI): domain Bacteria; kingdom Pseudomonadati; phylum Pseudomonadota; class Gammaproteobacteria; order Pseudomonadales; family Pseudomonadaceae; genus Pseudomonas; species Pseudomonas sp. MTM4. The sequence continues at coordinate 536,625 of NZ_CP048411.1, forward strand.
CTGTGCGCGAGGCGAAGACTTGGTGATGAAACCGACCGCGCCGTAGGTGATCGCCTGCAACACGATTTGCTTGTCCTGCTCGGCGGAAACGATCACCACCGGAATCGTCGGCGCCTCGTTGCGCAGGTTGATCAGCCCGTTCAGGCCATGCATGCCGGGCATGTTGAGGTCGAGCAGGACCAGGTCGAGGTCGTCGTGTTCGAGCGTCAAGGCCAAGGCACTGTCGAGGTCGGCGGTTTCCAGAATTTCGCTGTCAGGAAAGCCGTCGCGGATGACGTTGTGGATGGCTTCGCGAAACAGCGGATGGTCGTCGGCAATCAATATCTTGTACAAGGCTGGTCACCTCTTTTTGTGGTTATGGTCGGCACGCTTGGTGGATCATTCCGGACCGTTCAGAGCCTCCGGCGTTGCGGGGCTCAGGGGCAGGCCGGCCTGTTCCCAGCCGTCCACGCCATCGCGATACCAGTAAAGGTTCGTGTAGCCCAGTGCGTGAGCCCGTCGGGTGGCGTTCCAGCCCAGCCAGCAATCGGAGCGGCAGTAGAATACCAGCGGCTGGTCGAAACGCCCCCGGCTGATACGGGCAAGGTTCCTAGCGAAATAGTCCGCCCATTCCGGTGTGAGGGCTCCATCCCCGGTATTGGGCAGCCAGACGCTGCCGGGCAGGTTGGAGTGCGCCTCGGTTTCGATGAAGCGACCGGCCAGCCACTGGCGACGATAGACATCCACCAGCACCAGCTGCGGCTCGTCATCCAGCAATGTGCGTAGCGAGGCGGTGTCCAGCGTTTGCGCACCTTCGGCGGTGGCGGGCGTCGGGCTGCGGTAGTGCGCCTGGCGGTAACCCTCGGCGGAGAACAGCTCGTCATCCGCTTGCGCCGATGCTGTCTGGTTGATGCCCAGGCAGGTCAATATGACGATCAGTAACGGTAGACGCGGCATCGTCTGGGCTCCTGTGTGCTCCGATGAAAGGATTACAGAACAATGGTGCTGGCTTTGAAATCCTACGATGGAGGCGAAAACCGGTACCAAAGTAGTAGATCGCCACGCGTCCAACGCGCAACCAGGAAGGAAGACGTCGGCGGCGCAAGCGGGACTGCATAGAAAGTACGGCTCCGGCGCTACCAAGGTAGTAGGCAGGTGAGTGTTTCCAAGCTCTAGCATGTGGTTATCCGTAGCACGAACTGGCGCCGGAAGCCCGTGAGGTACTAGCCGGTGCGCAGAGCGCACCCTACGGATGTACAAGACCCTTATAGGGTGCGCTCCGCGCACCACGGACCTGATGGCCGACAGTGGCCTGAACGTCCCTTATGAGAAGGCGGCTAGCCTGTGAAAATTCTTCTGGTAGATGACCATGCGATGGTGCGTCAGGGTTGCGCCGCGTTGCTGCGTGCAGTGCTGCCCGAGGTACAGCTGAGCGAAGCCTGCGACGGCGAGCAGGCGTTGGGCGAGTGCCAGCGGGACATCCCAAGCCTAGTGATTATGGATATCGGCCTGCCAGGTATCAGCGGTATCGAGACCACGCGACGGCTGCGCCAGCGGCTGCCGCAGCTACGCGTGCTGTTTTTCAGCATGCACGATGAGCTTTCACTGGTTCGCCAGGCGCTGGATACCGGAGCGGCGGGATATATCACCAAAAAGGCGTCGCCACAGGTGCTGATCGAGGCCGTGCGGCGCGTTCTCTCCGGCCATGCCTATATCGAACAGCCGCTGGCTACCGAACTGGCGCGCAATCCTGGCCACTACGGCTCACCGGACCCGCGTCTGCAAGGCATGACTCAGCGTGAGTTCGAAGTTTTCGTGATGCTCGCCAAGGGCACACCCGCCCGGCAGATCGCCGAGCAGTTGTGCATCAGCGGCAAGACCGTTTCCAACTACCTGACCATGCTCAAGAGCAAACTGCAGGTCGGCTCCCATGCTGAACTGGTACACCTGGCCATCGATACCGGCGTGCTGCGCGTCGGCGAGCGGAAAATGGTATTACAAGTTTCCTGAGGCGACCCACCGGGTGGAGTGTTTGTGGGTATGTGCCTGTGTAGGGTCGCTGATTACTTGGTAGGCATCTGAATGCATCGGCTTTTCGTAGGATGCGCTCCGCGCACCAGCGGCCTCGGTGAATGTGGTGCGCGGAGCGCACCCTTTTCGCAATTATTTTTCCCAGTCCATCGGGCAATCCGTGCAGCCTTCCATGTTGGTGCCCTGAAAGGTTGCGTAATGCCGGCGCGCGCCCGTGAGGATGGCATTTTCGAGGTTGGCGTCGTTGAACTTTGCTTCTTGCAAGTTGGCGTCGGTCAGGTTGGCGCCTTTGAGGTCGGCCTTGCTGAGCCAGGTCATCTCTAGGTCGGCGGCGCTCAGGTTGCTGTCGTGCAGCTTGGCGCCGCTCATGCGTGCAAATTCGAGGTAGGCGCCGGTGAGGTTGGCCCCCTTGAACTGCGCGGCCTGGGCGAACAGTCCCCAGCCCTGGATGGCTACCAGTTGGGCATTGGTGAAATCGGCCAGGCGCAGGTTGGACTGTTGCAGGCTGGCGCGGTTGAGCGTTGCGCCGCTCAGGTTGGCCTTCTCAAGGTTGGCCAGGTCCAGAATAGTGTGGCGCAGGTTGGCGCCGGACAGATTGGCGCCGGCCAGGTTGATCTTGCGCAGGTCCTGATTGCTGAGATCGGCACCGCGCAGGTCGGCGTTGGTGCACTGGCTTTCCGGTTCGAGTGTGCAGCCGTTAATGATCAGGGGTTGGTCGTCGGCGAAAGACGGGGCAGCAACGAATAACAAGGGAAGGATCAGGCTGGACGGTTTCATATGAGGCCCATGCATGTGTAGGGTGCGCTCTGCGCACCGGATTCAGAATAAAAGCTGGTGCGCGAAGCGCACCCTACGGGCGACGAGAGCGCTCGCATCTAGCGAAAAGGCCGTGTCCGCGATGAGGCGGGCACGGCCGGGACATCAGCGCTGGGCGGTCTTGTTTTCCCACTCAGGTAATTTGAACACCCAGAACGAGCCGCCCTGTGCGACCGGCTTGGTCAGCTCGGCCATGTCGCCGCCCCACAGCGGCACTGCGCCGCCGTAACCGACGGTCACGCCGATGTACTGCTCGCCGTCCTGCTCCCAGGTCACGGGCGGGGAGATGATTCCGCTGCCGGTCTGGAATTTCCAAAGCTCGTCGCCGGTCTTGGCGTCAAAGGCCTTGAAGTAGCCATCGCTGGTGCCGGTGAACACCAAGTTGCCCTTGGTGGCCAGCACACCGGCCCACAGCGGCAGCTTCTCCTTGTGTTCCCACTCCACCTTGCCGGTGGTGGGGTTCATGGCGCGCAGGATGCCAACGTGGTCGTCATACATGCGCTTGATGCGGAAGCCCTGGCCAAGGTAGGCCGAACCCTTCTTGTAGCTGACTTCCTCGGTCCAGTAGTCCTCTTTCCAGTGGTTGGCAGGCACGTAGAACAGGCCGGTGTCCTGGCTGTAGGCCATGGGGTTCCAGTTCTTGCCGCCGAGGAAGGGCGGGGAGACCTCGACTGCTTTGCCGTGCTTCTCGCCCGGCTCGGGCTTGGGTGGACGCTGGCCTTCGTTTTCAATCGGGCGTCCGGTCTCGAGGTCGATACCTTTGGCCCAGGTGATGTTGTCGACGAAGGGGAAGGCGTTCTGCAGCTTGCCGTCGTTACGGTCGACCACGTAGAAAAAGCCGTTGCGGTCAGCGTGGGCGGTGGCCTTGATCGTCTTGCCGTCTTTGTCCTTGTAGTCGAAGAGCACTAGCTCGTTGTTGCCGGAGAAGTCCCAGGCATCGTTCGGCGTGTGCTGGTAGAACCATTTCACTTCACCGGTGCTCGGGTCGACGCCAACCTGGCCGGACGTGTAGAGGCTGTCGTAGTCCTGGGGCTTGCCATCCTTGGAGGTGCGTGCCCAGCCGTTCCACGGGGCCGGGTTGCCGGCTCCGACAATGATGGTGTTGGTCTCGGCATCGAAGCTCGCGCTCTGCCACGGTGCGCCGCCACCCTGGCTCCAGGCCTCGACCTTGCCGGTGGGGGAGTTCGGATCGTCCGGCCAGGAGGGCGCCTTGATGTCGCCGGTGGGGGTGCTGTCCTTGCCGTTCAGGCGACCCACATGACCTTCGACGAAGGGACGCATCCAGATTTCTTCACCGGTATCCGGATCGCGGGCGAACAGCTTGCCGACCACGCCAAATTCGTCCCCCGAACTGCCGTGAATCAGCAGCACCTTGCCGGTCTCGCCGTCTTTCACGAGGGTCGGTGCGCCGGTCATGGTGTAGCCCGCGCCGTGATCGCCGAATTTCTTGTTCCAGACGACCTTGCCGGTGTCTTTGTTCAGCGCCACGACGCGAGCATCGAGAGTGCCAAAGTAGACCTTGTCGCCATAAATGGCGACGCCGCGGTTGACCACATCGCAGCAGGGACGGATGTCGTCGGGCAGGCGATGGGCGTAGCTCCAGAGGCGCTTACCGGTCTTGGCATCCAGCGCGAATACCCGCGAGTAGGAGCCGGTGACGTAAATGATGCCGTCGTGCACCACGGCCTGGGATTCCTGTCCGCGCTGCTTCTCGTCGCCGAAGGAGAACGACCAGGCGGGTGTCAGCTTGAAGACGTTCTTGTCGTTGACCTGAGCCAGCGGGCTGAAGCGCTGGGCGTGGGTGCCCAAGCCATATTGCAGGACGTTGTTGGTCGAAATGTGGTCGTTGGCGATGTCTTCCCAGCTGACCGGCGTGGCCTGGGCGGCACCGATCATTGCAAGGCTGCCAGCCAGTGCCAGGCATTGCACGGCTAAGGCGAGGGGACGTTTGCTGCCGGGGTGCGATCTTGTTGTCATGGTTGCGATTCCCTTGGTCGGTTCGGACAAGGCCGCTGCTCGGTCTGTGTAGACGCGGGTCTGACACTGCCGATAGCGGCTTGGCGAATCGATTATTGGAAGCGCGGCGCAGGCGCCGATACGGAAAAATTCCCGCGAACGCCGGGAATATTTCCCAAACGTCCGGTGTTTTGGCCTTGCTCCACAAGTGCTGTTCGACCCACTGCCAAAGGTGGTGGGAAAGCTTGCTACCAAGGGAGGAGTCGCCGGCTTCCAAAGCAGGATTCAGTCAACCCGACACCACCGCCAACATGGTCGCCATGCGCTCCCGGAAGGGGGCTGCCTTGCACGGATTCACGAAACGAGGTGGTTAGTCATGAACAATAAGAACCCTATGCGCGCACTTGTGGCTGCAGGCTTTATCGCTGTAACCGGTCTGGCCCTGGCTCATGGTGATGTCGTTCCCCATGCCGTAGAGACCAAGGGCCTGCCCGCTCTTGGTGAAGAGTGGGTGGATGAAAACCCCTATCGTGAACCGGGCGAGCACCACGACCTTGCTGTAGAAATTGGCTCTTCTGCCTACAACCAGAACTGCGCCCGCTGCCATGGTCTGGAAGCGATCTCAGGCGGCATCGCGCCGGATCTGCGTGAGCTGGAAGCCGATATAAGCGGTGACGAGTGGTACAAGGAGCGCGTGATCAACGGCGCGGTGCGAGACGGCGCGGTGTACATGCCACGCATGGCCGATACGCTCAGCCAGGAAGCGCTGTGGGCCATCCGTACCTATATAGAGAGCGAAGCGACCAAGCAGTGATGCGGGTGAAAAATGTAGGGTGCGCTCCGCGCACCGCACGCACCGAGGTCTGGCGGTGCGCCAAGCGCACCCTACGAAAAAACCGTGCTGCTTCGTGCAGGCGGACAGCTCATCCGAAAAGATCACGGGGCTGCCATGCCGATCCGCCGCCGGAGATACGACATGAACATGCGAATCCTGCTGGCACTCGTGCTGACCGTTAGAACCGACGGCCTGTTCGCGGCCGACACCGACCCGCTGCAATCGGTCATGTGGGAGCACCACCACGAGCGCGTGCTGAACGGCGAGCCTTACGTGTTCGACGACCGCGTACAGGTGCTTGTGCCGCCCTTCGCCGAGGATGCGCGCCAGGTGCCGATGCACATCGATGCCCGCGCCCTGGGCGATGAAGTGGTGCGTATCGAGGCCTGGGCCGAACTCAACCCCATTCCACGCGTGTTCAGCTTCAGCCCCGGCGAACAGGTACTGCCGTTGGTGGCGATTCGCTTCCGCGTGGAGCAGGCCACGCCCATTCGCGCGGCGGTTCTGACCCGAGATGGCGTCTGGCACGTGGGCTCGGCCCGGGTGGATGCCGCTGGCGGGGGCTGTTCGGCGCCAAGCGTAGTGCGCACCCAGCCCGGATGGGAAAAGCGGCTGGGAAGGGTAGTGGGCGGTCGCTTCGAGCGTAGTACTGGCAGCCGCCTGCGATTGCAGGTATCGCACCCGATGGACAACGGCTTGATTAGCGGCATTCCCGAATTCTTCCTAAACCAGGCCGAGCTGCGCGATACCGAGGGCAACGTACTGGCGACGCTGGAGCTGTATCCGGCCGTCAGCGAGAACCCGACGCTGAGCCTGGAAGTGAAAGGCCAGCAAGGCACCCGCCTGTGGTTGCGCGACAACAACGGCAACGAGTTCGAGGCGGCATTGTAAGACCCGCTGCTTTTGTAGGGTGCGCTCCGCGCACCGGCTTTCCCGGCAAGGAAACGACATGCGCTTGCTTATCCTGACCCTCGCGTTCTGCCTGGCGCTGCCTGTACAGGCCGAGTTGCAATATCGGCTGCAGCCGCGCCAGATCGCCGAAAACGTCTGGCTGCTGGAAGGCTCGACGGACAACTTCGACCCACGCAACGGCGGCAATATCGTCAACACCGGCTTCATCGTGACCTCAGCCGGTGTCGTGGTTATAGACAGTGGTCCTTCCAGACGCTACGGCGAAGCCATGCGCGCCGCTATCGCCGAGGTTACCGATCGTCCCGTCATCAAGGTGCTGCTCACCCATCACCATCCCGACCATGTGCTGGGCAACCAAGCGTTCGCTGACGTGCCCATCGCCGCGCTTGCCGGGACGGCCGATCTGCTGCGCGAGCAGGGCGATGCCATGGCCGAGAACATGTACCGGATGGTCGGCGACTGGATGCGCGGCACCGAGGTGGTGCTGCCGAACGAAAAGCTGGAGCCTGGGCTGCTGGAAGTCGGTGAACACAGGCTGCGCCTGCTGCAATTGCACGGCCACACCGGTGCTGACCTGGCGGTTCTTGATGAAATCAGTGGCGTGCTCTTCGCCGGTGACATCCTCTTCTACCAACGTGCCCTGACCACACCCAATAGCCCCGGGCTGGATGTATGGCTGGCGGATCTCGATCGTCTCGAAGCCACGCCCTGGAAACTGCTGGTGCCCGGCCACGGCCCGTTGAGCCGTGACAGCGCGCCGTTCGAGCAGATGCGCGATTACCTGGGCTGGCTCGACGGTCTGTTGCGCGACACTGCGGCCACCGGTGCCGACATGAACGAAGTCATCCAGAGCCCGATGCCCACGCGCTTCGCCGGCATCAGCCTGACACGCTACGAACTGATCCGTAGCGTCAGCCATCTCTATCCGAAATACGAAGCTCGGCAGCTGCAGCGGGTGGATGATTAAAAGACAGCCGCTCAGTTGTAGGTGCGCTCCGCGCACCGACCCCGCGACGAAGCCCCCTGGTGCGCGGAGCGCACCCTACAGGCTAGGCCGGAGCTCATGCAAAGTAGGGTGCGCTCCGCGCGCCGGACATTGCATCGCAGCTCCGCAGAGCCCTTGGCATCTACTACCAAATGAGGAGCGTCTCGCTGCCATGGGCGCATACCGGGGGTGGTGGGGCGCTGCCTAAGATCGGTCCATGCCCTGCGTCCGTTCTGGCGCAGGCTCTGACACGCAGAAGAAAGAGAGGCCCATCATGATTTACGCCCAACCTGGTACCGCAGGCGCCGTCGTTTCCTTCAAGCCGCGATACGGCAACTACATCGGTGGTGAATTCGTGCCGCCGGTCAAGGGTGAGTATTTCGTCAACACCTCGCCGGTGAATGGTGAAGTGATCGCCGAGTTCCCGCGCTCCGGCGCCGAAGACGTGGAGAGGGCTCTGGATGCCGCCCACGCCGCCGCCGATGCCTGGGGCAAGACCTCGGTACAGGACCGTGCGCTGATGCTGCTTAAGATCGCCGACCGCATCGAGGCCAACCTGGAAAAGCTCGCTATTGCCGAGACCTGGGACAACGGCAAGGCCGTGCGAGAAACGCTGAACGCCGACGTGCCGCTGGCTGCCGACCACTTCCGTTACTTCGCCGGCTGCATCCGCGCCCAGGAAGGCAGCGCCGCCGAGATCAACGAGCACACCGCCGCTTATCATTTCCATGAGCCACTGGGTGTGGTCGGGCAGATCATTCCGTGGAACTTTCCGCTGCTGATGGCGGCCTGGAAGCTGGCGCCAGCGCTGGCCGCCGGCAACTGCGTGGTGTTGAAGCCCGCCGAGCAAACCCCGCTGTCGATCATGGTCTTCGCCGAAATCATCGACGGCCTGTTGCCGCCGGGCGTGCTGAACATCGTCCAGGGCTTTGGTCGTGAAGCCGGCCAGGCACTGGCCACCAGCACCCGTATCGCCAAGATCGCCTTCACCGGCTCGACGCCGGTGGGTTCGCACATCATGCGTTGCGCTGCCGAGAACATCATTCCGAGCACCGTGGAGCTGGGCGGAAAGAGCCCGAACATCTTCTTCGAAGACATCATGCAGGCCGAGCCGGCCTTCATCGAGAAAGCCGCCGAAGGCCTGGTGCTGGCGTTCTTCAACCAGGGCGAGGTCTGCACCTGCCCGTCGCGTGCGGTGATCCAGGAGTCGGTCTTCGAACCCTTCATGGAGGTGGTGATGAAAAAGATCCAGCAGATCAAACGCGGCAACCCGCTGGACACTGAGACCATGGTCGGCGCCCAGGCGTCCGAGCAACAGTTCGACAAGATCCTCTCGTACATGGAGATCGCCCGCCAGGAAGGCGGCCAGATCCTCACCGGCGGCGCCGCCGAGAAGCTCGAAGGCAGCCTGGCGACCGGCTATTACGTGCAGCCGACCCTGATCAAGGGCCACAACAAGATGCGCGTGTTCCAGGAGGAGATCTTCGGGCCGGTGGTGGCCGTGACCACTTTCAAGGACGAGGCCGAAGCCCTGGCCATCGCCAACGATTCCGAGTTCGGCCTGGGTGCAGGCGTCTGGACCCGCGACATCAACCGCGCCTACCGCATGGGCCGCGGCATCAAGGCTGGGCGTGTCTGGACCAACTGCTACCACCTGTACCCGGCGCATGCGGCGTTCGGCGGCTACAAGAAATCCGGTGTGGGCCGCGAGACCCACAAGATGATGCTCGACCACTATCAGCAGACCAAGAACCTGCTGGTCAGCTACGACGTCAATCCGCTCGGCTTCTTCTGATGGATGGGCTCCGGCGTGCGCTCCCGAATGCGCCGGTTACTTGGCAGGCACCGAGTGTGCCGAGCCTTTCCGAGCCATCATCCCCGTGACGGCCGGACGGCTCGTTTCGCAGCGCGGCCTTTTGGCCGCGTTTTTTTAGAAGAACGCTGTAAGAACGTGCGGGCTCTGGTTCTGCACTAGAGTGCTTTCGGCAGAGCACTGTTTTCATTCCTGACACAACTGTTCCACTCCTCGCTTCGCCTGTTCCTTCCCTGGTACAGCTGCCCGCCTGCCAGCGCAGTCATTTCTGCTTTCATCCAATCATCAGGCCCAGTATCCACGCGCCCTCCAGCGATAAAGCGTAACGCTGGCACAGCCATTGCGATATCTCAGGGACCGTGGCGCGACGCTGCGGCCCCTAATAAGAACTGGAGACGCATTGATGAATCCTACTGGCCTGCAAAGGTGTGGAGGCGCAGAGCCGCCGCCAGCCGCCTCGTTCGTGAAAAGCCTGTTCACCGTGCTGGCGTTGAGCGCGGCCTGTTCTTCGGTAGCGCTAGCGGCCGATGTCGACGGCAAACGCATCGCCAATGCCGACGCTGAACCCGGCAACTGGATGAGCCACGGTCGTGACTATGGTGAGCAGCGTTACAGCCCGCTGACGAACATCACAGCCGAGAACGTCGACGAGCTGGGGCTGGCCTGGAGTTACAAGCTCGACATCGACCGTGGCGTGGAAGCCACGCCTATCGTGGTCGATGGCGTGATGTACACCACTGGCCCGTTCTCCATCGTCTACGCACTGGACGCCCGCAGCGGGGAGCTGATCTGGAAGTACGATCCGCAGTCCGACCGCTCCCGCGCTGGCGAAGCCTGTTGTGATGCGATCAACCGCGGCGTTGCCGTGTGGAAAGGCAAGGTCTACGTCGGCGTGCTCGATGGTCGCCTGGAAGCCATCGACGCCAAGACCGGCGAACGCGTCTGGTCCGTCGATACCCGCAACGACAAAGCGCGCAGCTACTCCATCACCGGCGCGCCGCGAGTGGTCAATGGCAAGGTCGTGATCGGCAATGGTGGCGCCGAGTTCGGTGTACGCGGCTACGTGACCGCCTACGATGCCGAGACCGGCGAGCAGGCCTGGCGCTTCTTCACCGTGCCCGGCGACCCGGACAAGCCCGCCGAAGGCAAAGGCATGGAAATCGCGAAGAAGACCTGGCACGGCCGCGCCTTCGTCGAACAGGGCGGTGGTGGCACCGCGTGGGACTCCTTCGCCTACGACCCCGAGCTGAACCTGCTTTACATAGGCGTCGGCAACGGCTCGCTGTGGGACCCGATCTGGCGCAGCGAAGGCAAGGGCGACAACCTGTTCCTGTCCTCCATCGTCGCGGTCAACGCCGATACCGGCGAATACGTCTGGCATTACCAGACCACGCCTGGCGATGCCTGGGACTACACCGCTACCCAGCACATGATTCTCGCTGACCTCGAAATCGAGGGGAAAGAGCGCAAAGTGCTGATGCAAGCGCCGAAGAACGGCTTCTTCTACGTCATCGACCGCGCCACTGGCGAACTGCTGTCGGCCGAGAACATCGTGCCGATCAACTGGGCCAAGGGTGTCGATCTGAAGACTGGCCGTCCCATCGTCGACGACGAAGCCGCGGCCTACTGGAAGGGCGAGAAGAAGGCCAAGCTGGTCCAGCCCGGCTTCTGGGGCGCGCATGACTGGCACCCAATGTCTTACAACCCGGACACGGGCCTCGTCTACATCCCTGCACACATCATGTCCGCCTGGTACGAACACGTGCCGGACGCGCCGGCGCGCAACAAATTCAAGAGCATGTATCAGCTGGGCCTGAAGACCGGGATGATGCCTGAGGACCCCGAAGGCCTCGGCAAGTACGCCGACACCTGGTCCGGCAAGCTGATCGCCTGGGACCCGGTGAAGCAGGAGCAGGCCTGGGAAGTGCCCTACGTCACCATCTTCAACGGTGGCACCCTGACAACCGCCGGCAACCTGGTGTTCGAGGGCAGCGCCGATGGTCGCGTCATCGCCTACGCCGCCGACACCGGCAAGAAGCTATGGGAACAGCCCGCCGCCAGTGGCGTGATGGCAGCACCTGTGACCTACAGCGTCGACGGCGAGCAGTACGTGACCTTCATGGCTGGCTGGGGCGGCGCTTTCTCCACCTTCGCCGGGGCCTTGTCGCTGCGGGCCGGCGTGCAGCCTTATGCGCAAGTGCTGACTTACAAGCTCGGCGGTACGGGCGAATTGCAGGAACCAGCACCACGGGCAGACGCACCCGAGCCGCCACCGCTGACCGCCGACGCCGCCACGGTCGAAGCCGGCGCCAAGCTCTACGACGGTTATTGCTCACAGTGCCACGGTATCCACGCGGTCAGCGGCGGTGTGCTGCCGGATCTGCGCATGCTTACCGCGGAAAAGCACGAGCAGTTCCTCGGCATCCTCCACGGCGCTCGGATACCCGACGGCATGCCGTCGTTCGCCGAAGCCTTCGACATGGAACAGATGAAGCAGATCCATCAATACCTGATCAAGCGCGCCCACGACCGCGTCGAGCACGGCCCGGACGACCTGCCGCAGCCGACTCAGAAAACCGCAAGCAACTGAAGCCACGGAGAGCGATATGACCGACGCAATCACCTATCAGAACTACATCGACGGCGAATTCGTCGCCTGCGACAACCTCGTCGAAGTGCGCAACCCGGCCAACGGCGCCGTGCTTTCCCGCGTGCCAGAATCGGACGCAGCCACCACAGAGCGCGCCATCGCGGCTGCGCGCACCGCGCAAAAGGAGTGGTCCAACAAACCGGCCATCGAGCGCGCCAGCTATCTGCGTGCCATCGCCAGCAAGATTCGCCAGAACGCCGAGCGTCTGGCTCGCGTGATTACCGAAGAACAGGGCAAGATCCAGAGCTTGGCACTGGTGGAGGTCAACTTCACGGCCGACTACATGGATTACATGGCCGAGTGGGCGCGGCGTATCGAAGGTGAAATCATCACCAGCGACCGCCCAGGTGAGAACATTTTCCTATTCCGTAAACCGCTGGGCGTGGTAGCCGGCATCCTGCCGTGGAATTTCCCATTCTTCCTGATCGCGCGGAAGATGGCGCCGGCGCTGGTCACCGGCAATACCATCGTGATCAAGCCCAGCGAAGAAACCCCGAACAACTGTTTCGAATTCGCCAAACTGGTGGCCGAGACCGACTTGCCGAGGGGCGTCTTCAACGTGGTCTGTGGCAGCGGCGCCGGTGTCGGTGGCGCGCTGACCACGAGCAGCGGGATCGACATGATCAGCTTCACCGGCAGCGTTGGCACCGGCTCGCGGATCATGGCCGCTGCGGCGCCTAACGTCACCAAACTCAACCTCGAGCTTGGCGGCAAGGCACCTGCGATCGTTATGAACGATGCCGATCTGGAGCTGGCGATCAACGCTATTCGCGCCTCGCGAATCATCAACACCGGCCAGGTGTGCAACTGCGCCGAGCGCGTCTACGTGCAGCGAGGCGTGGCCGACCAGTTCATCGAACGCATCTCCGGCGCAATGGCTGAAACCCGTTACGGCGACCCGATCGCGCAGGCGGATGTAGAGATGGGCCCACTTATCAACGAGGCCGGACTACGCAAGGTCGAGCAAATGGTCAGAACCGCCCAGAATCAGGGCGCCCAGCTGATCACTGGCGGCCAGGTCGCTGACTTAGGCCAGGGCTTCCACTACCAGCCGACGATCCTTGCCAACTGCTCGCAGGACATGGAAATCATGCGTCAGGAGATCTTCGGCCCGGTGCTGCCAATCCAGATCATCGACGACCTGGAGGAAGCCATTGCACTGGCCAACGACTGCGAGTACGGCCTGACTTCGTCGATCTACACCCGCGACCTGTCCACCGCGATGAAAGCGGCCGCTGGGCTGGATTTCGGCGAAACCTACATCAACCGCGAGAACTTCGAAGCGATGCAGGGCTTTCATGCTGGCACTCGAAAGTCGGGGATCGGCGGGGCGGACGGCAAGCACGGGCTCTATGAGTACACCCGTACGCATGTGGTTTATATCCAGCAGTAAAGGTAAGGGCCGCCTTGGGCGGCCTCATACCCATCTTCCTTCTTCAGGGTAAGACCAGCGAATCAGGACTCGCCCCTGGAGAGCCGCGGAAAGCTCGGACCTCGAACTGCCGAGCACTATTTCAGTGAGGCACGGCGCCAGGATGGCGAGGCACGGAAAGCCTTCCTAGGTATCGCCATTCGCCATCTGCGGTCAGCTCGCTCCATGGCGTGCTGAGTCTCTCCTGCAACTCAGAGCTAGAACATCTCATTGGGCTGGACGATGCCGTGCTTTTTCATCTTGCGGTACAGCGTCGAGCGGGAAACGGAGCTGGCTTCGGCTGCCGCGCTGATGTTCCAACGGTATTGCCGCAGGACTGCCAGCAGATGGCGCGCTTCGTCGTCGCCCAACTGGTCGGCCAGGGTGGCTGCTGGCGCCGGCGGCGCGGCCGGAGCGGGAAGGGACGGTTGATGCAGCTCGGCAGGTAGGCAATCGCAATCGATCACACCGTCTTCGGCCAGGGCCACGGCGTAACGTAGCGCATTGAGCAACTGGCGGATATTGCCAGGCCAGGGATGGTTGAGAAGGCGCTGGCGTGCCGCTTCGTCCAGACGTAATCCATCAGCGTCGGCCTGAGCGCTGAGCAGGTTGTGAATCAGCTCGGCGCGGTCGCTGCGCTCGCGCAAGGCCGGCAGCGCCAGGGTCATGCCGCTGAGTCGATAGAACAGATCCTCGCGGAACAGCCTGGCCTGGATCATCCCGTGCAGATCCTGATGCGTGGCGGACACCACCTGCACATCCAGCGGCACCGGCGTCTCGGCACCCAAGGGAAAGATCTCTCGCTCTGCCAGCACCCGCAGTAGACGGGTTTGCAAATGCGCCGGCATATCGCCGATCTCATCGAGAAACAGCGTGCCGCCGTTGGCCAGCTCCAGCTTGCCCTTCATGCCTTTCTTGCTGGCACCTGTGAAGCTGCCGCTACGGTAGCCGAAGAGTTCGCTCTCGATCAGAGTTTCCGGGATGGCGGCACAATTGAGGGCGATGAAAGGACCGCCTCGCCGGGCGCTGGCCTGATGGACGGCCCGCGCGAAGGCTTCCTTGCCGGTGCCTGTCTCGCCAGTGATGAGGATAGGGATACCTTTATCGATCACCTTGCGGATTCGCCGCACGCCCAGTTGCAACTGCGGGTCGCTTCCGCCGAGATGTTCAAGGTCGGGATGCTCGCTTGCCGGGGTGCGAGCGCACGCATCTGACGTCGGACGCGCGGAGCGCAGATGGTTCGCGGGAATGCGCAAGCCAACATCCATCAGCGCCTCGCCCTGCAGGGAACGCAGTCGCACGCCACGGGCTCCGCCGTTGGTCATGCTGAGCAGTTCATTGACGTTGGCCGGCAGTAGGCTATCGATGGGCCGGCCGAGCAGGGCGCTTCCATGGCCTTGCTCGTAGGCGACGAAGGCGGCGCGGTTGGCACCGATCACCCGTCCTTGTTCGTCCAGGGCCAACAACTGTTCATTGGCAAGATCGGTGATGTCGTCCCGTGGCTTGATGGCCAATGTCAGGCGATCGCGGTAGCTCTGATGGAAGTGGGCGTTCTCGATCAGCCGCGCGTACATGATCACCAATTGCAGGGTCAGGTACTGCGCTTCCTTGGGGCCATCGCTGTTCAGGCATGTGGCGTTGAGGCAGCCGCGCAGCTGGCCCTGGGCGTCGAAGATTGGCGATACCGAGCAGCTCAGGCGGAAGTTCGTGGCGAGGAAGTGCTCCTCACGGTGGATGGTCAGCGCCTGGGTCGCGGCAAGGGCAGTACCGATGCCGTTGGTACCGGCGACCGATTCGTCCCAGCGCGCACCGATGATTAGCCCAGACTGAGTGTAGAGGTCGCGCTGTGCGGGCAGGCGCGCATCCAGCGTGACGCCGCCCTCGTCGCTGAGCAGCACGGAGAAGCCGGCTTGCACGACGCGCTTGGCCAGGCCGGTGACGCCCTGGCTGGCGACAGCCAGATACTCCTGATGCTGAGCCTGGTGCTGGCGGATCTCGGCAGCGGTGAGAATGTTCTTCTCGCAGCGTCCGCGCGGGTTGAGGCGGTGCTGGGTAACGCTTCGGTACCAGGACTGAGCAATCAAGCCGTCCGGTTGAATGCCACGTTCGGGAAAGTGATCAGCCACGAAGGCTGCGAGTTCGCTGGCATTATCCGAAGCATGCAAATTCATTGTGATCCTCAGTGGCCGATGACGGGCCTGGGGGCACGTCCCGACGTCTTGTTGTTTTTTGTCGAACCAGCGGCTGACCGAACGCTTCAACCATAGACTTCTTCAGCGGCTCTTTCTGTCATCCATCCGTCGGAGATGGCACGGATACAGCAAGTGATATGCCGGGAGCACTCGGCGTCACCGCAAGTCCCGAGCTTGAGCGGTCAGAGGTAGGCCGCAGAGTGCGGATGTCGGCACAGCCGTCGCAAGAATGCGACATGTGGAGCGGACAGGCGTACAGGTGTCGCTGACACGCTACCAAATCAGGACCGAAACTCGTTCGAAAGTAGCATTCGGGGGTGTCGGGCCTGATGGTTAACTCAAATCTGCCGGAATTCTCCGGCTTCATAAGAAGAGGAACGACCCATGTGGACTAAACCCGAGTACAGCGATCTGCGTATTGGTTTCGAAGTGACCATGTACTTCGCCAATCGTTGACTGTTCCGCCCCGGCTTCGGCCGGGGTTCTATCAATCGGGGGAAGTGCATGTTCATCCAGATTCTCGGTTCTGCTGCAGGCGGTGGTTTCCCTCAGTGGAATTGCAATTGCTCCAACTGTGCCGGCCTGCGCGCCGGTACGTTGCGCGGACTGGCACGTACCCAGTCGTCCATCGCCATCAGCGATAACGGCGTGGACTGGATTCTCTGCAACGCCTCGCCGGATATCCGTGCGCAACTGGAGGCCTTTCCCGCCTTGCAGCCGGCGCGCAAGCCGCGCGATACGGCGATCGGCGCGATCATCCTGCTCGACAGTCAGATCGATCACACCACCGGCTTGCTGACGCTGCGCGAAGGCTGCCCACATGAGGTCTGGTGCAGCGAGATGGTCTACCAGGACCTGACCACCGGCTTTCCATTGTTCAACATGCTCGAGCACTGGAATGGTGGCTTGAATTGGAACCCCATCGCCCTGGACGGCAGCTTCGTCATTCCGGCCTGTCCGAGCCTCGTCATCACGCCGATTCCGCTGCGCAGTTCGGCGCCGCCGTATTCGCCGCACCGCAACGATCCGCATCCGGGCGACAACATCGGCCTGTTCATCGAAGATCGCCGCACCGGCGGCAAGCTGTTCTATGCGCCGGGCCTGGGCCAGGTGAGCGAGGCGCTGCTGGGCACCATGCGCGGCGCCGATTGTCTGCTGGTGGACGGTACGCTCTGGCGCGACGACGAAATGCGTGTGCGTGAGGTCGGCGACAAACTGGGCAGCGAAATGGGCCATCTGCCTCAGAGCGGCCCGGGCGGCATGATCGAGGTGCTCGACGGCCTGTCGGCGGCGCGCAAGATCCTCATTCATATCAACAACACCAACCCGATTCTCGACCAGGACTCGCCCGAGCGCGCCATTCTCGACGAGCACGGCATCGAAGTGGCCTTCGATGGCATGAGCATCGAGTTGTAGCTGCGCCGAATGTAGGGTGCGCTTCGCGCACCGGACTACTTCGGAATTGATGGTGCGCAGATCGCACCCTACGAGAGCAATCCTCCCCACGCGTGTATTACCAACTGGGAATAGCAAAGGAAGCCGCGATGACCCTGCCAGCCATGACCCCCGTCGAATTCGAACAGGCGCTGCGTGCCAAGGGCGATTACTACCATATTCATCACCCCTTTCATCGAGCGATGTACGCCGGGCAGGCCACCCGTGAGCAGATCCAGGGCTGGGTGGCCAACCGTTTCTACTACCAAGTCTGCATTCCGCTGAAGGATGCGGCGATCATGGCCAACTGTCCGGATCGCGACGCGCGCCGCGAGTGGGTCCAGCGCATCCTCGACCATGATGGCGCGCCCGGCGAGGAGGGCGGCATCGAGGCCTGGCTGCGGCTGGCCGAGGCCGTGGGGCTCGACCGCGAGCAGGTGCTGTCGCAGGAGCTGGTGCTGCCCGGCGTGCGTTTCTCAGTGGATGCTTATGTCAACTTCGCGCGCCGCGCCTCCTGGCAGGAGGCGGCCAGCAGCTCGTTGACCGAGCTCTTCGCACCGACCATCCACCAGTCGCGCCTGGATGCCTGGCCGCAGCATTACCCCTGGATCGATGCCTCCGGTTATGACTATTTCCGCAAGCGCTTGAAGGAAGCGCGTCGTGACGTCGAGCACGGGCTGCGCATCACGCTCGGCCACTACCGCACGCGTGACGCGCAGGAGCGCATGCTGAACATTCTTCAGTTCAAGCTGGACGTGTTGTGGAGCATGCTCGATGCCATGAGCATGGCGTACGAATTGGGCCGTCCGCCGTACCACACCGTGACCCGTGAGCGGGTTTGGCATAACGGCATTACGTTGTGAGTGCGAAACCCCGCGCAGCGTGTATGGCCACCCGTATTTGGCAAGTGAACTGACATGAACGAGAACATTCTGCTGAAAGTCCCGGTCTTCCGCCGCGGTTATCGCTTCCAGTTCGAGCCGGCGCAAGGCTGTCACGTTTTGCTCTACCCGGAGGGCATGATCAAGCTCAACGACAGCGCCGCCGAGATACTCAAACGGGTCGACGGCGCCCGTACGGTAGGAGGAATCGTTGCCGATCTGCAGGGGAGTTTCCCCGGCGCGGAGGCCATCGAAGAAGACATCCTGGCATTCCTGGAGGTGGCCGTTGAACGGTTCTGGATCGAGCTTCGTTAAACCCGGCTACGAACCCGGTCCGCCGCTGTGGCTGCTCGCCGAGCTGACCTACCGCTGCCCGCTGCAATGCCCGTACTGCTCTAACCCGCTGGATTTCGCCCGCAGCCATGAGGAGCTGAGTACCGCCGAGTGGATCGAGGTGTTCCGCCAGGCGCGGGAGATGGGCGCGGCGCAGCTGGGTTTTTCAGGTGGCGAGCCGCTGGTGCGCCAGGACCTGGCCGAGCTGATCGAGGCGGCCCGCGGGCTGGGTTACTACACCAACCTGATCACTTCGGGCATCGGCCTGACCGAAGAGAAGATCGCCCGCTTCGCCGAAGCCGGGCTGGACCATATCCAGATCAGCTTCCAGGCCGCCGACGAAGAGGTGAACAACCTGCTGGCCGGCTCGAAGAAGGCCTTTGCGCAGAAGCTGGAAATGGCCCGCGCGGTGAAGCGGCATGGCTACCCGATGGTGCTCAACTTCGTCACCCATCGGCATAACATCGACAACATCGAGCGCATCATCGAGCTGTGCCTGGAGCTGGAAGCGGATTTCGTCGAGCTGGCCACCTGCCAGTTCTACGGCTGGGCCGAGCTGAACCGCGCCGGCCTGTTGCCGAGCAAGGCGCAACTGGAGCGGGCCGAACGCATCACCAACCAGTGGCGCGAGCGGCTCGCCGCCGAGAATCATCCCTGCAAGCTGATCTTCGTGACGCCCGACTATTACGAAGAGCGCCCCAAGGCCTGCATGAGCGGCTGGGGGAACCTGTTTCTCGACGTCACTCCCGACGGCACCGCATTGCCGTGCCACAGCGCGCGCCAGCTGCCGGTGGAGTTTCCCAACGTGCGCGAGCACAGCATCGAATACATCTGGCGGCATTCCTTCGGCTTCAATAAGTTTCGCGGCTACGACTGGATGCCCGAACCCTGCCGTAGTTGCGACGAGAAGGAACAGGACTTCGGTGGCTGCCGTTGCCAGGCGTTCATGCTCACCGGCGACGCCGCGAATGCCGACCCGGTGTGCAGCAAGTCGGCGCAGCACGGCAAGATTCTCGCTGCGCGCGAACAGGCCGAGCAGAACGCGCCGGGCCTCGATCAACTACGCTACCGCAACGAGAAAGCGTCGAAACTCATCCTCAAGGTCTGACCTGGTAGCTCCGGTCGCCGGACGATGGAGCAACCATGAGCAAAACCGCTGTTCCCTATGGCTCCTGGCCCAGCGAGTGGAGTGCCGAGCGGGCTGCCGCCACCAGCCAGGACTTCGCCGAGCTGCGGGCCGGTCATCGCGGGCTGTTCTGGATCGAGTACGACCCGGCGGATGCGCATTGCACGCTCAGGTACTGGCGGGTTGCAACAGCCGCGTTTTGCCGAGGACGGGATTCTTTATTGCCTGAGCGATCATGATGGTTTGGCGCGAGAGCGGAGGGCGGCTTGTGGTGCGTGAGTTTGGCGGTGCGCCGAGCGTACCCTACGGAAACATGCCTGAGTCAGCCGTAGGGTGCGCTCCGCGCACCGGTGATTTTGACCGTACCCCGGCCCCATGGCAGTTAGGTACTGCCAGCTATCAGCCCCTGGCCGGTGGCGGTCTGTTGTTGACCCACCGCCGCCTATCAGCTGCATCCGGTGGAACGCCACGGCTTTCGCAACGCCGCCAATCTGGCTGATGCGCTTCAGCGTGAATGACGCTTCTACCAAGCGCTGCTTTGAACGACGCTCGTCTGGGAAGCCAACCCTAGCTCTGATCCCGTTTCGCCGAAGCCGCGTCGGGTTATGCAACGAAACGGGACGGACCTACGCACGCTATTCCTTGAGTGCATTGCTTTACCCGACCAATCCAGTAGGCTTGCGCGGTTGTTACAAAAATAATAAAGGCCACGGTGATGAGCCCGAATATCAGCCTCCAGCGTAAATTCGTTTCCCCTGAAATCATCTTCGGTGCCGGTTGCCGTCACAGCGTCGGCACCTGTGCCAGCAACTTCGGCGCGCGCAAGGTGCTGGTGGTTTCCGACCCCGGTGTGGTGGCTGCTGGCTGGGTAGCCGACGTGCAGGCCAGCCTCGAGCGGCAGAACGTCGAACACCACCTGTTCACCGATGTATCGCCCAACCCGCGTTGCGAAGAGGTGATGCTCGGCGCCGAGGTCTATCGCAACGAAGGTTGCAACGTGATCGTCGCGGTGGGCGGCGGCAGCCCGATGGATTGCGCCAAGGGCATCGGCATCGTGGTCGCCCACGGTCGCCATATCATCGAGTTCGAAGGGGTAGATACCCTGCGCGTCCCCAGCCCGCCGCTGATCCTGATCCCCACCACGGCCGGTACCTCGGCCGACGTGTCGCAGTTCGTGATCATCTCCAACCAGGACGAGCGGATGAAGTTCTCCATCGTCAGCAAGGCGGCTGTGCCGGACGTTTCGTTGATCGACCCGGAAACCACCGCGAGCATGGATCCCTTCCTGTCCGCCTGTACCGGCATCGACGCGCTGGTGCACGCCATCGAGGCGTTCGTCTCCACCGGTAACGGCCCGCTGACCGATCCCCACGCGCTGGAGGCCATGCGGCTGATCAACGGCAATCTGGTGCAGATGATCGCCAATCCGGCGGATATCGCCCTGCGCGAGCAGATCATGCTCGGCAGCATGCAGGCCGGGCTGGCGTTCTCCAACGCGATTCTGGGCGCCGTGCATGCCATGTCCCACAGCCTCGGCGGCTATCTCGACTTGCCTCACGGACTGTGTAACGCGGTGCTGGTCGAGCACGTGGTGGCATTCAACTACGACGCCGCGCCGGATCGCTTCAAAATCGTCGCCCAGACGCTGGGTATTGATACGCGCGGCCTGAACCACCGGCAGATTCGCGAGCGCCTGGTGCAACATCTGATCAGCCTCAAGCAGTCGATCGGCTTCAAGGAAAGCCTCGGCCTGCATGGCGTCGACCTGTCGGATATCCCCTTCCTTTCGCAGCATGCGATGCAGGACCCCTGCATCCTTACCAATCCACGTTCTTCGACCCAGCGCGATGTCGAGGTCGTCTATGCCGAAGCCCTCTGACGATCAACAGCAGGCCCTGACCCAGCTGCTCGGCTTCGGTAGCCATTCGGCGCGCAAGAGCCATTACCCCGAACTGCTGAGCCGCCTGGAGGAGCTGGAAGCCGAGCGCAATCGCTACAAATGGCTGTTCGAGCATGCGGTGCATGGCATCTTCCAGGCCAGCCTGCAGGAGGGCATTCGTGCCGCCAACCCGGCCTTGGCGCGCATGCTCGGCTATGAAAGTCCCGAGGCTGCGCTGTGGGCGCTGACCGATCTGTCGCATCACCTGTTCATCGGTGGTGAAGAAGAGCTGCTGCAGATTCGTCATACCCTGAGCAGTCAGCTGGGCCTGTTCGGCTACGAAACCCGGTTGCGGCGCAAGGACGGCAGTTTCATCGACGTCATGATGAACCTGCTGCTCAAACCGGACGAAGACGGCCTGGTGGAAGGCTTCGTCGCCGACATCACCGAGCGCAAGCAAGCGCAACAGCGGTTGCTGCAGCTCAACGAGCAGCTGGAACAGCGCGTTGCCGAACGCACCTGCGAATTGCGCGAAGCCCGCGATGCCGCTGAAGCGGCCAACCTCAGCAAGGACAAGTACCTGGCTGCCGCTAGCCACGATTTGCTGCAACCGTTGAATGCGGCGCGGCTGCTGATCTCCACCCTGTGCGAACGGGACTTGCCGAGTGCCGAGCGCAACCTGGTGCTGCGGGCGCACCAGGCGTTGGAAGGCGCGGAGGACCTGCTCACCGACCTGCTGGATATCTCCAAGCTGGACCAGAGCGCGATCAAGCCGGACATCGACAGCTATGGCCTCGACGAAGTGCTGTTGCCGCTGGTTTCGGAGTTCCAGCCGGTCGCCGAGGCGGCGGGGCTGCAGCTCGTCCACTTCATTCCGCGCTATGCGATCCAGACCGATTTCCGCCTGCTGAGCCGCATCCTGCGCAACTTTCTCAGCAATGCCTGCCGTTACACCGAACGCGGTCGGGTATTGCTCGGCGCGCGCAAGCGCGGCGGTTCGCTGCGCATCGAGGTCTGGGATAGCGGGCGCGGCATCGCCGAGGACCAGCTGCAATCGATCTTCCTTGAATTCAATCAGCTCGGGGTCGAGCGCGCGGCCGAGCGGCGGGGCGTCGGCCTAGGGCTCGCCATCGTCGAGCGCATCGCCAAGATGCTCGACTACCGCATCCAGGTCAGGTCGCAACCGGGGCGCGGCTCGGTTTTTTGCATCGAGGTGCCACTGAGTGAATCCATGCCCAGGCGCAATATCGAGACGCTGGTCAGCGTGCCGCAACTGGGTGATCCCTTGCCGGGACGGCGGCTGCTGGTGCTGGATAACGAGCTGAGCATTCTGCATAGCATGTTCGCGCTGCTCGGCCAGTGGGGCTGCGAAGTCCTCACGGCGACCGATCAGGCGCAAGCGATTGCCGTGCTGGGCGGGCAGGCGCCGGAGCTGATCCTGGCCGACTTCCATCTCGACCAAGGTGTCACTGGCTGGGAGGTGGCGCAGGCATTGCGTGAGCGCTTCGGCGAGGCGATTCCGGTGGTGATGATCACCGCTGATCGCAGCGACCAGTGCCGCAAGCAGTTGCAGGGCCTCGGCGTGCCGGTGCTGAACAAGCCGGTCAAGGCCGGCAAGATGCGCTCGGTGCTCAGCCATCTGCTTGCTGGCGATACATCCAAATCGGCTGTGGAGTAGTGGTAGAAAACAAGCCGCGATCTAGGCATTTCAGTAAAGCCAGACCTCTACGCGCCTGTTCTTGACCCGGCCTGACGGGGTATTAGAAGCCACTGGAAGTTGATCACCCAACCCATTGATATCTTTAACCAGAATTCCACCACGCGCTAACTCGCGACGCACCGCCATCGCGCGGAGTTTGGACAGCAGCTCGGTACGCGCCGAGTCCCCTCGCGCATCGCCGAAGCCCACCAGCACCGCGGCGTTCATCTGTTTGTCAGCACGCTGGAGATAATCGATCAAGCGTCCGATATCACGTTGAGCCTTGTTATCCAGCCGTGCGCTGCCCTCGTCGAAACGAAAGTTGACGGTCAGCCGCCGGGCATCGTTGGCCAGGTCTTGGTAAAGCTGTGGCATGTCGGGTTGGGCCGGCAGCTTTATCGCAGTGATTGCCTGCGCGACGTAGCCGGCCTTTTCGACGATGGCCTGCCCGGCGGCGCTATGGGCAAAGTCGAGATAGGCCCGTGTCCAGTCCGACTGGGCAGTAGGCTTGGCATAGAGGAACAGACGGCGCGACAGCGGATAGTCTTCGGTCGCGACCAACGCGGTGGACGGAAGCATGGGCTCCGAGTCGCCGTCGGCAATCGCCAGCGCCTTGGCGCTCCCCACCGAAGCGAGGCCCACGAAGCCGATAGCACCAGGGCGGCTGATGACCGTTTGGGAAAGCTGGTCATTGGATTCATAACGCAAGGCACTGCCGGCGAGCGTCTTGTTCTGAGTGCCGAGTACCAGTTCCTTGAAGGTGTCATAGGTGCCGGACTG
Source organism: Pseudomonas sp. MTM4 (assembly GCF_019355055.1). Taxonomy (NCBI): domain Bacteria; kingdom Pseudomonadati; phylum Pseudomonadota; class Gammaproteobacteria; order Pseudomonadales; family Pseudomonadaceae; genus Pseudomonas; species Pseudomonas sp. MTM4. The sequence goes on from NZ_CP048411.1 coordinate 560,337, forward strand.
ATCGTCGCGCGCATGCAGTTCAACGGTCAGATCATCGCCGCCCAGCTCGCGCCAGTTGCGAATCTCGCCAGCGAACAGGCCGGCGACTTGCGCGACGCTGAGCGAGGCGATTCGGTTGTTCGGATGGACGATGATCGCCAAACCGTCGATGGCGATTATCTGCTCGGACTGTGCGCTGCGCAGGTTACCGAGGCTGGCCAGGCTGTCGTATTCGCTGTCCTTGATGGGGCGCGATGCGGCGGCAAGATCGGCGGAACCGTTTCCAAGTCCAGCAAAGCCTGTGCCTGTGCCGTGAGCGGCAACCAAGGCGTGCAGCGTGCGGCCGGTTTTGCTGTCGATTGCGCTTATCCTCTGCTCGTTTTCCTTGGTGGAAGCGATCTTTATCGATTGCAGTCCCTGTGCTTCGAACAGACCGGCGATCAACATGGGCGCTAATTTGGCGCCGACGGTGTTCGACCCATGGATGCTCAGTACCGGCTGATCCTTTGCAGGTAACGCAGGCACGGCTCCGTTTACCGAGAGGGGAGATGCACAGAACAGGGCGAGAAACGCCAGGCATAGCACCCGTTTCCCAATGGCGCGTGCGGACGTAAAAAGTGCCATGCAGCGAATCTCCCTTTCAAAGAAGCGGGGAGATTAAGACGCTTTGTTTACCGTTATGTGACCGCCGACCTGGATGGATGTCGATCTGTGCATCAGTACCCCGCTGCGCAACTCGGCGGGTGGAGTCGAACCGGCGGCTCAGTTCAGCTCGATCCAGACCGGGCAGTGGTCGGAAGGCTTCTCCATGCTGCGGATGTCGTAGTCGACACCACAGTCGATGACGCGCTGATGCAGGCCGGCGGTTGTCAGGATCAGGTCGATGCGCAGCCCTCGACGTGGGTCATCTTCGAAACCACGGCTGCGGTAGTCGAACCAGCTGAAGCGATCGACGACTTCCGGGTTGAGCGTACGGAAGCTGTCCTGCAAACCCCAGCTCTTCAGCCGCGCCAGCCATTCGCGTTCTTCCGGCAGAAAGCTGCACTTGCCCGTACGCAGCCAGCGCTTGGCGTTCACGTCGCCGATGCCAATGTCGCAATCCTCAGGCGAGATGTTGAAGTCGCCCATGATCGCCACCGATTGATCGGGCGTGAAGCGCTCTTCCAGCAGGGCTTGCAGATCCGCGTAGAACTTGGTTTTGGCGGGAAACTTGGTCGGATGGATACGGCTTTCGCCCTGTGGAAAATAGCCATTCATGACGGTCACCGGCTGGCCGTTGGCATCGGCGAAGCGACCCCAGATGAAGCGCTTCTGCGATTCCTCGCCATCGTCGGGAAAGCCTTTGTGGATTTCCAGCGGCGCCTGCCGCGATAGCAGGGCGACACCGTAATGGCCTTTCTGACCATGGAAATGTACGTGATAGCCGAGCGCTTCGATCTCGGCCTGGGGGAACTGTTCGTCCGCTACTTTGGTTTCCTGCAGACCGATGACGTCCGGCTGGTGTTTTTCGATAAGCGCAGCAAGTTGATGAGGTCGTGCGCGTAAACCGTTGATATTGAAGGAGACGAGCTTCATGGATGAGGGCTCCGGAAAAACCGCGATTCTAATCGTTTCGGGCTTTGCGGTGCGAGTCGTATCAGCCGGTCGCCAATAAGCGGCACGAGCACGGTGCGGGTGCTAACGTGAATTCAGCGCTCTACAACATAAGAAAGAGAACTGCCATGCCGATGCCTGCTGAAGTACGAATGCTGGACAGTGGTTACGCCAGGGAGGCGCGCTCGCTTCTGTACAACGCTTACCGTCACGAACCCACCTATGCCTACCTGTTCGAATCCGATCGGCCCGGGTACGACCAGCGTGTACGCGCCACCGTGCGTGAGCTGGTCAATCAGCATTTTCTACAGGATCAGCCCGCGCTGGGGTTGCTGGTGGATGATCGGCTGATCGCCGTGGCGTTGATCGCGCCGCCGCAGCGTCGTCTGGATGTCACCGAGAGTTGGGTATGGCGCATGCGCATGCTGATGACCACGGGCTTTCGCTGCACCCGGCGATATCTCGATTACCACGCGGCAGTGCTCGGCTGCCTGCCACCGGGCGCTTTTCATGTGCTGCCATTAATGGCCGTCCATCCGCAGTTTCAAGGGCAGCACTACGGTGAACAGTTGCTCGAGGCGCTGCATAACTGGTGTGCTGTGGACACGACCTCGCAGGGATTGGTGCTCGACACGGGCAATCCACGCTACCTGAACTTCTATGAGCGGCAGGGCTATGAGGAAATTGGTCAAGTCGCGATCGGGCCTGTGGTCGAACACGTATTCTTCCATCCCGCGCCGCGCCAGGTCGAAGCCAGTCGAGGATAGCGGCGAATTTTTGCGCGTTGCGCATAGTCCAAACCGGTGGTTTTCCGACGAAGCTTTTCGATGTTCTACCTAACGCTGTACGTCCCGTGCTACACGCAACCACGCCGATCCGAGCTTCGGTGTCTATCGTGCTAGCATCGCTCGCCATGCGTATGTCCTCCACTGGCCGGCTCGTTGCCGTCGGCCTAGCCTCGTTTATGTCCACTGGCGTCCATTCAGCGGAGCTCGATATCAGAATCGAGCCCTCCAACCGTGCCTTGCGCGAAAACGTTGAGAACTACATCGGTGACCTCGGCGACCGTGACGAGCGTGAGCTACTGCGCTACAGCCGCATCGCCCAGGAACAGGCGGAAAAGGCGCTGCAGGCCTTGGGTCATTACAACGGCGAGATCGAATCCGAAGTCAGCGGTGGCGAGAATCCGCAGCTCATTCTGCGTATCGAGCCCGGCGAGCCGGTTCGACTGCGCGATATCACCCTGCGCGTGGATGGGCCAGCCAGCGAATTGCGTACCTTCCGTGTGCCCCGTAATACGCTCAGGTCCGGCGAGGTGCTCAATCACGGCCTTTATGAAGAGGTAAAGCAGCAGATCCTCAATCAGGCCTCGCGCTATGGATTCTTCGAAGGTCGCTTCACGAGTCAGCGCTTGACCATCGACCCTTCGATCAACGCCGCGGACATCGAGCTGGTGTTCGAAAGCGGCCCGCGTTATGTGCTGGGGAATGTCAGCTTCGGAGGCGATTCACCCTTCGACCCGGATCTGCTGGCGCGGATGGTGCCGTTCGAGGCGGGCACGCCCTATGACTCGGAACTGGTGGCCGAGCTCAACCAGGCGATGCAGTCCAGTGGCTATTTCGAAGGGGTACGGGTCGACGCCAACCCGGCCAATGCCCAACAGCAGCGCATTCCTGTCGCGGTGCAGCTGACCACGCGCGATCCAAGAACCCTAGGGCTGGGGTTGGGATTTTCCACCGACGTGGGGCCGCGCATGCGTCTGGATTTCCTCCGTCACTGGGTCAACCCCCAGGGCCACAGTTACGGCGTCGAGACCGAGCTCTCGGCCCCGCGTCAGAACGTCGGGCTCTGGTACGACGTGCCGCTAGACCCGCCGCTGACCGACAAGCTGCGCTATGCGGCCGGTTACCAATACGAGGAGCTGGGTGACAACGATAGCCTCAGCGAACTGCTGACAGTCGGCCCCGAGTGGCATCGGAAGCTGCCCAGTGGCTGGCAGCGGGTCTGGTCGCTCAAATGGCGCCATGAACAATATGAGCTGGGCGATGATACGGGCGTCAGCACGCTGTTGATGCCCGGCGTCTCCTATAGCTATCTGCGCAGCGACAACCGTATCGACCCAAGCCGTGGCTACCGCCTGGAGTTCGAGCTGGCCGCAGCGAAGGACGGTCTGCTGTCCGACGCGGATCTGATCCATGCAAACACCACTGTGAAAGGCTTGATCACGCTCGCGGACCGTCATCGCTTCCTTGGTCGGGTGCAGGTCGGCGGCAACTGGACCAACGAATACACCAACGTGCCGCCATCACTGCGCTATTTCGCTGGTGGCGATCAAAGCGTGCGCGGTTACGACTATCAGAGCCTGTCGCCGACCAACTCGGACGGCGACCGCATCGGCGGCCGTTACCAGCTGGCAGTCAGCGCTGAGTATCAATATTCGCTCACCGACAAGTGGCGCGTGGCGACCTTCATCGATCAGGGAAATGCGTTCAACTCGCTGGAGCTTCCGTCGCTGAAAAGCAGCGTGGGTCTGGGCGTTCGTTGGGTTTCGCCGGTCGGGCCGATTCGTGTCGATCTGGCCCATCCGTTGGACAGTGACGGCGGCGTGCGGCTGCATTTCTCCATGGGGCCGGAGCTTTGAGGCGTACCGCGAAAATTGTCGGCTGGGTAATGCTCGGCCTGGTGACGTTACTGCTACTGATTCTGCTGGCCGCAGGTGCGGTACTGGGCACGCACATGGGGAGTCGTTGGGTCCTGAACAAGGTGCCTGGGGTGGAAGTGGAGCAATTCCACGGACGTCTGGGTGGCGAATGGCAGGCGGAGCGGCTGACATGGCAACAGGGCGCCAATCGTGCGGTGGTGGATGCGCCGCGAATGGCCTGGTCACCGATGTGCCTGTTGCGCATGACGCTGTGCATCGAGGAGCTGGTGGTCGGCGACATCGATCTACAGTTTCCGCCGACAGCCGAGGATGATGCACCGAGTGAGCCGTTCAGCCTGCCGGACGTCAAACTGCCGCTAGAGCTGCGAATCGAGCGCATCGAAATCGGCGAGCTTCGGCTGAATGATGTCGAACAGCTGCGAAGCCTGCAGCTGCGCGCCGATTGGCGAAAGGAAGGGCTGGACATCAACGCCCTTCAGGTACGCCGTGATGATCTTTCGCTGGATCTGACCGGCCGCTTGCAGCCGAACGGTGAGTGGCCACTGGAATTGAGCGGCACGGCTGCAATCCGTTCACCCGACGCGCAACCCTGGGCGCTGATGCTTGCGGTGAACGGCGAGCTGCGCGACCAGTTGCATTTGAATGTCGAAAGCCAGGGTTACCTCGATGCCAGGCTCAGCGGCCAGCTAAGCCCGCTGACATCGGAGCTGCCGGCGCAGCTTCGGATGGTGGTGGAGCGCTTCAAGGCGACTCCGGAACTGCCCGATGCACTGCGGTTGGACACCCTTGAGCTCAGCGCCGAGGGAGATCTGGATCAGGGCTACCGACTGGTTGGTGACGGCCGTTTGCAAGGCGAGGGCGGGGCGGTCGGCATTACATTGAACGCGCTGGTCGACGCCAAACATGCGGAGGTCGAAGCGCTGCAGCTGGATGCCGGCGAAGGGCAACGGATCAGCTTGAACGGGCAGGCCGATTGGCAGGAGGGTCTGACGGGTGAGGCCGAGCTGGCGTGGCGCGATTTTCCTTGGCGCAGGCTTTACCCCGACGTGGATGAGCCGCCGGTGGCGTTGCGCACGCTCGATGCGCAAATCCAGTACGACGACGGCAATTACCTGGGTAATTTTGATGCCGCGCTGACTGGGCCATCCGGCGAATTCACGCTGCGAAGCCCTGTCAGCGGCGACCTCGAAACCGTGCATCTACCGCAGCTGGAATTGCAGGCCGGGCTGGGCAGAGCTGCCGGCAATCTCAGCGTGGGCTTCGCGGATGGCATCGACTGGAACACTCGCCTGGACATGAGCGAACTCGATCCGTCCTTCTGGGTCGCCGAGTTGCCGGGCCAGCTGGCCGGCACGTTGAGCAGCCGTGGCACTATGCGCGATGAGCAACTGCAGGCCGAAGCGCGCCTGGATCTCGCTGGAACGTTGCGTCAGCAACCATTGAAACTACAGCTGGAGGCGAGTGGGCAGGGCGCCGCCTGGAATGTTCCGCTCGTCGACCTGCATCTCGGGGACAACCGAATCCAGGGCAGCGGACGCTGGGCCGAAACGCTGCAGGCGAATCTTGAGCTCGACCTGACGCGACTGGCGCAGCTCTGGCCTGATCTGCAGGGCCAGTTGACCGGCGACCTCAAGCTGGCCGGTACACCGCAAGCGCCCGGAGGCACGCTGACCCTCGAAGGCAGTCAGGTCGCATTCCAGCAAAACCGCATCGAGCATCTGGAGCTGGCCGCCAGCCTCGAACAGGGCGAGCGTGGAGAGCTGCGGCTGGTTGCCGATGGGCTGCGGGCAGGTGATACCGAGCTCGGCCGGCTACAGGTGACGGGCGACGGCTCCCAACAGGCTCATCAGGCCGATCTGAGTCTGCAAGGGCCGCTGCTGGATCTGTCTCTGGCATTGGATGGCGGTCTACGCGGCGAGGATTGGCGAGGGCGCTTGCTGCGGGCCGAACTGGATGCTCAAGGCCAGCAATGGGCCCTTCAGCGGCCAGCATCGCTGGAGCGACTGGCCAACGGTCGGATCACATTTGGTGCTCATTGCTTCGGTTCAGGCCCCGCCACGCTGTGTGCTGAAAATCAGCGGCTTCTGCCTGATCCGCAACTGCGCTACCGGCTACGCGACTTTCCGCTCGAATCGCTTGCCGAGCACATGCCGGACAACCTGAACTGGCAGGGCGAGGTCAACGCCGACCTGTCGCTCGACCTGCCCGCGGCCGGTCCTAGCGGCACCATTCGCATCGATGCCGGCCCAGGCACGTTGCGCATGCGTGACGGCGACCGATGGCTGGATTTCCCTTACGCAACCTTGGCTTTGAACAGCGAACTGACGCCCAAACGTGTCGATAGCCACTTGCGCTTCGAGGGCGGCGAACTCGGCGAGCTCGATGTGCGCCTGCAAGTCGACCCGAGTACCGAGGCGAAGGCCATCTCTGGGTCCTTCTTTCTGAGCGATTTCGATCTGTCCGTGGCCAGGCCCTTCGTCGCCCAGCTCGAGCGGTTGAATGGGCAACTGAACGGGCGTGGCGAGTTATCCGGCAGCTTGCAGGCGCCGCAGGTTAACGGCGAGCTGCGATTGAGCGACGCCGAGATTGCCGGCAGTGAGTTGCCAGTCAGTTTCGAGCAGCTGCAGGTTCGCGCGCTCATCGAGGGCGAGCGCGTGCGAGTCGACGGTGACTGGCGCAGCGGCGAGCAAGGACGAGGGGAAATCGCCGGAACCTTGAATTGGACCGATGCGCTGGATCTGGACATGCGCATCAGCGGCAGCCGGCTCCCGGTTATCGTCGAACCCTATGCCGAGCTGGAAGTCGAGCCGGATCTACGGCTGGAGCTAGCCGATGACCAGTTGGCGGTAAGTGGAAAGGTCCGGGTGCCACGTGGCGATATCCAGGTTCGTGACCTGCCTCCTTCGACAGTCAGGGTGTCCGAGGACGCGGTAATCGTCGGCACCGAAGCCGAGGACGCGCAGACGCCGTTGGCTATTCGCATGGATATCGATGTCGAGGTGGGCCAGGACCGACTGCGTTTCTCTGGCTTTGGCCTCACCGCGGATCTGGCGGGTTACCTGCACATTGGCGACAACCTCGACGCGCGTGGCGAGCTCAATCTCAACAACGGGCGTTATCGAGCCTATGGCCAGCGCCTGACCATCCGCCGCGCGCAGCTGCTGTTCACCGGCGTGCTGTCCCAGCCATTCCTGAATATCGAGGCGATACGGCGGATCGACTCGGACAACGTCATCGCCGGTCTACGCATCACCGGCAGCGCCGAGCAGCCACGGGTCGATGTGTTCGCCGAACCGGCGATGAGTCAGGAACAGGCGTTGTCCTATTTGGTGCTGGGACGGCCGCTGGGAACTGATTCCGGTGAGAACAACATGCTGGCGCAGGCTGCTCTTGGACTTGGCCTGGCTGGCAGTGCATCGATTACTGGCAATGTTGCGCAGCGTCTGGGTATTCAGGATTTCCAGCTCGACACCGAAGGAAGCGGCACGGAGACCAGCGTGGTCGCCAGCGGGCGCCTGACCGATCGCCTGACGCTTCGCTACGGCGTGGGCGTATTCGAGTCGGCCAACACCGTTGCCCTGCGCTATCAGCTGACCAAACGCATTTTTCTCGAAGCCGCAAGCGGGTTGGCCAGCTCCCTTGACGTTTTCTACCGACGTAATTTCTAAAGTCACGGTGCGGCATCCGCTTCTTGAAAAATATATTGAGTGGACTGGCGGCGGTGCCGCCTTAGGCTACTCTGGTGGGCTTATGTAACCGGCAAGTCGGCGTGACTCAACGGTCGATCTACAAGCCCTCCAGCGTCTTTTCGATGCTGCGCGAATCGCGTGCAATCGACGTCGCGCCAAGCGCTTGTGGTGGTGGTAGGATCGCTCGGTCGCTCCTTGTGTCGCAGCTATTACAGAGGCCTTGGCATGGGCCCTGCAAGTTGTCGGTAGTCACCCAGCACATGAAGTTCAGGGTCATTACCGGGTCGTTTCGGTTAGTGGTAGAAGACGGCAGTGATGCCTTCTGGCGTTGTGCTTCTACTGCGCTCCAATGCGGGCCGCTCGGGCAAGGATGTCTAACATAATCAATAAGGGTGCTTTGAATGGAATTTCTGCAAAACCTAGTCAATAGCGTCAACGGTCTCGTCTGGGGACCGCCCATGCTGGTGCTGATTCTAGGCACTGGTTTCTTCCTCATGGTCATGCTCAAGTTCATGCCTCTGGTGCGTATCGGCACCGGTTTCGCCCTGATCTGGCGCGGACGCGTCAAGGGCGATGAAGACACGGGCGAGATCAGTCCATTTCAGGCACTCATGACCTGTCTGGCGGCCACCGTCGGTACCGGTAATATTGCTGGTGTCGCCACCGCCATCTTCCTCGGTGGGCCGGGTGCGCTGTTCTGGATGTGGTGTACGGCGCTGGTGGGTATGGCGACCAAGTACTGCGAAGTGGTGCTGGCCGTGCATTACCGCGAGAAGGATGACCGCGGCGAGCATGTCGGTGGCCCGATGTATGCCATCAAGAATGGTCTGGGCAAGAAGTGGCTGTGGCTCGGCGGGGCATTCGCGATCTTTGGTGGGCTGGCTGGCTTCGGCATCGGCAACATGGTGCAGGTGAACAGCATGGCGCTTGCGCTCGAAACCACCTTCTCGGTGCCGCTGTGGCTCACCGGTCTGGTCACTATGGTGGTTGTTGGTCTGGTGATTCTCGGCGGTATCAAGCGCATTGGCGCAGTGGCCGCTGCACTGGTGCCTTTCATGTGCGTTGCCTACATCATTGCCGGTATCGTCGTGTTGGTGGTCCATGCCTCCGAGATCCCGGCGGCCTTCGATCTGATCTTCACCCACGCCTTTACACCCATCGCAGCCACTGGCGGGTTCGCCGGTGCGGCGGTCATGGCCGCTATTCGCTTCGGTGTAGCGCGCGGTATCTTTTCCAATGAGGCAGGTCTGGGAACAGCAGGTATTGCCCAAGCGGCCGGCACTACTAAAAGCTCTGTGCGCTCCGGAATGATCGGCATGATGGGTACCTTCATCGATACCATCATCATCTGTTCCATTACCGGTCTCGCGATCGTTTGTTCCGGCGTCTGGACCAGTGGCGAAAGCGGCGCGGCATTGTCTGCCGCAGCCTTTGAATCGGCCATGCCTGGATTCGGTGGCGCCGTATTGACCATCGCTCTGGTGGTCTTCGCCTTTACCACCATTCTGGGCTGGAGCTACTTCGGCGAAAAATGCTGGGAATTCATGATGGGCACCAAAGCGATCTGGCCATTCCGCGTCGTCTGGGTATTGGCAGTGCCCTTCGGCGCGATCGCACAGCTCGACTTCGCCTGGCTGCTGGCAGATACCCTTAACGGTTTGATGGCGATTCCCAACCTGATCTCGCTGATTCTGCTTAGCCCTGTCGTGGTCAAGTTGACCAAGGAATACTTCGCCCGCAAGCAGGCAATCTAAGCAAACTGGGCCGCAGGGCAGTCTTGCGGCCCATGACTAAGAGGAGTTCACATGACTGAAGTAACCCTGAAAGGCGCCCCGATCCAGGTCGCTGGCACATTCCCACAGGGCGGCCAGAAAGCGAGGCCATTTAGCCTGGTAGGCGGTGATCTGTCAGATATCACGCTGGAGAGCTTTGCCGGTAAGCGCAAGGTTTTGAACATTTTCCCGAGTATCGATACGCCGACTTGCGCTACATCGGTACGCAAGTTCAATGCTCAGGCCAACGAACTGGCCAACACCGTGGTGCTATGCATCTCCGCGGATTTGCCATTCGCGCAGAAGCGTTTCTGCGGTGCTGAAGGTTTGGAAAATGTAGTGAATCTGTCGACCATGCGTGGCCGCGAGTTCCTCGAAGACTACGGCGTGTTGATCGCCAGCGGCCCGCTCGCCGGGGTATCCGCACGCGCGGTCGTGATCCTGGACGAGCAGGACCAGGTGCTCTACAGCGAATTAGTGCCGGAGATCGGCAGCGAGCCGAATTACGACGCAGCTATCGCCGCACTCAAATAAGAGGTCATTAGAGAGGCGGTGCAACGCCGTCTCTCTAGTAACTGATTACTGGCGACAATAAACCCCACTCATCCCTTATCACTCCGCGCCAATGTCAATTGGCTGCTAGCCGCTCCTCCCCTTATTTTCCTCATGCTGATGTGCCCGACATTGTTATCGCGATGGCGATAGGCCAGATTTTGTTTGCTTCCCGCAAAATCTTTCTATGCTGTTGTGGTCTTAGCTTTCATTGCCAAACTGAATGGATTCCCTCATGCCACTTTCTCCTCCTAAAAAGATCGGTATTTCGGGCACAGGAATGATCGCCCACTGCCTCATCCGCCTAATCGACCGGCACTATCAGGACATGCATGTTTCTCGCGTGCTGACGCGGCGGCCGTTGAGTTCGTTCACCGACTTTCCACTCGCTGAGCGGCTCACCAATTCCATCGATCATCTCATCGACGAGGCTGACCTGATCATCGAATGCAGCGGTGATGTTTTCCACGGTACGGAAGTCATCGAGCGTGCGTTCGAAGCAGGGTTGCCAGTCGTTACGGTAAACGCCGAGCTACAGGTGACGACAGGTTCTTATCTGGCTGGGAAGGGCTTGCTCACAGAGGCAGAAGGCGACCAGCCGGGCTCGCTGGCGGCGTTGCATGAAGAAGCCTTGATGATGGGTTTCAAGCCGCTGGTATACGGCAACATGAAGGGCTATCTGAATCACGATCCGACACTGGAAGACATGATGTTCTGGTCGAAGCGCCAAGGCATCAGCATCGACCAGACGACGTCCTTTACCGATGGCACCAAGGTACAGATCGAGCAGGTGATCGTAGGGAACGGCTTGGGCGCAAGCATTACCAAACAGGGCCTGGGCGGAATGGCTTCGACCAACCTGACCGAAACCGGCAACGTGCTGGGCATGATGGCTGATCGTCTCGGCCAACCCTTCGTTGACTACGTGATCCCTTCCGGATACTCGGCCGGGGGTGTGTTTCTGGTCTGCCGACATGACGATAACCAACAGGCTGCCCTCGAATACTTCAAGCTCGGGCCGGGTCCTTATTACACCTTGGTGCGCCCGTTCCACCTGTGCTCACTCGAGGTTGGCAAAACCGTACGCCGTGTGCTCAATGGCGGTGGCGCGCTGCTGAACAATTCAACTACACCGACGCTCGGTGTGGCTGCAATTGCCAAGCGCACGATGCGCCCGGGTGAGCTGATCGAGCGCGGCATTGGCGGTTTCCAGTTCCGTGGCGAGGCGGTGAAGCTCGACGAGAATCCCCATCACGTGCCGATTGGACTATTGCGCAAGACAGTGCTCAAGCGTGCGATCGAGCCGGGCCAGTTGATCACGTTCGATGATGTCGACATTCTGCCGAGCCGTGCGCTGGATATCGTCATGCGGCAGCGTGCGGAACGCATCGCCAGGAGCAAGCAAACATCAGGAGCGAGCCGGGAACCAGGCGGGATGGTAGCGACAGGCAGCTGAACGTTGCTGTAAGAAGAGAAGGCCGCGAATGCGGCCTTCTTTATATAAAGAAAAGGATTACTGCTGGATCAATCCTTGCGGTAAGTCAGCATGACGATGCCGAAGATGACGATGGCGCCACCGAGAATCTGACCCGCCGCGAGCATCTGATCGAGCACCAGCCAGCCCATGATCAAGGTCGCCAAGGGTTCGATGTTCATCACCGGTGCGTTGCGCGACATGTTGAGTCTTGGCACGGAAACGAACAGCGTAATGAATGCCGCGCCATAGAGCCCGACCAGCACTGCCAGCGCTGTCCAGCCGGTGCCACTCTGCGGCAACGACAGCCCGCCAGGCAGCAGGCCGCTGACCCCGGCAAGGTTGGCGCTGCTGAATACGATCAGCATGGTCAACAGGCTGCGCACCGATCCGCGTACCTGCGACAGCTTGTGGTCGGTGATCCAGAGCGCTAGAGCGAAAACGCTGGCGGCACAGAATGCGAGCGCGACCCCGAGAATCCATTCTGGTCCTGCGTCTTCGCTGGAAGAGAGGCGTGCCGGCACTTCCAGGACGAATATCAGGCCGACCAGTATCAAGCCCATCAGCAACGCAGTGCGCGCTGTGGGGCGCGCCCCTCCCAAGGCCCATGTCAGCAAGGCCAGCAGGATCGGGAACACATTGGCCACCAGTAGCGCCAATGCCACAGGAACCCGCGCCACGGCTGAATACAGACAGTGAATCACCCCGGGTTTCGTGGAGGCCTCAACTCTTGAGAAGATGAGGCCATGAGAAAGACTACTACCTACTCCCCTGAAGTCCGTGAGCGTGCTGTGCGCATGGTTCTGGAACACCTGAACGACTATCCGTCCGAGTGGGCAGCCATTGAGGCCATCGCTCCGAAGATTGGCTGTGCCGCGCAAACCCTGCATGGCTGGATTCGTCGCCAGCAGACCGATGCGGGGCAGCGCCCCGGTCAGACCAGTGAAGAGCGCGAGCGCATCAGAGCCCTAGAGCGCGAAAACCGCGAACTGCGTAAGGCAAACGAGATATTGCGCCTGGCCAGTGCGTATTTTGCCCAGGCGGAGCTCGACCGCCGCACCAAGTCCTGAGGGCGTTTGTCGATCAGCATCGTGACCGTCTCGGGGTCGAGTCGATCTGCCGCGTGTTGCAGATCGCCCCGTCCGGTTACCGCAGGCACGTGGCTCAACAGCGCAACCCGGCACTGCGCTGTTGTCGTGCTCAGCGCGATGACGCATTGACCCTGGAAATCCAGCGAGTGTGGGATGCCAATATGCAGTGCTATGGCGCGGTGAAGGTCTGGAAGCAGCTGCGGCGAGAAGGCATCGAGGTCGCCAGATGCACGGTGGAGCGGTTAATGCGTCGGGCCGGATTGCAGGGCATTAGACGTGGCCAGATCGTGCAGACAACGGTGGCCGGCGACAAGGCCCTTTGCCCGCTGGATCGTGTCCAACGCCAGTTCCATGCCGACCGCCCGAACCAGTTGTGGGTGTCGGACTTCACCTATGTATCGACCTGGCAGGGCTGGCTGTACGTGGCGTTCGTGATCGACGTCTTTGCACGGCGGATCGTCGGCTGGCGAGTCAGTACCAGCATGAAGACAGACTTCGTACTGGATGCCCTAGAGCAAGCCTTGTATGCCCGTCAGCCGCATTGCTCGGGTGGTCTGATCCATCACAGCGACCGTGGAAGCCAGTACGTCTCGATCCGCTATACCGAACGGCTGGCAGAGGCCGGCATTGAGCCTTCGGTTGGCAGCAAGGGAGACAGCTACGACAACGCCTTGGCCGAAACCATCAACGGGTTGTACAAGGCCGAGCTGATTTACCGTCAGTCATGGAAGAGCCGCGAAGCCGTCGAAATGGCGACTTTGAAATGGGTGCACTGGTACAACCACCAACGCCTGCTGAGCTCAATCGGATATATCCCGCCTGCGGAGGCTGAGGCAAACTTCCACCAGCAACAAGCAGGTCAGGCCATGGCGGCCTGACTTAAACGAAACGGCCTCCACAAAACCCGGGGCGATTCAACAGATGCTTTGAGTGGCGATCAACAAGCCCAACAGCAACTGCCAGCGCCAGGCACCGGGCGCCAGGCGGATGCTCTGTCGCTGCCAGAAAACCAGCCCGGCCAGAACAATGAGCGTACCGCCCGAACGCAACAGGATTGCCAACAACACGCCCGCGCCGTCATCGAAGGCAACCCGCGCCGCGACATGGTTACCGGCGAACCCGCAGCCGAGGCAGACGAGTATCAACACTGCGATATGGCGCGGAAAAGTTACGGGTACGTCGGGAGTAGCTATAGCAGTCATGTCGAGTTCCGATCCTAATAATCAAACGCCAGCCCTATAGGCTGGCGTAGGTGAACATTGAGCGGTGAGACCGCCCGCCCTGCGAACAGGGCGGGCGGCGTCGCGTTACAGCACTACACTCGGCAGCCACAGGGAGATTGCCGGAATGTAGGTGACAGCCATCAGCACCAGGAACAGCGCGGCATAGAAGGGTAACAGCGCCTTGATGGTGTTTTCGATGGTGACCTTGCCAATGGCGGCACCGACGAACAGCACCGCTCCCACCGGCGGAGTGATCAGGCCGATACCGAGGTTGACCAGCATGATCATGCCGAAATGCACCGGATCGACCCCGATATCGGTGATCACGGGCATCAGGATCGGTGTGAGGATGAGAATAAGCGGAGCCATATCCATCAGCGTACCGAGTGCCAGCAGCATGAAGTTGATGCACATGAGGATCACGTAGCGGTTGTCCGACAGGGTCAGGAACATCGATGTGATTTTCGAGGGGATCTGCATCAACGTCATGATGTAGCCGAAGGCACCTGCAAAGGCGATCAGGATCATCACTATCGACAAGGTCCGCACTGTGCGATGCAACAGCTTGGGCAGTTCGCGCCATTTGTAATCGCGGTAGATGAACATGGTCACGAAGAATGCCCAGAGCACTGCGATCGCCGCGGACTCGGTCGCGGTGAAAACACCGCTGAGAATGCCGCCCAGGATGATCACCATGGTGAACAGTCCCCAGAGCGCATCGACGCAGATTTTCAGTGCCTGGCGTAGTGGAATGACTTCGCCCTTGGGGTAGTTACGCTTTTTGGCGAATATCAGGCAAAGCCCCATCATCACCGCGCTGAGCAGCAGGCCTGGGCCGATACCGGCGATGAACAGTGAGGCGATGGAAACGGTGCCGCCAGCGGCCAGCGAGTAGAGCACCGAGTTGTGACTTGGTGGCGTCAACAGCGCCTGAACCGAACCGCTCACGGTTACGGCGGTGGAAAACTCACGGGGATAGCCCTTGCGTTCCATTTCCGGAATGAGGACAGAGCCGACCGAGGCCGTATCGGCCAGGGAAGAGCCGGAGATAGCGCCGAAGAAGGTCGAGGCCATGATATTGACCAGCGACAACCCGCCTCGGACAAAGCCAACCAGCACGCTGGCGAAGGCCACCAGGCGCCGAGACATGCCGCCTTCGGCCATGATGGCGCCAGCCAGCACGAAGAATGGAATAGCCAACAAGGAGAATTTGTTGATGCCGCCAGCAATCTGAATCATCACTGCGTGCAAGGGAATATCGATCCACCAGGCGCCTGCCAGCGCAGCCAGGCCCAGCGAATAAGCGACGGGGACGCGCAGGAAAATCAAGACGATGAAGCTGCCTACCAGTATGAGCGCATCCATTTAGAGTGTTTCCTTGCTGTCTTCGAAAAGCTCGAAATTGACCGAGCGACGATGGCGTTGATCGCCGAAGCAGAGCTTCTCAACGATGAAGATCAGACTCAGGAAGCCGCCGATGGCAATGGGTGAGTAAGCGATGCCCACGCGTAGCGTTGGCAAGGTGCTCATATATTGATTCCAGGTGGCGACGCACAGTTTGATGCCCCAGATCAGCATGAACAGGCAGATTGCGGCCATCAGGAACTGAACCAGAAGATCAATGTAACGCTGCCAGGAAGCGGGCATGCGATCCGTCAAAGTGGTGACCGCCATGTGCGCACCGGCACGATAGCTGGCCGCCGCGCCGACGAAGGTAAAGATGGCCATTAGCAGTATCGCCACTGGTTCGGGCCAGCCGGCACCAGTGCGCAGTACATAGCGGGCAAAAATGCCCCATGGAATGATCAGGGCCATGGCCGTAATGGACAAACCGGCAACCCAGATACAGCTGAGGTAGATCACGTCATTGACGCGTAGTAAGGAATTTTTCATGAGGCTTCACCGCGAGCACGACGCCGGCTGCGGGCCGGCGTCGCGAGGTTCTTCTGAACGACCTATTACTGGACGGCTTCGATACGCTTGATCAGATCGGTGTAGGCGGCGCCGTACTTTTCGCGTACCGGGGCGGTGGCATCGTAGAAGGGCTTCTTATCGACTTCGATGAATTCCACGCCTGCGGCTTTGAGCTTTTCTTCGCTGCTGGCGGATTTTTCATCCCAGAGCTTGCGCTCTTCCTGCTGCGCTTCCTTAGCGTACGTCTTCACCAGTTCCTGTTGCTCCGGGGTGAGCTTGTTCCAGGCCGTCTTGGACATGACGATAGGCTCGGGAAGAATCAGGTGACCGGTCAGGGTGTAATGCTTGGCTGTGCGGTAATGGTTGTGCTCGAGCAGCGTCGGCGGGTTGTTTTCGGCACCGTCGACGACGCCGGTCTGCAGTGCGCTGAAGATTTCCGCGGTATCCATCGCCACGCCCTGAGCGCCCATGGCATTCAGCGTATCGATGAACAGCGGGTTGCCAATCACCCGGATCTTCATGCCCTTGAGATCTTCGATGCTGCGTACCGGCTCCTTGGTGTAGATGTTGCGGACGCCGCCATCCATCCATGCCAGACCGACCATGTTGAATTCGGAGTCAGTGATCTTGTCGAGAAGCTCCTGGCCGATTTCGCCATCAATGACCTTGCGCATGTGTTCGTGATCGCGGAACACGAACGGCATGTTGAAGGCGTTGACGTCGGACACCACCGGACCGAGCGTGCCGAGGCTGACTCGGGTCATCTGGACGGCGCCGATCTGGAGCTGTTCGACCACTTCTTTTTCCGAGCCCAGCACGCCGCCGGAGAACATCCGGTACTTCAGTTCGCCATCGGTGGCGTCTTCGAGTTTCTTGCCCAGGTTTTCCATGGCCACGACGGTCGGATAACCGGCTGGATGAACCTCGGCCATTTTCAGCGTGGTGGCGGCTTGTGCGAGGCCCGGCAGACACAGGGCGAAGGGAAGCGCGGCGATGAGCAACTTGCGTTTGAAGTTCATGTGAATCTCCATCTTGTTGTTGTTGATGTTGCAGCGTTGCGAGCGACAAGGTCGGGCGACTGCGGGCCTGTCCTTGGTGGGTGAAGCGTTAGCGGAAGCGGGGTTCCTCCATTCCGGCGACGCCGGGTTGCAGCGCGAATACGCCGCCAGCCAGTGGCTGGTCGGAGAGGTCACCGCCTGGGCGAATGGATGTGACGAACAGAGTGTCCAAGCCAGGGCCGCCAAAGGCGCACATGGCAGGTTTCTTTACCGGCACTTCGAGCGAGTGGTCGAGACGACCGTCAGGTGTGAAGCGATGAATCAGGCCTGCGTCGTTACCGCAGATCCAGTAGCAGCCGTCGATGTCGACGGCTGCGCCATCCGGGCGACCGGGATACTGGTTCATGTCCACGAACAGCCGGCGATTGCTCGGCGTACCACTTTCGATGTCGTAATCGAAGGCCCAGATTTTCTGCACGGTGGGGTGGGAGTCCGACAGATACATGGTGCGGCCATCGGGACTGAAGCCGAGTCCGTTGGGTACGATGAAATCGTTCAGGCGTGCACTGAGCGGATCACTGTCGACGGCACCGTCGAGCCGATACAGCGCGCCTGCGGAAATGCCGGCGGCCATATCCATGACCATGGTTCCCGCCCAGAAGCGCCCCTGGCGGTCGCAGCGGCCATCATTGAAACGCATGTTGCCGTGGCCATGCTGCACACCGGCCAGGCGTGTGGCGTGAAGGGAGCCGTCGTCCTGCGGAGTAAGATCGAAATAGCCGTTTTCCATGCCGGCGACCCAGCGATTGCCTTCACCCTCACGGCGAGCGATGCAAGCGATCATCTGGTCGGCTGTCCAACGGGTTACCTTGGCGTCCGCCGCCTGCCAGCGCAGCAGGTGGCGGTTGGGAATATCGACCCAGTAGAGCGCTTGTTCATGCGCGACCCAGACCGGACTTTCTCCAGTGGCGTTCTGCGCATCGACTATCAGTTCTGCTTGGTTTGCCATGGCGATTCTCTGTCGTTGTTCTCGGCGTGGCGGGAAGAGTCAATCGTCGAACGGACCTGCTTCGCAGAAGGCGCCGCCCTGGTAGATCAAGGCAGGATCATTGGCAGCGTAGGGCGGTTGCGCTTCAACCTTCTCGCGGAACACCTCGGATGTGTCCTTGGGTTCGAAGCCCAGATGGGCCGCCATGTGGTTGTCCCACCAGACGTCACGGTTCGCCGATGCGCCGTAGACAACGGTGTGCCCGACGTTTGGGGTGAATAGCGAACGCTCGATCAGGTCGGTCAGGTCGCGGTAGCTCAGATAGGTGGCCATCATTCGGCGGTTGAGCGGTTCGGGGAACGAAGAGCCAATGCGGATGCTGACGGTCTCGATGCCGTAGCGATCGAAGTAGAAGCTTGCCATGTCCTCACCGTAGGACTTGGACAGGCCGTAGTAACTGTCCGGACGGCGTGCGACGCTGGCGTCGATTTTTTCGGTCTGCTTGTAGAAGCCGATCACATGGTTGGAGCTGGCGAAGACAACGCGTTTGATGTCGTGCTTGCGTGCGGCTTCGTAGACATGAAACACGCCGCGAATGTTGCCTTCGAGAATTTCCTCGAAAGGCCGCTCGACCGATACCCCACCAAAATGCGCGATGGCATCGACGCCTTCGCAGAGGGCATGTACGGCGGCTTTGTCGGCGAGGTTACAGGTCACTACCTCTTCGTGAGGGCCAGCAGCGGGCTCCATCGAGGCGATATCGGAGAGGCGAATGATATTGGCGTAAGGGCGAAGCGTTTCGCGTAGCACCTTGCCCAAACCTCCTGCCGCTCCCGTTAGCAGGAGGCGATTGAAGGGTGTGGCAGTGGTTGTCTTACTTGTCATGAGGATCTGCCTGTCGCTTATTGTTTTAATGTCATCGGTTGTCAGATGACTTGTGCTCGATTATTTGCGCCGCCGTAGGTGTTTGTCAACCCGCTGAGCGAATAACGCTTCATCAAACGATCTATGAAATAGCCTTCCACCGGCTAGGTACTGGAGGCCACGAAATAACCATCCAGTGCGGACTTGCGAGCACTCCGCCAGTAGTATCGACCACCACGCTAACTATCCGTACGGCGTTTTCACATCCCACTAAAGTCGTGATGGCCAGCACACCGGCGTGTAGCGGGAAAGCTCCGATATTCCACTCAGGTTGTATGATGACGGAGTCGCGTTACAAGCTCTGGCCGAGTGCATCGGCAAACCCTTGTTGGCAGCTTCACCAAACAAAGGGCCGCGCCAAAGGGCGCGGTCGGCGGTCTAGCACAACTCCCAATCTCTGCCGCAACTGGGGGTTGTTTCAGGCGCCCTGCAACTTGGTTACGGCACTCCTTTGGTGGCGCAGCGCGGTCACTAGATGCCATAGCACCGACGCAAGCGCCAGCAACAGGAAACTGGCCGAGATCGGATTCGTTAAAAAGCCCATGAAGTCACCATCCGACAGCATCAGGCCGCGACGCAGATTGGTCTCGGCCATCGGGCCCAGGATGAAACCAATGATGAATGGCGCCGCGGGCATCCCGCCTTTGACGAAGCCGTATCCGATCAGGCCGAACAGCAGAATGGTCCAGACATCGAACACGCGACTGCTCAAGCCGAAAGCACCTACCACGCATAGAACCAGGATGATCGGCAGCAGAATATGCTTGGGCACGGCCAGCAGTTTGATGAAGATCCGTAGCCCATAGAACTCCAGCACCAACATCAAAACCGAGGCCAGGATCAGGGCCGCGAAGATGGTGTAGACCAGCTCGCCCTGGCTGATGAACAGCAGCGGTCCGGGCTGAATGCCGTGGATCATGAAGCCACCGAGCAGGATCGCGGTGACGGTGTCCCCTGGAATACCGAGCGTCATCAGCGGAATCATGGCGCTGCCGATGCCTGCGTTGTTCGCGGTTTCACTGGCGACCACGCCTTCGACGGCGCCCTTGCCGAACTGCTCGGGATGTTTGGAGCGCTTCTTCGCAATGATGTAGGAGACGATGTTCGACGTGCCTGCGCCGATACCCGGCAGGATGCCGATACCGATACCGATCAATCCTGAGCGGAACGCGTTTGGAATCTGCCCGAAAAACTCCCTGAGTGAAAAGCCGAAGCCCTTAACGTTCTTCATGCTTACAGAGGCGACCTTGGTTTTGTGCGCTGCCCGGCCGGTCTCGGCGATCTTGATCACCTCTGCCACCGCGAACATACCGATCATGACCGTCAACATGGCGAAGCCACCGTTCAGGTTGGGCGAGTCGAAGGTGAAGCGGCGAATGGCGTCGACTGGCGCGATGCCTACGGTGGAGAACGCAAAACCCAGGACGCCAGCATAAATGCCTTTAAGCAGCGAGCCGGTGGAGAGCGTCGCAATCAGCGTTAGCGAGAAGATCGCAATGGCAAAGTATTCGTGCGGCCCGAAGCGCAAGGCGATTTTGGCCAGTGAAGGGGCAATCGAAAGCAGGGCGACGATGCTGAAGATGGTGCCGAGAAAGGAGAACACCACACCCACACCAAGCGCCTTCAACCCTTCACCTTTTTCCATCATCGGCCCACCATCGAAGGTGGTGGCGATGGAGGCGGGCGTTCCGGGAATCTTCAGCAGAATCGCCGAAATCAAGCCTCCCGAGGTGGCGCCAACGAACAGCGCGACCAGCAGCGACAGCCCGGCGGCAGGACCCATGGCATACGTGAGCGGCAGACAGAGCGCAATCGCCATCGTCGCCGACAATCCGGGGACCGCACCAAAGACGATGCCGACGGCTACGCCAAGCGTGATCAGGATGAAAATGTAGGGGGAAAAGACCGCGGCGAAGCCGGTCTGGAAGAGTTCGATCATGTCCGTCTCCTAGAATTTCAAAAAGCCGGCCGGGAGCATCAGATCGAAGCCCTGGCGGAAGGTGACGAAAATGACGGCCGATGACACCAGCGCAATGACGATATAAGCGACATGGTTGATCTTCCGCTCGCGCGGAGTGATCACGATGAACTGCGCATACAGATACAGCACAGTCATGATCGGAAAGCCGACTTTCTGCAGCAACGCAACGTACACGGCGATCAATCCCAGTGTCTTGAACACGGTGGGGTAGTCCGGCGGCGTGCTGTCAGGTAGTTCTGCATCTGCGTCTGGGTCTGCCGGGGGCTGTGTGGCCTTGGTCGCGGTCAGCAGTTGCAGCACACCGAGCAGGCATAGCCCGATCGACAGAACGTAGGGAACGGTGGCAGCGTCAATGGCGCCTTTGCGCGGAAGGTTCATGGTCAGGAACAGGTAGAACAGGCCGGCGCCCAGCATCAGCGCTCCGACCAGTAACTCCTTTCTCTTATAGGTATGCATGGCGATTCTCGTATCGGAGGGAGAATTGCCGGGCGCAGGGCGCGTGCCCGGCATCGTGTCGCGGTGCTTACTTGCTTTGGCGCAACTCGTCCTTGTATTCCATGAAGTCTTCGCGAGTGTTCTTCAGGCGCTCTATGGACTCCTCCTTGCCGAAATAGCTGACTGGCTGTTTGAAGGATTTGCGCAACTCATCGGCGTACTCGGGCATTTCGGTGATCTGTTTTACGATGCCTGCCATTTTGTCCACGATGGCCGGGTCGGTGCCGTCCGGAAAGGCAACGATGTAGGGCTTATCCATGACGAAGTCGACGCCTTGCTCTTTGAACGTCTTGACGTCTCCGAGCAATGGGTTGCGCTCGTCGTTGGGTTGGCCGAGAGCCACCATCTCGCCGCTGGCAATGTAGTCCTGAACGGACCCGTAGCTGATTGCGGCGAGGTCGATACGGCTACCCAACAGCGCGACGACCTTCTCGGAAACCGTACCGGCGTCGACCATCTTCAGCTTGGTGTCGGTCAGGCCCTCGAACTTCAAGCCCTGCAGGTGCGAGTAGCTGCCCATCTCGGTGCCATAGGTCACGCTGCTTGGCTCGGCCTTGGATTTGGAGATCAGATCGTCCAGCGAGGTCAGGCCGGAGCTTTTCGAAGCGACGAAAATAGCCCCCTTGTCGACGCCTGCAATGCAACAGATGTCGAAGGCATCGAGGCTGTCTTCGCTCAATCCCGCCACTTCGTTGACGATCATCTGCCCGGTGTGGGTGAACAGAATAGTGTTGCCATCCGGATCGGCCTGCTTGACCTGTTCGGCGGCGAGGGTGCCGCCGCCACCGGCTACGTTGGTGATGACCATCGCTTCGCCGGTGATCTTGGTGAAGTACTTGGCCATGGTGCGGGCATTGAAGTCGGTATCACCGCCGGCATTGGCGATGACGACGACCTGAACCGGACGCGTGGGCCATTCGGCCTCGGCGGCAAACGCGCCGCTGACGGCAGTTGCCAGTACGGCGGACACAAGGGAGGCGCTAATTGCTTTTTTCATTGTCAAGTCTCTCCGGTCGGGGGTGCGGCGCTTCGTCTTATCGTTCTGCTTGGCTCGCGTTGGGGTCATGAACGGCCCAGGCTGGGGCGCTTGGGGTCGTATTTCCAGCCTGGCGCCAGATACTGCATAGCCATGGCGTCGTCACGGGCGCCAGTGGCGACTTTGTTGTAAAGCTCGTGCGCGGCCATGATCCGGTCCATGTCCGGCTCGATACCAAGGCCCGGCTTGTCCGGCACTTGTACTTCGCCACCGACGATTTGCAGGGGCTCGCGAGTCAGGCGCTCCTGGCCTTCCTGCCATATCCAGTGGGTGTCGATCGCGGTGATCTTGCCGGGCGCAGCCGCGGCGGCGTGAGTGAACATCGCCAGGGAAACATCGAAGTGATTGTTGGAGTGCGAACCCCAGGTCAGGCCGAACTGCTCGCATAGCTGAGCGAGTCGCACCGAGCCGCTCATGGTCCAGAAGTGCGGATCGGCCAGCGGAATATCGACGGCATCCAGGCGGAACGAATGCCCCATTTGCCGCCAGTCGGTGGCCACCATGTTGGTGGCGGTCGGGATACCGGTTGCGCGCTTGAATTCGGCCATGATTTCACGACCGGAGTAACCATTTTCCGGTCCGCAAGGATCTTCGGCATACGCGAGGATATGGCCTTGGCCCTTGCACAGTTCGATGGCCTCGGCCAGTGACCAGGCGCCATTAGGGTCCAGCGTGACGCGCGCGTCAGGGAAGCGCGCCTTGACGCCGGCGATCGCCTGCATTTCTTCGCTGCCGCGCATCACGCCGCCCTTGAGTTTGAAATCCTTGAAGCCGTAGCGCGCCGCGGCGGCCTCCGCCAGCCGAACGATTGATTCGGGTGTGACTGCCTCTTGATGACGGATGTGGTACCAGTCATCGGCCGAACCCGTACCGGCGAGATAGGGCAGGTCGGTGCGATCGCGATCCCCTATATAGAAGAGGTACGCCAGCATCGGCACGCTGTCACGTTGCTGTCCATTGCCGAGCAGCTCTGCCACAGGCACGTCGAGATGCTGGCCGAGCAGGTCGAGGAGGGCGGCTTCGACCGCAGTGATGACATTGTCCAGCCGCAGGTTGATCTCGTGCGGCTGCTTTAATACAGCGGCTTCCGCCTCCGAGGTGACCTGATGCTGAGTAGTCTGTGGACCACCAGCCGAGCCACCGGCAATGGCATGGCGCAACGTATTCAATACTCGGTTGTAACGACCGATCTGCTGACCAATCACCAGCCCCTTGGTACGTTCGAGCGCCTGTCGGACGCCTTCACCTCCAGGCACTTCACCGATACCGGTACGGCCGGCGCTGTCTTTGAGGATCACCAGATTGCGGGTGAAATACGGAGAGTGCGCGCCGCAGAGGTTGAGCAGCATGCTGTCGTAACCTGCCACCGGAATCACCTGCATTTCAGTTACCGCCGGGGTCGCCGTCTTTGCGTCTAGCATCTGCTGCATAGCTCCTTGATTGTTGTTGTGAGCGAGGGTTGATCAGTTGTGTATCGCGAGGGCCGAGCGTCTCCGTGCCAGCTTTGCAGCAGCGGGGCAGCCCGGACTGACGGTGAGGTCGATTTGATCTGTAACGTGAAAAGCGAACAGTGCAGAGCTCATCGATCCCGCAAACGGAACTCGACGCGTAAGAGACAGCTTGATCGCTAGAGGAGGGCGGGAGTGATTCATGGCTCTTGAGCTCTGTTTTTGTTATACGTTGTCGTATGACTTGATTGATTTTTTAGCAGCGCTCTGGGTGGATGTCAAACAATTGAAACGTCCCAAACAGCATCTTTGCGATTCATCGGTTAAGCAGCCTTATTGCGTTTTGGTACTGCTTTGCCATCGAAGCATCATCGGACGTCTACCGCTCGCTCCATGTCGTTCAGAGGCGCTGCCATGAGCCGCTCGAGAAACTTTCTATAAACGGCTAGCATTCATAATAGTTGTACGATAACGTATCTCCAAGGCTGCGGCCCCACTCATACCGATTAGTTTCATTAGGATGCTCGAACAATGAATCCACAAGAACTGAAGGCCATCCTCTCTTCTGGTCTGCTGTCCTTCCCGCTCACCGATTTCGACCAGCAGGGCGACTTCAACCGTGCCGGTTATATCAAGCGCCTGGAATGGCTGGCGCCTTATGGTGCGACGGCGCTTTTCGCTGCGGGTGGCACTGGCGAATTCTTCTCGCTGACACCTCAGGAATATCCGGACATCATCAAGACCGCTGTCGATACTTGCGCCGGGCAGGTGCCGATCCTCGCTGGTGTCGGCGGCCCGACTCGTCAGGCCATCGCCTATGCCCAGGAAGCGGAGCGTCTGGGGGCGAAAGGTCTGCTGTTGCTGCCTCACTACTTGACTGAAGCCAGCCAGGAAGGTGTCGCCAAACACGTCGAGGAGGTGTGCAAGTCGGTCAATATCGGTGTGGTGGTCTACAACCGCAACGTTTGCCGCCTGACTGCGCCGCTGCTCGAGCAACTGGCCGAACGCTGCCCCAACCTGATCGGTTACAAGGACGGCCTGGGCGATATCGAGCTGATGGTGTCCATCCGTCGTCGTCTCGGCGAGCGTCTGACCTATCTGGGTGGCCTGCCGACTGCCGAAGTCTATGCCGCGGCATACAAGGCACTCGGCGTTCCGGTCTATTCATCGGCGGTGTTCAACTTCGTTCCGAAGATGGCGATGGAGTTCTACCATGCCGTCGCCCGCGAGGATCACGAAACCGTCGGTAAGCTGATCGATGATTTCTTCCTGCCGTATCTCGACATCCGCAACCGTTGCAAGGGCTACGCGGTCAGCATCGTCAAGGCCGGCGCGCGTATCTCTGGTTACGATGCCGGCCCGGTTCGCGCACCCTTGACCGAGCTGCGACCTGAAGAATACGAAGCGCTCGCCGCTTTGGTCGAAAAGCAGGGCGCTCAATAACGGTCCAGCCCGATCTATCACTCGCCCCACCCGCCGCCGGCGCCCGCCATCCATTGGCATGGCGCGGTCGGCGGACCTCACGCAGGAGAGAGCTCCGTGGCAGACGTAAAACGTTACGACAACTACATCGATGGCCAGTGGGTAACCGGCAAGAACTATCAGGCCAACATCAATCCATCCGATCTCTCGGACGTCATCGGCGAATACGCCCAGGCGGACGCTGCACAGGTCGAGGCCGCCGTCACAGCAGCACGCAAGGCATTCCCGGCGTGGTCTACGTCGGGCATCCAGGCACGCGCTGATGCGCTTGAGAAAGTCGGTCTGGAAATCCTTGCCCGCCGCGAAGAGCTGGGCGCGCTCCTGGCGCGCGAAGAGGGCAAGACATTGCCCGAAGCCATCGGTGAAGTGGCTCGCGCCGGTAACATCTTCAAGTTCTTCGCTGGCGAATGCCTGCGTCAGGCCGGCGAAACCCTGCAGTCGGTCCGTCCGGGCGTGAGCGTCGAGGTGACCCGTGAGCCACTGGGCGTGATCGGCCTGATCACCCCTTGGAACTTCCCCATCGCCATTCCGGCCTGGAAGATCGCTCCGGCGCTGGCTTACGGCAACTGCGTGGTTATCAAGCCGGCTGATCTGGTCCCTGGCTGCGCCTGGGCCATCGCCGAAATCATTTCCCGCGCAGGCTTTCCGGCAGGCGTGTTCAATCTGGTGATGGGCAAGGGCCGTGAAGTCGGCGAAGCCATCGTCAACGACAAACGCGTCGATGGCGTCAGCTTCACCGGCTCGGTCGGTGTCGGCCGTGGCATCGCCGCGACCTGTGTAGGCCGTCATGCCAAGGTTCAGCTGGAGATGGGCGGCAAGAATCCGCAGATCATCCTCGATGACGCCGACCTCAACACCGCCGTCGAACTGGCCACCCAGAGCGCCTTCTATTCGACCGGCCAGCGCTGCACCGCGTCCAGCCGCATTATCGTCACCGAAGGCATTTACGACCGTTTCGTCGAAGCCATGATCGAGCGCATCAAGAAGATCAAGGTCGGTTCGGCCCTGGAGCAGGGCGTGGACGTCGGTCCGGTGGTTTCCGAGGCCCAGCTGGAACAAGACCTGCGGTACATCGAAATCGGCAAGGAAGAGGGCGCACGCCTGGCCTGTGGTGGAGAACGCGTCAAGTGCGGCACCGAAGGTTACTTCCTCGCGCCGACACTGTTCGTCGACAGCACCGCCGACATGCGCATCAGCCGTGAAGAGATCTTCGGACCGGTGGCCAACGTGGTCCGCGTGAAGGATTACGACGAAGCCCTGGCGATGGCCAACGACACCGAGTTCGGGCTGTCCGCAGGCATCTGCACCACCTCGCTGAAGTACGCCAATCACTTCAAGCGTCATTCCCAGGCCGGGATGGTGATGATCAACCTGCCGACTGCCGGCGTGGATTACCACGTGCCGTTCGGTGGCCGCAAAGGCTCGTCCTACGGCCCACGCGAGCAAGGGCGCTATGCCCAGGAGTTCTACACGACGGTGAAGACCACCTACATCGGCTGATCAGCCGTGCCGCTTCATGTGACGCAACTCGCCGAGTCGCTCGAGCAGCTCGGCAAGTTGCAATCCATGGCGGCAAAGTCGTTTTTCGCGCAGCGGACCATAAGAACAATAGAGAGAAGCGTATGAACAATTCTGCGAATCGAGGCGCTCCGGTCGTCACCGAACTTCAGGTGGTTCCGGTCGCCGGTCAGGACAGCATGCTGCTCAATCTGAGCGGCGCACATGGTCCGTATTTCACCCGCAACATCCTCATTCTCAAAGACAGCGCCGGCAATACCGGAGTCGGTGAAGTCCCCGGTGGCGAGGCGATTCGCCAGACCCTGGAAGATGCACGCTCCATCCTTGTCGGTCAGTCGGTCGGCAATTACAACGCTCTTCTGAATCAGGCGCGCAAGGCTTTTGCCGACCGCGATGTTGGCGGTCGCGGCCTGCA
Organism: Pseudomonas sp. MTM4; assembly: GCF_019355055.1. Lineage (NCBI taxonomy): Bacteria > Pseudomonadati > Pseudomonadota > Gammaproteobacteria > Pseudomonadales > Pseudomonadaceae > Pseudomonas > Pseudomonas sp. MTM4. The sequence goes on from NZ_CP048411.1 coordinate 587,571, forward strand.
GACCTTCGATCTGCGTATTGCCATCCATGCCATCACTGCGCTGGAGTCGGCCCTGCTCGACTTGCTCGGTCAGCACCTCGGCGTGCCGGTTGCGGCCCTGCTCGGAGACGGTCAGCAGCGCGACGAAGTCGAGATGCTCGGCTATCTGTTCTTCATTGCCGATCGCAACAAGACTGACCTCGGTTACCGAGACGAGTCGGACGCCAGCGATAACTGGTTCCGCGTACGCAACGAAGAAGCGCTGACCCCCGAGACGGTCGTTCGCCAGGCCGAAGCAGCCTACGAGCGTTACGGCTTCAAGGATTTCAAACTCAAGGGTGGCGTGTTGCCGGGCCGCGAAGAGGTCAAGGCGATCCGCGCGCTGGCCGAGCGTTTCCCCGATGCACGCATCACTCTGGACCCCAACGGGGCCTGGTCACTGGCCGAAGCCATCGAGCTGTGCAAAGACCTGCACGGTGTCCTGGCCTATGCCGAAGACCCGTGCGGTGCCGAGAACGGGTACTCCGGTCGTGAAGTCATGGCCGAATTCCACCGCGCCACTGGCCTGCCGACTGCAACCAACATGATCGCCACCGATTGGCGTCAGATGGGCCATACCGTTCAGTTGCAGTCGGTGGATATTCCGCTTGCCGATCCGCATTTCTGGACCATGAGCGGTTCGGTGCGCGTTGCGCAGATGTGCCATGACTGGGGCCTGACCTGGGGCTCGCATTCCAACAATCATTTCGACATTTCGCTGGCGATGTTCACCCACGTGGCCGCCGCGGCGCCGGGCAAAATCACCGCGATCGACACCCATTGGATCTGGCAGGACGGCCAATATCTGACCCGTGAACCGTTGCAGATCGTTGGCGGCAAGGTCGCCGTGCCGGCCAAGGCGGGTCTTGGTGTAGAGCTGGATCAGGATGCGCTGCATAAAGCCCATGAGCTGTATCTGGAGAAAGGGCTTGGCGCACGCGACGATGCCATCGCCATGCAGTTCCTGATCCCGGATTGGACGTTCAACAACAAGCGGCCCTGCATGGTGCGTTGACCAGTAGGGTGGGGCGGCTTGTGAGTTTCGGTGGGCTGAAGCCCACCCTACGGCTGACACGCTCACTCATGGCATCTGTAGGGTGGGCTTTAGCCCACCAAATCCCAACGCACAGCTCACCGATACGAACAACAATTCCAACCGGCCTGCTCCGGAGACGTAAATGAACGAAACCGTGCAATTGATTCAGCATCAAGACTCGCCTCGTTATATCCGCCTGAACGAAGCGGATAACGTGGCCGTGGTGGTCAACGATGGTGGCGTACCGACCGGAGCTCGCTTCGAAGATGGGTTGGTCACGGTCGAATCGGTGCCGCAGAGTCACAAGGTCGCTTTGGTAGACATCGCCCCTGACCAGCCGGTACGTCGTTACGGCCAGATCATCGGTTACGCGCTCGAACCTATCGCCCGCGGTTCATGGGTCAAGGAAACCCAGCTGCGCATGCCCTCAGCGCCGCCGCTCGACAGTCTGCCCATGGCCGACGCCGTACCGCAGCGGCTCGAGCCGCTCGAAGGCTTCACCTTCGAAGGCTACCGTAACGCCGATGGCACCGTCGGCACGCGCAACGTGCTCGGCATTACCACCACCGTGCAATGCGTGACCGGCGTGCTCGATCATGCGGTCGCGCGCATTCGCAAGGAGCTGCTGCCCAAGTACCCCAACGTCGACGATGTCGTCGCGCTGACGCATAGCTATGGTTGTGGCGTGGCGATCAGCGCCAAGGACGCCTACATTCCGATCCGCACCGTGCGCAATCTTGCGCGCAATCCGAATCTTGGCGGCGAAGCCCTGGTTATCAGCCTCGGCTGCGAGAAGCTGCAGGCCGAGCAGGTGATGCACGAGGGCGACGCCTCGGTCGATCTCAGCGAGCCCTGGCTCTACCGCCTGCAAGAGTCCACCACCGGCTTTGGGGAAATGATCGAACAGATCATGGCGCTGGCCGAAACGCGGTTGCAAAAGCTGAATCGTCGCCAGCGCGAAACCGTTCCAGCATCCGAACTGATCCTTGGCATGCAATGCGGTGGCAGCGACGCCTTTTCCGGTATCACCGCCAATCCAGCGCTGGGCTACGCCTCGGATCTTCTGATCCGCGCGGGCGCTACGGTGATGTTTTCCGAAGTGACCGAAGTGCGCGACGCCATCTACATGCTCACCTCACGCGCCGAAACGCCAGAAGTGGCCGAAGCGCTGGTGCGTGAAATGGACTGGTACGACCAATACTTGGAGCGCGGCGCGGCGGATCGCAGCGCCAACACCACGCCTGGCAACAAGAAGGGTGGCCTGTCCAATATCGTCGAGAAATCCTTGGGCTCCATCGTCAAGTCCGGCAGCAGCGCCATCAATGACGTACTCGGCCCAGGCGAACGCTTCAGCGGCAAGGGCCTGATCTATTGCGCGACACCGGCCAGCGATTTCGTCTGCGGCACGCTTCAGTTGGCTGCGGGGATGAACCTGCACGTGTTCACCACCGGACGTGGTACGCCTTATGGCTTGGCCATGGCTCCGGTAGTCAAGGTCTCGACCCGCACCGAACTGGCCGAGCGCTGGCCAGACCTGATCGACGTGGACGCCGGGCGCATCGCCACAGGGCGTTCCAGCATTGAGGAGTTGGGCTGGGAGCTGTTCCACTACTACCTGGATGTCGCCAGCGGCCGGAAGAAGACCTGGGCCGAGCAACACAAAATTCACAACGACATCACTTTGTTCAACCCAGCACCCATCACCTGATTGCCCCGTCAGGTTGAGCCAATAGCACATCCCTGTACCCTGCGCTGGAACCGAATCGCCATTCTTTTCGAGGTAGTCCCGTGACCTGCATTCTCCAGCTTGGCCCCCTTACCGAACGTTTCAACCGCAGCCTAGCTGCGGATCATGAGGTGCTGCGCATCTGGGAGCAGGATGCCGATGCGTTTTTTGATCGTCAGGCTCACCGTATCGAGGTCGTGGTGACCTCCGCGCGTTTCGGGTGCTCGGCGGCTCTGATCGAACGCTTGCCCAACTTGCGCGCGATCATCAGCTTCGGTGTCGGCTATGACTCCATCGACGTGGCGGCGGCGCGGGCGCGCGGCATTCCTGTGAGCAACACGCCGGACGTGCTCAACGATTGCGTGGCGGATCTGGCGTTCGGGCTGATCATCGACTGTGCACGGCAGATGTCGCGTGCCGACCGCTTTGTCCGCGCGGGCGAATGGCTTTCCGGCGGTTTACCGCTGGCGACCAGTGTCAGCGGCAAACGGCTCGGTATCGTCGGCCTTGGCCGCATCGGCGAGGCGGTAGCCAAGCGCTCGAGTGGTTTCGACATGCAGGTGCGTTACCACAACCGTCGACCGGTTGATGGCAGCGCTTACGGTTATGAGTCGAGTCTGATCGAGCTGGCGCGCTGGAGCGATTTTCTCGTGCTGACTTGCCCGGGCGGGGCGAGCACTCGCAACCTGATCGATCGGGACGTATTGGACGCGCTTGGCCCGAACGGCATCCTGATCAACGTGTCGCGCGGTTCGGTCGTGGATGAGCCAGCACTGGTCGAGGCGCTGCTCGAAGGGCGGCTGGGCGGCGCGGGGCTCGACGTCTACGCTGAAGAGCCCAAGGTGCCGCCGGCTTTGTTCGAGCTACCCAATGTCGTCCTGTTGCCGCATATCGGCAGTGCCACTGCGGAAACGCGGCTGGCAATGGAAGAGCTGTTGTTCGCCAATCTACGTGCGTTTCTCGAACGTGGAGAGGTGCTGACAGCAGTCTGAGCGCACTCACCGGTACGCTGCAGACTGAGGCGATGCTAGTCGCCACGGCGCTTGGCCAAAAGCTCGGGGCCGACACCTTTAGAGTTGTCCTTATGGCGCTGCCATGCCGCAAGCCACAAGCGTGCTGGCGTGGAGCGCCGCTCCGCTTACATTGCAATTCTCGCGGGCCTGCACTCGCCAAGGAGAAACACCTCAATGCCCAGCTTCCAAGCGGATCTGACGGAGATCGAACTGCGACATGACGCACTGCGACTGTCGGTCTACCAGGCGTTGGGCGGGGCGATCACACGGCTGAGCGTCGATGACATCGACCTGTTGCGGCCATGGGACGGCTCCGACAGCGTGCGCCGCACCGGCTGCTTCGTGCTGGCACCGTTTTCCAACCGGGTCGGTGACGCTGCCTTCGAGCACGCAGGCCAACGCTATCCATTGCGCAGCCTGTCTGCCGAACATCCATTGCCGATTCATGGCGTTGCCTGGAAGCGGGCCTGGAGCGTGACCGAACAGGGCGCTGCCAACCTGAGCCTGCATTTCACCCATCGACCCGAGGGCGAAGCGGCGCTGGACTGGCCGTTCGCCTTCGACCTCGAACATGAGCTGCGCCTGGACGAGCAGGGCGTCGATCTGCGCCTGAGCCTGCGCAATATCGATACGCGCTCGATGCCCGCCGGCCTCGGCTGGCACCCGTATTTCGCCCGTCATGACGCGTGCATCCTGCAATTCTCCGCGCAGTCGGTTTGGCTGAGCGATGAGCGAAACTTGCCGGCTGAGTTAAAGGAAGTGCCGACCCAGTGGGATTATCGGCAACCACGGCGCCTGGAGTCCCCGAACCTGGACAATTGCTTCGTCGGTTGGAATGGGCCGGCGCGGATCGGTTGGCCGGGCAAAGGTATCGAGCTGACAATGACGAGTGAGGTGAGGCATCTGGTGGTGTTCACGCCGCCCGCGGAGATGGGTTTTTTCGCGGTGGAACCGGTGTCCCACGCCAACAACGCGCTCGGCATGAGCGATCCGATGGCGAACGGAATGCGCACCCTGGAGCCCGGCGAGGTCATGCGGGTCAGTTGCCGGCTCAGCATCGAGCGGGTGGTCCGCGCGGGATCGTAGAAGAGTCCCGACCAGCCATTCTTCAGCGCGGGCTGCGCATTGTGTCGGCCGCAACGTCTATCGACGGTTTCCCGCCTGCATATCATCCAGCGCCACGCCTCATGCGAAAAAGCATCACCGCTTCGTAGGATGGGTGCAACCCATCACTGTCTCCGCCTCGCACAGTCGCCCGCACATGCTCGTTCGCGGGACGAAAAAAGCCCGTCACAAGGACGGGCAAAGTTTCCGCAACAGGAGCGAGGAGTGTTGCGTCCAGCGTGGTGAATGATGCTTACAGGATCGAAATCGGATAGTTGAAGATCAGACGATTCTCGTCGAACTCGTTGTTGCTGAACGAGTTGTCCCGACGCATGCTGGAGTTACGCCACTTGATGTTCAGGTTCTTGAGCGCACCACTTTGTACGGTGTAAGCCAGTTCGGACTCGCGGCCCCATTCCTTGCCTTCGTCACCGCTTGCGGTAGTGATGTTGTCACCGCTGATGTAGCGGTTCATCAGGGTTAGCCCAGGAACGCCAACACCTGCGAAGTTGTAGTCATGACGCAGCTGCCAGGAACGCTCATCGGCGGCGTCGTAGGCGGAGTTGAAGCTGTCGTTGGCCAGCGAGGCGCCGCTGGTACCGTTGACGCGCATCCACTGATCACCGCTGACTTTCTGCAAACCGACGTAGAAGGTATGGGCACCGGTTTGCAGGCCGAACAGACCGGAATAGGTCTTGTTGTCCAGGTCGCCGGCCAGCGCGCTGCCTTCATCCTTGCCGGTGAAGTAGCCGAGATTCGCCGTGAAGGCGAGGTTGTCACTGATAGGCTGGGTGTGCAGCAGCTGAACGTAGCTCTGCTGGTAGATGTCTTCGAGGCGGGCATGCCACAGGCCGACCTTGGTCTGGTCGGTGAAGGCGTATTCGCCACCTGCGAAGTTGAAGCGATCCGAACTCGCGCCGCCGAAGAACATGTCTTCCATACTGGCGTCGTCACGGGTGCTGTTCTGGCGCATCTGGCCGCCGTACAGCGTCAGGTTGCTGATCTCCTTGGAAGTGATCATGCCGCCCTCGAAGGTTTGCGGCAGCGACCGTCCGTCATCCGCGCGCAGTACCGGCACGACTACCTGCCATTCACCGACACGGATTTCGGTTTCCGAGATTTTGGCTTTCGCAGCTACGGCGATGCGGCCGAAATCATCGGCGGGGTGACGATCATCGCCCGTGCCGTGCGTCGGCAGCAGGGCCGTTCCGTAAGTGCCGCCGCCGCCATCCAGCTTGACCGACAGCATGGCCAGCGCATCAACGCCAAAGCCGATCGGACCGGGCGTATAGCCGGACTGAACGTTGAGAATGAAGCTCTGCGTCCATTCTTCGGCCTTGTTCTGACCACCGTTATAGGCCGGATCGACGAAGTTGCGATTGATGTAGAAATTACGTGCGTTCAAGGTGACTTTGCTGCCTTCGACAAAGCCTTCCGCTGCGTGAGCAGCAGCGGGTATGCCAAGCGCCAGCGACAGCGTGCCCGCGAAAACGGCGGCGGACAATGGATTGCGTAGGGTCATTGTTGTTGTGCTCCCTTTTTTGATTTATCCGCCCCGCTTAGCCGTACGGCGATAGGCGAGACGGGGTGTAGCGCGACCGCACGCAGGCGGCGCATGTCTTGACGCATATCTGTTATCAGTCGTCATATGACGTTTCGAATTATGGCGACAGCCGAATGCTTGTCAATGCAATCTGCAAAGAAATGTAAGGCGTGAGACTTTTGTCTAAGCGAGGCTTTCTAAGCTGCAGGGGTAGGCACAGCGTTGTTCTTGCGGTCTGGACGCGCTGTGAAGGGATCTAAATCTAAAGGACATCAAGAAATAGCGTTCCACCAACCGGGCAGAAGTTGTCTGACGTTTGGACGTGCAAAGCGGTCATCCATTAGATGGACCACGCCTTGGTCGTCTGTGGTTCGGATGACTCGGCCCGCAGCTTGTACGACCTTCTGCAAGCCGGGGTAGAGGTAGGTGTAGTCGTAGCCGGCGCCAAACAGTTCATCCATTCGAGCCTTCATCTGCTCATTCACCGGATTGACCTGCGGCAGGCCTAGCGTCGCGATGAAGGCGCCAATCAACCTGTTCCCAGGCAGATCGATGCCCTCGGCGAAGGCGCCGCCCAGAACCGCAAAACCGATGCCGCAACTCTCCTCGGTGAAGCGCCCAAGAAAGGCGCTGCGAGCCGTTTCAGGCATGCCGCGCGTCTGTTCCCAGAACGGCAGATTCGGATGCTGCGCCGCCAGCAGCCTGGTCACCTGCTGCAGGTAATCGAAACTGCTGAAGAACGCCAGGTAGTTGCCGGGGCGCTGGTGATACTGCTGCGCGAGCAGATCGACGATGGCCTGCAGCGAGGCGGCGCGGTCCTGATAGCGGGTGGAGATATGGCGCGCCAGGCGCACTTCCAGCTGCTCGGCTCGAAAGGGCGATTCGACATCGATCCAGACATGATTCGGCGGCAGCCCCAAGGTGTCGGAATAGAACGGCCTCGGGTTGAGCGTGGCCGAAAACAGCACGCAGGAACGTGCCTCTCGAAAACGCGGGCCGAGAAAAGGCGCCGGTAATAGGTTGCGGATGCAGAGAATCGAGCTTCGGCCACCATGAACGCTGCGTTGTGGCAGCAGCGTGCAGTCGAAAAGCGAATGTGGCCCGAACGACTCGGCCAGGCGACAGAAGTGCATCGCGTCGAAATACGCACTCTGCAAGGCGGGATCGATGCCAGCCGGTTGTTCGCCGAGGTAATCGGTGATCGCACTGATAGCCTGTTGCAGCGCGCCGATGAGTTTTTGCGGCAGTTCCGGCTGCACCTCATAAGTATCGATTTGCGGACGGTGCACGTCGCCCCAGCTGCGTAGGATTCGCTCGATCGGCTTCTTCAGCGGTGCGGGAGCTGTTTTTCGTAAACCCTTGAAGTGCCTGATATCCAGCTCTGCGGTGTACATGCTCCGGCCGCGCTCCAACAGATTGTGAGCCTCGTCCACCAGCACGCTGATGTGCCACTGATTGACTAGCGTCAGGCTGTGGAGCAGGGCGCTCATGTCGAAGTAATAGTTGTAATCGCCTACCACCACATCGGCCCATCGGGCCAGTTCCTGGCTGAGGTAATAAGGACATATCTGATGGCGCAGCGCTGTCTCGCGCAATGCTTTCTGGTCGAGCATCGGATACGTCATCGCCTCGGCACGCGCCGCCGGGAGGCGGTCATAGAATCCACGAGCAAGCGGGCAGGACTCGCCGTGACAAGCCTTGTCCGGGTGCTCGCAGGACTTGTCGCGCGCAGTCAGTTCCAATATCCGCAAGGGAGCTGCGTCGGTCGTCAGGCTGTTCAGCGCATCCAGCGCCAATTGCCGTCCAGAAGTCTTGGCTGCAAGAAAGAACAGCTTGTCCAACTGCTGACCGGGGAACGCCTTGAGCTGCGGAAACAGCGTGGCGAGCGTCTTGCCGATGCCCGTCGGCGCCTGCGCCATGAGATGCGTGCCGGTGCAGGCCGCCTTGTACACTGCTTCGGCCAGTTGCCGCTGACCATGGCGAAACTCGACATAGGGAAACTTCAGTTCGGTCAGTGCCTGGTCCCGTTCACGCCGATGCGCCAGCTCCTGCTCGGCCCAGGCGATGAAATGCTGACACTGGGTTTCGAAAAACGCCTGCAGCTGCGTCGCGCTGTAGGTTTCGACCAGCAGCGTTTCCTTCTGGCTCACCACATCGAAGTACACCAGCGCTACATTCAGCGAGATCAACTCCCGTGACGCACACAACAGCCAGCCGTAGATCTTGGCCTGCGCCCAATGCAACTGGCGATGGTTGGCGGGCTGGCGCGAGAGGTCGCCGCGGTAGGTCTTGATTTCCTCGAGCTGATTCTTCGCCGGGTCGTAACCATCGGCGCGACCACGAACCAGCAAATCCACGTATGTCCCTTCCAACGCCACTTCGCGTTCGTAGCCCTCTGCTCGGCGAGCGGTCACCGTGGCATGCCCGGCGATCCCTTCCAGCGCGGTGGGAGAAGGTGTGAAACGAAGGTCCAGATCACCCGTCTTGGCGGTAAATTCACACAACGCGCGGACCGCGACTCGATAGCTCAACGGTCGCCCTCGGCCCATTGCACATAGCAGACGGCAATCGGCACGGCGTGATGCAACGCAAAATCGATCCAGCGTTTCTGGTTGTCCTGCAGGCGGTCGCCAGGACCTTTGACTTCGATTAGCCGATAGCGCCGCTCGCCGGGCCAGAACTGCACCAGATCCGGTAACCCGCTGCGGCGGCTGGGCACGTCCTGCAGGATGCGCTGGAAAAAGGCGCGCAGATGCTCGGCCGGGATGCAGTCGAGCGCCACGTCCAGCAGCCTGTCGTCGAACAGTCCCCAGCTGACGAACTGCGACTGCAGGCCGAACTTCTGCCGATACACCCGGCGTATGCACTCACCGTATTCGTCCGTACCGAGCTTGCTCAGGCATTCACTGAACAGCTCGGCGCGGCGGGCATGAAAATCGGGGCGAGCGAGGTCAGCCGGTCCGGCGTGGAAGGGATGAAAGAACGCCCCGGGCACGGGCGCGAAAATCGCTTCCCAGCAGAGCAGGCCCAGCAGCGAATTGATCAGCGCGTTTTCCACGTAATAGGTCGGCGCATCGTCACGGGTCAGGTGCTCACGTACCGCGTGTTCGACACTCATTCCGTTCGGTCTGGGCAAGATCAGGTCGATTCGTTCCGGCTGGGCAATGCTGACGCGGCGCGTGGCGGGCTCACCCAGGATGCGCCGCAGACGCGGCAGGATGCGTTGCAGCTGCTGGGCTTCGTGCTCGCTTTCAGGCGCAGCCTGGGCGGCCAGAGCCAGTTGCAGTGCGGCTTCCGGCTGATCGCAACGTTCCAGCACGCGGATCGTTCGCTCGCGTGCGCCGGGGTAGCGGTTCGCAGCGTGCAACTGTAACGCCAGGGACAGATCACCGTTGCGCTCGCATTGCCGAGCCAGGCTCAGCAGCAACTTACCGCGGCGGTTTTCCAGCCAGTCGTTGGCGTACGGCGTCGCCGGGATATCCAGCAGCACGGTTTCGACCGACTCACCTGCATCGAAACGTTCGCGGCAGCGGTGCAGATGCAAGTAGGCATCTACCTCGGCGCGCGCGTGGAAGGCACGGGAAGCGGGGGAGAAGGCGACCTGCTCGTAACGGAAGATGCCCAGATCGGCAAGCACGAACTCGGACCAGTCCTGATGAATATTGCCGAAGAACATCAGCCGCAGCCGGTCGCACAGGTCGCCGATGGCCAGGCCGAACGCCGCATCACCGAGCATTTCGCACCAGCTGGCGAAGGGTTTTGCCTGCTCATGTTCAGCCAGCAAGGCCTGGAGCAGATCGCTCTTGCGCTGACCGTTGACGGCGCCGCCGAACACGCGCAGCAATTCATCTTTCTTCAGCAGGCCGAACAGCTGGACGAGATCCAGCACCGGGTTAGCCTCGATCCAGCCGTGCTCGATCAGCACAGCCGAAGCCTGCAACGGACAACCGATCTCCTCGTAGCGCAATTTGCTGGCGCGAAACAGCGTGCCTTTACGCATCACCATGCGCACCAGCAGGGCTTGCGAGGCTTGAGGAATCTGTGGAAAGCGATCAAGGAACGCGCGTTCGTCGTCGTCCAGCAAATCACCGTGGCGCTCGCCGACCCAGGCGAGTACCTGGCAGAAATTGTCGAGGTAATAGAAGGGGTTTTCTAGGGCCTGGCGCATCGAACGTCCGGTTCGGTAGGCGCGGGCAACATCGCCCGTCGAGCTGGGTATTTATACAGTTGTCGTTGGGTTTGGCAACGCCGGGACGATCAGTGGTTCGATCATGGCGTGCATGGATAGCGCGGGGGTATCGCGGAGGTGGGCCTCCTGTGTTTGATGCAGGAGGCGCGAGCCAAGCGTCAGACGGTACGCGAGAACCGTCCGCGCTGTTCACCGCCCAGGTAGGCGTCGAAGGCCATGGCCACATTGCGCATCATCAGGTGGCCCTGAGGCAACAGCACCACGGCATCGTCACGGATTTCGACCAGGCCGTCGGCGACGTGCTCATCGAGTTTGGCCAGTGAGTCGGTGAAATAATCGCGGAAGACGATGCCGTAGCGCTTCTCCATCTCGGCGAAGTCGATGCGGCCGTGGCACATCAACGAGATGATCACGTCGCGGCGCAGGCGGTCGTCTTCGCTCAGTTTGTAGCCGCGGTGCACCGGCAGCATCCCTTCGTTCAAACGCGCGTAGTACTGCGACAGTTCTTTCACGTTCTGGCTGTAGCTGTCGCCGACCTTGCCGATGGAGGAAATGCCGAGGCCGATCAGATCGCAATCGGCATGGGTCGAGTAGCCCTGGAAGTTGCGCTGCAGCGTGCCGTTGGCACGGGCGAGGGTCAGCTCGTCTTCTGGCAGGGAGAAGTGATCCATACCGATGTAGACGTACCCGGCATCGGTCAGACGCTTAATGGTCAGTTCCAGCAACTCCAGCTTGCGTTCCGACGGCGGCATATCTTCAGGGCGAATCAGCTTCTGCGCTCGAACCAGGTCAGGCAAATGCGCGTAGCTGTAAGCGGCGATCCGGTCGGGGCGGATGTCGATGATCTTGTTCAGCGTGGTGTTGAAGCTGTCCACCGTCTGCAATGGCAGACCGTAGATCAGGTCGACGCTGATCGATTTGAAGTTCGCGTCTCGGGCAGCCTGGACCAACTCGCGGGTCTGCTCTTCGGTCTGGATACGGTTGACGGCGATCTGCACCTGCTCGTCGAAGTCCTGCACGCCGAAGCTCAGACGGTTGAAGCCCTGCGCGCGCAGTTGATGAATCTGCGCTGGGGTGACGGTGCGCGGATCGACTTCCAGCGAAAACTCGTGATCGTCGCTGTCGTCCATATTGAAAGCATCGTGCAGCGCGGCCATCAGGTCCGCCAGCTGTTCGCTGGTGAGGTAGGTCGGCGTGCCACCGCCCAGATGCAACTGGGTCAACTTGCGCGAGCGATCGAACAGCTCGGCCTGCATCTTTATTTCACGCTTGAGGTAGTCCAGGTACTCGACGGCCCGATCGGTCTTGTGAGTGATGATCTTGTTGCAGGCGCAGTAGTAGCAAAGGCTCTTGCAGAACGGAATATGGATATACACCGACAGCGGCTTGGGCGTCACGGCCTCGTTGGTTTCCGTCGCGGCGCTGCGGTAGTCGTCCATGGCGAAAGCCTGATGGAACTGCGGCGCGGTGGGGTAGGAGGTATAGCGAGGCCCCGGACGGTCATACTTCTCGACCAGGGCGCGGTTAAAGCTCGGCGTTTGGTCCATGTCTGCTCTCACCTTGCGGTTGATAGGGGAGTGGTCGGACGGGTCGCTGTCGACGGCCCGCGACTTCATGGCGACGATTATCCCGATTCTAGTTCACGAGTCGGCTGTCCCAGATCAAGAAGGCGGCACAAGCGGGGCTGAAGTCCGGCTTCAACATTGTGATGTTGCGGTCGATTTTTCTCTGCCAGCGTCGCATCGATGTCATCACGCTGTGCAACAACTCGGACGCGAGGGTCCGCTCATGCCGATCTCGCACGCCCACTTGGCAAGCGGCTCAGCACCGATCAAGCTATGTCGGTGCGTAGGTCAATAACCGCCGGTCGCTTGATTGCCAACGTGGCCTCGAATTGGCTCAGAAAATGTGCGAACCCCTCGCCGTTTCGGTGGTCGTAGCCTCTAGTCAGCCGCTGGCGGCAGGACGTGCAGGGTATGGCTGTTGACCGATCCAGGCGCAGTGCATCAACCGGAACAATCTTCTCAAGGACTCACATGATCAAGAAATGCCTTTTTCCTGCGGCCGGATATGGCACGCGCTTCCTTCCTGCGACCAAGGCCATGCCCAAGGAGATGTTGCCGGTAGTGAACAAACCCCTGATTCAGTACGGGGTAGAAGAGGCACTGGCAGCCGGGCTCAGCCAGATCGCGATCGTTACCGGCCGTGGCAAACGTTCCCTGGAAGACCACTTCGACATCAGCTACGAGCTGGAGCACCAGATCCGCAACACCGACAAGGAAAAATACCTGGTCGGCATTCGTAAACTGATCGACGAATGCAGCTTTTCATACACCCGTCAGGTGGAAATGAAGGGGCTTGGCCACGCCATTCTCAGCGGCCGTCCGCTCATCGGCGACGAGCCCTTCGCAGTGGTCCTCGCGGACGACCTGTGCATCAACCTCGATGGCGATCCGGTGTTGGCGCAGATGGTCAAGCTGTACAACCAGTTCCGCTGCTCGATCGTTGCCATCCAGGAAGTGCCGCCGGAAGAAACCAGCAAATATGGCGTCATCGCCGGCGAGATGATCCGCGACGACATCTTCCGTGTTAGCCACATGGTCGAGAAACCCAAGCCGGAAGACGCGCCGTCCAACCTGGCGATCATCGGCCGTTACATCCTGACCCCGGACATCTTCAACCTGATCGAGCAGACCGAGCCGGGCAAGGGCGGCGAAATCCAGATCACCGACGCCCTGATGCGTCAGGCTCAGGATGGCTGCGTGCTGGCATACAAGTTCAAGGGTCAGCGTTTTGATTGCGGTAGTGCCGAGGGTTATATCGCGGCGACCAACTTCTGCTACGAGAACTTCTACCTCACCGGCAAGGCGTTCTGACCTACGCCATGCAACAAGGCCACCTTCGGGTGGCCTTTGTGTTTCACGGCGCCGGCATATCCTCGGCGCCCGGACCCAATGGCTGGCCATAGCTGAATTCGACATAGTTGCCAGCCGGATCACGAACACCGCAGTAATAACCGACCGGATAGGGCTCGTCACGCGGCTCCCAGATCAGGCATCCGGCCTGTCTGGCGCGCTCCGCAATCGTATCGACGTCTGCGCGACTCGCCAGCGCGAAGCCGAAATGGCTGTAATCATCTTCAGCCAGCTTACGGTTCTGGCCTCCCGGCATGATCACGAAGATGAATTCGCGCTCTTTTCCAGGCTCAGCCATCCAAACGATGCGCGACCCTTTTCCGGCGCGTTCGTGGAACACGTGCATACCGCAGAACTGCGCATAGAACGCGATGCAGGCATCCAGATCGGGAACATGCAGTGCGAGATGGGTCAGGGTAGGGCGCATGCGGCAGACCTCCGGTGAATCAGGCCAACAGCCTGGGTTATGCTGTCCGTTCTACAAGGGAGACAACAGTTCATGGCTTACGACTTCGATCTTTTCGTCATCGGCGCAGGGTCCGGCGGCGTCCGCGCGGCACGTTTCGCTGCCAGCTACGGTGCCCGCGTCGCGGTCGCCGAGAGCCGTTATCTGGGCGGCACCTGCGTAAACGTCGGCTGCGTACCGAAGAAACTGCTGGTCTACGGAGCCCACTATGCCGAAGACATCGGCCAGGCCCAAGGCTATGGCTGGACGATCGATGGTGCGACCTTCGACTGGAAAACCCTGATCGCCAACAAGGACCGTGAAATCCAGCGACTCAATGGCATCTACAAGAACCTGCTGACCGACAGTGGCGTCACCTTGCTGCAAGCGCACGCACGCCTGATTGACGCCCATACGGTTGAAGTCGAAGGCCGGCACTACCGCGCCGAACATATCCTCGTCGCGACTGGCGGCTGGCCCTTCGTGCCGGAGATTCCAGGCCGCGAGCACGCCATCACCTCCAACGAAGCCTTCTACCTCGACGAACTGCCGCGCCGCGTGCTGGTGGTTGGGGGCGGCTACATTGCCGTCGAGTTCGCCTCGATCTTCCATGGCTGTGGCGCCGATACCAAGTTGCTGTACCGGGGCGAGCTGTTCCTGCGTGGTTTCGATGGCTCGCTGCGTGATCACCTGAAGGACGAGATGATCAAGAAGGACATCGACCTACAGTTCAACGCCGACATCGCGCGCATTGACAAACAGACTGATGGCAGCCTGCTCGCCACGCTGAAAGATGGGCGTACCCTTGAAGCGGACTGCATCCTGTACGCCACGGGGCGGCGGCCGATGCTCGAAGGACTGGGATTGGAGAACGTCGACGTCGCGCTCGATGATCGGGGTTTCATCGCGGTTGACGAGCAGTTCAGGACCTCAGCGCCCTCAATCCTGGCGATCGGTGACGTGATCGGGCGAATCCAACTGACGCCCGTCGCGCTTGCCGAAGGCATGGCGGTGGCGCGTCAACTGTTCAAGCCCGATGAATACCGGCCGGTCGACTACAACACCATCGCCACGGCGGTATTCAGCCTGCCGAACATGGCGACCGTTGGGCTGACCGAAGAAGAAGCCCGCGAGCAAGGCCACAAGGTGACGTTGTTCGAGAGTCGCTTCCGGCCGATGAAACTGACCATGACCGGCAGCCTCGAGCGCAGCTTGATGAAGCTGGTGGTCGATGCCGACACCGACAAGGTACTGGGCTGCCACATGGCCGGGCCGGACGCGGGCGAAATCATGCAAGGCATGGCTGTGGCACTGAAGGCGGGCGCGACCAAGCGCATCTTCGACGATACCGTCGGCATCCACCCGACGGCAGCCGAAGAGTTCGTCACCATGCGAACGCCAACGGGTTTCTGATCGGGATGCTGCGTCGTCCGCATGGTTGGATTGCGCAGCAAATCAACTGCAGCCGTTTTCTAACGGCTAAAGAGGAGGGTGGCTCTATCGACGGACGCGGCAGGACCGAAACCGCCGCGCTGACTCGCCAAGGCTTTAGTGATGCATATGCCCGTTGTCGTTCGACTCCGGGGCCTGGTGCTGAATGCTAACCTCGACGGCCACCTCTCCAGCGTTTTCGAATATCAGCGTGAGAGGAAACTCCTCGCCGGCTACCAGCGGTTCGCTCAGCTTGAACAACATGACGTGATTGCCGCCCGGCTTGAACTCAACTTCGCCACCGGCAGGTAGGTCTACCGCGTCGATTCGTTCCATACGCATGACCTCGCCTTCATGGAAATGAGTATGCAGTTCGGCTTTCTCCGCGCGGGGGGTCTGCACGCCGATAAGCCGATCCGGCTTATCGGCCGGATTACGCAACGTGAAATACACGGCGCCGGTTGGCGCGCTTGGCGGCATGGCGCGGGACCATGCTTGCGTAACGGCAGGCGCGCCGGCCATTGCATGATGGGCGTGAGCAGGGTCGTTTGCCATGGCCGTCAGGGTGGCGGTGCCGAGAACGAAAGCGGTGACCAGACGAAGCAGCATGAGTCTCTCCAGGGCGGTTTTCGATGGCGCACAGTAGCATGAGAACTCGCGCCTTCGCTGTGCCGACGCATCGGTGAAATCGCCACAAATGAACCTGCAGGGCGGTAACGTTTCTGTTTGAATGAGTCTGGTCCAACCCCCATCGGAGACGCATCACTTGATGGAACGAAGTCGCTGGAGTCACCGGTTACTATCCGGCGGAAGGGAGCCCGATCCCCGGTTCACCCTGGCCAACGAGCGAACCTTTCTTGCCTGGATCCGCACCTCGCTGGCGCTACTGGCTGGCGGCGTAGCAGTCGAAGCCTTTGCCGGCAGCATATTTGCGCTGGAGCTACGCAAGCTCCTGTCGATTTCACTGCTGTTGCTGGCCATGTTCATCAGCTCGACGGCTTGTATCCGCTGGCTGAACATCGAGCGTGCCATGCGCCACAACAGGCCGCTGCCGTTTCCGCTGCTGATCCCGATCCTGTCGATCGGCGGCACGCTCGTCACGTTGACCCTGATCAGTTTCATCGCGCTTCGTGGTTGACCATGCACATATCCGTTCGTCGAAGCCTGAAACCCAAACCGCCACGTCCGCCGCTACACGAAGATCCCGGCCTGCAGCCGGAACGCACATCGCTGGCATGGGGGCGGACCTTGCTCACCATGATCGCCGTCAGCGCGCTGTTCCTGCGCTGGATGCCCTATCACGGAGCCTTCGTCGGCATGCTGTTAGCGGTTTCGCTGATCACGGGGCTGTACATCTGGGCCACGCAGCAACGCCGCTATACACGTAGCGCCAGCGCACTGAAGAGTGGACGCATTCATGCCGATGCGTCCTCGATCCTGTGGCTGGGCGCTTCGGTTTTCATGCTTGGGGTTCTGGGGCTTTACACCGTTATCTTCTTGCCGATCACTCGCTGAGGCAGCAACCAAAAGAGGCTTAAATGACCACCGCTAATCAGCAATTCGCCAGCGACAATTATTCAGGCATCTGCCCTGAGGCCTGGGATGCCATGGCCAGAGCTAATCAGGGGCACGACCGGGCCTACGGTGATGACCAGTGGACTGCGCGCGCCGCTGACCATTTCCGCCAGTTGTTCGAAACCGATTGCGAAGTGTTCTTCGCATTCAATGGCACGGCGGCCAACTCCCTGGCGCTGTCTTCCTTGTGCCAGAGCTATCACAGCGTCATCTGCGGAGATATCGCGCATATCGAAACCGATGAATGCGGCGCGCCGGAATTCTTCTCCAACGGCTCCAAATTGCTGGTGGCGCGGACCGAGGAGGGCAAGCTGACCCCGGCGGCGATTCGCGAAGTCGCGCTCAAGCGCAAGGACATCCATTACCCCAAGCCGCGTGTCGTCAGCATTACGCAAGCCACTGAAATCGGTACCGTCTACCGGCCCGACGAACTCCGTGCGATCAGCGATACCTGTAAGGAGCTTGGGCTGCATCTTCACATGGATGGCGCGCGGTTTTCCAATGCCTGTGCATTCCTCGACCTGACGCCCGCCGAGCTGAGCTGGAAATCGGGCGTGGACGTGCTTTGTTTCGGAGGTACCAAAAACGGCATGGCCGTGGGCGAAGCGATCCTGTTTTTCAACCGGGAGCTGGCCGAAGACTTCGAATACCGTTGCAAGCAAGCTGGTCAGCTGGCATCCAAGATGCGCTTTCTGTCCGCACCATGGGTTGGATTACTGGAGAGCAACGCCTGGATCAAATATGGCGAGCACGCCAATCACTGCGCCCAATTGCTCGCAAAACTGATCAGCGACGTGCCGGGCGTAGAGCTGATGTTTCCCGTCGAAGCAAATGGCGTCTTCGTGAGCATTCCGCCGTTGGCGCTAGAAGCGTTGAGGAACCGCGGCTGGATGTTCTACACATTCATCGGTGTCGGCGGCGCACGCTTCATGTGCTCTTGGGACACCAGCGAAGAGCGGGTACGCCAGCTGGCCGACGATATCCGTAGTGTCGTGCTGCAGCACCGATAGTCAGGGGAGGGGCTTGTGCGTCGAGCCTCCGGAGCCGCGAAAAAAGAAAGCCCCGCATGCGACGGGGCTCCCTGTGGTCCGTTGGCAGGCCCGATGGGGGTCAGGTTATGAACAGGCTGATCACCAGGCAGATAGCGAGACCGGTCAGGCCGACGATCGTTTTCATCACCGTCCAGGATTTCAGCGTGTCGGAGACGCTCATGCCGAAGTACCGGTTGGCCATCCAGAAGCCTGAATCATTGACGTGCGAGAAGGCGGCGCCACCACAGGCAATGGCGATAGTGCACAGCGCCAGCATTTGCGGACTTGCGCCAAGCAACTGAGCCACCGGTGCCGTCAGGCTTGCGCCAGTGATCATCGCTACGGTACCCGACCCTTGGGAAATCCGCATGATCGCCGCCGTTGCAAAGCCGAACAGCACGAGCGGCATGTTCATGTCCTGCATCGCATCGGCGAGGATCTTGCCGACGCCTGATTCGACCAGCACCTTGCCGAACACACCACCCGCTCCGGTGATCAGGATGATGATCCCGGCTGGCTCCAGCGCCTTGGTAGCGATCTTCTGCAACTGGTCCGCCGTAAAGCCGCGATTATGTCCGAATATCCAAAAGGTCAGCAGCGTCGTCAGCAGCAGGGCGATGATCGGGTTGCCGATAAACATCAAGATGTCACGTAGCGGATTTCCTTCGGACAGCAGCATCTCGGCCGAGGTGTTTCCGAGGATCAGCACCAGCGGCAACAGAAGGGTGAGGACCACGCCTTTGAATGCCGGCAATTTGCTCGGGTCATCGAACTTGCTCTCCCCGGTCACCATGTATTCAGGCACCGGAACGAAGATACGGCTCGAAATGAACTTGCCGAACATGGGACCCGCGACGGCCATCGCTGGCAATCCGGCGATCACGCCCCAGATGATGACCCAACCGAGGTCGGCGCCCAGAATGCTGGCGGTCGCGATCGGGCCGGGGGTTGGCGGCAGAAAAGTGTGGGTCACGCTCAGCCCTGCGCACAGCGGGATGCCGTAATAGAGCAGGGACTTGCCGGTACGGCGTGCGATGCCGTAGATCAGGGGCACCAGGATGACGATGGCCACATCGATGAACACGGCGATGGAGACGAGGAATCCGACCAGTCCCAACGCCCAGGGAACGCTGCGGTCCCCGCATTTGTCGATCAGGGTCAGCGCTAAGCGCTCCGAGCCGCCCGAGACGCGCAGCATCTCGCCGAACATCGATCCGAGTCCGATAATCAACGCGACGAAGCCCAGCGTGCCGCCCATCGACTTGACGATGAAAGCGAGGAGGTCTTGCGGCGCCATGCCAATGGCGAGGCCCGCGCCGAGACTGACCAGAATCAGCGCAAGGAAGGGTTGGAATTTAAGTTTGACGATCAGAAAGAGCAGGGCGACGATCGACGTCGCTGTGACCGTCAGTATCAGGGCATTACTTTCCATTCGGACTCCGATTGTTATTGTGAGGAGCGTAAAAGCGCGCCGGTCATCCGGCGCATGCGCAAGCGCTGAGCGAAATCAGTCGCTGGAACCACTGGGGACCCGACCTTGCATGGTCGGTGGACGCAGGAAGTCGAAATCGCAGCCTTTGTCGGCCTGGGTGATCTGTTCGAAGAAGAGCTTGCGGTAGCCGCGCTCGGCGTTCTGGGGTTTGGGCAGCACAAGGGCTGCGCGCCGGCGCTCGAGTTCATCCTCGGCTACCAGCAAGTCGATGCTGCGCTTGGAGACGCTCAAGCGAATCCGATCGCCACTCTGCACCAGAGCCAGCGGTCCGCCCAATGCAGCCTCCGGCGTCACATGCAGCACGATGGTCCCGGCAGCGGTGCCACTCATGCGACCGTCGGATATCCGCACCATGTCCTTGACGCCAGCGCGCGCGAGTTTTTTCGGAATGGGCAGGTAGCCAGCTTCAGGCATGCCGGGCGCGCCAATTGGGCCGATATTCTTGAGCACCAGCACATCGTCGGCGTTTACGTCGAGGTCGGGATCATCCAGGCGCCGGGCTAGATCCTCCGAGTTTTCGAACACGACTGCACGGCCTTCGTGCTCCATCAGCGTCGCGTCGGCGGCGGACTGCTTGATGATGGCGCCTTCGGGCGCAAGGCTGCCGCGCAAAAACGCGATGCCACCGACCGGATAGATCGGGTCCTTCACGCTGCGCACCACGTCCTGCTTGAAGACCGGCACTTGATCGAGCTCTTCGCCTAACGTGCGACCGGTAACGGTGAGCGCGTCGAGATGGAGCAACGGACGCAGTTCGCGCAGCACCGTCTGCAGCCCGCCTGCGCGATGAAGGTCTTCCATGTAATGCTGGCCGGACGGTTTGAGGTCGACCAGTACCGGAGTGTCCCTGCTCATACGATCGAAGGCCTCCAGGTCGATGTCATAGCCCATGCGTCCGGCAATGGCGGTCAGGTGCACGATGCCATTGGTGGAGCCACCGATGGCCAGCAGCACGCGCAGGGCGTTCTCGAAAGCCTTGGGCGTGAGGATCTTGTCGGGCGTGAGTTGGCTGCGGGCCATTTCGACGGCCTGCTTGCCGGTGAGTTCGGCAATGCGCATGCGATCGGAGGTAACGGCCGGTGGCGTCGCTCCGCCGGGCAACACGATACCCAGCGCCTCGCTGATACAGGCCATGGTGCTGGCGGTCCCCATTACCGAGCAAGTTCCAACGCTGGCAACCAGCTTCGAATTGACCTCGACGATTTCAGCCTCGTCGATCTCCTCGCCACGGTACTGTCCCCAGTAACGTCGACAATCGGTACAGGCACCGACGCGTACCCCACGATGGCCGCCCGTCAGCATGGAGCCGGTGATCAGTTGCACGGTGGGGATGTTTGCCGAGGCGGCGCCCATCAGCTGTGCGGGTACGGTTTTGTCGCATCCACCAATGAGCACCACGGCGTCCATGGGCTGTGCACGGATCATTTCTTCCGTGTCCATCGACATCAGGTTGCGCAAGTACATGCTGGTCGGCGTGGAAAAGCTTTCACCGATGGAAATGGTGGGGAAGTCGATTGCGAGTCCGCCGGCCAGCATCACGCCGCGCTTAACCGCCTCGATCAGTTGCGGTGCATTGCCATGACAGGGGTTGTAACCGCTACCGGTATTTATGATGCCGACGATGGTGCGGTCCAGCGCATCGTCCGTATAGCCGGCGCCCTTGATGAACGCCTTACGCAAAAAGAGCGAGAAGCCGGTATCTCCATAATTCGTAAGCCCCTTGCGCAGGCCCGTCGGTACGACCACGGCGTCGTCTGTTTTCTTGTCCACCATCGGATTTCACCTTTGTCGATATTATTATCAATAATCTGATGGACGCATTTAGCCATGATATGAATATCGTGGCAACCCATGCGGCGCGTCCCGTTGAGGCAGTACCAGAATCCCTCTATAGTCCTGCTGATAAGTTCGATAGCACCTGGAAATGCCCTTGGATGAATCGCAGATAACGCCGGTTTCAGATGCGGCTAACAGTCCGCAGTCAGTAATCGAGACGTTGGAAGAAGAAATTGTGCTCGGTACGCTGCACCCGCGCGAGCGCCTGGTCGAAGACGATCTGATGGCGCGCTTCGGACTCAAGCGCCATGCGGTACGGAACGCTCTTGCGGAGCTTGAGCAAATGGGGCTTGTCGAACGCAAACGCAATATTGGCGCGTTGGTAAAGGCCTATACGATCGAAGAGGTCGAGCATCTCTACGAGGTCCGCGAGCTGCTCGAAACCTATTGTGTCCGCCTCATTCAGCTTCCGGTCCCTGAAGAGCGCCTGCAGACTCTGCTGTCGATCCAACACGCCCATGATGATGCGGTGGAACGTAGCGATCTGCGCCAGCTCTTTCGCCTGAACGTGCGCTTTCACCGAGAGCTGTTCAGCCTGGCGAAGAACCCGGTACTCGTCGAGGCCATCAGCAACCATGCCCAGCGAGCCCATTCGATGCGCTCGTCAACCATCGCCATGCCGTCCCAGCTCGAACGTTCACGCCAAGACCATTGGGAATTGATAAATGCACTGCGAGGTGGCGACGTAGAGGCTTTGGTTTCGCTGTGCCGCGGGCACCTGTCTCCATCTAAGGAAGCGTATATCCAAGCGCAAAAGTTACGTGCTGGCCCAGTCGACAAGCTGTCTGCCGCCAGATAATCGGCTCAAGCGGAGCACTCGTGGGCAAGGCTGCCCAGACGGTGTGCAGGAACACGCGTGGAAGTATCAGCCGCTTCGAGTGTTCGGCAAGATTTGATTGGGAACGCGGGGCACACTGGCTATCGAACAGGGCCGACGGGGCCCGATTGGGACGGCGAATTACGATGTGGTAGTGCCGTTGCCGGCCACGGCGTCGCCTTGCAATGCAGCACCAAATTGGGTGCAAAGAGAAGAGATACATACGGCTGTGGCGTCTACTTAAAAAATGTTGGCAAATTTGTCCAGACGAATCAATGACTTAAGTCGATTAAGATTTAAAAAGTAGATTGCAGTGGCGATAAAATCGGTCGTGGTCTACTTTTTTATCATGCGCTCTCATGCATAACTTGAGGCTGCACACTGTTGGAAATTTACGCGCTTTTCACATCTGCGTTGGGCTACGCCGTTGAGCTAGTTAACGCATTTATTTGTCGGATATAACTTATGACCGACCAGCTAGTTTCTGGAGAGCTTGTGGTTGCGAAGGGAAAGCTTGCCACAGTTAAAACGGTATTCAGTGACAAGCATATCAGGGTAATTATTAATGCTTCTGGCGAGGCACTGATAGTTTCTAAGCGCGATATCGAGCGGATTGCAGGGGTCGCCGATAAACTGAGCGTTGCTAATGAAGTTCGTCTAAATGTTAATGACTATACAGAAGATGAGCTATCTCTTGCCGCTGAACGCTATAACGTAATTAGGAAGTGGAAATTAGCGGAAGTAACGATAAGTGAAGCTTGTCTGCTGCTAAACGTATCGCGGAGCTATTTCTTCCAATTGGCCAAGAAGTTCGACGAGGACGTTGGTCCGTTGTCTCTAGTTCTCCAGAAGCGGGGGGTTAAGGAAGGTGTAACCCGGTTGGATGAATCAGTTGAAGTGGCAATTTTTGAAGCGACTAAAAAAGTGTACGCGTCGAGAGGGGCTAGTTATAGCAAAGTTTGGGTGGAAGTTGATGTTAAATGTAAAGAGCAGGGTTTTCCTTCTCCTTGTAAGGATACAGTTTTGCGGCGCGTGCGATCAATTTTATCAGAAAAAAACAGATTAAAAATAAAACGGGGCCCTGACGCGGCAGCCCAAAAGTTTATAGCGCGCGCAGGTAAGAAAACTGTTCAAAGACCGTTACAGTGGGTGCAAATGGACCACACATTGGTCGACATCATTCTGCTAGCGGACGATCGTGTCCATGTGATTGGTCGCCCTTGGTTAACGGTAGCAATTGACGTATACACACGAGTAATTCTTGGGTACTACCTCAGTCTTCACGTTCCGTCGACTGTTTCGGTAGCATGTGCACTTAGCCAGAGTGTGCTTCCTAAAGTAGGTTTTGCCAGAACTGTTGGCATAGATTCTGAAGATTATCCCTATTATGGCAAGCCCGAGGTTCTGCACATGGATAATGCCGCAGAGTTTACAAGTGCAAAATTCAAGGCTGGATGCGAAGCATTTGGAATACATCCTGCGTACCGTCCAATTGGTCAAAAGCACTTTGGCGGCCATGTGGAAAGATTGATTGGTACGTTCATGACAACCAAAGTGCACTTATTAAAGGGCACTACGATGTCGAATTCGGTTGCGCGCCGGGATCTCAATAGTGAAAAGAGCGCCACCATGACCTTCTCTGATTTTTTTGGCTGGTTTGCGCGCGAAGTGGTTGTCTACCATTCTACGATACATAGCGCATTGAAAATTAGTCCGCGACAAACATGGGCTGACTATTTTGCACCAAACGGGGGTATTCCTTATCCTCCGAAACTTTCGGACCCCGAGCAGCTGAAACTTTGGTTCATGCCTCAAGAAAGCCGTAAAGTTAATCCGGGAGGTATCAAGCTGCATGGCCAAGTCTATTGGGATCCTGTACTAACACCTTTTGTTGGTGCAAGCAATGTAATTGTTAAGTCAGATCCGTTCAATATGAATCAGGTGTGGGTGAAATTGAATGGCCAATTTTGTCCTATTCCCCTGGCTGACCTGACGGGACAGGCACCCAGCTATGAAGAATATCGCGCAAGTAAGTTCCATCGTCGAGCGGTACGCTCTGGAGCTATCTGTGATGATAGAGGGCGCAAAGCCTACAGGGCCAAGCAAGAAATCGAGGCGGAGAGTACCAGGCTAACTCGAAAGGAGAGACGCCGACATGCCGCAGAAAAAGCTTATTTTGATGCTCAGCCAATGCCCACCGGGGATAATTCGGCAGTTAAGCCGGTTAAGATAAAGCCTGACTATGCGGCTCCTCCAAAGAGATTCAAGCCTGAGGACCCGAAATGAGCGGGGAGCACGTTCGACATGACATGCAAAAGTATCTGACCGCTGATATAGATGTGCGAATTGCTGCAATTCATCAAGAGTTTTGGGTGGATAATAATTCCAGCGAAGCTGTATTTCGAATGATGAATAATATAGCGGCCGTCCCAGAGCGTATGAATGCGCCAGCGTTGCTTGTGGTTGGTCCCGGCGGGTCCGGTAAAACCGCGATTATCTCGAAGATCCCTAAACGAGTTAGAAACAGCGAAGGATTAGCCATCCTCTCCATGGCAGAATCACCCGAGATTAACGTAAAGAAGAGTCTTAAAGTTGAGCTTGCGCTGGCGCTTGGTTTGCCAGTCGCATCTGGAGGGAGGCCTAAAAGCGGCCCGGATATCCCAAACGAAATCAGAGAAGTCATCAAACTTAGGAAAATTTGGGGGCTAGTTATTGATGAGTTTCATGATGCGCTGCTGCGTTCCAAGCAGGAACAACGGATCAATATGTCTATCCTTAAGAAACTGCTGGGATTGGAGTATGGCTTGAAGCTGTTCTGCTTTGGTACAGTTAGCGCGAGGAATGCCCTTCAGTCTAATGATGAATTCAAAAGGCGGTTTCATGAGATCGCCCTTGCAGATTGGTGTGAAGATGAGGCATTTAGATCCTTTCTGCTAGAGGTCGAGGAATCATTGCCGTTACAGCTGCCGTCGCAATTGTACTCTGAGGAAATGGTAAGATCGATATTATCTATTACTTATGGGAGGATGGATAAGACTCTCGAGTTGATTAGAGGTGCGGCGTGTTATGCGGTAAAGCTGGGCGTGGAGAAGGTTGATCTAGAGATGCTGCGACGTGCAAGCAAAAATCCCTGGGGGTACTAGGTATGGGGCTACACACTCTGCCAACGCCGGGTGTTGACGAGACGTTATCGTCATGGCTTTTTCGATGTAGTTTTCATAAACATACAGTAAACATGACGCGCTTGGCGTTGAATGCACGTCCATTGCAATGTTGGGAAGGGTTGGAGCTAAAGTATGCTGACCCGGATACTGATTTCTTGTCAGCTAGCAAGCGTATAAGGCTCGGGGGCGAACATATACATCCTAGACTATTAAAAGAGTATTTCTGTCTGCGTAACGGAGTCGTCGCTGAGTGGAGGTATCGTCATTTCTTTTGTCCAGAGTGTTTAAGAGACGACGTCGCTAATGGTCATTTGCCTATGTGGCGAAAACATTGGTGTTATGTTAATTCAATTATTTGCAACGTGCACGGTCGAGATTTAGTAATGCTATCCGATGCGTCTCACTATTCTAAGGCTTGGAATGCTTTTGTTCAGGAGTGCAATTCGAGCTCAAGGAGTATAGCTGCTAAAGGTTCAAAGCTCGCTCGTTTTCGTCTTACCACGCTAAGCAAGATCGAGCACCTCTTGGCATATAAAAGACCCAATCAGCGAAACATTTTGTTTGGCTTGTTTAATAGTTTGTTTGACATATTGCTCCAGGCCCCCTTTCATGGGAGCAGAGGTGGAGCGGCGAGGATTTATTTTCAGTCCAAAGTTAGCACTCGATTTGCTGATCCGGAGTCCTTTGATCTGAGCATCTTAAAGGGTCCGTCTACAGCGGACCCGCCAAGCAGATTTGGAAGCATGTTATTGGCAGCCTCACTACTAGGCGTACTTCCTCCATCTAGGTTTTCAATTTTCATTAAGGCATGTGAGGATACTGAAACGGGTTTGCTGTTACCCAATGACCTGCATAAGGCAGCGGCTTTTCCTCATGTCGACAAGGCTGGGTATCGGGTCCTGCATCAATACTTGGGTGCGTTCCCACGAAAGGACTTTCCGTTATTGGATCGCCATTTGTATCTTCAGGAGGTTCGATATGCTCGCGAAGGCGTGGTTGGTGCGCACCGATTTGGAGCTACTCATAACTAGAGGTGCTGGCATCAAGGAAGAGGGCTTGACCAGTAAGTTAACGTAACAGTGCGATTATACCTCCAATGCCATGCGCATCCATTCGGCACATAAGCATCAAAAACAAGCAAGCAGCTGTTGCCGGTAATGCTTGGAGAAACTGACTTGGTAGTTCGACTGAGTTGATAGGTTCTTAGAGGTATAGACGCTTGTGGCTCCTCCTTCAAATTTCAGCGAGGAGAGAGTATCCAAGTGCGTTTTGGCTTGGTCTTCATTTCCTACAACCGAAGCTCGACCAGTAGGTGAATCTAGAGCTGAGTCTGGCGTAGGCATTGGCATCCTGCTCAGTACCGCCAAGTCCTCCGGAAGATCATCTGCAATCCTCTCCGCTAAGCTCTGTAATGTTGGTTCCGCTAGCATGAACAACCAAGCCTCGTCATCGGACTGCCCGGTACGACGAAGCACTCGCCCAAGCACCTGTCGGTAATGCAGCTCGGTACGAATACGGCTGAGATAGCAGCACACTCGGAGTCGGGGGATATCCGTCCCTTCGCTGATCATTCCAACAGCGATGATCCATTGACAGCGGCTGCGTCTAAATAGATTTATTACCCGCTGCGCATCTGGGGTTTTGTTGGTCACGAGCTGGCAACTTTCACCCTTTTCTTTCAGGGCTTTCACGACCTGATGGGCGTGCACGATATCAGTGGCAACTACCAAGCCAGCCGCTTCAGGGTCGAGCAGGCGAACCTCATTTAACTTCGCGCGAGCAAGATCAAGTAGCTGATCTACAACCTCATCATGGCGCAACAGCTCTTCGTAAGTGACAGGGGACTCGCCCAACAGCGTAGCGATGTTCGGGAAAGTTCTGACAATGTTTTCTGTGTCCAACTCCTCGGTAAACCTCACCTTTTGGTTGTCGAGTAGGACAATTCGAGGGGAGCGGCATACCCCGTCTGCCACAGCCTGCTGCATCCCGTAGCGGTAGTCACAGATCAGCCGCCCCTCGGGCGAGGAGTAGCGGGCGAGTGCGATGGGTCGATCATCCGATCGCCACGGCGTGCCGGATAGAGCCAATGTTAAAGCGGCCTTGTCCTGTATTCGCTGAAGTATCTGCTGGCCCCATGCGTTGCTCAGGACCATGTCGTGGCCGGCGCAGTGATGAATTTCATCAAAAACGGCAAACACACGATAGTCATCAAGCAGCGTCCAGAACGCCTCACTACGGTATTCCATCGCCTGATAGGTGAACGCTGCCCCCACTGCGCCGAGTTGACCATCGAAGCGCCTACCAAGAACAGTGCAGAAAGACGAGCGAAGGCCTTCGACAACCTGGCAGGACGGTGCAAAGCAAAGCACCAGATCGATTCTGTCTTGCTCAAGCAGCCTGTTGGCCAATTCGGCGGCCATGCGCGTCTTGCCGGCGCCTGGCGTTGCCTGGCAGAAAAAGTGAGACGCGCGCAAATAGTGATCTAGCGCCGTGTCGACGCATTGGCGCTGCCAGTTTCGCAATTGTTTGTTCATTGCATGGACGAAAGAGTTTTGAGTGTTTTTTCGATGGCGCGGAGATGACCCAGTAGGCGTGAGCTGCGATCTCGGGCGTCCAAATAGTCGCCTTCCACAGTATCGCGGAGGTGCGGCATTTCATCGATGAGCAGCTTGTACCGCTCCGCCTCACCCATGGAGGTCAGGAAGTCCAGCCTGATTTCTTTAAGAAGCGCCTCTAGGTGCTGGTCTGCATCATCTGAGGGGTGAAGCGGTGCAAGCGGATCGGTGGGCTCTGATTGCATCTGCTCTGGCTCAGCCTTACGGTAGTTTTCGAACCCATTGTCGATTAGGTCCAGTTGCAGATGCGCAGGGACGGGCAGCAGGTGGTAGATCTGCCCCCGGACACGACGCTCTTCGTCAAGTACTATCCAGCCTACGCGCAACATCCGGCGTATTTGTTCGTACACATAGCGGCGTACGTCATTGATGCGGAAACTCATGCCTTCCAGGCGCTTGGCATAGGCGTCACGCAGTTCACGTACCGTGAATCGTGTGCGGCCTTCCTTCTGAAGCAGCTCGTACAGCCGCCTATCGAAAATGAACGAGGCTGATTTCATTGCAGTACCAGAGGGAGTAGCGCGTTAAATACGGATTATAGTCCGTGGCCTGACCGTCCGTAAACGCATGATATTGCCGTCTCGATGAAACTGAGACGGTCATGGAATATTTGGCGAAGGCCTTGGGCGAACGCATCCGAGCGCAGAGAAAGGTTTGCCACATTTCTCAGGATGCACTCGCGCTGGCCTGTAGTATCGACCGCAGCTACATGGGGCGGATCGAACGTGGTGAAGTAAGTATCACCGTTGAGAAGCTTTATCGGATCGCAGACCAGCTTGCTTGCGATCCC
Source organism: Pseudomonas sp. MTM4 (assembly GCF_019355055.1). Classification (NCBI taxonomy): domain Bacteria; kingdom Pseudomonadati; phylum Pseudomonadota; class Gammaproteobacteria; order Pseudomonadales; family Pseudomonadaceae; genus Pseudomonas; species Pseudomonas sp. MTM4. The sequence goes on from NZ_CP048411.1 coordinate 616,311, forward strand.
GGTTATCTGCTGCCTACTCAGTCCGAATTGCAACGACCCTGAACTACCCTTTAGCTTAATGAGTAGGGCAGGAGCTGCTTCGGAATGGTCTGTCCGAGAAGGGTTGCTGACCTAGGCGCTTGGGCCTTTTCTTCTTTTTGCTGGTAGAGGTGCTTTCTCTGCAGCTCCAACTACAAGCTCAGTCCGGCGCGGCTTTTGGCGGCTGCTCTGCCTCATTTTCGTCTTGCTTAAGCTATCCAGTTTGGTTTGTAGATCGTCATTTCGTTGCTCAACAGTTCGCCTGACAGCTTCTGCCACCTTGAGCTGACTCTGTAGGGCTTCCCGGGCTTGAATATTCTGATCGAGCTGGCGCTGTTGGGCCTGTTGATCCCTCTGCTGTAGTCTTGCCTCGGTGAGAAGGCGTTCGTTGTCACGATTCAGCTGGGTTAATTCGTCCTGTTTGACGATCAGCGTCTGTTGCAATTGACGTATTTCCAGCTGAACTAACTGTAGTTGTGACTCATTTCGGCGCTGGTCCTGTTCGCGCTGTTCCTTACTGGCCTGGCGGTAGTGTTCCAAGGCATCACGCGAATGTTGGTGCTTTTCCTCAAGCGAACAAATCTGCGCGTCGCGATCCCTGAGCCGCCCCTCCAAATCCCGATTGGCTTGCTGCAGACGTGAGATTTCGATTTCGGCCTGCTGACGTTGCCGGCTCTCATTCAGCAACTCGTTTTCGGTTTTTTGAAATCGTTCGGCGTCTGCAGCTACATGGTCTTCCAGCTGTTGCACGCAAATTTCGGTCTGTCGAATCCTATGGTGGTATTCGATCCGCTCCCGCCCAAATTCCTCTCGCTCACCAGCAATGGCTGCTTGGGCTTCTTCTTGCAACTGATCGGCCAATTGATTCACCAGGTTTGCCAATTGCTCGCTTAGCGTGATCGGCCCACCTGCTCGGTCGTTATTCGTGGCCTCGAGCTCTTTAAGGTAGCGGTGAATAGTGCTCTTCGAGCCTGTATTTCCGAGCTCGACCCGTACTGCATCGATGCTTGGATGCTCGCCGCGGGCGAGAAGGGCGGTGCGTGCCTTTTGAACAACCACCTTATTAATTCCGCCTCGCGCCATTTTAACCTCCTACGATTTCGTACCGTGCTACATGCTATGTATTTACATTCTATAGAAGATCTAGTTTGGCGCTAGGTTAGAGTCTGATATAGGATTGGATAATCTAGAATTATTAAAGGTGAAGCGGTATTTTTATCGTTTGCCTGTTGATCACCGGTACACAAGAGGATGCGCTCCGATGAGCCAAGACATCGAGCGGTACCTGCAGGCCAGCATTCGGGCCAACACTCGGCGCAGCTATAAGCAGGCGCTCGATCACTACGAGGTCACCTATGGCGGCTTTCTGCCTGCGACCAGCGATGCCATCGTGCGCTACCTGGTCGATCACGCTGCCACGCTGTCCAGCAACACCCTCAAGCTGCGCCTGGCGGCCCTGGCGCAGTGGCATGTCAGCCATGGCTTCCCGGATCCGACCAAGACTCCACTGGTTCGCCAGATACTCAAGGGCATCCGTACGCTGCATCCCCGCCAGGAGAAGCAGGCAGAGCCGCTGCAATTACGTCAACTCGAACAATGTGCGCAGGGGTTAGAGGAGGCCGAGAGGAGCGCGCGAGCGGAGAACGACTGGCCGCGGTTGCTACGCTGTAGCCGTGATCGCGCGCTGGTCCTGATTGGCTTTTGGCGTGCGTTTCGCAGTGATGAGCTGTGCCGCCTACGAGTCGAGCACATCCAGGTGCGGCCCGGGGAGGGTATGCAACTGTTCCTTCCCAGGAGCAAAGGTGACCGGGATAACCATGGCCAGACCTTTAGCGCGCCAGCATTGGCCAAGTTGTGCCCGGTGCAGGCCTACGTCGACTGGATCAGCTTGGCGGGCATAGCTCGAGGGCCTGTATTTCGCGGCATTGATCGCTGGGGGCACTTAGGTGAGCAGGGCTTGCACCCAAATAGCGTTGTCACTCTCTTGCGCAGCGTACTGTACTTGGCTGGATTGTCTCCTGAGTCTTACAGCAGTCACTCGCTGCGCCGCGGTTTTGCCACCTGGGCTACCCGCAGCGGCTGGGATCTCAAGACGCTGATGCAGTACGTAGGCTGGAGCGATGGTAAATCTGCATTACGCTATGTCGATAGCATGGGCGGGTTCCCTGGGCAGTTGGGTGCGCTACAACACATCCCCGGTCGCCCGGAGCGACTTCCATAGACGTTCCTTAGGAGGCAACCGAAAGCCCGCCCACTCAGTGGGCTTTTCTATTGCCGCGATCCTCATCGGCCTGCCTGAGACCCAGCTGCTACGACATAGGCGCGCTACGGCATGGCGTTTCCCTAATATTGAATGCCACACCAAAGCGTGCCCGTGCCTTGCAGCTTCTGTGATGACCGTACCGTTATAGACACACCTGATAGCTGGCGTGTTGTCTGCCAAGATCCAGAAGACGGCAGCGGAGACGTTATCGTTGAGCTTCCATCCGAGCTACTTGAGAAGCTTGGTTGGGCTTTGGGGGATGAACTAGTAATTGAGAAGAGGGAGAAAGGGATTTCTCTAAAGCTCAAACAGCGAACGGTAAGCACGCCCTTTTAGGGCGGACCGCTGGCAGCATCCGTTTCCAGTCACGACCATCCACTCTTGGCGTGCCACAGTCAGACTATCCTTATCGATGGGTTGCCTGCAGGCGCAGCCAGTTCCATCCGGCCGCGTGCCCAACGAACCCGCCGACCACAAGGCGCGAACGCCGCGTTGCACGCTACGAAATGACAAGGGTAACTGCTGCGTCGCGGTAGTCGGTTGCAAACATCTAACCCAACCAGCGGGACCGGTCCGTTACCAAGCTGAAGCTGTCCAGGTTGTGGTCATCCTGCCAGCGCTCGGTTGCCATATTTACCGGCGGTGGTGCTAGAGAAAGGAGGTGATATCTAGTAGTCGTTGCAGTCAGCGCCCTGGCGCAGGTAAGTCATTACATGGGTCTCGCCGCGAGAATCAAGATAGGTCATCGTGGCTTCAACCACTGAACATCCACCGTTGGGCACATTCACGGAAATGACCTTAGCGATGTCGAGATCGTCGCCATAGTGGTACGGCGTAGCTTGTGGTGCGGCAGTGGCCAGTTGTGCGAACAGAGACAAACTGGCAATCCAGATAAGTTTTTTCATGGTGACCTCTTCGTAAGTTGAGGCACGCCAGAGGTTTCTGGCGTGCGCTCGGAATAAAACAGGCTGCCAACGAGGGAGGCAGCCGAAAGAGACACGTGCCGACGATCTAAAAGAGCAATCAATCGAACGACAGGTCGCGGGATTGAAATCAACCGCGTCATATCTCTGAAACAAATAGTAAAATTTGGCGGGGGGCGGAAAAAATAGCGGCTAGCGAGAGGAAGTCTTACCGAAACCGTAAGAATGCTTAGGCCCAGTACACGTGGTTTTGCAGCACCTCGTGGTAGCCCTGAAAGGCTTGCGGTAGTTCCTGCTTGAGGAAGTCCACCCAGGTTTTCACCTTCGCGTCGAGGAATCGCCGCGAAGGGTAGAGCGCATAGATATATTTTTCCTGCAGCTGGTCGTGCGGTAGCAGTCGCACCAATGAACCGCGTTGTAGCGCAGGGACAGCCACATAATCAGGCAGCATACAAATGCCCATTCCCGCCTCGGCGGCGCTGCTCATTGCCTCTGCCACGTTCACTTTGAAGGTGTTGCCAGGCCAAACTGGCTGCTCCGCATCATTGACAATGAAGTTCCAGCTATCGCTGAACACCGGATCTGCGAGGCGCAGGCATCTATGATTCTCAAGATCGGCCAGTGTCTGCGGCGCGCCATGTTGCTTGAGGTAGATGGGCGATGCGCAGACCACATGGAGCACTGTGCCCAGTTGTTGCGCGATCAGCTCGGAATCAGGCAGCTCGCGCACGAGGGTGATGATCACATCGAGGTTGTCCTCAAGCGGATCGGGCTTGCGCTGTGATAGTAGTAGCTCCAGGTTTACATCGGGATAAATCTCGCTGTAACGGCCGGCGAGTGTCGCTAACAGCTGAATGCCAAGGCCAATGGTCGAGTGCACCCGTAGGTGGCCTTTGGGAACCAGGTGCGCACCTCCTGCTTCGGCTCGTGCCTGTTCAACCTGATCGAGAATCGCTCGGCATTGCTGCAGAAAGCGCTCTCCCGCTTCGGTCAATGCCAGTCGCCGGGTCGTTCGGTGCAGAAGACGTGCTTGAAGATGATTCTCCAACTCCGACACCAATCGCGAGACCTGAGCGGTCGACGTATCGGACTGCAGCGCCGCGGCAGTGAAACTACCAGCGTCGGCGACCCGTACAAACGCCCTCATCGCGTGCAGCATGTCCATTGTGTTCTTACTCTCTGTGGCGCGTGGTCAGGCCCGCATGTCGAGCCTGAGCGCGAAGGTGAATGTGTTTTGGCTTCATGCCAATGGATGAAGCTGGAGCGCCAGAACGTAGCGTCGGTGTGTCCCACACCCTCTGGGCTATCACGGTGTCAAGCAAATGCGTCGAAGCACGCATTCAAGCGAGACGAACGGGGGCGTGCCGCTAGGCACAATCGCGAGCCGTAACTGTTGTTGCGTGCGACGTAAAGGTGCTTCATCCGTAGCTGCCTATTTGCAATTCGAGGTGCGTCTTAAGCTTGCCCTATGTTCCATGCTACAGCGCACCAAGAGGTAACTCATATGAACCGCAATACTCTCTCAGCAGCAGCGCTTGCCGCTTGCGCCCTGATACTGTCGCCCGTTTCCTTTGCTGAAGAATCGCCTGCATTCGTCGCTCATTTTTCCTCAATACTTGACCAGGCTAATAGCGCCGCCGCTGAGCGGGCCGTTGCCCGTCAGCCCTCTACCGACTCACATCGGGCCCACGCTACGATGACGTCAGAGAAATACAAGGACAGCTAATCTCAGCTGGTTGCGTTTCGATGATCGATGCGTGACGCCACATTTGAAAACGTTCCCTCTGCCGCTTGAAACATGAGCGGCTTTTTTGTATTCCGCGCCCGGAAAACGGGTACTGCGTCTCCGGTGTTAACTATGTTTCTACGCAGCCTGATTGCGACCGCATTTTGTGGTTATGAGAAAACAGTGTCTTGCTCCACGCAGGGCGCGTCCAGATTCAAAGTAGCTTCAAACGAGCCTACTGCCCGTTAAAGTCCAGAGGAACCTTCCATGCGTACTTCCATGCTCGCAACCGTATGCGCTGTCGGTCTGGCGCTGGCCGGCAGTGCTTTGGCCGAACCGGCGCTCCAGGTGCTTGGCCGAGACTATAACTTCCCCAACAAAATCGAAGGTTTGCCTGCCAAGCTCTCGGACTTCCATGGGTTGCAAATCGATTCATTCACTACCTCTGACGACGTCAGGATTTCCTATTGGGAGGCCGGCGAGGGCGAGCCGTTGGTGTTCATTCCGGGCTGGTCGGCCAATGGCGCCGAATACATCAATGTGATGTATCTGCTCAGTCGGCATTATCACGTCTACGTAATGGATCCGCGCAACCAGGGCTTGTCCCAGCGCGTGGAGCACGGTGGCCGGATCTCGCGCTTCTCGATGGACCTGAAGGAGTTGTCCGATCATCTCAAGCTGGAGAAGGCCAACTACGCGGGCTGGTCAATGGGTGCCTCGGTGCTGTGGGGCTACATCGATCTGTTCGGCACCTCCCGGATAGACAAGGCGGTCTTCGTCGACGAGCCGGTCTCGATCTATTCGCACGTGGACTGGTCCGAACAGGAACGTCTGGATGCGGGCGGCACCACCACATCTCCCGAGCGTATGGTTGATGGCTTCACCGGTGGCAAGCCGCTGAACGCCCTGGTCACCGACCTGGTGCCGTGGGAGCGTGCGCCGCTGATGGATTCGCCCTATTACGAGAATTCTGCAAGCTTTTCACAGCACTTCATCAAGAACGATCCGAAGGCAGTGGGTCGGGTGTTGTTCAACCACATCGTCAACGACTGGCGCGATGTAATCCAACACAAGATCGACGTCCCGGTAGCAATCTTCTCGGGCGAGTACAGCAACAACCTGCCGAGTCAGCGCTGGATGCACAAAACGCTGCCGCAGTCGCAGCTGTTCGTCTACAGCAAGGCAGAGCAGGGCGATCATTTCCTGATGTTCAAGAACCCGGTCAAATTCACCAGTGACCTGCGCAGCTTCCTGGAGAATTGAGCCGCGGGCGCGCTGGCCAGAACAGACTTCCCTTCGAAATCACCGGACGACGGTTACCCACTTCCGAGGCTTCGGTATAGCACCTGCTGTCGTGCTTCGAAAAATCTGGACAAGCCGCATGGCCCTGGCCGGAGCAATGGTTACACGGGCTCCAGACCGTCCTGCCTGAGCTCGGCGGGGACTTCATGGCCGCGTTCGGACAGGAATCGTCCAATGACGAAGAAGAGCGCTTGCATTTCCGCTGAGGCGTCATCGCTGCGGTGTCGGAGGACGACCGGCGAGGTGATCGATTCAACCAGGGGGCGGTAGGCCACGCCCGGCATCGGCACCAGTTGCGCCGATGCCGGGACGATCGATACCCCACAGCCGGCTGCCACCATCAACAGTGCGGTGTCGTACTGGTTTACTTCCTGCGGGTCGGAAAGCACGATCTGGGGCTCGGCCAGCTGCGACAGGATGTGATCGGCCAGACTGGGTCGCGGGTTGTTTGCGTAAATGAGAAACGATTCGTCCTTGAGTTCGGCCAGTTGCATCGGGCTGTCCCGAGATGCCAGCGGATGGTCCGCCGGCACCGCCGCCAGCATCGGCTCGTGTTTGAGAACGATGCAGCGAATTCCGTCGGAGGAAATGTCTACTCGACTTACTCCGGCATCGATGCGGCCTTCGCGCAGCGCTTCGATCTGCTGATGGCTGTCCATTTCGACGATCCGCACCCTTAGCAGGGGCACCGCCTGGCGGAACTGGCGGATGATCAGAGCGAAATTCCCGTGAAAGTTCGCCGGGACGATGCCGAAGGTGAAGGTCGGGCGTCGGTTGCCAAGCATTCGCTCCAGGCTAGCGGTCATCGCGTCGGTACGGCGCAGGATGTCTACCGCCTGGTCATATAGCAGCTGACCGGCGGATGTCAGGGTAAGCGGTCGCGAATCCCGGTTGAGCAATGGCGCACCTACCTCCACTTCCAGCTCCTGAATGCGCTGGCTCAAAGGCGGCTGCGAGATGTTCAAGGCTTTGGCTGCGCGCATGAAACTTCGAGTCCGTGCGACGGTGACGAAGTAGCGAAGTCGCTTCAGGTCCATATCGAAATATACCGCTTAATCTGTTACGGGCGGGCCAATGGCCGTTGATGTCGTCGATCATATATCAAACCGATATTTAGGATACGCAAACGGTGTTTTACGCGGGAGGGCCTGCCGCGCAGACTTTCTGTCCGTACTGGCTAGATGGCTTCGAGCCATCCAACGCAAAACCGTTTCTTAGGAGAAGTGTATGGACCGTCACGCCGAGCATGCGCGGCAGCCGATTCGCGCCGCCGTATTGCGCCAACCGCAATCACCTCTGGTTTTCGAGGATGCCTCGCTGGAGGAGCCGCGCCCCAACGAAGTGCTGGTGCGCATGGTTGCCAGCGGCGTCTGTCATACCGACATGGTGGTACGGGACCAGATGTACAAAACCGCCATGCCGATGATCCTCGGTCACGAAGGCTCGGGCGTGGTGGAGCGAGTCGGAGCTGCGGTTACCACGGTCGCGGTGGGTGACCATGTGGTGCTGACCTACGCTTACTGCGGTTTGTGCGCTCCCTGCGCCACCGGCCATCCGGCACACTGCGCGAACATGGGTCAGTTGAATTTTGGCGGCGGTCGTCTGGACGGTTCGTCCTCGGCATGCGATGCCCACGGCGGTGAGCTACACGACCACTTCTTCGGGCAGTCATCGTTTGCCACTTATTCGGTGGTCAACGAACTGAACGTCGTCAAGGTCCGCAAGGACGTCCCGCTGGAGCTGCTGGGGCCGCTTGGCTGCGGCATCCAGACCGGCTCGGGGGCGGTCCTCAATGCGCTGAAGGTCCGTGCGGGTTCTTCTTTCGTCGCCTTCGGTGCTGGCGCGGTGGGTTTGGCGGCGATCATGGCCGCGCGCGTGGCCGGTGCCACCTCGATCATCGCAATCGACGTCAACCCGGAGCGCCTGGCGCTGGCGCTGGAACTGGGCGCTACCCATGCGTTCAACAGCCGCGAGACCGACCCGGTGGCCGAGGTCCGCAAGCTGACCGGCGGCGGCGCGGATTTCACCCTGGAATGTAGTGGCCGTGCCGAGGTGCTGCGCCAGGCCATCGACAGCCTCGGCCTGCTGGGCTCATGCGGCATCGTTGGTGCCACCCGGGAGGGCACCGAGGTGGCCTTCAATGTGAACGATGTGATGATTCCGGGTCGCCGCATCATCGGCATCGTGCAAGGCGATGTGGTCTCGCGGACCTTCATTCCGGAACTGGTCGAGCTCTACCGCCAGGGGCGTTTTCCGTTCGACCGGCTGGTGAAGTTCTACGACTTCGAAGACCTCAATCAGGCCATGGCCGACAGCGAGAGCGGCACCACCATCAAGCCGGTCCTGCGCTTCGCCCAGACCGTGTAATGCCCCATCAGGCTGCACGAAACCGATCACGATCAGAGAGTTGAACATGCATACCCAATTGATCATCGACAATGCTGCACGTCCGGCATCCAACGGCGCCACGTTCGAGCGCCGTCATCCGTTGAGTGGTGAGCTCATCAGCACGGGCGCGGCCGCCACCGTAGAGGATGCGAAGGCCATCGCCGAGTCGTCCGCCGCTGCTTTCGCGAGCTGGTCGACGAGCGGACCCTCCGCACGCCGCGCGATTCTGCTGAAGGCAGCGGACCTGCTGGAAGGCAAGGTCAAGGAGTTCTGCGAAGTGATGGCCAAGGAAGTAGGTGCTTCCGAACTGTGGGCCGGCTTCAACGTGATGGGCTCGGCCTCGCTGTTGCGCGAGGCGGCTGGGCTGACGACCCAGATCCAGGGCGAAACGCTGCCCACCGACAAGCCGGGCACGGTGTCGATGACCTTGCGCCAGGCCGTGGGTGTGGTGCTGAGCATCGTTCCCTGGAACGGGCCGATCCTGCTCGGCGTGCGCGCCATCGCCTACCCGCTGGCCTGTGGCAATCCGGTGATCTTCAAGGGCTCCGAGAACAGCCCGCGCACCCATGAATTGCTGGCGTCGTGCTTTATCGAGGCGGGTCTGCCGGCCGGCGTGCTCAATTTCATCACCTCGGCCGTAGCCGACGCCGGCGCGGTGACCGAGACATTGATCGCCCATCCGGCGGTGCGCCGGGTCAACTTCACCGGCTCGACCAAGGTCGGCCGCATCATTGCCGAGACCTCGGCACGCCACCTCAAGCGCTGCCTGCTCGAGCTGGGCGGCAAGGCGCCGTTCGTGGTGCTGGACGATGCCGATCTGGAAGGAGCGGTCAATGCCGCCATTTTCGGCAGCTTCCTGTACCAGGGGCAGATCTGCATGTCGACCGAGCGTTTCGTTGTCGATGAGGCGATTGCCGACGAGTTCGTGCGGCGTTTCGCCGAGCGCGCCGAGGCCCTGGTGGCATCCGACCCGCGTGAGGCACCGGGTTGCGTGGTCGGCCCGATGATCGACGCAGGCTCTGGCGAGCGACTCAACCACATGCTGCGGGATGCAGTGTCCAAGGGCGCTGTGGTGGTGGCCGGAGGCGAGGCCAGCGGCGCGAAGATGTCCGCGACCATCGTCGATCACGTTAAGCCAGGCATGATCATCTATGACGAGGAGACCTTCGGCCCGGTGACCACCATCGTTCGGGTCAACGGTGACGAGGAAGCGATTCGGGTGGCCAACGACACCGAATATGGGCTGTCCTCGGCGGTGTTCAGCAACAACCTGACCCGCGCGCTGGCGGCGGCTTCGCGGATCCAGGCCGGTTGCGTGCACGTCAACGGTGCCACCGTGCAAAACGAGCCGCAGGCGCCGTATGGCGGCATGAAGAACAGTGGCTACGGTCGCTTTGACGGTCGCGCGGTGATCGACGAGTTCACCGAGATCAAGTGGGTCACTCTTGAGGATCCGCGTCAGGCCTACCCGTTCTAAGCGGGTGGGATCCTGACGAGTCTCAGCACGCTGTCAGTGGGGGCTGCAACGCGGTGCGCTGATGTGCACCGCGGTCGTTTCCGGCCTTGAGCCGGCCTTGCTGCTCAATGGCGCTCGGCCGTCCAGTACGACCTTGTCGTGGTCAGGATCCATCCCGTCTCGACGCCTGTGGCGCGCCAAGCTCACCTGAAGCCAGCAACGCCCTGGGCTCTGTATTCATGATGGAGCTGGAGTAGGTAATGACACATCGAGTCGTGATCGTTGGCGGAGGTGCCGGTGGCCTGGAGCTGGCTACGCGCCTGGGCCGCACGCTGGGGCGGAAAGGGCAGGCGCAAATCACCCTGCTGGACATGCGGATGACGCATCTGTGGAAACCGCTGCTGCATGAAATCGCCTGTGGTGCGCTGGACGCATCCGAAGACGAGCTGAACTATCTCGCCCAGGCCAGCTGGAACCATTTCGAGTTCCAGCTGGGCCGATTCAGCGGTATCGACCGCAGCGCCAAGTACGTCGAGATCGAGCCGTTGTACGGGCCCGATGGCGAGGTGCTGGCCGAAAGCAGACGCCTACCCTATGACACGCTGGTACTGGCGGTCGGCAGCCGCACCAACGATTTCGGCACCCCGGGCGCAAAGGACCATTGCCTGTTTCTCGATTCCCCGGACGAGGCGATCGCCTTTCACCAACGCATGTTGCGCCAGTACGTAGGGGCGCAGGCGCGCGGCGAGGTGGCGCACCGGCTGGAGATCGCCATCGTCGGCGGTGGCGCTACCGGCGTGGAACTGGCGGCTGAACTGCGCAACGCCTCGGCCCAACTCGCAGCCTACGGCCTGGACAACATCGCGCCCGGCAATCTGCAGGTCACCCTGGTCGAGGCGGGGCCACGTCTGCTGCCGGCGTTGCCTGAGTATGTCGGCACTTTGGTGCAGCAGATGCTCACCCGCATGGGTGTTCGCGTCCTTTGCGGTTCGGCGGTGCGCCACGTGGATGCCGAAGGCATGCAACTGGCCGATGGGTCACACGTCCGGGCGCAACTGAAGGTGTGGGCGGCCGGCATCAAGGTGCCCGAATATATGGCTGGCATCGGCGGGCTGGAGAGCAACCGCCTCAACCAGCTGGTGGTGCGTTCGACACTGCAGACGACGCTGGACGATGCGGTGTTTGCGCTGGGCGATTGCGCTGCCTGCCCGCTCGAGGGCAGTGACGGACGTACCGTCCCCCCGAGGGCCCAGGCTGCGCATCAGCAGGCGGAGCTGCTGGCCATTTCGATCGCCAAGCGGCTCCAGGGCAAGTCCCCGCTGCCTGCCTATCGCTACCGGGATTATGGCTCGCTGGTTTCGCTGTCGAAGTCGGGTGCGGTGGGAACCCTGATGGGCAACCGGATGGGTACCTTAAGGGTCGAAGGCTGGCTGGCGCGGATGTTCTACGTATCGCTGTATCGCATGCATCAGCGTGCGCTGTATGGCACCCGGCGAATGCTGCTTCGCATGCTCGGTGACAGGCTGGGACGGGGCACGGTGCCGCGCTTGAAGCTGCATTAAGACGGGCATGATTATCGTGACCTGGAAGTGCTGAAGAGGAAGAAGGACGTGCCGTGATGAAAACAGAGGTCCCTGGCTGGCGGTAGTGGCGGCGGCGCTGCCCTTCGCCGCTCCGGCCATGGCGTAAAAATTCACGGATTTCCGCTGGGGAGCGTCCTTGGCCGCCTATCAGGTGGAAGGCCCCACCCAGGCGGGTGGACGAGGCAAGTCGGTCTGGGATGTCTATCTGCACGACGAGCAATTGTCCGGTCCCGGCGTCGACGGAGATGCCGCGATCGGCTTCTACGACCGCAAGCAGTACCTGAAGGACATCCAGCTGTTCAAGCAGATGGGGTTGACCAGCTATCGCTTTTCGATCTCCTGGCCGCGGATCATCCCCGATGGTACCGGCGCGGTGAATCCAGCGGCAGTCAATCATTACCGCCGCTTCATCGATGATCTGCGAGCTTCGGGCATCGAGCCGATGGTAACGCTCTATCAGTGGTACATGCCGGCGGAGCTGGCCAGGAATGGTGGCTGGGACAATCGCAAGTCGATCGAGTGGTTCAACCAATACGCGCAGGTGGTGTTTGACAACTACCATGACAAGGCCGACCTTTTCGTGCTGATCAACGAACCGCTGGCCGAGAGCGCCTACACGAACGCGGTTGCCGAGCGCCGTGCCGGCAAGCTGGGTGAACTGAGGATCATCCCTGACGCCGCGGACCTCGGTGTTTCCTTACGCAGGTTCAACCACATCCTGCTGGCGGCGGCTGCGGCCAAACGCTCATTCGAGGAGAAGGGCTATCAGGGTGAACTGGGGATTGCCGTGCTGTTGTTCCCCGTGTTGACCGACGAGGGCGCGACCTCCGAGGACGCGAAGGCGGCGAAACTGGCCGATGGTGTGTTGAACCGGTGGTTCCTGGATGCGATGTACCGTGGCACGTATCCGTCCGACGTGCTGGGGACTGCGAAATCGATGGGCCTGGACACTGGCGTGCAGCCGGACGACGCGGCGACGGTGGCAGCGGCCAGGTTCGATTACCTCGGTGTGAACTACTATGCGCCGCTGTTCGTGCGGCAGACCACCGGTACCGGTCCGTATCGTCCGGAGAGCTTCGTTCCGGAGGGCGTGGAAACTGCACAGAACGGTCCGAACCGGCCCGACCAGCTCACGGCGTTGCTGGATCGCATCCGCACCGAGTACGGCAATCCGCCGGTGTACATCACCGAGAACGGCGCCGGTTTCGTTGGCGATGATGAGCTGGTCGATGGCCAGGTCCAGGACGTCAAGCGCTGCGCCTATATCGCCAACCACGTAGCGGCGATGCCGGTGGCAATGCGCGATGGCGCCGATGTGCGCGGCTATCATGTCTGGTCCAGCCACGACAATCTGGAGTGGCTGTTCGGCTACGGGGCGAGATTCGGCATGGTCTATGTCGATTTCGATACCCAGCAGCGGATCCCGAAGCTGAGTGCCCAGGTTTACGCCCAGATCATCCGTTCCAGGAAGCCCGATCTGGCGATGTGCGCGCCGGGGGCGAAGCCGTAAGGCTAAAGCGATAGCAGGGACGATGAAAACGGCCGGTGTGATACCGGCCGTTTTCGTTGCATCACGGGTCGGGCTTGCCGGCCGCGCGGGTGCTTACCAGGGCAGGGTCTTGCCCAGGTGGGTGAAGCTGCCCGACGGGCCATGCTCGTCGAGCAGTGCCATTTCCACGCTGCTCTTGGCGCCGGTGGGGACGTCGATCTCGCCCGCGCCGCCGTTCATGTCGGTCTGAACGTAGCCAGGATGGACCGCGTTGACCTTGATCGGCGTATCGCGCAGTTCGTAGGCCAGGTGAACTGTCCAGGCGTTGATGGCGGTCTTGGAGGCGTTATAGGCCACCGGTGCCTTGAAGTCGTAGATCGGCGAGCCCGGATCGGTGTGCCAGCCCAGCGAACCCAGTTGGCTCGACAGGTTGACGATGCGCGCGGCCGGGGCCTGCTTGAGCAGTGGCAACAGCGCCTGAGTCAGCTCCACCACGGCAAATAGGTTGGTGTCGAAGGTTTCACGCCAGGTGGCGAGGCTCTGCGCAGACGGTGCCTTGTCCGCGGCATCGATCATGATGCCGGCATTGTTGACCAGGATGTCCAGCTTGCCGTAGCGCGACTGGATCTCGCCGACCGCCTGCTCGATGCTCTCGCTGCGAGCCACGTCGAGAGTAATCGGCTGGACCGGGAGTCCCTCCGCCTCGAGGGACGCTGCAGTGCTAGCTGTGCGCTGCGGATCACGGCCGGCCAGCAGGACGGTGATACCGGCCTCGGCCAGCTGACGTGCGGTCTCGAAGCCGATGCCTCGGGTCGCGCCGGTGACCAAGGCCACCTTCTGGGAAGTATTCATTTTTCTCCTCCGTTGCTGCCGACGGCTCAGTCGGCGAACCGGTCGAAACCGGTGTGGGTTTTATGATACGTCGCGTTGAAGGGGTCCAGACGCTTGATAATCTCGGCAACTGCATTGCCGAATACGGTCAGATTGGTGATCCTGACGCGCTCCAGGAACCGCCCGCCAAACGGCGCGAACGTGACGTCGACGAACACCCGCGCCGCCTGACTATAGCGTTCGAAGATGTAGAGTTTGTCGCCGTCTTCGCGGAATGCGCCTTTTATCAAAACCAACCCGCACCGGCGCTCAATTACTTTCGCCCAGCGTTCCGAACTCTGCCGCTACCTTTACATAGAACACATGCACGCGCTGTTGGGTTAGATGCTCGAAAAACATTTCCGCTTCCGCTTCGGTAACGACCAATGTCACTTGAACGGGTTGATCCGAAAGATCAAACAGGTTGATTGCGTGGATGACGCCGTCGTGACCCAGTCCCTCCACGGCCCCGCTTAAAGTGGCACCGCGCAACCCTAGGCGCCGGGCCTCCTCCAACAGCCACTGCCCGGCGGGAAGATTGCCGATCAGGCGATCCTGCTGGGTAAACAACGTTATCTGATAGCCGTTCATGACGAGCCTCACAATGGCGACGGGATCTATTTGGACTCGGCCTGCACTGCTGCAGTGGCAGGCGTAGGTTCTTGAGCCGAAGCAGCATCGGTGTGGACGCTTGGTCTCACAGACATGCCCACACGAAGCCGCCGAGCCTGCTGTTGCCCTGAGTCCACCTGGATTCGCACTGGCAGGCGCTGCACGATTTTTGTGAAGTTTCCTGTCGCGTTGTGCGGCGGCACCAGCGAGAAACTCGCGCCGCTTGCCGCACCTAGACTTTCGACATGCCCTTTAAGCTGAACGCCCGGTAGCGCGTCTATCTCAATATCAACCGGCTGGCCGACATCCACGTTGGCTAACTGGGTCTCACGAAAATTGGCCTCGATGTAGATGTCATCCAGGGGGACCAAGGTCAGTAACGGCTCGCCTTGGCGCGCATAGCCGCCAACCCGTGCATGGCGCTGGGCAACGACGCCCGCAACCGGGGCGGTGATGCTGGTGTAGGACAACTTCAAGCGGGCGTCCGCCTTGTCAGACCTGGCCTTTTCCAGGTCGGCTTGCAATATCGCCGTCCGTTGCTCGGCCGACCGCAGCCCGGCGCGATCCCGCTCATAGGCCGCACGTTGTGTTGCCCATTCCGCCTCGGCCCGCTCCAGTGCTTGCACGGTCCCCGATCCATCACGGGCCAGGTTTGCCGAGCGTGTGAGATTTCTTTTGGCAAGCTTGAGCTTGGCGCTGGATGCAGCCACTTCCGCGCGTGCTTGCTCGATCAAGCTCTGTTGAAGTTGCAGTTTCGCTTGAAGCCCGGCGATCGTGGCCGTTGCAGCGTCCAACGCAATGCGCAGCGCTCTATCGTCGATGCGCAACAGGGGGTCGCCGGCTTGAACCTGCTGGTTGTCATCTACCGTGACCGCCATGATGACGCCTGAAACCTGCGGGACGATCACAGTCAGATCCGCGCGAACATACGCATCGTCAGTGCTTTGCGACGATGCATGCGCTTCGGGACGATTGAGGATAAAAATCGCCCCCGCAACGGTTGCGATGGCGATCATTCCGATCACGATTTGGTAACGCAGTTTATTGGCCATGTAATTTGTACCAGCTCAACTCAGGAGGCCGCACCAGCCGGAACGGCGGTTGCGGCGGAGGGGGAAAATCGGAGCACCACCGGTGCAGGGATGTAATGAAATTTCAGGACGAGTGGAATCAGCAGGAGCGCCAGCAGCCCAATCGCGCGATATATATCCGCGATAGCAAGCACACTGGCCTGCTTTGCAATCTGCTCGGTCAGGGCGCCAGGAAGAAGATCTATTCCAGCCCAATGCGGCAGCAGATTACCTGCCTGGTCACGCAGCGATTCGTAATGGAAGCGGCTTCGAATGGCGGTCAGCTGGCTAACGAGCGCTCCGGCCACGACTGTGCTGAGTACCCGCACGATGTTGACCAATCCTGCGAGGAAAGGCCCCTCCATCGGCTGCACCGTACTAACGACGAGAAACAGCATGGCAACCATCGCCATCGGTTGGCCAATGACATGAAGAAGAGTCGGCCATAGGAACTGCTGCACCATCCATTCATCCGTTATGGCCGACGCCAGCCAGCACGCCCCGGACATGCAGGCCAGCCCGATAGCGAAGACGTGGCGTGCGTCTACCCATCGCCGATACAGCAATAGCGCTACACAAGACCCGAGTATCAGTTGCGGCAATCCCACCGCTAGCCCGAGTCCTGCGCTTTGCTCCAGCCGAAAGTCATGAAGGCTACCCAATGCGCTGATTGGAAGATTCACGGCTGAGGACATGACGACCAGCAATCCGGCGAGAGAAATGAAGCCTAGCCAGATATTGCGGCGCTTCAAAAGGGCCAACCCCACGAACGGTGCCGGGTGGAGCCATTCGCTGATCAAAAACAGGCTGGTGAAAATAGCGCCGCTGCCAATCGCGGCAACAATGATGGGCGACTGAAACCAGTCCAAGCGCACCCCTTGATCGATGCCAACCACCAAAAGCATCAACCCAGGCACCCCCGGCAACAGGCCGAACCAATCTGCCTGCTTCAGACGCGGCAGCGCTGTGGGCATCTTGGGAATTCCCCAGCCGACCATCCCCATCGCAATCAGCCCCAGCGGCAGCATGTGCCAGTAGGCCCAACGCCAATCATCTAAATGATCCACGCTCAGAGCCGCAAGCCCTAGGGCGACGTTAGGCGAGAGCGTGGCTGTCATGGCGAATAACGCCAGACCGTGCAATCGGATGGATGTAGGCAGAAACCGCAGAGCGGCCATCATGAGAACCGGAACCAGCGAACCGGCACAGATACCGTGAAGAAGGCGCAAGGCAATCAGCACATTTAGATCGCGAACGAACGGCAGGGCAGCAGCCAGCAACAGCGCTGCGGCGAGCATCGTCATGTGGAAGCGTCGCATCGAGAACGTGATCGCGAACCACGCGGCAAACGGCATCGCCGCCAGCTCGCCTGCCGAATAGGCGGTCGTGAGCCAGGATGCATCATCTCTGGCAAACCCTAGCGCGCCTTGTAGGTCGACGAGCACCAAAGCTGGGACACGGCCACTCAGCCCCGCCACCATCGCTGCCAGCAACACCCCCAATAGACCGACGGCGAGTCGCACTGTGAGCACAGGCTGTTGCGGCGAGGCGGGTGCGGCAGTGCTCATGAAGAAGCCCCGTTCGTTGCTGCTTCGCCCGCCCATTGTTCTGACCAGCCTCCACCCAAGGCTCTATACAGCGAGACAACAGCTAGCGCGGAGGCAGTCGCGCAGTCGCTTAGTTCGGCTTGATTGGCGAGCAGGCTACGACGAGCAACCAGTACGGCCGTGAAATCCGCGGAGCCTTCCTGGTATGAGCGTTGTGCTACGCCCAGGGCTATTTCGCTTTGTTCCAACGCAAGCTGCAGCTGCTCGTGCCGCTCCAGTTCGCTGGCATAAGCGCCGAGGGCATTGTCCACCTCGTGCCAGGCTCGAAGCACCACTTGCTGATAGGCGATACCAGCCAGACGATGGCGGGTTTCACTCAAGGCCAGCTGGCTATGGAGCCGCCCACCATCGAAGATCGGCAAGTAAAGTGTGGGGCCTACCGAATAGTGCCTGGATCCCCAGCTACCCAGATCAGAGAGGTCAAACGCTTGCGCGCCAAGTGTGCCGGTGAGACCGATACGTGGGTAGAAATCGGCCTTTGCCGCGTCGATATCCGCCACTGCTGCTCGCAGCCCAGCTTCTGCCTGCAGGATATCTGGCCGATTACGAGCCAGTTCGGAAGGCACCCCGATAGGCAGGCGTGACGGCATTGAGGGTAATTCGGCAAAGGTGAGACGTTCATCCAGTTCGCGCGGGGGTTTGCCAAGCAGTAGCGCCAGCGCGTTCATCAGCGTATCTCGCTGGTGATTCAGCTGGGTTAAGCGGGCTTCGAGTCCGGCGGCATCGGCACGCGCCGAGGCAGCATCGAAACGCGTGGCGGCTCCATTACGCTCACGGCTTTCGGCCATGCGAACCAGGTCTCGTCCGATCCGAAGGTTCTTTTCCACCAACGAGGCCTGCGCCTGCACGCCGCGTAGCAACAGATAGTTGCGTGCTACGTCCGCCGAGACCGAGGTAATGACGGCATCCTGCCCGTAATAAGCCGCGTCCAGCCTGGCCTGCGCGGATGCTTGCGTGTGGCGCAGATAACCCCAGAGATCGAGCTCCCAGCCGGCTTGCAGGCCCAACGACCACATGTCTTGGCCGTTTGTAGGGGCTCCCAATCGATGCGACGGCGAGTTTTCACTTATTGCCGAGCGTGAGTAGCCGGCACCTAGGGCCAGCGACGGATAACGAGGAGCGACGGCCAACCCCAGCTGAGCACGGCCTTCTTCGACACGCAGCGCAGCCGTCTGGATGTCCAGGCTTTGGCCAAGCTCCGACTCGATTGCCGACAGCGTGGTGTCATTGAACAACTCCCACCAGCGAACGGGCGTCTGTTCATCGCTCAGAGCAGGTTGATCGTCAACCTGTGCTTGATAGGACGCCAGCGCTGCGGACGGATCAACGGAAGGCAAATGGACGGCTGTTACGCTCGCGCAGCCCACCAGCAGGATGGACGCCAAGGCAGGGAATATCCGGGCGAAACAAAGGCACGACGCAGCTTTCATTCGTATTCTCAAGCAGAGGCGGAGCGGGCAGGTCACAATCATCGGTACGGCTTTGGAGCGAGGAGGCACGCGATCAGATGACGGAAACCGATCGGTATTCTAATTAGCGAAAAAACATTCAGTCAAATAATAAATGGTTAATTGTGCGGGATTCCGCTTTGCGAACGGAGTATACCGGCCGGTATACTCCGACAAAATAACAGACCAGATCTTCCTATGAGCAAGCCTGACCTTCAGATCGACAAATCCGTCGCAATTCTCGATGCGGCGACAACCGTATTCCTGTCCCATGGCTTCAGCGCTGCGACCACTGACATGATTCAGCGCGAAGCAGGCGTTTCGAAGAAAACGATGTATGGATGCTTTCCGAGCAAAGAGGCCATGTTTGTCGCGGTGATCGAACGTCAGTGCGCGTCGATGGCATCGACCATCCGTGCGATACAGCCAGCCCCAGGGGATATCAGGAAAACCCTGGAGGACATCGGGCGGGCCTATCTCGACATCGTGCTGGCTGAGGTGGGGGTGGCGCTTTTCCGCGTGGTCGTAGCTGAGGCGCCGCGTTTTCCAGACGCCGGTCGCAGGTTTTACCTGGCTGGCCCCAAAGTCGTCATTGCGATGGTGTCGGAGCGCCTAAGTGAAGCCTCGCTAGCGGGTGAGGTTGACGTCCATGCTATCGGCGTCGAGGCGGCTGCTGCGCTGTTTGTCAGCATGGTTCGCACCGAAGGTCAGATGGAATGCCTGCTGCATCCCGGTACACGGCCTTCTGCCGAGCAGCTGGACCGTTGGGTGCGATTAGCAGTAGATGCATTTGTCGGAAGGTTCGCCGTTCGAAATCGCACCAGCTGACGGACACTAACTGGTATTGCCGCCGCGGACTCTCGCCGCAGAACATAGGCGCCACATGCGGAAGCTGCGGCTATCGGGGCCACAAGAGTGACAAAGGCTGCGAACCTCATGCGACCCTTGCCACGGTTGGCCACTTGCCACGTCAGGCGGGAGTCAATACAGACTTCAACCATCGGACAAAATCAGTCACTTCTTCGGCTGTTATCTCATGGCCCATGTCATACAGGTGCGTTTCGTGCTGTACGTTCAGTTGGGCCAACCACGAATCAGCTTTCTCTGCCCAAGATACGGGGAGTTTATTGTCTGCACGGCCATGGGCGACAAACGCCGACAGGGAACGCAACGCCTGCGGACTCGCAATATAGGGCTTCAGCTCCGGCAGAATCCGGCCGCTGAGCAAGCCAAAGCCAGCCACGCAATGTGGGGCACTGAGCCCTACACTGGAACTGAGAATGCCGCCCTGGCTAAAGCCAGCGATCACGGTGGGCAGCTCAGGTAGCGCTTCTATAAATCTCACCAGGCATCGGCGACTGGCTTCGGCTTGCTCTTCGTTGATAACCGGGCCGGTGCTGGCGAAACTCACTTGAAACCAAGCGAATCCATCAGCCGCGATCTGCAGTCGGCTACGTACCAGCAGTACTTCGACGTCGTCGGGGATGGAATTGGAAAGGCCGGCGAGGTTGGTTTCATTACCGCCGACACCGTGCAACAGTAGCAGACGCGCGCGAGGTGTAGTCGTCCCGATCAAGCGGCGAAACAAAAGACCGGATTGCGGCTCTTCTTGAAGCTCTGGCATCGCCAATGGGTTACTCATACCTGAGTGCCTTCCTGGGTGAGAGATAACGTGGATGTGGTGCGAAACAAGTAGCTGTCCATTGCGAGTACACCGTGGGCGATTCCGCCTTCCAGTACCTCCATTTCGTAGTGCTCGCCGGCGGCGCCAAGCGCCAGGAATAGCGGCATCAAATGCTCGTCACTTGGGTGTGCACGCTCGGCGTCAGGCGCGTTGCGACGGTAGTTGAAGAGCGCAGGCATATCAGCAACGCGCAATGTATCGCTGAACCAGTCGGCAAAATGCTTCACATATTCGGCGGGATCACCGTCGTAACCGCGGAATTCGTAGAGGTTATGCGTCAGGCTTCCAGAACCAATGATCAAGATTCCCTGTTCACGCAACGGCTTGAGCGCCTGGCCAAGTTGCCAAGCGTCAATAGGAGTGAGCGGATAGGGCATGGAAACCTGAACCACCGGGATATCAGCGTCCGGCATCAAGTACAGCAGGGGTACCCAGGCACCATGATCCAAGCCCCGGTTTGACTCAGTGCTCGCTGAAATTCCCGCGCTGTTTAGCAGACTATTTATCTGCTCGGCCAACGCAGGATTGCCGGGGGCCGGGTACTGCAGGCGATACAGCGCCTCAGGGAACCCACCGAAGTCATGAATAGTTTCAGGAGTCTGGCTGCTGCCCACACGTACGCCGCCGCGTGTCATCCAATGAGGGGAGACGACCACAATTGCGGTAGGCCGTGGCAACGCTCGTCCAACCTCAGTCAAGCGCGCGCCGGCTATGCCGGGTTCAATAGCAAAGGTCGGGGCGCCGTGGGAAACGAATAGCACTGGGTACGCCTGGCTCATATTTGTAGTCCTGATGAGATGAGAGGCCGCAGCAGCAGAGGATTTGGTACTTACCTATGTCGTGCTAGTTCCGGCTCGGGATGGATGAAAGTCTATAGATCCGGGCGAAGAGATAAAGTCGTCGTAACTCAACTAACTGTTCCTAGAATTGGAACATTGAAGATGCCTGCCGTGATGCCTGGCTTATGCAGGCAGTTTAGAATTCGAGCCTTTTATGCGGCATGACCGCCCTGACCGTAGCGCTGATTTCTACCTACTGGAGAACCCAGGTGCGTTTTTCGCTTGGTTCTACTTGGTTAGCATGGTGTACGCCTGCTCCTCGTACCCCTCGTTTGGGGTCCTTTGCCGCTCCAGTAGATAGTCCCATGCCAGTAAGAATCGCGTCACTGACACCAATTCTGGTCGCCTGTTGCCTGGGTTTTCTTGTGGTTCAGCTTGATGTAAGCGTCGTGCATGTGGGGCTGGGCGCCCTTAAAGAGGCTTTCGGTACCGACCTCACCGGATTGCAGTGGGTCATTAACAGCTATGCGCTGGCCTTTTCCGCTCTGCTTATTCTTGGCGGAACCTGCGGGGACAAATGGGGTGCGAAATCCGCCTTCACGGCAGGCTTCGCAACGTTCACCCTAGGGTCTATCGGCTGCGGCCTAGCCGACAGCATGACGACGCTTATCACCATGCGTGTTTTGCAGGGTTTGGGGGCCGCCTTTATGGTGCCAACCTCGCTCACGCTTATTCGGTTGTCGTTTGAAAATCCCGATCAGCGAAAATCAGCGGTGGCCCTGTGGGGCGCGTGCGGGGGGATCGCCTTGGCTGCGGGCCCGGTGATGGGTGGTTTGCTGATTGATTATCTGGGTTGGCGAAGCGTTTTCTTGATCAATGTGCCTATTGGGGTTTTGGCAATCTGTCTGATTAGTCGCTACGCACCGGCATCGCCCCGCATAAGTAAAAAAATCGATGCAGGCGGCCAGGCAAGTATCGCGATAAGTGTGGCAGCCCTGACTTACGCATTGACCGAATCCAGCGGCCAGGGCTGGACCGCGCTGACCTTATCATCGCTGGCAATAGCGACGTTTTTCCTACTGGTGTTCTTGCTTGTGGAGCGACAAGTACAAGCCCCAATGCTGCCCGCGCGCTTAGCCAAAAACACAATGTTAGTGAGCATGTCGTTGGCCGGGGCGGTTATCAATCTTACGTTCTACGGCACGGTGTTCGTTTTCAGCATCTATTTTCAAACGATACTTGAGTACGATGCATTCGAGACCGGATTGTCGTTCATCCCTCTAACCGCAGTGCTGACGCTATCGACACTGATATCCGCGAGGGTTGCTCGAACAATCAGTGCGCGCCGGATCATCACGACCGGCTTCATCATTCAGGTCGTCGGCTTCCTGGCACTCTCGCAGATCGATTCAGAGTCGCCGCTGTGGGTCCTGAACGGCGCGCTGATGTTGGTTGGGATCGGGAGCGCGTGTTCGGTCCCATCCATAACAAATTCGATGTTGGCGGCGGTTTCCAAGCACGATGCCGGAATTGCATCCGGTCTGATGGCCTCTGCCAGGCAACTTGGCGGAGTAATCGGAGTGGCGGTGTTCGGTACGATGATCGCCAAATCAGACACTGCGGCATTTGCTCAGGGCATGTCTAATGCGATGCTCGTGTCAGCGTTGGCGCTGGCGTTGTGCCTCGGAGTTGTCTTGTTACTCACCCGTAGACCAGTAGCTGCTCCGGATGCTGAGCAGTCAGTGAGCCAGAACCTCTAGCGCTAGCCGGCCGGCACGCTGTCAATACCGCCACCCTTGATGATTGACCGCGTGTTCTCCGATTACTACACGTGGCCGTGTAGCTTCAGCAACTCATCAACCAGATAACGAATTTTCGGCCGCAGGTGATTGCTTTTCGACCACAGCGCGTGAACCTCTACCGGAGCGGGTTCGAACGCTTCAAGCACCGGAACGACGTCCTGCGTTTCGATATTTTTTTCAAACAGGCATAACGGCATCTGGCAGATACCGAGCCCCGCCCGGGTAGCCTCCATCATGGCTTCAGCGTCATCAAACTGATACGTCGGTGGCGGCGAGAACTTCACGGCCTGCCCGTCCTTGGTCATCTTCCACGGCATCAGACTGCCGCGGCGATAGCCCACGATCCCGCGATGCCGGGTCATGTCTTCCAGCGTCAACGGCGTGCCGTGTTTCTCCAGATAGTCCGGCGACGCACAGGTTACCCATCGGTGTGCGGTGAGGCGTCTGGCGACCAAGCCGGGCACGCTGTCGACGCTGCCGAAGCGAATGGCCAGATCGATGCCTTCTTCGGTCAGGTCCACCAACTGGTCGCTGAAGGTCAGGGTCAGTTGCAGCTGTGGGAAGCGTTTGCTCATGTGCAGCAGAATCGGCAATACCACCTGTTTACCGAAGGCTACCGGCATATCTACGCGCAGGCGCCCGGCCGGCACGCCGAGCTTGTTGCCGAGATTACTCTCAGTGGCTTTGATCTCCTCCAGGGCAGCGGACCATACCGTGAAGTAGGCTTCGCCGTCAGGGGAGAGGGAGAGTCGTCTCGTCGACCGATAGAACAAGCTAGCGCCCACTCTCGCCTCCAAGCGGGCGATCGCCTTTCCCACCGCGGACTTGGAGAGGCCCAGACGCTCGGCTGCCTCGGTGAACGTCGCGGAACGAGCAGTGGCTAGGAAAATGTGGATGCCGCTGAACGAGTCTTCTGAGGTCATTGCAATTTCCTGGTAGCTTGAAATGCTACCTATATGTGATTTGCAGGCTGTTTATCGACGTGCGGCTCTACCTTAGCATGACGTCCAACCTAGCGGCGCTCTCGTATTCCAAGCGTAGCGGCAGCTTTTTTCACGACGTGAGGACAGACCATGAAAGACGAAGTCATCAACATTTTTACCCTCAGTCTGGCGCCGGAAAACTTCCCGGAGTTCCAGCAGTTGGTTGTAAAAATCGTTGCAGCGACAAACAAAGAGCCGGGCACGCTGATGTACGAATACAGCGTTAACGATGACCACACAGTGGTGCACATCATCGAGCGCTACCGAGCGGATGCGGTTGTCAGCCATATCGAACAGACCTTCGCGCCTTTCGGCGAGAAGTTTCTAGAGCTCGTGACGATTACCAGCCTTCTTGTTTATGGCAGCCCGGACGAGCCCACCCGTAAACACCTGGACGCCTTCGGCGCGGTCTACATGACTTCGTTCGATGGCTTTACCCGCACCTGAAACGCTAGTTTAGTTAGTCGGCGGTTGGCACCGCCGGCCGCGAGGTTATCGATAAATCGAACCGACCTGCCAGGCAATGGCCGGCGCTATAGGGAAGCGAGCATGCACATCAATCTTTCAGGCAAGACCGCGCTAGTAACCGCTTCCACTGCGGGGATTGGCTTCGCCATCGCCAAAGGTCTGGCGCTGACGGGTGCCGAAGTCATCGTCAACGGCCGTAGTGAAAGTTCTGTGGAGACAGCACTGGTGCGCCTGCGCGAAGCGGCGCCGCAGGCAAAACTCAGCGGTATCGCTGCGGATCTTGGCAGCGCAGACGGCGTCGGCGTGCTCACAGCGGCACTGCCGGCGGTCGATATTCTGGTCAACAACGCCGGTATCTACGGTTTGGCAGATTTCTTCGAGGCGGGTGACGACTGTTGGGATGACTACTGGCAGACCAACGTGATGTCCGGCGTACGGCTCAGTCGCGCGCTGGTCCCGTCCATGGTCGAACGGGCATGGGGCAGGGTGGTGTTCATATCATCGGAGTCAGCCCGCAATGTGCCGGCCGATATGGTCCATTACGGCGTCACCAAGACCGCGCAATTGTCGCTGTCGCGGGGCTTGGCCAAGCGCGTGGCGGGTAGCGGTGTGACGGTCAACAGCATATTGCCGGGCCCCACGCTCTCGGACGGGCTGGCCGACATGCTCGAGGAAGAGCGCGCTCGATCCGGCAAGACGCTGGAGGCCGTCGCGGCGGAATTCGTGATGAGCCACCGTCCGACCTCGTTGATACAGCGCGCGGCAACGGTAGACGAAGTCGCCAACATGGTGGTCTATGTCTGCTCCACCCAGGCGTCCGCCACCAGCGGTGCTGCGCTGCGGGTCGATGGTGGAGTGGTAGACGATATCCTCTGAGGCCCTGCCAGGCGGCTATCAGCGAGTCAGCAAGTCCTCAATCGACTCCGCCGCGAGTTGATACGAGCGGCACCGTGCGACTGGATCGTAGATGCGTGCATCGATCATCAATTCGTCCGCACCGGTGGCGGCGATGAACTGCCGTAGCCAGGCGCCGACTTCCTGCTTGTCACCGATAGCGGTACAGGCCATGGCCTGATCCAATCCCTGACGATCCATCGAGGTGATTCGTGCCAGGTAGTCTTCCTCTGGAGGTGGCAGCAACCCTGGACGTCCGGCGTGCAGCTTTACAATCCACTGTTGATGGGAACTGGCCAGGTACTGCGCCTCGGCGCGGGTATCGGCTGCAATCACGTTCACCCCTGCCATGGCGTAGGGCTTGTCCAGGTACACGGAAGGGCGGAAATTTTCTCGGTAATGCACCAGTGCGTGCATCAGCATCTGTGGGGCGAAATGTGAGGCAAAGGCATACGGCAGGCCCATCCGTGCAGCCAGATCGGCACCTTGCAAACTCGAGCCTAAAACCCAGATCGGAACATCGTGCCGACCCGGCAGTGCGCGTACCGGTTCCTTGCCATTGTCCTCCAGGTAATCAAGTACTCGCTGTACGTCCTGAGGGAAATCCCGCTCCTGGCTGATACCGCGAATGGCACGTACGGTAGGGCCGCCGCTGCCCGGGGCGCGCCCGACTCCAAGGTCGATGCGGCCGGGGAACAACGTGTGCAAGGTGCCAAACTGTTCGGCCACGATCAGCGGCGAATGATTGGGCAGCATCACGCCGCCAGCGCCCACACGCAGCGTGCTGGTGGCCGCGGCCAGGTGTTGGATGATCAGCGGCGTGGCCATCGAACCAATGCCGGGCAGATCATGGTGCTCGGCGATCCAGTAGCGGTTGTAGCCATGCTGTTCGACATGGCGCGCCAGTTGACGAGCGCCTTCAAGGGTATCGGCAAAGCCTTTGCCTTCTCCGATCATCATGAGATCAAGCACGGACAGTGCAGTCATAAAAACTCCAGTTCGATATAGCGCAAGCGCTGCGTAACCGCAGCGCCGTGCTCAGGGTTTGCGGTTAAGCGGGAGGTTCGCCCAGCTTGGGTGAGCTTCCAGGCGCTGCTGGATACCGCGCATGGCACGCAGGGAACGCTGCAGTTTCAAGTAGACGTCGCCGCCATAATCCCAGCCGAGCACGCCGATTCGCCCGGTGTAGCCCATGCGTGCCAAGGCGCCCAGCAGGGCAAAGTTGTCCAGCTCGCCACGATCGGGCGGCTCCATGGTGGCAACGCCGCCCCAACCCAGCGGTGAGAGCGCCGAGCCTGAGGTGGTGACCTGCATGAGCCATGGACGCATGGCATCCAGCCGGCCCTGCAAATCACCTTCCTGGCTGGCGTACCAGTGGTAACCGTTGAACACTGCGCCCAGCTGAGGGTGGCTGTAGTAGTTGCACAGCTCAACGACCTGGGAGGTGGTTTGCGTGACGTGGTTGCGGTGGGGATAGAGGGCCAATCGCAGGCCGCGACGTTCGACGATAGGCAACAAACTGTCGATCACTTTCAAAATCGCCGGCACGCCGTTGACAGAGGTCTGCACCGCCAGCTCGATGAGCTCCACGCCCTCGACCGACTCGACGAGCCGCCGAACCAGGTCATCGTTGCGGCCTTCATGCAGCACCAGGTACAGCGCCGCGATATCCAGGCCGTGCTTGGCTTTGACGTGTTTCAGTTGCGAAAGATCGGTAAGCGGTTGGCCGCCCCAGGCCGCGACGGTGATTGCATCGTAGCCAACCTCCGCGACCATCTCGCACTGGGCCTGGAAGCTGTAGACGCCCATGGAGGTGTAGAAGAACGAGTCCAGGGCATGGATGGGGTTTCTCACTGGCGTATCCCTTGCGGCGGCCTTCAACGGGGGAAGTCCGTCATCAGTGCCCAATGAGGATTGCGCGCCAGGCGCTGCTCCATGGAGCGGAAAGCGGTGAGCGAGCGATGGAGATTGCCATGCACGTCGCCGCCCATGCTCTCCCAGCCGAGGAAGCCTACGTGCCCCGTATAGCCGCGACGTTCGAGCGCGCCCATCAGCACAAAATTGTCCATTTCACCCTCATCAAGCGGCTCGATGGTCGCCGCGCCACCCCAGCCCAACGGCGAGAGTCGGCAACCCGCGATATTGACCTGCTTAAGCCAAGGCCAGAGTGCGTCCAGACGCTGCTCCAGCTCGCCTTCCTGGTTGGCGAACCAGTGATAGCCATTGAACACAATGCCCAGGCGCGCGTGGTTGAAGCGCTCGCACAGCTGCACCGCCTCGGTAGTGGTCTGCATGCCGTAGCGGATATGGGGGTACAGCGCGATCTGCAGGTCGCGACGCTCGCAAATCGGCAGCAAGCGCTCCAGCATCCGCAAGTCCTGCTCCTGAACCTGGTCGCCCGAATGCAGGGCCAGTTCGATGGTGCTGCAGCCTTCGATGGACTCGAACAGGTTGATCAACCAGTCCTCCAGTCCCTGGCGGTAGATCGCATAAATGCCGCCGACATCGAGCCCCCAATCTGATTTAACTTTACGCAGCTCTTTGAGCTCCGTGCTCCAGGACGAAACGGTCATGCCCTGGTACCCCAGTTCAGCGAGCATTTCGCACTGCACCGCCAGTGGATAGGTGCCGAGCTTGGTCTGGAAAATGAAATCCATGGCGTGAGCTGCGTGTGGCATGTCAACGACTCCGTTGTGCTGATGGGGGCGTCAGGGACGGCGCCAGGCTGGGGAAATGCGGCAGGATGTATTCGCCCATCTCGTCGATGACCTCTGAGGTGGGGCGGCGTTGCGGCTTGAAGTTCAAGGCTACATGCGCGACCCCCTGGTCCTGCTGGCGGCGCCACAGGTCGATCAGGGTGTTGCGCCCGGCCCGCATTACGCGGCCAGGTTGCAAAGGCAGGTCTGGGTCGGCGTCCAGATCAAAGAAGGTGCCGTAGCCGTAGGGCTTGAAGGGTTGTCCCTGGCTTGCCAGCTGCCAGCGGTTGACGATGTCGGGAAGTTTCGCCGGATCGGTGAGGTACCACAGTACGCCGTCGGTGTTCTGCGCGATCCAGTCCATGGTCTGGCCCGCCATGCCTACCACCACCGTGGGTAGGCGCGGCGCCGCGGGCTTCGGTACCAGGTCGAGGTCGCCGGTCAATTCGCCGTAATAGGCCGAGCCATGAACGGGCCAGGCGCGTTCGGTAGCGGCACGGACCACCGCCAGGGCATCACGGAAGCGGTCGGCGCGGTTATCGAAGTCACTTCCGAATGCCGGGTATTCGATCGGTCGATCGCCAGTGGCCAGGCCAAGAATGAATCGGCCCCCCAGCAACTGATCCACACTGGCAGCTTGCTTGGCGACGATCAGCGGGTCGCGCAACGGCAGAACGATCCCTGCGGTGCCGATGGCGATGTTGTCCGTGATGGCGGCCAGAAAACCGGCATACACCATCGGGTCGATTATCTGGCCCACGTCACCAAAGTTGGGATCGTAAAACGGCACGTCCCGCAGCCAGATGGCCGAGAAGCCGGCCTGGTCGACTTTTCTCGCCATGGCGCCATGGTCCGCCAGGGTGGGACCGGGGCTGTCGGGGTAGCTTTCAAGTGGAGCGATAAAGCCGAATGTTAGATGTCCGGGTTGAAACACTCGGGCGTAGCCGCGGTGTTCGGCAAGCTCCTTGGGTAATTCTGGATAGGAAGTGCTGGGCGGCATGGAGACCTCGCAAGAAAAACGAGCGACCCACGGCATTGCCGCCGCGGATCACGATGACAGGGACTATAGATGGCCGGGCAGAAAAGAAAAATAAGCTAGAATTCCAAACATTGAGGAACAAAAGGATGTAATCCATGAGCGCAAAAATGGACCAGCTCGGTGCGCTATCGGCCTTCGTACATGCCGCCGATGCACGCAGCTTCACCGAAGCCGGGCGGCGGCTGGAGGTGTCTTCCTCGGCCATTGGCAAGTCCGTGACCCGTCTCGAGGAACGCCTCGGGGTGCGGCTATTTCATCGCTCGACTCGGGCCATTACCCTCACAGCCGAGGGCGCGCTGTTTCTCGAGCGCTGCCACCGCATCTTTGCCGAGCTGGAAGTCGCTGAGCGCGAACTGACTCAGGCAGTAGGCAATCCCCAGGGAAAGCTGCGCATCAGCTTGCCGCAGCTGGGCATGCGCTTGATGCCGCATCTCATCGCGTTCCAACAGGCCTATCCCGCGGTAGAGCTGGAGTTGGATTTCAGCGACCGCCTGGTAAATGTGATCGAAGAAGGCTTCGATGCAGTGATGCGCATCGGCGAAGTTCAGGACTCACGCTTGATGATGCGCAGGCTCAATGGCTTCAGCCACCGGCTGGTCGCCACGCCGGACTATCTCGAGCATCGTGGCACGCCCACGGTTCCTGCGGACCTGGCAGCGCACGCCTGCCTTCACTACCGCTACCCGTCTAGCGGCAAGCTGGACGCATGGCCACTGTTCGTCGACGACAAATACCTGAACCTGGATCTCCCGCAGACCGCCGTCACCAATGCGGTGGACCCCCTGCTGGCGATGGCTGAAGCCGGGCAGGGCATTGCGTGCCTGCCGGACTTCATCGTGGCTGAGGCCATCGAGCAGCAACGTCTGGTCCCGTTGTTGGATAGCTATATCCAGGACCGACGTACGCTCAGCATTCTGTGGCCCTCTAGTCGTCAACCGCTGCCGAAGATCAAGGCCTTCGTAGACTTCATTACGGCGCGGTTGGCCTCCAGCTGAGGTCAAAAAGCAACCGCGCAACTAAGCCCCTTAGTCTGTTGTAAGGATTGCCGTCCAGATGGCTTCACGCCGCAACCCAAAGGCCTGCTCCTCGAGCTAACAGTCATCCTGGGTAAAGCGGGCCAACCCGATCGTATGTTTCTGGTCGGCGTTACACTCCCTCGCGGACGCGTTTCTTGATACCGTCGAGCAGGAAGGGGCAGGGCAGCATCTCGTGGGTTCGTCTGTCATTCCTAAATCAGCGCTTCTTCTTCCTCGACCACATCCAACGTGTCCCCCTCATCAATTTGGTGGCGCGTCCATTCCTCCGCGATCGCCGGGTTGTCCTGGATCTGCTGCTCGATGCGCAGCGTTTCGCGGAACTCGTGGGCGACGGCGCTCATGGTCCAGTGGGTCTCGACGCCGAGCGTTTCGAGCTCGTGGCGAATCTCGGCAAGCTCCAGCCGGAAGAACTCCTTGCGCGGGTTGACCTTATTGATCTGCTGGCGCAGAAAATGCCGGTGCAGCTGCTTCTCCAGCCCCGGTGCATCGTCGCTGAAAATCATGGCGTGCACGTCGAATTCGAAGGGCACACTCGCATCGCCCAGCTCGCAGATACGGTCTAGCGGCTCAAGCCGGCGTGTCATGCCGATCTTGAACACCTCTTCACCAAAGGAACCAATGTTGGAAATGACGTAGACATGGCCGGCCCGGGTCTGCTGAGCCATGGAAAGGGCGCGCTGGTTCTTTTCCTCGGCGGCCTTGAGTTGCTCCTGCAGCGCCGCCAGCAGCGCCTCGAACTCCGCGCGCTGGGCTTCGTTGGCCACGGCGACCTGCTGCTGTGCCTTCTCCATGGCCTTGCGCAGGGTGGTTTCTTCCTTGGCCGCTTCCTTGATGGCCCGCTCGTACTCACGGCGTGCTTTTTCTTCCTCGCGCATCTGTTCGCGCATCTGTTCGCGCAGCTGGCGTTGCTCCTCGCGCTCGCGTTCCTTCAAGGCACGCGCGGTCACGGCCCACTTCAGCTCCTCCAGCCGGGCCTTGAGGTATTCCTCGGTGATGCGGGCATTACGGAAAGGGGAGCCGTTGTGGTTCACCAGAGCAAAGGCATCGCGGATTTCCTGTTCCAGCCTGCCGTGGTTGTCGGTCTTGGTTCGCGAAAGAATCGAGTCCACCTTGCCATTGAAGGCGTCGGTGACGAAGCGAATGGCAATCTCTCGCCGGTTGGCCTCGACGTAATCGCAGGCGGCCGAACGGCCGAGCTTGACCATGAGCCGGGAAGACTCCCGGGCCTGTTTCAGCTCCTTCCCGGCCTCCGTGAAGCCGAACTCCTCAGCCAAATCATCGAGCAGGTTGTAGGTGGGCACGATGTAAGCGTCGCCGTACCCCTCGATGAGATTCTTCATTGCCTGAGCCGCTTCGGTCAGCTCCTTGGCCTTGCCCATCGCGGCGTAGGCATCGCCCGCGACTTCCTGTGCCCGTTCGTTCGCCATGGCCACGATCCAGTCGGCTTCCGCCAGGGCGGACCGGAGCTTTTCCTCGGCCTTTTCAAAGCGATTGCGGGCACCTTGGACCAGATCTTTCCGTTGCGCTTCGGCTTCGATTCGCAGGCGCTTAGCTTCAGCTTCGACGTCCTGGATGGGCTTGAAGCGCTGCAGCTCCTCGAGCTGCGTCTGTAAATCGCCTCGCAGTCGCGCAACCTCACGCTCGAGATCCTCGATCTCGTTCTGGCGAGCCTTGACGTTAAGCGTCAGCTCGGAAATGCGGCCCTTAGCTTTGGTGTGCTTGACCAGCAATACGAATGTCGCGACTGCGACAATGACCAGCAATAGTTCCATCTCAGCGTCCTTCCCTTTGATGCCAGGCAATGGTACACCAGTCATGATGTCGTTATGCTATCGCGCTCCTGGGTAATTGACTTGGTTCAAGAGGCGGGCTTCCGTGGCGCGGGCAACCCGCTTTCGACCAATAGCGGCCTGTCGCCTACGACCGTTTTTGTTCGGTCGCCTACCTCAGCTTGCCTCTATTAAGAAGGGACTCTCATGTTTCTGCGTGCGCTAGAGATCGATGGGTTTAAGTGCTTCAACACTGGTTTCTCTATCGAATTTCACAACGGACTGAACGTTCTTGTCGGGGAGAACGGAGCCGGTAAGACAGGCGTAATCAGTGCAATTCGTCAGTTGTTTAATGACTCGGAGTCAGGCAAGCGCTCTATCAACGAGCGAGACTTTTATCGCGGGTTTGACCATGCCTCTCTTCCTGCCGAGAGCATCCGCATTGAGGCAACCTTCAGCGAGCTGAATCAGGATGAAAGCACTGCTTTCATAGATTGGTGCGGCAAGGAGCCGGAAGCCAAACTCACCCTCAATGCAACTAATCGCGAATCCCGGGGCCGTTACCGGCATCTGATCTGGGGCGGTCACCAACGTGTGAAGCCGGTAGACCCAGAAACGCTCGACTTGATCCACTGCATCTACCTACCACCACTACGTGATGCTGAGATAAAGCTTCGTGAGGGGCGGCAATCGCGTCTTGCGCGCCTATTAAAGGCGCTGTGTCGTAAGGAGCTGAACGATTGCAGAAAGGCAGGCACTGCCCATCCATTGGAGCAGCGTGTTGGCGCCTTTAACAACGAGCTTTCCGATAGCGATGAGTACGCCATCAAGCAGGCAAATCAGCGAATAGGAGACAACCTCAAGGAAGCGCTGGGGATGAACTTATCGCAGGGAACCCTTATTCAATTTTCAGACGTCAATTTTTCCAAAATCGTGGAAGGTCTGAGGCTCCTGTATTACCCCGACCTGAGTGCTGCGGAACCGACCCAATTCAGATCGCTTGAAGAAAATAGCTTGGGTTACAACAACCTGTTGTACATCGCTTCGATCTTGGCCGAGCTGATCCTTGAGGTGGACGAGGACCGCGGTGAAGAGACTTATTTACGGCTTTTGCTGATCGAAGAGCCGGAGGCACACCTGCATCCGCAGCTTCAAATTCGCCTGCTCAGGCACCTGAAAACGGTCGCTGAGCAGAAAGGAATCCAGGTCATCGTTACCACCCACTCGACTGTCATATCCTCTGCTGTATCGGTGGACAACATCATTCACCTGTCACGGAAGGATGCTCCGGTAGCGGTACCATTGCGCAGCTGTGGTCTCTCAGATACTAGCAGGAGCTTCATCGACCGCTGGCTGGACGTAACCAAATCCAATCTGCTTTTTTCGAGGGGGGTGATCCTTGTCGAAGGAATCGCTGAGGCCATTGTTGTTCCTGAGCTTGCGCGGATTGTCCTACAAAAATATGGGAAAGGGCGCAACTCTCTAGAGGACTTCGGCGTCTCGGTGATCAACCTGAACGGCATCTACTTCAACCACTTCATGCAGCTTTTCTGCGATGTCGACGGGAAACGGAAGAGTCTAAATATTCCGGTTCGATGCGCAGGTCTCACGGATAACGACCCGCCGAAATCAGTAGAAACCGTCGAGCATGGGGAGGGTAAGAAAGTTGCTGTCCCTTACCTTCCGCACGCCGATAGCTACATGGCTGGAGAAAATCACGCGCTCAAACTGGTTCCACTAATTAAGCAATCTGAGCATGGGAGACTTTTTGCAGGAAGCTTCAAGACATTCGAGTATGACCTCGCACTTCAGGGGAACAACCTAGCCGGAATGTTTGCTGTTGCATCCAGCAAATGGCCTACCCAGGGGGCAGTGCAAAAGGAGCTGAATGCCAGCTCGGAGCTCAAGTTTGCAGAGATGGAGAATTCTGAGCGGGCGAAATACGCGTGGAAGTTCTTACAACGCGTCGACTCCGATGATATGGGCAAGGGGCTTTACGCGCAGATCTTGGCAGATTATCTGGCGACGGACTTGGTGGGCGACTTCCTAGTGCCTGACTACATCCGTGATGCCATTCTGTGGGCGTGTGAGCTCACGCTAGAGGAACGCTAGTGACGTTTCTCACCCCTGAGCAACAGGCCTATATCGATGCAGCGCTAGGTGAGCATGTTTGGCTACGAGCATGTCCTGGGAGTGGGAAAACGGAAGTAGTCGCCGCAATGATTGCGAAAGCCACTCGAGAATGGCAGTGGTATCCAGCGGGTATTGCGGTCCTGACCTTTTGCAATAGCGCGACCGATGAGTTGAAGGAACGGCTTCATGAACACATGGGCGATCCGCTACCTCATCCTCACTGCGTATCAACGTTTGACAGTTTTCTGCTGAACCAGGTCGTAGGTAATATCGCTACCCATCTGACAGGGTATCCGGGCCGAGATGGCGATCACCGTATCCGACTACTCGATAACAGCTCCAACATTTACCTGACCCGCACCAGGATCCGTGGGAGGAAAATCTCTGCCTGCAAGTACGACTATGACATGGAGACCAAGCGTTTCGTTTTCACGACTGGCGAATTGACCGACGCCAAGCTGAACTCCGTTAAACAAACCCCCGAAATCATTGCTGACTTAACCGAGACCAAGAAGAAATTCTGGCGTGGGGGATTTGCTACGTACCGCGATATAGACATGCTTGCGCTCATGGCCTTGAGAGACGCCGAGTTCAAAGACTATTTCGCGAAGGTGGTTCGTAGGTTCCCTGTCGTTATCATTGACGAGTGCCAAGACTTGTCTGCTGAGCAGCTATCAATTATCCGGCAGCTGGCCCAAAGAGGCATGAAATTCCACTTTGTGGGTGATCTGAACCAGTCCATCTACGGATTCCGAAAGTCAGATCCTGCCAGAGTCCGCAGATTGCTTGATGAACTCAATTTCACTGAGTACGCA
This sequence comes from Pseudomonas sp. MTM4, assembly GCF_019355055.1. Classification (NCBI taxonomy): domain Bacteria; kingdom Pseudomonadati; phylum Pseudomonadota; class Gammaproteobacteria; order Pseudomonadales; family Pseudomonadaceae; genus Pseudomonas; species Pseudomonas sp. MTM4. Next base: position 651,165 of record NZ_CP048411.1, read on the forward strand.
TTGACAGCCAACTGGAGAAGCGGCCAAGCAATCGTAGATTTCTGTAGTGACCTGCTACGCGTCGCAAGAACCGTGGGGAACCCAGATATCGAGCCCTTGAAGCCCCTGCTCATTCAATACAAGAAATGCCCATCGGAGCTCACTCCGAAGATTGCCGAGCTTACTCATGACTACCGAAACGTCGTGATTGTTGCTCGGGGGCACGGAACGCTCCAGCGCTTCACCCGCGGCGGAACACCTGAACTTGCTCCCGTAGAAGAATTGGCCTTGTCGTGCGTCTTGATTGAGAGCCGTGATCTTGAGGAGGTTCGACAGGCGCTTAAATCTTTTGCTGGATGGCTTGCTTCCAAGCTGTGCCTTGAGATTTCGCCGGGTAGCCTCTCATGCCCCATAGAGGTCGAATCCAAACTGGAATGGCGCCAATTCATTTTCAGATGCCTCAAGTTCCTGAGCGGTTGCGGTGCCTCGAATTTTGACCTCACTTGGAAGGAGTGGGCGGTTCTGACAAAGCGAGCGATACAGACGCTCCCTGATCAACCGTTCGTGCCGCAATCTATTTTGCCGCTGCTAAAGGGTCTTAGAGGCGTGAATCTGTCGGCTCCATCAGGTAAGGGAACTGAAGCTCTCTCCGAATTGTTATTTCACGGACGGCAACGACCCATTTCAAGCTATCGGTTCGCCACCATTCATCAGGTTAAGGGCGAATCCCACGACGCTACAGTGCTTGTCTCTTCACTCAAGGCTGGCTCCCAGGGAAACTGGAAGGATTGGCTACAAGATCCGCTTTCCGAAGCTGCACGATTTGCATACGTCGCCAGCTCCAGGCCCCGCCATGTACTCATATGGGGGGTCAAAGCATTGAAGCCAGCCGAGCGAGTTCGCATAGCTGACTTGGGCTTTGAGATCGTTGACTGATCGAGGCAGTACAGAACGTGCCCCGCTAACGGTTTTCGTTAAGGTCGGTGAACTGCGGTGGACGAAGACAATCTTCGTTACCGGATCAGCCTGCTAAAGCATCCCTCGTCGCGCGGCGGCTCCCATGCCATGCATGAACTAACCGAAGCCGCAGTTCAGCGAACCCCGGAACCTATTTCCGCTCTCTCCCGCACGGTGCGACAGCCATACCGCTGGTTGAAGAGACGCCACTGCTCGAGCTAGCTCTGGCCTGGCATCCGGAAAGTAACTCATCCGCTTTGAAAGCCTTTCTTGCGGCGTTTCAGGGACAGGGGCGAGACCCGCCGTCGCAGACACAGCTGTGATCAGCTGTTCTCAAGCGGGGAGCTCTTGGTTGTCGACGATTTCTCGATAACCCAAGAGCGCTCCGGAGCACGCTCGACGTTCCCTTGCACTGCGTTAACGCTGTGCTTCGCGGATCATGTTGCGGGCGATGATTATCTGCTGGATCTGGGTCGTGCCCTCGTACAGACGGAACAGGCGCACGTCGCGGTAGAAGCGCTCGATGGCATATTCGCTGACGTAGCCCGCACCACCGTGGATCTGCACGCCTCGGTCGGCCACGCGGCCGCACATCTCGGTGGCGAACATCTTGGCGCAGGAAGCTTCCGTGCTGACGTTCAGGCCTTCGTCGCGCTTGCGAGCGGCGTCCAGCACCATGCAGCGGGCGGCGTAAATTTCGGCCTTGCTGTCGGCCAGCATGGCCTGGATCAGCTGGAATTCGGCGATGGGCTGGCCGAACTGCTTGCGCTCGATGGCGTACTGCAGAGAGTCGGCGAGCATGCGCTCGGCGGCGCCCACGGAGAGCGCGGCGATGTGCAGACGGCCTTTGTCCAGCACCTTCATGGCGGTCTTGAAGCCGACGCCTTCCTTGCCACCGATCAGATTTTCGGCCGGCACGCGGACGTTCTCGAAAATCACATCGGCGGTGTGGGCGCCTTTTTGGCCCATCTTGTGATCCCTCTTGCCGACCGTGACGCCTGCGATGTTGGCTTCGACGATGAACGAACTGATGCCACCGGCGCCTTTGATTTCGCGGTTGGTACGAGCCATTACGGTGAAGATGCCGGCATGAGGCGCATTGGTGATAAAGCGCTTGGTACCGTTAATGACATAGAAGTCACCGTCGCGAACGGCGGTGGTCTTCAGGGAGGCGGCGTCGGAGCCGGAGTCCGGCTCGGTTAGGCAGAAGGCGCTGAGAAAGTCGCCAGCGGCCAGCTTGGGCAGGTACTTGGCTTTCTGCTCGTCTGTACCGTCGAGCAGGATGCCGATGGAGCCAATGCCGTTGTTGGTGCCGATGTAGGAGCGGAACGCTGGGGACGTGCGGCCCAGTTCGAAAGCAATGTTCACTTCCTCTTCCATGGACACGCCCAGCCCCCCGAAATCCTCGGGAATGGTCAGGCCGAACAGGCCCATTTCCTTCATCTGCTCGACGATGTCCTCCGGCATCGAATCGGTTTCGGCAACTTCGTTTTCGCGCGGGATCAGCGCTTCGTTGACGAACTGGCGGATGGAATCCAGCAGGATTTGCAGCGTTTCCGGATCGCGGATCATGCGTTACTCCTCGAGGGTCCGATGGTCGGACCAGTCATATAGAAGAGGCTCGACCCGCTTCGGCATCAACGGGTGCTCGCCTCGATGTTGCTAACCATATGGACCAGCCGCGGCCCGATGTCCTCTTCCAGCTTTTCGCGCGAGAGCTGAAAACTCGGGCCTCCGCAATTGAATGCCAACAGGCCGTGCTGCGCATGCGTCATGGGCACGGCAACTGCGTTCACATCCCGGCTCCACTCGCCGATCGACAGGCAGTAGCCGTAGTCAGCGTAGTCCCGGAAGGCCTTTTCCAGGCCTTTGCGGAGCTTGGGCCAGTCCTCGGCGTGTCGGGTGCGAATGTGGTCAAGTAGAAAATCGCACTCGTTTTCCGGCAAACCAGCCAGGCACGCACGTCCCGCAGCGCTCAGATGCATCGGTAGATGGGTGCCCACCTGACGTCGCATCGTGAGGTTCCCCTGACCGTGCACCACGTCCAGGTAAACCATCTGCAGCCGGTCCCGGGCCGCCATCGCCACCGCCGCATTTGCGTGGTTGGCCATCTGTTCCATTAGAGGGTGCGCCACCGCCCTAATCGACAGGTTGGAGAGCATCCCGTAGCCAAACGACATCACACCTACGTCCAGCTGATACTTGCCTTGGGGCAGTTGCTTTAAATAACCCAGGCGCGTCAGCGTGTAAGTCAGACGGCTGACGGTCGGCCGGGGCAGATTGGCCTTGCGGGCCAGCTCCTGATTGCTCAGCACGCTTTCGCGTGGGCTGAAACAGCGAAGCAACTCCAGGCCGCGCGCCAGCGCAGTCACGAACTGGCGATCCTTTTCCTCATCTTCGAGCGCCGATATCGGATCGAGCAGGACCCGTTCGGTCTCCGAAAGCGCGCCTTGATCCGAGGAGCGATCCTTGATCTTGCGTTGCATGGTAGAGCCTCTTTTTTTATAAAATCAAGCTTTTCGAAATTGTATTCCGCGTAGCGGACATTCAGCAAGCGCTGCTTTCAATTTTGAATTATTTTCCGTATGTGGCCTCTGCCAATGCCATATCTTCCGACCAAAGTCGTATGCCTAGGGGGTGACAATTCAATAAAACAACGTTAAAACCTATCGCCCCACGGAAAAGCGAAATGCAGTTTCGCATAGCAGACATATCTGTATGATCACAGTGGAGCAGAGATGAGCCAACCTAACGATCCAGTCGTGCTGCTGGAGTATCCCCACGACGGTGTGGCCGTCGTGCGTATCAGCCGTCCCGAAGCGAAGAACGCGCTCAATGCGAGCGTGCGTCATCAGTTGGCTGAGCACTTCCGCACGCTCGCCCGGCGTGACGACATTCGCGCCGTCGTGCTTACCGGTGGTGAGCAGTTCTTCGTCGCAGGTGCGGATATCAAGGAGTTTGCCAGCGCCTCGCCGATCGAGATGTATGGTCGTCATACCGAGCTGCTATGGGATCCGATTGCCCGCTGCCCGAAGCCGGTCATCGCCGCTGTTAACGGCTTCGCCCTGGGTGGCGGCTGCGAGCTGGCGATGCACTGCGACATCATCGTGGCCGGGGAGTCGGCCCGTTTCGCCCAGCCGGAAGTCAAACTCGGTTTAATGCCCGGTGCCGGCGGCACTCAGCGTTTGATTCGCGCGGTAGGCAAATTCCAGGCCATGCGCATCGCGCTGACCGGCTGCATGGTCAAGGCGCCCGAGGCGTTGGCCATCGGAATGATTAGCGAAGTGGTGCCGGACGATCAGACCCTTTCGCGAGCCTTGGCCCTGGCCAGCGAAATCGCCGCGCTACCGCCACTGGCTGTGCAACAAATCAAGGAAGTGATGCTGGCCGGCGCCGATCTGCCACTGGACAGCGCGCTGACCCTTGAGCGCAAGGCATTCCAGCTACTGTTCGATTCCGCTGATCAGAAGGAAGGCGCCGCCGCCTTTTTCGAAAAGCGCAAACCCACCTACCGCGGAGAATAGGCATGGCTCGCTCGATCAACATCATGGGGCTGGTCGGCACCGGCGTAATGGGCGCCGGCATCGCCCAGATCGCGGCGCAGGCTGGCGTGCAAGTGCGTCTGTACGATGCCCGTGAAGGCGCCGCCTTGACCGCGTGCGACAATCTCGCGGCCACCCTCGGCAAACTGGTGGCCAAGGGCAAGATCACCGAGGCCTCCGCCGACGCTGCCATGGCGCTGCTCAAGCCGGTCGCCGCCATCGAGGAACTTGCCGGTTGCGACATGGTGGTGGAAGCCATCATCGAGAACCTGGATGCCAAGCGCGGCCTGCTGACCCAGTTGGAAGGCATCGTTGACGCCGAATGCATCCTGGCGACCAACACCTCGTCGCTCTCGGTGAGCGCCATCGCCACCGCCTGTCAGCATCCGCAGCGCGTCGCCGGCTTTCACTTCTTCAACCCTGTTCCGTTGATGAAGGTGGTCGAAGTCATCGACGGAATCGCCACCGATCCGGCCGTCAGCGATGCCCTGTTGGACCTGGCCAAGCGCATGGGCCACACCGGTGTCCGCGCCAAGGACACTCCAGGCTTCATCGTCAATCATGCGGGTCGTGCCTACGGCACCGAAGCCCTGAAGATCCTCGGCGAAGGTGTCGCCCTGCAAGGCGACGTGGACCGCATCCTGCGCGAGGGCGCCGGTTTCCGCATGGGCCCGCTGGAGCTGTTCGACCTCACCGCGCTGGACGTTTCCCATCCGGTGATGGAATCCATCTACACCCAGTTCTACCACGACCCGCGCTACACGCCGTCCCCGCTGACCCGCCAGATGCTGGTGGCCGGCCGCGTGGGCCGCAAGGTGGGGCAGGGGTTCTACCGCTACCAGAACGGCCAGATGGTCGATGCGCCGCAACCGCAACCGGTGCCGAGTGTTGAGCAATTGCCGCCGGTGTGGGTCGCCACCGAGAACACGGACGACCGGCAGACGCTGGTCGAGCTGCTCGATGCGCTGGGTGCGCAGGTGGAGGAGGGCGATCATCCTTCCGAGCAGGCGCTGTGCCTGATTGCGCCCTACGGCGATGACGCCACCACCGCAACCAATCGTTTCGGCGTGGATGCCGCGCGCACGGTGTGCGTGGACCTGCTGACCGATCTGTCTCGCCATCGCACGCTGATGATGACACCGGCTACCCGTCCGGACATGCGCGTTGCCGCCCATGCGCTGTTCGCCCGCGATGGCGTGGGCGTTACCGTGATTCGCGACAGCGTCGGTTTCGTAGCGCAGCGCGTGCTGGCCATGGTGGTCAACCTGGCCTGCGACATCGCTCAGCAGCGGATCGCCAGCCCCGAGGACATTGATCAGGCCGTGCGTCTGGGCCTGGGTTACCCGCAGGGTCCGCTGGCCTGGGGCGACAGCCTCGGTCCGCGTCGCCTGCTGACCATACTCGAGCGCATGTTGAACGTGACCGGCGACCCGCGTTACCGCCCGAGCCACTGGCTGCGCCGCCGTGCCCTGCTGGGTCTGTCGCTGCGCCTGGATGAGCCGTCCGCCGTATAACCCTTTTCTATATAGGTATCATCATGCTGAACGCCTACATCTACGCTGGCCTGCGTACTCCCTTCGGTCGCCATGGCGGTGGTCTGGCTCCGGTTCGCCCGGATGATCTGATTGCCGACGTGATCCGCGAGCTGATTGCGCGCACCGGCATTGACGGGGCTGCCGTCGACGACCTGATCCTCGGCAACACCAACCAGGCCGGTGAAGACAGCCGTAACATCGCCCGTCATGCCGTGCTGCTCTCCGGCCTGCCGGTCACCGTGCCCGGCCAGACCGTCAACCGGCTGTGTGCCAGTGGCCTGGCCGCGATCGTCGATGCTGCACGCGCCGTCACCTGCAACGAAGGCGAACTGTTCGTTGCAGGCGGCGTGGAAAGCATGTCGCGCGCCCCGTTCGTCATGGCCAAGGCCGAGAAGGCCTATAGCCGCGACTTCACGGTGTACGACAGCACCATCGGCGCGCGCTTCCCGAACCCGAAAATCATCGAGCAGTTCGGCAACGACAGCATGCCGCAGACTGGCGACAACGTGGCCCTCGAGTTTGGCATCAGCCGTGAAGAGGCCGACACCTTTGCCGCTGCCTCACAGGCCAAGTTCGAAGCCGCCCGCCAGGCTGGTTTCTTCGCCGAGGAGATCTTGCCGGTGAGCGTGCCGACCGGTCGCAAGACCCCGCCGAGCGTGATCGCCGAGGATGAGCATCCGCGTCCGCAATCCGACATGGCCGCACTGACCAAGCTGCGCCCGCTGTTCGAAGACGGCGTGGTCACCGCGGGTAACGCCTCGGGCGTGAACGACGGTGCCGCCGCGCTGCTGATCGGCAGCCAGGCCGCTGGCGAGAAGCACGGCCTCAAGCCAATGGCACGCATCCTGTCCGCCGCCGTTGCCGGCGTCGAGCCGCGCATCATGGGCGTTGGACCGGTGGAAGCCATCAACAAGGCACTGGCCCGTGCTGGCCTGAGCCTGACCGATATGGACATCATCGAAATCAACGAAGCCTTCGCCTCGCAGGTGCTGGGCTGTCTGAAGGGCCTGGATGTGGCGTTCGACGACCCGCGCGTCAACCCGAACGGTGGCGCGATTGCCGTGGGTCATCCGCTGGGGGCTTCCGGAGCCCGCCTGGCACTGTCCACCGCGCGTGAATTGCAGCGCAGCGGCAAGCGCTACGCGGTCATCAGCTTGTGTATCGGTGTCGGCCAGGGCCTGGCCATGGTCATCGAGCGCGTCTGAGCGAAGGCTGTTTGCTCATCTGAACCAGGTCGGCGGAGTTTTGTGCCGGCCGTGTTGAAAAGGTAAGAGACATGGGTGCATTGAGTGGGATTCGGGTGCTCGACCTGAGTCGTGTATTGGCTGGCCCCTGGTGCGGCCAAGTGCTGGCCGACCTTGGCGCCGAAGTGATCAAGGTCGAACGGCCGCGTGTGGGTGATGACACCCGTGGCTGGGGCCCGCCTTACATGAAAACGCCGGATGGCGAGAACAGCATCGAGGCGTCCTATTACCAGTCCACCAACCGCAACAAGCTGTCGGTGGCTGTGAACATCGCCACGCCGGAAGGTCAGGAGCTGGTGCGAGCACTGGCGGCCACCTCCGACGTGCTGATCGAGAACTACAAGGCCGGCTCGCTGGCCAAGTACGGGCTGGACTACGACAGCCTGTCGAAGCTTAATCCGCGTCTGGTCTACTGCTCGATCACCGGTTTCGGTCTGACCGGCCCGCGCGCCGAAGAGCCCGGCTACGACTTCGTCATCCAGGGCATGGGCGGTCTGATGAGCATCACCGGCGAGAAGGACGGTGTGCCGGGTGCCGGCCCGCAGAAGGTGGGCGTGGCCGTGGCGGACGTAATGACCGGCCTGTATTCCACCATCGCCATTCAGGCGGCGTTGCTGGCACGTGAAAAGACTGGTCGCGGCCAGCACTGCGATATGGCGCTGCTGGATGTGCAGGTGGCCGCCCTGGGCAACCAGAGCCAGAACTACCTGAGCACCGGCAAACCGCCGGGCCGTCAGGGCAACGCCCACGTCAACATCGTGCCATATCAGGTGTTCACTGCCAGCGACATGGATTTCATCATTGCCTGTGGCAACGACACTCAGTTCGTAGCCCTGTGCGATGCCATCAGCCTGCCGGAACTGCCGCGGGACCCGCGCTTCACCAAAAACGCCGACCGCGTGCGCAACCGCGACGCCATCGTCGGGCTGCTGTCCGAGCACTTCCTCAAGGACACCGCCGACAACTGGGTCACCCGGATCCATGCGGCGAAGGTACCAGTCGGCGTGATCAACGACATCGGCCGCGCCCTGGCTGAGCCGCAGGTGCTGGCGCGCGACATGCTGGTCGATATCCCGCACGCCAAGAACCCGGACTTCAGGATGGTCGGGAGCCCGGTGAAGCTCTCGGGCACGCCGGTCGAGTACAAGCGGCCTGCGCCGATGCTCGGTGAGCACACGGAGCAGGTTCTGAAATCCGTCCTGGGGCTTTCAGCCGATGCGCTGGATGTTCTGAAAGACAAGGGGGTCATCGAGCAACTCACGTAACCCATCCAGTAACCGGTACTGGCTCACTGCCTGAGCTGGACGTAAGCCCGGTCATGTTGCGACATGCCGGGTCATCAAATACGCAACCACAAGAGAGATAATATGAACAAGTTGATGAAAATGCTGGTGGCGACAAGCGCTGCCGTGTTGCTTCCGCTGCTCGGTACGGCCGCCCAGGCTGCCGATTGGCCGTCCAAGAACATCACACTGGTCGTTCCGTACGCCGCCGGTGGCTCCACGGATATCCTGTCCCGTCGGGTGGCCGACCTTCTGGGCACGGAACTGGGTGTGAACGTTATCGTCGAGAACCGCCCGGGTGCCGGCACCACTGTTGCCACCGCGCAACTGGCCCGGGTTTCCAAGCGCGATGCCGATTACCGCGTGCTGATGGCGTCCCCGGGGCACACTGTTGGCGCGAGTCTTTATCCCCTGGCCTATGACCCGGTAAAAGACTTCCGCTTTATTCAGAACATTATTGATATCCCTAACGTCCTCGTCGTACCGGCCAAGAGCAAGTTCCAGACCTTCGAAGAGTTCGTGCAAGCCGCGAAGACCGAGCAGACCTCCTTCAGCTCGCCTGGTATCGGCAGCTCCATCCATATGTCGGGTGAACTGTTCAAAGCCAAGATCGGTGCGTCACAGATGACCCACGTTCCGTTCCGTGGAAGTGGCGAGGCGCTCCCGGCACTGCTGTCGGGTGATGTCGACTTTTCGTTCGAGAACCTGCCAACTGTCTATCCGATGATCAAGTCCGGGCAACTGCGGGTACTGGCTGTCAGCACCAGCGAGCCTTCGCCCTTCCTGCCGGACGTGCCGACCGTGCAGTCCGTTGGTGTTGAGCCGGGGCTGTCCGACTTTGCCACCTCCGCCTGGTTCGGTCTTATCGGGAGCGCCTCGATGTCCGACGAGGCCTACGGCAAGCTGCAGGCCGGCGTGCAAAACGTCATGCAAAGCCAGGCGTTCGAGGATTTCCTACCGCAGCTGGGCGCTGTCGCCGGCAAGGAATCCGGGGAAGCGTTCAAGTCCATGGTGGAGCGGGATATCAAGCAGTGGGCTGATCTGGTCGAAGCCGCCGGACTCGGCGAATAAGCCTCAACAGCTTCATGGGGCGTCGCCGCGCGGGACGCCTCTGTCTATCTGGATGGATTATGAAAAACACCGCCATTCGCCAGAGAGTCTCCAGGCTTGCCAGCGTCGATGCAGCTGCCGGTCTGGTTCTCATCGTGGCATCCCTTACGTTTCTGTTTTATCTGGTTCCAGCGTACATCGTTGAGCCTCGCAGGCTTCAGTCACCGCTGCTGTCGCCCCTGGTCCTTCCTCAGATCATGGGTTGGATGATTCTGTTACTTGGTATCGGTCTGGTGCTCGGCACGATATTTGGCCCGAAGCGTGAGCGGGAAGAAAAATACACCAAACTTCGCGACTTGCCGCTCCATCAATGGCTGCTGCCGTTGCTGGCCTTCGCCGTTTACTACTTCGGGCTCGAGCTGCTGGGCGCGGCGGTCTGTGGCGTGCTGGCCACGATGTTGCTGTTCGTAGCCATGGGGGTCAGGCGCATTGGCATTTATCTGCTGGGTGTTGCGATGCCGATCGGTATCTGCCTGGCCTTCGACTATGGCCTGAATGTTCCCCTGCCTTACGGCTCGCTCTGGGGATATTGAGTACCCGCTTGATGAGATTATGAAATGGACCAGATGCTTGAGGTGCTCAGCCTTTTCCTGAGCGTGGAAAACATCCTGATGATCGCGGTCGGCGTGGTGATTGGCGTCGTGATCGGAGCCATACCCGGGTTGACCGCAACCATGGCGGTAGCCCTGGCGCTGCCGTTCACCTTCGGCATGGAGCCCGTCACCGCGATCCTGCTGCTGGTCGGCATTTACAAGGGCGGCATGTATGGCGGATCGATCACTGCCATTCTGATCCGCACTCCGGGCTCGCCAGCGTCTGCCAGCACGCTGCTGGACGGTTACCCGATGGCGCAGAAGGGTGAAGCCAAGAAGGCACTGTCCATGGCGCTGTACGCGTCCTGTATCGCCGACTTCATCTCCAATCTGTCGCTGATCTTCCTGGCGGGTTACCTGGCCAAGCTGGCGCTGAACTTCGGGCCGCCGGAGTATTTCTGGCTGATCTGCTTCTCGCTGACGATCATCATTTCCGTTTCCGGTGATTCGGTGATGAAGGGGCTGGTCGCCGCTGCTTTAGGGGTGATCCTCGCGCTGGTTGGCATGGATCCGGTCTACGGTACCGAGCGCCTGACCTTCGACAATTACAATCTGATGGATCGCATCAACTTCATCCCGCTGTTGATTGGTCTGTTCGCCATTCCCGAGATTCTCGAGTTCTATCTGTCGCGGGCCCGGGAGCACATCCAGACCGCCGTGGCGGGTGCCGACGTGACCTGGCAGGAGCTCAAAGGCAGCATGCGCAGCATCATTCGAGGCAGCTTCATCGGTGTGATCATCGGTGCCATTCCGGGCACTGGCGCGACAGCCGCTTCGTTCATCTCCTATTCGGAGGCACGCCGCAATTCGCCCAACAGGGACAATTTCGGCAAGGGCGAAATCGAGGGTGTAGCCGCAGCCGAGGCGGGCAACAACGCGGTTGCCGGCGCGACCATGATTCCGCTGCTGTCATTGGGAATCCCCGGCGACGTGATCACCGCGATCATCCTCGGCGCTTTCATGATCCATGGACTGACTCCCGGACCGATTCTTTTCCAAGAGAACATGAATCTGATCTACGCGCTGTTCTGCGGCATCATGCTCAGCTCCGTGGTGTTGTTCGGTACCGGCAAGCTGGCGATCCGGTATTTTTCCCGGATTGCCGACGTTCCCAAGCGGATCCTGTTCCCCATCGTTTTGATGTTCTGCATCTACGGCGCCTACGCCGTGAACAACAGCACCTTCGATATCGCTGTCATGCTGGTGTTCGGCCTGGTCGGCTTCATTTTCAACCGTACCGGATTCGCCTCAGCACCGTTTCTGATCGGTTTCATCCTGGGGCCGATGCTGGAAGACAACTTCCGTCGTTCCCTGCTGATCAGCAGCAACAGTTTCGATGTGTTTGTTCGTGGCCCCATCGACTGGTTCTTCATCGCGCTGACGGTGCTATCTCTGGGCTTTGCCTTGCGCCGCTACCTTCAATCACTACGCACCAATTGATCGCCGCCACCTCTGTGGTGCCTGCAATCGGAGACCTTATGAAAATACTGGTAACAGTCAAACGAGTGGTCGATTACAACGTCAAGGTCCGCGTCAAGGCGGACAACTCCGGCGTCGACCTCGCCAACGTCAAGATGTCGATGAACCCCTTCTGCGAGATCGCCGTGGAAGAAGCCGTGCGCCTGAAAGAGAAGGGCGTGGCCAGTGAAATCGTCGTGGTTTCCATCGGTCCGACCGCTGCCCAGGAGCAGCTGCGTACAGCGCTGGCGCTGGGTGCGGATCGCGCCGTACTGGTCGAGTCGACCGAAGAGCTCAATTCGTTGGCGGTCGCCAAATTGTTGAAAGCAGTAGTCGACAAGGAGCAGCCGCAGCTGATCATCCTAGGCAAGCAGGCCATCGACAGCGACAACAACCAGACCGGCCAGATGCTGGGTGCACTGACCGGATTCGCTCAGGGCACCTTCGCGTCGAAAGTCGAAGTGGAAGGCGACAAGGTCAAGGTCGAGCGTGAAATCGATGGCGGCGCGCAAACCGTTGCGCTGAACCTCCCGGCGATCGTCACCACCGACCTGCGTCTGAACGAGCCGCGCTATGCGTCGCTGCCGAACATCATGAAGGCCAAGAAAAAGCCGCTGGAAGTGCTGACACCCGACGCACTGGGCGTATCGACCACCTCCACTGTGAAGACCCTGAAAGTCGAAGCGCCTGCTGCCCGTAGCGCAGGTATCAAGGTCAAGTCCGTGGCTGAATTGGTCGAGAAACTGAAGAACGAGGCGAAGGTAATCTAAATGACTATCCTGGTTATCGGTGAACACAACAATGCGGTCCTGGCGGCTGCGACCCTCAACACCGTGGCCGCTGCAAAAGCGATCGGTGGTGACATTCATGTACTGGTAGCCGGTAGCGGTTGCGGTGCCATCGGTGAGGCGGCTGCCAAGATCGAAGGTGTCTCCAAGGTGCTGGTCGCCGATGACTCAGCGTACGCCCATCAGCTGCCGGAAAACGTCGCGCCATTGATCGCGGGTCTGGCCAAGGATTACAGCCACGTGCTGGCGGCCGCGACCACCAACGGCAAGAACTTCCTGCCGCGCGTCGCCGCCCAGCTGGACGTGGATCAGATCTCCGAGATCATCGCTGTCGAAAGCGCCGATACGTTCAAGCGCCCGATTTATGCCGGTAACGCCATTGCCACCGTACAGTCCAGCGCAGCGATCAAGGTCATTACCGTGCGGGTTACCGGTTTCGATCCGGTCAATGCTGTAGGCGGTTCGGCGTCGGTGGAGCAGGTTTCAGGTACGGGTGATGCTGGTGTTTCCGCATTCGTTGGTGAGGAACTCGCCAAGTCCGATCGTCCTGAACTGACAGCTGCCAAGATCGTAGTGTCCGGTGGTCGTGGGATGCAGAACGGCGACAACTTCAAGCATCTGTATTCGCTGGCCGACAAGCTGGGGGCTGCGGTTGGTGCGTCCCGTGCGGCAGTTGATGCGGGCTTCGTCCCGAACGACATGCAGGTCGGCCAGACCGGCAAGATCGTTGCGCCGCAGCTGTACATTGCGGTGGGTATCTCCGGTGCGATCCAGCACCTGGCTGGCATGAAGGATTCCAAGGTGATCGTTGCGATCAACAAGGACGAAGAAGCGCCTATCTTCCAGGTTGCCGATTACGGCCTGGTAGGCGATCTGTTCGAGATTCTGCCGGAGCTGGAAAAACTCGTCTGAGTCAGAAGGGCAGCCGCCCTCGCGCTGGCTGAGCGCGAGGGTGGCATTCCACTACGGAGGTCTAGTTATACGAACCTTTGCCGGGCATCTTGATGCCGTGCTGATTCACGCGGCGGTAAAGGGTCGCACGGGAAATTCCCAGCTCCTGTGCAGCAAGTACCGGCTTCCAGCGATTGCGTACGAGCGTGTCGATCAGCGCTTGACGTTCCGGGTCTCCTGCTGACGTTTCCTCCCCGTTCACCGGGGCGCTGATAGCGAGCGTTACCGGCAAGTCTTCGACACCGATCACCTGGCTGGCGCACACCGCACAGGCATATCGCAGCGCATGATGCAGCTGGCGCATATTGCCGGGCCAACTGTAGTTCAACAGCATCTCCAAGGCCGCGTCACTCAGTTGGAAGCGCTCTGCGGATCGCGTGAATTCTTCGTCCAAGAGCTTATTGATCAAGGCCAATTTATCGGTGCGCTCGCGCAATGGCGGGATATCGAAGCGCGCGCCGTTCAAGCGGAAGTACAGGTCTTCACGGAAGGTACCTTGCTCGACCAGCGTCACGAGATCGCGGTGGCTGGCACACACGACCTGAATGTCGATGGGCTGTGGGCGTGAGGCGCCTAATGGCGACACTTGGCCTTCGCTCAACGCCCGCAGCAGGCGGGTCTGCAGTGTGAGCGGCATATCGCCGATTTCATCAAGAAATAACGTGCCGCCATCGGCCTGTTGCAGTAGACCCCGCATGCCTTTACTTGATGCGCCGGTGAAGGCGCCGGCCGAATAGCCGAACAGCTCACTTTCGATCAAGTTTTCGGGTATCGCCGCACAATTGATGGCGACGAAGGGCTTGTCCTTGCGTTTGCTGGCTGCATGCAACTGCAACGCGAAGTGCTCTTTGCCAGCGCCTGTCTCACCATGAATCAATACCGGCAGCCCCCGGTCCTTGACGCGCACCGCCAGTTCAAGAGTTCGGGCAACCGTTGGATCGAGCGCTTCGACCACCTTGCCGGTTGCACGTGCGCTCGGACGGCGTCTTGGCGCTTTGAGTCGCACATGTAGGTTCAGCGCAGATAGGTAATGAACCGTGTCATCAGCGCGATCAGGAAGCCGGTCTGAAATAAAGGCTTCATCGACGGTATCCGGAATTCGGCCGTGACGCTGTAGCAGCAGCCGCCGTGCGGCGGGATTGAGCGCCTGGATCACACCATCGCTATCCCATGCGAACAGGAACTGCGGTTGGCTATCGACATACCCGGGAAACGGATGCGCGCGCAACACCCAAAGATCCTGGGTGCTGTACATGAAGTACGCATTTTCGATTTCAGCGGCGCTTTGAATGACCATCTGACGGATCAGATGTTGGCTACGCCTGTCATCCGGCGAACGTATGGCGGATACGTCCAAAACGGCGAAAAGCTCGCCGGAAGGGGAAAAGACCGGGGCGGCAGAGCAGGTGTTGCCGATGAACGCTGCGCGAAAATGATCCTGCTTGTGTACGGTGATCGGCTGCTTATCGATCAGAACCGCACATACGGCGGTGGTGCCTTCTTCGCTTTCCGTCCAGCACGTGCCGAGGTCGATGCCGGCACGTCGATACTCGCCGCGGATCGTTGAATCGATGCAGTAATCGACGGTGCATCCCAAGGTATCGGTGAGCATCACGCAATAATCGGCATCGCGCACTCGATGGTGGAGTCGACCAATCTCATCGCCCGCCAGCCTCAGGAAATCGTCGATACGCTCTCGATGCTCATTGAGTTGGTGTGCTTCGAGCACTCGTGGGCCCTGCAGCGAGCCTGGATCGAGTTGATGGTGCTGCACCGAACGGCGCCAGGAGTCGACGATGCTGCTCGGAACGGGAAGCGTCGGCGCGCTTTGGGCGGTGCGTAGCACTCTGCTCACGTGTTCCACATGAGCCTTTGAGTAACCAGAGGACATGTTACCTCCGCATGGTCAATTCTAATTTTTGTACGGCCATTTAATGCGTGTTGACCGGTGTCCACAAGCTGAATCGATTTGCGTTACAGGGTGAGACATAACGTCTCACCGTTCTCCCTTCGTCCCGCTCATCGCGAGACATAACGTCTTGATCGGCTGCGATCGCAATTCGCCTTTCGCGATGCTGGAAGCGCTCTGGAACGGCGCTTTGAGCTGACAGCTCTAAGATTGGCACCTGATTTGCTCCATCTGTCTCAGCGAACCGCCATGAGCGGTCGCATTCAACAACAATAATTAGAGGCATCTCATGAGCGAATCTACTGCTGTCGAGTTTTCCCTGGTCGGCAAGGTTGCCCTGGTAACAGGCGCTGGCCGCGGTATTGGCCAAGGCATCGCCTTGAGCCTGGCAAAAGCCGGCGCTGATCTGGTACTCGCCGACTATGACCTCGGCATCGCTGAAGAAGCTGCCGCCCTTGTGCGTGCAATTGGTCGCCGCGCCATCACCTTGCAAGTGGACGTAAGCCAACCCGACAGCGTTGGTGCAATGATCGAGCAGGTGCGCGAGCACTACGGTCGCCTGGATGTAGCCGTCAACAACGCGGGCGTAGTGAGTTTGGGTAAGGTCGACGAGCTGCCAGTCAGCGAGTGGGACCGCATCATGAACATCAACGCACGCGGCGTATTCCTCTGTTGCCAGGCTGAACTGCGGCTGATGCGTGAGCACAGGTTCGGTCGCATCATCAATCTGGCATCGATCGCCGGCAAGGTCGGTTTTCCAGACCTGTCTCACTACAGCGCATCCAAATTCGCTGTCATCGGTTTTTCCAACGCATTCGCCAAAGAAGTCGCCCGTGAAGGCATCACGGTCAACGCGCTGTGCCCCGGTGTCGTTGGTACTGGCATGTGGCGCGGTGACGAGGGCCTGTCCAGCCGTTGGGCTGAGCCGGGCGAAACCGAGGAGCAATCCTGGGAGCGGCATCAGGCGGCCCTGCTACCGCAAGGCGAAGCGCAAACCGTCGAGGACATGGGCCAATTGGCGGTCTACCTCGCCTGCGCGCCTCATGTCACAGGCCAGGCAATCGCGGTGGATGGTGGCTTCTCGCTGTAACTAAGAGCGGAGCGGGTCGGGCTGATCCGCTCACTTCACCTATCGAGTTCGACACGCCCCCGATCTTGTTTTTGGGGGAGACGGTACCGGCTTGCCTGAAGATTCTCTTAGCGAACGAGCGATGACTTCAGGCGCACCGATCAATCAGGAGAACACAATGACAACTACAGTTCTGGCAAAACGCTCCGTTGGCACCAACGTGACCAACTTTGACGCAATTATCATTGGTGCTGGTTTTGGTGGCATCTATATGCTGAAAAAACTGCGCGACGAGCTTGGTTTGAAGGTGCGCGCCTTCGACAAGGCAGCTGGCGTTGGGGGCACCTGGTTCTGGAATCGTTATCCAGGCGCCTTGTCCGATAGCGAAACCTTCGTGTACTGCTTCTCGTGGGATCGCGAGCTTTGCCAGGAGTGGGACATCACCACGCGCTACGTCGACCAGCCGCAGATCCTGTCCTACCTGAACCATGCGGTTGATCGCCACGACCTGCGTAAGGACATCCAACTGGAAACGGCGATCACCTCGGCCGTGTTCGACGAACAAACCAACCGCTGGTCCGTCACCACTGATGATGGTCATCGGTACAGCGCCAAGTACCTGGTCACCGCGCTTGGCCTGCTGTCGGCCACCAATGTGCCGAAGATCAAGGGCATGGAGCAGTTCAAGGGCAAGATGTACCACACCGCCAATTGGCCGGCCGATGCCGTTCTGGAGGGCAAGCGCGTCGGCGTCATAGGCACGGGCTCGACCGGTTGCCAGGTGATTACGGCCATTGCGCCTACCGTTGACCATCTCACCGTGTTCCAGCGCTCCGCGCAGTACACCGTCCCTGTCGGCAATGGTCCGGTTAGCCGCGAGTACGTCGACGACATCAAGCGTAACTATGATGCAATCTGGCAACAGGTACGCTCGTCTCGCCTGGCGTTCGGTTTCGAGGAAAGCGATATCCCAACGATGAGCGTGTCGCCGGAAGAGCGTAAACAAATCTTCCAGCGTGCCTGGGACGGCGGTGGCGGATTCCGCTTCATGTTCCAGACCTTCAACGACATTGCGATCGACGAGCAAGCCAATCGGGCCGCTCAGGATTTCATTCGCGAGAAAATCGGTGAAATCGTCAAGGATCCGGAAACGGCGCGCAAGTTGATGCCACGCGACCTCTATGCGAAACGTCCGCTGTGCGACAGCGGCTACTACGCCACTTTCAATCGGCCGAATGTGTCCCTGGTCGACGTAAAAGCCAACCCGATCGAGGAAATCACCGAAGCGGGCATTCGTACCGCCGATGGCGTGGAGCGCGAGCTGGACGTGCTGGTGTTCGCGACCGGTTTCGACGCGGTGGACGGCAACTACAAACGCATCGATATCCGCGGCCGGAATGACGTCAGCATCAAGGATCACTGGAACGAAGGGCCGTCCAGCTATCTGTCGGTGGCGACCGCCAACTTCCCCAACATGTTCATGATTCTCGGCCCGAACGGCCCGTTCACCAACCTGCCGCCCACCATCGAGACAGAGGTGGAGTGGGTATCCGACATGATCGGCTTCATGGAAGAAAAAGAGCTGGCCTGCATGGAGCCCGATACTGAATCTGAACGCCAGTGGGGCGTGACCTGCCGCGAGATCGCCGATCAGACGCTGTTTGCCAAGGCCGATTCCTGGATATTCGGAGCCAACATACCCGGTAAGACCAACTCTGTTTACTTCTATATGGGCGGTTTGGGCCCGTTCAGAGACATTCTCGCGTCGGTCCAGAACGAAGGCTATCGAGGTTTCAAGTTCACGAGCCTGAGCCCGTCCGGTAGCTACGCCCAAAAAGCCCAGCATTGACCGGAACATCAACGCGAAGAAAGCGCACTCGTTGCCGCCTCGCGAGGGCGAGTGCGTTCGTACGGCGCCCGTGAGGCGCCGCGTATCCGACGGAGAACATGCAGTGAACCTGAAAAAAAACGAACTGTTTCGTCAGCATGCCTATATCGACGGCGAGTGGATCGGTGCCGACAGTGCCGCCACCATCACTGTCGGCAACCCATCGACCGGCGCAGTCATCGGCCATGTTCCGCGCATGGGTGGGGCGGAAACCCGTCGCGCCATTGAGGCGGCAGACCGTGCTTTGCCTGCCTGGCGAGCCCTCTCGGCGAAAGAGCGGGCCATTACATTACGCCGCTGGTACGAGCTGATCATCGAAAACCAGGAAGACTTGGCTCACATCATGACCCTCGAACAGGGCAAGCCCCTTGCCGAAGCGCGTGGCGAGATCGTTTTCGCGGCTTCCTATATCGAGTGGTATGCGGAGGAGGGCAAGCGCATCTACGGCGATGTGATCCCGGGCTCTGCCGACAAGCGCTTGCTGGTACTCAAGCAGCCCGTAGGGGTGTGCGCCGCTATCACGCCCTGGAACTTCCCGAGCGCGATGATTACCCGCAAGGCAGGCCCGGCGTTAGCCGCGGGTTGCACCATGGTGATCAAGCCGGCTTCGCAAACGCCCTTTTCGGCGCTGGCCTTGGTGGAGCTTGCCGAGCAAGCCGGCATCCCGAAAGGTGTGCTGTCGGTCGTGACCGGCTCGGCCGCCGAGATTGCCGAAGAGCTGACCAGCAACCCGGTGGTCCGCAAGATCTCTTTCACCGGCTCCACCGAAATTGGCCGCACGATCATGGAGAAGTGCGCCCATGACATCAAAAAGATATCCCTCGAGCTCGGTGGCAATGCGCCGTTCATCGTCTTCGAGGATGCCGACCTGGACGCCGCCGTAGAGGGCGCCCTTGCCTCTAAATTCCGCAACGCCGGCCAGACCTGCGTATGCGCGAATCGCCTGTATGTTCACGACAAGGTCTATGAGGCGTTCGTCGACAAGCTGGCCGCTGCTGTAGGTAGGTTGAAAATCGGGGATGGCTTGACCGAGGGCACCACCATCGGCCCGCTGATCGATGAAAAAGCGGTCGCCAAGGTTCGCGAGCATATCGAGGACGCCATCGGGAAAGGGGCCAAGGTGCTTCAGGGCGGTGCGGCGCATCAACAGGGAGGCAACTTTTTCCAGCCGACGATCCTGGTCGACGTGCCGGATAACGCTCGCGTATCGAAAGAGGAAACCTTCGGCCCCCTGGCTCCGGTGTTCCGCTTCTTCGATGACGCCGAAGTCATCCGCAAGGCCAACGATACCGAGTTCGGGCTAGCCGCCTACTTCTATGCGAGCGATCTGGGGCGCGTGTTCCGGATCGGCGAGGCGCTGGAGTACGGCATCGTCGGCGTGAATACCGGAATCATCAGCTCCGAGGCGGCGCCCTTTGGCGGCATCAAGGCCTCCGGCGTCGGGCGCGAAGGATCCAAGTACGGGATCGAGGATTACCTCGAAATCAAATATCTCTGCCTGGCGGGAATCTAGCTGACCTGACTGGGCATTGAGGTCAGGCCACGCTCGTCTTGCATTGATCACTATTCCCCAAGCTGCAACGGCCCTGCCTTGCGGATTGGATAACGCTGTGTCGTAACCATAACAACAAGGACCAATCGACATGAATAACCTCTGGCGCCTGTCCGTAGGGCTAAGCCTCTTTGCATGCATCGCTTTTCCCGCTACTGCTGCCGGCGAGTCGTCCCGATGGGGCTTAGGGGACTGGGGCGGCACTCGCACTGAACTGCTCAAAAAGGGTGTGAACTTCACCATCGGCTACGTCGGTGAGGGTGCTGCCAATCTCGATGGCGGCTACAACGATGACCGCACCGCCCGATACACTTCGCAGTGGGCGTTGGGCGCCAATCTGGACCTGCAGAAGCTGCTTGGCTGGAGCGCCGCCGAGTTCCAGTTGTTGGTCACCGAGAGAAGCGGCAAAAACCTGTCTAACGAACGCATCGGCGATCCCCGTACCGGGCAGCTCAGCTCCGTACAGGAGGTATGGGGGCGCGGGCAAACCTGGCGCCTGACACAAATGTGGTATCGCCAACGGTTTTTCGATGAGGCGCTGGATCTCAAGATTGGGCGCATGGGCGTCAACGAGGACTTCAACAGCTTCCCTTGCGACTTCCAGAGCCTGGCGTTCTGCGCCGCTCCCATCGGCAACGTAGCGGGGGATGTCTGGTACAGCGGTCCCGTCAGCCAGTGGGCGCTACGTGCCAAATACAACCTGGATGACCACTGGGCGGTGCAGATCGGAGTGTTCGAGCAGAATCCTTCGAATCTGGAAGTCGGTAACGGCTTCAAGCTCAGCGGTAGTGGCACCCAGGGAGCATTGGTCCCGATAGAGGTGATCTGGAAGCCAACCGTGGGTACCCATGCGCTACCAGGCGAATACCGACTTGGCTATTACCACAGCAGCGCCAGTGCCAACGACATTTACGAGGACGTCGATGGCCGCCCGCAAGGAGTGACCGGTATGACCGCAAAAAGCCGTAGCAGCAAAAGTGGTTGGTGGGTCATGGGCCGGCAGCAGCTAACGTCGCGCAACGGCGATGCGTCCCGTGGCTTGAGCGTTTTCGCCAGCTTCACCTTCCATGACCAAGAAACCAGCAGTATCGACAGTTTTCAGAACCTCGGGCTGGTCTACAACGGACCGTTCGATGCTCGCCCCAACGACGATATCGGTCTGGGGATCGCTCGCATCCATATCAACGACGACGTCAGCAAGCGTCAGCGCCAGATCAATGCTGCCAATGCCATTACCGACTATGACAACCCGCAGTACGTTCCGGTGCAGCACAGCGAATACAACATTGAACTCAACTACGGTGTGCATGTTACCGACTGGCTGACCGTTCGCCCGAACTTGCAATACGTCCGCCACCCGGGCGGTGTTTATGAAGTCGATAACGCACTCGTCGCTGGCGTGAAGCTGCAAGCGAACTTCTGAGCCCGCGAGATCCTGTGCGCAGCTGTACCCGCTGTTTGATTTCCCATAACAATTTAGAAGGAAACGGAAATGACCAAGTCCCAAGGAAAAGTTGCATTTGTTACTGGCGCCGGCCAAGGCATTGGTGAAGCCATTGCATTGCGATTGGCAACCGATGGCTTTGCGGTGGCATGCGCCGATATGAATATTGAGACGGCCAGCCAGGTTGTCGAGAGAATCAAATCGAACGGCGGCACTGCCCTGGCGATCAAGGTCGATGTGGCAGATCGCGATGATGTGTTCAAAGCCGTCCAGCAAGCAGTCGATGGGCTGGGCGATCTGCACGTGGTCATCAACAATGCAGGTATCGCGCCGATTGCCCCGATTGAAACCATCACCCCGGACATCTACCGGAAGACCTTCGACATCAACGTCGGTGGGGTTTTGTGGGGCATCCAGGCTGCTGTAAAAGCGTTCAAAGCACTGGGCCACGGCGGGAAAATCATCAGCGCTTCATCGCAGGCAGGGCATGTCGGCAATCCGGACTTGGCGGTCTATGGCGGCACTAAATTCGCCGTGCGGGGCATTACCCAAACGGCCGCTCGAGAGCTGGCACACCTGGGCATCACGGTGAACGCATACTGTCCCGGTATCGTCAATACACCGATGATGCGCAAAGTTGCCCAGGAAGTGGCAGACAACGCCAACCAGAGCGTCGAGTGGGGCATGGAACAATTCGCCCAACATATCACCCTGAAACGTCTATCTCAGCCTGAGGATGTTGCGGCCTGCGTATCATTCCTTTCCGGACCGGACTCGGACTATATGACCGGGCAGGCGGTCATCATTGACGGAGGGATGGTGTTTAACTGAGTGGCGTTGAGCAGGCAGCTGCGTCTGCCAAGAACGCCTGTCGCTGAATAGTACGTGGTGCGTTTACCGGTCATTCTCTGAACCCGAGATGGCCGGTTTTTTTTGGGTTGGGTTTGCTGGCTGTTTCCGGCACCACGTTCCGAGGGCTGTGCATATAAGGCCTCACG
The DNA here is from genome assembly GCF_019355055.1 of Pseudomonas sp. MTM4. Classification (NCBI taxonomy): domain Bacteria; kingdom Pseudomonadati; phylum Pseudomonadota; class Gammaproteobacteria; order Pseudomonadales; family Pseudomonadaceae; genus Pseudomonas; species Pseudomonas sp. MTM4. The sequence goes on from NZ_CP048411.1 coordinate 673,465, forward strand.
TTCCGCCAGTATGAAAACTGGAATATCGATGCAGAAGAATACTGCCGACGCTGACATCTGAAGTGCCGCTGTCGGCCGATTCTGTTGAAAAAGTAGGTTTAGCGGCAGCAAGGCGGTCGGATGTACCTGCTGTCGAAGTGGCTGCAAGCCACTTCAAGTTACCTTTCGGCGTTTCACTGAGCGTCCTTGCTCAGGTTTGAGGGTTAATTCGAGGGTTTCTGCTCGCCACAGGCGTACCTATCCCGTGAGCGGTGGCCCTTGAGGCAAAAGCTTGGCCATGCGGCGCAGGTTCTGCACCATCGCAGCCATGGTGAATTCGTCAGTGGCGCCTGTCAGGCCACGCAGTCGTAAACGGTCGAGTTTCATGATCCGTTTAAGGTGGGCGAAAAGCATCTCCACCTTCTTCCGTTCGCAACGTGAGACGAGGTATTCCGGTGTCTTGGCGATGCGTCGAGGCACATCGCGGGCAGCCTCATGGATGCTGCGAACGATCTTACGATTCGGTGTGTTGGGGCAGCATTTCGCTTTCAACGGACAGGTGACGCAGTCGGTTTGGCTGGAGCGGTAGATGATGGTGTTGGCCTTGGTTACCCGCGATCTTTTCTGGGTGTCGCTTCCACATCCATAATCACACCGTGCTCAGTGTCGATCAGGTAATTTGTGGAGTAGGCAAAGAAGGCCGGGCCGCCTGGTGCTGCTGTCCAACGGGACTGAGGATCGGTGAGCGAAATCTTCTTGGGAAGAGCCTCAGCCAACGCATCTTCATCAAGTGCTTCGAGGTACTCGCGCACGGCGCGGCTGCTGAGCTTGGGATCGCTCCAATCGACTTCATCTCCCACCACCCCACGTTGCCGGCTGGCATCCGCCTTGATGATGCTGGCGTCGACGGCGAAACCTTCGCCCTTGACTAGGCCGGCTGCCATGCAGCGCCGCAGCACTTCATTGAACAACCAGCGGAACAGATCGCTGTCACGGAAACGGCCATGGCGATTCTTCGAGAAGGTCGAGTGATTAGGTACTTCGTCTTCCAGACCCAGCCGGCAGAACCAGCGATAGGCCAGGTTCAGGTGCACCTCTTCGCACAATCGCCGCTCGGAACGAATGCCATAGCAGTAGCCGACGACCAGCATGCGCACCATCAATTCCGGGTCAATCGAGGGACGCCCGATGGGGCTATAGAAATCCGCCAGATAGGCGCGCAGATCACTGAGATCCAAGCACTGGTCGATGCTGCGCAGGAGATGTTGGGCCGGGACGTGATCTTCGAGATTGAACGAGTAGAACAGGCGCTGCTGTCCTCCCGGTAACTGTCCCATCATGCTGTTCGCCTCCACGCCCGCTGACAAAGCAATTTTGCCAACGGCACGGGGAGGTCGCTACTTTTTCAACAGAATCGGCCAGAAGCGGACTGTCGGCTTTGAAGAGTAACCAGCGCCCCGTTAACCTTCGGTGGCGGACGGTCACCGCGATTAGGTGTAGTCAGCGTTGATAAATATCGCTGAAGCGCGACTACGATGCAGGGTAGTGGCACACTGACGACCCGATATGGCATTCAGGCAGGACAGGTATGAGTGACTTTTTGCATATGGAAGGGCAGATTCGCGAATGCTTAGGCCGGGTCGTATACACCCACAAAACGCATGAAAAAATGGCGGATCGGTGTGCAGCTCGCCTGCAGCACCTGAAGATTTCGCAGATAGTAATCTCAGCACTGACGGCCTCAGGGGCTTTGATCGCAGCGATTTTAGGCCCCGACTGGGCGAAAATTGCCACCGCTGTCCTTTCTCTACTTGCTTTACTGCTGTCTGGGTACATGAAAGGATTTGATCCCGGCGGAACTGCACAAAAGCATCGTGATGCGGCTGCCCGTATCTGGCCTATCCGAGAGTCCTACCTATCCTTACTCACTGATTTGAAGGCCGGAGCGATCAACTACCACAAAGCGGCGGAGCGTCGAGATGAGCTGCAGGAACAGCTTGCTATTATCTATAAGGGCGCGCCGCAGACGGATGCAAAGGCCTATGCGAAGGCTCAGAAAGCACTTAAGTTCAACGAGGAGTTCACGTTCTCTGACGAAGAAATCGACTGCTTCCTGCCGGCATCGCTGCGTAGTGAGAAAAGCTCATGAAGCAGGTCACCTACTCTGCCGATCGGTTCATTAATCAGCTTGCCTTCACACTCGACATTCCTGACGAACGCTACGCGTCTGCCGATCGAAGCTATCGTTCCATTTGCGATTGGCTGGAACGGCCAGAATCCCGTTTTGCGCAAGTGTATATAAACGCTTATACCCAAGGATCTTTTCGACTTGGCACGGTGATTCGCCCCTTGAATGGCGAGGAGCATTACGATCTGGATGTTGTCTGCGAGTTTGGTGCCAGCAAAACATCGAGCACTCAGAAGCAACTTTTCGACGACTTGGGCCATGAGCTCAAATTGTACGCAGCACGGTATTCGATGGGAGCTCCATCTGGTTGGGATCGTTGCTGGACGTTGAACTACGCCGATGCTGCCCAGTTTCATATGGATCTTCTGCCATCTATTCCGGACGGCCAGCGGCAACGCACGCTACGGGAGGCACGAAAGTTGTCTCTTGAGTATGTGGACAAGTCCATTTCAATTACTGATAGAAATCACCCTCGATATCAGCAGTACACCGACGACTGGCCATCTAGTAATCCCAACGGATACGCCGATTGGTTCATGGCTCGGATGGAGGTCGCATTCAATGAACGACGCCGTGCCATGGCGCTCAACGAAGCGAAAGCCGACGTCGCGGACATTCCCGCATTCCGGGTCAAAACCCCTTTGCAGTCGGCAATCCAGATTCTGAAGCGGCATCGCGACTTGTGCTTTTCCGAGCAGCCCGATGGTCGACCTTCATCAATCGTCATATCGACGCTTGCCGCTCATGCATATCAGCAAGAGGCCACGGTCACCGGGGCGCTCTTCAGTATTCTCGCTTCGATGGACCGGTACATTGAAGTTAGAGGGCAAACATATTGGATCGCCAATCCTTCTGACCCTCGGGAGAATTTTGCTGACGCGTGGGAAGCAGAGCCGGAGCGAAAGCTGGCATTTGATGACTGGCTCGATACAGCGCGCAAGGACTTTGAGCGGGCCGGAGAAACTGAGGATCTGGCTCAAATGATCGATTTGCTTTCTCCCCGACTCGGTCGCGAGTTGTTGGAGAAGGCTGCAACTCGGCATAGCCCTGGCGCTGTCGCTAAGTCAGTTGCTACACGTCGACTTCATGGAGTGATGCAGCGTGTGTTTGATGCCCCGCACCGTAAACCAGTGGCCTGGCCGACGGTGCCTCAAGGGAGCGTGAGCCTCTCCGGCGCGATGAGCAGGGCTGGTTTCCGACCGACTGCTGTAGCTAGCAATGGGGCCGCAGTACCGATCGGGAGTTCGCTACGCTTCGAGGCAAAAACCAATCTTGTTTGGCCATATAAGGTTTTCTGGCAGGTTGTGAATACCGGACCTGCAGCCCTCAGGGCGAATGATTTAAGAGGTGGCTTCTTAGAGGGGACAGTCTCAGCCGGCAACTTAGTCAGAAACGAACGGGCATCTTATAAAGGCTCGCACACGATTGAGTGTTTTATCGTCAAAGATGGGTATTGCGCAGCTCGAAGTGGCCCCTTTATCGTAAATATTGGCTAAGTCTGTTGATGTAGTTAATGTCGGTTACCTACGCAGCTCGTATGTGGGCGGCCAGCGCAGAGGCTAGCTCAACGTAAGATATTGCATCACTTTCGCTTAAATTCAGCTCTTCGGCATGCGCCGCTTTGTTGCGGAGCTGCTTAAGTTTATTGAAAGTTTCTAATTGTTTTGTGTCGATAACCTTGCACTGAAGTAAGTAATCTCCAAGTTTTGGATAATTTCTGAAGGTATCACTCGGAGGCTGATTCCAAAATGAGCTCGCGACTGCCGTTGCGGCGGTCTCTACCTCTAGCCAGGCTTCCATGATTGCAGCTCGTGTTGAGAAGTTGACGAGCTGCAATAGTCTGTTTTGAGGCTGAGCTTGAGATGTTGTTGGGTTTCCTACATCTAGTATTGATGTGCCCGCCTCTGCTTTTAATTCGGCTACTGCTTCAGAGAACTCAATTTCTAGTTCCTTGTACTTGAGCTTCCGAAGTAGGGGAATTAGCTCTGTGATCGGTTTTTTAAGCATTAGCACAAGAAATATTGCTACGGCAGGCCAAGCTAGTGACTTGATTGTTACTGATGTGAAAGTAAGGACGTCCATGTTTGATTTTTATTCCTTCTAACTCAACCTTTGGCTAAGGAGCGGCCGCTTGCGGACGTCCCAAGTTAGCGAAGCGGTTTATGTCCAATTCCAAGTAAGCGACACAGCGGGGCCGCCACTTATGTCTGATAACGTTCCTTGTCCATGGATAACTCTTTCAGCAGCATACAGGGCGCGGTGGAGACGCGACATAAGGCGGGAAGAAAAAGCGACATGGTCTGCACAGAGATTACGAAGTCGGTAGCAGCGTGTCCATGGTCTGTTTTAGCCGGCTACTGGTGCTCGTGACGAGGAATTAACGGCAGCTTTTGGCCCGTTAGCTGCCTGTCATCACTGTCAGCTATCCGGTCAGAAGCCCTATGACTGCCGATGCACTACAGAATTGCTACTGATGCCGCTGTCCCACACCTGCAATGTGGTCATGTCAGGAGCCGGCTATGCGTTCTTGGGGTCAGATGAAAGACCATCGTGGGGCGAAGCGGTCACTCCGTGCCTGTTGAGACCTGGCAAGCCCACCGTCGGCAACAGCTCGGCGCCGTTGTCTCTGCACGACGCATCGCCCACCAGAAGAGCGCGGCTTGGCCAGGCTACAGATCAGGGAGTAGGTCAGCGAACCTTCTCGCTCCGGTCGATTGGCAGTCTTTCCCGCCAGCGGTCCCATGGAGGAATGGGCGTCACCGTCTCGGACAGATAATCGATAAAAACCTGTACCTTGAGCGTGCTGAGCTGACGTTCGCGGGTCAATACATAAAGTTCGCGGCGGCCGGGCATGACCTCGCAGCGCCATGGCTGGAGCAGTTCCACCAGAGCGCCCTTGGCCAAGTCCTCGGCGACCAGCCATGTGGGAAACATGATTATGCCCTGGCCTAGGAGCGCCGCCCTTAACAAGCTTCCAGCGTCGTTACTGGCGAGACTGCCTTCTAACTCATAAGCGGCCTCCGCCACCATGCCGCCCCGCTGAAAATACCAGCGCTGGCGGCCAAGTTCGCCCTGATAGATAAGGCAGTCGTGCTCCAGGAGCGCCTCGGGGGTCTCCGGTGTCCCTCGCCTTGCCAGGTAGCCGGGCGATGCAGCGACGACATAGTTCATCGGCGCAAGCCGCCGTGCGACCAGCGACGAGTCTGATAAGTTACCGACCCGGAAGGTAACGTCATGACCTTCGCGCACCGGATCGACAACGCGATCGTTCAAAAACAGCTCTGCCTTGATGCCCGGATAGCGGCGCTGAAAGTCGTAAAGCAATGGCACGATTTGATGCTGACCGAAGGCGGCCGGGGCATTGATGCGCAACACACCGCTGGGCTCGGCCTGCGGTTGACTCAATGCTTCGGTGGCCATATCGAGACGTTCAAGAATGTCGCGCACCTCTTCGTAATACCGTCGGCCTGCCTCTGTCAAAGTGACTGCACGAGTGTGCCGGTAGAGCAACGGCTGACCGACGGATTCCTCCAGTCCTCTAATCTGACGCGAGATTGACGACACCGCGCGATGGAAGTGATGCGCAGCGGCGGTAAAGCTGCCGGTGGCAGCGACGCGCTCGAACACGAGCAAGGCGTTAAGGTCCATTGTTTGGGTCTCGTTATGTTGCGTGAAACGCAATAAAGATTTGCGATTTTTTCGATTGTAGCAACGAGCCCTCTCCACCAGACTTCATTCATCGATCTGGCGTGAAGCTGGATTTACACATATCAACAAAGGGTTTGATCATGCGTAAAGGTACAGCGCTCGTCGTTGGCGCCACCGGTATTACCGGTGGCAATCTGGCTACTTATCTGGTGGCCAGTGGGTGGTCTGTTTATGGTCTGTCTCGCCGGGCCACTGAGCAGAGCGGGGTCATTCCTGTTGCTGTCGACCTGCTGGACAAGCAGGCCGCCGAGCAGGCGTTAGCGGGCCTGCCAATCACCCATGTCTTCTATTGCACCTGGGTTCGGCGCGAAAACGAAAAAGCTAACGTCGAGGCCAACAGCGCAATGATGCGCAACCTGTTCGAGGCGCTCGATAGCGCTAACCTGGAGCACGCCTCGCTAGTGACAGGCACTAAGCAATATCTGGGATCGTTCGAAGCCTACGGTAGCGGGCGTACCGAGACTCCATTCCGGGAGTCCGAGCCACGTGTACCGGGCGATAACTTCTACTACGCACAGGAAGACGTGCTGTTCGATGCCGCCAAGCGTTACAACTTTGCTTGGAACGTGCACCGCCCGCATACGGTGATTGGATACGCCCGAGGCAATGTCATGAACATGGGCACGACGCTGGCAGTTTATGCGTCGATCTGTAAAGCGACCGGTCAGCCGTTCGTGTTCCCAGGTTCACAGACGCAGTGGAATGCGCTGACTGACATGACCGATGCCCTGGTTCTGGCGCGACAGCTCGAGTGGGCGGCGACCACGCCGGGCGCAGCGAATCAGGCCTTCAACACGGTCAATGGGGACGTCTTCCGCTGGCGTCGCATGTGGCGCGAGATCGGCGAATATTTCGGTCTTGAGGTGGCAGACTGCCCCGAGACGCCGCAGCCGCTGGAGCATGAGATGACGGACGCAGGATCGGTGTGGCGTGAGATTGCCCAGCGGCACGACTTGGCTGAGCCGGACATCGAAAAGCTGGTTTCTTGGTGGCACACCGACGCCGATCTGGGCCGCGAGCAGGAATGCGTTAACGACACCACCAAGTCGCGCGATTTTGGTTTCGACCACTTCCGCGAGACGCGCGGCGCCTTTTTCGACCTGTTCGATCGCCTACGAGCCGAAAGGATCATCCCCTGAGATGGGAAGGGTGCGGAACGAGCTCGAGCAGTATTGGGCGATCTGCTAGGTCGGTTAGCCGATCCTGCGGATCGCCAGGGCTGCTCGCATTCAAAAGCCTTACTGGCATGGAAAGAACCCTTCGTTCGCCTTGAGTCGAAAGTAGGCCGTTCCCGACGACCGCTTCCTCACCGATTGCAGCCCTTCGCTAGTAGCTTGCAAGCCAAACCTTGTAGGGATTCAGCTTCTCCCCGGCGTTAGCGTCTGAATTCCTTCATTCCCCCAAGTATTCTTCGTGTGTCGCTGGCAGGGGGAAGACCAAATACCCTCGCGTAATCCCGACTAAATTGTGTGGGACTTTCATAGCCCACTTCGAAAGCCGCAGCCGTAACGCTTTTGCCGCTGGCCACCATGAGCATCCGCGCTTGGAGCAGACGCACGCGCTTTTGATATTGCAACGGGCTTAAGGTTGTCACCGCTTTGAAGTGGCGGTGAAAGGCCGAGACGCTCATCGCCGCCTTCTGCGCCAGACTGTCAACCCTGATGGGCTCGGCAAAATCTCGACGGATCCACTGGATGGCCTGATTCACTCGGGCCATGGCGGTATCCGGCGCTGCGATTTCTCGCAACATCCAGCCGTGCGGGCCTTGCAACACGCGAAACAGAATCTCGCGTTCGTACGCAGGCGCCAGGGCCGCGATGGCGTCGGGATTGCCCATCAGTCGCAACAGCCGCACCCAGGCATCCATCAGCTCGGGCGTGACGGCGGCCACCGAGAAACCAGGGTCACCTTCATGACGCCCGACAGGTTTGGGCAAGTCCGTAAGCAGCGCCGATAACACGGTGGGATCGAGCGTCAGGCTTACCGCCAAGTAGGGTTCGCCTGATGCGGCAGGGTGCACCGTGCCCACCGCGGGCAACTCGATGGACATGACGAAATAGGTCGCCGGGTCATACCGCAGCGTGCTGTCGCCCACGGTCATCGTTTTGCTGCCTTGCAGGATCAGGTTGATCATCGGGTCATAGACCGCCGCCAGCATATGCTCAGGAATCTTGCCCTGAACCATGGCGACGCGCGGAATGCCCGTCTCTGTGCGGCGGTTTTCGGCCTTGGCGGCTAGAGTGCGGAGTTCGTTCAGTTGGTCGTTCATGCTGGCCATGCTGAATGGCGGAACAGGAGCAGTGCAAGCAAAAAGCAGAAACAGGCAGGTTTCGAGTAGGAACGGCTGCGTTCGCGATGAGGACGCCCCTTAGTGTGGAGGCTCATTCAACCAGTCATGGAGCACGTCATGGGCGTTATCGTCATTACCGGAGGCAGTCGAGGGATTGGTGCCAGTGCAGCGGAACATGCGGCCCGCCACGGCATGAGCGTCATCCTCACCTACAACCAGCATCCGGACGCCGCGGATGAGGTGGTGCGACGCATCGAGCAAGCGGGCGGCAAGGCCGTTGCGCTCAAGCTCGACGTGGCGAATGTCGGGAGTTTCGAGGCGTTCCGGGAGGCGGTCCTCGCTGCGCTCCATGACACTTGGGGTACAACCACCCTCGCAGGTTTGGTGAATAACGCCGGTTACGGCCTGTTCAATCCGTTGGCATCTGTCAGCGAGGCGCAATTTGATGGTCTATTTAATGTTCATCTCAAAGGGCCTTTCTTTCTGACGCAGACCTTGCTGCCGCTACTGGAAGAAAACGCCAGCATCGTCAACCTGACCAGTGCCACCACCCGCGTGGCCACGGCTGGGGTGGCGCCTTATGCGGCGTTCAAGGGGGGGCTGGAGGTGCTTACACGCTATATGGCCAAGGAGTTCGGTGATCGGCGTATCCGTGCCAATGCTGTTTCCCCTGGGGCGATTCGAACCGAGTTGGGCGGCGGGCTCAATGACGAGTTCGAGGCGATGCTGGCTGCGCAAACGGCGCTGGGCAGAGTCGGTGAGCCAGAGGATGTGGCTCGGGTCATCGTCATGTTGCTGATGGAAGAGGGCGCTTGGATCAACGCCCAGAGCATTGAAGTCGCGGGCGGCTACATCATCTGAGCAATAGAGGACCTGTCATGCTGGATCATATTTTTCTGTCTGTGAGCGACATAGAGCGCTCCATCCGTTTCTACGAAGCGGCCTTGATGCCGCTCGATATCACCGCGCGCCTGGACTACGACGGCAAGGACGGCCCACCTGGGCATCCGGACCTGAAAGGCTTCGGCGCCAACGGCCGTATGTTTTTCTGGTTGCGCCAGGGTGTAGTCGAAGGCCGAGCGGTGCATGTCGGTTTTGTAGCAAACAGCAAAGCCCAAGTCGAAGCTGCCTATGCGGCCGCATTGGCCCAGGGCGCGGTCGATAATGGCGCACCGAGCGCACGCCTGCATTACGACCCAAATTACTATGCCGCTAACGTCCTGGATCCAGACGGCTACAGCCTGGAGTTCGTCTACAAGAACTGGCAGCACGTCCAATGAAGACATTAATGATTTATGGCGCAACCGGCTACATGGGGCGCATGGCGGCCGAGTATGCCGTAGCGCAGGGACTGAAGATTGTCATTGCCGGGCGCAATCACGACAAGCTGCGCGTTCTGGCTGCACAACTGGACGTTCCTTACCGCGTATTCACGCCCGATGCCCGAACAGCCGAATCCCTCGAAGGCGTTGGCGTACTGGTGAACTTCGCCGGGCCCTTCGCGCAAACGGCCGATGCCTTGATGCGGGGCTGTATCGAGGCTGGCGTCGACTATCTGGATATCACGGCCGAGATCAATGTGTACCGGTTGGCTGAGCGATTGGGCGCTGAGGCGGCCGAGTCGGGCGTCATGCTGCTGCCTGGCGTTGGCTGGGACGTGGTGCCGACAGACTGCCTCGCAGTGCATATTGCTCGCCGTGTGCAGGATCCGCATTCACTCTGCATCGCACTTCAGGTCGCGGGTTCTATGTCGCGTGGATCGGCCCGCAGTGTAAGCGAAATCATTGGTGCGGGACTTCTGGCTCGGATTGACGGGGAGCTTGTGGCAACACCCGATGCGCAACCGCGGCACTTCGATTTTGGCGACGGCCTGGAACTGTGTGCACCGCTGTCGTTCGGTGACTTGGTCACTGGCTGGCACTCCACCGGCATTCCCAACATATCCATGTTCGTGCATTTCTCTGGCGATCCCTTTCCAGATGGAGATCTTTCACAGGTCCCCGAGGGTCCGGACGCGCAACAACGTGAAGCTCATCGCGCCCGAGCAGTGGCCGAGGTGACCGGCGCTGACGGCACTGTCGCGCGTTCAGTGATCGAAACCGTCAATGGCTACACCTACACGCCGCTTGCGGCAGTAGAGGCGGCACGCCGGGTAATGAGTGGTGAACGACGGCCGGGTTTCGAGACGCCAGCAAAGCTGCTGGGCGTCGGATTCGCCAAGAGCATCGCCGGTACGGCTATCACTGATCGCTGATTCTGCCGGGGTAGCGGCCATGCTCGGTGGCTCCGGAATCCGCAGCGCTGTCGCTTGCCTCGAATTCACGGGCAAGCAGCCTGCCGGCAATCCGCGCCACCTCCACCAGGCGTTCACTGGACATGCCACTGCATGCCGCCGCAGACAGCCCTCGCAGGGTGATCAGCATGTAGTCAGCCAGGGTCTGTGCGGCGTCCGGGCGTACCTGATCCAGGTAACAGCGGATCGCCTGGATTCCGGCGTCGCCGAATTTCTCGGCCATGTTTCGGGCGATCGGATCGTCCGCGCGTAAGCCTTCGGTGATCAGGCAGCCGCGCAAAGCGCTATCTCGTCCGTACTGCTGCGCAGCGGCAACCAGCAGTGAGGTTAGCGCTTCGGCGGGGGGTCGATCCGGTGCCAGCAATTTGTCCATCGGGAGCGCGTTTTCATCGGCGTAGCGATGCATCGCACGCTCGAAAAGCTCGGCCTTGCTGCCATAGGCGGCGTAAAAGCTAGGCGGCTTGATGTTCATGGCCTCGGTCAGGTCGGCCAGGCTGACCGCGTCGAAACCACGCTGATGAAACAGTGCCTGTGCAATGGCTATCCCTTGCTCTCGGTCGAAGGCGGGGCGGCGCTGCCTGGGTTTTTCGTTCATGGCTATCTCTCGAAGGTCGACACGACAACTGTAGCGATCACTACATACAAGATCCATTATGGCTTGCTGGGTCGCTTGCATTTAGTGATCGCTAAATATATTGCGAGCAGCCATGGATATATGTAGTGTTCGCTACATATTCGCTCATTGAGGTATTTTCCATGCAATTCAAAAACAAGGTTGTGCTGGTTACTGGCGGTTCTTCGGGCCTCGGCTTCGCGATCGCCGAAGCGTTCGCCAGCCAAGGCGCTGACGTGATCATCACCGGTCGCCGCCAGCCTCAGCTCGACGAAGCTGTGAGTCGCCTCGGTGAGAATGTTTCTGCCGTGCGGACCGACATTGCCAACCCTGCCGACCTTGCCGAGCTGTTCACGCACATAAGCGCGGTCCATGGCCGCATCGATGTATTGATCGCCAACGCCGGGATGGGTCAGATCGAACCTCTGGGATCGATTACGGAAGCAGTTTTCGATCGGGTCTTCACGACCAACGTCAAGGGCACGACCTTCACCGTGCAGGGCGCGTTGCCGTTGATGGGCCCGGGCAGCAGTGTCGTTATCATCGGCTCGACCGCCTCGATCAACCCCGGCCTCGGTCTGAGCGTCTACGGAGCCACCAAGGCCGCATTACGCGCAATGGTGAGGAGCTGGATTCTCGACATCAAGGGCTCTGGCGTCCGCATCAACCTGCTCAGCCCCGGGCCGGTGGATACCCAGTCCCTGCACGGCATGCTTGCCGACAACGCGCAGCAGGTGATCGCCGCCCTTAGCGAAAAGAGCACGCTCGGCCGTATCGGTCAGGCGCACGAAATCGGCCAGGCCGCGCTCTTCCTGGCGAGCGGTGCGTCGAGCTATGTCAACGGCGCCGAGCTGTTCGCCGACGGCGGCGCCTCCCAGGTCTGATCGGCTAGGAGTAGCCGCTTTGCCCCTTGATGATCTCTATAAACCTAGGAAAACCTAACCTGCTCCTAATACGGCCGCGCCGTGCTGTCGGCGATGCTCGCCTTAGGTAGCGAATTTACGAATCTGCCGAACAATCGGCGCCTTAAGGAGTTACCTGATGAGCGAGTTTGCTGGGTCGGCAATCGATCATATGGGCATCGGTGTTTTGAACATTTCGTATGCACGTGATTTCTACGAACAGGCGCTCAAGCCGCTGGGGATCACGTTGATGATGAGCATCGAGACCGACCCTCCGCAATCGACGCTACGGCGACTAGGGTTCGGTTCCGCAGGAAAGCCATTCCTCTGGCTGCAACACGCTCTTGTCCCCAGCCACGGGGCCCATATCGCGTTGATCGCGCAGGCTCATGAGGAGGTCGATGCGTTCCATGCGGCTGCCATGGCCGCTGGCGGAAAGGACAACGGAGCGCCGGGGATCAGGCCCCGGTACCACCCCAATTATTACGCGGCCTATGTACTGGGCCCTGACGGAGTGAATCTGGAGGCTGTTTGCCAGCTGACGACTTGAGCGCCAGGGCCCACATTGGGTGTTTAACGGGCGTCGTTCTTAGCCAGCGATGCGACCAGCCATATCAACGCGTCGAGGTATCCGCCGAGGGGGGCTTCGCAGAATTGAATCCTGTTTACCGACATTATCCTTGGAGCGATCAATATGACTGACAGCACCAACCAATGGGATCTCGTGGCACGCCTGGATGCCGAAAGCGCGATCCATCGCCTCCACGCCATCTATATCCATCGTCTCGACAACGGTGACTTTGAGGGCGTGGCAGAGGTTCTCAAACATGCCGTTATTCATGTGCTAGGCAACGAGGCATCGACTGTCGAAGGACTGCTGGCGTTTTTCAACGCGGGTCTGCAGGTTTATGGGGATGGCACTCCGCGTACGTGGCACTCCATTACCAACCAGCTCATTGACGTGGACCCGTCCGGTGAAAGGGCGAGTTCGGCAAGTTACTACACGGTTCATCAGCAGGTCGATGACTTCCCGTTACAGCCTATCTGCACCGGCAAGTACCTCGATCAGTTTGAGCGGAGTGATGGGGAATGGCGCTTCACCCGGCGGGAGGTCACGCTGCGTTTTGCAGGGGTCCTTCAACACCACGTCAAAGGGGCTCAGAGGGATGCGGTAGCGCAGACCGCCTGATATAGCCCCCAACGACCGATGAATACGCAAGATGTCTAGGCTAGCTACCGGCACAATAAGGGCGTAGGTCTTGCCTATGCCAGGAGGCTGGCAGAATTGGGCTTTTCAGTACTCAGGTCGAACTACCGCTGTCATTGAAAAAATTATTCCGAGTAACGAGTCCGAAATCTCTGAGATCCTGGTCCTCATCGCTGAACATAAAGTTCACCATGCGCTCTCGTCTGAGGCCGGAAATCGTTCTGAAAAAGCAGGGCTCGCAAAGGTGGACCTCATAGCGCTCGCCATCGTGGGTCGAGCCATAACCCCAACTGGCGCTAAGAGTGCCGAATTGCAATCCATACCCTTCAATACGGGTGCTGTCGCCACAAACGTCGCATAGAACATCGCTGACCGATTCAGTCTGCTCCATAGCTGTGATCTTCATTGGCAACCTCCGTCTTAGTCTACGTACACCATCGCTTATCCGAAACACACTACTCCAGCGAGCCCTTGCTCGGTGGGGAAATAGTACCGCGAACACGGCCTTTCTTTACTTTGGAAGCAGCAGAACGCAGCAGCGATTTCACACAGTGGGGCAAAGCGTTAGAGTAACTCCACAACGAACTATTGCCCGTTCCGTACAAAAGGTTACCAATGTCCAAACTTGCAGAATACAAAGCGTTAGAGGCCAAGCTCGCAGAACAACTTCAGCAGCTTGATGCTCTGAGAAATGACAAAGAACTCGAGCGCGAAATCGAGTTCGAGGAAAAGCTCCGTAATCTGATGGCCGACTATGGTGTGGGCTTACGCGACATCATTTCTCTACTGGACCCGCAAGCAGGTCGCCCGAATGCCGCTCCGGCTGCTCGCGGGCCGCGGAGGCAGCGCCAAGTCAAAATATACAAACATCCCGAAACCAGCGAGATTGTGGAGACGAAGGGCGGTAACCATAACGTTCTGAAGGCTTGGAAAGAGAAGCACGGTGCTAAGGTTGTCGAGGGTTGGCTCCAGTAACCCCTGTGGTCTATCCCGGGTAGAGTGGACTGACCAAACCAGACAAGGCTTCTCGAATCCTGAAGAGAACCGGGACTTTGCTGGCCAGATCAGCGTGGGCGGCCTCATAAGTATAATGGGGATAGGATTCCATTCAGGGCGGCGGCGAATATCTTCGGCCAGCTCCTTCAACGAAGGTAGCATGTAGTCTTAGACTAAGAGGGAAGGTTCTTCATGATGCGATTGAGCTCATCGACTCTTTGCCATTGCTTGCCTGAGTGACTCTGAAGCCTACGTCCTTAAGTACCTGGTCCAGAATCTCGATAATCAATTGCTCATCATCGACCATCAAGACGGGGATCATCGGTGGAGACTAATCGACCATTAGCGATTCAGGGTGAATGTATCGCTTGATGTTAGTGAACCGCCCAAACGCTATGCACGCGTTGAGATTGATCGCTACAGCTTTCTTGAATGAAAACTTCGTCGATGCCCGATTCGGGCGTGCTTGGTCGGCTTGGCAACAAGGCCGACCAAGTTAACGTTACAGAGGCTGGTTACGTACCGAGCGCTTCAGGGCAAAGGCACCGTCATCCAGCAGAGCCAAAGCCAGAGCAGTGAAGGCCAGAAACACCGGGTATTCCCAACCGCCATTAGCGTTAGTAAAGCTCCAGCCGTTGCCGAGATGCACACTTGCTGCCACCAGTAGTTGCACTGTGGCTACAGCCGCTACCCAGCGTGCAAAAACGCCAAGAATCAAAAACAGGCCGCCGACGACTTCGAAGGCGATGACCGGGTATGCAAGAAAACCTGGAAAACCGATGGACTCAAAGAAACCTGCAGTGCCAGCCGGGGTAAAGACCAGCAGCTTGGTCAGGCCGTGGGCGAGAAACATCACGCCGAGGATCACGCGTAGAACCAGAGCGGCATAGGGGAGGGTGCGATTTGTGGCGGTCATAGGAATTTCCAATAACGTATGAGTGTGGGTTGCCAAGGACCACAGCCGTTTCGGCCGTAGCGCCAGGCAATGAATAAATGGGATTAACGATTGAGCCAGGTCGGCGCGATCTGGGTGCCTAGCCCAGCGCCGTAACCGAGGTAGATGTTCAGTCCTGCCAGCGCCTCGAGATAGCGCGCGTTGACCAGGCCGCCTGCATCCACGGTCCGCCAACCGAGGCTTTCTGCCAGGGCAGCAGCGGTTTGCTTAGCCCGGGCGCTGTCGCTTGCCAAGAACACGCTGCCCTGTTGGCCGTTGGCAAAGTTGGGGCCGGAGGCCAATACCTGAGCGAACAAGGTGTTGAAACCTTTAACCAGCTCTACGCCGGGCAGCGCCTTGGCAATTTCCTCCGCGGCACTGGTGCTGTGGCCAATGGTCAGGCCCATGTAGTCGGCGGTCAGCGGGTTGGTGATGTCGATGATCACTTTGCCGTCGAGCCTGCCCAGGCCACTCAGTGCGGCTACCGCGTCTTGGTATGCAGTAGCGACGATCACTACTTCGTTCTGGCCAAGCGCTTGGTCGGCGGCGAACGCTTCGACGTTTGCATGCTGTGCTGCGACGGCGCGTGCCTTGTCCAGATCACGGCCGGTGATGCGAACCTGATGGCCTGCCTGGGATAACTGTTGAGCAAAAGCCGAGCCCATGTTGCCGGTACCGATAAGGGTAATGTTCATGCGGGTATCTCCTGGTGTGCGTTTTGATGGGCTTAGTTTAAAGATTCGTTAATCGAGATAAAGCTGCTTTAATGTGACTTATAGTTCCGCAAAGTGAGGCAATAATGGATCGAGCATTGGAGATGCAAGTCTTTTGCGCGGTGGTCGACAAGGGCAGTTTCGTCGGCGCGGTTGAAGCATTGGAAATGTCCAAAGCTGCCGTTTCGAGACACGTGAACGCGCTGGAGGAACGTCTGGGCGTGCGCTTGTTGCAACGCACGACACGACGCTTATCGCTTACAGAAGAAGGGCGGGTTTTCTACCAGCAAGCGCGGGAAGTGTTGGCGTTGATGGGGGAAGCGGAGAGCGCGGTTTCGTCCGGCTCTCATGAGCCTGCTGGCGTCTTGAGAGTGAATGCGCCGGTGAGCTTTGGGGTGTTGCATTTGGCACCGCTCTGGACGCATTTTTTGAGCCTGCACCCAAAACTTGAACTGGATATCAGCCTGAACGATCGTCAGGTCGATCTGGTGGAAGAGGGGTATGACGTCGCAGTACGGATTGCGCGGATGGAGAGTTCATCGCTGGTGGGACGGCGTTTCGCGAGCACTCGGATGCGTCTGTGTGCATCACCGGACTATCTGGCAAACCATACGCCGATGAAAAAACCAGAAGACCTGATTGATCACCGAGTGATTGCCTATAGCAATTTTTCGAGCGGTAACGAATGGAGTTTTAGCGGGCCGGATGGCGAGCATAAGGTCAGCACACGGTCAGTCATTCGCTGCAATAACGGTGATACCTGCCGAGCCGTTGCGTTGAATGCTGGCGGGATCCTGCTGCAGCCCAGTTTCATGGTGAGCGAGGACATTCGCCACGGCACGCTTGTAGAGCTGCTACCGGCGTATCGATCCATAGAACTGGGTATCTATGCGGTTTACCCGACCCGCAAACACCTGCCATCCAAAGTGCGTGCATTCATCAATTTTCTGGTCGAGCAATTTGAGCACGTCGATTGGGAATCGGACGCCCCCGTGAGGAAGAGTTGAAGCACGGGCTACGAGAACTGATGTCTCGCAGCCCGTTGGGTTTGACGCGGAAACGTCAACTCCTCTCAGGATCGGCGCCAAACAGCTTGCCGGCTCCTGCCCAGTCAGATGGGGCCACGTCTTCAAAAATGACATAGATATAGTTCGGGTCGGTGCCGGTGTTTTTTACGATACTTTGAGTGATTTCAGCCGCGACGGCTTCTTTCGCGGCGTGGTCTTTTCCTTCAAACCAGCTAACTCGTACAACAGGCATGGGGTGATCCTCTTTCAGGGTGGGTGACTCTTCAGCAGGGCTGGCCGCGCGGTACTCCCGGCTAGCCGATAGCAACGCTGAGTACTAATAAAAGAATAGAAGAGATCCTGATGGCGATAAACACGCTGCCAATCGCCTGTATGTAGAGATTTATTCTCCAATCAGGATCCCTACTAGAGCGCTGGATATGGCCCCGCGAGAATCACATTCCGAAAGCACGGTGCTGCTCGGTCCATGCCGGACTGATTAGAGAGGAATGGTCAATTTCAACCAGTAAGCCTCGCCCTCGGCCCGATTACGCACAGCTTGCTCGCGCTGCCATTTGGTAGTAACAAACCAGCCGCTGTCTGCGCTGTATTTAATCGACGGACCGATTGCGAATGCGCGGCCTTTGTTGTCGTTTACGGTGTCGCCAGATTGTTTGTCATCCGTTACCTGTCGATAAACGTAGCCGCCAACGCCTACGACCCAGCCGTTACCAAATCCCCAACCGGCCGAATAGTCGGCATGCGCTTCCTGTCCTGAGCGGTATTCGGTGTCCGGGTTACGGAAGTTGAAGTCGTACATCAGCTTCACATCGAAATTCAACCCAGCAGGATCGACATAGGACAGGGCGGCCAGTGGCTGTACTGCCCAATAGTTGCGTCCGATATTGGCCAAGTCATCCCTGTCATAGCGCCCGGTAGGGGCGAAGAAATCGACCGCATAGATGGCATGCAGCTTATCGCTGTAGTGATAGCCGAGGGAGGGGCCGAAAATAATGTCGCCCATACCACGACGTCGCTGACTCCGCTCGTTGACCTGAACCTTCAGATCCACGAACGGCACATTGATGTGAAACGCCAGGTCGCCATCCAGGACCTTGTGTTCGGTGACCCAGATCAGTCGTGGCGCCACGACTGCGGCGTCCAGATCGAAATGCGCCACAGCGTTACGGCCCTGATCATCCCGAAGGCGGTCGGCGCTGTATCGTTGGGCGAACACTTGCGTGTAAAAGCCGGGCGGCGGCATCGCCCCGGTCATATAGTTTTCTGCGCCCATCGGGTAAGAGGAGCCGCCGCCTTCTGTGGCGGATGCGATGGGCGACAGTAGGGCAGCAACGGTGCCTGCCAACAGGCACGAGAAGGGGTTGTAATGGGCACGCATTACAGAGAGGAGATCATTCATATGCACCACTTTATTGTTGTAGTCGGTGACGTATCGGTAATCGCACTTGCTTCGCCGACGTAGCGGCAAAGGCCGACACAGGTGTCGGCCCGAATTGCAGAATCAGAACGGGTAGGGCTGATCGGAAGGTTCTACCGTGACCCACTTGACCTCGGTTAATTCCTCGATCACGGCGCTTCCGTCGAAACGCCCGTAGCCACTTTTTTTCATGCCGCCGTAGGGCGCCTGCGGCTCGTTCTGCACGGTTGCACCGTTGATGTGTACGCATCCGGCATCTAAACGTGCGGCCAGATTGAGCGCTTTGGTGACATTGGCACTGAAGATTGAGGAGGAGAGGCCGTAGGCGGTGTCGTTGGCGACTTCCAGAGCCTGCTCTGCGTCCTTGACGCGCACGATGGTGGTTACCGGGCCGAAGGTTTCCTCATCGTAAATGTCCATGTCCCGGGTCACTCGGTCGACCAATGTCGGCGCCATCAAAGCGCTTTCAGCCAGGCCTCCAGCAACAATCTGCGCGCCCTTACCGATGGCGTCGTCGAGCAGCTGATTGATACGTTGCACGGAACCCTGAGCGATCATCGGGCCAATCACACACGCCGCGGATTCGCTGGGCACGCTGGTTTCCAGCGCAGCCACTCGCGCCGAAAAG
This sequence comes from Pseudomonas sp. MTM4, assembly GCF_019355055.1. NCBI lineage: Bacteria > Pseudomonadati > Pseudomonadota > Gammaproteobacteria > Pseudomonadales > Pseudomonadaceae > Pseudomonas > Pseudomonas sp. MTM4. Next base: position 692,361 of record NZ_CP048411.1, read on the forward strand.
CGCGATACGAAGTCGTCAGCAACGCGCTCATCGACCACGAATCGCTCGGTCGACATGCAGATCTGCCCCTGGTAGAGAAAAGCACCGAATACGGCAGCGTTCACTGCGCCTTCTATATCGGCATCATCCAGCACGATGAAGGGCGCCTTGCCCCCCAGTTCCAGCAGGCAGCGCTTCAAATGGGTAGCGCAGGTTTGCGCAATCATTCGTCCGACCTTGGTCGAGCCGGTGAAGTTGACGCGGCGAACGCTGTCATGGGCGACCAGCGCTTCGGTCACGGCTGCCGCGTCTTCAGGTGCACTGATCAGGAAGTTCAACACGCCTGCCGGCAAACCCGCTTCATAGAACGCTTCCGCTAACAGCGCGTGGGTACGCGGGCTGTTTTCCGAGCCTTTGAAAATCACTGTATTGCCGCAGGCCAACGGGTACGCAATGGCGCGAGCACCGAGTATAACCGGGCCGTTCCACGGCACGATGCTCAACACGGTGCCTACCGGCTGACGCAACGTCATCGACAAGGCGCCAGGTTTGTCGGTTGGGATGGTTTCACCCTTTATCTGGGTCGTCAGCGCGGCGGCCTCCCGCAGCAAGCCTGCCGAGGCGCCTACGTTGAACTGGGCCCAGAGTTGTGACGCACCGATTTCTTCCGCCATAACAGTGCAGAAGTCGGCCATCTTGGCTTCCAGTGCATTAGCGGCGGCTAGAAGGATGCGGCGGCGCTCGGTAGGCCCTTTGTTCGACCAGGTGCGAAATGCACGCGCGGAGGATTCGGCTGCTTGCAATGCATCTTCAACGCTGCAGGCGGCACCGACGCTGACAGTCTTGCCGTTCAACGGATCGATCCGCTGAAAGGTCTTGCCGTCAGAAGCATCACGCTTGCTGTTATCAATGGTGAGTTGAACGGTCATGAAGGTTCCTCGGAATGAATAGGTGGGTCAGGCGGTAGTGGAGCTGGGCATGCGAAGGATCGGCTTGATCGTCACGCCGTTCTCGCTGTCGGCCATTGCCTGATTGATTTCGTCGAATGGGTAGAACTTGCAGAGCTTGTCGAAGGGGAAGCGACCCTGCAGGTACAGGTCGACCAGCTTGGGAATGAACGCTTTGGCCACGACGTCGCCCTGGACTATTCCCATGATCCGCTTGCCCGGAATCATCACGTCATTGATGTTGAAGGACGCTTCGGTGCCCATCTTGGTCGCGCCAACGATGCCGCAGGTGCCAAGGATGCTGATCGAATCGATCGCCTGACGGAGCACATCGGCACGACCGGAACATTCGAGGCTGTAGTTGGCGCCGCCATCGGTAATGGCGTGCACACGCTGTACCGCGTCTTCCTCGCGACTGTTGATGATGTGGGTAGCGCCGAGCTCGAGGGCCAGCTCCAGCCGACTGGGCGTCACATCGACTGCAATGATCGTGGTAGCGCCTGCGACTCTTGCAGCCATGATTGCAGCCAGGCCTACAGCGCCCGCGCCAAAGGCGACGAAACTTGAGCCAGCCTCAACCCTAAGGGCGTTAAGCACTGAACCTGCCCCGGTTTGAATGCCGCAACCCAATGGCCCTAGCAGCTCCAAGGGCGCCTCTTTGGGAACCTTCACCACGTTCCGCTCGTTTGCCATTGCATGAGTCGAGAAGGACGACTGGCCGAAGAAGTGATCATGGATCGGATGTTCATCGGCGCAGCTGCAACTGGAGGTGCTGCCGTCGATCCGACCGCCACCGAAGTTGAGCGGATGCATATGCGAGCAATGCGCTGGATGCCCGGTTTCGCAGGGCGAGCATAGGCCGCAGGACATATACGTCATCACTACATGGTCACCGGGGGCGACGGTGGTCACTGCCGATCCTACGGCTTCCACGACGCCGGCCCCTTCGTGGCCAAGGACGATCGGCAACGGCGTGGGAAACAGCTGATCCCGCACCACCATATCGGTATGGCAGACACCGGTAGCGACCACGCGCACGCGGACTTCGGTAGGGGCAGGAGCGCCTAACGTGGCGCTTTCGATTTGCAAAGGAGCGCCGGCTTCGCGAAGAACGGCGACTTGAACGGTTAACGGCTGAGCGTTGAGCTGGGACATTGTCTTTTCCTCAGGTAATGGGCGTAGGCGGCCAGCTTTTCTGCTCAATCCTGTAAGGCGCGCGGCCGCTGGCTGCGCTGGGTGGCCTGCTCGCTGCGCGCTGGTCGCAGCTGGAAGTCAAAGTTCATCTCGGCAAAGCGCCCCTCCACATTGCGCTGAGCACTTTGAGCGGGGTCTTCGATAAAGCGTATTTCGCCAATCAAACCGTCGCGGGTCGCGTAGGCAAAGTCATCCCAAAGATGGTCGTCATTGGAAAGGTTGATCTGCGTGGTGAGGTGCTCGAAGCCTGGCGCCGAGATGAAAAAATGCACGTGGGCGGGTCGTTGACCATGTCGACCGAGCTGGTCCAGGCAGGCTTGGGTCGGGCCGGCGGGATCACAACCATAACCGGACGGTACGATGCTACGGGCGCGGTAGCGGCCTTCGGCATCGGTCAGAATCCGGCGACGCAGGTTGAAATCGGATTGGCTCTTGTCGAAGTACGAGTAGTTGCCCTTGGTATCGGCCTGCCAGAGGTCGACAGTCGCGCCGGCGATGGGGTTTCCTTGCAGATCCAGGACGCGACCTTCGAGAAACATCACCGTCGCAACATCGTCCTCGCTTCCGTCATCCATCCGCACCTCGCCTTCGGACAGCGGCGCACCGGCAACATATAGCGGACCTTCAATCGTCCGCGGAGTACCGCCGGAAACACCGGAAGCCTCGTCGCGTGCATCGGCCAAGAGATCAAGGAAATGTTCCACGCCAAGGCCTGCGACCAGCAGCCCGGCTTCGTTGCTTCCACCAAGGCGATTCAGATAGCTGACCCCAGCCCAGAATTCGTCATCAGTGATCTGCAGGTCTTCGATGATTCGTGCGGTTTCCTGAAGGATCCGCAGGACTATCTCTTTATTGCGGGTATTACCGCCGGCGTTGTCCAAACCAGCCGCCTGGTGAAAGAACTGCTGAATTTCAGGCTGATGAGAGATACGAGTTGTCATGAGCAAAGCACCTTTTGTTTTTATGGGTAGTTTTAAGGGCAGGCACACGGCTGGCCTGCCTCGGAATCGACTTCAGTTGCTGTGGGCCTTACCAGCCCAATTGCGCACGCGCCGACTGAAGGTCTGATTGCATGTCGTGGCTCCATAGCCAGTCGAAGCGCTCTGCCAGTGTTTTTCCGAGCAGCGCCTCGTTATCTGCTACAGCGGGGTCGCGAAATTCATAGAGTTCGCCGGCCTGCCAAGACGTTCGCTGCACGCGGCACGCTCGCGGCCGACGTATCGAGTCGTAGGTGTTGAGGACATCAGCGGGTGTCGAGGTAAGTACCTGCGGGTCGCTGAGCAGACGGGCCAGGAGCCAAGCGTCTTCAAGACCCTGGCCGGCGCCTGCGCCTTGGTGTGGCAGCATGGCATGTGCGGCATCACCAATCAGTCCGACCTGTCCATGAACGTAGCCCGGCAATTCCTCGAGGTCGTGGAGTGCCCACAGGGTAGGGTGGGGGATGGACTCCAGAAGCGCGCGGGCAGCATCGCCCCAGTCTGCGAAGGCCTCCAGCATTTCCTGCTGCGAAGCATTGCGCACCCATGGTGCGTCGCTCGGCCATACTGGCTTGTCGCTACTGCGGTCGGACACAAAGGCGACGACATTGATCAGTCGGCCTTGCTTAACCGGGAAGGTCAGGATGTGCGCGTCGAGCCCCAAGTACATCTGCGGGACATTGACCAGATGCTCATCCAGGCCCCGTGCACGGTAGGTCTCGCGCAGTTGCTGGCTATCGATCATGCCTCTGTAGGCGCATGTCCCGCTAAATCGCGGTGACGCCAAGGGCTGCCCGAGCCTTTCCAGAACGTGGTCTCGTATGGAGGACTTGATGCCATCGGCAGCGATGAGGATGTCGCAGCTGTGGCTGCTTCCGTCAGTAAAAAATACGTGAGCCTGATTACCGTCCTGCTCGACCCGAACGGCCCGTTTACCGAACTGAGCGATGCCATCAGGCAGCTCGCTGGCCAATACATCCAGGAAGTCTGCGCGGTGCACTGAGGATTGCCCGACGCCTGCCGCGACGCTGGCACCGAGGTAACTGGCGTCTTGGCCTTTGCGCCATTCGAACCAGATGTCCTGCCAAGGGGCAGGGGTGCGGTCGGCTACTCGTTGGTAGGGCTCACCGATACCCAGCCCTTTAATGGCTTGAACCGCGTTGGCGCCAAAGGAGACGCCAGCGCCCACTTCGCCGAAGGCTGGGGCGGCCTCGAAGAGCTGTACGTGAAGGTGGGAATGACGGCATAGATCTAGCGCAAGGGCGACGCCGGCGATGCCGCCACCAACGATGCCAATACGCATCGCAGGAGGAGAAGACAGGTGCATAGCAAGGTTCTCATTGGATTTATTTTGTTGGAATGCCTCCACTATCTGGTCGTGTTGCGCGCCCCGTAAATACCGCAACGCCTATGTTGAATATGCCGGTTGTGAATATTGCGAAGTGTTCTTCCTGGAAGAGGTCAGGTTTTGTCGACGCAGAGATGCCTATAAAAATTGGGCAGAGCTTTCCCTTTCTACGCGGTGGGATTGGCGAAGGAACGCTGCAGATCAGGCGGCCTAACAGAGGGTTAAAACGCGTCTGCCAAAGGATCGATGTAGCTCTACCGTCGGCGACGGAACGCAATAGGCGAGGTCCGGCGGGTGGTTACGCGGCCGAGTCTGAAAACAAATCAAACATCAGTTGGCGAATCCAGCGATTGGCCGGGTCCTTGTTGTACCTGGCGTGCCAGAACAGATTGATCGCAATTTCTGGCAAAGGCATAGGTGGAGGTAACAGCACGAGGTCGAACGGTTCGGCACAACTGCTGGCGAATCGCTCCGGCACGGTCGCAATCAAATTGGATTGCTTCAGGATATGTCCCACTGCAACGAAGTGCGGCACCTCGAGGCGGATATTGCGCTGGGCACCGGCACGCTGAATGAACGCATCGGCCTCGCCATGCCCTGTGTTCGCCGCGACGACCCTGACATGCTCATAGCTTGAATAGGCTTCCAGGGTGAACGGCTGTTTCGTAGCTGGGTGATCGCGTCGGCAAAGGCAAACATACTGGTGATGGAACAACCTACGTTGGAAAAAACCCGCTTGAAGATTCGGCAGGAGGCCGACGGCTACGTCAACAGCGCCGCTCTGCAGATCTTCAGCCAGCGTATCGGTGTTGCTTCGCACCGTACTCACCAAGCAATGAGGCGCTAAGCGAGAGAGTGCGTTCATCAGCTTTGGCATGAAGTAGATCTCGCCGATGTCCGTCATCGCCAGTGTGAAGGTGCGCCTTGCCGTCAAGGGGTCGAACTGCTCCTCATGCTTGAATGCTTCACGCAAAGTTTCTATGGCGAGGGTGATCGAGTCGGCGAGTTGTAACGCGTAGGGGGTGGGCTCCATACCGTGATGGGTGCGCACGAAAAGTTCGTCGTTCAGCGCTTTGCGCAATCGCTTCAACGCATTACTTGTCGCGGGCTGCGTGAGCCCAAGGCTGTCGGCAGCAGTCGACACTCGGCGGTCAATAAGCAGCTGGTTAAAAACCAGCAAGAGGTTCAGGTCTAGGTCGCGTAGTTCCATTATTCAACCTGCATCAATTTTCTGCATTTATCGGATCGATGTTCGGGTTACGCCCGCTTTGTGCATTGATAACTAACCTACGGCGTACGGCCTATGTCATCGACATCAGTTTGAGGCAGCGCTGGACGATGTTGCTGATATCGCCCGCGCGCCGGCTGAGGATGATTGGAGACACCGCCTCCCTTTCCACAATGGCTGCGTAGGCGATATCAGCGCGGTGCTGTTGTTGAACACATGCTGGCACCAGTGTCACGCCGAGACCAGCCGCCACAAGACCAATAGCGGTTTGCAATTCATTGGCCCATTGCGACACATGGATACCCATCCCGTGGTTGGCGAACAATGCCAGCACGTGATCGGCATAACTCGGTCGCGGATTTGCGGGATACAGAACGAAGGGCTCGCGGGACAACCGGTCAAGCGTGACGGGTTGATCCAGCAAACGGTGCCCAACAGGTACAACGGCTACCAGACGATCTTCACTGAGAACCTGCTGGTGAATAGCTGGGTCATCGAAATGAATTCGCCCAAAGCCGATATCGATACGTCCACTTTTGAGGGCTTCAATCTGTTGTAGCGTGGTCATCTCATGCAGCCCCAGCTCGAGATCGGGGTCTCGACGCAGATCCCGTATCAATTCAGGAAGCGCCGCATAAAGTGTAGAAGGGGCAAAGCCTATACCCAGCCACTGGCGTTGCCCCTCACCTATACGCCGAGTGTGCTCGCATACCTGCTGAAATTGGCGTAGCAGCGTCCCGCTCTGCTCATAAAAGTAACGGCCGGCTTCGGTTAATTGGAGAGGGCGACTGCGCTCCAACAACTCCGTCCCCAAAAACTCTTCAAGCTGCTGAATCTGTCGACTCAGTGGGGGCTGGGCGATGTTCAGGCGCTCGGCCGCGCGGGTGAAGTTCAGGGTTTCGGCGACGGCTTGGAAGTAGCGCACATGCCGAAGCTCCATGATACCTCCTAGGTATAGTACGAGATAAAAACGATATTGGACCTTGAATACACGGTAGCGGGATTCTAACCGGCCTGAAAACAAGATTCTTCAGGTATCAAGCATCGTTTCTTGGACCACTATTTCATAGCAAACGGAAGCCAAAATGACTTCACCCCGAATCGTGAGCCTTGAGTCGATCATCGTCGACTTGCCGACAATCCGCCCACACAAGCTGGCGATGCACACCATGCAGAAGCAGACGCTGGTGATCATCCGCATGCGTTGCAGCGACGGTATCGAAGGCATCGGCGAGTCCACCACCATCGGTGGCCTGGCCTACGGCAACGAGAGCCCTGAAAGCATTAAGCAGAACATCGACAGCCATCTCGGCCCGCTTCTGGTGGGTCAGGATGCAGCGAATATCAACGCCGCCATGCTGCGTCTGGACAAGGCAGCCAAGGGCAACACCTTTGCCAAGTCCGGCCTGGAAAGCGCGCTGCTCGACGCACAGGGCAAACGCCTCGGGCTGCCCGTCAGCGAGCTGCTGGGTGGCCGCGTGCGCGACAGCCTGGAAGTGGCCTGGACCCTGGCCAGCGGCAACACCGAGAAGGACATCGCTGAAGCTGAACAGATGCTGGACATTCGCCGACATCGCATCTTCAAGTTGAAGATCGGTGCGAACGAGGTGAACGCTGACCTCAAGCACGTCATTGCGATCAAGAAAGCGCTGGGCGACCGCGCCAGCGTGCGTGTCGACGTTAACCAGTACTGGGACGAATCCCAGGCAATCCGTGCCTGCCAGATTCTTGGTGACAATGGTATCGACCTGATCGAGCAACCGATCTCACGGATAAACCGCAGCGGGCAGGTGCGCCTGAATCAACGCAGCCCGGCGCCGATCATGGCCGACGAATCCATCGAGAGCGTCGAGGACGCCTTCAGCCTCGCAGCGGACGGCGCGGCCAGTATCTTCGCCCTGAAGATCGCCAAGAACGGCGGGCCACGTGCCGTGCTGCGCACCGCGCAGATCGCCGAAGCGGCCGGTATCGCGCTGTACGGCGGGACCATGCTCGAAGGTGCTATCGGCACCCTGGCTTCGGCTCACGCATTCGTCACCCTTAACAAACTGACCTGGGGCACCGAGCTGTTCGGGCCGCTATTGCTCACCGAAGAAATCGTCACCGAGGCGCCGGTCTATCGCGACTTCCAACTGGAAGTGCCGCGCACGCCGGGCCTTGGTCTGACGCTCGATGAAGAGCGCCTGGCGTTCTTCAGCCGCAAGTAATTGGAGACTCAAAAAATGCTGTTCCACGTAAAGATGATCGTAAAACTGCCGGTCGACATGGACCCGGCCAAGGCCGCGAAACTCAAGGCCGACGAGAAGGAACTGGCCCAAGGGCTGATGCGTGAAGGCAAGTGGCTCCACCTGTGGCGCATCGCCGGACAGTACGCCAACTACAGCGTCTTCGATGTCGCCAGTGTCCAGGAACTGCACGACACACTGATGCAACTGCCGTTGTTTCCCTACATGGAAATCGAGGTCAGCCCGCTGTGCCGTCATCCGTCCTCGATCCGTGAGGACGACAGCTGATATTTAGCTAGGGCCTCAAACGAAGCAAGTAAGCACTAGATGTCTGCTTTAGAAGGAGCCGGCGATAACCACGGCCTCACGTCGAATCAGTTTTTCGTCGTGTCGTCGTGAGTAACACTGAAACCTGCGCCAGTGGCTACACCGTTGCAACGGCGATAGCTGCTCATGAATAAAAACAAGAGTCTCCGAAATGAATCAGCCAAACGTGATTACGTCCCACGGGAATACTGAAAGCTCCGGCTTGAAGCCGCTGTCGCTTGTCATAGGAATTGCTGTAGCCCTTGCCGCGGCCTTGCTGCTCCCCGACACCCTCGATACCAACGCCAGGGTAGTCGCAGGCATTGCGATATTGATGGCGGTATGGTGGGTCACTGAAGCTATTCCGATTCCCGTGACTTCTCTGCTCCCACTGGTGCTTTTCCCGTTTCTGGGCATCACCTCGATCAACGACGCTGCAACGCCTTACGCCAATTCGATCGTGTTCCTGGTCCTTGGGGGCGTATTGCTAGGGCTAGCCACGCAACGCTGGAATTTGCATCGTCGATTCGCTCTGCTCACGGTGCTGTCGGTGGGTACCAAACCTGCGCAAATCGTGTTCGGTTTGATGGCCGCTAGTTGGTTCATCACCATGTGGGTGAGCAATACGGCAACAGCCGTGATCATGATGCCTATTGGTGGTTCGATCATTCTTCTCGTCAAGTCGCTAGGAAATGAAGACGCGACCCCAAAGTTCTCGGCGGCGGTTCTGATTGGTATCGCCTATGCCATTACGATCGGCTCGATGGCAACTCTGATTGGCCAGCCTCCAATGGCGCTCATGCGCGCCTATTTGGCCAATTCGCATGGGCTAGGGAAGGTCTGAAAAAGACTTCCCGAATCTGGTGAAATACGCCGATCCCGCCAGCCGAGTTTTTCCATGAAGCAGATGATCTTCGCCGACGCCGAGTACGCCGGCAAGCGCAAGCAGACCCGTAAGGAATTGTTCCTGATCGAGATGGATCAGGTAGTGCCGTGGAAGGGATTGATTGCCCTGATCGAGCCACACTACCCAAAGGGTGAAGGTGGTCGTCCAGCCTATCCGCTGATGGCCATGTTACGTATCCATCTGATGCAGAACTGGTTCGGCTACAGCGACCCGGCCATGGAAGAAGCGCTCTACGAGACGACCATCCTGCGTCAGTTCGCCGGGCTGAGCCTGGAGCGCATTCCCGACGAAACCACCATCCTCAACTTCCGTCGCTTGCTGGAGAAACATGAGCTGGCAGCCGGCATCCTCGGCGTAATCAATGGCTACCTGGGGGATCGCGGCCTGTCGCTGCGCCAGGGCACTATCGTCGATGCCACACTGATCCACGCGCCCAGCTCGACCAAGAACCAGGACGGCAAGCGCGACCCGGAAATGCACCAGAGCAAGAAAGGGAACCAGTATTACTTTGGCATGAAGGCGCACATCGGCGTGGATGATGAGTCGGGGCTGGTACACAGCGTGGTAGGCACGGCAGCCAACGTGGCGGATATCACCCAGGTCGACAAACTGCTGCACGGTGACGAGAACGTCGTCTGCGCCGATGCCGGCTACACCGGCGTCGAAAAGCGCCCCGAACATGCTGGCCGCGAAGTGATCTGGCAGGTCGCAGCACGCCGCAGCACCTACAAGAAGCTCGATAAACGCAGCGCCCTGTACAAAGCCAAGCGCAAGATCGAGAAGGCCAAGGCACAAGTGCGAGCGAAGGTCGAGCACCCGTTTCGAGTGATCAAGCGCCAGTTCGGTTACGTGAAGGTGCGCTTCCGTGGCCTGGCCAAGAACACCGCTCAGCTGGTGACGCTGTTCGCGCTGTCGAACCTATGGATGGCGCGCCGACATTTGCTGACTACCGCAGGAAAGGTGCACCTGTAATGCGGAAAATGGCTGCTGCGAGGTGCTCGCGGCGGCCAAAAACGGAGAACTGAGCGGGTTACCTGGTCGATTTTGATCGACGGCCCGCTTTCAAAAGCAGCGAGGGCTGAAGTCGACCGGAAATACAGGGTTACTTCAGACCTTCCCTAGAAATCGGGTTTGGGCATTGGATGCTATTGGGTGTTCCGTTTGCTCTGGTCATGCTCCTACTTGCCTGGCTGGTGCTGACCAAAATCATATTTCGCTCGGAGGTAAGTGACATTAAGGGTGGCCGCGACATGATCTAGGCTGAATTGAAGACTATGGGGCCGTTATCAGCCGAAGAGAGCCGCGTGCTGATGGTATTTTCAGGTGCCGTCTTCTGTTGGGTATTCCTTCCGCTGTTGGCACGGATTCCGCTGATTGAAGGGGCACTTCCATGGCTGACCAATGTTAACGACACCAGTGTGGCGATTCTGGCTGCCGTGCTTATGTTCGTGGTTCCAGCAACCAAAGGGCAGGGGGCTTTGCTGAACTGGTCAGCGACGCGTGATGTTCCTTGGGGTGTCCTGATCTTGTTTGGCGGCGGCTTGACCTTGTCAGCACAATTCACAGCTACAGGCCTGAGCGTCTGGATTGGCGAGAGCGTTTCCGGACTCGCCGGGTTACCCCCAATCCTTATCCTGATTGTGACAGCCTTGGTCATCATCCTTCTAACCGAACTCACGAGCAACACGGCTACCGCAGCGGCGTTCTTTCCAATCATGGGTTCGATTGCGGTAGGACTTGGTATCGATCCGCTGCTTATGACCATTGTCGTTACGTTTGCAGTCAGCTGCGCCTTCATGCTGCCCGTGGCCACGCCATCCAATGCCGTCGCTTTCGCCACAGGAGACCTGCCTATCCGGCACATGATTCGAGCTGGTATATGGATGAACGTTATTGGACTGCTGCTGATTATCATCGCACTTTATACAATCGTACCGCTGGTCTTTGACGTCTCGTTTTGATGGCCGGCCCGCCCTAGTAGGATGGCTTGAGATTTTGCCGTGGCCGTATGATTGCGGCAGGCGGTGGTCTTACAACCGAAGGTCTAATCCCTTAAGAGTTGTGGGGACCTCGGCTTTGTTTGTTTGAGGGGGTTGGACTTGTAAAGTGGAGTTGCTGGCCAGGATACCGCCGGTGGGTAAAGTACGGCTTCCTAACAGTAGGTGTAGCTAACGGATTCGGCTCGCTATACTGACGTTTGCGCTTGGGGCGGTCACCGTCTCCCCGCTGGCAAAATAATCCGGGAGCATTGCCCCTATGAGCTTGGTAAAAGAACGTACCGCCGCCGTTGTGCAGACACGAAATTTTCTTCTTGAATTGTCTAGAGAATCATCTCTACCTGAATCCTTACGTCGTCAGGCAAAGCATCTATTGAGGCATTACCCCACCTCTGATGATGTTTGGCTAGCTGGTAGGGCTGAAGAACGGCGTCGATACGAGCTACGACTATTAGAGGATAAGCATGGTCCTCTGCATCCGTCGCTTGGCCTTTGGCTTGTCGTAGATCCGATGTTTTGTGACGAGAGCGCTGATGCGAGCTCAGCCACACCGTAGGTGACGAAGCAAAGTCCTCGCGCTGGGTAAGGGAGTGCCTGCAACGCGGACTTATATGGGAATATCAGATTGAAAAATGAAGCTGAAAGTAACGCTGGATAATGCAGGCGCAGTGCACCAAATCAACGCAGAGGCAGTGTAATGAAAATCGAGCCGATTCGTAGCGAAAGCGACCTGGCTACGGCTTTGGCGCGTTTGGAGCACCTGTGGGGCGCGCAGATCGGTTCGTCAGAATGTGATGAATTGGAAGAGCTCACGGCGTTAATTGAGAAATACGAGGAGGCGCATTATCCAATGCCGCCTTCGGATCCCGTCGAGGCCATCAAGTTCCGAATGGAACAGCAAGGACTGGGCGAAATCTAGCGCGACCTATAGCGAAGAACAAATCATTGAGCGAGCTGCTGCAACTACTGGGTCTACTATGCGTTATCGAAGCCGGCCCGAGTAAGAATGCCTGTTAGCGGCTATAGTTCATCCGCGCGCTACCCAGCGCCATCGCCGGCGCCTCGGTTTGCTCGACGGTCATGGAGGGGCGGTTGGCAGCGGGCCGCTGATGAATACTGCACTGGCCATATACGCCCTGCGCGGACAGGTGCTTTCAGCTATAAATCAATGAGTATTGCGAGGCGGCAAGAGTTTGCATCTGGTGTTTAGCGCACTCGGATCGTTCGAAGCAGGGCCTAATGCCGCTTCATTCACAAGAAGCAATGCCGATCGCATCCATACTGGCATTCTACAACCTTTAAGCTTACGCAACTCTTCGCTACTCATGGCTTTTGTGATCCTGGAAATGACCTGCGCGGACAACCCCTGTTTTCCGAGGTAATAGAGCGCGGTGAGCACCGTTCCTACCTTCGTTCCGGCGTACTGCATGCGCGCATTAGAGACATGCCTGAGGCGAACCACCGCGTTGCCAACTTTTATCTCGCGGGTCGTACCGCTGGTGTAGTAGGTCGGCACGACCTGCATTTGCGTGCTGAGGCCCAATCTCCGAACAGCCTCCGCTCCGTGTATCTGGATTGTCTCGCCGTTTGCCTTGGCACGAATCATCATTATGTCCAGCGGGTTAGCGCGTACCCTGCGGCCGGTGTATATGCTCATCTTCGGTCGCATATAGATGCCGCGAGCGACACGCTCCAGGCGATCCGATTTCACGAGGTTTGATAGCGCCTTATCGACCGCCTTTCTAGAACCTACCTGTGCGAAAGCCATGCGTGAAAAAGGCCTCCCTTTTCGCATGTGCTTGACTCGGCTCCAGACAGCTTTCGCGACAGACATGAGTACCTTTAAATGGTTTACGTCAGATAGGAAGGTGGAGCGATCCTTCAGCCGCGAGCTTAGGACTGTTACTTGCAGTTCGTGCTTGAGCCCGATCGCGCAACTGGCTCACTGATAAACCCCGTACTCAATGCGCTCTAGGCAGTCGTTTACTACCTGAAACCCCACAGGATTGCTGACAACGTCTAGAGGTATTTCGCCTTCCAGACATTTGCAGGGCCGACCCAGCCATTCTTCGGCTAGCTTTTGAGTACCGAACACTTTGGTCGCGCGCTCCAGGAGCGTCGCGAATTGAAAGGCCACAGCGCTCTGCACAGAACTGAGGCGCACGGTTTGATTTCCCTTGCTCTGTCGTTGAATCGTCCTAGCGGATTTGCCCACGATGCGGGTAAGGACCTTCTCCGCCGAGTAGAGACCGGAAATCGAAAGCATGTCTTGCACATCTTTCATCTCGAACCCCTCGGCGGTCAGTTTGTAAACCATAGTTGGACTGAGCAGTCCAGGGTCACTACGGAGGAGGTACTCCGTAGGCTTGCGGGCGGCGAGTGCCGTTTTATCGGCACGCCTGGCGGCGTTAACCATAAAGAGCTCCTCCATATGCGACCGACAAACCTTTGGCTCCGCTTGATCCACACTGCGCTTAGCATCAAAAGCTGCATGGGTATGTAGTATTGCTCTGCTCAAAGCCAGTGTCGATCACGGTGTCCATCTGACGCATCCGCTTAGCGTGCTTTGAAAGCGTTGTATGTCCAGTTTCCGGTTTTATATTTTTTAAAGGGTATTGATCGCAACGTTAGCGGCTGGCTCATCGCCCATTACTATCCTTAGGAGGCGGAGCGGTCGTTGCTAAGCTGGTGGCATGCGCTGCGGGACTTTGCTGGTAGCGGCTCGCCGCTGCCTCCCCCCTGCAGACATCTATTCCGACTGTTTTTGGGGAATCGCGATGACGCAGCGTGTGAATATCGAGGACTAGGACGACGACTGCGCTATAAGATTGCCCGACGAAATTCTGCAAATGATGGATGTCGACGTGGGGGACGCTTACCTGCTTGAGGAATATGTAGGCACGACCCGCTGCCTAGTGCTTAGCAAGACTAAACACATTCCGGATCGAATCGATGAGCTGATCGGTCGCTGGGGTTCGTTCGGTAAGATAGCAGCAGATTTAAACGGGAAGGACGAATGAGCGCCTTGAGCTGATGAGACGGCCGAAGGTTACGTGCTGCCATTGCCCTTCGAGCCTATCTCGTCGGTATGCGTAATTGACTCACCTGCTAGGGCAGAGCTCTCTATCTTATTAAAGGCTTCGATTGCCTCCGCGTTGAAAAAGCTGTGGTAGCGCGGTGATCGCTGCAGCCGACGAATTTTGTCTATGGCATCCGAGCGGATTTTTGATAATGAATTTCCATCGTCATTTGACATGCCTGAGCCCCTACTATCAATCAATTGTCGCGGAAGCTAGAGCTTCAGACGGCCCGCAGAAATTAACAAGCCTACACTCTGGATGATGTGTCTTCTACCGTCCAGTGAAGCGGACCTGAAGCTACCGAAACGGCGACACGCTGGTTGCGTTGTATTTCTTACTTCTCTACAACCGTGAGTGTAGCCCGTGAATTAGCTGGCAGCGCGTTCCCGAGAAGTGACTGGTAGGATTTCCCCGGAGGTTAGAGGGCTCAGCCGCTCAGCCTGAGCGGCTGTCCTGGCTGTTGAGAGCGGGCTCGGCCAGCGATAACCTAGTTTGATGCTACTGTTTTACTTTCAGCCCCTTTACGGAGTGAGCGCGCTGCTCATCTAGCGAGTTGTAATAGGTATTCTGGGTGGTACTCATACTGCTGTGACGAAGGTCGGCCTGGAGATCCTTCATGTCACGGTGCGGTGCATCGAAAGTGGCGGATGTATGACGCAACCAATGCAACGACGCCGAGCGCAGCTGATCAATCTCGTCATCGCTCCAGCCTTCTTCAGACATGCGAGCCAACGAACGATCAAACAGTTCCTGTAGCAGCAATCGAATGTGGCGGTCAGAAAGCCCAGCTCGACCTTTTAGTGAGGCAATTAGCGGAGTGCTCTCATGAGCGGAGGGCAGGGGAGGAAGCCCGAGGTGTACACGGTAGCGCATTAGATAGGCGTGAATGTAGTCGTCGCGGATGCTGATCTTCGCCGCTTTGTTGCCCTTGCCCACCGCGTGATACCACCAAGTCCCCGTACTATCGCGACGGATATCACTCATCGTGGGCGTCCAGTTATCTCTCCCGACTATGTCGGACACTCGCAAATACATAGAAAATAAAGTAGCGGTGATGAACAAAGTACGCTCGTGCACTGAATCCGCGGCCGCCATCTGTTCGGCGGTTTCGATAACATAGCTCCACTGCAGCTGGGTCAGGGAGCGGGAGGCTACATCCAAGGTGTTGCGTTGTTTGTAGATAGATTTCTGTTTCACTGCCCGAAAGGGGTTTACCTCGGTCAGGCCCTCATCGATGGAATGCTGGAAAAAACTGCCACATACCGCGAATACTTGCGCCACCGAGCCTTGGGACATGCGATAGCGACGGGAGGGGACAGCAACTGCAGTTTCTTCGGCGATCTTACGCTCGCGCTTCGCCACCGACTGGCTGAAGGGCCGCCAGTGCTCATTAATAATGTAGGTGTCGGTATCGAGCTTCTTGCGTCCGCCCATGCGGAGGAAGCGGGATTTGACAACGGGGCCGATCCATCCATCCTGCGGGTTCAGGCAAAACTCCATGAAGGCTTCGGCGTCCCGTCGACGCAATTCGACGAGGGGCTTACGAATGACCACGAGGCACCAGAGCAACAAGCGCTCTACATGGGTTCTATAAGAGTTGAAGGTGGCTTCGTTACCCGCGTATGACTTGAGGAAGCCGCGAACGGCGCGATAGCTCTCAACCGCCTGTAGCTGATCGTCACAGCCGAGGAGGAAGTCCCGAACAACAGGAAGCTCGCCATTGAGGTTATGAAAGTTAAGTTGGCGGAAACGCTCGAAGGTTTCGAAAAGCGGTTGGGGATGCTGCGACATGATTACTGTGAAACCTTGTAGATGCGCCTTGCACGGCAATTAACCTCAGTCTACTGCAATATCCGGGTCTGGTGATTATCGGATATTACTGTGTGGAACGAGGTCGGTCACAGTTAATCCTGATAATACCTACCATAGGTATACGCGAGACTCGTAATACGTAGATCTTGTTTCAGTTTGGCGGGCACGCGGGTTTGAGCGCTACTCTTTGCGCCACTGTCGCGCAGCAGCCTCGGGTTTGACGAAAGCAAAACTTCCCAATGGTCACCGTTCTCTTCCTCCAAAGTAATATCTGCATGCACCTGTGTGAGCGCTGCGCGAACGACTTCTCGAATTCGCCGAACGCTAAGCCCCGGACGCCCGTGGCTTGTCTCTAGAAGCGGAACTCCGTCATCTAGTCCAGGTAACGGTGATAGTCCTCTGCTTTTCCGGTAGCGTTTCAAGTAGGGCAAGAACTTAGAGTTGACTGCGAGCCTTTGCGGCTGGGTGCCGGGGATATCCAGTACCAACCACCAGGTGCCGTCCTCAAACAAGAAACAGTTCATGCTTGGCCAGTAATCACCAATTGCTGCAAAATCAGTCGCGCGGAGGCAAAGAAATACCGTCGCAGCTACAATAAAAAGAGCGCGCTCACCCGCAGGGTCGCCTGATGCCCGGCACTCTAGAATTTGCATAACACGAGAGAGTTGATCTGAACTTAGGAAGCGTCGGGCAGGGTGATCTGCTTTGTCTGCACTCCCACTCTGCAATCTAGACGCGACGACTGGATTGACTGCGGCTGCACCCTCTGCATGTAGGAAATTGTAGAAGGAACTGCAGATGCTCTGTATCTGTCTTACCGTACCGGTGAATGGTTTGTAAGATTCTGACTCCGGCTGACTACGGATGTTGAAAGGCCGCCAGCCTTCGTTGAACTTCCAATTACCGTCGTTTTGAATAAATCGCGCGGAAGGTGCTGCTCCGACCCAAGGCCGAGGTGGCCTTTTGCAGAAATTAACGAATTGACCAAATTCATACCGATTTAATGTCAAAGCCGATTTATCAGCGAAAATCCAGCTCCATAGAAGCAGGCGCTCCACAAAAGTACGGTAAATACCGAAGGTTCCGGCTGCACGATTATGGAGGGCTAGAAAATGAAGTCCGCATGCGAAATCCTTCTCAACGTCAAGCTCAGTTGAAAAACTCTTCAGATAGGCTGCGACGCAGGGGTAGCAAGCATAATACTGCTTAAGGTCCAGAATCATGGACTCAGGAGCGGCAAAGAGTGGATGCGGGTCTCTGGCGTATGCTGGCATCGGAGACTCCATCTGCCGGTGGTACGGTTCAAAGCTGCGTTTTCTAACCGTAGCAAAGGTTTTTAGTCTTGTTTTTATTTTTTTTGAACTGCCCCAATATGCTTCAGGAGTCTTCTTTTTCGGCTGCATATCGGTGGGCAATGAAGGCACCCCCAGAACGAGACAGCTCTGAACTCGCTGATTTTTCTGTATTTTCTTTAATCAGGATTTGTCTCCTTTATTCCCAGGAGCCACAACGGCTAATCAATAGCCAGTCCATATTGCTAATTTAACATAATATAGATTATGCGAACTCTTTAACATAAATCTGCTATGTGCGAACTTCTGTGATGGATTACAAAACGCATTCATTACTCCCGGCTTGTGCTCAACCATCTCGTTTGAACGCACCACGAAATTCACTGGGCTTGAGTCCGGCCTGCTTGCGGAAGAATCGACTGAAATAAGCGGTGTCGGCGAAACCCAGGTCACGCGCGATCTGCTGGATATGCAGGCTCGTGTAGGCCAGTTGCCGCTGTGCCTCGCGGACGATGCGTTCGTTGATGATCGCGCTGGGCGCAACGCCGGCCTCTTCGCGGCAAACGCGACCGAGCGTGGCTGTAGTCATTCCCAGGGTTTCGCTGTAGCGGCTCAGCGTCCAGTGGTTGCGGAAGTGCTTGTCGACCAATTCGCGGAATTGCCTTAGCACGGCGGCACGGCGGCTTTTGCCAGGCCGTGGCGCGGTGTTGATGGAGACGTCCAGCCGCGCGGCATGAATCAGCAACGTCAGCAGCAGTGAATGGCCCGCTGCGAGGTTCCCGCGGGCCTCGCTTCGCGCTTCCGCCTGGATCAGTTCGATCAGTGGCCAGATGGGTTCGCTGCCGTCCGCCTGCCAGGGTAACGGCACGACGCTCGGGCGCTGCAGGAAGCCCAACAGCCCCGGCGCCACGATGCGCGCCATCGATTCCAGCGGCCGTTGTGCCGCGGTGATGACCGGTCCGTCGGTGTCGCGTTGGTAGCTGAACGCATGCACGGTGCGGTTCGGCAGGACCAGGATGCAGGGGCCGGTGAACGGCAGGTGCTGGTTTTCCAGCGAAACCTCGCCGCCACCGCTACGGATGTAGAACAACTGCAGCAGCGCATCGTGCTGATGCGGTTTGATTTCCCACTGAAATTGCTCGCTGCGTTCGTTGATCCATTCGCAGTGCAGCATGTCGCGCCAGGCGGGCTGGGCGGTCTCGCCATATAGGCCGTAGTTGGGAATTCGCTTCATCGTACCTCGACAGGCAGACCGCCTGCTTTACGCGCCCCGCGATGCTCAACGATCACGGGTACATGTTTTTAAAATCCGAATTGTCCTGTTGGTTGTTCGATTTGTCACATCGAAACGCCGTTAAATGTAACAAATTGTGCAACATGCCGTAGCGCTCTGCTCCCCGCGATGCGGCCTCGTGAAAAAACTAAAACCATGAATATGCCTACCTGGCGCGAATGGCTGTTTTCAGCCAAAGCGCTGACCGCTGCGTTGCTGTCGCTTTACATCGCGCTCGCCATTCCGCTGGACAATCCCTATTGGGCGATGGCCTCGGTTTACGTCGTTTCGCACCCGCTGTCGGGCGCCACGCGCTCGAAGGCGATCTACCGGGCTCTGGGAACCGTACTCGGTGCAGCGGCATCGGTTGCGATATTGCCGCTGTTCGGCCAGCAGCCGGTGATGCTGAGCCTGGTCATATCGTTGTGGCTCACCACCCTGCTCTACCTTTCGCTGATCGACCGCTCACCGCGCAGCTACATCTTCATGCTTGCGGCCTACACCGTGCCGTTGATCAGCCTCACCGAAGTCAACAATCCGCAGCATATCTTCGATGTAGCGCTGGCCCGGTCCGAGGAAATTCTGCTGGGCATCGTCTGTGCCAGCCTGGTCAATGCGCTGCTCTTTCCCAGCCGCATCGCACCGGTGCTGAATGCGCGTATGACGGTGCTGCTCGCCGACGCCCGCGTCGGGGCATTGCAGATGCTCGGCGCAACAGGATCGACTGCCCTCGATCAGCGTGCGTTGCACCAATTGATGATCGACGTGATGGGGCTCGACGGCATGATCGTGCACCTTGAGTACGACGCCGACAGCCATCTCCCGACCCGCCATGCCCGGGAATTCCGCGCACGCATGGCGATGCTCGCGCCGCAGCTGATCTCCATGGGCGACGCGCTGCGTCAGCTACGCCAGGAACTGCCGGAGCCGCTGCCGGAGTTCGAAGAATATCTGCAGCGCGTCGGCCAATGGTTGCAGGGCGAGGATGCGCAGCTCGATGCTGATCGCCTCGTCGAGCGCAGCTGGCAGCTGCAAACATGGCTGAGCGATAGCTATCCGGAACAGCACTTGGCGCTGGCCGGTGCGCTCGGGCAGATCCGTGCACTGATCGATCTCTGGCAGGATGCCCTGGAGCTGCGCCGGTGCTTTGCCCTGGGCCATCCCGAGCAGGCGCCGATGCTGCGCTATCGAATGCGCCAGTTGATCGGAGCCCCCCGTCATTACGACTATCCGTTGCTGGCGTTCAGCGCCTTGTCCGCTGGAATCCTCGTACTGCTGGTCAGTCTGCTGTGGTACTGGTCGGGATGGGCGCACGGCTACACCGGAGTGTTCCTTGCGGCCGTCGCCAGCTGTTTCTTCGCCAGCCAGGACAACCCGGCGCCTTTCATCAAATCGATGCTGGTGGCGACGCTGATCTCCACCGTAGCCGCCGCCATCTACCTCTTTGCACTGATGCCCAACGTGCATGACTTTGGCAGCCTGGCCATTCTCCTAGCCGCACCGTTGCTGCTGTTGGGTACCTTTTCCGGTCGTCCTCAATATGCCGGGACGGCGATTCTGTTGGCGGTTCAGACCATTTCCACCCTCACCATTCAGGATCGTTACGCCGCCGATTTCTCGCGGTTTGCCGATGTCGCCCTGTCCTCGGCCATGGGCGTGACCTTCGCGCTGATCTGGGCCCGCCTGACCCGACCATTCGGCACGCAGTGGGCGGCGCGGCGTCTTGCTCGCAGCGGCTGGATCAGTCTCTCGCGGCTTGCGCTGGCCAAGCCGAAACAGGATCACGACGACGTCGCCTCCAAGGTCATCGACCGTACCGCTCAATTACTGCCGCGCCTCGCCCAATTGGCCGACCAGGGCCTGGCGCTGCACGACGCGACCCGAGGTTTGAGACTGTGCTTCCGCTTGCTGGAACTCAAGCGAGTGCCGCTGCCCGCAGACGCCGAGCAACGGCTGCAACCGGTCATTCTGGCGCTGCACGATTACTTCCAGGTGTGCGCTCGCGCCCGTCATCCGCAGTCCGCGCCGGATGGCCTGCGCGAGCAACTGGATGACGGCGTGTATTACCTATGGAGCCGCCGTAATGGCCAGGCTGCACACGACGCCTGCCTGGCGCTGCACGGCCTGCGTCTCGCGCTGTTCCCTGCGGATGCGCCTGCCACCGCGCCGCTATCGACCACAACCGGGTACGACCCTCTCGGAGCCCCCGCATGACTGGACATCTGAATATCTATGGCGTCTACGTGCCGGTACTGCTGGTGTTGATGCTTGCTGCCTATCTGCTCAAAAGCCTGCTGGGCATCGCCCTCGCCCGGCTGGGCCTGTACCGCTGGGTCTGGCATCCGCCGCTGTTCAACCTCGCCCTCTACGTCATGGTGCTGGGCGCCCTGTCCACCCTCATACCGGGAGTCGAATCGTGAAGAAATGGATACCTGCCGCCGGCTCGGTGATGCTGACCCTGTTGGCCGTCGCCATCGCCGTCGTGGTGAGCGTGTATCTGTGGGACTACTACATGGAAGCGCCCTGGACCCGCGACGGCCATGTGCATGCCGACATCATTCAGGTGGCGCCTGACGTGTCCGGGCTGGTCACCGAGCTGCGCGTGCGGGACAACCAGAAGGTTAGCCGTGGACAGGTGCTGTTCGTCATCGATCAGGCACGCTTCGAACTCGCCCTCGAAGAAGCCGAAGCGACCGTGCTGGAGCGCCGTGCGCTGCTCGCTCAGGCGGGCCGGGAAGCCAAGCGCAACCGTGTGTTGAAAGACTTGATCGCCGCGGAAACCATCGAAATCGGCGACACCCAGGTCAAGCGCGCCGAAGCCGCACTGAAGACCGCCGAAGCCGCCCTCGGCGTGGCGCGGCTCGACCTGGAGCGCACCCGTGTGCTCAGCCCTGTCGATGGCTATCTCAGCGATCAGACCATGCGCGTCGGCGATTACGTCCACACCGGCAAACCGGTGCTGTCGATCGTCGATACCCGTTCGCTGCGCGTCGAAGGCTATTTCGAGGAAACCAAACTGCACGCCATCGAGATCGGCCAGCCGGTGGATATCCGGCTGATGGGGGAATCGCAGCACCTGCGTGGCCATGTCCAAAGCATTGCCGCCGGCATCGAGGACCGCGACCGCGCGCGCGGAAACTCGCTGCTGCCCAACATCAATCCGAGCTTCAACTGGGTGCGACTGGCCCAGCGAATACCGGTGCGCGTGGTGCTGGAAGACGGCCAGGAAACCGACATCCGACTGGTCATCGGCCGAACCGCGACCCTCTCGGTGCTGCCCTGGCCACAAGCCGGCAAGGTGGAGCCTGCAACGCCATGAAACGCCATAACCTTACTGCCCTGCTGGCTCTGGTCGGCACCCTCAGTGCCTGCACCATGGTCGGGCCCGATTATCGGCTGCCGGACGATGCCGCGATTCAACGTACCGAAGCCCAGGCACCGTTCGATCTGGCTGGCAGTGCGAAGGTGGAACAAGCCGAGTTGCCCGCCGACTGGTGGAAACTCTATGACGATCCCCTCCTCGACCGGCTGGTGAGCGAGGCGCTGGAACGCAATACCGACGTGCGCCTGGCCTATCACAACCTGCGGCGCGCCTACGAGGGCTTCCAGATGGCCCATCACGCGCAGGAAATCGAGATTGGTGGTGCCGGCTCGCTCGCGCGTGGTCAGCTATCCAGTGAGTCACTGGCACTGCAGGAAAAAATCCCGGTGATGAACCTCGCCGATGCCGGGCTTTCGGTCGGCTATCAGCTCGATCTGTTCGGCAAGCTCAAGCGCGCCGCCGAATCAGCCGGAGCCAGTGCTGATGCCAGCGCCGCGGCCCTCGATGCCGCCCGTATCACCGTCGTGGCTCAGGTCGTGCGCAATTATGTCGAGGCCTGCCACGCGGGCGAAGAACTGAAGATCGCCAAGCATTCATTGGATATTCAACAACGCCAGCTGGATGTGGCCACGCGGCTGTTCAGCGGCGGTCGCGGCAACGAAGTAGACGTGGCTCGCGCACGCGCTCAGGTCGAGGCGCTGCGTGCCGAGGTTCCTCCGTTCGAGACGAAAAAATCCGCAGCGCTTTATCAAGTCGCCGCCCTGCTCGGCCGCACGCCCGGTGACTTGCCAGAACCAGTCATTACCTGCAGCCACGCGCCGCAGCTGAGCCAGCCGATTCCGGTTGGCGATGGCGCGGCGTTGCTCAAGCGTCGTCCGGACGTCCGCGCGGCGGAACGCAGCCTGGCTGCTGCCACCGCAGATATCGGGGTCGCCACCGCAATGATGTACCCGGAAATCAGCCTCGGCGCCTCGGCCGGCTATACCGGCATGCTCGAACACATCGCCGATCCTATTACCCGTCGTTGGGAATTCGGGCCGTCCATTTCCTGGCACATCCCGACGAAAGTCGACCGCGCGCGGGTCCGTGCCATGGAAGCCGGCGCCGACGCGGCCCTTGCGCGTTTCGACGGCGCGGTACTCAACGCCCTGCGCGAAACCCAAACGCTGTTGGCGCGGTATGCCGACGATTTGCAGCGCAACCGTGCCCTGCGCGATTCCCGCGACGCCGCCAGCCGCGCTGCCGATCACACCCGTCGGCTCTACCAGGAAGGCCGTTTGGCCTATCTCGACAGCCTCGACACCGAGCGCACCCTGGCCTTTGCCGAAGCCGCCTTGGCGGAATCCGAAGCACAGCTTTCGCTGGATCAGGTCAACCTGTTCCTGGCGTTGGGTGGCGGATGGGAAGACGCTGAGCGTACGCCGTCGACCCAGCTTGCCCATTGAGCTATCTGCACAACGCTGATCGCGCGATGCCAGGACAAATGACGCTTTCCAGACTCAGAGTGAGATGACAGAAAGAACCGCTTCATTCGTCGCGCCCGGTGTCAGCAAGCGGGACTTGGCAAGTGGCATAGAGGATAGGTAACCAATGGATTTACTTCATGCGATGCGAGTATTCGTACGGGTAGCCGACGCCGGCAGCTTCACGGCGGCGGCGCTGCAGTCCGATACCTCCACCGCTCAGGTTTCCCGGCTGGTGTCGGAGCTGGAAAATCATCTGCAAGCGCGTCTGCTGCACCGCACAACGCGGCGTCTGTCTCTGACCGAAGCGGGCCAGCGTTTTCTCGAGCAAAGCCGCGCGATCCTTGATCAGGTCGAGCTGGCGCGGGTCGAAGCCAGCGGCGCGCATCTGGTGCCCAGAGGGCGGTTGCGGGTGCATTCCACCATCGGCCTGGGCATCCAGCTGCTGGCGACGCTTGCCGGCCGCTACGACGAGATCTATCCGGATGTCTATCTGGACCTGATCCTCTCCCAGCGCCAACCCGATTTGCTGGAAGACAACCTCGACGTGATCATCACACTGTCGCGCGAGCTGCCGGATTCCGAGTTGATTGCCCAGCGACTGGGTACGGTATTTCACGTCGTCTGCGCCTCGCCGAGTTACATCGAACAGCACGGTGCGCCGAAGGTGCCGGCCGATCTCCAACAGCATCGCTGCCTGCGGCTTGCCGATCCGGTGTTCGCCGACAGCTGGAGCTTCATCGGCGATGGCATCGAGCAGACGATTCAACCCAGCGAAACCTTCAAGGTGAACGTGGCCGAAGCCATGAGTTCGGCTGCCGAAGCGGGCATGGGCGTGTGTTTGTTGCCCGATTACGTGGCGGTCCCGGCGCTGCAGCGCGGTACGCTGGTGCGGCTGTTGCCGCAGTTCCGTCTGCAGGAAAAAACCATCTACGCGCTCTACCCGTCGCGACGGTTCCTCGATGCCAAGGTCAAGACCTGGGTCGAGTTCCTTAAAGCGGAATTGCCGCAAGCCTTCGCCAGCTATCACCAGCTCATCCAGAACCCCAAATACTGGGCCTGAAGATTGTTACCACAGCGGTAACGATCCCTCTCCGGAAACGCCATTTTTCCGCGGTTCGGCATTCTTTATTCTTTGCCTCGTGGCAGTAGGCGGTTGATTTCGATCCCGCGCTGCATCGGTTGCACGATCGCTCCTTTCGGTCGACCGATGCCCTGTCATCTTTGGCTGCCTTTCCTCGTTGGCAGCCAGTTTTAATTCCCCAAGCGCTCGCCGCATCTGGCGGGCGTCAAAAACGCAAAGAGGTCGTTATGAAAAATCTGCTCTGGATTGCCGGCTTGTCCGTGTTCGCTCAACTGGCTATCGCTGCTCCGCAGCCCGCTCCTTATCAATACGGCGACAAGCTGGACATCGCCGAGATCATCTCGATGGAAGTACCGAACGGCGGCTGTGAAGTGGTCGAAGCCAAGATGACCTATCTTGACTCCAAGGGCGAAACTCAGGTGATGAGCTATCTGCGCCAGGGCGCTGACTGCAACGATCACTGATCGACTGTCCGCCATCCCCTCAATCGGTCATTTCATCCCTAGCCGCTCGCGCATATCCGCTGTAATCGTTTGATCCGTCTCGTCGATTTCGGCCCAGGGGTCGTCGTCGCCCTGCTCTTCCAGCCGTGACATGAGGTTGCGGATGGTCCAGAGATTGGCGCCCTTGAGCTCGGCGAGCTCGTCGCGGTGAATCGGCACCGACACCGAAAGCCCTTCACGCGCCCGCACCGAATAGGCGGCGACGGTGCTGGCGCCCTGACTGTTGCGCAAATAGTCGATGAAGATCCGTCCGACGCGGTTCTTCGGCCCGCTGACCGCAGAGAAATGCTGCGGCAGCAACTTCGCCATGTACTGCGCGATCGCCTGGCTGAACGCCTTTACTTCCTTCCAGTTCTGAGTTGGCTTCAGAGGTACCAGAATGTGTAGCCCCTTGCCTCCGCTGGTCTTGAGGAAGGATTGCAGGCCGATTTCATCCAGCAGCGTCTGAGTCAGTTGGGTCGCCTCGACCATGCGCTTCCAAGGCAGCGCTGGGTCGGGGTCGAGATCCAGCACGAAGCGGTCCGGATGATCGAGTACCGGAGCGACTGCGTTCCAAGTGTGCAACTCGATGGTGCCCATCTGCGCGGCGCTGACCAGGGCTTCGACGCTGTCGATGGTCATCAGCGCGGCGTGTTTGGGAAACAACGCCGTATCCAGTTGGGTAATGTGCGGAATGCTCAGCTTCTCGGTGTGTTTCTGAAAGAACAGCTCGCCTTCGATGCCTTCCGGGGCGCGGACCAGTGCCAGCGGCCTCTGGCGAAGATGCGGCAATGCCCAAGGCGCCACCTCGGCGTAGAAGCGCGCCAGTTCCATCTTGGTTGCGCCAATGGATTTGTCGATGATGCGCTCGGGGTTGGAGATCTTGATCTTGCCGCCCGCGCTGCTTGCTGATTTATCAGCGGCTTTACTCTTGGTCTTGGGCGCTTTCGCCGGGCGCTCATGGGTAATGGCCTGTGCGGGCTTATCCGAGCGCAACCCGTGGAAGACCGAGTGACGAATCACGCCCTGCCGGGTCATTTCGGCGAAGGCGACTTCGCACATCAATTCCGGCTTGAGCCAGTGCGCGCCGCGCACATCCGCGGCTGGCGGCGCCTTCGCCAGCGGGCTCTTGTCGACTTTCAGCGGCTTCAGCTTGGCATGCAAACTCTTGAGCGTGGCCTGATTGAAGCCGGTCCCAACCTTGCCCGCGTAATGCAATTCGCCCTCATCGTTATGCAGACCCAGCAGCAAGGCGCCGAAGCCGGCGCGTGTGCCCTTTGGATCGGTGAAGCCAACGATGATGAATTCCTGGCGGTTCTTGCACTTTATCTTCACCCAGCTATTGCTGCGTTTGGAGACATAGGTGCTGCCAGCGCGCTTGCCAATCAATCCTTCGAGCTTCATCTGACAGGCACTGTCCAGCACGCTTTCAGGCTGTTCAGTGAAGTCCGCGGAGAAACGCAGCAGCTCGTTGTCATTGGCTTCCAGCAGCTGACTCAAAGCCGCCCGGCGCTCTTCCAGCGGGACTTCGCGCAGGTCCATGCCGTTCAAAAAAGGCAAATCGAACAGGTAATAAAGGATGGTGCCGCTACGCCCGATTTCGAAGGCGTTCTGCAACGCCTGGAAATCCGGCGTGCCCTCCTCGTTCGGCACTACCACTTCGCCGTCGAGCCAGGCCGACTCGAGCCCGAGCGCCGCTAGCGCTTCGGCTTGTTGTGGCATCTTGGCCGTCCAGTCGTGACCGTTGCGAGTGAATAGCTGAACCTTGCCCGACTCGATGCGTGCCATGATTCGATAGCCATCGAACTTGATCTCGTAGCGCCAATCCCCATCGGGCACGGATTCGACCAGGGTCGCGAGTTGCGGTTTGAGGCTGTCCGGGAGCGGCGCGGGCTTGGCGCCGGACAGCGTGGTGTGCGCGGCTTTCTTGCGAGTGCGCGCCGCAGGCGTCTTGACCGGCTTGGCGTCTACTTCGAGCTTCGCCTTGCCGCGTTTGCGCGGAATCAGCGTTCGGTCGCTGAGTACGCTGTCGGATTGTTCCTTGACGATGTCGTAGTCCTGCTCGGGGCGCGCCGCGTCGTCGTTCGACTTGATCAGAAACCACTGTTCCTTGCCGCCGTCCATGCGCGTGCGCACCAGGTTCCAGACGCCGCTGAGCTTTTCCCCTTCCAGCGTGAATTTGAGTTTGCCTTTGCGATACCCCTCGTGCGGATCGCCTTCCGGAATCCAGATGCCCCGGTCCCAGACGATCACATCACCCGCGCCGTAATGGCCGGCCGGAATAGTGCCTTCGAAGGTGGCGTAGTCCAGCGGATGGTCCTCGACGTGCACCGCCAGCCGGCGCGACTTGGGATCCAGTGACGGCCCTTTGGGCACCGCCCAGCTCTTGAGCGTGCCGTCCAATTCGAGGCGGAAGTCGTAATGCAGCCGGGACGCATCGTGCTTCTGGATGCAGTACTGAAGCGCTCCGCTTTTGTCTTGCTTGCGACGCGTTCGGGTGTCGCCGCCCGGCTCGGGCGTCGCGGCGAAATCCCGCTTACGGTTGTATTCGTCGAGGGCCATGGTGCCGGCTCCGTGACGCCGGTTTATTCGAGCGTGCCGGGATCGGACGCCGAGTCGGTCGGGCCGCCGTGGCTGGAGTGACGCCCTGGATTGACTGATGCATCGTCGGCCTCCTGATCGGCCTCACCCTCAGTCGCCGGAGGCTCGCTGACAAGATCACCGTCTTCGGTCACGGTACGGCCCTGGCTGTCCTTGTGCGTATCAAGCGTTTCCTGAGGCGTCGGGTTGCCCATCGGGCTGGGACGGGCACCGCGTTCGTCTTCAGGCGTGCCGGCAGGCCACTGGGCGAACGCGGATGAAGCCATGAGGCTTGCGAATACCAATGCGAATATGGATTTCATGATGATTCCTCGTCGTCAGGTATTGGCGCTCGCTGCAAGTGGGCTCGCGAGTTCCGAGACTGGTTGGTAGCGCCGAATTTCGAGGGACGGAAGCCGTCGGCAAGCGCAACGGCGCGAGTTTCGCCGCTTGCTTCTGGTCTGCCGAGCGGCGGCAAAGTGATGTTTACAACGGGACAGGGCCTGCTAGCGTTGTTAGATGCCGCTGACGCAAAACCGTAGCATCCGACCGCGAGCACGCTCGCCGACTCTGGAGACTCGAAAGGAGGAAGGATCATGGCTTCACGTCTACCTCTGCTGACGATTGAGAACATCCTCCGCAACTACCTGTATCCCTTCCGCTGTGACTGCCATGCTCAGGAAGACAGCCGTGTCACCGTCCGGCTCTATGAAGAGCACGTGGACGGCGAAGAGCTCACCGTTTTCGGCATCACCGATGATCAGTGCCGCGACGCTGCGAATCTGGTGCGGCTGGCTCAGGAACTGCGCTTCGAGCTGTACGCCACACGAGGCGGCCTGATGACCGCCTCGCTTTCCGACAAAGTCGCCGAGCAGTAGCCGAATGTCGCGCGGCTACTCAGCGCCTTGTCAGCGTTTCGCCTCAACGTTGGGGGTCTGCGCGCGGGTCAGATAGGCCTGGGTCAGCTCGGCAAGGTGACTGCGCATCCATTCGGCCATCGCCACTTCTTCAGCCAGAATGCGTGTGCAGATCTCGGCGGTCTGGGTATCGCCAATGGTCTCGGCGGCCGCGATCAGAATCTCGTAGGACGCGATTTCCAGATTCTCGAAGACGTAGCCCATCTGAGCGCCTTTGACGATTTCGTCATTGACCATCATGCCGCCCATGGCTTGCCCCATGGCCATCATCTTGCCGCCCAGATCCTTGAGGCCCGAATAGGACTTGTCGTAGCGCTGTAGGCAGCTTTCGATCAGCTTGGCCTGGTTCTGAGTCTCGGTAATGTGTTGCTCGATCCTCGCTTTCAACTGGGGATAGTGCTCGATGCGGCTGGCCTGTTTGCTGAGCATGGACTCGGCCTGAGCCTCCATCGCGTGAGCATCGCGCAGCCATTCGATCAAACGTTCGACGCGGACGTCGTTTCCGGTTTGTGCACTTTGCATGTCGCTTCTCCCATGGGTTGGATACCGATTGGGTCTACACCCTTGTAAGTGTGAAAGGAGCCGCCACAGGGAGTTCCACGCATCCGACTGAATGCACGTTGATGAACTTTGGAAAACCGCCATCAGTCATCTGAAGCAGTCATTCATACGGAGCTGGCTTATCGAACCCCTCGCCTTGCCCATGCCCTGGGAGAACTACATAGACGAGCCCGCATTGCGGATACTGCTGGCGGCCTCCTTCGTGGTGGTCGTATTGAGCGTGTTTGGCCGTGTACTGACCGCGGTGATGCTGCGATTGGGGCGCAGGTTTCTTTTTACCAAGGCAGTGTCCGAGCAGTTGGAAAAGCCCATTCGGCTGTTGCTTCCATTGCTTGGCCTGCAGGCAGTCTTGACGGCTTCCGGGGATGAATTCGCCTTGCTGGATGCGGCTCGTCGCATAACGGCCCTGTTGATCATCGGTTGCTTCACCTGGCTCGCTCTACGGCTTTTGCGCGGCCTTGAGCAGGCCGTGCGAATGAAGAACCCCGTGGATGTCAGCGATAACCTGCGCGCACGGCAAATCCAGACGCAGTCGCGCGTGCTGCTACGGACACTGGGTTTTTTCGTCCTGCTGATCGGCGCTGCCAGCATGCTGATGACCTTCCCGGCGGCGCGCCAGCTCGGTGCCAGCCTGCTCGCTTCGGCAGGTCTCGCTGGCCTTGCCGTGGGCTTCGCTGCGCGTCCGGTGCTCGCCAACCTGATCGCGGGCATACAGATTGCGATCACCCAGCCGATTCGTCTGGATGACGTGGTGATCGTTGAAAACGAGTGGGGCCGGATCGAGGAAATCACCGGGACGTACGTCATCGTTCGCATCTGGGATGACCGCCGGTTGGTAGTGCCTCTGCAGTACTTCATCGAGAAACCGTTCCAGAACTGGACGCGGCGCAACTCCAGCATCATCGGCTCGGTGTTTCTCTGGGTCGACTATTCACTGCCACTGGAGCCGTTGCGCGAGGAATTGCGACGGCTCTGCCAAGACGTTCCGCAGCTGTGGGACGGCCGCGTCATCGTGCTGCAGGTGACAGACACTAGTGAGAAATCCATTCAGCTGCGGGTGCTGGTGAGCTCCCCGGATTCGTCGCGCAATTGGGATCTGCGCTGCCATTTACGTGAGGGCTTGATCGGCTTCGTTCAGCGTCAATACCCGCAATGCCTGCCGCAACTGCGGGCAGACCTTAGCGTTGGGCACAAGCCGAACATCGACAAGTCCGTTCCGGAGCACATGGAACCGGAGCGTCAGCCGCCGGTTTGAACGCGGCGGATGAGACCCTCGGCTCGCCCCGAGTGCGGGCGCCTGGTTACCACATCGGTGCAGCGCTTATGTCGATCAGTCCTGCTCGCGTAGTTTGTCGAGCAGCTGCTCGTATTTGATCGGCAACTGCTCCAATCCGTAGCGCGCGGCCTGCTTGCGTATGTCCACTCGGTCTCCGGCGAACCGCACGGTCTCGCTGATGCTGACCTGGCGTTCGCCTTGCATCAACGCAAAGGCGTAGCACTGAGTGCCGCCGGCATCTTCTTCACTGTCATCGGCAACGCCGGTGTTGGCGACGGCGACATTGGCGACGCTGGCATTCAGCGCGCCGATCGCCATCTCGGTGGCAACCTCTTCGCTGGTCAGGCCAAAGGTTTCGATGGTTTCGAAGCTGACGTGAAGCAGACGGTTCTTCGCCTTCGGCGAGTAAACGACGAAGCCGCTGTCGAGCACTTGGCCGCACCCAGGAATGTCGCCTAGCAGCGAGGCCATCAGGCCACAAGTGCAGGATTCCGCCGTGGTCAATTTCATCTTTTTGTCGCTAAAAAACCGCACGATTTCAGCAAGGTCTTGCATGGTCTTGGCTCCGACTGGCAGCGATAAAACAACGGTGTCGCGTCAGTTTTCCGAGCCGGCCTTCGAGCGCAAAGTTCCACCTGGCGGTTTTGGTCGAAAACTGAGAACGAATTCATAGCGCCGGAGTCTTTTTCAAGGTAGGGCCTTCGCGCTTCTGCGCCGCGTAACAAGCGACTCCAAAAAAAGAAGAAACCACTCTTGCCGTGCTCATGATCTGCAGCTCCAGAGGGATGCTGCTTGGAAAACAAACGTGCTTGTGATCGGCCTCATGCCAACACCGGTCACCTGGGGAAAGTGCTTATGAGTATTGCTGCAGTAAATGGCCAATCTGCTCGACCCAAAACAATCCAACGTCCGGGCGTGCTCGTCGAGCGACCAGTGCTGCAACTTCGCAGCACGCAGATCGATAAGAAAAAGATCCTTTTCGTAACTTCGGAGCTGACCGATCTGATCAAGACGGGCGGGCTTGCCGACGTTTCGGCCGCCCTGCCCCGTGCGCTGGGCGATATGCACGATGTCCGCGTGCTGATTCCCGGTTACACACAGGTCATGGAATGCGGCGAACCGATTCGCATCGTTGGCAGCGTGCACGCCTACAGCGACCTGCCGCCCTGCAAAGTCGGCCGCCTCGACATGCCGGACGGCCTGATCATCTACGTGCTGATCTGCCCGGAACTGTACGAGCGCGACGGTCTGCCGTATGGCGACGAACATGGCAATGACTGGCCGGATAACCCGGTGCGTTTCGCCCGCTTGTGCCTGGCGGCAGCGGACATCGCCGCGGGCACCGCCTGCATTCGCTGGGCACCTGATCTGGTCCATGCGCACGACTGGCCGACCGGCCTGACGCCTGCGTACATGAAGTGGCGCGGCTTGAGCACGCCCAGCATCTTCACCATTCACAATCTGGCGTATCAGGGCAACATCGACATGAGCCTACGGCGCAAACTGGGCATTCCCCAGGAAGCCTGCAGCCCGGAGCGAATGGAATTCTACGGCGCGCTGTCGTTCCTCAAGGCAGGGATTGCCTACGCCAACCGGGTCACGACCGTCAGCGCGACCTACGCCGAAGAAATCACGACGCCCGAGTTCGGCTGCGGTATGGAGGGTTTTCTTGCGATGAAAGCGCGCCAGGGCCTGCTAAGCGGACTGCTGAACGGCATCGACGAGAGCTGGGAGCCACAGACCTGCACGCACCTGATCAGCCAGTTCGGTCCGCATGAGTGGGCCGGCAAGCAGGCCAATGCGGCGCACGTGCGGGACCTGTTCGGTCTGGAACCGGGCGAGGGCCCGCTATTCGCCGTGGTGTCCCGGCTCGTGCACCAGAAAGGCATTGACCTGACTATCGAGGTCGCCGAAACCATCGTCCAGCACGGCGGGCAGCTGGCCATTCTCGGTCGTGGTGAGCCGCATATCGAAGACGAGGTGCGCCGGCTCACGGAGCGCTTTCCCGGTCGGGTCGGCGCGCATATCGGTTTCAACGAGACCGATGCCCGACGGCTATTTGCTGGCAGTGACTTCCTGCTCATGCCCTCGCGCTACGAGCCCTGCGGCCTGAGCCAGATGTACGCCCAGCGCTTCGCAGCGCTGCCCATCGCCCACCGCACCGGCGGGCTGGCGGACAGCATCGACGACGGCGTCACCGGCTTTCTGTTCAGCGAGGCGACGACGCCAAGCTACCGTCAAGCCGTGGAAAGGGCGCTGGCAGTACATGAGAACCCGCACTTACTAAACGCGATGCGTTGCCGAGCCATGAGCGGCGGTTTCTTCTGGCGCCACGCAATCGAACCGTATGACCGGCTGTATCGACAGTTGCTGGGTGAGCGGCGCGAAGCCCAGGCCATCTTTTAACGAGGTCAATCAATGCAAAACAGGCCAGCCCGTGACGGGCGACACGGACCGGTGCTACTCGACGCTTCGCGTATCCGGTTCAGGCTCTGGGCACCCGACGCGCAACGCGTCAGCCTGGTGATGGTCGGCGGCGATACGCTGCCCATGCAGGAAGGCGAAGACGGTTGGTACAGCATCGAGGCGAACGCAACCGCCGGCTCGCAATACAGCTTTCTGATCGACGACGAGCTGACGGTGCCCGACCCCGCGTCGCGCGCGCAGTCAGCGGATATCCACGACCCCAGCGTCGTGGTCGATCCCGATGCCTATCAGTGGCGCAACCGTGACTGGCAGGGTCGGCCGTGGCACGAAACCGTGCTCTATGAATTGCACGTGTCCGCATACGGCGGCTACGCGCAGATCGAGCAGCGCCTTCCTGCCCTTGCCGAACTGGGCGTCACCGCCATCGAACTGATGCCGCTCGCCGAATTTCCCGGTGATCGCAACTGGGGCTACGACGGCGTTCTGCTCTATGCACCCGAGGCGTCCTACGGCACGCCCGAGCAGCTCAAGCACCTAATCGACACGGCCCACGGTCTGGGTCTGATGGTCTTTATCGATGTGGTCTACAACCACTTCGGGCCGGACGGCAATTATCTGCACCGCTACGCCAAACATTTCTTCCGCCACGATCAGCAGACGCCCTGGGGAGACGCCATCGATTTCCGCCGCCGTGAAGTGCGCGATTTCTTCATCGATAACGCGCTGATGTGGCTGATGGAATACCGCTTCGATGGCCTGCGCATGGATGCCGTCCATGCCATTCCGGATCGCACCTTCCTCACCGAACTCGCCGAGCGGGTGCGCGCCGAAACGGAGCCCGGCCGTCATGTACATCTGGTGCTGGAGAACGAAGACAACCGCGCCAGCCTGCTTACGCAAGGCTTCACTGCCCAGTGGGATGACGACGGGCACAACGTGCTGCATACGCTGCTGACCGGGGAAAGCCAGGGTTACTACGCGGAATACCATCAGGACTCGACCGACAAACTGGTGCGTTTCCTCGGAGAAGGCTTTATCTATCAGGGCCAGCAGAACCGTCGCGGTGAATCCCGTGGCGAGCCCAGTGGCCATCTTTCCCCGACGTCGTTCGTGCTGTTCCTGCAGAACCATGACCAGACCGGCAACCGTGCCTTCGGCGACCGGCTGATCAGCCTTACCGATCCCGATGCCTTGAAGGCGGCGACCACCATCCTGCTGCTATCACCGATGATTCCGCTGCTGTTCATGGGCGAGGAATGGGGCGCGCGCGAACCTTTCCTGTTTTTCACCAGCCACCACGGCGAACTGGCTGATGCCGTTCGGGAAGGCCGCCGCGGCGAATTCGCCGAGTTTTCCGAGTTCGCCGACGAGCAGACCCGCGCGCGCATCCCGGACCCGAACGCAGTGGAGACGTTCGAGGCGTCCAAACCTGACTTCAGCAAGCGAGATCAGCCGGAACATGCCGAGTGGCTGGCGCTGTATCGCCAACTGTTGCAAATCCGCCATCGCGAAATCATGCCGCGCCTCGAAGGCTCGCGGTTCCTCGGCGCGCAAGCGCTTGGAGAGGCAGTCGCCCTCGCCCGCTGGCGTCTGGGTGACGGTAGCGAACTGCGCCTGGAATTGAATCTCAGCGACCGCGACGTTGAGCTGACTCCGCCCGCTGCCGCGGCGCGCCTGCTGCATGCCAGCCGTAGCATCGATACGTCCAATCCCGGCACGCTGCCCGCGCGCTCCGCCAGGATGTATTTGGAGACTGCAGATGAGCGATGAACGACTGAACCGATTGGCCGAGGCAGCCGGCCTGTCCATCAATTGGGTAGACGCCGACGGCCGCGATCAACGGGTAAACCCTGATGTGCTGCGCGCCGTGCTCAACGGATTAGGACTAGCGGCCGGTAGCGATGAAGAAATCGAGAGCAGCCTGAAAAAGCTCGATGCTATCAATGACGGCGCCAACTTGCCGCCCTTGCTCACCCTGGATCAGGGGGCCGCACTGGAGCTGGGCCAATACTGCAAACCGTCCACGCCCTACCGCCTGGAATTGGAAGACGGCAGCCTGCATGACGGAACGCTGGATGGTCAGGCCCGCCTGGCCGCGATCGACACGCCTGGCTACCACCAACTGGAAATCGCCGGCCAACGACTGACTATCGCGGTGGCGCCGCATGCCTGCCCCAGTGTCGAAGACGTCGCCGGCCCCAACGCTTGGGGGCTTACTGCTCAGCTGTACGGCCTACGCCGCCCCGGCGATGGTGGGCTGGGCGATACCCTGGCGCTGGAAACCCTGGTGCGTAACGCCGCCGCGCATGGCGCTTCAGCGCTGGGCATCAGCCCGATCCATGCGATGTTCCCGGGCAATAGTGGTCAGTACAGCCCGTATTCACCCTCCAGCCGGCTGTTCTACAACATTCTGCATAGCGCACCGGAAGCGGTGCTCGGTGAGAAGCCCGTGCGGATCGCCGTCGAAACCTGCGGCCTGGGCGAAGAACTGCAGCGTCTGGAACAACTCGAGCTGATCGACTGGAACGCTGTGTCCAGGACCCGTCAGTGCCTGCTCCGTGCGCTTTACGACGATTTCTGCACGGGCGGAAATGCCCAGCAGGCCGACTTCGATAGTTTCCGCGAAGCAGGCGGCGAGGCGCTGGAGAACCATTGTCGATTCGAGGCCCTGCACGCAACGCTGCTCAGTCCCGACGGACATCCGCAACACTGGCGCGACTGGCCGGAGCAGTACCGCACCCCACAGAGCCCTGGTGTCGAGCAATTTGCCCAGGAACACGCCAACGAGGTGAGCTATTACGCCTTCTGCCAGTGGCTGATCGCGCGCGGGCTGGAGCGTGCGCAGACCGCAGCGCAGAGCGCCGGGATGAAGATCGGCCTGATCAGCGATCTGGCCGTCGGCGCCGATGGCGGCGGCAGTCAGGCCTGGAGCCGGCAGGACGAAGTACTGGCCGCACTGAGCGTCGGCGCGCCGCCGGACATCATCAATCGCCAGGGTCAGAGCTGGGGCATTTCCGCATTTTCGCCCTGGGGTCTGAAGGCCCACGGTTATCGCGCCTTCATCGAGATGGTGCGCGCCAACCTGGCGCACGCCGGCGGCATGCGCATCGATCACGTGATGGGCCTGATGCGTCTGTGGGTGATGCCCTCCGGCGCAGGGCCTGCTGAAGGCGCCTATCTGAATTACCCGTTCGACGACTTGCTGCGGCTGCTCTCGCTGGAAGCCTGGCGGCGCAATGCGGTGATCCTCGGCGAGGACTTGGGCACCGTACCGGAGGGGCTGCGCGAGAAACTGGCGGCGCGCAACCTGCTGGCCATGCGCGTGCTGTTCTTCGAGCGCGACCATAACGGCAACTTCAAACCACCGATGCAGTGGCCGCGCAGTGCGCTGGCCACCTCCACCACCCACGACCTGCCAACCATCAACGGCTGGTGGCAAGGCCACGACATCGATTGGCGCATCCAGGTTGGCCAGCACCAGGAGCATGAACGGCCGGCGCAACTGGAAGAACGCGAGCGCGAACGGGCCGGCCTGCTTCGTCTGTTGTGCGAGTACGCGCCGGATGTCGAAGGCGATCTTAGCGACCCGCAAGTGCTGGCCGACGCTTGCGCGGCCTTCCTCGGACGCACGCCAGCGCCGCTGGTGTTGTTTTCGGTCGAGGATGCGCTGTGCCTGCTGGAACAGCCGAACATGCCAGGCACCACCGACGCCCACCCCAACTGGCGTCGCCGCTACCCCGGCGACAGCGCCACGCTGCTCGACGAGCCGGCATGCACGCGTCGCCTGAACATCCTTGCTGAAGCCCGTAAGCAGAACATTGGAAGCGATCATCGATGAAAGACCTGAGCGCCACCCTGCGATTGCAATTTCATCGGGACTTCACCTTGGACGATGCGACCGCTCTGGTCGATTACTTCGCCGACCTCGGTATCAGCCACCTCTACGCATCGCCCCTGTTGACGGCGCGGCCCGGCTCGATGCACGGCTACGATGTCATCGACCCGACCCGCATCAATCCTGAACTTGGCGGCGAGCCGGCCCTGCGCCGTCTGGTCGACGCGCTACGCGCCAAAGGCATGGGGCTGATCCTCGATATCGTCTCCAACCACATGGCCGTTGGCGGCGCGGGCAATCCTTGGTGGTTGGACGTGCTCGAATGGGGCCGCCGCAGCCCTTATGCACAGTTCTTCGATATCCAATGGAATTCGCCCGATCCCTTGCTCGAAGGCCAACTGCTGGTCCCCTTCCTGGGCTGCGACTATGGCGAGGCCCTGCAGGACGGCAAGATTCCGCTGCGGCTGGATGTGGAAAACGGCGCCTTCCATGCCGAACACTACGAGCACCGCTTCCCTATTACGCCACCCAGCTACGGCGAGATCCTACGGCTGACCGATAACCCGGAGCTGCGCGCCCTGGCGCAACATTTCGATGCGCTTAAAACCGAGCCGGCGCCTTATCAGACTGCTCGTCAGCTGCGCGCCGATTTGGCGCAGTTACTGAAAGACAGCGCACTACGGCAAACCCTCGAAGACGCGCTCAGACACTACGACTCGACCACCGAGGAAGGCTTCAAACGTCTTCACGGACTGCTCGAACGGCAGAACTACCGCCTCGCCAGCTGGCGTACCGCAGGCGACGACATCAACTGGCGGCGTTTCTTCGATATCAACGAGCTGGGCGGCCTGCGTGTCGAGCGGCCGGTGGTGTTCGAGGAAACCCACGCAAAGATCTTCGAATTGCTCGCCGAAGGGTTGGTAGATGGTTTGCGCATCGATCACATCGACGGGCTGGCCAATCCGCGTGGTTATTGCCGTCGGCTGCGACGCCGGGTGGACCGCCTGAACGCTGCTCGGCCTGTGGAAGCGGCACAGGATCACGTACCCATCTACGTCGAAAAAATCCTCGCCGAGGGCGAACGCCTGCACGACGACTGGGGCGTGGATGGCACCACTGGCTACGAATTCATGAATCAGATTTCGCTGCTGCAGCACGATCCCGCCGGCAAGGCCGTGCTCTGCGGGCTATGGAGCGAAACCGCCGAACGCCCTGCGGATTTCATGGAGGAAGTGCGGCAGGCGCGGCAGTTGGTGCTAACCGGGCCATTGGCCGGCGACTTCGAGGCCGTCGCCCAGGCACTGCTGCAAGTAGCGCGCTACGACGTGATGACGCGGGACATCACGCTTGGCGCGATCCGCCGCGCGCTGCTGGAGCTGATCGTGCACTTCCCGGTGTACCGAACCTATGTCGGTGCCCGTGGCCGGCGCGAGGCTGACGAGCCGTTCTTCCAGCAGGCGCTGGCCGGCGCACGCACAACGCTTGGCGAGGCGGACTGGCCTTTGCTGGATCTGCTTGATCGCTGGCTCGGCGGCGAAAGCCTGCGCGCATTGCCGCCAGGCCCGGCCCGGCGAATCCGTCGCTATGCCTGCACGCGCTTTCAGCAGCTCACCTCGCCTGCGGCTGCCAAGGCCGTGGAAGACACCGCCTGCTATCGCTCCGGTGCATTGCTGTCACGCAACGACGTGGGGTTCGATCCGCAGACCTTCAGCGCACCGGTGCAGGCTTTTCACGCTGCTTGTCTGGAGCGTGCCGAACACTTTCCGCGCAACCTGCTGACCACCGCGACCCACGACCATAAGCGCGGCGAAGACACCCGCGCTCGTATGACGGTGATCAGCGAACGCGCCGAATGGTTCGCCGCCAAGGTGCGCCACTGGCGACAACTCGCTTACGGCCAGCGTCAAGAGTTGGCCGACGGGCCGGCGCCTTCGGCGGGCGACGAGATGCTGCTGTTCCAGATACTGCTTGGCTGCTGGCCGCTGGACCTGAACGCCGATGACAAGCCAGCCATGGAGGCGTTTTGCGAGCGGATCATCAAGTGGCAGGAAAAGGCCGTGCGCGAAGCCAAGTTGCGCAGCACCTGGACCGATCCCAACAGCGATTACGAAAGCGCCTGCCAGCACTATCTACGGGCTCTGCTGCTCGGCGAGGAATGCAGGACGCTACGCAACGAGATTGCCGAGGCAGCCCTCGAACTGGCCCCGGCCGGGGCCTTGAATAGCTTGACTCAAGCGCTGCTGCGCATGACCACGCCCGGCGTGCCGGATTTGTATCAAGGTGCCGATTACTGGGATTTCAGTCTGGTCGATCCGGACAACCGTCGCCCCGTCGATTTCGACCGTCGTCGCGCCACCTTCGACCTGCAGGCGCAACCGGCCGAGTTGCTAGCGAGTTGGCAGGACGGTCGCATCAAACAATGGCTGATCGGTCGGACCCTTGGATTGCGGCGTTCACAGCCACGGCTGTTCAACGAGGGACGCCACCTGCCGTTGCACGTCGAGGGCGAGCACGCCGATCAGTTGATCGCCTTCGCCCGTGAGCTCGACGGCAACTGGCTCATCGTGGTGGCGGCGCGACTGGCCAGCAGTCTGCTCGCTGACAGTCAGACACCACAGATTCCTGCGGAGCGCTGGGGCGATACGCGGGTGCGATTGCCCGATGCGCTGAGCGGTCATGCCCTGGAGCGACTTTTTGACGGAAAGACAGTCACACCCAAACAAGCGGCTCTGAGTGCGACAGAGGTTTTGCAGCAACTGCCGGTGGCGGTTTTACAGGTAACGATCAGTTCAACAGGAGAATCAGAACGATGAACAAGAACGAGCAGCGCATCCGCGAACTCGCGTACGACATATGGGTATCGGAGGGCCGCCCGCACGGCGAGGACGAACGTCATTGGGAAATGGCCCGCAAGCTCGCCGAGGCAGAGGCCAAGCCGGGTGATAAACCCGCAAGCCGCGCCCGCAAGACCGCCACCAAACCGACCGATGCGACTCCCGCTCCTAAATCCTCGAAAGCGACGAAAACCGCGAAAGATGCCGAGGACGCGAAAGATGTCAAACCTGCCAAGGCTGCGTCCGCCGCCAAAGGCACTGCACGCCCGAAGGCCAAGGCCGGCACCGATGCCGCCGAAGGCACCCCGGAGGGCGTAAAGAAGAACCGCGCCCCTCGCGCCAAGAAAGAAACCTGAACAGCACTGCGGCGCAGCCCGGCTCCCTCGGAGAGTCGGGCGACCGAGGTGTTCGATCGTCTTGCACAGCCTCAACCTCAATCAAGAGCACGAGCAACGAGCTGCCATCGGAGATTTCATGAGTAGAAAAAAGCCTGCGGCGCCTCAGATTCTGACCTCTTCGCGTATTCGCGAAGGCCTCCCCTTCCCGCTTGGCGCCACCTGGGACGGGCTTGGGGTCAACTTCGCGATCTTTTCCGCGAACGCCACCAAGGTTGAGCTGTGCCTGTTCGATGCCGATGGCGAAACCGAACTCGAGCGCATCGAACTGCCCGAATATACCGACGAGATCTGGCATGGCTACCTGCCAGACGCCCATCCGGGGCAGATCTATGGCTATCGCGTGCACGGCCCGTACGAGCCCGAATCTGGTCACCGTTTCAATCCCAACAAATTGCTGATCGACCCGTATGCCAAGCAATTGGTGGGCGAGCTGAAATGGTCCGAGGCGCTGTTCGGGTACACCATCGGCCATCCCGACGCCGACCTCAGCTTTGACGAGCGAGACAGCGCGCCCTTCGTCCCAAAATGCAAGATCATCGATCCGGCGTTCACCTGGGGCCACGACCGCCCGGTACAGGTCCCCTGGGATCGCACCATCATTTATGAAACCCACGTGCGTGGCTTCACCATGCGGCATCCGTCGGTAGCCGAAGACATGCGCGGCACTTTTGGCGGCTTCAAGACGCCAGAAGTGATCGACTACCTGAGCAAACTCGGCGTGTCGTCTATCGAGTTTCTGCCCATTCATGCCTTCGTCCAGGACCAGCATCTGCTGGAGAAAGGCATGAGCAACTACTGGGGCTACAACAGCATCGCCTTCTTCGCGCCGCATCCGAAATACCTGGCCAGCGGCAAGATCAGCGAGTTCAAGGAAATGGTCGCGCACCTGCACAATGCCGACCTCGAGGTCATTCTCGATGTGGTCTACAACCACACCGCCGAAGGCAACGAGCTGGGCCCGACCCTGTCCATGCGCGGCATCGATAACGTCTCCTACTACCGGTTGATGCCGGACGAAAAGCGCTACTACATCAACGACTCCGGCACTGGCAACACGCTGGACATGAGCCATCCCTGCGTGGTGCAGATGGTCACCGACTCCCTGCGCTACTGGGCTGAAGAAATGCACGTCGATGGCTTCCGCTTCGATCTGGCGACCATTCTGGGTCGTGAGCACGATGGTTATGACGAACGCCATGGCTTCCTCGTCGCCTGTCGTCAGGACCCGGTACTGGCCAAGACCAAGCTCATCGCCGAGCCTTGGGACTGCGGGCCTGGCGGCTATCAGGTCGGTGGTTTCCCACCCGGATGGGCCGAGTGGAACGATCAATATCGCGACACCGTGCGAGCGTTCTGGAGAGGTGACGACGGCCAGCTGGCCGATTTCGCCAGCCGTCTTACCGGCTCGGGTGATCTGTTCAACCAGCGCGGCCGCCGGCCGTTCAGTTCGGTCAATTTCGTGACGGCACACGACGGTTTCACGCTCAAGGACTTGGTGTCTTACAACCACAAGCACAACGAGGACAACGACGAAGACAACCGCGACGGCAGCGATAACAACATTTCCTGGAATCACGGCGTCGAAGGCCCGACCGATGATGCGGAAATCAACGAACTGCGCTTCCGTCAGATGCGTAACTTCTTCGCCACGCTGCTGTTCTCGCAAGGCACGCCGATGATCGTTGCCGGCGATGAGTTTGCGCGGACCCAGCACGGCAACAACAACGCCTACTGCCAGGACAGTGAAATCGGTTGGGTGAATTGGGATATCCCCGAAGATAGCCGGACCTTGCAGGCCTTCGTTCGCAAACTGATTCGCCTGCGCCAGCGCTACCCGATGCTGCGTCGTGGACGTTTCCTGGTCGGCGCCTACAACGAGGAACTGGGCGTCAAGGACGTCACCTGGCTCGCGCCGCATGCTGAAGAGATGACCGTCGAGCACTGGGAAGACGGCAACAACCGCTGCATGGGCATGCTGCTCGATGGCCGCGCGCAGGCGACCGGCATTCGCAAGGCCGGTTCGGACGCAACCTTGCTGCTGATCGTCAACTCACATCACGACATCGTGAATTTCACCCTACCGGAAGTACCGCAAGGCATTTACTGGAACCGCTTGATCGACACCAACAACCCCGTCGCACGCGCCGAGCGTTTCGAATTCAGTGATGAATACGGACTGACCGGCCGCTCGCTGCTGCTGTTCGAGTTGATCAAGGAAGAGGAATAACGCCGAGCCATCGCCAATCGCGGAGCCCCGACATCGGGGCTTCGACTTATCTAAAGGCCACGCCGGCAGCTACTCAACCCTTCGATGGTTCTCGACGTGCGGTATGAACCCTCGCGAATGTCTCCAGTCCCAACCCCCAGCGCGGCACTCACGAAACTCGACGGATTTGTTCTGCCAGCCGCAGGCGGGTTGTCCCTTCCGTGACGGATCACACCTTATGGCTTCGACTCGGCTGATCGTTTCACTTGCTCTGCTGATCTTCATTTCCATCAGCGCCCTGCCCGTTCTGGCCGGTGGTGCCATCACCAATGCGACGCTCCCGGCGGGCAAAGCCGGTACCGTCCGGCTGTTCGTGAACCGCGTCGGCTCCGGCAAGGCGATGGACGTGCGCAACGATACGGACGTGCCGGTCGAGGTGGTGCTGCGCCTGACGCGAATGGTCAATGTCGCGGGCGTTGGCAAGGGTGTGGTGCGCAAGACGGTTCCCGCTCGCACCCGCATGCGCATCGCCACCTTGCGCAAGCGCCAGTCGGGTTATCCGTTGATGTATCAGCAGTCGTTCAGCTATTCGCTGATCTACTCGCCGGAGCCGGGCAAGAAAGGTTCGGTGGGCGGCTACGCCTATGCGCTGCCCTGGAAAGGCGGTCCGTTCCGTATATCACAGGGGGCCGGTGGCGATTTCAGCCACAACTCGCCCAAAGGCCGCTTTGCCGTGGATATCGCCATGCCGGTAGGTACGCCGATCGTTGCAGCACGTGCGGGTACGGTGGTGAAGATACGCAATGACCAGCACGGACGTCGGCCGGACCCGGCGGGGAACTATGTGCGAATTCTCCACGATGACGGTACGCACAGTGCGTACCTGCATTTGAAGCGTGGTTCGGTGCAGGTGAAATCGGGTCAGCAGGTGAAGATCGGTAGCCTGTTGGGACAATCCGGCAACACCGGACGCAGCACGGGGCCGCATTTGCATTTCGTGGTGCAGAAAAAAATCGAGGACAGCCTGATATCTGTCCCCTTCCGTTTTACCCAGCCAGTGGAGTCGCTGCCCAACTTCGCCCTCAGCGAGCGTTGAAGTTGGAGTTACAGCATCCGCCGCATGATGTCGTCGCGCTTGACGAAATGGTGGAGCAACGCCATGCCGATATGCCCGACCACCAGCAGCACCACTATCCAGGCCAGCGGTGAGTGGAGGCTGCCGATGCTCGCTGCCCAAGCGATTTCCGGGCCTTTGGCGACCAACTGCACGCCGAACACTTTCAGTCCATAACCGTTACCCAGCATGGTCAGCACGCCGGTAATCGGCATCAACAGCATGCCGAGGTACAACGCGAAATGCCCCGCCTTGACCACGAACGCCGTCGCCGGATCATGCAGCGGCCGCTGCTTGAGCTGGCTTGATGCCCAGAAAATGCGCAGAACGATCAGCACCAGGAGCAGCGAGCCGATGGAGACATGCCAGGGTACGAGCGTCTGGCCAATCCAATGCTCGCCTTCGCTGATGCGGTCGCCGAGCTTGAGCAGCTGCCAGATGATCAGCCCGCCCATCAGCCAGTGAAACCATTTACTGACCTTTCCGTAACGCTCTCTCGAGTCGTGAATCATCGCTTCTGCTCCAACGTCGTTCGTTTGAATCACTGCCAGGTAAAGCTCAGAGCTTCGCCGGTCGCCATGCGTTCCAGATGATCAGCAACCACCTGTTGCAGCTTCTGCAGCTGCTCTGAGTCTTCGGCTTCGACCACGACCTGCAGCCCGCCTTCTGCGACCTGTAGCCGGCAATTGCCGATAGGCAGCTCGATCTCCCCCTGCTGCTCATCGTGCTGTACGGGAAACTTGTGGCCCCAGTGCTTGCAGAGCCGGTTGATCAGTCGAGATGGCTTCTCGGTCGCGACCGTGGCGGTCGCCGTTTCAGGTAATGCTTTCAACTATTCCTCCTTCGACGCGCAATGCCGCGTCCGTGGTTGCGCTGGCCTGTTGCAAAGGAG
This sequence comes from Pseudomonas sp. MTM4, assembly GCF_019355055.1. NCBI lineage: Bacteria > Pseudomonadati > Pseudomonadota > Gammaproteobacteria > Pseudomonadales > Pseudomonadaceae > Pseudomonas > Pseudomonas sp. MTM4. Next base: position 736,317 of record NZ_CP048411.1, read on the forward strand.
CATACAGGCAGATATTAGGGGTCCGGTTCTCGTAGCCGATTTCTAGTTACGGTCTGGCATCGTAGAGGCTGGCGCTATTCAACACCAAAACCGAACGCCGAGAGCGTGGTTTCCATGACGCGGTCACTGAACAGCTTGTGTCCGGTGGAATCACCGCCCGCTCCGGCCGCAACCAACAGCGGCAACAGGTGCTCCTCGCCACGCGGCGGGTGGCACAGGCGCGCCGAAGGCGCTTGTTCCCAATGTAAAAGTGCTGCGTTGCGGTGTGTCGGCTCCGATTCGACCGTTGAACTCAGCCAAGCGTCGAACTCATCGGAAATCGGCCCGAAACGGGCATCGCCATAGCCGCGCATGTTGTGAAAACTCATGCCGCTTCCGACGATCAGAACGCCCTCATCACGCAGCCCGGCCAAGGCCTGGCCTGCATCGAGCAGCGCCTGCGGATCGAGATCGTTGCGCAGCGACAACTGCACGACCGGGATCTGCGCCTCGGGGAACATCAGCTTCAGCGGAATGAACACGCCGTGATCGTAGCCGCGCTCGTCGTCCCGGCTCGCGGCCATTCCCGCTGCGCCCAGCATCTCGACAATCCGTGCAGCCAGGGCGGGATCGCCCGGCGCCGGATAGCGCAATTCATAGGTGTGCGCCGGAAAGCCGTTGTAGTCGTAGATCAAGCCCGGATGTGCGGCGCCGGTAACACGGAACTCGTCTTCCAGCCAATGCCCCGAAATCACCACGATCGCCTTCGGCTTCGCCGGCAGGCTCGCGGCGACGCTCTTGAGAAATTTTGCCGTGGCGTCCCAGGCGTGGGACGGATTCCAGTCCATGAAAAAACACGGCCCCGCGCCGTGCGGTACGAACAGGGTCGGCATGCGCTTGCCGTTCACTGAAACGCTGGACGTCTGCATGGGACATGCCCTCTTGAATGAATGTGCGAGCAGTATGGATTACCATCAGTAATCTTAGAACCTGTCATAAACGGCTAGCACTTATTACCAGGAGTAGGAGCCAATATGCTCGACCGTATCACCAGCATGCGCGTATTCGTGCGTACGACCAGTGCCGGCAGCCTGTCCGCCGCGGCACGTCATCTGGGCATGTCGCCGGCCATGGCGACCAAGCATGTCGATGCGCTGGAGGCACGCCTGGGGGTCAAGCTGTTTCACCGCAGCACGCGGCGGCTGACGCTCACCGAAGCCGGTAATCGCTACCTCGACGCCTGCCAGCGAATTCTGCTCGACATTGACGAAACCGAGGCCGGCATCGCGTCGCAACGCGTCGAGGCGACCGGACTGCTGCGGCTCAACGTGCCGCTGGTGTTCGGCACTCATTACATCGCCCCGCTACTGTTCGAGTTCAGCCACCGGCATCCGGCGGTGAAGGTGGAACTGGGGCTGTCCGATAGCCAGGTCGATCTCATCGATGGCGGCTGGGACATGGCGGTACGCATCGGCCGGCTCGGCGACAGTTCGCTTCAGGCCCGAAAGCTCGGTGACGTCCCGCTGGTGTTGTGCGCTGCGCCCGCTTATCTGGACGCCCGTGGCGTGCCGCGCCGAGTCGCCGATCTGGCGCAGCACAATTGCCTGACCTACAGCCTGTCGACATCCACTAGCGCGCATGAATGGGTATTCGGACGCAACGGCGACATACGGGCCAAGGTCGATGGCGACCTGCTGGCCAACAATGGCGAGGCGTTGCTCGCCGCGGCCGTGCGTGGACAAGGGCTGCTCTACGGCCCACAATTCATCGCCGCAGATGCGGTGCGCCGTGGCGAACTGGTCGTACTGGAATTGGATCATCCGGCGCTGATCATCGACGGCATTTACATCCTTTACCCGCCCGATCGGCGCCCGCCGGCCAAGGTCCGGGTGATGATCGACTATCTCGTCGAAGCCTTCTCTGGCGCTCAGCCCTGGGCGCTATAGCGCCAAATCTCCTACCGGGCGCAGACGACAAAAGGTGAACTGCCGCTGGCGACGCCAGTCGGAATAGATGCGAGGGGCCTGGTTGGCTCCGCATCACCTGACCTTGGCGCGGACCGCGCGCAAGGCCGGATTCACCTCTGCGGCATCGCGCCGCCGCCCCGGAGACGCTATGAAAGCTGTTGTTTATCACGGTGTGGGCGACATCCGTCTCGAAGACGTAGCCGACCCGCGCATCGAAGCCCCAACCGACGCCATTGTGCGCATTACCGCCTCGGCCATCTGCGGAACCGATCTGCACTTCGTGCGGGGCACGTTCAGCGGCATGAAGCCCGGCACCATCCTGGGGCACGAAGCCGTGGGCATCGTCGAAGAGCTCGGTGCGGACGTGCGCAACCTGCAGATCGGCGACCGGGTGGTGATCCCGTCGACCATCGCCTGCGGTAATTGCTCCTACTGCCGCTCGGGTTATTTCGCTCAATGCGACGTGGCCAACCCCAACGGCAAGGAGGCCGGCACGGCTTTCTATGGCGGCCCATCCGCTACCGGCCCGTTCCACGGGTTGCAGGCGGAAAAGGCGCGCATCCCGTTTGCCAACATCGGTCTGGTCAAGCTGCCACCCGAGGTCAGCGATGACCAGGCGATCGTCCTCTCCGACATCTTCCCGACCGGTTACTTCGGTGCCGAAATGGCCGAGATCAAACCCGGCGATACGGTCGCGGTGTTCGGCTGTGGTCCGGTCGGCCAGTTCGCGATAGCCAGCGCCAAGCTGCTGGGCGCCGGTCGGGTATTTGCCATCGACCAGTTCGAGGATCGGCTACGCATGGCCCAGCATCAGGGCGCAGAAATCATCGATTTCAACCGGGAAGAGCCGGTCGAGACACTCAAGCGCCTCACGTCGGGCATCGGTGTGGATCGAGTCATCGATGCAGTGGGCATCGATGCCGAACATGGCTGTTGCGGAGGCAAGCCGGCCGACGGCGCGAAGGCGGATCAAGGCGGCCAGTGGCAGCCGGGCGACGCTCCTTCGCAAGCGCTGGAATGGGCGGTCCAGAGCCTGGCGAAGGCCGGCACGCTGTCGATCATCGGTGTCTATCCGCCGGATGCCATGACCTTTCCCATCGGCATGGCGATGAACAAGAACATCACCATGAACATGGGCAACTGCCACCATCGCAAATACATTCCTCGGCTGATCGAAATGATCCAGGCGCGGCGCATCGACCCGGCGAAGATACTGACTCAAATAAAGCCGATGACCGACGTCATCGCTGCGTTCGAGGCCTTCGATCGGCGCGAGCGCGGCTGGATCAAGGTTGAGTTGCAGCCACAGCGCAGCAACCCCTCCGGCGCCGGGTCGGAAGAAACAGTGATCGACAAGGCGGTTGCCGATACCTTCCCGGCCAGCGATCCGACCAGCATGCAGAACCCGCGATAATCAAAGGAGCAGGCGATGGCAGCCATCCATATCGGAATTTCAGGCTGGCGCTACGCACCTTGGCGCGGAGATTTCTATCCCAAGGGCCTCACCCAGAAGAACGAATTGAAGTTCGCGTCACGTGCCGTAAGCAGTATCGAGATCAACGGGTCTTTCTATTCGTTGCAACGGCCAGAGCTGTATGCCGGCTGGTATGACGAAACCCCGAAGGGCTTCGTCTTCAGCGTCAAGGCGCCGCGTTACATCACGCACATTCTGCGGTTGCGCGACGTGGAAAAGCCCATCGCCAACTTCCTCGCCTCCGGCGTACTGGCACTCAAGGACAAGCTCGGACCGATGCTTTGGCAGTTTCCGCCGTCGTTCAAGTTCGACCCCGAGCTGTTCGAGACCTTTCTCAAACTGCTACCTCACGACACCGAAGCGGCGCTGGAAATGGCCAAGGGCTGCGAGGCGCGCATGGAAGGTCGCAGTTATCTGCAGATCGATCGAAAGCGCCAGTTGCGACACGCCGTGGAGATCCGCAACGAAAGCTTTGTCGACCCCGCGTTCGTTGCGCTGCTGCGCAAGTACAAGGTCGCGCTAGTGGTGGCGGATACCGCCGGCAAATGGCCCTATCGCGAGGATCTGACCAGCGATTTCGTCTATATCCGCCTGCACGGCGCCGAGGAGCTTTACACCAGCGGTTACAGCGACGAGGCGCTGGATAACTGGTGCCGACGCATCACGCGCTGGAGCGAGGGACGGCAACCCGACGACGCGCAACTCATCTCTGCCACCAAACCCCGGCCACGCAAGGCGCGAGCGGTTTATTGCTATTTCGATAACGACGTGAAGGTCCGGGCGCCATACGACGCGAGACAGTTGTTGCGCCGGCTCGGGCTGGAGGAAGACCTGGAAACCACTCCGGGCCATCTGGAAGGAGTACTGGTGTGAACCTGGACAAGAATCATCCACTCGACAGCAGTGACCTGGACGCGCACATGTCCACGGCGGTCAGTTCCGTCCGCCTGCTGACCGTCAACACCCACAAAGGCTTCACCGCCCTGAATCGGCGATTCATCCTCCCGGAGCTGCGCGAAGCGGTCAGGGCCGTTTCCGCCGATATCGTGTTCCTGCAGGAAGTGTTGGGCACTCATGAGAAGCATGCCCTGCGCTTTCATGACTGGCCAAAAATGTCGCAGTACGAGTTTCTCGCTGACAGCATCTGGACCGATTTCGCCTATGGCCGCAACGCCGTCTACCCCGACGGCGATCACGGCAATGCGCTGCTGTCGAAATTCCCCATCACCAAGTACGAGAATCTCGACATCTCCATCGCCGGACCGGAGCGCCGTGGCTTGTTACACAGCGTGCTACAGGTGCCGGGGCATGACCAGTTCCACGCGATTTGCGTGCATCTAGGCTTGCGTGAGTCCCATCGCCAGCAGCAACTTCGCCTGCTGTGCGACCTGCTCGACTCCTTGCCCGACGATGCGCCCGTGGTCGTGGCCGGAGACTTCAATGATTGGCGGCTCAAAGGCGCTCAGGTGCTGGATCGCTGCGCCGGTATGCACGAAGTGTTCGCGGTTTCCCAGGGCAAGGTCGCCAAAACCTTCCCGGCCCGCTGGCCCATGCTGCGTCTGGATCGCATTTACGTGCGTAATGCCACCAGCCATAAACCGCAAATACTTGGTAACAAACCCTGGACGCACTTGTCCGATCATCTGCCCTTGGCGGTGGAGATACATCTATGAATTTTCACTGGAGAGACGGTAACCGCCTTCAGTTGCTGGAAAACGGCGAGGAATTCTTTCCCGCCGTGTTCGAGGCCATCGCGGCCGCAAAAAAAGAAGTCCTGCTGGAAACCTTCATCTTCTTCAAGGACAAGGTCGGTCAGGAGCTGCAGAAAGTGCTGATCGCCGCCGCCGAGCGCGGTGTCAGCGTCGACGTTACTGTCGATGGCTATGGCTCGGCGGACTTGGACGGTGATTTTGCCGCGGCGATGACCCACGCCGGGGTGCGCATTCATGTGTTCGATCCCGGCAAACGACTGATGGGCTGGCGCCTCAACGTATTCCGTCGCATGCACCGCAAAATCGTCGTGGTGGATGGCGACCTCGCCTTCATCGGCGGAATCAACTTTTCCGCCGATCACCTCGGCGACTACGGGCCAGGCGCCAAGCAGGACTACGCTCTGCGGGTCGAAGGTCCGATCATTCACGACATCCATCGTTTCGCCCTCAGCACCATCGCGCCAGAGCAGGCGAACCGGCGTTGGTGGCAGCGTCGGGTGCGCACGCAAAGCAATGGGTACGTCGGTGTCAGCCGGGGCGAGGCGCGTGCGCTGTTCGTGACCCGTGACAACAACGAACACCGCACCGATATCGAGCAGCATTACCTGCAAGCGATACGTGATGCACGCTCGCGGCTGGTGATCGCCAATGCCTACTTCTTCCCCGGTTATCGGGTGTTGCGCGAAATCCGTAACGCAGCCCGCCGCGGTGTGCGGGTGCGGCTGATCCTTCAGGGCCAGCCGGACATGCCGATCGCCAAGTTCGGCGCGCGCATTCTCTACAACTACCTGATGAGCGACGGCGTGGAGATCCATGAGTACTGCCGTCGGCCGCTGCACGGTAAGGTCGCATTGGCGGACTACGAGTGGTCCACGGTGGGTTCGAGCAACCTCGACCCGCTCAGCCTCTCGTTGAACCTCGAGGCGAACCTGATCATTCGCGATCACAATTTCAACCGGCAGCTGCACGAGAAGCTTGACCAGCTACTCCAGGACGACTGCCGGCGTATTCCGCTGGAGCGCATGGTTCGTGGTTACTGGTGGCGTGCGCCGCTGGCCTTCTTCATCTTCCATTTCCTCCGTCATTTCCCACAAATGGTGGGCCTGTTCCCCGCACACCGACCCAAGCTGCAGCTTCTCGATGCCGAGCCGCTGGAGCCCGTTCAGCCCCCTTGCAGCGAGATCAGCAATGACCGAGTCCAACCACGCTGAGCCACGCAGTGGCTGGCGACGTCGCTGGCCGCAGATCAAGAAGATCCTGACCTACATCTTCTTCATTCTGGTTGCCGGCTTGCTGATCGGCCTTGCCCGCAACGTCGACTGGAACGAGGTCTACACCACCTTGCGCAACTACAGCGCCAAGACGCTGTGGATGGCCGGCGCTGCGGCCTTCGCCAGTTACGTCGTCTATTGCTTCTTCGACGTGCTCGGCAAGCGGTATGCGCAGCACAACCTGCCGGTTCGGCAAATTATCCCGGTGACCTTCGTGTGCTACGCGTTCAACCTGAACCTGAGCGCCTGGGTCGGAGGCATCGCGTTGCGCTATCGCCTCTATTCCCGGCTTGGATTGCGCGCGTCCCAAATCACCCGTGTGTTCACCATGAGCGTGCTGACCAACTGGCTTGGCTACATCTGGCTGGCCGGTCTGATCTTCGCCATGGGCTGGATCACCCCACCGGATTCCTGGGAAATAGGCCACACCGCATTGCGTGTGCTCGGCGTTGGTCTGCTGGTGGCAGCGGCGGTGTATCTATGGGCCTGTGGTTTCTCCAAGCGCCGTCACTGGACCATACGCAAGCATGAAATCCATCTGCCCTCGCTGCGACTGGCCGTCGTGCAGATGCTGCTGGGCGCCGCCAACTGGTCGCTGATGGCGCTGGTGGTCTATTTCATGCTGTCGCAGAAAGCGCCCTACCCCGAGGTTTTGGGCATTCTCATGATCAGCAGCATCGCTGGTGTAGTTGCTCATATTCCGGCAGGGCTGGGTGTGATCGAAGCGGTGTTCGTGGCCATGCTGGGTGGCGAACTCAGTAAAGGTGCAATCGTGGCTGGACTGATCGGTTATCGCGTCGTGTATTTCCTGGTACCGCTGTTCTTCGCCACTATTCTCTACGTCGTGCTGGAAGCGCGGGCGAAGAAGCTGCGCTCCGGCAACGAGGCGCAACCCAACGAAGAATCGCCGGAAGAGCCCAACGCAGAAAAAGCCGTCAGCCGGTAGCGGAAACGGATACGAAAAAGCCAGAGCGACGCTCCGGCTTTTCGTATTACATCGCGCTTTTCCAGGGACGCAAAAGCTTGATGACGAGCTGGCAAGATTGGGTGTGTGAAAGAACTTTTTGCGTTCATGGCGCAGTTAGCGAGTCGCTTGAAAGCTTGGTTTCGCCCTGCTGGGCGAGTCACTTTTTCCAGACGCGGAAAAAGTAACCAAAAACGCTTGCCCCTGCATCCGGCCCCGCGCTTCGCTCCGGGTTCGTTCACTCCATCGCCGCTCCGAGGGTCGCCGTACAAGGGCCATCCATGGCCCAATACGGCTCTCGCCGCATCCATGCGGCTCGCCCCTCTACGCAACGATTACGCTCACCCTCCTGATGGGGCGTCTGGAGTTGTCTGACAGTTCGTTCTAAAAATAATAAAAGCCATCTTCCAGGCGGTACGGACTTCGTTCCCATCAAGAGGCCGAGTGGACGTAGTGCACAGGGGACGCGAGGCAGGACGCCGAGTGAGGACCGATGGACTGGGACGCCTAAGTATGGTGCCCCATTCGTAACGACCGCTACTCCTGTGGTCGCAGTATCACTACCCCAAGCGGCGGAAGCGTGAGCATCAGCGATACGTCCTGCCCATGGGACGGCACCTGTTCGGCCAGCAGGCCGCCGCCGTTGCCTACGTTGGAGCCGCCGTAGCATCCGGCATCGCTGTTGAAGATTTCTTCCCAGCGTCCCTCCCCGGGAACGCCTACCCGATAGCCCTCACGTACTACCGGCGTGAAATTGCCCACAACCAACAGGGGATACCCCGTCGAACTCTTGCGCAGCCAGGCGAACACACTGTTGGAGCGGTCGTCACCGATCAGCCACTGGAAACCCTGCGGATCACTGTCCAGCTCATGCAAGGCAGGCTCATGTGCGTACAAACGGTTGATATCTCTGACCAGATTTTGCGCGCCGCGATGGTCGGCCTCTTCGAGTAGATGCCAATCAAGCTCGCGGTCGTGGCTCCATTCGCGCCACTGGCCGAACTCGCTGCCCATGAACAAGAGCTTCTTGCCCGGATGCGTCCACATGAAGGACAGGTAGGCCCGTAAATTGGCGAACTTCTGCCAGCGATCACCGGGCATTTTGTCGATCAGCGAACCCTTGCCGTGCACCACTTCATCGTGGGAGATCGGCAGCACGAAGTGCTCCGAATAGGCGTAAACCATGCCGAAGGTGAGCTTGTCGTGGTGGTACTGACGGTTGACCGGGTCTTCCTGAATGTACTTGAGGGTGTCGTGCATCCAGCCCATGTTCCACTTGTAGGCAAAACCCAGCCCGCTATCGGAGGTTGGTTTGCTGACACCGGGAAAGGCCGTGGACTCTTCGGCGATAACCAACGCGCCGGGCGTTTCGGTGGCTACTACGTCGTTGAGGTGGCGCAGGAAGTCGATCGCTTCGAGGTTCTCTCGACCGCCGTGACGGTTGGGGATCCACTCGCCTTCCTTGCGCGAATAATCGCGATAGAGCATCGAGGCGACCGCATCGACACGCAGTGCGTCGACGTGGAATTCACGCAACCAGTGCAACGCTGAAGCAAGCATGAAGCCGTGCACTTCGGTGCGGCCCAGGTTGTAGATGTAGGTATCCCAGTCCTGATGGAAGCCTTCGAAGGGGTGCGCATATTCGTACAACGCCGTGCCATCGAATTCGCCCAGCCCGTGCGCGTCGGTCGGGAAATGCGCCGGTACCCAGTCGAGGATCACGCCGATGCCGGCGTTGTGGCAGGCATCGACGAAGGCGGCGAAGTCATGCGCGTTGCCGTAGCGGGCGCTGGGCGCGAACTGCGACAGCAGCTGATAACCCCAGGAGCCGCCGAAGGGGTGTTCCATGATCGGCATCAGCTCGATATGGGTGAAACCCAAATCGACGACATACGGGATCAGCCGTTCGGCCAGTTCGTGCCAATCGTAGAGCCGCCCGTTATCGCCGCCCTCCTTGCGCCAGGAGCCGGCATGCAGCTCATAGATGGTCATCGGCGCGGTATAAGACTGGCGCGCCGCGCGATGCTGCAGCCAGGCCTCGTCCTTCCACTCATAGTCCAGCGGATGCGAAATCACCGAAGCGGTGCCGGGTGGCAGCTCGGTCGCCAGCGCAATCGGATCGGCCTTCAGCGGCAGAACACCGTTCTGCCCCAGAATCTCGTATTTATACTTATCACCAGGCTGCAAGCGCGGGATGAAGATTTCCCACACGCCGGAAGGAATGCGCAAACGCATGGGATGCCGACGCCCGTCCCAGTCATTGAAACTACCCACTACTGACACGCGCCGCGCATTGGGTGCCCACACGGCGAAACGCACGCCCTGGACCCCATCGACTTCCATTGGCTGAGCGCCGAATACGCGGCCGATCTCGCGATGGTTGCCTTCGGAGAACAAATACATGTCCATCTCGCCGAGTTGCGGCCCGAAGCTGTAAGGGTCTTCGGTGATCTGCTCTCCCCCTGCCCAGCGAATGTTCAGCAGATAAGGCTGCTGGTGGGTTAGCCGGGTGAAGAAGAAGCCGGGCACCTGGCCCTGTTCCATCGCTGCCAGCAGGCGACCGCTGGAGCGTTCGAGCACTTCGACGCCCAGCGCGTTGGGCAGATAGGCGCGCACCACAAGCCCATCGCCGTCAGGGTGCGGGCCAAGTATCGAAAATGGGTTGCCATGTTCGGCGCGCACCAGCGCGTCGACGTCGGCATCGGTTGGCAGCAGTGTTTCACCGGGCATGGTCACGGCCGGACGATCATTCATCGGGAATCTCCATCGGAAATCTGTTGTGCCAGCTTCGCCAGTCCCTGAAGCGGAACGGATAGCCAGGCCGGGCGGTTCTCTGCCTCATAGGCCACTTCATAGGCGGTTTTTTCCAGGCTGAACAGCGCCAGCGCAGCGTCAGCGCCGGCGGCATCCTTCCAGGCGTGCGGCATCTGCGCGGTCGCCTCGCGGTAGGCCTCGAGAAACACATCGTGGGCGCTCTGCTGGTAGGTGTCGGAAATAGTGCGGCGGGCTAGATTCGCCTCTTCAGAGCTGTCGCTGATCTGCGCGTTACGCAGGGTCATGGCAGTTGCGTATTCGAACGAACGCAGCACGCCGGCGACATCCTTGAACGGGCTCAGCTTGCCTCTGCGCTCTTCCAGCGAGCGCGCCGGCTCACCTTCGAAGTCGATGAAGTACGCATCGCCCTGAACCACCAACACCTGGCCAAGGTGGAGGTCACCGTGCACACGCGTGCGCAGACCGCCAACGGATCGTTCGGCAAGCCGTTTGACTTCGGCCAGCAATTGTTCACGTTGCCCGAGCAGCTGATCCACCAGCGACGCGGCCTTGCGGTCGAGATCGCCGCGACGGGCTTGCAGCAGTTCCAGCGCGCGTTCCACCTGTGCGGATATGGTCTTGATCCATTCTTTGCTATCAGCCGGACGGGTCGGCTCGCTGGCGAAGGCCTGATCGCTGGTCTGCGTCGCCAGCGTCATGTGCATCTCGCCCAGGCGCTGCCCAAGCAGGCGATTGAATGCCTCGACTTCAGCGAGGGCACTGAACTGGTTTTCGTGCTCGGACACACCGCCGGCAATCTGATCGCGGACGGCGCGGTCCAGGGTGTTCAACGTCCATTCCCAGGCGTCGCCCTGATTGTCGAGGAAGCGCTGCACGACCATCAGCGCATGCGGCTCGCCCCGCTTGTTGACGCGCGCAACCTGGCCGAGCATCGCCGAAATGTGCTGGAAGCCCTGCTCGGTCAGGAAGCGGCCCATTTCCAGTTCCGGGTGCACGCCCGCCGAAACCCGGCGCAGCACCTTGATCATCATGCTGCTGCCGATGATGGCCGAGCTATTGGATTGTTCAGCCGTGAGGTAACGCACCTCGGCGTCGGCCGGCAACTCCACGTCGGCAAGATTGCCGATCGGCCCGAAGCGAATCTCGCCTTCTCCGCAAGGCAGTACTTGCTCGTCGCGCAATCCTTGAATCACGCCGAGGACGAACTGTTTGAGCGCAAAGGCATCGGTCAGCAGACCCACCTGCGGGCCACGTCGCACCCGTGCCATGGCCAGTTGCTGCGGCAGCGCGATGTCGAAGTCGCCTTCGTCGAGGAAGCCCAGCGGCAGCTGATAGAGGTCGGTTCGCCCGGTCGTCGCCACTGCGATCTCGCTAAGCAGTACCGGTCGCTGTGGATCGCCGAACGGCACGCTGTAGCAGATCTTGATCGAGTCGATCGCGGCATCCTTGCTGGCGAACCAGCGCCGTTTCGGCAGGTAAGCCGGTAGCGACTCGGTTTCGAGAATGCGCTTATTCGCTGCGGTGAGCGTATCCAGGCGCTTGAGCACGAGGGTTTGGAAGTCGGGCATGGTTTCCACCGGTTCCTGGTGCCAACTGGGCATCTGGTGGCTGGTTGCCAGCTGGAACCAGTAGAAGCCGTAAGGTGGCAACGTCAGCAGATACGGCAATTGGCCGATCGGCGGGAAGGCACTGCCGCCGACCATTTCCACCGGCACCATGCCGGCGTAATGCGACAGTTCCAGTTCTGCGGCCTGAGCCGAGCGCGATACGTTGGCAACGCAAAAGATGACTTCCGTATCACCGTTGGGCCCGGTGTATTCGCGCAAATACGCCAGAATCCGTCGGTTGCTCGGTGCGAGCATTTTCAGCGTGCCCCGTCCGAACGCTTTGAATTGCTTGCGGATCGAGAGCAGCCGCCGCGTCCAGTTGAGCAACGAATGCGGGTCGCGCTGTTGTGCCTCGACGTTGATCGCCTGGTAGCCGTACAGCGGGTCCATGATTGGTGGCAGCACCAGACTCGGCGGATCGGCTCGGGAGAAGCCGCCGTTGCGATCCACCGACCATTGCATCGGCGTACGCACACCGTCGCGGTCACCGAGAAAGATGTTATCGCCCATGCCGATTTCGTCGCCGTAATAGATCACCGGGGTGCCAGGCATCGATAGCAGCAGGCTGTTGAGTAGCTCGATGCGGCGACGGTCACGTTCCAGCAGCGGTGCCAGCCGGCGGCGAATGCCAAGGTTGATCCGAGCGCGCTTGTCCGAGGCGTAGTAATTCCAGAGGTAGTCGCGCTCCTTGTCGGTCACCATTTCCAGCGTGAGCTCGTCATGGTTGCGCAGGAAAATTGCCCATTGGCAGTTCTCCGGAATGTCGGGCGTCTGGCGCAGGATGTCGGTGATCGGGAAGCGGTCTTCCTGCGCCAAGGCCATGTACATGCGCGGCATCAGCGGAAAGTGAAAGGCCATATGGCATTCGTCGCCCGGGCCACCGTCTTCGCCGCCGAAATACAGCTGGGTATCCTCCGGCCACTGGTTGGCCTCGGCCAGGAGCATGCGGTCGGGGTAATTGGCGTCGATCTCGGCGCGTATCTGTTTTAGCACCACATGGGTTTCGGGCAGGTTCTCGTTGTTGGTGCCGTCGCGCTCCACCAGGTACGGGATAGCGTCGAGCCGCAATCCGTCGATGCCAAGGTCGAGCCAGTAGCGCATGACGCTGAGCACGGCCTTCATGACCTGCGGGTTGTCGAAATTGAGATCCGGTTGGTGCGAATAGAAGCGATGCCAGAAGTACTGCTGGGCGACCGGGTCCCAGGTCCAGTTCGATACTTCGGTATCGAGAAAGATGATCCGCGTGCCGTCGTATTTATCGTCCGTGTCCGACCAAACATAGAAGTCGCGTGCTGCAGAACCCTTTTTCGCCTTGCGCGCACGCTGGAACCAAGGGTGCTGGTCCGAAGTGTGGTTGATGACCAGTTCGGTGATCACCCGCAACCCGCGCTTATGCGCTGCGGCGATGAAGCGTCTGGCATCGGCCATAGTGCCGTAGTCCGCATGCACACCACGGTATTCGGCAATGTCGTAACCATCGTCACGCCGCGGCGAGGGATAGAACGGCAACAGCCAAACGGTGTTCACACCCAGGTCGGCGATGTAATCGAGCTTCTCGATCAAACCCTGAAAGTCACCTACCCCGTCGTTGTTCGAGTCGAAGAAGGATTTCAAGTGGACTTGATAAACCACTGCGTCCTTGTACCAGAGCGGGTCAGTGATGAAGGCGGCTGGCTTGCGTGATTTGGCCATGTCTCGTTCCTTTTTTCTGCCTCAAGACTGGACGCGGAATTCCAGCCGAGGCGGCAAAGGTCACCAGTAGGCGTAACAAATCAGATCAACTGTTACTTTTAACCTACTGATAAATAGGGTTATAGCCTTGTTCTTAATAAATCACTTGAGGTCTGGATCTGGGGCCCCAGCGCTCAGACGCCAGATACCGAATGGCAGATGCCAGGGCTCGATCCGCATCCATTGGGTCTTGCCATACCAAGTCCAGCGATGCCCATTCATAAGGTCTTCGCCGCGGGTTTCAGCGTGATCGGGCAAGCCGAGTTCCCAGAGCGGCAACTCGAAATGCGCTTCCTGGGCGTTATTTGGATCAAGGCTCACCGCGACCAGAATGAAGTTCGAGCGATCCGCCGTGCGCTTGCCGAAATAGAAGATGTTGTCGTTGTAGGCCGTGTAGGCCTGGAAACCGAGGTGGGTTTGCAGGGCCGGATTCTGGCGCCGAATGCGATTGAGTTGAGCGATCTCGGCGATGATGTTGCCCGGCGCGTGGTAGTCGCGCGGACGGATCTCGTACTTCTCCGAGTCCAGATATTCCTCTTTGCCGGGAATCGCAGCGGATTCGCACAGCTCGAAGCCCGAGTACATGCCCCAGAGACCGGACCCCATGGTCGCCAGCGCCGCACGGATGAGGAATCCGGCGCGACCGGAGTCATGCAGGAAGAAGGGGTTGATATCCGGCGTATTGACGAAGAAGTTCGGCCGGTAGCAATCGCGCAACGGCGGCTCGTTGAGCTCGGTGAAATATTCGCTCAGCTCCGCCTTGTTGTTGCGCCAGGTGAAATAGGTGTAGCTCTGGTTGAAGCCGACCTTGCCCAGACGCGCCATCATCGCCGGCCGGGTGAAGGCCTCGGACAGGAACATCACGTCCGGGTCGCGCTCGCGAATATCGGCGATCATCCATTCCCAGAAAGGCAGGGGTTTGGTGTGCGGATTATCGACGCGGAAGATCTTCACGCCCTGCTCCACCCAATGCCAGACCACGTCGCGCAAGGCGATCCAAAGATCGGGCATGGCGTCTTCGGCATAGAAGTCGACATTGACGATGTCCTGGTACTTCTTCGGCGGGTTTTCCGCGTAGCGGATGGTCCCGTCAGGGCGCCAGGAGAACCAGCCCGGATGTTCTTTTAGCCAGGGGTGGTCCTGGGAACACTGAATGGCGAAATCCAGCGCAATTTCAAGTCCGTGGTCGCGCGCCGCCGCTACCAGATCGCGGAAGTCGCCAAGCGTGCCGAGCTCCGGATGGACCGCATCGTGGCCACCGTCTTCGCTGCCGATGGCATAGGGGCTGCCCGGATCGTTGGGTCCGGCGTTCAGAGTGTTGTTTCGGCCCTTACGATGTTGGCGCCCGATGGGGTGAATGGGCGTGAAGTAGAGCACGTCAAAGCCCATGTCACGGATCGACGGCAGGCGCTTGTGCACGTCGCGAAAGGTGCCATGGCGGTTAGGGTCGTCGGTCTCCGAGCGCGGGAAGAGTTCATACCAGCTGGCGAACTGAGCCAGAGGGCGCTCCACTTCAAGCGGGAATACCGGGCTCTGGCTGCAATGCTCACGCGGGTCGGCATCAGCCATTGCCGCAGCCGTCTCGTCGGCCAGCATGACCGAAACACGCTCGTCGTCCAGATGCGCCATGCTCAGGCGGTGCAAGAGATCATCAATGATTGCCTTGGTTTCGCCCATGGCCCGCCCGCTGGCGCGCTCCAGCAATAGACGGCCTTCTTCCAGCTCCAACTGCACCGGAACACCCGCCGCATGTTTTTTCGATAGCTCGTAGCGGTAGGTTTCATAGACGTCCCACCAGGCCTCGATCATGAACTCGTGGCCTGCCACCTGCGTTGGGGTGAAATGACCTTCCCACTTGTCGTTGCCGAGCAGCTTGAGACGAGCGCGACGCCAGCCGCTTTCATCGTTGGTCCGCCAGCAGATCGCGGCGGCCAGCTGATCATGGCCATCGGCGAATACCTTGGTGGTCACGGTCACCGGATGGCCGATGATGGCCTTGGCAGCGAATCGACCACCGTCGAGCACCGGCTCGGTCGCCTCGATGGCTATACGCGGCATCTGCAATGCTTGTTCAAGTCGGGGATGGATGGTTGCGTGGGGCTGTGCGTCGTTCATCGAACGGGCTCCTGGGGCCTAAATCATTGCGATACGGCAACCCAACCGCTTCGCGAGCGGCGTCGGCAAGGTTGGGGTTGTCGTCGTGAAACCCCGCTGCGGGTTTCACGGGCTCTGTTCTTCCGAACCAAAGGAGGCTGTAAAAGTTCAGCACGAAAGCCCGCTTGAGAGCCGCTGCGTACGGCTGTCTGACGGACGTTGAGTTGCGAGGTGAGCGCGCAAGAAAAGGTCGAGAAAACAGAAGGAAATCGCATCGGAACACTGCCGATGCGTTTGTGCCCCACTTGGGTAGTCTTCGAGGCGCTTTACGGCTGTTGCAGACTCGTGGCGGGACACCGATAAGAGTCGTTTCCTACCGAGTCCCGCAATCGCGGAAAGGCCTAAGCCCCCATCACCAGCAACGGGTTGTAGCCACTGCGTGCGTATTCGTCCTGCTCGGCCAGCAGCATGTCCAACGCGAGGCTGGCCAGATCGTCGGCAACCGGGTCTGCGCGCCCATGGAGCTCGCGCTGCATGACTTTCAGGTAGCTGTGGCATTCGTTGCAGGCTTCTGCCTGGACCGGCAGAAATGCTTTGCCCTGCCCTTCATCGAGCGTCAAATAGAGCAGCTTGCCGCCGGTGTCGCACACGCTGCATTTCACACGTTCCAGATGCCATTCGGTCGCGCAAAGCGAACAATGCAAATAGCGCACGCCACTGCGATTACGCTCGTTGTGCACCACGCTGGCCACGGGTGCGGCACCGCAACACGGGCAAAGCGCCTTCGCCTCACCGATGGGACGCGCCGGCGCGTTGGGTAGTCCGATGGCCAGGCGTGCCCAGGTGACCTGCAGCGCCGCAGCGACCAATGGCAATAGCGCGCGAGTCGCCTCATTGCCGGGACGCATTTCGAACACGTCATCGGCCAGCTCATCGAGTCGCTCAGCGGGCATCTCTCGCAGCGCGGCGAGCAACGGCCGCTGGCGTTCGCCCACGTGCAGCTCCACCGCATCGAGAATGGCGAGCAAATCGGCGTACCAACGCACGTCTCGTCGCAATGCCTGGAACCCCAACGGTGGCATGTCATGCTTCAACGCTTGATCGAAGGCATCCGGCGCCGGTCGCCAGGCAGGTTCGTGCTCGGTCAGTACCTGATGCTGGGCCTGTACCAGACGGGCCATGAACGCTAGGAACTCATCCAGCGACGGCACCTGCATGACCAGTTCTCTCAGCCGCGTCGCGCGTTTGCTAAACACCTTGGCATCCGGCAGCACCACGTGGGGCGCATCCATGATTCCGGACGGCGCGCTTCCATACGAATGATTCACTTCAGCTCCTTTCATCTACGGCGGTCCTGCACTTCGCTGGTGGGCGACGTGGCTTGCGCATCGGATTTCTCGTTGCGCACGACATCTTCGTACCACAGCCCGTGATGGTGACGCGCCCAGGCGTGGCTGACGCGGCCCTGCGTCATGGCCCGCACCGAGCCTTTGACCCAGATGGCCGAGTAGACGTGAATGACTAGCGTGATGATGGCGATGAATGCAGCGATCGCGTGAATCAACACGGCCCAGCGCAGCGCCCAGATTGGCATGTCATCAGCGATCCAAGGGCGCCAGAGCACGATGCCTGTGATCAAGAGCACCGGTACGGTGGCCAGGAAGATCCAGTACACCAGTTTCTGCCCGGCGTTGTTCTTGCCTACCGGTGGCAAGCGCTCATCGCGGTTGCTGAGCACGTCGCCGATCTGCTTCATCCACTGCACATCGTGGCGGCGTATCAGGTTGTCGCCGAAGAAGCGCACCGCCTGGATGATGAAGAACAGCGACATGAACACGCCAATATACGGATGCACGATTCGCGTCGGCTCCGGACCACCGAACAGCGCAGTGAGCCCGAAGAAGGCCGGATAGAACAGCGCGAGGCCGCTCAGCGTGAGCAATACGAAGCTGATCGCGATAAGCCAGTGGTTGACCCGTGCCCAGCAACCGTAACGCAGAATGCCGTATTTGACGTTGGAATGGCTCATAGCCGGTCCTCCCCACGACGATCAAGTTCGCGATCAGCCGCCGCCAGCTCTGGGTCCGGATCATCCTCCGGCTCTTCCTTCGGCCCTTTCATGACGTAATGGAAGAAGCCGGCCAGCACTGACACACCCAGCGCTACGGACATGATCGGCTTGGTCACGCCCTTCCACAGCTCCACGGTCGGGCTGATATGCGGATCTTTCGGCAGGCCACTGTAGATTTCCGGCTTGTCGGCGTGTTGCAGCACATAAACCACGTGGGTGCCGCCAACCCCGGACGGGTCGTAGATACCGGCGTTTTCGTAGCCGCGCCCCTGGAGGTGCTGGACCCGATGAGCGCCGTAATCGAGCATGTCCTCCTTGGTGCCGAACATGATCGCCGAGGTCGGGCAACTCTTCACACACGCCGGCTCCAGGCCATGGAACACCCGATCGGAACACAGCGTGCACTTGTACGCCTTGTTGTCCTTTTTCGAGATTCGCGGGATATCGAAGGGGCAACCGGCGACACAATAGCCGCAGCCGATGCAGTGCTCGGAGTTGAAATCGACGATGCCGTTGGCGTACTGCACGATGGCACCAGGCGATGGGCAGGCCTTGAGGCAGCCCGGCTCGGCGCAATGCATGCAGTTGTCCTTGCGGATCAGCCACTCCAGGTTGCCCTGTTCATCCTCGTATTCGCTGAAGCGCATGACCTCGAACGACTCGGCGGTCAGGTCCTGCGGGTTGTTGTAGGTGCCATCGCAGGTCCCGACATCGTCGCGCAGGTCATTCCATTCCGAACAAGCGACCTGGCAGGCCTTGCAGCCGATGCAGACCGACACGTCGATCAGTTTGGTGACCTTTTCCACGCCCCCGTGCCGCACCTGCGGCGAGGGCGTGGTGGTCGCCGAGCGGGCGATGATGTTTTGCAGATTGATCTGGTCACCAACCATCAGACGGCTCCTCCAATCTTCTCCACGTTCACCAGAAACGACTTGAACTCCGGTGTCTGTGTGTTTCCGTCACCCACGAATGGGGTGAGGGTGTTGGTCAGGTGCGCCTTCTTCGCCACACCTTTGAAGCCCCAGTGAATTGGGATGCCGATCTGATGCACGGTGCGTCCGTCGATCTGCAACGGCACCAACCGTTTGGTCACCACCGCAACGGCGGTGATATAGCCCCGTTTGGACGTCACCCGCACCCGGTCGCCCGCAGCGATGCCCAGTTCCTCAGCCAGCACCGCACCCATCTCGATGAACTTCTCCGGCTGAGCGATGGCATTGAGTCGCGCATGGACTGTCCAGTAATGGAAATGCTCGGTCAGACGATAAGTCGTCGCCGCATAGGGGAAGTCCTTGTTGGAGCCAAACGAATCTCGATCCTGCTCGAAGACACGAGCGATCGGATTGTTCATCGCCAACGGGTTATTTGGACTCATCGGGTTGCGATCGATGGGGCTCTCCATCGGCTCGTAGTGCTCCGGGAATGGCCCTTCGTTCAGCCATTCGCAAGCGAAAAAGTGCCCGCCTCCAGACTGGGTGATGATGAAGGGGCCGACGCCCTGGGACGGCGGCGATGTGAGCGGGAAGTCAGGCACATCCGCCCCGGTCCAGCGTTCGCCATTCCACCAGACGAACGCTTTGTTGGGTGCCCATGGTGTGCCGTCTGGCCGGGCTGAAGCGCGGTTGTAGAGGATTCGCCGGTTCATTGGCCAAGCCCAGGCCCACCCCAGCGTATTGCCGGTGTTGTACGGGTCGGAGTTGTCGCGCCGGGCCATCATGTTGCCTTCTTCGGTCCAAGCACCGGAATAGATCCAGCAACCGCAGGCCGTCGAACCGTCATCACGCAGCTCGCTGAAGTCCTTCAGCAACTCGCCTTTGCGGCGGACTACATTGCCCGCTTCGTCGGTGAGATCCACCAGCGCCCTGCCGTTGTATTCCTGAGCCAATTCGGCGGGCTTCGGAAAATTCGGATCCTTGTAGTTCCAGCTCATGTTCAGGATCGGGTCCGGGAACGCACCGCCCTCCTCCTGATACATGTGCTTCAACCGCAACATGACCTCACCGAGAATTTCGGTATCGGTCATTGACTCGCCTGGACCTGGGGCACTCTTCTCATGCCATTGCAGCCAGCGCGAACTGTTGGTAATGGAGCCGTCATCCTCCGCGAAGCAGGTGGTCGGCAGGCGGAATACTTCAGTACCGATCTGCGACGGATCGACATCGTGGTATTCGCCGAAGTTCTTCCAGAACTCTCCGGTCTCCACCGTGAGCGGGTCCATGATCACGAAGTACTTGAGCTTCGACAGCCCATCCATGACCTTGGCCTTGTTCGGAAACGCCGCCAGGATATTGAAGCCCTGGCAGAACGCACCGGTCATCTTGCCCAGCGTCATGTCGTTGATGGCGTAAAGCACGTCGTAGATCGGCACGGAGAGTTTCGGCAACCAGTCGTAGCACCAGTTGTTTTCCGCCGTGGCGACGTCGCCGTACCAGTCTTTCATCAGGCTGACGAAGAAGCGCTCGTAGAATTTCCAGTACGACACCTCGCCTTCCACCAGCGGCGCCTTGATGCGCGTCTCCATGTAGTCGGCGTAGGTTTGCAGGTTTGCCGATGGCAGGTTGAGGTAGCCGGGCAGGAGGTTGGACAGCAGCCCGATGTCGGTCAGGCCCTGAATGTTGGAGTGGCCTCGCAAAGCGTTCACACCGCCACCAGGCATACCCATGTTGCCGAGCAGCAGCTGCACCATCGCACCGCAACGGATGATCTGCGAACCGATGGTGTGCTGCGTCCAGCCCAGTGCGTAGAGGATGGTCATGGTCTTGTCGGGCGCAGATGTCTGCGCCATCAGATCCCACAACTCCTGCACCTTGGCCTTGGGCATGCCGCAGACGTTTTCCACCTGTTCGATGGTGTAACGGCTGTAATGCTCGCGCATCAGCTGGAACACGCAACGTGGATGTTCGAGGCTTGGATCGGAGCGAGCGAAGCCGCGCTCATCCAGCTCGAAATTCCAGGTTTCGCGGTTGTAGGTCTTATCTTCGGGGTTGTAACCCACGAACAACCCGTCATCGAAACCGAAACCTTCGGCGACGATCAGGCTGGCGTCGGTGTATTCCCGCACGTATTCGTGGGCGTAACGGTCGGATGCGATCAGGTAGTTGATGAAACCACCCAGGAACACGATGTCCGTGCCGGTACGGAGCCAAGCGTGATAGTCCGCCACCGCCGTGGTGCGGTTGAAGCGTGGATCGATGGAAATCAGGATCGCATTGCTGCGCTCCTTGGCATGCATGACCCAGCGGAATCCCACGGGATGCGCTTCGGCCGAGTTGCCGCCCATGGACAGAATGACGTCAGCATTGGCGATGTCGACCCAGTGGTTCGTCATGGCACCGCGACCAAATGTTGGGGCAAGACCTGCCACCGTTGGTCCGTGTCAAACGCGCGCCTGGTTGTCGAGTTGAAGAATGCCGAGCGCCCGGGTGATCTTCTGCGTGATGTACGCCGTCTCGTTGGTACAGGCCGAGGCCGCCACCATGGAGGTCGTCAACCAGCGGTTGACCAGCCGCCCCTGCTCGTCATGGGTTTCGAAATTCTTGTCGCGGTCGTCCTTCATGTGTCGCGCGATGCGCGTGAAGGCTTCATCCCAGCTGATGCGCTTCCACTCGTTGGTGAACGGCTCACGCACTTCCGGATATTTGACCCGGGATTCGCTGTTGATGAAGTCGAGTACGCCTGCGCCTCTTGGACAGAGCGAGCCACGACTGACCGGATGGTCCGGATCGCCTTCGACGTGGTAGATCTGATCGACCACGTTGGCGGCGCCGTCTCCACGTGAGTAGAGCAACATGCCGCAACCTACCGAGCAGTAGGTGCAGATATTGCGAGAAATTTTGGCGCCGGTCAGTTTGAAGTGACGAATCGACGCGACGGCTTCATCAGGCGCAAACCCCATCATGGCCATGCTCGATGCGCCTACAGCGGTCGCACCGAACTTCAGGAACTGTCGCCGGGATACTCGCACGGTCATCGGTATCTCCTGTTACTCGTTATGTTCTGCCTATCACATCTGCAACCGCTCTACGGCGGTTATTGCAGACTGCTGATGGGTTAGGTGCATGTTCGCTACGCTAGTTCAAAGGCTAGCTGGAGATTCGGCAAAAGAAAGGTCACCCGTCTTGCGCGAGTGCTTTTAGCAACGATGCCGATATGGATTGGCGAGTCGATGCGTAATCAGACCAAGGATCGCCAGACTGCTACGCCAAGCGTTGATGCAGGTTGAGGATGTTCCACTGGTTCGCCCCGGCGATCTGCTCCAGCTCGTCGCGACCGATAGGCACCGACACCGGCAAGCCGGGCCGCGCACGAGCCGAGTAAGCCGCGACTGTGCTGGCGCCGCGCTGATTTCGCAGATAGTCGACGAATATTTTGCCGATTCGATTCTTCGGCCCCATCTTCTCCGCGAATTTATCTGGCGCCTCTCGCGCCAGGCGCATCGTCACGCCACGAGCGAACTCGTTGATGCAATCCCAACCCTGACGGCGATCGATCGGCACCACCACGTGCATACCGCGGCCACCACTGGTTTTGAGAAAGGCCTTGAGACCCAGCTCGTCGAGCAGATCGAGTGTCATACAGGTCGCCTCGACCATGCTCGACCACGGCAGCGCCGGGTCAGGATCGAGGTCGAAGACGATTCGGTCCGGTCGATCGATACGGTCGCTGCGGGCGTTCCAGGTATGAAACTCGACGGTGCCCATCTGCGCCGCCTCGACCACTGCCGTGATGCTGTCGGCCTGGATCAGGCGGGCGTGTTCAGGGTCGAGGGATTTGTCCAGCACGCGCATGTGCGGCATTTTCAGTCGGCCGCAATGGCGCTGAAAGAAACTATCTCCATCCACCCCGTCCGGCGCGCGGACGATGGACAGGGGGCGTCCGGCCAGATGCGGCGTCAGCCAATTGCCCACCGACAGATAGTATTCCGCCAGCTGCAACTTGGTGGCGCCGCTTTGCGCATCGATGACGCGTTGCGGACTGCTGATACCGATGCCGCCCACATCGGGGCGTTTGCTCTTGCCGGGTGTTGCTGACATGAGGCTCCTCGTGGATCCAGGCCATGTGAAAATTACTGCGCTCGGTAATGCGGCGTTAAAAACAGGCTCGGATGCGAGCCCAGTCGGAATGCTCATTTACAACTCGTAAACTCGAGTGCGAGCCCAGTCCGCTTCTTCGCCTGTTTTTATGGGGCCGCCCAGTTCTTGCCTGGGCGGCCCCGCCTAACCTTCGCTCGCTACGTTTTCACACGGCCTGAATCAGCTGGCTTTCTTCCTGGTGGACTTACTGGCGGCACTCTTGCTTGTGGTGGACGACTTGCTGCCGGAGGATTTGCTCGCCGTGGACTTGGCCGGTGCCTTGGGCTTGCTGGCGGCGCTTTTGCTCGCCGTGCGTTTGCGCGGCGCCTGCTCTTCGGTGTCGTCTTCGTCGTCGACTTCTTCGGCCTGCGCTGTTTTTTTGCCAGGTTTCCCAGCCAGGCTGCGTTTGAGCAGTTCGGTGAGGTCGATGACATCGGCGCTGCGACGATCGACCGCCTCTTCCGGTCCGCCCACGGCTTCGAGCTTGCCTTCGCGTGCCTTGGTCTCCACCAGGTCCATGATCTGGTCCTGGAAGGTGTCTTTGTACTGGTCGGGGTTCCACTCGTCGCTCATGTCCTCGACCAGTCGCTTGGCCATGTCCAGCTCGCGCGGGTTGAGGTCGGCATTGAGCGCTTCGTCCTTCATCTCCAGGTATTCCACGCCGCGCACCTCATCGGCCCAGCGCAGCGTGTTCATCACCAGCGCCTTGCCCAGTGGCATCACCACCGCCAGGTGCTGCTTGTTGCGCAGCACCACATTGGCGATGCCGACCTTGCCGGTCTGGATCAGCGTTTCACGCAAGAGTGCGTAGACTTTTTCGCCCCGCCGGTCGGGCGTCAGGTAGTACGGCGTATCGATATAAAGAAAGGAGATGTCCTTGGCATCGACGAAGGCGACGATATCCACCGTCTGTGTCGCCTTCGGGTGCGCGGCCTTGATCTCATCGTCGCTTATCACGACGTAGTGACCCTTCTCGTATTCGACGCCCTTGACGATGTTCTCGCTGTCGATGTCTTCGCCGGTGGTCTTGTTGATGCGTTTGTAGCCGACCCGGTCCATGCTGCGTTTGTCCAGCCAATCAAAATCGATTCCCGTGCGGGTGGTGGCCGGCACCAGCGCGACGGGAATATGAACCAAGCCGAAACTGACGGCGCCCTTCCAGATCGTGCGAGGCATAAGCTTTTCTCCTGTCGACTGGTGCTCAGCCGTTGAGCACCGTACCGCCGTTCACATGCATCACCTGGCCGCTGACATAGGACGAATCGCTGCTGGCGAGATAGACATAGGCCGGCGCCACTTCGTCCGGCTGGCCAGGACGCTTCATCGGCACGTTGGCGCCGAATTTCGCGACCTTGTCCGCATCGAAGGTCGACGGAATCAGCGGCGTCCAGATCGGGCCTGGCGCTACGCCGTTCACACGGATGCCGCGCTCGGCCAGGTTCATCGACAGCGAGCGGGTAAACGCAGTGATAGCGCCTTTGGTGGCCGAGTAATCGAGCAGCTGCGGGCTGCCCTTGTAGGCCGTTACCGAGGTGGTATTGATGATGGACGCACCCTGCTTGAGGTGCGGCAGCGCCGCCTTGGTCATCTGGAACATGCCGAAGATATTGGTGCGGAAGGTCTTCTCCCACTGCTCTTCGCTGACGTCTTCCAGGCGCTCCTGCGGATGCTGTTCGGCGGCGTTATTGACCAGGATGTCGAGCTTGCCGAACTTGGCCCGCGTCTCGTCGATGACCTTGCGGCAGACCTCACGATCGGCCACATCGCCAGCAAAGGTCAGGCATTGACGGCCATGGCTTTCGACCACTTTGCGGGTTTCGTCCGCGTCCTGGTGTTGGTCGAGATAGAGAATTGCCACATCGGCGCCTTCTCGGGCGAACAGCACGGCCACCGAGCGACCAATGCCGCTGTCGCCGCCCGTGATGATCGCCACCTTGCCCTGCAGCTTGCCGGCTGCCTTGTAGTCTTCGCCCTTGAACTCCGGGCGCGGGTTCATCAAGCCTTCCTTGCCGGGCTCCGGTTGCTCCTGAGGTGGCAAGGTCTGGTTTTCTTCGCCCATGTGCTTTTCCTCCGTCGAGTGAATTACCTGTCTTCGGAGGACTTGGACGGAGAGTGGAAAGTTTCTATGAAGCGATGAGAGGCCCCCTGCGCAGCGCCTCCATCATTCGACGCCGAGCACGACCCGCCCGCGCGGGATACCGCTCTCGACGTACCGGTGGGCGGCAACCACCTCATCGAACGCGAATACCTTGTCGACCTGGGGCGTGATCAGCCGGTCGGCGGTGAGCTGGTTGATGTGCAGCAGCGCGCGCCGGAGCGCGTCACGGTTCTGCTCGATGCCCAATTCCGGCTGGCCGGTGAAATCGCACAAACAATGAAGGAAGAATTTGAAGTTTTTCTTGAACGCCGCGCACGCAGGAAAGGCTGTCTCGTTGCCGCCGTTGAGCCCGTAGAGGATCAGCTTGCCGCGTGGTGCGATGACATCGCCCAGCAGCTTCATCTGAGGACCGCCACAGGCGTCAAGTACCACCTCGACGCCCGCGCCAGCGGTGATTTTCTGCAGGCGGCCAACCAGGTCTTCCTCTTCGGTGACGATCACCGTTTCGGCGCCCAGCGTGCGGAGAAAGTCCCGATCTTCGGCGGTCTCGCAGGTGGCTATCACCCGAGCGCCCAACGCCTTGGCCAGCTGCACGGCGATCGGTCCGGTGCAATGGCTCGCTTCGGTCACCAGGACATACTGTCCGGGTTCGAGTTGCGCCAGTTCGACCAATGCGAAGTACGCGACCAACGCCGGCATGTAATGCACGCAGGCCTCAACCGGGCTGAGCATGTCCGGATAGTGAACAAGAGAGAACTGAGGCAGCAGCACCTTCTCGCCGTACAACGGATACCGGTTGAGGTCATGAGCAAGAAAGCTCGCCACCCGATCACCGACGACAAAACCATCCACCTCATCGCCCACCGCCAGCACTTCACCGGCGACTTCGCAGCCGAGCCCGGCGGGCAACTGTGCATGGCGTGGCGCAAGGTCTTGCCGCCAAAGCACATCGCTCCAGCTGATGCCGATCGCGTTCACGCCGATCAGCACTTCACCAGGACCTGGCCGTGGCACGTCCTGCTGTTCATAACGCAGCACTTCGGCAGGACCGAACTGATGGAAACGGATCATGCGGGACATTGAAAGACCCCTCGATTACTACTGTATTAGCGACTCTATCTGCACTGTCGGCACAACTCCAGTCGCGATGCCCGCATTCCGTTCGATAGTCGCCATGCGCGCCAATGATGTTCGGCTGTACGTAAAGCCGCATCCCGTCCTGCAGGTTTGTGTCATTGCAAAGCGGAAATGGACATGCCGGCGTCACCCCGATCTGTCTAGAATGCAGACGCACCCTCCGAAGCCCGCAGCATCTTGCGTGGCCACACACGCGTGAATGAATGGCATGAATCGCAACGACCTCCGCCGCCTGGATCTGAATCTGCTGATCGTCTTCGAAACGCTGATGCACGAGCGCAGCGTGACGCGGGCGGCTGAAAAGCTGTTTCTCGGCCAGCCAGCGATCAGCGCCGCTTTGGCTCGTCTGCGCACGCTGTTCGACGATCCGCTGTTCGTGCGCACGGGCCGCAGCATGGAGCCCACTGCTCGCGCACAGGAAATCGCCGGCCTGCTCTCGCCTGCGCTGGACTCGATTTCCACCGCGGTCAGCCGCGCCTCGACTTTCGATCCGGCGACCAGTGAACTGGTGTTCCGCATCGGTTTGACCGACGAGGTGGAATTCGCCTTGCTGCCTCAATTGCTCAGGCGCATACGCGCCGAGGCTCCGGGTGTGGTGCTGGTGGTGCGGCGCGCCAATTACCTTTTGATGCCGGGCCTGCTGGCATCCGGGGAAATCTCGGTGGGCGTCTGCTACACGGTGGAGCTGCCGGCCAATGCCAAGCGCAAGGTGTTGAGACGGCCGAAGCCCATGTTGCTGCGCGCCGACAGCATCCCAGGCCGCATGAGCCTGGACGATTACTGCTCGCGCCCGCACGCGATGGTGTCCTTCGCCGGCGACCTGAACGGCTACATCGACGAAGAACTGGCGCTGCACGGCTGCAAGCGCAAGGTGGTGCTGGCCGTGCCGCAGTTCAATGGACTGGCCAGTCTGCTGGCCGGCACCGATCTGGTCGCGACCGTGCCGGATTACGCCGCTGCTGCCCTGGCCGCCAACGGTGGCGTTCGCGCCGAGCCGCTACCCTTCGAGAC
This sequence comes from Pseudomonas sp. MTM4, assembly GCF_019355055.1. Lineage (NCBI taxonomy): Bacteria > Pseudomonadati > Pseudomonadota > Gammaproteobacteria > Pseudomonadales > Pseudomonadaceae > Pseudomonas > Pseudomonas sp. MTM4. The sequence goes on from NZ_CP048411.1 coordinate 763,280, forward strand.
CAGCCAGGACTTCGAACTCTCCATGGCCTGGCGCGGCGCCCAGGACAACGACCCCGCCGAACGCTGGCTGCGCTCGCGGATTCAAATGTTCGTCGGCGATCCGGATAGTCTCTGATCGCCGCGTTTTCTGTCGTGTGGGCCAGCGGCGCTTCGCCCGCTGTGGTGGGCTGAAGCCCACCCTACAATCACTATAAGAGCGCGAAACCTTCCGTAGGGTGGGCTTCAGCCCACGAGAACGCCCATCCCGCCATTGATGAAACAGTCTGCAACATCATCGGGAATGATATTCACATTCGCCTCGTTCGATTTCTGCATCGAGAACCTGCCCCGCACACTTCGCCCAACATAAAAAACCGAGTTGCGGAGTCAAGCATGGAACGTTCATTCAACGCCCTGCGTTACCCACTGGTTGCAGTTGTAGCTGCGCTTGTCAGTGCATGTGGGCAGGCGCCTGAAGCCACCGAGGCGGCGATGCCGGCGCCGGCTGTCAGCGTCGCTGAAGTCATCGAGCAACAGGTCACCGAATGGGACGAGCTCACCGGGCGTCTGGAAGCGCCGGAGTCGGTCGATATCCGCCCGCGGGTTTCCGGCTTCATCGACAAGGTCGCGTTCGAAGAAGGCGCACTGGTCAAGAAAGGCGATCTGCTGTTCCAGATCGACCCGCGCCCGTTCGAGGCTCAGGTCAAGCGTCTGCAGGCCGAACTGCAACAGGCGCGCGCCACGCAGCAACGCACCGCCAGCGAAGCCCAGCGCGGCGAGCGGCTACGGGCCAATAATGCTATTTCCGCTGAATTGGCCGACGCTCGCGTCAGCGCCGCCAGCGAAGCGAAATCCGCAGTCGCGGCCATACAGGCACAACTGGACGCAGCCAAGCTGGACCTCAGCTTTACCCGCGTCACTGCACCCATCGATGGCCGCGCGGGTCGCGCCATGATCACCGCCGGCAATCTGGTGAACGCTGGCGAGGCGCTGCTCACTACGCTGGTTTCCACCAACGAGGTCTACGCCTACTTCGAGGCGGATGAGCGTACCTACCTGAAGTACCGCGAGCTGGCCCGCAACGGCACACGTGGCGAGGCGACTCCGGTCTACCTCGGGCTTTCCAGTGAAGACGGTCACCCGCACCTCGGCCGCATGGACTTCATCGACAACCAGGTCGATCCGCGTACAGGCACCATCCGCGGGCGCGCCGTGTTCGACAACCGTGACGGGCGCTTCACGCCTGGTCTTTATGCGCGGATGAAGCTTGTTGGCAGCGCCACCTACGATGCGGTGTTGATCAAGGACGTCGCGGTGGGAACCGATCTGGGCAAGAAGTTCGTGCTGGTGCTCGAGGACGGCAAGGTGAATTACCGCTCCATCGAGCTCGGACCGAAACTCGAAGGGCTGCGCATCGTCCGCAGCGGTCTCAACGAAGGGGAAACCATCGTCGTCAACGGCCTGCAGCGTGTCCGCCCGGGCAACGCGGTTGAGCCGAAAACCGTGCCGATGGCGGACGCCGAAACCCTCGCCGCGCTCAAGGAGCAGCATCGCGCCATTACTGCGGCGTTCAAGACCGAGGTGGTCGACCGCAGCGTGACACGGCGCCCAAATAGCTGAGCCAACGCCGCAGCCAGTCGAAAGTGCGCCCCGGCGCACACCCCGAAAACCGATTCCGTCAGGGTGCGTGATGAGCACCCTCTCCCCCGGAGTGCGTCATGAATTTCTCTCAATTCTTCATTCAGCGGCCGATCTTCGCGGCGGTGCTCTCCCTGGTGATCCTCATTGGCGGCGCCATATCGCTGTTCCAGCTGCCCATCAGCGAGTATCCGGAAGTAGTGCCACCTACCGTGGTGGTGCGCGCCGAATTCCCCGGCGCCAACCCCAAGGTGATCGGTGAAACCGTCGCCTCGCCGCTGGAACAGGCCATCACTGGCGTCGAGGGCATGCTTTACATGTCGTCTCAGGCCACCGCCGACGGCAAGCTGACCCTGACCATCACCTTCGCGCTCGGCACGGATCTGGACAACTCCCAGGTGCAGGTGCAGAACCGGGTGACCCGTACCATGCCGACCCTGCCCACCGAGGTGCAGCGCCTCGGTGTAACGGTCGACAAGGCATCGCCGGACCTGACCATGGTGGTCCACCTGACCTCGCCGGATGAGCGCTACGACATGCTCTACCTGTCCAACTACGCGGCGCTCAACGTCAAGGACGAGCTGGCGCGCCTGGACGGAATCGGCGACGTGCAACTGTTCGGCATGGGCAACTATTCCTTGCGCGTTTGGCTCGACCCGAACAAGGTCGCCTCGCGCAATCTCACTGCGTCCGATGTAGTCAACGCTATCCGTGAGCAGAACCGTCAAGTCGCGGCCGGCTCGCTGGGTGCGCCGCCAGCACCGGGGGCGACTGATTTCCAACTTTCGATCAACACTCAGGGCCGACTGGTCACCGAGGAGGAATTCGAGAACATCATCATTCGCGCAGGCGAAGACGGCTCGATCACTCGCCTCAGGGATATCGCACGCATCGAACTGGGGTCCGCCCAATACGCCCTGCGCTCGCTACTGAACAACCAGCCCGCCGTCGCCATCCCGGTATTCCAGCGTCCGGGCTCCAATGCCATCGAAATTTCCGACTCGGTGCGGGCCCGCATGGCCGAGCTGAAAAAGGATTTTCCTGAGGGGGTGGACTACGAAATTGTCTATGACCCGACCATTTTCGTGCGCGGTTCCATCGAGGCGGTGGTGCACACGCTGCTCGAAGCCATCGTGCTGGTGGTGCTCGTGGTGATCCTGTTCCTGCAGACCTGGCGCGCCTCGATCATTCCGCTGGCCGCCGTGCCGGTGTCGCTGATCGGCACCTTCGCCGTCATGCACATGCTCGGCTTCTCGCTCAATGCGTTGTCACTGTTCGGCCTGGTGCTAGCCATCGGCATTGTGGTGGACGACGCCATCGTCGTGGTGGAAAACGTCGAACGCAACATCGGCCTCGGCAAGTCGCCGGTCGAAGCCACGAAGCAGGCCATGAAGGAGGTGACCGGTCCGATTATCGCCACCGCCCTGGTGCTCTGCGCGGTCTTCATTCCGACTGCATTCATCTCTGGCCTTACCGGGCAGTTCTACCAGCAGTTCGCGTTGACCATCGCTATCTCAACGGTGATTTCGGCGTTCAACTCGCTAACCCTGTCTCCGGCACTTGCGGCCGCACTGCTGCGCAGCCAGGACGCGCCTAAGGACGGCTTCTCGCGCTTGCTGGACAAGCTCTTCGGCGGCTGGCTGTTTGCGCCGTTCAACCGTGTGTTCGAGCGTGCCAGCCACGGTTACGTGGGCGCGGTGAAGCGCATCCTGCGTGGCAGCGGTATCGCCCTAGTGGTCTATGTCGGCTTGGTGGGCTTGGGGTACATGGGTTTTGCCAGCACGCCGACAGGTTTCGTGCCGCCGCAGGATAAGCAGTATCTAGTGGCCTTCGCTCAGTTGCCGGACGCCGCGACCTTGGACCGTACCGAGGACGTAATCAAGCAAATGTCGGAAATCGCTGGTAAGCACCCCGGCGTCGAAAACACCATCGCCTTCCCTGGCCTGTCGATTAATGGTTTTACTAACAGCCCGAACAGCGGCATCGTCTTCGTTGCCCTGAAGGACTTCGATCAGCGCAAGGACGATGACATGTCCGCCGGAGCCATTGCCGCTGTGCTTAACGGTCAGTTTTCAGGTATCCAGGAAGCCTATCTCGCAATCTTCCCGCCACCACCGGTACAGGGATTGGGCACTATCGGCGGTTTCCGCGTGCAAGTGCAGGACCGTGGCAACCTTGGCTACGAAGAGCTCTACAAGCAGGTCCAGAACGTCATTGCCAAGAGCGCTGAATATCCGGAGCTGGCCGGGCTGTTCACCAGCTATCAGGTCAACGTGCCGCAAATCGATGCCGACATCGACCGTGAAAAAGCCAAGACCCATGGCGTGCCGATCGACCAGATTTTCGACACCATGCAGGTATACCTGGGCTCGCTGTATGCCAACGACTTCAACCGCTTCGGCCGCACCTATCAGGTCAACGTCCAGGCTGAGCAGAAGTTTCGCCTGACGCCTGACCAGATTGGCCAGCTGAAGGTTCGCAACGACCGTGGCGAGATGGTGCCGCTGTCGACTTTCGTCAAGGTCAGCGACAGCGCCGGACCGGATCGTGTGATGCATTACAACGGCTTCCTCACGGCGGAAATCAATGGTGCTGCGGCTCCGGGCTACAGCTCCGGTCAAGCCGAAGACGCCATGGAGCGCTTGCTCCAGGCCGAGCTGCCGAACGGCATGAGTTACGAATGGACCGAGCTGACCTATCAGCAGATTCTCGCCGGCAACACCGCGATGTTCGTCTTCCCACTCTGCGTGCTGCTGGCTTTCCTGGTACTGGCGGCGCAATACGAGAGCTGGAGCCTGCCGCTGGCCGTGATCCTGATCGTGCCGATGACGCTGCTGTCGGCCATCGTCGGAGTAATTCTCTCGGGCGGTGATAACAACGTGTTCACCCAAATCGGCTTGATCGTGCTGGTGGGTCTGGCGTGCAAGAACGCGATCCTCATCGTCGAGTTCGCCAAGGATAAGCAGGAAGAAGGCATGGATCGGTTGGCTGCAGTACTCGAAGCCTGCCGGCTACGGCTGCGCCCGATCCTGATGACCAGCTTCGCCTTCATCATGGGCGTGGTGCCGCTGGTGTTGTCCAGCGGTGCCGGTGCCGAGATGCGCCATGCCATGGGAGTGGCGGTGTTCAGCGGGATGCTCGGCGTGACCTTCTTCGGGCTACTGCTGACCCCGGTGTTCTATCTGGTGATTCGCGCTTTCGTCGAACGGCGCGAGGAGAAAAAGGCTGTACTGAAGGAGATCCATGCATGAAGGTTGTTATCACCACCCCGCTCCTGCTAGCCGCAATATTGGCCCTCAGCGCCTGTGCGGTCGGGCCCGATTACCGTACGCCAGAAACGGCGCCGGCAGAGATTGATCGCTCCGCCGCAAAAGACTTCGACCGCTCACGGTTCGAATCCGCCTGGTGGCGCCAGTTTGAAGACCCCACGCTGGACGCGTTGGTCGGTCAGGCCTTGGCCGAAAACCGAGAGCTGCGCATCGCCTTCTCCAGGCTACGTGCGGCGCGCTCGATCCGTGACGATGCCGCCAATGATCGCTTGCCTACCGTGACAGCCGGCGCCAGCGCTGAATACGGCAAAGCGCAGCAGCCTGGTTTCAGCGAAGAGCGCAGCAACATCGAGCGCTACGACCTGGGCCTGGATATGGCCTGGGAGCTGGACTTGTTCGGGCGTATCCAGCGGCGTATCGAAGCCAGCGAAGCACAGACTGAAGCCGCCGAAGCCGAGCTCTACCAACTGCAAGTGAGCCTGATCGCCGAACTGGTGGATGCCTATGGGCAGCTGCGCGGCGCCCAGCTGCGCGAGCGCATCGCTCGGGAGAACCTGGACAATCAGCGCGACTCGCATCAATTGACCGAACAGCTGCGCGAAGCCGGTATGGGTAGCGAACTCGATGTGCTGCGCGCCGATGCTCGTTTGGCCGCCACCGAGGCCAGCCTGCCGCAATTTCAGGCGGCCCAAAGCCGCGCGCGCAATCGCATCGCTACGCTGCTCGGCCAGCGCGCCGATCAGCTCAGCATCGACCTGTCGCCACGTGAACTGCCGGCGATTGCCAAAGCGCTACCGATTGGCGACCCCGGCGAACTACTGCGCCGTCGTCCAGACATCCGGGCGGCAGAGCGCCAACTGGCCGCAGCCACCGCCAGTGTTGGCGTCGCAACGGCGGATCTGTTTCCGCGGGTGAGCCTGTCCGGCTTCCTCGGTTTCATCGCCGGACGCGGTTCGCAGATTGGCTCCAGCGCCGCGCAGGCCTGGGGAGCCGCACCGAGCATCAGCTGGGCGGCGTTCGACATGGGCAGCGTGCGAGCCAGATTGCGCGGTGCCGAGGCCGATGCCGAGGGCGCGCTGGCGAGCTATGAACAGCAGGTGTTGCTGGCGCTGGAAGAGTCGGAGAACGCCTTCAGCGACTACGCCCGTGCTCAGGAAAGGTTGTTGTCACTGCTGCGTCAATCCAGCGCCAGCCGAGCGGCGGCGCAGCAAGCGGAAATTCGCTACCGCGAGGGCACGGTGGACTTCCTCGTACTGTTGGACGCCGAGCGCGAACGGCTCGCCGCCGAAGATGCCCAGGCACAGGCTGAAGTCGAGCTTTACCGGGGTGTCGTCGCGCTCTACAAAGCCTTGGGTGGCGGCTGGCAGCTATCCAACAGCTGACACGCGGATAGCTCTGCGCCGCTGCTTTGCTAGGTAAAGCAGCGGCGCATGGGATGGACAAATTGTGATGTATTCCCGCTCCCGCTCTTTCAATTATGAATTTTGCGAGAAAGCGCTTTAGGTGGTTCGGCTTATTTGGCATAACGTCGCGTTGAAGCTCAATCGCATTCGGCTCCCGGATGTAATGCCAACCAACCAAAAATAAAGAGCCTTTCAAATGATCAAGCCGATCATCACCCTCGCAGGACTGATGCTGGCACTGACCGCGACAGTGGTCGAAGCAGAGCCAATCGTTATCAAGTTCGCCCATGTCGTCGCCGAAGAAACCCCCAAGGGCAAGGGCGCCCTGCTGTTCAAACGACTGGTCGAAGAGCGCCTGCCGGGTCAGGTAACCGTCGAGGTCTACCCCAACTCCACGCTGTATGGCGATGCCGACGAACTGGAAGCCCTGAGCAAGAACGAAGTCCAACTGCTCGCGCCCTCGCTGGCCAAGTTCGAGCAGTACACCAAGCAGGTGCAGGTCTTCGATCTGCCGTTCCTGTTCGACGATCTGGACGCCGTCAATCGCTTCCAAAAACGCGCCAAGGGGCGTCAGCTGCTGCGCTCGATGGAGAAAGAAAACATCACCGGCCTCGCCTACTGGCACAACGGCATGAAACAGCTGTCGGCTACCAAGGCGCTGCGCTTGCCGAGCGATGCGAACGGCCTGGCCTTCCGCATTCAGCCGTCGGCGGTTCTGGAATCACAGTTCGCCCAGGTGGGGGCACCCACCAAGAAAATCGCCTTTGCCGATGTCTTCGCGTCGTTGCAGAACGGCACCGTTCAGGGCGCGGAAAATCCCTGGTCGAATATCTACAGCAAGAACATGCACACCGTGCAGCCGTACATCACCGAGAGCAACCACGGCGTGCTCGACTACATGCTGGTGAGCAACACGCGCTTCTGGTACGGCATCCCACACAGCATTCGTACCGAACTCGAAGGCATCATCGATGAGGTGACTTACGCGGTGAACCGCGCGGCCGAAGAGGCCAACCAGGCCCATCGCGAGCGCATCCGCCAGGCCGGCACGTCGCAAATCATCGAGCTCACCGCTGCCGAGCGCGAAGCCTGGCGTGAAGCCATGCGGCCGGTATGGAAGGAGTTCGAGCCGGTGATCGGTGCCGACATCATCAAAGCGGCACAGACGGTGAATCGCAAGCAGCGCGATTGATCTACCAGTTCACCCAGGCGCTCGCCTGATCTGACGAAACCCCGCGATAGCGGGGTTTCGTTTTTTTAATCGAACGCTCTGCATCGCGGGTCAGGTATTGGACGAACCCCCGTCATCCATCACCGGTAACCACAGGCGCCAAACACTCAGCGCTCCGGCCCTTCGAACACCGGTTCCTGCTCCAGTTGAGCCTCGCCCCAACCACCGCCAAGCGCCGCAATCAGCTGTACGCTGGCCGTCAGCCGATCGCCCAGCAACAAGAGGTTGGTCCGCTCGTTGTTCAATGCAGTGGTCTGCACCGTCGCGACGCTGAGGAAGTCGACAGTGCCCGCGCGATACTGGTTTTCGATCAGGCGCAGCGACTCCTGCGCCGCTTCCAGCGCTTCTCGCTGTACAACCGCCTCCTCGGCCAGGACGCGGAGTTGCACGAGGTTGTCCTCGACTTCACGGAAGCTATCGAGCACCGTCTGGCGATAGTTGGCCACGGTCTGGTCATAGCTGGCTTCCACCTGTTCCAGTTCGGCACGGCGAGCGCCGAAGTCGAGCAGCGTCAGCGCCAACTGAGGGCCCAGCGACCAGAAGCGGTTGGGCACGCTGATCAGATCGCTGAAGCTGCTGTTGCGATAGCCGCCACTGGCGCTCAGAGTCAGGTCTGGATACCAGGCCGCTTCGGCCACGCCTATCTGCGCATTGGCTGCGATGACTTGGCGCTCGGCCGAGGCGATGTCTGGTCGGCGCTCCAGCAATTGCGACGGCAAAGCCAGTGGCACCTCGGGCAACTGTGGGATGTCGCGGCGCTCGGCAATGGTCAGCTCCGAGGGCGGCACGCCAACGAGCACCGCGATGGCATGCTCCATCTGTGCCCGCTGCCAGCGCAGGTCGATCGCCTGGGCCTGGGTGCTTTTAAGCTGGGTCAGCGCCTGACTGACATCGGACTTGGGCACGATGCCAGCTTCGTACTGGTTTTCTGTCAGGCGCAGCGAGCGGGCGAACGCCTCGACCGTCTGGTCCAGCAACCGCTGCTGCTCGTCCATTACGCGCAATTGCAGATAGGTCTGGACCAGTTCGGATTGCAGACTCAGGCGGACCGCCGCCAAGTCCGCCGCACTCGCTTGCATGTTGGCGCGATTGGCCTCCAGATTGCGGCGCAGGCGTCCCCAGATGTCGAGCTCCCAAGAGGCGTCGAGGCCAATCTCGTAGCTCTCGCTTACACCGCTACTGCTACCGATGTACTGCGAGGAGCTATTTCCAGAGCTACCCTGCCCCCCGCGCGACACACCGCCACTGGCCCCCACGATGGGAAACAGTTGCGAGCGCGCCCCCCTTACCAAAGCACGCGCTTGGCGGTACTGCGCTTCGGCTGCCGCCAGATTCTGGTTGGAAACGTTCAGCCGGCCAACCAGCGCATTCAGTTCGGCATCGCCGTAAAGCGCCCACCAATCGCCACGCTGCAAGACGTCCGCCGGCGCGGCGGTCTTCCATCCCTCGGCCTGCTTGAACTCCGTGGCAACGGGCAGATCCGGCCGCTGGTAGTCAGGACCCAAGGTACAAGCGCCGAGCGAAAACGCCATGACCATCATGGCCAGCGGGCGCAAGGGGGATTTCAAATACGACGAATTCATAGCGGATTTTCCAGAGCGGCATCGGTGCGCACACCACGCCAGCGGTTGAAGCGATGACGCGCGCGGTCGAGATACAGATAGACGACCGGCGTGGTGTAGAGCGTGAGGATCTGGCTGAGGATCAACCCACCGACGATGGTCAGGCCCAGCGGTTGGCGCATCTCGGCGCCTTCGGCACCGCCCATGAGCAACGGCAAGGCGCCGAGGATCGCGGCCATGGTAGTCATCAGAATTGGGCGAAAGCGCAACAGGCAGGAACGGCGAATCGACTCTTGCGGAGACAAGTGGTCGTTGCGCTCGAATTGCAGCGCCAGATCGATCATCAGGATCGCGTTCTTCTTGACCACGCCGATCAACAGGAACAGACCGAGCAGAGAGATCAGGCTGAACTGTTCGCGCATCAGGATGATTGCGAGCAACGCGCCGACACCCGCTGAAGGCAGCGTGGAAAGAATCGTCAACGGATGGATGTAACTCTCGTAGAGGATGCCGAGCACGATATACACCAGCAGCAAGGCACCGAGAATCATCAGCGGCTGCCCTTCCTGCGTGGCCTTGAAGACATCTCCGGTACCGCCCAGACGCCCCTGCACCTCGCTGGGCATGCCGATGGCGGCAACCGCACGCTCGATCGCCCGTGTCGCCTGATCGAGACTCACACCGGGCGCCAGATCGAAGTCGATGTTTTCCGCGGCGAACTGCCCCTCATGGCTGACGCGGTCTTCTTCGAGGCTGCGCTCATAGCTTGCGAAAGCGGCCAGGGGCACCCGCCGACCATCGCTGGTAATCACCTGAATCTGTTCCAGCACCTCAGGATGCTGGGCGTATGCCGGGTCGATCTCCATCACCACCTGATACTGGTTGAGCGATTCGTAAATAGTGGATATTTGCCGCTGGCTGAATGCGTTGTTGAGCAAGGTGGTGACCGTGCTCATATCGATACCCAAGCGCTTGGCCGCGTCGCGGTCCACTTGCAGGCTGATCTGCTGCGCGCCCTCGCCTTCGTTGGCATCGATGCTGGTCAGCTCCGGCAACGCCATCAGCGCGCGCGTCACCTGCGGCACCCAGGCGCGCAAATCGGCCAGATCGCTGGCCAGCAAGCTGTAGGAGTACGCCGAACTGCTTTGTCGCCCGCCGCCGAACTGCAGATCCTGATCAGCCATGAGGAACATGCGCCCGCCTGGGACTTTCGGCTGATTGGCACGAATGCGCTCGATGACTTTCTGCGCGGAAATCTTGCGTTCAGCCAGCGGCTTGAGGCGAACGATCATGAAGGCGTTGTTGATGCCGCCTTGTCCGCCGATGAAACCGGCCACGCTCTCTACCGCAGGATCGGCCAGCACCGCCTGGCGGTAGATCTCCATTTTCGGCTGCATGACCTGGAACGACAGCCCATCGTCGCCGCGGATGAAGCCGGTCAGCTGGCCTGTGTCTTGCTGGGGCAGGAAGGTTTTCGGAACCTCGATATAGAGGAAAACGTTGAGCCCGATGGTCGCCAACAAGGTGAACAGCATGATCCGGTGATGCCGCAGCGCCCACCCGAGGGATCGGTCGTAGTGACGCAGCAGCCATTGATGGGCGTCGTGGCTCCAGCGATGCAGGCGCCCTTCCTGCGATGCGTCGTGGGGCTTCAACCAACGTGCGCAGAGCATCGGCGTTAACGTCAGCGAGACCAGCAGCGAGACCAGGATGGCCGCCGCCAGGGTGATGGAGAACTCGCGAAACAACCGCTCCACGATCCCGCCCATGAACAGGATCGAAACGAACACCACCACCAACGACAGGTTCATTGACAGCAGCGTGAAGCCCACCTCCCGCGTCCCTATGTACGCGGCGCGCATTGGCGGGACGCCGTCATCGATGTGTCGTGCGATGTTTTCCAGCACCACGATGGCATCGTCCACCACCAGCCCGGCGGCCAAAATCAAGGCCATCAACGACAGCACATTGAGCGAGAAGCCGAACAGGTACATCACGGCGAAGGTGCCAACCAGCGATACCGGCACCGCCAGCGCCGGGATCAACGCCGTGCGCAGCCGACCGAGAAAGAGGAACACCAGCACGATGACCAGCCCCACCGCGATCAGCAATGTGCGCTCGGCCTCATGCAGCGTCGCGCGGATGACTGGAGAACGATCCATCGCCACCGCCATCTTGACGCTACCAGGCACGATTGCTTGCAGGGCCGGCAATTCATTGCGAATGCCTTCGATGGTTTCGATGATGTTGGCGCCAGCCTGGCGGTTGATGATCAGCAGCACGGCGCGTTCGTTGTTGAAGAATCCGTCGTTGTAGCGATCCTCGACCGCATCGCTGACTTTGGCCACGTCGCTCAGGCGCAACGCGGCGCCGTCCTGGTAGCGAATGATCAGCGGCAGGTAATCAGCCGCCTCGTGCAGTTGGTCGCTGGCTTGTACCTGCCAATGACGGTGATCGTCTTCGACCATGCCTTTGGGCCGGCGTACGTTGGCCGAGGCGATGGTCTGACGAACCTCGTCGAGAGACACGCCGTACTGCTCGAGCTGTTGCGGTTGCAGTTCGACGCGTACCGCCGGTAGCGAACTGCCACCGACCTGCACCTCACCCACGCCGGGCACCTGCGATAACTTCTGCGCGAGCACCGTGGAACCGATGTCGTAGAGCTGGCCTTTGTCGAGTACATCGGAGGTCAGCGACAGCACCATGATCGGCGCCTGCGACGGGTTGACCTTCCGATACGTAGGCATGCTGCGCATACCGCTGGGTAGCAGATTGCGCGCGGCGTTGATTGCCGCCTGAACCTCACGCGCGGCGCCGTTGATGTCGCGGTCGAGATCGAACTCGATGATGATCCGCGTCGAGCCCTGGCTGCTGCGGCTGCTCATCTGGTTGACGCCGGCGATGCTGCCCAGCGACCGCTCCAGCGGCGTCGCCACGCTGGAGGCCATGATCTCCGGGCTGGCACCGGGCAAACTGGCCTGTACGGTAATGACCGGGAAATCCATATTCGGCAGTGGCGACACTGGCAACAAGCCAAAACTGACCCCGCCCAACAGCAAGATCGCCAGGCTCAGAAGCATGGTCGCGACTGGGCGAGCGATGAAGGGGGCGGACAAGTTCATAGCTGTAAGCCAGTGGCAGGCAGGAAGCGGGAAGCGGGAAGCGGAAAGTTGAAGGCTCTGTTTGCGGGGATGCCTATTGCTGCTAGCAGAACGGGACGATTACTCAGTTCAGCCGATATTAGGTGCCCTCCACGCTGCACCGATTGCTCTGCTTTCCAACTTCCAACTTCCAGCTCAGCGCTCATACGCGAGCCTCCTGCCCAGCCGCATCCTTACGAGCAAACCGCTGACCCAACCGATCGAAGAATAGATAGATCACCGGCGTGGTGAATAGCGTCAGCAATTGGCTCAACAGCAGACCACCAACCAGGACCAAACCCAGCGGCTGACGCAGCTCGGCCCCGGAGCCGGAAGCGAGCATCAGCGGTACCGCGCCGAACAATGCGGCCAATGTGGTCATCAGGATCGGACGGAAACGCAGCAGCGCGGCCCGGTAGATCGCATCCTGCGGACTCATGCCCTGCTGACGTTCAGCCTCCAGCGCGAAGTCGATCATCATGATCGCGTTCTTCTTGACGATACCGATCAGCAGGATGATGCCAATGATCGCGATCAGCCCCAAGTCGTTGCCGGTCAGCAACAGCGCGAGCAAGGCGCCGACGGCCGCCGACGGCAACGTCGAGAGAATGGTGATCGGATGGATATAGCTCTCATAGAGCACGCCGAGCACGATATACATGGTCACCACTGCGGCGAGAATCAGCAGCAGCGTGCTCGACAGCGAAGCCTGGAAAGCCTCGGCAGCGCCCTGGAAACGGCTCTGAATGCCAGCGGGCAGGCCGATTTCGGCCTCAACGCCTTCGATCACCTCCACCGCTTCGCCCAATGAGACGCCATCGGCCAGGTTGAACGACAAAGTGACTGCAGGGAACTGACCGATATGGTTGATCAGCAGCGGCGCATTACGCTGTTCCAGCGTCGCCAAGCTCGACAGCCGCACCGGCGTGCCGCCCTCGCTCTGCACGAACAGCTCCTCCAGCGCCTGTGCGCCAAGACGGCTGCCCGACTCGGCTTCCAATACCACGCGGTACTGGCTGGCCTGAGTGAAGATCGTCGAAATCTGCCGCTGACCGAAGGCGTCATACAGTGCGTCGGTGATGTCCGAAACCTCGATTCCCAGGCGAGCTGCGGCATCGCGATCGATGTCCAGATAAATCTGCAGACCGTTGCTCTGCAAATCACTGGCGATATCGGTCAGCTCCGGGCGCTCGCGGAGTGCCGCAACCAGTCGCGGCGCCCATTCCTGCAGCAGCTCACCATCCGGCGACTCGAGGCTGAACTGGAACTGCGTACGGCTGACCCGATCTTCGATCGACAGATCCTGCACCGGTTGCATGTACAAATCGATACCCGGCAGCTTCGCCAGTTCCGGTCGTAGCCGATCGATGACCTGGCTGGCCGTGACGTCTCGCTCACCGTGGGGTTTGAGGTTGATCAGCAAACGACCGCTATTGAGGGTGACGTTGTCACCGTCCACGCCGATATAGGACGACAGGCTCTCCACCGCCGGATCGTCCAGAATCACTCGCGCAAGCGATTGCTGGCGTTCGCTCATGGCACGGAAGGAAATCGATTGCGGCGCTTCGCTGATGCCCTGAATCACACCAGTGTCCTGCACCGGAAAGAAGCCTTTCGGTACGGCCAGGTAAAGCACCACTGTCAATCCCAAGGTCAACACGGCAACCAGCAGGGTCAGTGTCTGGTGCCCCAACACCCAGGTCAGCCAGCGCGAGTAGCCGCCGATGAGCCGCTCGACCCAGTCCGGCTTGGCTTCATCCACGGTGGCCGGTTTGAGCAGCTTGGCGCACATCATTGGCGTCAACGTCAGGGACACCACGAGCGAGATCAGGATGGCGACCGCCAGGGTGATCGCGAACTCGCGGAACAGGCGTCCTACCACGTCTTGCATGAACAGCAGCGGAATGAGCACGGCGATCAGGGACAATGTCAGCGAAATCAGGGTAAAACCGATCTGCTTGGCCCCTTTGAGCGCTGCCTGAAGCGGCGTCTCGCCCTCCTCCACATGGCGGGCAATGTTTTCGAGCATGACGATGGCATCGTCCACGACGAAGCCGGTGGCAATGGTCAGCGCCATCAGCGTCAGGTTATTCAGGGAGAAGCCGGCGAGATGCATGATTGCAAAGGTGCCCACCAGCGACAGCGGCACGGCAATCGATGGAATGATCGTCGCCGACAGTCGCTTGAGAAATACGAACGTGACCATGACCACGAGGACCGTAGCCATCAGCAGTTCATGCTGCACGTCGGTGATGGCGGCACGAATGGTTTGCGTACGGTCGGTGAGCACCACCACGTCGAGTCCGGCCGGCATGCTGGCGGTGACTTCAGGTAGCAACGCTTGGATACGTTCGACCACATCAATCACGTTCGCCCCGGGTTGGCGCTGGATGTTCAGCAGCACGGCCTGGGTTTCGTTGGCCCACGCGGCGAGGCGTTCGTTCTCGGCGCCATCGATGATGTCGGCGACATCCTTCAAGCGCAGCGTTGCGCCGTCTTCGTACGCCAGAATGAGTTCGGCGTATTCCTCCGGCGTTTTCAGTTGATCGTTGGCGTCGAGCATCGATACCCGAGTCGGGCCGTCGAAATTGCCTTTGGGCTGGTTGACGTTGGAGCTGGTCACCAGCGAACGAACGTCGGCGAGCGACAATCCGTACGATGCGAGCGCTTCGGGGTTGACCCGAATGCGTACCGCAGGGCGCTGACCGCCGGCGATGCTGACCATGCCCACGCCGCTGATCTGCGCCAGCTTTTGCGCCATGCGCGTATCGACCAGATCATGCATTTCCGGTAGCGCCAGACTTTCCGACGTCACCGCCAAGGTCATCACCGGCGTGTCAGCCGGATTGACTTTGTTGTATACCGGCGGCGCCGGGAGATCGTTGGGCAGCAGATTGCTTGCGGCATTGATAGCTGCCTGAACTTCCTGCTCGGCCACGTCCAGCTCGACTTCGAGGGAGAAACGCAGCGTGATCACCGATGCCCCGCCCGAGCTGGTCGAGGACATCTGGGTCAGTCCCGGCATCTGACCGAACTGGCGCTCCAGCGGCGCGGTTACGGCGCTGGTCATGACCTCGGGACTGGCACCGGGATACAGCGTCATGACCCGGATGGTTGGATAGTCCACCTGTGGCAGCGCCGATACGGGCAGCATGCGATAGGCGATCAGGCCGGCCAAAAGAATCGCGATCATCGTCAGCGTGGTCGCCACCGGCCGCAGGATGAACAGCCGCGAGATGTTCATCGCGCCGGGCGCTCCTTGGCATTCTGTGGGTCGACCTTGGGATTTTCGGCCGCTTCTTCAGCGAGCTTCTGGCGATCCACCACTTCCACTTCGCTGCCATCACGCAGGCGGTCAGTGCCCTCCATGACGATGCGCTCACCCACGCTCAGGCCCTTGGTGATGACGGTATGCTCACCATTGCTCGGCCCTACTTCGAGGACACGCAGCTCGACCTTCGAATCGTCGCCTACCACATAGGCGAAGTTTCCGCGCGAGCCGAACTGAAGCGCTGCGGAGGGGATCAGGACGGCATCCTCCAACGTTTCCACGCGCAAGCGGATATTGACGAACTGGTTGGGTATCAGCAGCTCGGCTTCGTTGTCGAAGCGGGCTTTCATCTTCAGGGTGCCGGTGGTCGTGTCGATCAGGTTATCGACGCTCTCCAGCACGCCTTCGCCGAAGAGGACTCGTTCGCTGCGGTCCCACGCCTGAACCGACAATTCGTCACCGCGACGGAAACGGCTGATGACGGGCGGCAACTCGCCTTCAGGCAACGTGAAGCTGATGGCCATCGGCTGGGTCTGGGTGATGACGACCAGCGGCGTGGTGTCGTTGGCCGCGACGAGGTTGCCCTGATCCAGCTGTCGCAGGCCGACGCGACCATCGATCGGCGCGCGAATCTGAGTGAATTGCAGGTTCAGCTTGGCCTCATTGACCGCTGCCTGGTTGGCCGCAAGTGTTCCCTGGTACTGGTTGACCAGTGCCTGCTGGGTGTCGAGCGTCTGCTTGGCGATGCTGTCGTCGGCAAACAATCCCCGATAACGCTTGAGATCGACTTGCGCGTTTTGCAGCAATGCGCGGTTCTGCTGCAAAGTGCCTTCCGCCTGCTGTAACGCCACCTCGTAGGGGCGCGGATCGATGATCGCGAGCAGATCGCCAGCCTTGACGCGCTGGCCCTCCTCGAAGCGCACCTCAACGAGTTCTCCTGCCACACGGCTGCGTACGTTTACCGTGTTCAACGGTGTGACAGTGCCGAGCGCCTTGGAATACACCTCGAATCGCCCCTGCTCGACCGGAGCAACCCGCACCGGCGTTGGCCCGCCGAACGCTCCGAATGCCGGACGACCACCGGCTCGCTGCTGTTGGGGTTGTTCCGCTGCGCTAGGCCATAGCCACCAAAGCAGGAGCGCAATAGCGATGACCACGACGCCAATGATCAGCCAGCGCTGCAAGGCGCCGGCGCGAGAAGTGTTTGCCTCGGACATGAACTGGGTTCGCCTGGAAATGAGGGTGAACCATAAGCAGTCGAGCCCCGCTGGGAAAGCGGATTTACGGCATTTTTACGTAACCGAGCTTGTCGATGCCAAACATGGCTTTCGAAGCGTGCGTTTCAGCCTCAGGAACCATGTTTGAGCCATCCAGTCTATGTACCGTTCACTCGACAGCTGGCGAACCTGGCTTCTGTCGATTCATCGCATCTGGTGCGATATGCCGCTATTCATCAGGCCGTCCGATAATGGCCTGCACAGGATCAAGGAATGAACGCATCACTGGTAATCCTGGCGTTGACTGTCGCCAGCTTTCTTCTCGGTTTTCTGCGCGACCTGTTCATCGCCAAGGCCTTCGGCCTGAGCTGGGAAGCCGACCTGATTTTCGTTGCGCTGATCCTGCCGATGTTCTTCGAGAACTTCCTCGGCCTCGCCCTTCGCGACGCCATGATCCCGTACTTACAGAAGTTGCGCAGTCAATCCCAAGCCCTGTTCGAGACCGTCAGCCGCTGGCTCTATTGGCGCGTGATGGGAATGGGGGCGGCGGTAAGTGCCGTCGCCATCGCAGGCAGCTACTGGATCCTCAATCTTCTGGCGCCCGGTTGGTCCGATGCTCAGGTAGCCACCGGCCAGATTGTGTTCTGTGTAGGTGCAGCGCTGATTGCCGTTCAGGCCGTTCTGTATTGCCAGGGCGCACTCCTCAACATGGATGAGATCTTCATTCTGCCAATGACGCGCACGGTGTTGCTCAACGCCGGTGCGATCATCGGAATTCTGCTGTTCCAGCCCACCGGGATGGTGATCTTCATCGGCATGCTGCTGCCGCAGCTTGCGCTGATCTGGCTGCAGCACAGGCGGATTGCCTATCTGCGTGGAAGTGAAAGCGTTGAAACGGAGGGGCACCGCGGTAGCTTCGGCCTGGCCTTCGCGCCGGTCCTGCTAGCCGCTGGGGCACAACAAGGCTGCATTCTTGCCGAACGGATGTTCGCCTCCTATCTCGACGAAGGCAGCATCACCATGCTGTCTTTTGCATTCCGCATCGTCACCATCCCGCTTACGCTCTACGCGTTGTCAGTGCTATCGGTGCTGTTCCCCCGCTTCGTCTCGAGCTGGAATGACGGTGATTACATTGGCCACGCCGCAGTGATACGCAAAGGGTTGTTGGCCACTCTGCTCTTCCTGGTCCCGGCCACGGTGGTGCTCTGCTCATTTCCGCAGCCCGTGGTGTCGGTGCTACTGGAGCGAGGCCAATTCGGCGCTGCGCAAACAGATGCCACTGCATCGCTGGTGGTTCTCTATTCACTTGGCCTGCCGGCGATGGGACTGGCGCTGTTATGGGGCCGCACCCTGCTTGCTCAGCATCAGTCACGGCTGTTTCTGGTGATCACGCTTGTCAGCTCTGCGCTCACCATCAGCCTCGATGCGCTGCTCTACGGCCCATACGGTGCTGAAGGCCTGGCGTTCGCTTTTTCCAGCGGAGCGGCACTGCAGGCGCTGTTCATGGGGCTATATGTTTATCGTGCATCGCCGACGGGCCTGGCTCCGAGCGTACTCCTGCGTTGGATCACCACAGGCGTTACCGTTGCGGCTCTACTGCACTGGCTACCCACGCCGCACGGATTGCTCCAGTTGTGCCTGTACATCGCGTTGATGCTGTGTGCCTTCGCGGCGGGCGTGGTGTTGCTCGGTGAACGGGATCTGTTCAGGCCAAGCTACTGGTCGATGAAGAAGGCCTGACGGTATCGGCTTCGCGCCAGCAGGGAGTAGCCAGGCAGGAATGAGCTTCAGCGGGAAGATCAGGTGTTGCTCATGAGCAACACCCCGCTTTTGGTGAGTGGCGAAGCCAGAAGTTAATTTTTGGAGCCCGCCCGCTCGAACGAAGCCCCTGTAGGAACCGGTTCGGAGCTACCCAGAGACAGCGGCGAAATCTCTCAGTTGGGCTCGGTCTCAGCTTCCTCGTGCGCCTGGCGCAACCGCTCGCGACTGTTCGTCAGGTGCAGACGCATCGCGGCGCGGGCGGATTCAGCATCCTGGCGCGCGATGGCGTCGTAGATCTGCTCATGCTCGCGACCGAGGCGCTGTTGATAGTGCGGCTGGTCATCGTGAGCCAGGCGTGCCGAGTTGAGGCGACTGCGTGGGATGATCGCCGTACCCAGGTGATTCATGATGTCGGTGAAATAACGATTACCGGTCGCCTCGGCAATCTGCAGATGGAATTGAAAGTCCGACACGGCGGCTTCGCTGGAAAGCGCTGCACTCTGCTGCAGCGAATCCAGAAACGCCCGCATCGCCGCCAACTGCTCCGGTGTTCGGCGTGTCGCCGCCAATCCTGCCGACTCGACCTCCAGGCTGATACGCAGCTCCAAGATCGAAAGCACGTCACGCAGCGTGCCGATGGTCGCCGGATCGATGCGCAGCCCAGTCGTACTCGGCGTGTCGAGCACGAAAGTACCTATGCCATGGCGAGTTTCCACCAGCCCGGACGCCTGCAACCGTGAAATCGCTTCCCGCACCACCGTCCTGCTCACCCCCTGCGCCTGCATGATTGCAGATTCGGTAGGCAGCTTGTCTCCACGCTTGATAACGCCATCGCGTATCTGTTGGGACAATTCGGTCACCAACTCCTGTGCAAGGCTGCGATGCTTTCGGCGAACGCGTGGCTGGATGCTCTGGTTTTCCATGGACACATCGATCTCTTTGAAGCGAAGTAAGCCGTATCATAGCCCAGTAGTTGTACGATAACTATGCGGCGACCCTAATTCTCTGTCCCAACCTTATATCTGAAAACCGCACCGCTCCCAGGCGGCTCCTATACTGATGAAGCCCCCTCTAAGGAGATCGACACCATGCGCCGCATCATTCTGTCCATCGCAGCCGCCGTCGTCAGCATGCCCCTTTGGGCGATGCATTGCCCGATGGACATGGCAAAGATCGACGAGCACCTGAAAACAAATCCGCCAAGCGACCCCGCTACTCTGACCCGTGTCAAAGAGCTGCGCGCCGAAGGAGAGGCGCTGCATAAGGCTGGTGAGCATGAACAATCGCTCGAGGTGCTGGGAGAGGCCCAGGATTTGCTCGGCATAGCAGAATAGCCCTCCGCCTTCACCACCGAGCATCTGCCACATCGGCGGCTGTTCGGTGCGGCTGTCAGATCTCCTCGCCGCCCTCGCCGGTGCAGCGAACCCGTAGTTCCTTGCGATCGAAGTTTTCTTCTCTGCTCAGGGTTTCGTAGCCCTCCGGGCAGACTTCGCGCGCACGCGTCGCGCAGCCCGGTTGTCCCGCAACCTTGGTGCAAGTGAATACATATTCGTCGGTGCCGTCTGCCGGGGACACGGTTTCAATGGCGCTGCAGCCGATCAGCAAGACCGCCGGAGCGAGGATAACGGCGCATTGCCTGCTTAGGCTATTCATTGATAATTCGGCTCGATGTGGTTGAGCGAGACTGGCCGCCCGGCACCTGCGGCTCGGCGGGCCTCATTGGCTGCTACCGTCAGACGCGGCTCGGGACAAGTACAGCGATCCTTGCGGGTTTTTCGTTGCATCGGGCACTGACGCTAGCGTGGGTCAGGTGCGTCATCCATCTCGGCATTGTCAACGTCGATATCAGGTGTCTCGCGTTCGATGGGGACATCCGACCCATCCCGCGGAGTTTCCAGTTCATTTCCTGGCAGCTCGTCGACGCCCGCCTGGTCATCCGGATTCACATCGGTGCGCCCGGGACTCAACGGTGGCGCAGAACCAGGAATCACCATGCCATCGTCGCCCTCGGCCTGGGCATTCGTACGGGGTTCGTTCAGCGGTTGCTGATCTTGACTATCGACGCTCATCACTCACCTCTGCTGTTGTTCTGTACAGATAAGAGGATTGATGGGCTTCTGCGTTCAAGCAGATAGGTGCCGTTGGTCACTGCAGCCCGCGAGCATTCAGCGGACCGCAGAAACGGAAAAACCGGCTGCAAAGGCCGGTTTCTATCAGCGTGCACATCGTGCTAACCACGTCCATGGTGCCCGGAGCGGGAATCGAACCCGCATACCCTTTCGGATGAGGGATTTTAAGTCCCTTGCGTCTACCAGTTTCGCCATCCGGGCGGGACGGAGCGCGATGCGTGATCGCGGCGCAGGACTATAACCAGCCCCCCGCCCAGGTGCAACCCGAACGGCGCTTGACCACACCAGTTTCCAGACACTGATTGGCGTATCTCTTCAGCGCAGATATTCCTTGCTGATCCTGACTCGGACATCCGTATGTCGTGGTCGCTCTAGTCGAAGCCTCGTGGAGCAGGCAATGTTCTATCGGTGGCGAGTAGTTACCTAGCGTCCGCGCTGAATCGCAGACATAAAAAAACCGCAAGCTTGCGCTTACGGTTTTTTTATTAATGGAGGCCGATGTCGGAATCGAACCGGCGTACACGGATTTGCAATCCGCTGCATAACCACTCTGCCAACCGGCCTCAAAACGAAGACGCCGCATACTGCGGCGCCATCGTCAACAAATTGGAGCGGGAAACGAGACTCGAACTCGCGACCCCGACCTTGGCAAGGTCGTGCTCTACCAACTGAGCTATTCCCGCGTCGTCTTGATGACGGGCGCCATTTTATAGTTTCAGCACGCCGCGTCAAGCCTTTGATTAAAAAGTTTTATTTCTTTTCCGTAGGGCTGAGATGAGGCCAGGCGGCCATCAGGTAATTGACCATCGACCACAACGTCAGAGCGGCGGCGACGATCAGCAATGCGTAGCCAAGCCCGACCCAGATGGTCGCCAGTGGCGGGTTGGCCAGCAGGATGATGAGCGCAACCATCTGAGCCGCAGTTTTCCACTTGCCCAGGTTGGATACGGCTACCTGCGCTCGCGCACCCAGCTCGGCCATCCACTCTCGCAGGGCTGATACCACGATCTCCCGACCGATGATGATGGCCGCCGGCAAAGTCAGCCAGAGGTTGGAATGCTCTTCGACCAGTAGCACCAGGGCTACCGCCACCATCAGCTTGTCTGCGACCGGATCGAGGAACGCACCGAAGGGGGTACTCTGCTTGAGCTTGCGAGCGAGATAACCATCCAGCCAATCGGTTACCGCTGCGATGGCAAACACCGCGCTCGACGCCAGATAGCTCCACTGAAATGGGAGATAGAACAGCAGGATGATGATGGGTATCAGCAGCACACGCAGCACGGTGAGAATATTTGGAATGTTCATCGATACCACTGATCCGCGGATTTAGAGGGTGATTCTACTCACTGTGCAGAGCGGCATAAATCGACTCGGCAAGCTTTTTACTGATACCGGGCGCCTTGGCGATTTCATCGAGACTGGCGCGGCTGAGTTCCTGAAGACCTCCAAAGTGCTTCAGCAGTTCGCGGCGGCGCTTCGGCCCGATCCCTGCCACACCTTCAAGCGTAGAAGTCATTCGTGCTTTTCCACGTCGTGCGCGGTGGCCTGTAATGGCGAAACGGTGGGCCTCGTCGCGAACCTGCTGAATCAGGTGCAGTGCCGGGGAGTCGCCTGGCAAGGTGAATTCATGGGCTGCGTCGTTGAGATACAGCGTTTCCAGACCCGGCTTCCGGGTAACACCCTTGGCCACGCCCAGCAGGATCAGCTCCGGCACGGCGAGCTCCTGCAGCACCTCGCGGGCCATGTTGAGCTGCCCTTTGCCACCGTCAACCAGCAATATGTCAGGCAGCTTGCCCTCCCCCTCGACGGCCTTCTTGAACCGGCGAGAGAGCGCCTGGTGCATCGCCGCATAGTCATCGCCCGCGGTAACGCCTTCGATGTTGTAACGGCGGTAATCGGACTTCAGCGGCCCTTCCGGACCGAACACTACACAGGACGCGACGGTCGCTTCGCCGCTGGAGTGGCTGATATCGAAGCACTCCAGCCGTGTCGGCGGCTCCTCGAGATCCAACGCCTCGGCCAGGGCCTGGAACCGTGCAGCCAGATGCTGACGATTCGCCAAGCGCGCACCCAGCGCCTGCTCGGCGTTGGTCAGCGCCAGCTGTTGCCAGCGTGCGCGCGTGCCGCGAACACGGTGGCTGATGGTTAGCTCCACATCACGCAGCTCTGAAATCGCGTTAATCAGCGTATCGAAGTCTTCATGGACCGTATTGACGATCAGCTCCGACGGTAAATCGCGCTCCATGGAGCCAAGGTAATACTGCTCGAGAAAGGCCTGCAGGACCTCACTGACGCTCTCTTCAATGGCGACCTGTGGAAAGAAATTCTTACTGCCCAGTACTCGTCCGCCACGTACGCTGATCAGGTGCACGCAGGCACCGCCTGGGCTTACGACCGCCGCAACAATGTCGACGTTGCCACTACCGCCTTCCATGCTCTGCTGATCCTGCACGCGACGCAGGATGCCGATCTGGTCGCGGATTTCCGCGGCGCGCTCGAAATCAAGCGCCATCGCCGCTTTTTCCATGTTTTTCGACAGTTCCTCGGCCAGCGCATTGCTGCGCCCTTCCAGAAACATCACGGAATGCCGGACGTCATCGGCATATTCTTCCGGGTCGACCAGATTCACGCAGGGCGCCTTGCAGCGCTTGATCTGATACTGCAGACAGGGTCGGGTGCGGTTGCGGTAATAGCTGTCTTCGCATTGACGCACAAAGAACGCCTTCTGCAGCAAGCTCAGACTTTCGCGAATCGCACCGGCGCTGGGGTACGGGCCGAAATAACGTCCCGGCTCCTTCTTCGCACCTCTGTGGATGCTGAGACGGGGGAAGTCCCCGCTCGAAAGAAATACATAGGGGTAGGACTTATCGTCGCGCAGCAGGATGTTGTACGGCGGGCGCCACTGTTTGATCAGAGTCTGTTCGAGCAACAGCGCTTCGGTTTCGTTCGCCGTGATCGTGGTTTCGATCTGGGCAATTTTGGCCACCAGCGCGGCTGTTTTCGGCGCCTGCCCAGTCTTGCGGAAATAGCTCGCCAGGCGCTTCTTCAGATTCTTCGCCTTGCCTACATAAAGCAGCTTGGCGTCAGCATCGAACATTCGGTAGACGCCGGGACGCCCGCTGCACGAAGCCAGAAATGCGGAGGAATCGAAGCCGCTCATCAATTGATGGTGTCGACCATGCCGTGACGGACAGCGAGCAGCGCCAGCTCGACGTCACTAGTAATCGAAAGCTTCTCGTAGATACGGTAACGATAGGTGTTGACGGTTTTCGGCGACAGGCACAGCTTGTCAGAGATGGCCTGGACCTTCTGGCAGTTCGCGATCATCAGGGCGATCTGGATTTCTCGCTCGGAGAGAAGATCGAAAGGTGATCCGTTGACCTTGGGCTGGAATGACTTGAGCGCCAGCTGCTGGGCGATCTGCGGGCTGATGTAGCGCTGACCCGCAAATACCATGCGGATCGCCTGAATCATCTCATCGAGCGCCGCGCCCTTGGTTAGATACCCGGCGGCACCTGCCTGCAGCAGTCGCGTCGGGAAGGGATCTTCTTCGCAGATGGTGACAGCGATGACCTTGATATCAGGATGGCTGCGCAGGAGCTTACGGGTGGCTTCAAGGCCGCCGATGCCCGGCATCTTGACGTCCATCAGGACCACATCCGGCTTGAGTTCACGCGACTTCTTGATCGCCGCCTCGCCCGATTCAGCCTGCCCAATCACCTGCAGGCCATCGATATCGGCGAGCATTCGGGAAATGCCTGTGCGTACTAGATCGTGGTCATCGACCACCAGCACCCTAATCAAGCAGACACCTCTTCAGTGCAAATTCAAAGCTGGCTGACTGCTCGCTTCATAAGCGGCGGACTTTAACAAAAACTCACCGCCTTACCCAGACCATACATCGCAAAATGGCCAGATGACATCACGCCCTTGGCCTAGTGTCAGGAACCCTGTGTGAACGGATAGGCAGGCGTACCAGTCCGAACTATGGTCAATATCGCTCTCGTCACCGGTACCTCTTTTTGTTCGAAAGTCTCATTGCAGCCCTCCTCCTGGCTGCCGTCCACCTGCTCGCAGGGCGCCTGCGCACACTTGGCCATCTGCCTCGTAGCCGTTGGCTTTCGTTGGCCGGTGGCGTTTCGGTGGCATATGTCTTCGCTCACCTCTTGCCGGAACTGGCCCGAGGTCAGGAAGTGATAGACGGTAGCGATATCTGGCTACTCAATTACCTCGAGCATCACGCCTATCTGCTGTCATTGCTTGGCCTCGCCACTTTTTATGGCTTGGAGCGCTTGATAAAGAAGCACCGGAGCGAGCTGGAGGAACATGAAGAGTCCCATGCCGGGTTGTTCTGGCTGCACATCGCTGCCTTCGCCCTCTATAACGGGCTGATTGGTTACCTGTTGACGCATGGCGCGAATGACAAACCGTACTCGCTGCTGCTCTACTGCGTCGCGATGGG
Organism: Pseudomonas sp. MTM4; assembly: GCF_019355055.1. Taxonomy (NCBI): domain Bacteria; kingdom Pseudomonadati; phylum Pseudomonadota; class Gammaproteobacteria; order Pseudomonadales; family Pseudomonadaceae; genus Pseudomonas; species Pseudomonas sp. MTM4. The sequence goes on from NZ_CP048411.1 coordinate 788,345, forward strand.
GATGCACTTTCTGGTCAATGACTTCGCGCTGCAAAGCGACCACAAAGATCTGTTCAAACGCCGGGGCCGCTGGGTACTCGCGATGATGCCACTGGCTGGGTGGGGCTTCGGGGCCATGACCGATGTTTCAGAACTGGCCGTTTCGGCGCTGACCGCATTTATTGGTGGCTCGATCATATTGAACGTGCTCAAAGAGGAGCTGCCGGAAGAGCGCAACAGCCGCTTCGGCGCCTTTCTCATCGGCTCGGTCGGTTATTCGCTGTTGTTGCTCGGATTTCAGAATGTCAGCTGATCCGTGACACCACGACTACTCGACATTCGATTCAGCCATCACAACCACGCCGCTCACGTAAGGCACAGGCTGGTTGATACTGTTGAGCACGGATTCGGGCGGTGCACTCCCCCCAGGACTTCGATCAACGCAACGGGTCACCAAGAGACTTTCATGCTTAAAACCTTCGCACTATTTGCCGTCACAGCTGTTGCCGAGATCGTCGGTTGCTACCTGCCTTATCTCTGGCTCAAGCACGGCAAAAGCGCCTGGCTCCTGGTGCCCGCCGCGTTGTCGCTAGCACTCTTTGCATGGCTGCTGACACTGCACCCGACCGCCGCGGGCCGGGTTTATGCCGCGTACGGCGGCGTTTATGTGGGCGTAGCGCTGCTCTGGTTATGGCTGGTGGATGGCGTTCGGCCAACTCATTGGGATTTGCTCGGCTGTGCAGTCGCCTTCCTCGGCATGGCAATCATCATGTTCGCACCGCGAGCGACCTGAGCTAGAGCCGACTTATGGCCGCTCCGCCGCACGCTTAGCAAGCAGCCCCTGATAGAAACGGCACTCACGCTCCAGCGCATCCGCCAGATTGCTTGCCTGCCGGAAACCATGATGTTCTTGCGGATAAAGACGGTACTCGACCGGGATGTTTCTCTGACGAAGCGCCGCCACCATTGATTCGGTCTGTTCGGGAAGCACCACCGAGTCCTGCCCGCCCTGAAAGAAGATCACCGGCACCTTGATCTGCGCCGCATTGTGCAGCGGGGCGCGCTGACGGTAACGCTCGGCATGACGCTGCGGATCGCCGATCAGCCAGTCCAGATAGTCCGCCTCGAACTTATGCGTGACGCGCCGCAACGCTAACGGGTCGCTGACACCATAAAGACTGGCGCCACCACTGAAGCCGGCATCGGATGCCAGCGCGCAGAGCGCGGTAAAGCCGCCGGCGCTCGAACCGCGAATGAAGGTGCGGGCCGGATCGATCTGCCCATCCTCAGCCAGCGCACTGACGGCGGCGCGTGCATCTTCCACATCGACAACACCCCATTGCCCGCGCAGCCGCTGCCGGTAAGCGCGACCGAAACCGCTGCTGCCTCGGTAGTTGATATCGGCCACGGCAAATCCTCGCTGGGTCCAGTATTGGATCCGCGGATCGAATACCGGATAGCAGGCCGACGTCGGCCCGCCGTGCAAGAAGATCACCAGCGGTGGGCGCTCGCCGTCCAGGCTCCGGCAGTTGGCATTGCGCGGCGGATAGAAGAATGCGTGAGCAGTTTCGTCACGCCCGGTGACGAAACTGAGCGACCGCGGACGCGACAAGGCGTCGGTCGATAGCGGCTGCTCGCCACCCGCGATGATGTTGGCCTGGCCGGTTCGCCGGTCTATGGCCAGCAGCGCTGGCGCGCGATCGACGGCTGCGGCGATACAGTAGTAGTTCCGATTATCGGCAGCCAGCTGCCGGCACCGGCTGAATGCCATCGCCAGTTGGCGCTCGCAGCCCCCGGCGTCCCGCTCGAACAGCAGGCCGTAGCCGTCGACCATGCGCGTCAGTAGCAGGCCGCCTTCGGCAAGCGGCAAATAGCTATTTGTGCCCAACTGCCACGGGGCGGGCGCATGGTCGAATGCCAGCTGCGCCGGGCCAACCACATCGGGCCCGGACTCGCCATTCGCAGGCGTGAGCGCCGGGACCAATCGGCCATCCTGCTCCCGCCAGGGCTGCCACCAGCCTGCTTTGTCGCTCAGGCAGTAAAGCGTGCCATCCGATGCAAAGCGTGGTTGTTGCAGGGATTCATCACCTTCGCGTCCGGCCAGGCATTGCGGCGTCTGCCATGTGCCATCGGTGTCGCGCTCGGCCATCCAGAGGCTGGTTGCGGTCCAGGGTTGCTCGGGGCGCTGCCACTGGATCCAGGCCATGCGCCGGGCTTCGGCATCGAGCGTTGGCGACGAGTAGAAGTCTGCACCTTCGGCGATAACGCTGCGCTGGCCGGCACTCAGCGAGAAACTGACCAGCCGATGCTCCACGCGCTCGCCGGCGTGGTCCTCCTCGACCGCCACGATGGCGGCATGCTGAGAATCGAACTGCAGATCACCGTAGCGGCAATCGGGCCGCTGCGTGAGTGCAAGGGGCTCGTGTGCGTCGTCCGCGATGGTCTGCAGATGGATCTGCTGATCCTTCTCATTGACGAACGCAACGCCTGCATCCGTCAGGCAGAAGGCTCCGCCACCATATTCATAGACCCGGCTGCGAAGCGATACGTCTGGCGGTGTCACACAGACAGCCCGCCCGTCTCGCCAGTACCAAAGGGTGCAGCGAGCATCCGTTGGCTGATACTCGATCCAGAACAGCCCGCCGTGCCCTGCCCTGATCTCGGCGAAATCTCGGCTCGCCGAGGCGGCTTTCTCGGCAGTCCAGTCACTGGGCCAGAAGCCGTATGGGATTTTGTTCATCGTTCGGTTGGCTCCGGTCGGCGGTAACGTAACGGTCTCAAACCTTGAGGATCAGCCGCGATGCCTTCTCGTTGCGGAAGGTCAGCTCATCCAGCCCGCGCGGCGTCTGCTCGGCCTCGGTGCGCGCGGCGAGAATTACGCCGTGATGGGCGGATTTGCTGCACACCGGGTCGGCATTGGCGGCATCGCCAGTAAGCATGAAAGCCTGGCAGCGACAGCCGCCAAAGTCGTTCTCCTTCTCGTCACAGGATTGGCAAGGCTCAGGCATCCAGTCGAAACCGCGAAACTTGTTGAAGCCGAACGAGTGCTTCCAGATCTGCTCGATGCTCTGCTCGCGCACGTTGGGGAAGCTGATCGGCAACTGACGCGCGCTGTGGCATGGCAACGCAGTGCCGTCGGGCGTGATGTCGAGAAACAGGTTGCCCCAGCCGTTCATGCAGCCCTTCGGCCGCTCTTCGTAGTAATCGGGCGTGACGAAGATCAGCTTGCAGGGGTGATTCTCGGCGGCCAACTTGTCGCGCCACTGGTTGGTGATGCGCTCGGCCCGCTCCAGCTGCGCCTTGCTCGGCAACAGCCCGGCGCGGTTCAGCTCGGCCCAACCGTAGAATTGACAGGTGGCGAGTTCAACGAAGTCCGCTTCCAACTCCAGGCACAGCTGGATGATGCGTTCGATGTTGTCGATGTTGTGCCGATGGGTGACGAAGTTGAGCACCATCGGATAGCCGTGGGCTTTCACCGCACGCGCCATGGCCAGTTTCTGCGCGAAAGCCTTCTTCGAGCCGGCGAGCAGGTTGTTCACCTCTTCGTCGGCGGCCTGGAAACTGATCTGGATGTGGTCGAGGCCAGCGTCGGCGAACGAGGCGATCTTTTCCTCGGTCAGGCCGATGCCCGACGTGATCAAGTTGGTGTAGTAGCCAAGGTCCCGCGCCGCCTTGATCAGGTCGGCCAAGTCCTGACGCACCAGCGGTTCGCCTCCCGAGAATCCCAGCTGTGCCGCACCCATCTCGCGCGCCTGGCGGAATACTTCGATCCACTCGGCAGTGCTCAGCTCGTCACGGCTGCGGGCAAAATCCAGCGGATTCGAGCAATACGGGCACTGCAACGGGCAGCGATAAGTCAACTCGGCAAGCAGCCATAGCGGCGGACCGGGTTCGCAGCCCGGCTTAGCGAAGCTCGATCCAGAACCGCTCAACGGCTACCTCCAAGAATGCGACGATATCCTCTTCGATCCCTTCCGCCTCGGGATAGCGCACCTGCAGATCGGCGACGATGGCGCCGACGGTACGCGCGCCGTCAACTTCAGCCAGTACCGCGGAGGCGCTCTCGTTGAGTTTGATCATGCCTTCGGGATAGAGCAGCACGTGGCATTTCTGCACAGGTTCCCACTGGAAGCGGAAGCCGCGGCGCAAGGCAGGGATCTGGGTCAGTTGGATGTCACTCATGGTCCGTTGTCTCGCCAGTGGACAGGCGGTGGCTTAGCCTGGTTGTGAATCGATTCGTTTGAGCGGGCTTCGTGGTGGGCTGAAGCCCACCCTACTACCGAAGCGAAGCGCCGCCGGCCCGACCTACCGAAGTGTCAAAACGTAATGCCGTTGTGCCAGACGCGCTCGCGGGTCACGGTGTGGTACGGCGAGCGGTCCAGTTCGTAGGCCATGCTCATGGCGTCCAGCATGCTCCACAAGACGTCGAGTTTGAATTGAAGAATGTTCAGCATGCGCTCCTGACTCTCACGAGTGGTGTAGTGCTCGAGCGTGATGCGTAGGCCGTGTTCGACGTCGCGGCGCGCTTCTTTCAGGCGCTTGCGGAAATAGTCGTAACCGGACGGATCGATCCAGCTGTAATGCTGCGGCCAAGCATCCAGGCGCGACTGATGGATGGTCGGAGCGAAGAGCTCGGTCAGCGAGCTGCTCGCCGCTTCCTGCCAGACCGCACGACGCGCGAAGTTGACATAGGCATCCACCGCAAAACGTACGCCCGGCAGCACCAGTTCCTGCGACAGCACCTGTTCGCGTTCGAGCCCCACGGCTTCAGCCAACCGCAGCCAGGCTTCGATGCCGCCCTCCTCGCCGGGCACACCATCATGGTCGATGATGCGCTGTACCCATTCGCGCCGGGTATCGCGATCCGGGCAGTTGGCCAGGATCGCGGCATCCTTCACCGGTATGCACACCTGGTAGTAGAAGCGGTTCGCCACCCAACCCTGGATCTGCTCAGGGGTCGAGCGGCCTTCGTACATGGCGCGGTGGAACGGGTGGTGGATGTGGTAGTAGTCGCCCTTGGCGCGCAGCGCCTGCTCGAACTCAGCGCGGGTCATGGCTGGCAGGGTCATCGCGGCTTCCTTTGCTGTTCCCGCTGCGGCAATGCACAACGCGGGAAGGGTTGCTCTCATAGGGTGCGCTCTGCGCACTACAGCTCGATGCTCATGCCATCGAAGGCTACTTCGATGCCGTGCTCGTCGAGGGCTGCACGCTCGGCCGAGTCTTCATCGAGGATGGGATTGGTGTTGTTTATATGGATGAGGATCTTGCGAGCCGCCGGCATCCCATCGAGCACCTCGATCATGCCGCCGCGGCCGCTCTGCTGGAGATGACCCATCTCGGACCCGAGCTTGGTCCCCACTTCACGCACACGCATTTCGTCATCGCGCCAGAGCGTGCCGTCGACCAACAAGCAATCGGCGCCGCGCATCAGTTCCAGCAGCTCGGGGCTGACTTTGCCCAGCCCCGGTGCGTAGAACAGCTTGCCGCCAGTGTTGTGATCCTCGATCAGCAGGCCAATGTTGTCGCCCGGATGCGGGTCGTTGCGATGCGGCGAGTATGGCGGTGCGGCGCTGCGCAGCGGAATTGGCGTAATTTCGAGATCTGGACAGGTCGGAGTGCGGAAGCTGTTTTCCAGTGCAATGGGGTTCCAGCGCAGGCCACCATTCCAATGTTCGAGCATCTTGAACAGCGGAAAACCGGTCGTGAGGTCCTGATGAACCATCTCGGTACACCAGACTTCATGAGGGCAGCCTTCACGCAGCGTCAGCAAGCCGGTGGTGTGGTCGATCTGGCTGTCGAGCAGGATGATCGCGCCGATTGCCGTATCGCGCGGCGCACGTGCCGGCTGCAGGGCGGGAAACGACTCCAGCTGCACACGGATGTCCGGCGAGGCGTTGCACAGTATCCAATGCTCGCCATCATCACTGATGGCAATGGATGACTGGGTACGCGCCTGTGCGCGCAAGGTGCCGTTACGCAACCCGGCGCAATTGGCGCAGTTGCAGTTCCACTGAGGAAAGCCGCCGCCGGCAGCAGAACCGAGAATCTGGATGAACATTGCAGTCCTTTAAAACGAAGCCCCGGCCTGGGCCGGGGCGAAAAATCAGCGGTTGGCGAAGTACATGGTCACTTCGAAACCGATACGCAGGTCGATGAAAGCAGGTTTGGTCCACATGGTTCGATCCCCTCTATTTACGGCTGCGGATTGGCCCGACAGCCTATTGAACACCCTAGTCCACTGAAAAGCAGAATGGCACAGAAGGAGACAACGCAGCGTCCGGGTAGTGCCCAGCGCGTCGCCTCGTCATCGGCGGAACACCTCTAGCGGAAGTGCCGCCCCAGCTCAGCGTCATCGGACAGATTCGGTGCCTTGTCTCTCAGGCTCGCTGCGATTGCAGTCGCGTAAACGTTGGCCTCGGCAATCGCTCCACCGACGAAAAACCGTTAGGCTGCTCATGGAAACGCCACCGAGATTGTTTCCACTCACTTTTCGTTATGCAGGCGTGTAAATGAAAGAAAACTGGTCGGCCTTCCCCTGGGTCTGCTTCGCCATGTGCGTGGGTGTGATGGGCACAGCGCTCATTTCGCCGCTTTATCCGCTGTACCAGCAGGCCTGGCAGTTGCGTACCAGTGACGTCTCGCTGATTTACGTGGTTTACATGGTGGGCGCGCTGTTCGGCCTGCTGTTCATGGGGCGCCTGTCGGACACACTGGGCTTTCGCAAGGTGATGCTGGCCGGCCTGCTGCTGGGTTGGGGCGGCACCCTGCTGACGATGCTCGCGTGGGACCTGTCGAGCCTGAACACGGGTCGCTTCGCGGTAGGCCTGTCGTCCAGTCTGATCGTCACCAGCGCCACGGTCGGACTGGTACAGATCTCGCGCGACGGGGCTTCGCAACGGATATCGATGATCACCAGCTTCCTGCTCGCCTTTGGCTTTGGTCTGGGTCCGATAACGGGCGGCATCACCGGTCAGTGGCTACCGAACCCGCTGATGGTGACCTACGTACCCTCACTATTGTTGGGTGTGCTGGCGGTGTATGCCTTGATGCGCGTGCAACTGAAACCGCATACAGATGAATTGGCGACCGCATCGCCGAGCTGGCGAACCTTCATGCCGCGCCTGGCGTGGACGGGCCGCAGCGATTCGCTGGCGTTCACGCTCACCTGTGCCTGCCCGTTCTTCGCCTTCGGTGTGTTCGGCATCTACGCGTCGATGGCCCCGCTATTTCTGGAGAAGATCCTGCCTTGGCATGGGCCGGTGGTGAGCGGTACATCCATCGGCGTCATCCTGCTGGCTTCGGCCATGATGCAGCTGGCGTGCGCCAGGATGAGCTTGCGTTGGTGCGGATTTCTCGGCTTGCTGGCGGTCGTGCTCAGCAACGCCATGCTCGTGCTCAACTTCAAGCTCGGATCGCCCATCGTGTTCATCGTCGGCGTCTGCGCCGCGGCAGCAGGACATGGCATGTGCCTGCTGGCCGGCATCAGCATGGTCAACCGCATCGCCACACCAACCGAGCGCTCAGGGCTGATTTCGACCTACCTGGTTTGCGGCTACGTCGGCAGCATCGCGCCCTTGATCGCCGCAGGCTGGATTGCCGACCACCACGGCCTGCCCGCAGCGATCACGCTGCTGGGGCTATGCGTGATCGTGATCGCCTCGCCGCTGGCAATCTGGTTTTTCCGGCATCCACGGATGCGGTCGGCCTGAACCGCCGCGCCTCAGACTGCCGGTCCGTCGTGCAAGAACGCCACCGCGGTAGTGGCGTTCCTGTCAGCTTGCCGCTCCGTTTGCCAAGCCATTCAGGCTGGAGCCCGGCGCTATGTATTAACGGTGCCGCTTGCGCCCCCTATCCAGCGTCAAGACCGGCCCGACCTTCCTTTTGAGCAGACCCGGGATAGCCTGCGCCGGATGGACCCTGGTGCGTAGCGTCGGTCGCCAAGAGCTATCGCTCACTAGCTGCAGCTCGGCTGCGGCGTTGGCGTTATAAGCCGCGAGCAAATCGACCTTGCGACGGTTGATGACGTTACCAATGGTTGTGATCGCCTGCCCTTTCCAATGCTTGATGATTCGCGTCGAGTCCACCGAGGGGCCAAAGGTAAAGGCGTTGGCTTCAGCCCAGATGTGCGAGTCATAGCCAACGCCGAAGGCGTAACCGAAGGGGACACGTGCGTCGTCGTTGCGAATGAAATGGTTGTTGTAGACGTCCGCATGCCCCCAGCGGAGGCGCGGGGCGCGCTGGCCGATATTGATGAACTCGTTGTGGTGAATCGTCACCCGCAGCTTGCCCGGATCTCCCGCCGTCGGAGAATCGGTGGAACCGACTAGCATCAGCTTGTCCCGATCCGCGAAGCGGTTATAGGACACCGTGACAAGGTCCGACCCATAGGTGATATCGACCGAGCCATCATGCTGTTGAAAAGGTCTGCCGAAATACATCGGCGCTTGGTCGTCGAAGTTCGGGTCGTCCGTATAGTAGTTGTGATTGATCCAGATGTTGGACGCGCCGTTGATGATCTGAACCATGTCGTATTCGCTGTTCCAGTTTCCGTCCGAGCCATCGGTCGGGTCCCATTGCGGGAAGCAGTCGCTGACGGCTTTGTGGTTCAGGTTACGCACGATCACGTTGCGTTCGCCGTCTATCCGCAACGACAACCCTATCAAGCTCGCCTTGGGGTTCGCTCCGATGATCGTCGTGTTGCTCGGCACCTCGATCACCATGGTGTTTTTCTGATTCTCTGCGGACTGGCGACGCGCGTTCTCCGGACCACCGGAGGGCTCCGTATCCCATCCCCAGACCGCTGGATCGTATGCAGCCAGGTAGCTGTCCAGGGTATATCCGGTCCCCCGCGCATAGTCTTCGCACGTCAGCGGATTGCCTGAATCATCCGAGTTGCCAAGAAGCGCGCCGTGAACGCGAACGATCTTGGGTTCGTCCCCCGCTTCATCGAACGCCGACTTCAATTGAGCGCGCGTGGTGACATCGTAGACACGGCCGGGCACCGCGTAGGCACCACCGCTGGTCCCACCGCCCATCGAGGCAAATCCATCGCGCATCGGCAGCGTCTGCCGCTCCAGCGGAATTCTTCCTCCGGCAAGGCCGGCATTGACGACCACCGACGCACCGGCCGGTGCTGAGGAAAGACCGATGCCCAACGAGATCGTCATAACTGCTGCAACATTTCTCATTTTCTTATCCTTATTTTTGCTGTTGTCATACATCGCTATTGCTTTTCACCGAATTTTCATGTGAAAACGGCGTTTCGGAGTCTGGGCAAGCCCGATGCAGCGTCAATTAAATGTATGACGTCATACCTATTGGCTTAGTATTTTCCGACGGAATGCTTCGCTGGCTGAACGAGGGCAGGTCACGTTTCGAGGTGAGCGAAATCCAAAGAATTGGGCCGGCTCCGCTGGGAGCCTTCTGCCCTGGCCGACTGGTGAGGCTGATCACCAGTTAGGAAAACAACTGTCATGCCTGCGCGGCTGACAAGCCATGCGCTTTAATACTGAAAGCCGTCCGCTCACCCTTGATCGCAGCGGCGTTCTGAAATGGAGGTCTATCATCATCCGCATCCCACAGCTGGCAGTCGACGGCCTGCCCCGCTTCGAAGGACTCACGCTCGACCGCATCGTCACGCCTTCGACACCGGCGGAGTTCTCCCAAGCCGTCGATGACCTCCTGAGCGTCGCGCAGATCGGCTTCGATACCGAATCCAAACCCACCTTCAAGATAGGCGAGGCTTCCACCGGACCTCACGTGATCCAGCTAGCCACGCCGCAAACCACCTACCTGTTTCAGGTCGGCGTGGACGGTTGCGTCGAGGCAGCTAAAGCCGTGCTGGAGTCGAACCAATTACTGAAGGTCGGCTTTGGCCTGAGCTCGGATCGAAGCCGATTGCGCAGTCGCCTGGGCATAGAGTTGCGGCATTACATCGACCTTGGCACGACGCTGCGCTATCAGGGCAAGAAAGGCCAGGTCGGATTGCGCGGCGCGGTCGCAGCGGTGCTGGGCGCTCGGGTGAGTAAATCTCGCAGCGTCTCTACGTCCAACTGGGCGAATCGAACATTGACCGATGCACAACGGTATTACGCCGCAAACGACGCCTACGCCGCGCTACAGGTATACCTAGCCTTAGGCGATAGCGCCGGGCAGCTGCCGGCGGACCGTATCGTCACCGGGTCGGCAAGCCAGTCTGCGTGAGAACACCAAGCCCTCAGGACGTACAGATTTAGCTGTTCAAAAGTATGACGGAGACGAACGACAATGGAGCTTCTGTTGAACATCGACGTCGCAGATCTGGACAAGGCGATCCCCTTCTACCGGGACGCCCTCGGCTTGCGCCATACGCGCTCCCTGTTCAACGGGGCGGCAGCGGAAATGCTGGGTGCTGGCTGCCGCATCTACTTGATCGAGCACGCCGGATCGGAACCGGCCACAGCAATCGGCGATGGCATTCGTACCTATGACCGCCACTGGACGCCCATTCATCCCGACTTCGTCGTTGACGATATCGAAGCATCCGCCACACGCGCGGTAGCGGCCGGTGCACGCCAGGAAACACCGATACGCGTGTTCGCTTGGGGCAAGCTGGTCACGCTGAGCGACCCATTCGGCAACGGCTTTTGCCTGATTCAGTTTCCGAATGAACCGTACGAAAACGAAAGGGACCCTAGCCTGGGCGGCTGATCGCGCGGGTCAGCGATGTTCGAGTCTCTCGGGAACAGACCGAGTGCATCCGGTGTTGAAAATGGCAGCGCTGCCTATCGGCCCCAACCACTCGGCGCAGGCGCATTGGTTACGATCAGCCGGCCAGCGCCACCGCGCAGGTCATGCAAGGCCGCCATAAGATCCGCTGGCCGCAGCTCGCGCATCGCTCTGATCACTTGCCCGATCCGATCGCATTCATGCCCGGCCAGCACCGCCTGCCAGGCTCGTTCGGCATGGCCATTGAGATCGGCAGAAGCAGCGGCTTGCTGATCGGCTGTCGCATGGGCGATCCCTGTCAGATCTTCTGTCGAGCGCTCTGCCAGCTGCAGCGCGAAGGTATCCAGAAACGCCTCGATTTGGCGGAGGATTTCAGTCGCCGAAGCGGTCGGCGACTGCACCGCGAAGAGCATGCCTGGCTGGTCGGCAAACTGGCAGAACCGGCTGAGCACCGCGTAACCCAGCTGTAGCTCACTGCGAATCCGACGAAAGAATTCGCCCTCCAGCAAACGCCCCAGCACACGCCACGCCGCCTCGCCTTCAAGGCCGCGATCAGCGAGGGAACAGAACAGGATGAATGCCGTGTCGCTGGTGACCGCCCCGTCTCCAACCTGATGCCAGTGACTTTCCGTAGGCGGCGCCTCAAGCCAATCCTTGCCCAGCGCAGGCTGACCAGGCAGCGCGCCGACCGATGCCAGCAGCGCCGTAGAGGTCTGCGACGAGAAACCAACCGCCAGCCCATCCCAGCGCGCATCACTCCAGGCGGCGTGAAGCTGTTCGCGATTAACTGATCTGGCCGGCTCGGCTGACTGGTGCATTCCCGCAACCAGACGTGGCAGGCGGTTGAGTAACTGACGAAGCAGCATTTCATCCTGCCCCAGCGAACGGTGCTGTTCTGCCAACCGCGCACACTGGGCAAGCGACGCCTCGGGAGGCTTGGCGAGCAAGTAGGCAATGTCGCCAAGAATGGGTGCCACGGCTTCAGCGAAACCACGCAGGCTCAGCGTCCAGCTATGCCCCATGTCCTCGAATCGCAGTTCCACGCCCGCCTGCCGTGCTGCCCAGACGCATCTTTGCAACGCATGCGACAGCCCATGCCAGAGTGCAGACACCGGCAGTTCAGCGAAGCGCCAACGCAGCATCAATGCAGCCTTGTTGCTTTCCTCTGTCTGTTCCAGCCAGCGCAATGCGGCGACGGGGTTGGCAGCCTTGCCATCCGACACGGCGGTCTTCAACCAGGGATTGGCTTGTGGAATCTGCCAGTGCCAGTCGCGGCGCGGGGCGGTTAATGGCGGCTCGCTAGCCATGCGCAACGGAAATCCATCGCTAGTGACCGAGCCGCACGGAGCCGTATCGACGGTGAGAACCACAGATCCAATGTCCGTCATTCGCTTTATCAGGGTGCGCAGCGCATCACCTATGCCGGCTTCATTGGAGTCGGCGGCCCAGGCCAGCGGCTCCACCCAATGGCGCAGTAGCTTCAAAGGCTCGGCGCCGTGCAGGCTGCGCTCGGCTATCAGTCGGTACTCATCCCAGCACGCTTGCCAACAGGAAGGTTCAACGAAGAAGCGCAGCCAATCCGTCAGCGCATCGACCACAGTGGCTCGCTGCGCCAGGCCCTTGCTCGTCAACGATGCCTCGATGGCCAACACGCCCTGCCCTGCGAACCAGTATGGCACCCGTAGCGACAGCGCCTGGCACAGACCCGCCGCCTGCAAGCGCTGCGGCAAACCATTCGGCGCTTCGGAGGCGATCCAGGTTGCGAGGTAATCCAGCGCCGGCAAGGCGTGCTCATCCAAACCGTCGACAATGAAGGCGAGCAGCAAACGCGGCTGGGTTTGCTCCAGTTGCAGCCTCGACCATCCCTCAGTGCGAGCGTGCAACACGGGCGGGGATCGCCGCACGGCAGCACCTGCGATCAGCGATATGTCGGCCTGTTCCGCAAGGCGCTGCAATACAGCTTCACTCTGCGGCCCGGCCAGTAGCAGCTCCATCTGCCCTGTCCGATAGAAGCGCTGATGGTAGCCGTGCAGCGCCTGCTGGAAATCTGGTTCATCTACCGGCAAGGTTTCCCGGTTGCCGGCATGAAAGCCGCTGGCTGGGTGCGTGGAGTCGATTGCGCGGGCCAACGCCGCATCGGATAGCGTCTCCCGATCCTTAGCGCGGGCAAGGAACTCGGCGTGCAACACCTCGCGCTCACGCAATTGAGCGTCTGGATCGAGCAGCGGATACGCCAGCATATCCAGCAGACGGCGCAAGCCTTCCTCGAGCTGGCCAGCCGGAAGCTGGAAGAAAAAGTCAGTGTATCGCTCTCGCGTCGATGCGTTCAGTTGCCCGCCGCAGGCCTGGATGAAGGGCATCAGGCTCTGCGCCACCGGGTAATCCCGGCTGCCAAGAAACAGCAGGTGTTCGAGAAAATGGGCGAGCCCCGGATAGGTTCGGGGCGCGTCATGGGAACCGGCATGCACCCGTATCATGGCCGCGGCCTGCGCGCTGTGCGGCAGCCGCACCAGACGCACTCGCAACCCGTTGGTCAGAGTCAGTTGCAGCGGGCGTTGGGCTAGATCGGCAAACTGGTGCATGACGGCATCGTGTTTCGGCTGAAGTCACTGAGCATCGCGCCAACTGGAGTTAGACACAATGATTCAGGAGCGGAACCGATGCTCCGCTCAGCAAAACGTCAGGTATCCAGACGTCCATCGAGAAACTGCCGCAGACGGCGCTGCATCAGTTCGCCCGAATTACCGAGGCGCGCAATCGGTGAGCCTCGCAAGCTCTGCTCTGAAAACTCGGCCGCCTCGCCTGCTAACGCCAATGGGCAATCGAGCCCCAACGCGAGTTTGGCCAGTTGACGCAGCAACACCGCGTTCGGCGGTACGTTGGAATACAGCACCAACGCTCTCGGGCGAGTTTTCTCGCAAACCAGTGGCAACTCGTTCAGTGGCTGACCGACTGCCAGCACATTGACCGCAACCGTATCGCTGGACAGCAACAGGCCAGTGACCAGCAGTTCCAGCTCACGACATTGCCCCGGGACCGCAGCCAGCAGTACCCGACTCTTCGCCTGATCGCGATCAAGCTGCAAGCTTTGCAGCACGCGGGCACGGAGAAAGGCATCGAGGAACAGCCATTCGCTGGTCTGGCCATATTCGCCCTGACGCAGCGACAACCGCTGCCACAACGGCAGCATCACATCCTGAAGGACTATCAGCAGCGAATAAGTAGAAATGAGCTGCCCGTAGATCTGTTCAAGCCAGGAGTGATCGAAGCTGCCCACGGCACGCTGCACCTGCGCCGTCCAATCGCCCCACTCGGCTGCGTCCGCATGCCACCGCCCCTCAGACTTTGCAGCGTCGCGAGACAGGATACTGCCCACTTTGCTTACCGCGACGCCGCGGTCAATCCAGGCCAGGATGCTGCGAATCGCTTCGATATCGGCCATGGAATAGAGGCGATGGCCGCTTTCGGTGCGAGTGGGCTGAATGAGGCCGTAGCGGCGCTCCCATGCTCGCAGCGTGACCGCGTTGACGCCTGTCAGGCGCGAGACTTCCCCAATGGGGAACAGTTCGTCCCGCTTGAGCGGATCCAAAGCAGGCATCGTGCAAGCACGGTCAAGTTGAGTCATGACGCGGCAGCTCATGTAGAAGGATTGGCGCATTGTAGCTCAGGGTTGCGCATGGACCGCACGAACCGGTACCAAGGGCGTTATGCCGCGCATGCCGAACCTGCCCTAGAATGTCGCAACACAGACAAGAGCCACCCAGATGATCAATGCCAAACTGCTGCAACTGGTAATCGAAGCCTCCAACGACGGGATCGTGGTCGCCGAGCAGGAAGGCGACGACAACATTCTCATCTACGCTAACCCCGCCTTTCAGCGGCTGACCGGCTACGATGTGGACGATACTCTCTATCAGGATTGTCGTTTTCTACAGGCCGGCCACCGCGACCAGCCCGGGATCGCGGCGATTCGCAAAGCGATCAGAAGCCACCAGCCGTGTCGCCAGACGCTTCGCAATTACCGCAAGGATGGCAGCGCGTTCTGGAACGAGCTTTCGATTACTCCAGTGTTCAACGAAGCTGACCAACTGACCTATTTCATCGGTATCCAGAAGGATGTCAGCCGTGAGGTCGAGGCCAGGCAGCGCGTAGTCGAACTGGAAGCCGAAGTGCGGCGACTCAAGGAACAGCTCGCCACACTGAAGCAATGACTGCGGTTTTCACAGTGCCTGCGGGGCGCGCCGGCACAGGGCGATCAGTGCCTGCACCCAGCTTTCATGAGTATTGAGGCAGGGAATCAGGTGCAGCTCTTCCCCACCCGCAGCGATGAACTGCTCGCGGCCACGATCGCCGATCTCTTCCAGTGTCTCGATGCAATCCGCAACGAATGCCGGGCACATCACCAGCAGCTTCTTGACGCCTTTGGCCGCTAATTCTTCCAGCTGCGCTTCGGTATAAGGCTCGATCCATTTGGCACGACCGAGCCGCGACTGGAACGACACCGACCACTGCTCCGCACGCAATCCGGCGCGCTCGGCAAACGCAGCGCCGCTTTGCATGCACTGAGCACGATAGCAACCTGCGAGTACGGCGCCCTCGGCCCGCTGGCAGCAATCGGCGCCTTTTAGGCAGTGCGAACCGGTTGGATCGGTCTTGTGCAGATGACGCTCGGGCAGGCCGTGAAAGCTCAGCAGCAGATGATCGTATTCTTGCGCCAGGTATGGCTTCACGCTGTCGACCAGTGCATCGAGGTATTCGGGCTGGTCGTAGAAGGGCTGCAGGATCGACAGCCTGATATCCAGGCGATTGTCTCGAATGACCCGGCGTGCTTCCTCGATGGCGGTCGTCGTGGTGCTATCGGCGAATTGCGGATACAGCGGCGCAAAAGTCACCTGCTTGATGCCCCGCTTCGCCAGCCCGACCAAAGCGCGCTTGATCGAGGGCTCGCCATAGCGCATCGCCAACTCCACCGGACCCTCTGTCCAGTGAGGGCGCACCGCATCGGCCAGCCGTTGGCTGAGCACCACCAGCGGTGATCCTTCCGGCCACCAGATTGATGCGTAGGCATGAGCGGACTGCGCGGGGCGTTTAAGCAGAATCAGCGACACCAGCAAGCGGCGAACCGGCCATGGCAGATCGACGACGTAAGGGTCCATCAGGAACTGGTCGAGATAGCGACGCACGTCCGCCACATCGGTGGAAGCCGGTGACCCCAGGTTTACCAATAACAACGCCTGCTCAGACATGCACATTCCTGACTACTGATTGAACAACTACACAGCCCTGCCGGGCGGCGCGCCATTTTCACACAGGCGACCACAGCTTGCGCAGGTCCGCCAATGCCGCATCCAGAAACCCCAACGCCGGGAAGTCGGCACGTTCGTCCCCTGGCAATAGCGCGTTGCGCACCGGTTGCGGCGAGCAGGCATTGTAGGGGCCGTACGCAGGGGGCTGCTGCAACAGAAAATCTATCAGAGCAATTCGTTCGCTCTGGTTACGCACACGTTGCATCGAAACGCCTTTCTACGTGGTACGGCTGTCACGGCTAGCGATGCCCGGCGCGGCTTGAATTGTACAAATCAGGTTGACTTGTACAAGGCCGACTTTAAGATGCCGGCAAATACTGTACAAACAAAACGCCTTGTACAGGTACGTATCGAGGCCAGCCCGATGTCTACGTCAACTGTCATCAAGATCGGTATCAGCGCTTGTCTACTTGGCAATCCGGTGCGCTTCAATGGCGGGCACAAGGAGTCGCGTCTATGCAGCGAAACGCTGGCTCGTCACTTCCAGTTCGTGTCGATTTGCCCCGAAGTGGCCATCGGGCTGGGCACGCCTCGCGAGCCAATCCGGCTGGTTGGCGCCCCTGAGCACCCGCGCGCGGTCGGCACGGTGCATCTGGAGCTGGATGTCACTGATGCGCTAGTTGCTTATGGCGAGCGGATCGCCACCGAGCTGGATGACATCAGTGGCTACATCCTGATGCAGAAATCCCCCTCCTGCGGCGTGGAGCGGGTGAAGGTGTACCAGGCCAGCGGCCATCCGGCCGAAGGCGGCGGCTCCGGCCTGTTTGCCCAGGGCCTGATGCGGATGCGGCCAGATCTGCCGATCGAAGAGGCTGGCAGACTCAATGACCCGGTGCTGCGCGAGAACTTTCTGACGCGAATATATGCCCATGCCGAATGGCAGCGCCTGCTGCGTACGGGCCTGACACGCAAGGCCCTGGTGAATTTCCATTCACGCCACAAGTACCAGCTCATGGCGAGCGACCCGCTGCAATACAAAGCGCTCGGTCGGATGGTCGGGGGCGTCGGCAATATATCGCTGGAGGAATTCGCACCGGCTTACTTCAGCCAGCTGATGGCGGCGCTGAAAAAGAACGCCTCGCGCGGCAACCACAGCAACGTTTTGCAGCACCTGAGTGGTTATCTAAAAAAATATCTCGAAGGCGACGACAAACAGGAACTGCAGCGCCTGATAACCCAGTATCGCGAAGGCATCGTACCCCTCATCGTGCCACTGACGCTGCTTAAACACCACTTCCGCCGGCATCCGGATCGCTACGTAGCCAGCCAGGCCTATCTGCAGCCGCATCCTGAAGACCTCAGCTTGCGCAACGGGATCTGAATACTTGCACATGAATCAGCTGATCTGGCTGCGCAGCGATCTGCGCGTGACCGACAATACCGCCCTGTCCGCCGCGATGAACGCTGGCCCGACCATCGCGCTGTACCTGATCACGCCCGTGCAGTGGCTCGCCCATGGCGACGCGGCCTGCAAGGTCGATTTTTGGCTGCGCAACCTGGGCGCTCTCTCGGCACGTCTCGCCGAGCTGAACGTGCCGCTACTGATCCGCTGCGTCGATGACTGGCAAGCCGTGCCCGCGCTTGTCGCCGATCTCTGCCGCGAGCACGAAATCGGCAGCGTGCATATCAATGACGAATATGGCGTGAACGAGCAACGACGTGACGAGGCGGTGGCCGCAGCACTCCTCCACACGGGCGCGTCGCTGCGACAGCATCTGGACCAGCTGCTTTTTGCACCAGGCAGCGTGCAATCCTTGGCCGGCCAGGGCTTCAAGGTCTTCAGCCCGTTCCGCAAGGGCTGCTATTCACGCCTGAGCCATTCACTGCCGCGCTGCTTGCCGGTACCCGCGCCGCAAGCGTGGCTGCCCGTGTCACGCGATCCGCTCCCAATGACGATAGAAGGCTTCGCGCCGCCTACCGAGCAACTGCGCTCGTTCTGGCCCGCCGGCGAAGACTTCGCACGTACACGTCTGGCCTGCTTTGTCGAAGACGACATGGCCGATTATCAGCAGCGCCGCGACCTTCCCGCCGAGCCTGGCACCAGTCAGCTGTCGCCCTACCTGGCCGCCGGCGTCATTTCGCCCCGGCAATGTCTTCACGCCGCTCTGGCAACGAACCGGGGCGAGCTCGACAGCGGTAATCCGGGCGCTGTCACCTGGATCAACGAACTGCTCTGGCGCGAATTCTACAAACATGTGCTGGTGGGCTATCCGCGAGTATCGATGGGGCGCGCCTTTCGCCCTGAAACCGAAGCCCTGCCCTGGCGCAACGCGCCCGATGAGCTGGCTGCCTGGCAGCAGGGGCGCACCGGTTTTCCAATCATCGATGCGGCCATGCGGCAACTGCTGGCGACCGGCTGGATGCATAACCGCCTGCGCATGCTGGTCGCCATGTTTCTGAGCAAGAACCTGCTGATCGACTGGCGCGAAGGCGAGCGTTGGTTCATGCGGCACCTGATCGATGGCGACCTCGCCGCGAACAACGGCGGCTGGCAATGGAGCGCTTCGACCGGCACCGACTCGGTGCCCTACTTCCGCCTGTTCAATCCGCTCAGCCAGTCGGCGAAATTCGATCCGCAAGGCCGTTTCCTCCGCCAGTGGTTGCCTGAGCTGGCGCACTTGAACGATCGCGACATCCATGACCCGAGTTTCCGCCAGGGCCTTCATCTCAACGGCTACCCACACCCGATCACCGAGTTGGCGACTAGCCGTGAGCGCGCCCTGTCTGCCTTCAGACATTTGGCAAAGCGCTTATGACTGATCCGCGAATGTCACGCCGAAGCGCTATTTCAGTACTGCAAACACCACGCGACTCGTCTCGGAGACATAGCATGTCCAGCGACACCTTCACGCTTAAGGATCACTACCGCAAAGCCGATCGCATCATGCTTGGTGTGCTGTGGTTTCTGACCGCCTACGCGCTCGGCCTGGCCACGCTGTATGGCAATTGGGCGCAGGCCATTGCTATCGGCAGCGGTACGGCACTGGCCATGACGCTGCTGCATGGCCTGATTGCCGGAGAGCGTCTGCTGCGCTGTCTGATCGGTGCAGGCTTCATGGTCATGGCCGCGCTGCACATCAACCTCGCCCACGGCATGCTGGAAATGCACTTCGGCATCTTCGCGCTGCTTGCCTTTCTGGTGTACTACCGAGACTGGCTGCCAATCGTCGTGGCGGCCACCACCATTGCTATTCATCACCTGAGCTTCTTTGCTCTGCAACAGCAGCAGGCTGGCGTATTCGTGATGCCCGACGGCAGCTGGGGCGTGGTGATGCTGCATGCGTTCTATGTGGTGCTGGAGAGCGCAATCCTGATCTATCTGGCCGTGCGCGCCAATGCCGAGGCGCGCGAAGGCGAAGCGCTGCTAAGTGCCGCTGCCGACATTACGCGCGATCCCGTGCAGATCGATCTGCGCCAACGCAGCGGTGCCAGCGGGCCGATCGCCCAGCGCTTCAACCACTTTCTCGATCAGCTCGCCGAGCTGGTTGGCGCAACGGTCCGTGATACACGGGGCCTGGACGACACCGCCAGCCACCTGCACCAAGCTACTCGCGACATGCGCGAGGGTGCCGATCGGCAGCTTGCAGAGACCGCCTACATGGTCAACGCCATGCAGCAGATGTCGACCGCCATTGATAACGTCGCGAGCCACGCCGACCGGGCTGCCCAGGCCGCACACTCGGCCAATATGAAGGCCGAACAGGGGCGAGCCGCCGTGTCGACCAGCCTGAAGGAAATCACCGGGCTCGCCCGGCGCATCGACGCCACCGATGCAACGATGCAGGACCTGGCCGTCCAGTCCGAACAGATCGGCCGCGTGCTGGATGTGATTCGAAGCATTGCCGATCAGACCAACCTGCTCGCGCTCAACGCCGCGATCGAAGCGGCGCGGGCCGGCGAGCAAGGGCGGGGTTTCGCTGTGGTCGCCGAAGAGGTGCGTAACCTGGCGAGCAAGACAGCCGAGTCCACCGGCGAAATCCACGAAATCATCAGCCGCCTGCAACAGGACAGCCGCAAGGCCGTCGAATCCATGCAGCAAAGCCGTGACAGCGTCGGCCGCTGCGTCGCAGACAGTCAGCAGACGACCTTGCTGCTGGCAGCGGTCGCGCAGGAAATCGATGCGATCAGCCAGATGAACGAACTGATTGCCGCAGCGACTCATCAGCAGACCACCGTATCGGC
Source organism: Pseudomonas sp. MTM4 (assembly GCF_019355055.1). NCBI lineage: Bacteria > Pseudomonadati > Pseudomonadota > Gammaproteobacteria > Pseudomonadales > Pseudomonadaceae > Pseudomonas > Pseudomonas sp. MTM4. Next base: position 808,519 of record NZ_CP048411.1, read on the forward strand.
GGATGTTGCCCGTCACTTGCAGAGCGTCCAGCAGATCGCCGATCAGAATGCGTCAGATGCGAATCGGCTCGATCAGGACAGCAGCGATCTCAGCGCATTGGCCTCGCGGCTAGGCTCGCTCAGCGGCCGCTTTGCCCTGAACTGAAGCGATCACAGGGTTTGGAATCGGCGATATTTAAATGGTCTGATGGGCGCTTGTGCATTTCTGCCATCAGTAACCAATAGGAGCCGTGCCGATGATCCCCGCCCCGTTGATCGAAACCTTGCGCAGCGCCCAGCACATCGTTGTGTTCACCGGAGCGGGCGTCTCGGCCGAAAGCGGTATTCCAACGTTCCGCGACTCGCTGACCGGGCTCTGGGAACGCTTCGACGCCGCCTCGCTGGCCACACCCGAGGCCTTCTGCGCGGACCCGGAACTGGTCTGGGGCTGGTACGAATGGCGCCGCATGAAGGTTCTGCAAGCTCAGCCTAACCCGGCGCACCGGGCCATTGCCGAGCTGAGCCGGCATGTACCGCGCCTCACGCTGATCACTCAGAACGTCGACGATCTGCATGAGCGTGCCGGCAGCGATGAGGTCGTTCATCTGCATGGCAGTTTGCATCGGCCGCGCTGTTTCGAATGCGGCGAAGCTCCGAACGGACCGCTCGGCATGCCCGACGAACCGGAAGGCGGCCGCCGAGTACAGCCACCTCGATGCGCGGTCTGCGATGGCCCGTTGCGCCCCGGTGTGGTCTGGTTTGGCGAGAGCCTGCCGGTCGATCAGCTAAACACCGCATTCGCTGCGGCGGAGCACTGTGATGTGCTGATATCGGTAGGCACCTCCGGCCTAGTCTACCCGGCGGCAGAAATGCCAGGGCTGGCCTGGCGTGCCGGTGCGACTGTCATCCACGTCAATCCCCAGGCCATGGCCAGCCACGGTAAACGGGAATACGCATTGGCTGGCCCGGCTGGCGAAAAGTTGCCTGAACTCATACAGGAGACGTTTGGAAGCTCCAGAGACTGAAAGCCGGCTGCGCCGCCTGATAGGAATCGGCGAACGCCATCCCGGCGAACTCGCAATGTGAAGGTGTCGCAAAGTCTGGTCCGACCGCGCCGGAGCCACCATGCCCGGCGCAACCTACATGACGCTCTGCGTACCGGGCGTGACCGGCACCCACCGGTCAAAGCCTTCTTCGACTGGCTGAACAGCGAGGCCGTCAGTCGCTAAGGCCTGTCAGGTCAAGGGCGTGATCACCGCGGTTTGATACGCAGGGCGCTGTTGCAGCCGCTCATACCAGTGCCGCAGATGCGGCAGGTCTGGTCGTTCGATGGGCATCTCGAACCAGGCGTAGGCGAAGCAACCTAGGGGGATATCGCCCATGCCGAATGAATCACCCGACAGGTACGGCTGCTCTGCCAAGGCTCGGTCGGCGATGGCGAGCAGCTTGCCGCACTCCTCCAGCGCTGCTTGCACGGCGGTCATGTCCCGCTTTTCCGGGGCGGTGCGCACGATGTTCCAGAACAACGGGCGGAAGGATGTGGCCAGGGATGAGGTCGCCCAATCCATCCATTTGTCAGCGCCGGCGCGCTGGCGCGGATCGGTGCTCCAGAGCGTGCCCTCGCCATACTGTGCGGCGAGGTAGCGAACGATGGTGTTCGATTCCCATAGCACCAGCTCGCCGTCTTCGAGGCATGGCACCAGGCGATTCGGATTCTTTGCGATGTACTCGGCTTCTCCCACCACGCCAAATGCGCCTCCCGCATCGACGCGGGTGTAAGGGACGCCAAGCTCTTCGAGGCACCAGAGCGCCTTCCTCACGTTGGTCGAATTGATTCGGCCCCATAGCTTCAACATGCAATCGTCCTCCGTCGGTTCGGCGTTCATCGCCGGGGCCAAACCCTAGCGCATTTTATGTCGCCCGCAACGTTCAAGCCGCTCAGAGGGCTTTTCTTCGCGCCTTGAGCAAACGCGTTGCGCCTTGCGCCTTCTGGGTGAACCACAGCACCCGGCTGACGCCCCGGGTGATCGCCACATAGGCCAGGCGCAGACTCTCGTCGGCCATGGCCTGGTCATAGCTGTTTCGGAAAAAACCTGAATAGGCATACAGTGCGTTGCGCAGCGGGTGCTTTTCCGGCGGTGAGCAGTCATCGACGATGATCGCGACCTCCGCCTGCAATCCCTTGGCGCGGTGAATGGTGTAGGTCTTGACCGGCAACTTCTTGTCCAGCTTGGCCTGAATGGCGCGCAACGGCTCGTTGCGTCGGCTCAGCACCAGCACGGCGTTGCGATCGGCGTCTGGCCGGGCTTCGACATGCGCGCACTGCGCCTCGATCTGCCTGATCAGGTCCGGCAGGCGGGCTTTCAGGTCGAAGCCTGTCACCAGCTTCACCCCGTGATCGCCTGGCTGAGTGGCCTTGCCGGCTTTGCTGGTTTTGTTCTGTTTGAACTCGACGCCGGCCAGCACCGCCTCACCATCGCGGATAATCGGTTCGATGGAGCGATAGTTGGTTTCCAGCATCAGCACCAGGCTCTTCTTCGACGCGCCTTTGCTAGGAAAATACTTGTCGAAATCCATGAACAGCTCTGGCGAGCTACCGCGCCAGCCGTAAATCGACTGCCAGTCGTCGCCGATAGCCATGAGACTGATCGGCTCGCCCAGACCGGCCAACGACCGATGCGTCGCCTGCAACCACTGGACGATCTGCGGTGAGATGTCCTGAAACTCGTCGATCAGCAAATGGCTGAACGGTGCCAAGGCATCGACCGAAGCACCTTTCCCTCCCGCCGCCAGACGCTGCGTAAGCTGCTGAAACGCGCCGTTGAAGGTCATCAGCCCCTGCGCCTGCAGTGCTGCCTGAAAATGCTTCCAGAACAGGACCAGGGCATCGATGAACCAGCGTTCACGTTCCGAGCAGGTCATCCGGCCGGCCTGCATCTGTTCGATGCGGATGCCGATGCTCTCGATGAAACCCGCCTGCGCATAGAACGCTTCGAACAACGGGACAGCGACGAATTCACCCGCCAGCTTGAACGCATCCAGCGGCGCTTTTGGCGTTTTGCGCTGATCGGCAACCGGCGATGGCAGGTCGAGTAACTGGTGCACCAATGTTCGGAAGCCTTCCTCTTCGGCATAACAGCTCTGGTAGGCCTGCTTCAGCAGCCGCTGCTGCGCCGGTCGCAAACGCGAGGCGGCCAGCGGATTGTCCAGTTCGGTGGGCGAGGCGCCCTTGTCGTCCAGCTGTTCGAACCAGACCGGTTTGCCCAGCACGTCCTTGGTCAGCACCGCCATCGCCGAATGAAAGGTCCGTACGCATTGGCGCGCGCTAGCGGGGTCGAACGCGAAGTTCCAGAAGCCAAGCACTCGCACCAACTGCTCGCGCAGCTGCGTGCAGGAGGCATTGGTGAAGGAAATCACCGTCAGCCGCTCCGGTGGGATCTCCAGGTGACAGAGCATGAACACCACGCGCAGCACCAGCGTGGTGGATTTGCCCGAGCCGGCACCGGCGAAGATCCGCGTTACCGGGCTGTCGCTGAGGATCATCCCCCATTGTTCCTCGGACGGCGCGCAGATCACCCCGGCGTCGACAGCACGGCCACCCCGCAGGCGCATCGCCTGGATCTGCTGATCTTCGACCGACAGTTTCGCCGGCCCGTAGATACCTTCGCTGGCGGGCTTGCGGGGTTTCGCTCTGGGTTTGGCGGCTGCATCTGCTTGCTTGACCTTGCGACCGACTGCGGCGGGCGGCTTGCCGGTGTGTTTGGCGACTCGCTTGCCGGCCTGTTTGGGAGCGGAGCCGGGCCAACGGTGCAGGATCAACTCTTCTTCCGATTGCAAATAGGCCGAGGTGCGTGGAAAGCAACGCGCCAATGCTCCCGAAACCAGGCGCTTGTAGCGTTTGACGGCAGACAACATGACGATCAACCAGACATGAACAAGTGGCTGATATGGTAAGGGTTTTTCGTTGACGTCTGGCTTCCAACGCAAATTGACGCGATGCGTTCGTCGGTTGCTCCGCACCTCTGCGCGCGTGCGGGTCACTAAATGGAATCTCATCCATATAACCGGCTGCTCAGGTTTCTATGCACAGAATCGGTTTCGCCTGCATGTATCGCCATCCCGGCCACAGTGAATCGCTGAAGGAATTGGAGGCCATCGAGCGTGCCTTCAACCCGCGTTCGACCACATTGCGCTGGCTCAACAGCGTGTCCCAGGACGCGGCTCGCGAAAAGCTGAACGGCATCATCGAACACAACCTGGCTGCGCAGCTGCGGCTACTCGAATACGTCGGGACGCTGCCGAACGAGCTGCACATGCTACGGCTGAGCAGCGATCTGCTGCCCTTCTACAGCCATCCGGAAGCATCCGATTTCTATCGCCAGACCGAGGTGCGGGATGTGATCGAGAAGGGCTTTGCGCAGATCGGTGACTGCGCTCGGGCGCTGGGCATCCGCCTCTCGTTACACCCAGGGCAGTACTGCGTGCTCGGCTCGGACAAGCCGCAGGTGGTGGAAAACAGCTTGGCGGAATTCGAATATCACGCCGACATGATTCGCATGATGGGCTTTGGCCGGCAGTTTCAGGACTTCAAGTGCAACGTGCATATCGCCGGGCGGCTGGGCGTCGATGGGATTCGCACAGTCTGGCCGCGCCTGTCGCAAGAAGCGCGAAACTGCATCACCTTCGAAAATGAAGAAAAGACCTACGGGGTCGACGACTGCCTGCAACTCTCAGACCTCGCGCCGGTGGTGCTGGACATCCATCATTGCTGGATCAATGAGGAACGCTACATCGACCCGCATGACCCACGCGTTGCCCGAATCATCGACAGTTGGCGCGGTGTGCGCCCAGCCATGCACTACTCGCAGCCACCCGAAAGCCTGATTGAACGTGGCTTTTCACCGGAACAGAAGCTGGAGATGCTGACCCTCCTCCAACACGTCAGCAAGCGCGATCTCTACAGCCACAGCAAGCGCATGTGGAATCACTGGACCAACCTGTACGCCCGCGAATTCCTGGACCGCTTCGACATGATGTTCGAGGCCAAGGACAAGAATCTTGCTGCTCTGGATTACTACACCGATTATCTGGCGGACAGCGTTGACCCCTGATGCCGTGGCGGTATGCAAGGCTGACTAATCAGTATTGGGCTTTTGGAGATCGGGATTGGCGCAGGATGAAAATCACTGTTTGCGCCTATGCCCCGGCTGGGCATGTACTCGGACTCGTTGACCCTGCGCAAGCCCCGTGTCGGTTTGCGCAGGGTGATCATGGGATCAGAAGTTTCGAAGCAGAATTTCCTGTTCTTTGCGCTTGGCCAGCGCGTCGGCGGCCACAAGGGCCAGTAGTGGCAGCACGCCCACCTTGAGCGCGAGGTCCCAGGATCCAAGGAACCCGATCAATACAGCTCCAACGACGACGAGTATGGCCATGCAATGTGCACAGAAGCGCCACAATTCGAGTGCAACGACCTGAGCATTCTGGTTGTTGATCATACTGAGCCCCTCTTTGTTGTTTTAATCGCCTTGTACAAGCTTCAGCGTAGCTACCCTGCGCGCATGCGCAACCATATTTTTGTGTCATTAATGTGTCTAGCACGCCGGTTACAGCGATTTTTTCCGAGAGTTCCGTTAACGCCAACGGATCGATCAGCAGTGCCGTCACCGTGACGTCACATCCAGCCATGGCGACACGCGGCGACGTTTGATGTCAGTGGATCAACGATCCGCTCCGAGAATCTTGTCCAGCGCGCGCCGGAGAATCTCGACGGTGCGGTCCAGGTTTCTCAGCTTTTCCAATCCGAACAGGCCGATGCGGAAGGTTTGAAAGTCGGTTGGCTCGTCGCATTGCAGGGGGACGCCAGCGGCAATCTGCAAACCTTGCGCCGCAAACTTGCTGCCGCTCCTGATTTCGCTGTCAGTGGTGTAGCAGACCACCACGCCCGGCGCCTCGAAGCCATCGGCCGCAACGCTTCTGAATCCTTTTTCAGCCAGCAGCGCCCTCACCCGCCGCCCCAGCTCCAGCTGGTCGGCACGAAGGACGTCGAAGCCGTAGTCCCGTGTTTCCAGCATGACGTCGCGAAAACGCATCAAGGAATCACTCGGCAAGGTCGCGTGATAGGCATGCCCGCCCTTCTCGTAAGCCTGCATGATCTGCAGCCATTTCTTGAGGTCGCAGGCGAAGCTGCTGCTCTGGGTCGCTTCGACACGAGACTGCGCAGCCTGGCTGAGCATCACCAGCGCACAGCAAGGCGAAGCGCTCCAACCTTTCTGCGGCGCACTGATCAGCACATCGACGCCGCTTGCCTGCATGTCCACCCAGAGCGCGCCGGAGGCGATGCAATCGAGAACGAACAACCCGCCAACCGCATGCACGGCATCTGCCACCGCACGTAGATAGTCGTCCGGCAGGATCATCCCTGACGAAGTTTCCACATGAGGCGCAAACACCAGATCAGGCTTCTGCGCGGCGATGGTTGCGATCACCTCATCTATGGGTGGCGGGATAAATGCAGCCTGGGAAGCCTGGCTCTGCGGCCGCGCCTTGAGCACGGTGGACGATGCGGGAATTCCACCCATGTCGAAAATCTGCGTCCAGCGGTAACTAAACCAGCCATTTCGAATCACCAGACATTTGCGGCCATGCGCCAACTGACGCGCCACCGCCTCCATACCGAACGTACCGCTGCCCGGCACCACAGCGACCGCGTGGGCGTTGTAGACGGATTTGAGTGTGGTGGAGATATCGTTCATGACAGTCTGGAACGACCGGGACATATGGTTTAGCGAACGGTCGGTGTACACGACCGAATATTCAATCAATCCATCGGGATCGACACGAGAAAAAAGGTCTGACATGGGTTCACTCCGCAGCAAGAGAGCTGGCATCGACCCTGCCCGAAGCCGGAATGCATTACAAGCGTTACAAAGCCCGGCTCTACTCGATAACCCTTCGTAGTTTTGATGAGAAATCGGTAGCGAAACAGCCATGGTGTGCCTGCTCGAATAGTTCCTACCATTTATCGGAAACATAAACGAATCGTCACGGTGTGTTGTTCAAAAAAATGGCGCCGCAAACTCCAAGAGGCGCCGTACATGCGGTGTTGGCTTACGGAACTGCCTATCGACGGATGACAAACGTTACCATTTGCTTAAAAAAGACAATTTATTGGCGACGTTATTCTGTCTTTGGCTGTTTAAATCATTAGAAAAACAAATTATAAAAGCGCCAGCGAAACGAAGAGCCGCCTGGGTCCCGTCTCGCCTCTGGTTCGGTCTTTGTGGAAATTCGCCTCCTTGGGCAGCCCCTCTTATTGATCAACCTCCCTGTCACTACGTCCCGTGTATCGCGTTTGGACGTTCATAGTCACGGTGAGCCGAAATGTCCGTCACAGTTTTTCCGAGCGCCCGTAAAGGCCTCATGTCTGCAATCGCCCTGGCCGCATTGCTGAGCTTTTTCCCTAACAGCAATGTCAGCGCGGCAGCCGCTGGCGGCACCAGCACGTCAGGGATCTCCTACTCGGCGCTGATCAACAAGTTCACCAACAGTTATTGGCAGAACGGTTCCTGGCGCGCATCGGCTGGCGTTTCGGTCGCTGCCACAGAGCAGAACCTCGCCGCTTTTCGTGTCGGCACCTCGGTACGAACAGCTGATGGCCAGATACGCACCGTCACCTCGGTCAAACCCGCCAGCGGTGCGTTGACGGTCTTCCTGACGGGGCCAGTGCTGGACGGCAGCGTGATCGGTTATCCCAACCGGCTCAGCGTCAGCAACGTGGCAAGCCCGAAGCCGGACGTCACCGTACCGGATAGCGCGCCGGTCGCAGCGCCGACCCACGCTGCGCTGATCAACAAATTCACCAACAGCTATTGGCTGAACGGCTCCTGGCGAGCATCGGCCGGTGTTTCGGTCGCTGCTACCGCGCAGAACAGCGCGGCCTTTGTCGTCGGCGCATCGGTACGCACGGCGGACGGCCAGGTACGTACCGTCACCTCGATCAAGCCTGCAAGCGGCGCGCTGACCGTATTCATGGACGGTCCCGTGCTCGACGGCAACATCATTGGCTACCCGAACAAGCTCAGCCTGGTCGCACCTCCGGCGTCCCGGCCAGCCCTGTCTCCAGATCCGATTACAGAGACAACGCCCTCAACGACCGAGCCCGTGCAACTGGTGGGCGTTGCCCTTTCCGGTGCCGCTTTCGGACCTTCGGTTCTGCCCGGCAAGCACGGCACCAACTACATCTATCCGGCCGAGTCGTATTACAAGAAATACGCTGAGCAAGGGTTGAAGCTGGTTCGTTTGCCGTTCCTCTGGGAGCGTATACAGCCGCAACTGGATACCGAGCTGGACGCCGCGCAACTGGCTCTGCTCACCCAATCGCTCGATTTCGCGCAGAAGCACGGCGTCAAGGTCGTGCTCGACATGCACAACTATTACCGCTACTACAAGCAGCCGATCGGCTCCGAAACCGTGCCGATCAAATCGTTCGCTAATACTTGGAAGCGAATCGCACTGAAAGTCGGCAACCATCCCGCGTTGAGCGGTTATGGCCTGATGAACGAGCCGAACACCAAAGGGCTCTGGCCTGAAGCAGCGCTGGCCGCAGCCAAGGAAATCCGCACGGTGGACAAGACCAACTGGATCTATGTCGCCGGCGACCGATTCTCCAGCGCATGGCACTGGCCGCAATCCAACACTCAGCTCATCGCCGATCCCTGGATGCGCGATCCGCAGAACAACCTGATCTTCGAAGCACACATGTACCTCGATCGCGATACCTCGGGGATGTACGTCGACAAGACCGAAACCTTCGCACCGGATCTGGGCATCAATCGCGCCAAGCCATTCGTGGATTGGCTGCGAACCAACAACCTGCGCGGCTTCATCGGCGAGATGGGCGTCCCGAACTATGCGCCCGATGCCATCGTCGCGATGGATAACCTGCTGGGCTACCTGCGTGACAATTGCGTACCTATCACTTACTGGGCCGCCGGCCCATGGTGGGGAAAGTACATCCTCGCGCTGGACGTATCGGGAGGCGCCGAGCAACCGCAGCTGCCGATCCTGAGAAAGCACGCCGCAACACCGAATAACTGCGCGGCCATTGGCGAACCAATGTAATTTCCGCTTCGCTACGTCCGCCGAGGCCTGGCACACCCCCTCAGGCCTTTTGTTTGAGCACGCCTGCACTTCGCTGGCGAAGATGCCCCAGGCCGATATGCCTGAGAACCGTCCTGTCCTAGTAAAAATATAAATGCGAACGATTTGTGTTTGATATGGCGTTTGCGATGCCTTAGGATGCTGCCCGCCTGCCAACAGAGCGTGCCGCACCTTATGAATGTTGCCGACAAGTCGAGGATCGCCGTCCACCTTGCGATGCTGATCAACATGCTGTCGCTGGGCAGCCTGATGATGGTCATGCCGCTTGGTCCGGATCTGGTGCGTCACCTTGGAATGGAGGCTAGCCACGTCGGCTATATCAGTGGCGGCGCCACCCTCGCCGCCGCCCTGAGTGCACTTATCGCAGCCCCATGGCTGGATCGCTTCGACCGAAAACGCGCACTGATCATCTTGCTGGTGCTGCGTTTTGCCTTGCTGTTCAGCTGCGCGCTGGCGGCCGACCCGACCCAATTGATCGCGCTGTTCGTACTTTCCGGGCTGGTCGCCGGGCCCATGGGCGCGATCCTGATGGCCACGATGCTGGATCTGATTCCGCCAGCCGAACGCGGCCGAAAACTTGCCTACATCGGAATGGGGTTTTCCCTGGCAGCGATTCTGGTCATTCCTCTGGCGCTGGAATGCTCGATGCGCTGGAATTGGACGACGCCCTTCGTGCTGCTCGGCTGCACCGGTTTGTTTCTGGCGCTGCTTTGCCAGCTGTTCTTTCCCGCACCGGCTTCATCGCATCGTCCTTCGGGTTCGATCAGGCCGTTGCTTGCCTCGCGCCTGTGTTTGGCGGCGCTGGCTATCACCACGTTGCAGATGTTCGGGCATTTCCTCCTGGTGCCGCACTTCGCCACCTACTTCCAGTTCAACGTGGATTTCCCCCGCGAAAACCTGGGCCTGCTCTATCTATTTGGTGGCTTGGCGAGCATCGCGGCGATGCGCATTGGCGGCGCCTGGATTGATCGCGGCAGTACCGTGACGGTCGCGCTGGTCAGCAGCGGCAGCCTAGCACTGGTGACCCTGCTGGGTTTCGCTGCGCCGCTGGGCATTTCGCTCTACGTCGTTTTCACCCTGTTCATGGCGCTGAGCGCCGTGCGCAGCAACAGCACCATGACCATCGCCGCAGGAATTCCGCCGGCGCACCAGCGTGCCGCGTTCATGGCGTTTCAGGGGACAGTTTCGAATATCGCAGCCGGCTTCGGCAGCCTGCTTTCAGCGCGCTATCTAACCGAAGGGTCACAGCATCAACTACTCGGCTTCGAAGAGCTGGCAGCGCTCTACGCAGTGCTGGGCATCGTGGCCGGTCTGGGCGTGCTGTACCTGATCCATGGCATCAAACAGCGCGACGCAAACCCGACAGCAGCAGCAGAACAACAGGCGGGATGAACCCGCCGAGGGATACGTGATGAGTCCATTTCGAAACACCGAGCAGCAACGGAGCATGCAATGACTATCGTAAGCAACCGGGGCATCAGCCGCCCTCGTCACCTATCCCTGACCGTCTTGGCCAGCCTTCTGCCTTTCGCCGCACTGGCGAACGAGCCCGTGGCACTGGAGCAGCAAGTCATCACCGCCACACAAACTGCGCACAGTGAACTCAGCGCCCCGGCCAGCGTGTCGGTCGTGACCCGCGAGGAGCTGGAAAAGAGGCCGGTCTACAACCTGGCCGATGCGGTGAAATACCTGCCGGGCGTGCATCTCAATCCGTCGTCCACTTACGGTCGCCAGGAAATCAAGATTCGTGGGCTGGATTCAGACTACACCCTGCTGCTGGTCAATGGCCGTCGTATCAATTCACGCGACGCGCTGACCTCCAACTACGCCAACGACTTCGACCTTTCCGCTATTCCTGTAGCCGCGGTCGAGCGCATCGAGGTAATCCGCGGCCCGATGACCTCTCTCTACGGCGCCGATGCCATGGGCGGCGTGATCAACGTCATCCTGCGGCAACCGACCAACCAGACCGAGGCCGGCGTCGCCTACAGCTATGAACACCCGACCGAGGGGAACTCGGGCGACAGCCACAAGGCCAGCGGATATGTGAGCGGCGCCCTCGTGGAGGACAAGCTGCTCGGCAATCTGATCCTGGATACGACGGACCAAGCCGCCTGGCAATCGGACCAACTACGGCTCGAAGGCAGCGACGCCGCCGAAAAACGCCAGAACGTCAGCGCGATGGGCACGCTGAGCTGGATTCTGGACGAGCGTCAGACCGTGGATCTCGATATGAGCTATCGGGAAGACGACCGCAAGGCTCGCTGGAACAACGCTGGCGCTCCGCAGCCCCTGACAACCAATGTGCAGGAAATGGATCGCTGGACGCTGGGTCTGACGCATAACGGTCAATGGGACGGATTCAATACGCGCCTGCGCTATTACTACGAAGACGTCGAGCTCATGGACGATTCTGAGTTGATGACCAATATGCGTGGCGTCGAAGGCGACGTTAACCAGACCAACCACACCGTCGATGGCCAGGTCAGTGCGTTTCTTGGTAATCAGCTGCTGACGCTAGGCAGCGAATTCCGCCGCACCGAGCTTACCCACAATCAGAACCTCGGAGCTGACACTGAGGTAGACCAAAAAGCTATCTATTTACAAGACGAGTTCTCGCTCGGTGATTTGGACATCACACTCGGCGGACGCTGGGATCACCACGAAACCTTCGGCAGCGAGTTCAGCCCGCGTGCCTATGGCGTCTACAACCTGAGCGACAGCTGGGTCATCAAGGGCGGCGCCGGCAAGGCATTCAAGGCGCCGAGCATCTCCCAGTCCGACCCAAGCTACGGCGTGTTGGCCTGCCGTGGTCTGTGCACGGTGTATGGCAATCCGAATCTCAAGCCTGAAACGTCCACCAGCTATGAGTTCGGCACCCAGTATCAGGACGAACGGCTCGAAGCCGGTGTGATGTTCTTTCACAACGACATCGAAGACCTGATCATCACCGAGACCACCCGCCTGGTATTCGACCCAACCTTGGGCCGCCCCGTCCCGCTGCGTTCCGAACTGAGCTATTACAACCTGTCCCAGGCGCGCATAAAGGGATACGAGTTGCAGGGCCGCTACGCCCTCAGCGATGCGTTGTCGATGCGCGCCAACTACACCTACTCCGACAGCGAGGACCGCGACACCGGCGATGAGCTGGATTACACGCCAAAGCACGTCGGCAATATAGGGCTCGACTGGCGCGCGCTGCCCCAACTCGACCTGAATCTGGATTATCAGTACACCGGTAGCCAGATGGTGTACGTTCCGGCTCTTGCCGACAGCCAGCGTTCCGATGCCTTCCACACCTTGGGAGTGGGAGCTCGGTTCCATGCAACCAACGAGCTGACGTTCAACGCTGGGATGAACAACCTCACTAACGAAAAGCGCGACGAAGTCGCCCAATCCGTGGATCACATCCTCATGGGACGCACGGCTTTCGTCGGCTTCAGCTACGACATCTGACCCACCTGCCCCGGCGGCTCCCGTCGCCGGACTACCTGGAGAACTACAGCGCGACAATGACCAGAACCGAGGCGGTACTCCCCAACTACCAGCAAGCGGTGCTCCTCGGGGGCGGCGGGCTGCTGCTGGGCTTGTTGATCCTGTCGATGAGCACCGGTGCCGGCGTTTACGGCGCAGTCGAAGTGCTGCATTACCTGCTGGGCGATCCACTTGCCGTGGCGGACGACAAGCTCGCGCTGGTGGTCGAAACCCTGCGCCTGCCGCGCACTCTGGCGGCTCTGGTGGTCGGCGGCAGTCTTGCAATTGCCGCCTCGCTGCTGCAAAGCGCGACGCGCAATCCGCTGGCCGAGCCCGGTCTGCTCGGCGTAAATGCCGGCGCGGTCTTGGGTCTGGTGATCGGCCTGATCTTCTTCGGCGTCGAATCCACTCGCGGCTATCTGCTGTGGTCCGGCGCCGGCGCGCTGTTGGGGAATCTCGTGGTGCTGGGCGTTGGCCTGATGCTGGGCCAGGCCAGCCCGCTGAAACTGATCCTCGCCGGCGTTGCGCTGGGCGCGATCTTCGGCGGGCTTTCCAACTTCATGCTGCTCCAGACCCGGGTGGCGCTGGAGCAGTTTCGTTTCTGGAACCTGGGATCATTGTCGGCATCCAGCCTGGACGCCGTGAGTACCGTGGCCCCGGTCGCCGTGATCGGCCTGTTCCTGGCCGCCCTGCTCTGCCGACAATTGACGCTGATGCAGATGGGCGACAGCCAGGCGCGGGCGCTAGGCATCCACACCACCTGGGTGCGCCTGGGCGTGCTGGTTGCCTCGACGTTGCTCACTGCCTGCGCAATTTCCCTCGCCGGCCCGGTCGGCTTCGTCGGCTTCCTCGCGGCGTACTGCGCAAGGCTGATCGAACCGGTCGCGCTGCTGCGCCAATTGGTGTTCTCGACGCTGTTCGGCATGTTGTTTCTGCTGGCGGCCGACGTGCTCGCGCGCTGGCTGCTGCAACCTTTCGAGCTGCCAGTCGGCACCTTGCTGGCCGCACTGGGCGCGCCGGCGCTGATCGCCATCGTGCTGCGCGGCGGCTTCCGTTCCCTGCTGGCGGTGAGGTAAGCATGACGTCAATCACTCCCAGCGGGGTCTGGACGCTGCGCCTGGGCGGCATGAGTCTATTGTTGCATCGTCGCAACTGGCTGATGTGCGGCCTTCTCATCTTGGTGCTGGCAACACTGGCGGTTCTTGCGAGCAGCCTCGGTTCGGGCCAGATGGGCACGCGCGATGTGCTCGCGACCCTGTTTGGCCATGGCAGCAAGCTGAACGAAATCATGGTGTTCAAGATCCGTATGCCACGGGTTGCCGCAGCCATCGTCGCGGGCTTCGCCATGGGCATGGCCGGGTGCCTGATCCAGACGCTGGTGCGTAATCGCCTGGCCACGCCGGACATGATCGGCGTGAACGAAGGCGCCTCGTTGGCGGTGGTGGGGTTCTCCCTGTATCTCACGCTCGGCAGTTGGCCCTGGTGGGCTTCGCCGCTGGGCGCAATGCTGGCCGCGGCGGCGCTGTTTACCCTATGCCGTCGCCCCGGCGAGCAAGGTTATCTGTTCATCGTCATCGGCATTGCGCTGTCCGAACTGTTCAGCGCGCTGGGCGACTTCGCCATGTCCACCCAACCGCTGGTGCACTTGGGCAGCATTTATCTGTGGACCATGGGCCACTTCGCTGGCATCAGCTACCAAACGGTCAGCCCCATCGCACTGATACTGCTGCTGTTGTGCCCATTGATGGCGCTGCTCAACCGACCGCTGGCGCTGCTGCGATTCGGCGATGCCACGGCACAAAACCTCGGCATACACGTGCCGCTGGTGCAACTCGGCGTACTCGGTCTGGCGATTCTCGTGGCGTCACTGGGCACGGCGATCGGCGGGCCCGTGGTGTTTATCGCCATGGCCGCACCGATCCTCGCGTCGTGGCTGGCGCGCGACAACCTCGCCCCGCTCTGGCTGTCTGCTATTTGCGGTGCGGTGCTATTGCTGGGCAGCGACACCCTGGTTCGCGTATTGGCGCAGCCGGAAGAAATCCCCACCGGGATCATGACGCGCCTGCTTGGCGGCATCCTGCTGCTTGGCCTGCTATTGAAGGACAGACGAGGGGCCGATTGATGACGGTACTGAGCGTACGCAACCTGCATTTCGCCTATCAGGACAAGGTGATTCTGGACGACCTGTCCTTTTCCCTTCCCAAAGGTCGGCTGATCGGCATCGTCGGGCCCAACGGCAGCGGCAAATCCACCTTGCTCAAATTGCTGGCTCGCCAGCTGCCGTTGCAGCGTGGAGAGATCGAGATTCACGGCCAGCCTCTGCTCCGCCATGCGATGAAGAGCCTGGCCCGCCAACTGGCTTTTCTGCCGCAGCGACCGGTGATGGCCGAGGGGATTCGCGTCGAACAGTTGGTGCAGTACGGTCGCCATCCGCACCAGGGCTGGTTCAACCAGTGGAGCGAGGAAGACGCCCGCCAGGTCGCCCGTGCGCGAGCGGCGATGCAACTCGACGCCATCTGGCATCGCCAGGCCTCGTCACTCTCCGGCGGACAGGCGCAACGCGCGTGGCTGGGCATGATCCTGGCGCAGAACACCGACCTGATTCTGCTCGACGAACCCACCAGCGCGCTGGACATCGGTCACCAGGCTGAAGTCATGGAAGCCGTGCACCGGATCGCTGCCGAGGGCCGCACCGTGCTGATCGTCATCCATGACCTGGGCATCGCCGCCCGCTATTGCGACGAGTTGATTGCGCTCGCCGACGGCCATATCCAGGCCATGGGCCCGGCTCGCCAGGTGATGACTAAAGCATTGGTGGACCGCCTCTACCAGACAGAAGTGGACATCCTCCCCGCGCCTGGCGACGGCGCACCGGTGATCGTGCCGCGCCGCCGTTCGCTTTCCGCTTCCACTCCATTGGCTACTCGCATCCCTGCGGTGCATGAACTCGCTCAACAGGACACGACCCCATGATCAAACGAAACCCCTGGCGCTTAACCGCAGCGCTGTTCACCGCCGTGCTGGCGCTCAACGCTTATGCCGAAGACCGCCAGATCGAAGATGCCCTTGGCAACCGCGTGACCGTTCCAGCCACGCCCGAGCGCGTCGTCACCCTCAGCGAGATCGACCTGGATACCGCGCTGACCCTCGGCGTGACACCGGTCGGCACCGTCAACGGTCGTGGCCAGGCCGTGCCGCCGCGCTATCTGGAGGGCAAGCTGCCCTCCGGTATCAAGGTGGTCGGCGATCTCGACAACCCCAACCTGGAGACGCTGCTGGAGCTGGAACCGGATCTGATCCTCACCGGCCCGGTAAAGCCGGAGCAGCTGGCCATCCTCAACGAGATCGCGCCGACCGCGGTCACCTTCAACTGGGGGCAGCCATGGCAGCAAAGCATGCAGCGCACAGCTCAAATATTGAACAAGGATGCCGAAGCCCAGGCATTTCTCCAGCGTTATGAAGCCCGTACTGCCGAGGCTCGCGAGCGGCTGAGCGATCATCAGGGCGAAACCTTCAGCATCGTGCGTTGGAATCCGAAGGGTCCGTCGTACATGTTCAAGGATTCCTTCGCCAGCACCGTTGCCAAGGATGTCGGCCTGGTGCGTCCGGCGCATCAGCAGGACGCCGGCCATACGCATTCGATGGCGCTGAGCCTGGAATCGCTGGAGCTGCTGGACGCCGACTGGCTGGTGATCGGCACTTTGGCGACCAGTGGTGAAGCGGTCGAAGCCATGCGTCAGGCCGAGGAAACCGCTGCGTTCCGTCAGCTCTCGGCCATCCAGACCAAGCGCTTCGGCGCGGTCGACGGCTCGCTATGGACCTCGGTTGGTGGCCCGATGGCGGCCATGCAGGTGATCGAGGATATTGAGGAGATCATTGGCAAGGCCGATGCCGAGCCGGTCGCGAAGGATTGATCGCATTCAGCGACCCCGTGGAGCACGGGGTCGCTGAAACAATATTCACACCGGCTCGGGTAAACGCTTGCGGTCGATCTTTCCGCTGGTGGTTTTGGGTAACGAATCGAGCCGCACGATACGGCTCGGGATCATGTAATGCGGCAGACCGCGCTGCAGCTGCCGGCGAATCTCCAACCGAGTCGGGCCAGCGTTGCGCAGTTCCACATAGCCCACCAGACAGGCTTCATCGCCCTCCCCCAGCAGCCGCACCGCAGCCTCCAGCACACCCTCGATGCGGCGTAGGCTCGCTTCGATTTCACCCAGTTCGATGCGAAAACCGCGCAGTTTGATCTGATCATCGCGACGGCCGCGATACTGAAACTCGTCCTCGCCGATACGCCGCACCCGGTCGCCGGTCCGGTAGAGGCGCCGGCCCTGCCATGCAATGAAGGCCTGCTCGGTCAGGTCGCTACGCTGCCAGTAACCCTGCGCCAGCGACCGCCCTTCGATGCACAACTCGCCCTCGCTGCCCGGCGCGACGTCAACGCCTTGCTCATCCAGCACCAGGTGCCGATAGCCATCCAGCGACTGCCTGAGCCGCACGCCTTGCTCGCCGAGCGGCAGTTCGACGCGCGACATCATCGACCAGACGGTCGCCTCGGTGGGGCCGTAGCAGTTCCAGAGCTGGCCCACCATACCGCCGAGACGCATGGCCAGGCCCGCATCCAAAGCTTCCCCGCCGCATAGTGCCACCAGCTCGGCGCGGCCCTGCCAGCCGGCCTTGAGCAGCATTCGCCAGAATGCCGGGGTCGCTTGCAGGGTGTTCAGGTCCGGGCGGCTGTCGAGCAATTGCAGCAACGCCACCGGGTCCTTGTGCGTCGGTGCGCAGACCACTTCCACATAACCGCCTGACCACAGCGGGCCGAGCATCTCCAGCAGAGCGATATCGAATGCCGGCGTGGTGGTGAACAACCAGCGCGTGGCCGTACTGACGCCGATACGCCGGGTCGCGGCGTCCAGAAAATTGCTCAGTGCGGCGCGTTCGATGACCACGCCCTTGGGCTTTCCGGTGGAGCCGGAGGTGAACATCATATAAGCCGGCAAGCGCTCATTCAGCGGCGGTGGCTCGGGCATCTGCGCCAATCCTGGCTGCAAACGCAAGGACGGTGTCAACGCCCGTGGCGCCTGCTCGTCCTGAATGATCCAGCGCACCTGCGCGTCGTCGGCGATGCCCTGCAGCCGTTCCAAAGGGAAGTCTGGCTCCAGCGGCACGAAGCACAAGCCCTCATGCAGGCAGGCCAGCAGCGTGGCGATCAGGTCTGGACCACGATTCAAATGAAGCCCTACGCGATCGCCCGCGACCAGCCCGTGTTCACGCAGTTGCAGCACGATGGCCGCAACCCGCGTGTGCAGCTCGGCATAGCTGAAGCTCGCGCCGAGACAACCCAGAGCGGGTCGCGCGGCGTGGCGGGCGAACAGTCCGGCACAATGCGCGTTGATCGTGCTCATCGCTTACCCTCGGCCAGCGCTGCCAACGCCTGCAGGTTGTCACGCATGGACGTCAACAGACGCGCGCTCAGGTCGTTACGCAGGCTGCCGATCTGGCGCAGCGTCAGCAGGCCGTCGAAGACGCCGCCGTGCAGGCTGATCAGCTCGGCGGACAGATTGCCGGTATCGCTCGGATTACCCGGCGGCAGCGGCAAGGCTTGCCAGTCGCCTGCCCCGCTCTGATAGACGCCCAGATAATTCAGCGCCACCGGCGGTAACGGCAAGCTGTCGCGGTGGGCCGGGTTGCTGCGCAGCGGTAGATAACCGACGCCCTTGTCCGGGACCCGACGCAGCTGCTCGGCGGCATGCCGCACCAGCGCAGGCCAGTCCGCCTGATTCTGCACCGCGACCGGAAACATACTGGTGAACCAACCCACCGTGCGACTGACGTCCAGCGTGGGATCGATAGCTTCGCGCCCGTGCCCTTCAAGCATGATCCAGTGCTGCTCACCGAGCCCCAACTCCACCAGCGCGCGCGTCAACGCCGCCAGCAGCAGCTCCCGAACATCCGCCGCGAAATGCTGAGTCGCGGACTGAGTGAGCTGACGCGTGGTGGCTTCATTCAATTGCAACAGCTGCGGCTCGGCCGGCTGTGACGACGACCAATCAGCGGCGATGCGGTAGTTCATCCCGGCGATCTGCTCGCGCCAGTACGGCAGCTGCGCCTCCGCACGCTGGGCATAGGCCGCCAGCCCTTCGCCCCATTGTCGGTAGCTGCTGGTTTTGTCGGGCAAGGTTTCACCGCGCGCCAAGCGCTGCAAGTCTTCCACCAGGATGCGCCAGGACACGGCATCGATAACCAGGTGATGGAAGGCGATGAACAGCCCACGTGCGCCGTTCGGCAAACCATCGATCACCGCCCAGGCCAAGGTCCGTGCGCTGGCCGGGTCCAGGTGCGCCTGCAGTTCGGTCAATGCCTGCTGCAGCCCGGCTGCGCCCAGTTCGGCCGCATTCAACCGGGCAGGCTCGGTCAACGGCAGGTATTGCTGATAGCACTGACCGGTTGGGATGGCGACCAGGCGCAGGGCGTCGTGCTGTTGCAACAGCTGGCGCATGTAATCCATCAGTTGCGCCGTCCCTACGTTGCCGGGCAGGCGCAGCACCACGCTCTGATTCCAATGGTGCGGGCGGGCAAATGGCTGCTCGAAGAACCATTGTTGGATCGGTTGCAGGGCAAAGTTGCCGGCCAGAAGACCCTGCTCGGCGCGGACCGCCTGCGCCTCGCGCGGACCGGCCAGCACTCGGCAGAGTCGGCGCACGGTCTTGGCTTCGAACACTTCCTTGACGCTGCAGGGGTAACCCGCGTCGCGAAGGCGTGTGGCCAATTGAATGCTGAGGATGGAGTCGCCGCCCAGCCGGAAGAAATCGCTTTCCACGCCCAGCGGTTGCTCCAACACGCCTTGCCAGATATCCAGCACCTGACGCTCCAGCTCCCCGACGGGTGCCACCTGCTGTTCTGTCGCAGCCAGTTCCACCGGCGGCAGGCGCTTCTGATCCAGCTTGCCATTGGCGGTCAGCGGCATCTTGTCGAGCAGCATCAACCTCAGCGGCACCATGTATTCGGGCAGTCGCCGCGCCACGGCCTGCAACACGGTATCCGGCTCGGGAATGGGCTCGCCGGGTTTGACGGTGGCGTAGGCCACCAGCGTCTGGCGCGCAGCCTGGCTGGCGACGATCGCCTTGATTTCCTGCAAGCTCGGGCAGCTGGTGTGCAGCTGGGCTTCGATCTCGCCCGGCTCGATGCGGTAGCCGCGTAGCTTTATCTGCGCATCGAGGCGGCCCAGGTATTCGTATTCACCGGTGGCCAATAGGCGCGCGCGGTCGCCGGTGTGATACAGGCGCACCTGCACGCCGGCCACGCAATGTCCACGGAAGGCTTTGGCCGTGCGCTCCGGCTGGTTGAGGTAACCGCGAGCCAGACCGAGGCCCGCCAGGCACAATTCACCGGGCACGCCGACCGGGCACAGCGCGCCGTGCCGGTCCAGCACCACCGCCTGCATGCCCTCGATGGGCGCGCCGATGGTCAGGCGCTTGCCTGGCACCAGCGTCTTGGTCAGCGCGGTCACGGTGGCCTCGGTGGGGCCGTACATGTCGATCAGGCGGAACTGACTGGCCCAGCGTTGCGGAATCGCTGGCGGACAAGCCTCGCCGCCGAAGCCCACGGCTTTCATCGCTGGCAACGGGCGCTCCGGCAGCGTCGCCAGCAGCGCCGTGGCAAAGATCATATGGGTGGTTTCGGTTCGCTCGATCTCATCCAGCAGGCCCTCGCCGGGGTCGGCCCAGAGCAGGCAGGCTCCGTGGACGAGCGGGACCAGCGCGCACATGTTGCCGGCGTCGAACGACAGCGACATGCAGTCCAGCATGCGATCGCCCGGCGCGACGCCTAGCCGGCGGCCATGGTCCAGTAGCAGGTTCGCCAGCGATCCGTGCTCGACCATCACGCCTTTCGGCACGCCGGTGGATCCGGAGGTGTAGATCACCTGCGCGAGTCGCTGCGGATCGTGCTCATTCAACGGTGCGTTGGGGGATTGCGCGTCCAGCTGAGCTTGAATCTCGGCACTGCCGAGGTCCACCCAACGTTGGTCCGCCCCCAGCGCAAAGGGCGCCGCGCCCTGGCCGACAATGGTTCGGACATTGGCGTCACGCATGATGTGCGAGAGCCGTTCCTGCGGGTAATCGGGGTCCAGCGGGACATAGGCGGCGCCGAGCTTCCAGCTGGCGAGCAGCGCGACGGCAAAGGCATTTTCACGACGGGCGAGCACACCGATCAGCTCGCCCGTCGCGCAGCCCTGAGCCCGTAGCCAATGGGCCAGGCGGTTGGCGCGAGCATCCAGTTCGGCATAACTCACGCTGCCCTCGCCCTGCCGCAACGCGGGCCGATGCGGATGCGCTCTGGCCATGTCCTCGAACAGCGACAGGGTCGTCACTCCGTCGGGATAAGCGGCCGGCAGCTCGCTCAGCCGCCGGGCAGTCTGCGTCAGCAGCGACTCATCGAGCATCGGCAGCTGCCAGATGTCCTGTTGCGGGTTGGCCAACACCGCTTCGAGCAGGCGCAGCAACCGGCTGGCATAACCCTCGACGCTGCTGCGCTCGAACAGTGCCGTGGCGTAGAGCCAGTCGACCCGGACCGAATCCATCAACTCGGTGACCTTGACCGAGATATCGGTTTTGGCCGGCAGCACCGGCGAGGTCTCTTCCACCGCGTCGCAGCCTGGAATCAGGTCGTTGAAATCCACCCGCGCCTGGTACACCAGCATGATCTGGAAAATCGGGTTGATCGCCGTGTGGCGGTCCATACCCAACGCTTCGCTCAAGGCCTCGAAGCGATAGAGCTGGTGATCGAAGCCCTGCAGATCGTCCGTCCGGCATTGGCGCAGATAGTCGACGAAAGACTGCTGCTCAGGCAGCTGCGTGCGTAGCACCAGCGTATTGACGAAGAAGCCCACCAGCGGCTCGATATCCGCTCGCTCGCGATAGGCCAGCGGTGTGCCGACCACGATGTCGCGCTCACCGGAGTGCCGAGCCAGCAACAGCGCGAACAACGCATGCAGGCCGATGAAGGGCGAGGTGTTGTGGTGCTGGCAGAGCTGCTTGAAGCGCTCCCACAATCTGTTGTCGATAGTCGAGAACACCACTTCGCCGCCGCTGGCCGGTTGGGCCGGCCGTGGCTTGTCCAGCGGCAGGCTGTGCACCTCGGGAATGCCAGCCAGGCGCTCGACCCAGAAGGGCTTGAACTGCTCGTGGTAATCGCGGAACAACGGCGAGTTGAACCAGTGGGCGTAATCGATGTAGGTCAGTGGCGGTTGGTCCCAGTTCAATGGCTGGCGATTCTGGTAAGCGAGAAACGCCGTCTTCAGATCAGCGAACATATTCTTCACCGACCAGCCATCCGAGATGATGTGGTGCTGGTTGATCATCAACAGATGCTCACGCTCGCCCAGCTCCAGCAGGTTGACCCGCGTCAGCTTGCCGCTGGTGATGTCGAACGGGCGCTGGATTTCCTTGCGTACCCGCTGCGCCACGCGTTTCTCACGTGCCTGCGGTTCAAGATCGCTCAGATCCTCGCGCACCAGTTGAAACCCACCGTGCGGCAGAATCTCCTGCTCGCCACGTCCTTCGGCGCTGCGTTGAAAGCGCGTACGCAGGCTGGCATGACGCGCCACCAGCGCATCGAAGGCGAACTCCAACGCCGCGACGTCCAGCTCGCCAGTGAGCCGGAAGAATACCGGCATGTTGTACAGGTGCGAGTCCTGCTCGTACTGCTCGATGAACCACAGCCCGCTCTGCGACGAAGACAGCGGCCCGACGCTGCTGTGCCGCGGTGCGATCGGCGCCTCGAAGGCCTGTCGCGCGCGCAGACATTCGATGATGGCGTCGCGGTTGTCGCGAATCTGCTGGCCGAGGGCGGGCGTGACGGCGTCCTTGCTCGATTGGGAAACCAGTTGTCCCTGTTCGTTGAGTGCAAGCTGCACCCCCTGCTGAGCCAGGTGCTTCAGCAGGCCGATGATGTTCTTGTGCATCTGCTTCTACCTTTCAGGCTGCCAGGGTGGCGCCGCCATCGACGACGATGTCCTGCAGGGTGATGTGGCTGGCCAGGTCGGATGCGAGGAACAGCACCGTGCGGGCAACCTCCTCAGGCGTGGCAATCTTCTGCAGTGGAATGCCCAGCTTGTACTGCTCCGGGAAGCCAGCAATGGTGCGCTCGCGGGCATCTTCGCTGTGCCACATACCGCGCTGCATGGCGGTATCGGTGGAACCTGGCGAAACCAAATTGCAGCGCACGCCGTGCTCCGCCAGCTCCAGGCCGGCGGTACGAATCAAGCTGGAAAGCGCCGCTTTGGACGCGCTGTATGCGGCCATCTGCATGCGCGGGACGTGGGTCGCGTTGCTGCTCACGGCGACGACCGCGCCGTGCCCCTGCGCCTTGAAGCGCGGTATCAACTCGCGCAGCAGATAAAAGGGACCGGAGACATTTACCCGCATCGACGCGTCCCAATCGGCCGAACTCAACTCCTCAATGGGCGCCAGCCGCAAGATTCCGGCGACACTGGCGAACACATCCACCGTCTGCTGCGCGCCGAGCAGCTCGCTACAGGCCTGTTGCACGGCGTGGGCATCGCCGACATCGAGCACATAAGGGGTGAAGCCGTAATCCCGTTCCGGAAAGGCTCGGTCGAAACCGGTGACCTGTGCGCCCAGCCGCACGAATCCCTCGGCAACCGCGCGGCCGATGCCCTGCCCGGCGCCGGTGACCCAGACGCTTCTACCGCTGAAATCCATCTGATCGTTCATCTGCCTGCCCCTTACCAAACCATTTCCACCTGCTCTTCCCGCTGCTGTATGCGGCTGTCGAGGAAGCTGCAGAAGTCCGCCAATTGCGGATGATCGAAGACATCCGAAACCTTCACCGCAGCGCCGAATTCGGCGCCCAGACGATTGACGATCTGGATGGTCTGCAACGATTGGCCGCCGAGTTCGAAGAAGTTGTCTTCAGGCTGAATGCCGCTGACGCCGAGAATCTGCTGCCAGATGGCGCTGACCCGGCGCTGGGTCTCGTCGCTCAAGGCGCGCTCCGGGGCGCCACCCAGGTATTCCTGGTGCAGACGTTTGCGGTCGAGCTTGTTGCTGCCGGTACGCGGTAAGGCGGAAAAGTGACGGTAATCGGTGGGCACCATCGCGCCGGGCAACACTTCGCTCAGTTCGCGCTTGATGCTGCGAATGTCGTCGCGCGGACCAGCGACGAAAGCCACCAACCGGCGCACGCCGGCGCCCAGTTCCAAGCCCAGCACGCAGGCCTCGTCGACGCCATCGAGTGCCAACAGCCTGGCCTCGACTTCGCCCGGCTGGATGCGATAGCCGCTGATCTTGAATTCGTTGTCCAGCCGACCGAGGTACACCAGTTCCCCGTCCACCAGTCGCACTCGGTCACCGGTGCGGTAGATCCGTGCCGTCTCATCGCCGATACGCAGATGGGCAAATGCCGGCGAATCGCTGTTGAGATAGCCGTTGGCCAATTGAGCGCCGAACAACACCAGCTCGCCTTCCAATGCTGGGCGATTGCCGCGATCGAGAATCAGCGCCTCGACGCCGGCCAGCGGCCGGCCGATGGGCAACTGCTCGCGGTTGGGGTCGATGCGCTGCAGATCGCAAGTGGTGGCGACCACGGTGGTTTCGGTCGGCCCATAGGTATTGATCAGGCGCACATCCGGCCGGTTCATGCCTTGCCAGGCGGCCAGCTGCTCCGGGTACACCGCTTCGCCACCGATGATCACCGTCTTGAGCGGCGCGGGAATCCGCGCCTGGTCACTGCGCAGTGCGACGACCCATTCGTTCCAGAACGCCGTGGGCAAATCGACGACGGTAATTGCCTGCTGCTCCAGGCTTTCCACGAAAGCGGTCATCGACTGAAGCATCGCGTCGGTGCGCAACACCAGCGTGGCGCCGGCGGACAGGCTGACGAAGACCTCCTCGATGCTGGCATCGAAGTTGAACGGCGCGAACTGCAACACCCGGTCAGTCGGAGTGATCCCGTAGCGCTGTTGCGCCGCCACGGCGAAGTGCTCCAGTGCTCGATGACTGACTTCCACACCTTTCGGCGTGCCGGTGGAGCCGGACGTGAACATCAGGTAGCTGGCCGCATCGCCATCGCGTGGGCGGTACTCGCGATTGGCCGAGGTCAGCAGGCCGATCAGCTGGATCGGGCCGCGATGGATATCGGCAAGCCTGTGGCGGTAGACCGCCTCGGTAATCACCAACGCAAGGTCGGCGCTCGCGCAGATCAGCCGTTGGCGATCCGCTGGTTGCTCCGGATCGAGCGGTACGTATACCGCTCCAGCCAGCAGAACTCCCAGCTGCGCCAGAATCGCTAGCGGCGACCGGCTCAGCATCACCCCGATCCGCTCGCCCGGCTGAATGCCCTGCTCCATCAATGCTGCGGCAACCATTTCGGCACGCGCTTGCAGCTCGCCGTAGCTCAGCGCCTGTTCATGCTGGATCAGCGCGATACGTTCCGGCTGGGCGTGCGCTTGCTGGCGTATCGCATCCAGCACACTGCCCGGCTGCCCAAGGTTGCCAACAGCCGGTGCGCTCAGGCGCTGCCAGGCGCGCCGCACGGCATAGAGCTCGTCGAGCAACACGTCGCGCGGCTGCTGCGGCGCGGCCAGCCAGCATTCGAGCAGGCCGAACAGTTCTTCCTGCAGGCCACGCACCTGCTCCAGGCTGTAGCAGGCCGGGTTGGCGTCGTAATCGAGCACCGGCATGCCGTCTGCGCCGACCTGCACTTCCAGGGTCAGGTCTTCCACCGGGCCGGCGCTGAGGTTCAGCGTGCGGGCCGGGCAATCACCGTACGCTAGCGGACGGTCGAACGGCATGATGTTGATCAGCGGGCCGAACAGGCGCTGTTCGCCACCGACTCGGCCGAGGTCGCGCCTCAACGATTCGTAACGGTAATGCTGGTGCTTGCGGCTGCTGCGGCGCAGCTTGCCGATGGCTTTCGCGCAGCCGATGAGATCAGCGTCATCCGGCAAATCCAGGCACAAAGGCGCGATGTTCATCTGCATGCAAGGCACGTTGAACGCCGCCGAGCCGATGCGGTTCATCACCATCAATCCAAGAACCTGCGCCCGGCTGCCGCTGACCTGCCGCAGCTGGGCCGAGACGCCGGCCAACAGCAGATCCGGCCAGCCGATGCTGTGGGCATCGGCGACTTCGTTCAAGGCTTGCCACAGCGGCGCTGGGAATGTCGCGCCGTGACGAATGAAGGTGGCGGAGATGGGCGCGCTGCGCTCGCTGAAACTCACAGGCTCCGGCATACGTGACAACGTTTCCAGCCAGTAGCCGCGCGCGGCGGCGGTGCGGCCCTGGGCGTCCCGTTCTGCGTCCTCCTTTAGCACATCTTTATAACGACCGAACCCGCTAGGCGGCGCGGTTTCGCCTTTCAGCGCAGCACCGTAAAGCTCGGCAATTCGCTGGTACAACAAGTTGGTGCCATAACCGTCGAGGGCGATGTGATGCACGCAGCTGTAGAGAAAATCACCTCCATCAGCCCGCAGCAACACGAAGCGGCACGGCAGCTCGCGTTCGAGATCCAGCGCGACGCGGATGTCACGCATGGCCCAATCGCGCACCCAGCGTTCGGCCTCCTCGCCCGTCGGCACCTGGACTTTTCGCACCTCGACCGGCAATTCACAAGGTTTGAAAAGCACCGCTTCTTCATCGGCAACGAACAGACCGGACAATGCCTCGCATTCGCGCACTGCCTGCTGCACCGCAGTGGTCAATGCTGCTGCATCAATCTTGCCGGCGAAGGCAATGCACTCGGCGGTGTTGAACATGGCGCGGTCTTCGTTGAGCAGGTAGGCGTACCAGAGCCCCTGCTGAGCGATACCCTGCGGTCTCATAGCGCACCCCCGTGTTCACGAATAAGCGTCCACCAA
Source organism: Pseudomonas sp. MTM4 (assembly GCF_019355055.1). Lineage (NCBI taxonomy): Bacteria > Pseudomonadati > Pseudomonadota > Gammaproteobacteria > Pseudomonadales > Pseudomonadaceae > Pseudomonas > Pseudomonas sp. MTM4. The sequence goes on from NZ_CP048411.1 coordinate 835,010, forward strand.
CCGTTGAGCGTCGGCGTCTTCGCCAGATCGGTGAAGCTGAGTTCGAGGCCCTGCTCGCGCCATTCGCTGAGCAGCGACATGATCTGGATCGAATCCAGACCGTAATCGAGCAGGTTCTCGTCGGGATCGAACGGCTCGTCCATCTCGTCGAGCATCGCCAGCAACCGCGCCTCGAGTGCTTCACGGGTCGGCAGCGATGCCTGTGGCTTACCGAGGTCGAGCACGTCACGACAGCGGATCACCCGCCCGCAGCGCGTTGCCACGTAGTCCAGTGCCATCAGGTGTTCGGCCTGGCTAAAATCAGCGATGCCGTCCGCCAGCATGAAAGGCTGGATGTCCCGCATGAAGGCATCGCAGGCCGTCATCAGGCAGCCGATATGCCCGTAGATTCCGCCGATGATCAACTGATCGCGGCCGAGCTCAGCCATCATGTGTTGCAGCGGCGAGCGCTGAAAAGCGCTGTAGCGCCACTTGGTCAGCACGGTGTCGTCGGCAGCAGGCGCCAGCCCGGCAACGATGGCCTGGCGCTCGGGATGCTGGGTAATGCCAGGGCCCCACATGTCGGTGAGCAGCGCCCGATCCGCGGCGGCCTGTTCGACCGGCTGCGCAGTGTATACGACCGGAATGCCCAGGGTTTTGCAGCATTCGCGAACCAGCGCCAGGCGTGCCACCAGCGCGGCGATGAAGGCGCTGTCTTCACCCCAGAAGTCGCAGAAATAGCCTTGCATGTCATGGATCAACAGCACCGCGCGATCAGGATCGACCGACCACTGGACTTTGTTCGCGGCCCATTCGCTGGGCAGGCTGTAGGGCGTCAAAGTGGGAATAGCCATGAAGCGAATCCTTATTCGGTAACGGTCAGTTGTTCAGCGAGACGGCGACGCAGGCGGTTCTTGTCCACCTTGCCTACGGCTGTCATGGGAAGTGCGTCGAGGTGTTCGAATCGGTCCGGCAGCTTGTAATCGGCTAGACCGAGGCCGCGCAGAAACTTGCGCAGGACGATGCCCTTGAGAAGTTCGGGGCTGACGATAAAGGCGCAACTCTTCTCACCCATGGCCGCGTCCGGCATTGATACCAGCGCCGCCTGGGTAACAGCGGGATGCGCCATCAGCAGGCTTTCCACTTCCTCGGCAGCGATCTTTTCGCCACCACGGTTGATCTGATCCTTGATCCGCCCAACAACGACCAGATAGCCGTCCTCGCGCTGCCGGACCAGATCACCGGAGCGGTAGAAACCCTCGGCATCGAATGCGCTGGCGTTGTATTCCGGGCTCTGGAAATAGCCGCGGATGGTGTAGGGGCCACGGGTCATCAAGGCTCCCACCTCGCCGGCCGGCACCGGATTGCATTCGCGGTCGACGACTTTTACTTCGTCGTCCGGGCTCATCGGCTGCCCCTGGGTCAGGTAGACACGCTCGTCGTTGTCGTCCAGACGGGTGTAGTTGACCAGCCCTTCGGCCATACCGAAGACCTGCTGCAAGCGACAACCGAGATCCTGCGGCACGCGGCGCGCAAGCGACTCCGGCAGCTTGGCGCCACCGACCTGCAACAGCTGCAGCGAGGCGAGTTCGTCCCGGTGTGCCGGCGCGGCCTGCAACCACAGCGACAAGGCCGACGGCACCAGGGCGGTGACGTTGACCTGTTGCTGCGCGATCAGCGGAAAGCAGCTGGCCGGGCCTGGATCGGCGCTGAGCACCACCCGTCCACCAGCGAGAAACACGCCCAGCGCGCCGGGCGAACTCAGCGGGAAGTTGTGCGCCGCAGGCAGCGCGCAGAGGTAGCGGGTGCTGCGGTCGAACTGGCATATCTCATTGCTGCGGCGAACGCTGTAGAGGTAGTCGTCATGGGTGCGCGGGATCAGTTTCGGCGTGCCGGTGCTACCGCCCGATAGCTGGAACAAGGCTACTTCGCTGGCTGGTGTCGGAGCGAATGAGCGCTCTGCCGCTGCTGGCTCAAACCAGCCTTCCAAACGCAGTTTCGGCTGCGGGTCGTCGTGCAGCAGGACGGTGTCGAGCTCAGGGATCAGCTCGGCCAACTCATCGAGAAATACATCGCTGGCAAACAACGCATGCTCGCGACTGGCCACCAGCAGCCGCGGACGGATCTGCGCGGCGTAGGCGACCAACTCCAGGCGGTTGTGGCTGAACAAGGCATTGACAGGGGCGATGCCAGCCTTCATCAAGCTGAAGAATACGATGTACAGCTCAGCCTGACTTCCGAGCTGAACCAGCGCCCTATCGCCCCGCCCTAGGCCCCGGTTGGCCAGCCGTTGGGCGAGATGCGTCGACATCTCGTCCAGCTCGGCGTAGCTGAACTCTCGACTACCGGAAACTACCGCAATGGCGTCCGGCTGAAGGCTGGCCTGCTCGATGAGCATCTGGCTCAGCGGTTCACCCCGCCAATATCCGGCACGGCGATAACGCTCAGCAAAAGCTTCGGGCCAGCGGGTGAACGGAACCAGGCTCATACTGCCTCCTGATCAAGTCCGAACGCGGCGAGCATGGTGCCGAGTTTGGTTCCCGTCTCGCGCCATTCCGATTCGGGGCACGACGCCGAGACCAGCCCCGCGCCAGCAAACAACCGGACCTTGCGTTCATCAATCACGCCACAGCGGATCACCACGGCCCATTCGCCGTTGCCGGCCGCATCGCACCAACCGACGATGCCGCCGAACACACCACGGTCGAACGGCTCCAATTCGGCGATCAGCTGTTTGGCCGCAGTCGTGGGGAAGCCGCAGAGCGCTGGCGTCGGGTGCAGCTGACACGCCAGGCTCAGCGCCGACACCGGCGCGGCCAGCTCGCCCTCGATCCGCGTCGACAGGTGCCAGAGCTTGGCGGTACTCATCAACGAAGGCGCCGCTGGAATCTGTAGGTCGCGGCATAGCGGACGCAACTGGCGTTCGATATCTCGAATCACCAGGCGATGCTCATGCTGATCCTTGCCCGAATCGAGCAGGCTTCGCGCCGACTGTTCGTCCGCTGCCGGATCGGCGTAGCGCCTGGCGGAACCGGCCAGCGGATTGGTCTCCAGGCGTTTACCGGTTTTGCGCAGCAGCAACTCAGGGCTGGCGCCGATCAGAACGCCGCCATCCGGCAGATCGGTGAAGAAATGAAACGCTTCGGGATTCTGCTGGCGTAGCCCCTGGAAGATTGTCGCGGCACAGGGTGGTGCGTCGAACTCGAGCTGCAGCAGGCGTGACAGCACCGCTTTATCCAGCCGACCGCTGCGCAGCGCATCCAGCGCGCGGGTAACGGCTTTTTGAAAGCCAACCTGATCGGGCTGTTCGGTGCACTGACGCGCCGCGCCACAGGCGAACCCGCAAATCGCGGTCGGAGGTGACGCGGGAGGAAGATGGGAAACGTGTCGCGGGATGAACAGACTGGAGGATTGCTGCTTGTCGAAGGGAATCACGCCAACCAGCACGGGATTGTTCAAACCGGCTGCCTGCGCTTCGGCGAAGGCCCGCTGAACGTCATGCTCCAGGCCCGGCCCGGCGCCTTCGGCCGGCGTGTCTATCGCCTTGAAACAACCGCTGGCTTCGATACCGCCTGCCGGTGAATAAAATCGATACGACGGCGGGAATTTGTATCCCACGCCTGGTCCGTCGTAGGCGACGCGAGTCAATGCGTTCACCACCACCTCCACATAACAATAATGGGATTGATTATCATTTGCTGGCGGCAACGATAGTCATCGGTGACAGATGCGTCAAATTATTTCTGTTCGCGGGACGCAGAGACGGTTTGCTGGCGGTTAGGTCTAAGGCGGTTGCGGCTGGTTTAAGAAGAGGTGGAGCGAGAGGGGGTATCAGTCACCGGCTATACGGACATGACGTGATGACTATAACCATTGAAAGTACTTTAGCTATTGCGCTTAACAAGTTGATTTATGCAATAAAACCAGCATAAGAGAGACAGGCAAAGTCTACTAACGAACCTCGACGATTTCGTATTGCTGGCGGCGCCCATCCACGAGCACTTCAACCTCATCACCATCGCAGCGCCCAAGCAACGCGTGGCCCAACGGCGATCGCGGCGATATCACCAGTACTTCTGCTTCTGCAACAACCACTCTCAACCCAGCGGCATCCGGGCCGAGGAAAACCCAGCGCCCGATACCGGCCTGCTCCAGCGAAACCAGCGCGCCGAGCGTGATCGGCTCATCGACCTGCGAGCGCACCGGAAGATTGCGATAGCGGCTCAGCGCCGTCTCGATCTCATGCACACGGCGACGCTGCCCGTCAGCAAGATAGGCAGCCTCGAGCCCGCGAGTGTCGTACTTGTTTTCCGCCTTGCTCTCGGCATGCGTTGCCGCCTCGTGAGAGGCCTTAAGCGCGTCCTTGGCAATTGTCAGATCGGCTTGCAGCTTTTCGATGATAAGTGCTTGGAGATCGGTCTTGTTCATGCAGGCTCGGGACGGTAGTGCCGGGCCTCTAGCATGGCATCGCTACGCCCACAGAGCCACGCCGACTGAATACGTCTTTCTGCAACATCCGGCGACCTGTCGAACACAGAGCCGCCTGACATGACAGGTAAAGTGCGACCCTATTCGAAACCAACCAACGCAAAGGATCGAGACAGATGCTTACCCTGAGCCTGGGCCCGCTGACGATCGGCATACCCCATCTGATATTGGTCGGCTGTTTGTTACTGGCGACGCTGACCGGCTGGTGGGCGTACCGACCGCACGGGCGGAACCCCGAGCGACAGATATTCCGGCTTATGCTGCTGGCTGTGCTGGTCGCGCGCCTGTCCTTCGTAGCGGTCTACATCGAAGATTTTTCCGGCGCCTGGTGGCGAGTACTGGATATCCGCGACGGCGGCTTCATCGCCTGGCCGGGTATCGGAGCCGCATTACTGGCCGGTGGTTGGCTGATATGGCGTGACCGAGAACTGCGCAAACCATTGGGCCTCGCCTTGGTGGTAGGACTCGCCAGTTGGACCTTCGCCAGCTTTGGCTGGCACGCCTTCGAACGAGGGACGCGTCTGCCTGAGATAGCCCTGCGCGACATAGACGGCAGGTCGGTCAGCTTGGCCGACTACGGCGGCAAGCCGATGGTCATCAATCTTTGGGCCACCTGGTGTCCACCGTGCCGCCGTGAAATGCCGGTACTCGCCGAGGCACAGGCGAACAACCAGGAGCTGGCCTTTCTGTTCGTCAACCAGGGCGAAGGTGAAGGCGAAATCAGGCAATTTCTGCAGAGTCACGACCTTGGATTACGCAACGTGCTGATCGACAGCGGTGGTCGCCTTGGACAGCACGTCGGCTCGCAAGCATTGCCGACCACGCTGTTCTACGACGCAGACGGTCGGCAAGTCGGCAGCCATCTAGGCGAGCTGTCACGCGCCAGCCTGGCAAGAGCGATGAAAGCACTGCGGCAATAGCTCTCGATACCCCACACATCTACCTAAACGCGCTGGTCGGACGTCTACCCAGTCACACTTCTGCAACAGCCGCAAGTCATCGGCGCTGCCGATGGCCGGGCTGCAGATGAATGAACCGAAGCCGAAAAGCCGCTGTCCAGACAGAAGCGTTCGAATCAGCCGCAGCATGCGGATTTGTCGGCCCGCGCGGGATATTTTTAAAAAAGAGGAAATTTGCCGCAGGCGACAGAGCGAGACGCTGCTTATACTGTCCCCCCATCCAATCTGGAGCCACACCCGTGAATAAAGCCGAGTTGATTGAAGCGATCGCAGCCTCCGCCGATGTCCCTAAGAGCACCGCCACTCGCGTACTGGACGCCTTTACCGAAAGCGTGACCAATACCCTGCAGAACGGCGACAGCGTGACGCTGGTTGGCTTCGGTACCTTTGCTGTCAAGGAGCGCGCCGCTCGTGACGGCCGCAATCCGCAGACCGGCGCAACGATCAAGATCTCCGCAGCCAAGCTGCCAGGCTTCAAGCCAGGCAAGTCGCTGAAGGATGCGGTGAACTAATCCATCCGTATGTCGGATACCGGGTCGCTGACGTCCTTACGGACGCAGCGCCTGTCCTGGCGTTGACCGCCTCGGTCGCGCACCCTGCTCCACTCCTCGCTACATTTGCTCTCGAGCATAACCGGAACGAAGCGTGGGCTTTGTCAGCCGCCTAGGCTCGCCCCAGCCATGCCAACTCTATTTGTCGCTGCGACTCACTTGTCGCGGTCGATCGCAAAGCCCGCCCAGGCCTGCCGCGACGGCATGATCTCCAACCGGTTGATATTGATATGCGCCGGTAGCGTAGCGACATAGAAGATCTGCTCAGCGATGTCTTCGGCGGACAATGGCGTGGTGGTGCTGTAAAGCGCGTCGGACGCCGCTTGATTGCCCTTGGTCCGTACCAGCGTGAACTCGGTCTCGGCCATACCAGGCGCGATGTCGGTGACCCGCACTCCCGTGGCGATCAGGTCACAGCGCAGGTTGTAGCTGAACTGCTGGACGAATGCCTTGCTGGCACCGTAGACATGACTTCCGGGATAGGGCCATTGGCCTGCCACGGATCCGATATTGACGATGCTGGCGCCCTTTCCTGTCTCGATCAACGTTGGCAGCAATGCATGGGTTACGTTTACGAGGCCGGTGATATTGGTGTCGATCATGGTGTGCCAATCGTTCAGATCGGTCTTCTGCGAAGGTTCCGGAGCCAGTGCCAAGCCCGCGTTATTGACCAGACAAGTCACGGCACGGAAGGTTTCGGGCAGTTCGGCGACGACGTTCTTGACCGCCTCGCTCTTGCGCACATCAAGCGTTGCAACATGCACCGGAACCTTTTCGGCCAACTCTTCTTTCAGTGCTTCTAGTCGCTCCGAGCGTCGACCGGTCAGTACCAGCGACCAGCCTGCTTCAGCAAAACGGCGAGCCGTAGCGCGACCAAAACCTGATGTGGCACCGGTGATGAATACGACCTTGCTGTTCATGCTTTTCCTCTTTTTCCGATTGGCGCGCTCGTAGAAGCGCGCGGTGGTATCGATGGCTATGGTCCGTGCATAGGCGGAAAAGTTCGAGCGGTTTCTCCGCATCATTTCTTAACAACTGAACGATCAGCCTTTTTATTCCAACAAAATACAAAGCACAACGATGGCCTTTTTGTTGGTCGAGCACGGTTTCTAGACCTTTTCAGCACGATTCGTTTTGGGATTAATTCGCCGTTCAGCCTGTATAGCCCTTGAGGCTTATTCCCAGCGGAGAACGCGCCAGTTAAAAGCCGGGCTCCCGCCCCTTCAAAAGGAATCTGAAATGCTTAAAACAAAAACACTACTAGCAGGCGCTATCTCGTTACTGATTGCGAATCAGGCCGCAGCCCTCAACGATGCGCAACAGGACCAGACCGGCACCGATAACTATGCCGATGTGGTGCAGCAGATCGGTTCGGACAATTACAGCAGCCAGCTCCAGGATGGAGACGCCAATGTCTCCTACACACTGCAGAGCGGGACGCTATTGTCAGCCTCTAGCGAGCAACGCGGCGCGGGCAATATCTCGACGATCGAGCAGAATGGGATGAACAGCCAAGCGAACGTTTCGCAAGACGGCAACTACAACCTCGCCACGGTTTATCAGGAGACTAACGAGGAAGTCGGCTATACGGTGACCCTTTCGCAGATCGGTAGTCAGAATCTCGCCTACGTCGAGCAAATTGATGGGGCCGCCAGCGTCTCGGATATTTACCAGAACGGTGAAGGCAACTCTATCGACGTGACTCAACAAATGACGGCCAACCACCTCGACGCGGAGCAGACCGGCGATGGCAACACCGCTCTGGTCGAGCAGTTCGGGAACACGACCGCCTATATAAGCCAGGCCGGGACTGCCAACGCCATCAACTTTCATCAGGACGGCGCATTTTCCGGCGCTTTTGCCTCAATCAGTCAGAACGGTACCGGTAACGAGGTCAACCTCTCACAGCAAGCCAGTCGATACAGCGCAGGCGACGTGCGCCTGGTACAGATCGGCACGGACAATATTGCCGACGTATCGGAAAGCAGCGGCTTCGGCAGCTTCAGCTTCACCCAGGACGGAACGGGAAATGAGCTGACCGCCCAGCACGGTGGTCGCTCGACCACGGTAGAAGGCACCTCCACCGGCGACTTCAACCGTGTAGACATTCGTCAGGACTTCGACGGCAGCAGCCTGACCATCGCCCAGAACGGTACTCGCAACGAGATCGACGTTGACCAGACGGGTTACTACGGTGTCGGCGACATCCAGCAGACAGGCACCGAGAACTATGCATCGCTGGTGCAGATCGGAAACTCCAGCAGCGTCACTCAGGAAACGGCGCTCATCATGCAAAACGGTACTGGAAATTCGGCCTTCGTTACCCAGGGTCAGTAAGTCGTTTCGGCGAGCCGATTAACAGCCTAGTGCTGCAACCAAGGCTCGTATCGGCTCGATCATGGGCCGGCGTGCTAGACCAACGCCAGCGCGCCGTGACGACGTAAGTTTTTCCTCCGAGTTCAAGCAATAGGCCCAACCTTGGTGCAAGCGCCTATCGAAGCTCTGGTAGCTGGAATAGTGCACTCGGGTGAACAAACTCTAGGTAATACGCTGAGAAATGAGGCACTAACGCTCAACCAAATCGCGGTTTTACCCGGCTTGGTTTTTTTGGTCTGCCGTCTCTCTTTCCATGGGAACGCGCGGGGAACAAACACACGCCCTTTTACGCTGCCTCAGATACGCGAAAGCCCCGGATTACGGGGCTTTCAGCGTTGTAGATGGTGCGGACGGAGAGACTCGAACTCTCACACCTTGCGGCGCCAGAACCTAAATCTGGTGTGTCTACCAATTTCACCACGTCCGCAGTCTTTCAAACGAAAACGCCAGGCTACGCCTGGCGTTTCGGAATATGGGGTGGACGATGGGGTTCGAACCCACGACCGCAGGAGCCACAATCCTGTGCTCTACCAACTGAGCTACGCCCACCATATTGCATTGCTTGTGCCAGAGCCCAGAAACTGGCGCACCCGGCAGGACTCGAACCTGCGACCATCCGCTTAGAAGGCGGATGCTCTATCCAACTGAGCTACGGGCGCTTTTATCTGCAATCTATTCGGAGCGCAGACTTCAAGCTCCGGCTAATGAAGAATTTACCTCCAAAAGCCGTCTTACCCAGCAGCAAGCTGTGCTCGACAAGCGGGGCGAATCTTAATGGCCTGTCCGCAGGCCGTCAACAGCTAAACCGAAAAAATTTCAGGCAGGTAAAGGAGTTACGGATAGGGGACACCGCATCGCCTTTGCCGGACGGTGTCACCGTGAGAGAATGCGCCTCCTTTTTCAATCCTTCTCGATGGTTAATCACGCGTCATGACCGCAAAACTGATCGACGGTAAACAGATTGCTGCCAATATCCGCCTACAGATCGCCGGCCGAGTGGCCGAGCGCTCTCAGCAGGGCCTCAGAGTTCCGGGGCTGGCAGTGATCCTCGTGGGTTCGGACCCGGCCTCGCAAGTATATGTCGCGCACAAGCGCAAGGACTGCGAGGAAGTGGGATTCAAGTCCACTGCCCATGATCTGCCGGCGACGACCAGGCAGGGCGAACTTCTGGAGCTCATCGATCAGCTCAATGACGATCCGCTTATCGACGGGATTCTCGTGCAGCTGCCGTTGCCCAAGCACCTGGACGCCTCGCAGCTGCTCGAACGCATTCGGCCCGACAAGGATGTGGATGGCTTCCACCCCTATAACATCGGCCGCCTCGCGCAGCGCATGCCCCTGCTCCGCCCCTGCACACCGAAAGGCATCATGGCGTTGCTGGAGAGCACCGGTGTCGACCTGCACGGCCTCAACGCGGTAGTTGTAGGCGCGTCCAATATCGTCGGTCGCCCCATGGCACTGGAGTTGCTGCTGGCAGGCTGCACGACCACCGTCACCCACCGCTTCACCCATGACCTGGCCGAGCACGTCAAACGCGCCGATCTGATCGTGGTCGCGACGGGGATCACTGGGCTGGTGAAAGGTGAATGGATCAAGGAAGGCGCCATCGTCATCGATGTCGGCATCAACCGACAGGCCGATGGCAAACTGGTCGGCGATGTCGAGTTCGACGTGGCGGTGCAGCGCGCCAGCTGGATTACACCCGTGCCCGGCGGAGTTGGCCCCATGACGCGCGCTTGCCTCTTGGAAAACACGCTGCATGCCGCGGAGCATCTGCACGACTGATCACGCCGGCCATCAGAGGAGCCGTATCCTTCAGAGGTTCGGCGAGATCTCCAGATGGTGTAAATATCTTCGGCGTCTCAAATCAAACGGCACCCTAGGGTGCCGTTTGATTGTCGCTTCCAACCGCTATCCGTGATTTAACGTTACTGGTTCCAGGATTTGATCAGCTCTTCGTAACTGACGGTCTGCCCCTGGGGCTTCTCGTTTTCCAGTTTGGGTTTCGGCGAGCCAGGCTGGCTAAGCCAGTATTCGGGGTCGCGCGGTTCGTTCATCTTAGGCCCGCACTTCGGCTGTACGTTGGCACGCTCCAGCCGCGCCATCATGGTGTCCTGTGCCTCAGCAAGGCCATCCAGCGCTTCCTGAGGCGTCTTGTCACCGCTGGCAGCTTCGGCGATGTATTGCCACCAGAGCTGAGCCAGACGCGGGTAATCCGGTACGTTGGTTCCGGTTGGCGTCCACTGCACGCGCGCCGGACTACGATAGAACTCCACCAGGCCGCCCAGCTTGGGCGCCGCTTCGGTCATGGCATCGGAGTTGATGTCGGATTCCCGGATCGGCGTTAGCCCGACCAAGGTTTTTTTCAGCGACACGGTCTTCGACACGGTGAACTGCGCGTACAGCCAGGCCGCCAAACGACGCTTTTCGGGTGTCGATTCAAGGAAGGTCCAGGCGCCAGCATCCTGATACCCGAGCTTCATCCCCTCTTCCCAGTAAGGCCCCTTCGGCGATGGCGCCATCCGCCATTTCGGCGTGCCATCTTCGTTGACCACGGGCAAGCCGGGCTTGGTCATGTCCGCGGTGAAGGCGGTGTACCAGAATATCTGCTGCGCAATGTTGCCTTGTGCCGGTACCGGTCCGGACTCGGAGAAGGTCATACCCTGAGCTTCCGGCGGTGCGTACTCGCGCATCCAGTCGACGTATTTCTGCGTCGCGTAGACCGCAGCCGGCCCGTTGGTGGCGCCGCCGCGAGCGACGCTCGAGCCGACCGGATGGCAATCTTCGACGCGAATGCCCCACTCGTCCACCGGCAAGCCGTTCGGCAGCCCTTTATCACCGGCGCCCGCCATGGAGAACCAGGCATCGGTGAAGCGCCAGCCCAGCGACGGATCCTTCTTGCCGTAATCCATGTGGCCGTAGACGCGCTGGCCGTCGATCTCCTTGACGTGCTTGCTGAAGAACTCGGCGATGTCCTCATAAGCTGACCAGTTCACCGGCACGCCGAGCTCGTAACCATAACGCTCCTTGAATTGTTGTTTCAGATCGTCCCGCTCGAACCAGTCGGCACGGAACCAGTAGAGGTTGGCAAATTGCTGAACGGGCAGCTGGTAGATCTTGCCATCCGGGCCGGTGGTGAACGAAATGCCGATGAAGTCGTCGAGATCAAGGGTCGGCGAGGTGTAATCCTTGGCTTCGCCTTCGATCATGTCGCTGATGGCGACTGCTTTTCCATAGCGGAAATGCGTGCCGATCAGGTCGGAATCGTTGATATAGCCGTCGTAGATGTTCTTGCCGGACTGCATTTGCGTCTGCAGCTTCTCTACGACATCGCCTTCCTGCATCAAGTCGTGCCGCAGGCGGATCCCGGTAATCTCGCTGAACGCCTTCGCCAGGGTCTTGGACTCGTATTCGTGTGTGGTAATGGTCTCTGACGCGACGTTGATCTCCATTCCGCGGAACGGCTCGGCAGCCTTGATGAACCATCGCAGCTCTTCCATCTGTTGTTCCGGCGACAGGGTCGAGGGATTGAATTCCGACTCGATCCATTTCTTCGCCGCCTCCTCCTGGGCATCGCCCCATGCCGTACCTGCAGTACCGGACAACGTCAGCAGGGCCGCGAGCGCCATGCAATGTCGGGTGTTGTTTTTATTCTCGAACATACACACCTCCTTTGGGTTTTTCGGAGGGATGGGCCGCGCGGCTCAACCCCAGCGCATCACTGCAAACAACCAGACGAGAGATAGCGCGGACGCTATCCAGATGCTCCAGTCGGTCAGCCCTATCAGCAGAAGATGCCAATAGGCGCTGCCCAGAAGTCCGATGAACAACCGATCGCCCCGCGTGGTGACGATGGGCAGGAAACCTTTGCGCGCAACGCAAGGCCGTTTCAGTTCCCAGACACTCATCAATGTAAGGGTCAGGCCGATCACGGCAAAAAATACGGCGGTCGGCGTGGTCCAGGCCATCCAGTTCATACGTGATTCTCCTATACCCGGCCGAGGGCGAAGCCCTTGGCGACGTGATTGCGGACGAACCAGATCACCAGCATCCCCGGCAGGATCGTCAGCACCCCGGCGGCCGCCAGCACGCCCCAGTCGATACCGGAAGCCGAGACGGTGCGCGTCATCACCGAGACAATGGGTTTGGCATCCACCGAGGTCAGCGTGCGGGCCAGCAGCAGTTCGACCCAGGAAAACATGAAGCAGAAGAACGCCGTCACACCGATGCCGGGGCCAATCAGCGGGACGAAAATCTTCACGAAGAATTTGGGAAAGCTGTAGCCATCGATGTAGGCGGTTTCGTCTATCTCCTTGGGTACACCCGACATGAACCCCTCGAGAATCCACACCGCGAGCGGCACGTTGAACAGGCAATGCGCCAGGGCTACCGCGATATGCGTATCGAACAACCCGATCGACGAATACAGCTGAAAGAACGGCAGCAGAAAGACCGCCGGCGGCGCCATGCGATTGGTCAGCAGCCAGAAGAACAGGTGTTTGTCGCCGAGGAAGCGAAAGCGGGAAAAAGCATAGGCCGCCGGCAGTGCCACGGTGAGTGAAATGACCGTGTTCAGGCAGACGTAGTACAGCGAATTGATGTAGCCGCTGTACCAGCTACGGTCAGTGAAGATCACTCGGTAGTTGTCCAGCGTGAAAGCCCGAGGCCAAAGCGTCAGGCCGCCCAGGATCTCGGTGTTGCTCTTGAACGACATGTTGATCAGCCAGTAGATCGGCACCATCAGAAAAACGATGTAGAGGATCAATACCATTCGTTTGCGCAGATGCATTCAGCAGACCCTCGTCATTTCTGGTCGCCGTGGGTCATGGCGGTATAGAACAGCCAGGACACCAACAGGATGATCAAGAAGTAGATCAGCGAGAACGCCGCCGCCGGCCCAAGGTCGAACTGCCCCACCGCCATCTTGGTGAGCGTCTGACTGAGAAAGGTTGTGGCATTGCCCGGCCCGCCACCGGTGAGTACGAAGGGCTCGGTATAGATCATGAAGCTGTCCATGAAGCGCAGCATCACGGCGATCAGCAGCACGCTCTTGAGCTTGGGCAGCTGGATGTAGCGGAACACGGCCCAGGCCGAGGCGCGGTCGATGCGCGCCGCTTGGTAATAGGCATCCGGTATGGCCCGCAAGCCCGAATAGCAGAGCAGCGCGACCAACGAGGTCCAGTGCCAGACATCCATGACCAGCACCGTCACCCAGGCATCGCGGGTGTTGGATGCATAGTTGTAGTCGATGCCCAACTCACGAAGGCCGTAGCCCAGCAGGCCGATGTCCGCACGGCCGAAAATCTGCCAGATCGTGCCCACCACGTTCCATGGGATCAACAACGGAATCGCCATCAGAATCAGGCACAGCGAGGCCCAGCGACCACGAGTCGGCATGGTCAGCGCAACCGCGATGCCCAGCGGAATTTCGATCAGCAGCACACAGCCGGAAAAGATGAACTGCCGCAGCAGCGAGTCATGCAGACGAGGATCGTGAAGGATTTGGCGATACCAGTCCGCACCGACGAAGAACCGGGTCGAGGAATCGAAGATGTCCTGAACCGAATAATTCACCACAGTCATCATTGGCAGAATGGCGCTGAAAGCCACCAGCAGAAAGACTGGCAACACCAGCCACCAGGCACGGTTATCCTGAATTTTGATCATGGCCTGGCCTCCACCAGCCGGTCGTCGGCATAGAGCATCAGCCACTGAGCGGGAAAGCTCACCCAAGCCTGCCCTTTCGGGATGGGGTGATCTTCCGGCAAACGCGCCTTCAGCAGATGTCCCTGCAGACGAAGCGTAAGAATTTTATAGGTGCCCAGATCTTCCACCCGCACCACCTCGGCCCGCATGCCGCCGGAAGCCGTTTCCTCACCAACCTGTACGAACTCCGGACGAATACCGAGTTGCAGTCGACTCATCGCCAGCTCGGGCAAACGCGCCGCCAATCCGCTGGAAAGCGGCAGATGCAAATCACCGAAACCAACACCGCCCTCCTCGGCACGCACCTCGATCAGATTCATTCCCGGACTGCCAACGAAGAATCCGACGAAAGTGTGCTGTGGCCGCTCGAACAACTCTCTCGGCGTACCGAACTGAACGATCTGCCCGCCATGCATCACGGCAATCTTGTCGGCAAAGGTCGAGGCCTCCAACTGATCGTGGGTGACGTAGATCATGGTGATATTGAACTGCTCATGGATCTGCTTAAGCTTGCGACGCAGCTTCCATTTCAGGTGCGGGTCGATGACCGTCAGCGGCTCGTCGAAGAGAATCGCCGATACGTCATCGCGCACCAGGCCGCGCCCCATGGACACCTTCTGTTTCTCGTCCGCAGTGAGATTGCGGGCCTTGCGCTTGAGCAGCGGATGCAGGTCGAGCACCTCGGCGATCTCGTGCACCTTGCTGGTCACGCGCGCCTCCGAAACGCCCTGATTGCGCAGCGGAAAGGCCAGGTTGTCGAAAACGGTCATGGTGTCGTAGACGACCGGAAACTGGAAAACCTGGGCGATGTTGCGCTGCTCGGGTGTCATTCTGTTCACCTCGCGTGCGTCGAACAGCACCTGTCCCTCGGATGGACTGAGCAAGCCGGAGATGATGTTGAGCAACGTCGACTTGCCGCAGCCGGACGGCCCCAGTAACGCGTAGGCACCGCCCTGCTCCCACACATGGTCCATCTCGCGAATCGCATAGTCCGCCGCACCTTGCGGCTGCGAGCTATAGCTGTGGGCAAGGTTCTGCAATCGAATCTCCGACATGGTGTGCTCCTTCAGACGCGTCGGACCGGTGCCTGAGCCAGCTCGCCGGCAGCATCGAACACGAACAACTTGTGGGTTGGGATGTACACGCGAATCGGCGAATCCACCGGGTAGTCATGTACCCCCTGCAGGTGCAGAACCAGGCTGAGGTGCTCATTGCGCACATGAAGGAAGCTTTCCGAACCGCTGATTTCAGCCAGCTCGACCGTGCCGGAGACTTCCAGGTCGTCGTCGTTGGACGGCACCAGGCCGATATGGCTGGGCCGTATGCCGAAGCGGTAATCGCCCTCGCTCAGGGTTCGCAGGTCCGCATTGAGCGGAAAGTGCATGCAGTCCTGAAAGCTGACCTCGTTGGCGGCGATACGCCCCGGCAGCAAGTTGATCGGCGGTTCCGAGAACAGTTCGGCGCTGAGCATCCGGCTTGGCCGGTGATAGACCTCCGACGTGGGACCGCTCTGGATGACGCGCCCTTCATGCAGGACTGTCGCCGTTCCGCCCAGCGCCAGCGCCTCGTTGGGCTCGGTGGTCGCATAAACGGCAATGCTGCGGCGCGTCTTGAACAGCTCGCGCATTTCCTGCCGCAGCTCTTCGCGCAACTTGTAGTCGAGATTGACCAGCGGCTCATCGAACAAGATCAGATCCGCGTCCTTGACTAGCGCCCGGGCCATGGCGGTGCGCTGCTGCTGGCCCCCGGAAAGCTCCAACGGGTATCGCTGCAGAAAGTTTTCGATGTGCAGCATCTCGGCGGTTTCACGAACCTTTCGCTCGATCTCTGCCTTGCCAGCACCCGCCTGCCGCAACGGAGAGGCGATGTTTTCGAACACGCTCAGCGTGGGGTAGTTGATGAACTGCTGGTAAACCATCGACACGTTCCGCTTGCGGACCGGCACGCCGGTAACGTCGGCGCCGTTCATCAGGATGCGTCCGCTGCTCGGTTTGTCGAGCCCCGCCATGAGCCGCATCAGCGAGGTCTTGCCCGACAGCGTTCGCCCGATCAGCACGTTGAACGAGCCTGGTTCGAAGTTTAGGCAAGCGTCAGCGATGTGCACGTGGCCATCGACGGTCTTGCTGACGTGTTCCAGCGTGAGGGACATGCTGCATCCTTCTAATTGTTGTGAAGGATAGGAAGCGATATCCGTGCCAATGCTGCATGTGGCTCTAGGCCGGGTCTGAGGTGAAAGTGCTGTTTTCTCAAGTGTTCAAACTGAACATTTTTGAACATTGACAGCGCGTAGAAATGAACAAAACTGTTCAAGATGCGCGCTACGGCAGTAGCGAATAACAACAAGAATTTGCATCTTCAGAGGGCAACATGGCCGACCCAGCCCAGTCCATCGCACACCAGACGCTGATCGAAGATTCCTGGAGCCGCTGCGAGCGCTACGGGCTGAATCCGCTCAGCACGCCAAGCTTCGGTCAGCCGGCCACGCAGGAAGTGAACGCCCTGTTGGAGCGCCAACGCAGTCTGGTACAAACCACCCAACGTGAAGTACTGCCCTACTACGAAAACATTCTTTCGAATTCGAGCTGTCTGATTTTGCTGGCGGACAGCGGTGGCCAATTGCTTGAATCGTGGGGTGATCGGCGCTTCGTCGAGCCAACCCAGCAACGCGGATTCAAGCCGGGCGCCAGCTGGATGGAGCGCGACACGGGGACCAACGCGATCGGCACCGCGCTGGCCAGTGGGCAGGCCGTGCATATCCAACGCGACGAGCACTTCCTCAAGGCCAACCGCTACCTGTCCGGTGCGGCTTCGCCGATCTTCGATGCGCAACGCCAGCTGATCGCCGTGCTCGATGTGTCCAGCGACAGCTACCTTCCGCCATCGCACACGCTCGGCATGGTGAAGATGATGAGCCAGTCGGTTGAGAATCGGCTGATTCTCAACCTGTTCCACGATGACTACTTTCAGCTGACTTTCAATACCGGACAGGACAATCTCGACAGCCAGTGGGCCGGGCTGCTGATATTCGATGAATCCGGGCTCATCGTGTCGGCCAACCGGCGCGCCGACAACCTGCTCGGCATGGAGCTGACGCGGCCCCGCATCGATAGGCTGTTCGACGTGCCGCTGTTGCAACTGATCAATCAACCGGAAGATCAGCCCCTGCTGCTGCGGGCCATGGGTCGCCACCGCTTCCATGGCATCGTTCGGCGCCCACAGAAACCATGCATCCAGCCGCGGGACTTCCGTACGACGTCGGGGCGGGAACGGTTGATCGATCTGACCAGCATCGATCAAGGCGATCCGCAGGTGCATAAGGTGATCCGCCAGGCACAGCTCATGCTCGAAAAGGACGTTCCGATTCTGGTACAGGGGGAAACGGGTGTCGGTAAGGAAGTCCTGGTCAAGGCACTGCATGCAGCCAGCTCGCGAGCGGATGCGCCCTTGATCGCGGTGAACTGCGCCGCGATCCCCAACGAGCTGGTCGAAGCCGAACTCTTCGGCTACGAGAAAGGCGCCTTCACCGGCGCCCACCAGAAAGGCAGTCTCGGCCTGATTCGCAAGGCGGATCGCGGCGTGCTGTTTCTCGACGAGATCGGCGACATGCCGATGAGCCTGCAGGCGCGTCTGTTGCGCGTACTGCAGGACCGCAGCGTGCAACCGCTCGGCGGCGGAGAACCATTCCCGGTCGACTTTCGCCTGATCTGCGCCACGAACCGCTCGCTACGCCAGGACGTCGATAGCGGTCGCTTTCGCCAGGATCTGTTTTACCGCGTCAGCGGCCTCAGCGTGGAGTTGCCGCCCTTGCGTGCTCGTCACGACAAGCTCGCGCTTTTCCAGCGCGTCTGGGAACAACATCGAGAACCTCGGCAATGGGCCGGACTGAGCGCCGAAGTGCAGCGCTTGTTCGAACGTCACCCTTGGCCGGGGAATATCCGCCAACTGAGCAGCGTCATTCAGGTTGCCCTGGTACTGGCCGACGATCAGCCAATCCGCCCGGAGCATTTGCCTGACGACTTCTTCGTGGATATTGAAAGCGCCGAAAGTAACGGAAGAACAGAGCCAACCCACTCTATCGGCATGGCGCCTTCGCTTTCGTTACCCACGAACCAGCCGCTGCGCTCACAGTTCGAAGCCTGTCGTGGCAACGTTTCGCACCTCGCCCGGCATTTAGGCGTCAGCCGCAACACTCTCTACAAGCGCTTACGCGCCGAGGGTCTTTATCCAGGTTAAGTTCGCTGCATAGTGCGTTTCAACGACCTGAGTCGGTACGGCTCGACGTAGGGTGGGGCTTTAGCCCACCAATGTTCCAAGGCTCCGTCCTCGCTGCGGTGGGCTGAAGCGGAACGCCGCCCGGCCCGTCCTACTTCTACCTCGTTCAGGCGAACCCTGGCGGGATCGCCCCGTCCAGACAAGAACACCGGCGCTCGAATCCCCGCCCCGGCTGCCTGTCCGCTTCGAGTTCAGCGACGTAGGGTGGGCTTCAGCCCACCGGAAGTACCTGATCGATTGTGGAGGGCTGACGGTTCGCGAGGCTGAAGCGGACGCCGCTTGGCCCTACCGGTCGACAGGGATCGGTAATCCAGCCCTGTTTATCCGCACCTGACGAAAGCTTCTGTTCGCTTACCGGAAACAAAAGAGGCCGCACGCGGCGGCCTCGATGGAGTGTGCAACTTATTCACCTAGACGCCAGGTCGTTCCGCCCTTGCCGTCTTCCAGCACCACGCCCATGGCCGCCAATTGATCGCGAATGCGGTCGGACTCTGCCCAATTTTTCTCGGTGCGGGCCTGCAGGCGCGCAGCAATCAAGCCTTCAACTTCAGCCGCATCCACTTTGTTTGCGGCCCCGGCCTGCAAGAAGGCCTCAGGCTCGAGTTGCAGCACGCCGAGTACGGAGGCCAGTTCTTGAAGGCGCGCAGCCAGCGAAGCAGCGGATTGCAAATCCGTGTCACGCAAGCGGTTGACCTCTCGGATCATCTCGAACAGCACAGAGCAGGCTTCCGGCGAGTTGAAGTCATCGTCCATCGCGGCGCTGAAGCGCTCGGCGAACTCCTCACCACCTGCGGGCGCCGCTTCGGGCAAGCCTTTCAGGCCGTTATAGAAACGTTCCAGCGCGCCCTTGGCTTCCTTGAGGCTGTCTTCGGAATAGTTGATCGGGCTGCGGTAATGGCTAGAAACCAGCAGATAGCGCACTACTTCCGGCTGATACTTTTCCAACACTTCGCGAATGGTGAAGAAGTTGCCCAGGGACTTGGACATTTTCTCGCCGTCCACCCGTACCGCACCGGCGTGCATCCAGGCGTTGGCGTAGAGCTTGCCGGTCGCCGCCTCGCTCTGGGCGATTTCGTTTTCGTGGTGCGGGAAGACCAGGTCCGGGCCGCCGCCATGAATGTCGAAGGTCTCGCCCAGGCAGCAGGTGGACATAACGGAGCACTCGATGTGCCAGCCCGGGCGACCTTTGCCCCAAGGCGAATCCCAGCTCGGCTCGCCAGGCTTGGCTGCTTTCCAGAGCACGAAATCCAGCGGATCTTCCTTGGCTTCGTCGACCTCGATACGGGCACCGATCTTCAAATCCTCGATCTTGCGCCGCGAGAGCTTGCCGTAACCGACGAATTTACCGACCCGATAATAAACATCGCCATTACCCGGCGCGTAGGCGAAGCCCTTGTCAATCAGGGTCTGGATCATGCCGTGCATACCGACGATGTGCTCGGTGGCACGCGGCTCGAGGTCGGGGCGCAGCACATTGAGCCGAGCCTCGTCCTCATGCATCGCGGCGATCATACGACCGGTCAGCGCCTCGAAGCTTTCACCGTTTTCCTGAGCGCGACGGATGATCTTGTCGTCGACATCGGTGATGTTACGCACGTAGGTCAGCTCGTACCCGCGCTGGCGTAACCAACGCGAGACCACGTCGAAGGCCACCATCACCCGCGCATGACCGATGTGGCAGAAGTCATAGACCGTCATGCCACAGACGTACATGCGTACCTGGTTATCGATCAGCGGCTTGAGCGGTTCCTTGGCTTTGGTCAGGGTGTTGTAGATCGATAGCGCCATCATTGCCCCCAGGAATCACGCAGGGTGACAGTCCGGTTGAACACCGGCTTGCCGGGCTGCGAATCCTTGAGATCAGCGACAAAGTAGCCTTCGCGCTCGAATTGGAAGCGCTCTTCGGGTTGCGCGTTGGCCAAGGACGGCTCGGCGCGGCAGCCTGCAAGTACCACCAGCGACTCGGGATTGATGTTGTCGAGGAAGCTGCCGCCCTGCCCTTCGCCTTCAACGGACTTCTCCGGATTGGCGGAGCGGAACAGGCGGTCATACAGTCGCACCTCGCACTCGACGCTTTCCGCAGCCGGTACCCAGTGGATCACGCCCTTGACCTTGCGACCCTCGGGGTTCTTGCCCAGGGTGTTCTCGTCATAGGAGCAGCGCAACTCGATGACGTTGCCCTCGGCATCCTTGATTGCCTCATCGGCGCGGATCACATAGCTGCCGCGCAGACGCACTTCGCCACCCGGAATCAGCCGCTTGAAACCGGCCGGAGGGACTTCCTCGAAGTCGCTGGCATCGATATAGATCTCGCGACTGAACGGCAGCATGCGCACGCCCATGTCTTGCTTGGGATGGCGCGGCAGTTCGAGGTTCTCGACCTGGCCTTCGGGATAGTTGGTGATCACTACCTTTAACGGCTTGAGCACGCACATGGCCCGCGCCGCGTTGGCATCGAGGTCTTCGCGGATGGCGAACTCCAGCATGCCGATATCCACCACACCGCCGGCGCGATTCACGCCGATCATGTCGCAGAAGTTGCGGATCGAAGCCGGCGTATAGCCACGGCGACGGAAGCCGGACAGCGTCGACATACGCGGATCGTCCCAGCCACTCACGTGCTTCTCGTCGACCAGTTGCTTGAGCTTGCGCTTGCTAGTGATGGTGTAGTTCAGGTTGAGACGGGCAAATTCGTACTGACGCGGCTGTGCCGGCACCGGCAGTTGCTCCAGGAACCACTCGTAGAGCGGGCGATGGTCCTCGAACTCCAGGGTACAGATCGAGTGAGTGATGCCCTCGATGGCGTCCGACTGGCCATGGGTGAAGTCATAGCTAGGGTAGATGCACCACTTGTCGCCGGTCTGGTGATGATGGGCGTGGCGGATGCGGTAGAGAATCGGGTCACGCAGGTTCATGTTCGGCGAGGCCATGTCGATCTTCGCCCGCAGCGCACGGGCGCCGTCGGGGAATTCGCCGGCCTTCATGCGTGCGAACAGATCGAGATTCTCCTCGACGCTGCGCTCACGGAACGGGCTGTTCTTACCCGGTTCGGTCAGGCTGCCGCGGTATTCGCGTGCCTCTTCGGGAGACAAGTCGCAGACGTAGGCCTTGCCCGTCTCGATCAGGTGGATGGCCCAGGCATGCAACTGGTCGAAGTAGTCGGAGGCATAGCGCTCTTCGCCGGCCCACTGGAAGCCCAGCCATTGCACGTCGCTTTTGATCGCGTCGATGTATTCCTGGTCTTCCTTGGCCGGGTTGGTGTCATCGAAACGCAGGTTGCAGACGCCACCGAATTCCTGAGCCAGACCGAAGTTCAGGCAGATCGACTTGGCATGGCCAATGTGCAAATAGCCGTTGGGCTCGGGCGGAAAGCGCGTGACGATGCTGGCGTGCTTGCCAGAATCCAGGTCGGCCTGGACGATCGGGCGGAGAAAATTGGTGGCGGCGGTAGTCTCAGGCTTGCTCATGGTGTCCTTAACGATCTGCGAGTGCGCGGCTCAGGGTAGGCCGACCAAATCAAAGCGCTTATCATAGCGGACCCGTCAACCCCCTGACAGAGCAAAGCGCCTGGCCGCATCGCTCTGCAGCAGCGGTCCTTCTCCGTTGCCGCGCCGCCCTGTTATTGCGGCGCGGTTTATTCCCTTCATAAGGAAGACTCCCAATGATCAAGCTCCACACCAACCACGGCGTCATCACCGTCAAACTGTACGAAGACAAAGCCCCAGAAACCACGGCCAACTTCAAGGAATACGTGAAGAGCGGTCACTACGACGGCACCATCTTCCATCGCGTGATCAGCAATTTCATGATCCAGGGCGGCGGGTTCGAGCCGGGCATGAAGCAGAAAGCTACCCGCGCACAGATCAAGAACGAAGCCAACAACGGGCTCTCCAACAAGGTCGGCACGTTGGCCATGGCGCGCACCATGGAGCCGCATTCGGCGTCCGCGCAGTTTTTCATCAACGTAAAGGACAACGACTTCCTGGATCACACCGCACCGACCGTTCAGGGCTGGGGCTATGCGGTATTCGGTGAGGTGGTCGAGGGCATGGACGTGGTCGAGAAGATCAAGGGCGTTTCCACCACCATGAAGTCCGGCCATCAGGACGTTCCGGTGGACGACGTGGTCATCGAGAAAGCCGAGATCGTCGAGTAAGCCTCGTTGATTCTGCTGATTTCAGATCTGCATCTCGAAGAAGAACGCCCGGACATCACCCGGGCGTTTCTTCGTTTTCTCGAAACTCGAGCAATCCAGGCCGAGGCGCTCTATATCCTCGGTGACTTTTTCGAGGTCTGGGTCGGCGACGACGGTATGACACCGTATCAGCACGAGATCGCCGCTGCCCTCCGCGTTCTGAGCGAAAGCGGAACCCGCATCTATCTGATGCACGGCAATCGCGACTTCATGATCGGCAAGGCGTTCTGTCGCGAGGCGGGCTGCACATTGCTACCTGATACGCACGTTGCCGAGCTCGGCGGCCAACGGGTCTTGCTGATGCACGGCGATACCCTCTGTACGCGCGATGAAGGCTATATGCGTCTACGACGGTGGCTGCGTAATCCCGCCAGCCTGTTCATCCTTCACCATTTGCCGCTCGCCAGACGCCAGAAGCTGGCGCAGAAACTGCGTTCGAGCAGCAAGGAAGAGACGCGCATGAAAGCCAGCGACATCGTCGACGTCACGCCTGATGAGGTCATTGATGTCATGCAGCGTCACGGCGTCCGGACCTTGATCCATGGCCATACTCACCGCCCAGCAAACCACAGGCTACAGGTTGTCGGTCAACCCGCTACGCGCATCGTCCTGGGCGACTGGGACCGACAAGGTTGGGCGCTACAGATCGATGAATCAGGCGCTCATCAGGCGCCGTTCGAACTGAGCTGAGCCGCTCAGGCGGCGACCGGAACGCCGCTATGGAAGCGAAACTCACTGTCGGCGCTTTCAATCAATTCGCGCTCACGCGCCCGCACTCGGACGATGGTCGCGTCGATGTCGACGGCGTCACCGTACAGATAAGCCAGCTTCAGATAATCCTGAAAATGCCGCGCTTCTGACTTGAGCAGGCCGTGATAGAACTTGCCGAGCTCCTCGTCCAGATGCGGCACCAGCATCGCGAAACGCTCGCACGAGCGGGCCTCGATGAACGCCCCGATCACCAGCGTATCGGTCAGTCGATAGGGCTCGTGATTGCGCACCAACTCCCGCAGACCCGCCGCATAGCGTGACGAGCCGATGTTTCGCAGACCAATGTCGCGCTTGCGAATAATGGAAAGCACCTGCTCGAAGTGCCGCAGCTCCTCTCTAGCCAAACGCGACATCTTGTTTTGCAGATCAGGCTTGTCGACATACCGGAACATAAGCTGAAAAGCGGCCCCGGCAGCTTTCTTCTCGCAGTTGCCGTGATCGATGAGCATCACGTCCTGGTTCTGCAGCGCAACCTCGACCCAGGCGGTCGGAGTGGCACAGCCAAGAAATTCGTTCAATTCGGGGAGCATGGGTGAGGTCTTGGTATTCGCAAAAAAGTGATGGATGCGGCGATCGACGTCAGCGCTGCCGCCAGCGGCGCATTATACGAAGCCAACGACAGACAGCCAGAGCTGCTTGATATGGATCAGTAGCCGGCGCGCTTGCGTTGTCTATAGTGAGTTCAACCGATATTGGAAACGGAGCCGATCATGCAAGCCATACGCCGTATCCTTGTGATAATTGACCCGAAACTTCCTGAAAACCTGGCTTTGAAGCGGGCGCGCCTCATTTCCAGCGTCAGCCAATCGGAGTTGCATCTACTCGTCTGCGATACCAAGCAGGATCACAACGCCTACCTCGCCAAAATCCGCACAGAACTGGAGGAGCAAGGGCACACCGTTACCACGCAGCAAGCCTGGCATGACAACCTGCATCACACGATCGTCACGGTGCAACAAGCTGAAGGCTGCGGTCTGGTAATCAAGCAACACGTGCCCGACAACCCACTGAAGCGCGCCTTGCTGACGCCCGATGACTGGAAGCTGCTGCGCTACTGCCCTTGTCCCGTGCTGATGGTCAAAACCGAGGCACCCTGGACCGGCGGCAATATTCTCGCCGCGGTGGACGTCGGTAACGCCGACATCGAACACCGTACGTTGCACTCGAGCATCATCAATCATGGTTACCAGATCGCCGCGCTTGCCGAAGGCAATTTGCATGTCATCAGCGCCCATCCTTCGCCGATGCTGTCGGCAGCCGATCCGGCTTTTCAACTGAAAGAAACTATCGAGGCACGCTATCGCAGCGCTTGCAAGCAATTCCAGGCCGACTACGGCATCCCCGATGGGCAGCTGCATATCGAGGAAGGCCCTGCGGATGCGCTGATCCCACGCGTCTGCCATCAAATTCAGGCCGTCGTGACGGTCATCGGCACGGTTGCCCGCACCGGTTTTTCCGGCGCGTTGATGGGCAATACCGCCGAGGTGGTACTCGATACGCTGGAAAGCGACGTGCTGGTTCTCAAACCGGAAGACATCATTGGCCACCTTGAGGAGCTGGTAGCCCATCGCTGATTCATATCCACCCGAGCGGAATACTGCCGCGCTTCCGGTGAAGGCAGAAACTCATTCAGCCGTATCGTTGAGAAACCGAGGCGCGATATAGCGCTGGTAATGCGCCTCGGAGAGCAGAAAAAACTCCCGATCGATGGCGTCGCGAAGTTCGGGAAGTGCCCACTCGCGAAACTCCGGCAGCAACACGACTCCATAAGCATCGAGCTGCTGAATAACCCGTGCGCCTCGAGCGATAAGCTGATAAGCCCAGCAATACGGTGACTGCTCCGCGACGAAGCGGATCTGCCGGCTTTCCAACTGGCGGCGAAGTAAATCGGCATCGAAGATCTCAAGTTTGGCGGCCATCACTTGCGCCAGGAGCAGCTCCAAACGCCGCCAGACGGAGCGCTTGCTCTCCTCGTCATAGGCATTCCAACTCACCACCTCATGGTGGAAGCGCTTGCAGCCACGGCAGACGAGATCACCATAAACAGTGGAACAGAGACCCACACAAGGGGTTTTGATGCGCTGGTTGGACATAGCGAGGGTGAGTCGATGAACAGCGCCGCATCTTAGACTTTTGTCCAAGCCAGGTCACGAATGAATCCACTGCAGCGCCTCTTTTCTGGCCGTGTACCCCGCGCCGCCCGGCGCTCCAGCAGGCTTTCGCGAACGCTCGACAGAACCCTCGATATTCGGGCGCCATGGCGTTTCACTTAACTTTACGGACCCATTCCAGTAGAATCGCTCCGCCGTTTTCGGCGCCACAATCCGTACGAAGCTGTTTTCAAAGCGTCACGAGCACAGTTGAACCGGTCATCCGTCGGGTGCGCAGATCCCTCTCTCCTGCGCACCCGACACGCCGCCGGCGTAAAACTTTGAAAACAGCTTCCGGATGCGCGTCCCGAGACACCCAAGGGACCAATGATGAGGGTATATAACTGTGCTTGAAGCCTATCGCAAACACGTAGAAGAGCGTGCCGCCCAGGGCGTCGTGCCCCAGCCGCTGAACGCCGAGCAGACCGCAGGCCTGGTCGAACTTCTGAAAAACCCGCCAGCCGGCGAAGAACAATTTCTCCTCGATCTGATCACCAACCGCGTCCCTGCGGGCGTGGACGAAGCAGCCTACGTCAAGGCTGGCTTCCTGGCCGCTATCGCCAAGGGCGAAGCCGCTTCACCACTGATCAGCAAGCAGCATGCCGTCGAGCTGCTGGGAACCATGCAAGGCGGTTACAACATCGTCACGCTGGTCGACCTTCTGGACGATCCTGAACTGTCCGATACCACCGCAGCGCAACTGAAGCACACCCTGCTGATGTTCGATGCCTTCCATGACGTGGCCGAGAAAGCCAAGGCCGGCAATGCCAACGCCAAGGCCGTAATGCAGTCCTGGGCCGAAGGCGAGTGGTTCAAGAACCGCGCCCCGGTTGCCGAAAAAATCACCCTGACCGTGTTCAAGGTGACCGGCGAAACCAACACCGATGACTTGTCGCCAGCGCCTGACGCCTGGTCGCGTCCGGACATCCCATTGCATGCCCTGGCCATGCTGAAAATGGCCCGCGACGGTATCAACCCCGACGTTCCCGGCTCGGTTGGTCCGCTCAAGCAGATGGAAGAACTGAAGACCAAAGGCTTCCCGGTCGCCTATGTCGGCGACGTGGTGGGTACTGGTTCTTCGCGTAAATCGGCTACCAACTCGGTGCTGTGGTTCTTCGGCGACGACATCCCGAACGTACCGAACAAGCGTGCAGGTGGCTTCTGCTTCGGCACCAAGATCGCCCCGATCTTCTACAACACCATGGAAGACGCCGGTGCACTGCCGATCGAGTTCGACTGCTCCGATCTGGCCATGGGCGACGTGATCGACGTTTACCCATACAAGGGTGAAGTTCGCCGCCACGATAGCGATGAGCTGGTTACCACCTTCGAACTGAAGACCGACGTTCTGCTCGACGAAGTGCGCGCCGGCGGCCGTATTCCGCTGATCATCGGCCGCGGCCTGACCGAAAAAGCCCGCGCCGAACTGGGCATGGGTCCATCGGATCTGTTCAAGAAGCCAGAAGCTCCCGCCGAGAGCAACAAGGGTTTCACCCTCGCGCAGAAGATGGTTGGCCGCGCCTGCGGTCTGCCGGAAGGCAAAGGCGTCCGTCCGGGCACCTACTGCGAACCGAAGATGACTACCGTCGGCTCTCAGGACACCACCGGCCCGATGACTCGCGACGAGCTGAAGGACCTGGCTTGCCTGGGCTTCTCGGCCGACCTGGTGATGCAGTCCTTCTGCCACACTGCCGCTTATCCGAAGCCGATCGACGTTACCACGCATCACACCCTGCCGGACTTCATCATGACCCGCGGCGGTGTTTCCCTGCGTCCGGGTGACGGCATCATCCACAGCTGGCTGAACCGCATGCTGCTGCCGGACACCGTAGGTACCGGCGGTGACTCGCACACCCGCTTCCCGATGGGCATCTCCTTCCCTGCCGGTTCCGGCCTGGTCGCGTTCGCCGCTGCTACCGGCGTCATGCCGCTGGACATGCCGGAATCGGTACTGGTTCGCTTCAAGGGCAAGATGCAGCCTGGCATCACCCTGCGTGACTTGGTTCATGCCATCCCCTACTACGCGATTCAGAAAGGTCTGCTGACCGTCGAGAAGAAGGGCAAGAAGAACATCTTCTCTGGCCGCATCCTCGAAATCGAAGGCCTGAACGACCTGACCGTCGAGCAAGCGTTCGAGCTGTCTGACGCCTCCGCTGAACGTTCCGCTGCAGGTTGCACCATCAAGCTGCCGGAAGGCGCGATTGCCGAGTACCTGCAGTCGAACATCACCCTGCTGCGCTGGATGATCAGCGAGGGCTACGGTGATGCGCGCACTCTGGAGCGCCGCGCACAAGCGATGGAGGCCTGGCTGGCCAAGCCGGAGCTGTTGGCTGCTGATGCTGACGCTGAATACGCCGAAGTTATCGAAATCGATCTGTCCGAAGTCACCGAGCCGGTTCTCTGCGCTCCGAACGACCCGGACGATGCCCGTCTGCTTTCCAGCGTACAGGGCGAGAAGATCGACGAAGTCTTCATCGGCTCCTGCATGACCAACATCGGTCACTTCCGTGCCGCCGGCAAACTGCTGGACAAGGTCGAAGGCTCGCTGCCGACTCGTCTGTGGCTATCGCCGCCGACCAAGATGGACCAGCATCAGTTGACCGAGGAAGGCTATTACGGCATCTACGGTCGCGCCGGTGCGCGTCTGGAAATGCCGGGCTGCTCGCTGTGCATGGGCAACCAGGCACGGGTAGAAACCGGCTCGACCGTGGTCTCCACTTCGACCCGTAACTTCCCGAACCGCCTGGGCGATGCGACCAACGTATACCTGGCTTCCGCCGAACTGGCGGCGGTCGCTTCGATTCTCGGCCGCCTGCCGACTGTTGAGGAATACTTGGTCTACGCCGCTCAGATCGACACCATGGCAGCGGACGTCTACCGCTACCTGAGCTTCGATCAGATCGCTGAGTTCCGCGAGTCCGCGGCCAAGGCAAGGATCGACGTAGTCGCTGTCTGACGCTGTAAAGATGGAAACAGCCCGCGTCGGCTAAATGCTGTTTCACTTAGCATTAGCCAATGCCGGGTCTCCTCGAAATCCGATGCCAAGCTTTGGCATCGGATTTTTTTTGCCTTACCAATAACGATGGTCCGGCCTGGGTAATCTGTCCGCGCCGATCGGAGTACTTCAGTCAGAACATTGCAGACCCCCGACCCGGTTAAACGGTATCTGCAAGGGAGTGGTGAGTCGGAACATAGAGCGCACCTGACAGGACTGTGGATTTTCTGAACGCGATTGGCTGCTGAGCCTGACTCGTACAAGCCAGAACGGCAGTAATTGCTATCTGTTCAAAAAACCTTGTCAGCGGGGAAGCGATCACTGCGGCAAAGGAGTTGCTGCGGAGGGATGTACAAAAACCGCCCAGGCATGCAAAGCCTGGACGGCCGCGTTTCAAAGACGCGGTAACGTTAACCGGTAACCGTAAAGCCGCTCCATTAACGTAAACAGCATTACGGCATAACCGGATGTTCGGTTCACTCGGGCATCTTCAACTCTTCAGGCGAGACGACAATGCCGTTGTTGTCGGCATAGAGGTATTCACCAGGACGAAAGGTCACGCCGCAGAAGGTCACCGGGATATTCAATTCACCGACACCACGCTTGTTGCTCTTCAACGGATGGCTGGCCAGTGCCTGCACGCCGAGATCGGTTTGCGCAACGATATCCACGTCGCGAATGCACCCGTAGATGACCAAGCCGTGCCAGCCGTTACGTGCAGCCTTCTCGGCGAGCATGTCGCCCAGCAAGGCGCAACGCAACGAACCACCACCATCGACGACCATCACCTTGCCAGTGCCGTCGAGCTCGACCTGCTCCTTGACCAGTGAGTTGTCCTCGAAGCACTTGACCGTGACGATCTGGCCACCAAAGGAGTCGCGACCGCCAAAGTTGCTGAAGATCGGCTCTACCACCTGAATCAAGTCAGGGTAGGCATCGCATAGATCAGGCGTGACATATTGCATGGGAATCTCCTCTCACCTTTGAAACCATCTTGGTTTAGTCGGCGTTCCGCTCGTCGTGAACCTAGCGAAGCGGACCAAGCAAAACCGCGATTCAACAAGCCGCCAAATAAGATATTGCGCATAGAAAAGGGCGGAATATCCGCCCTTTCGTCCCAGCCCCTGATCAGTCGATTTCGGCATCGGCCAGGAAGAACCAGGTGTCCAGCACGGAATCCGGATTCAGGGATACGCTTTCGATGCCCTGCTCCATCAGCCACTTGGCCAGATCAGGATGATCCGACGGGCCCTGCCCACATATTCCGATATATTTGCCCGCCTTGTTGCACGCCTGGATGGCGCTGGCCAGCAACTTCTTCACGGCAGGATTACGCTCGTCGAACAGATGAGCGATGATGCCGGAGTCACGATCAAGACCGAGCGCGAGCTGGGTCATGTCGTTGGAACCGATGGAGAATCCATCGAAGAACTCCAGGAACTCGTCGGCCAACAGCGCGTTGGAAGGCAGTTCGCACATCATGATGATGCGCAGACCATTCTCACCGCGCTTGAGGCCGAACTGGCCGAGAATGTCGATGACCTGCGAGGCCTCGCCAAGCGTACGTACGAAAGGGACCATCAGCTCGACGTTGGTCAGCCCCATGACGTCGCGGACCTTCTTCATCGCCCGGCATTCGAGCTCGAAGCAGTCGCGGAAGGATTCGCTGATGTAGCGCGAGGCGCCACGGAAGCCGAGCATCGGGTTCTCTTCTTCCGGCTCGTAAAGCTTGCCGCCGATCAGGTTGGCGTATTCGTTGGACTTGAAGTCCGACAGCCGCACGATGACTTTCTTCGGCCAGAACGCCGCAGCCAGCGTACTCACGCCTTCGACCAACTTCTCCACATAGAAATCGACCGGATCGCCATAACCGGCGATGCGCTTCTCGACGCTACTCTTCACATCCGTCGGCAGGCCGTCGAAATTCAGCAGCGCTTTGGGGTGCACACCGATCATGCGGTTAATGATGAATTCCAGGCGGGCCAGGCCCACGCCCTCGTTCGGCAACTGAGCGAAGTCGAATGCGCGATCCGGGTTGCCGACGTTCATCATGATCTTGAACGGCAGCTCCGGCATGGCGTCGATGGAGTTCTGACGGATATCGAAGCCTAGTTCGCCTTCGAAGATCAGGCCGGTGTCGCCTTCGGCGCAGGTAACGGTGACGCGCTGACCGTCCTTCAGCAGCTCGGTGGCATTGCCGCAACCCACGACAGCCGGGATGCCCAACTCACGCGCGATGATCGCCGCGTGGCAGGTACGACCGCCGCGGTTAGTGACGATAGCACTGGCGCGCTTCATCACCGGTTCCCAATCGGGATCGGTCATGTCCGATACAAGAACATCGCCCGGCTGAACCTTGTCCATTTCCGAGACGTCGCGAATGATCTTCACCGGACCTGCGCCGATGCGCTGGCCGATGGCACGGCCTTCGACCAGCACAGTGCCTTTTTCCTTGAGCAGGTAACGCTCCATGACGTTGGCGCTGGTGCGGCTTTTCACGGTCTCGGGGCGCGCTTGGACGATGTAAAGCTGGCCATCATCACCATCCTTGGCCCACTCGATATCCATCGGGCGACCGTAGTGTTTCTCGATGATCATCGCCTGGCGGGCCAGGTTGCTGACTTCTTCGTCTGTGAGACAGAAACGCATGCGTTCGGCCTGATCGACATCGACGGTCTTGACCGACTTGCCGGCGCTGGCTTCTTCGCCGTAGATCATCTTGATCGCCTTGCTACCGAGATTACGGCGCAAGATTGCCGGACGGCCCGCTTCGAGGGTGTGCTTGTGCACGTAGAATTCGTCGGGGTTTACCGCGCCCTGTACGACGGTCTCGCCCAGGCCATAGGCGCCAGTGATGAACACCACATCGCGGAAGCCGGACTCGGTGTCCAGCGTGAACATCACGCCAGCAGTACCGGTTTCGGAGCGCACCATGCGCTGCACGCCGGCGGACAGGGCGACCAGCTTGTGGTCGAAGCCCTGGTGCACGCGATAGGCAATGGCACGGTCATTGAACAGGGAGGCGAACACTTCCTTGGCAGCGCGGATCACGTTATCCACGCCACGAATATTGAGGAAAGTTTCCTGCTGACCTGCAAAGGAAGCATCGGGCAAGTCTTCCGCCGTTGCCGAAGAGCGCACCGCTACCGCCAGATTGTCGTTACCGGCGGACATCTCGGCGAAGGCTGCGCGGATATCGGCATCCAGCTGCTGAGGGAATTCAGCCTCCATGACCCAGCCGCGAATCTGAGCACCGGCCTTGGCCAGTGCATTCACGTCGTCTACGTCCAGCGCATCGAGGAGCGCATGGATCTGCTCGTTCAGGCCGCTGAGTTCCATGAAGTC
This sequence comes from Pseudomonas sp. MTM4, assembly GCF_019355055.1. Lineage (NCBI taxonomy): Bacteria > Pseudomonadati > Pseudomonadota > Gammaproteobacteria > Pseudomonadales > Pseudomonadaceae > Pseudomonas > Pseudomonas sp. MTM4. The sequence continues at coordinate 866,797 of NZ_CP048411.1, forward strand.
ACGATAGGCCTGTGCCGTAGTGGCGAAACCACCAGGTACCGAAACGCCCGCGCCAGCAAGGTTGCTGATCATCTCGCCTAGGGAGGCGTTCTTGCCCCCTACACGCTCAACGTCATGATTGCCGAGCTTATCGAGGGAAACTACGTACTCTACCAAGGTGCTCTCTCCACATTGTGTTGGAAACTCGGTCGGCTCCATCCGCGATCCGGTGGCCTGCCCCTGCAAAATGGGTGACAATGCCCGCCACTTGTGGCTCGGCGAAGGGGGCTACTATAGCTGAGAACCGTTCTTGACTTAAGGCCCCAGGTGCAATGAAACGAACTGCATTCTTCATATCCGACGGTACCGGCATCACGGCCGAAACACTTGGCCAGAGCCTGCTGGCACAGTTCGAAAACATCAGCTTCACCAAGCTGACTCGGCCATACATAGATACCGCCGACAAAGCGCGGCTGATGGTACAGCAAATCAATAAAGCGGCGGAAAGCGACGGCGCGCGCCCGATCATATTCGATACGCTGGTGAACCAGGAGATTCGCGACATCCTGGCCGAGTCCAATGGCTTCATGATCGACATCTTTTCGTCTTTCCTTGCTCCGCTGGAACATGAACTGATGTCACGTTCTTCCTATTCGGTCGGCAAATCCCATTCGATCAGCCATAACGCCAACTACATGGAGCGAATCGACGCGGTCAATTTCGCTCTGGATAACGATGACGGCGCCCGTACCCATTACTACGACAAAGCGGACCTGATTCTGGTTGGCGTCTCTCGGTGTGGCAAAACCCCGACCTGCCTGTATATGGCAATGCAGTACGGCATCCGGGCAGCCAACTACCCGCTGACCGAAGACGACATGGAGCGCCTGCAACTACCGACCGCTTTGAAAACTCACCGGGACAAGCTTTTCGGCCTGACCATCGACCCGGACCGCCTCACCGCCATTCGCAACGAACGCAAACCCAACAGCCGCTATGCGAGTTTCGCTCAGTGCGAATTCGAAGTACGCGAGGTGGAAAACCTGTTCCGCCGCGAGAACATCAATTACATCAATTCCACGCATTTCTCCGTTGAAGAAATATCCGCCAAGATCCTGGTGGAAAAAGGCGTCGAGCGCAGACTGAAATAAGCACCGCTTCGCTAGACAACAAAAAGCCTGATAGGTGCAACCGATAGCGGTTTTTTGAGTGATTCCTTCTGGAAGCAAAAAGCAGGACTGGCGGACAACGCGAAGCTAACCCCCTCTTTCATCCCGCCGAGGCTCGACCCAACAGCCTGCCTCGGCGGAGTACTTTCGGCTTTCTAGCCAAAGTGGCTCGGCTCAGAAGCAGTCGCCCGGCACGCGCACCCAACCCTCCATCAGGATGCGCGCGCTGCGGCTCATGACTGCTTTGGTCACTGTCCACTGACCATCTACCTGCTTCGCCTCGGCGCCGACCCGCAGGGTGCCGGATGGATGGCCGAAGCGCACCGCCTCGCGATCACCGCCACCGGCCGCCAGATTGACCAACGTACCCGGAACCGCCGCTGCCGTGCCGATCGCGACTGCACAGGTGCCCATCATGGCATGGTGCAGCTTGCCCATGGACAGCGCGCGCACCAGCAGGTCCACTTCGCCGGCCTCGATGGTCTTGCCGCTGGAAGCCACGTAGGTTTTCGGCTTGGAGACGAAGGCGACCTTTGGCGTGTGCTGGCGGGTCAGCGCTTCGTCCGCCGTCTTGATTAGCCCCATGCGCAACGCACCGGCCACGCGGATGGCCTCCAGACGCGCCAGCGCCTCGGGGTTGCCGTTGATATCCTCGCGCAGCTCCGTGCCCTGATAGCCAATGTCCTCGGCATTGACGAACACAGTGGGGATACCGGCGCTGATCATGGTCGCCTTCAACGCGCCGATGCCCGGCACCTCTAGTTCGTCGACCAGGTTGCCGGTGGGGAACATAGAGCCGCCCTCCTCGCCATCATCGGACGGGTCGAGAAATTCGAGCACGATTTCGGCCGCCGGAAAGGTCACGCCGTCCAGCTCGAAATCGCCGGTTTCCTGCACCTGGCCATTACTGACCGGCACATGGGCGATGATGGTCTTCTGGATATTGGCCTGCCAGATGCGAACCTCGCAGGTGCCGTTCTCGGGAATGCGCGTCGGATCAATCAGTCCGGCATGAATGGCGAAGGCGCCGGCACCGGTAGACAGATTGCCGCAGTTACCACTCCAATCGACGAACGCCTTGTCGATTGAAACCTGGCCGTAGAGGTAATCCACGTCGTGATCGGGCTGGTTGCTCTTCGAGAGGATCACGCACTTGCTGGTGCTGGAGGTGGCGCCGCCCATGCCGTCGATATGCGCGGCATAAGGATCTGGGCCGCCGATCACGCGCATGAACAGCTTGTCGCGGGCTGCGCCTGGAAGCTGGCAGCGCTCGGGAAGGTCCTGCAGGCGGAAGAACACGCCCTTGCTGGTGCCGCCACGCATATAGGTAGCGGGAATCTTGGTCTGGGACACACAAGCCATAAAGAGTTCTCATGAAACGTTGCCGCCACGGCGGCAACGGGAATGGAATGCGGTCTCTGCCAGACCGATCTTTCTGCTGTCGTCGACAGCAGGAGATCGATCAGCGAAAACGCGCTCAGGCCTGCCCTAGGAAATCCTTGGCAAAGCGCTGCAGCACGCCTCCCGCATCGTAGACCGACACTTCGTCGGCAGTATCCAGACGGCAGGTCACCGGCACTTCGACGCTCTCACCGTTACGACGATGAATGACCAGCGTCAGCGTTGCGCGCGGCGTACGCTCGCCGATCACGTCATAGGTCTCGGTGCCGTCTATCCCTAAGGTCTTGCGGTCGGTGCCCGGCTTGAACTCCAGAGGCAACACGCCCATGCCTACTAGGTTGGTGCGGTGGATGCGCTCGAAGCCTTCGGCGACGATGGCCTCCACACCCGCCAGGCGCACGCCCTTGGCCGCCCAGTCACGGGACGAACCCTGACCGTAGTCGGCGCCAGCGACGATGATCAGCGGCTGCTTGCGGTTCATGTAGGTTTCGATGGCTTCCCACATGCGCATGACGGTGCCTTCCGGCTCGACGCGCGCCAGCGAACCCTTCTTCACCTGTCCATCGACGACGGCCATTTCATTGACCAGCTGCGGATTGGCGAAGGTGGCGCGTTGCGCCGTGAGGTGGTCGCCCCGGTGAGTCGCGTAGGAATTGAAGTCCTCTTCCGGCAGGCCCATCTTGTGCAGGTATTCGCCAGCGGCGCTATCCAGCAGGATGGCGTTGGATGGCGATAGGTGGTCGGTGGTGATGTTGTCCGGCAGCACCGCCAGCGGGCGCATGCCCTTGAGCGTGCGCTCGCCTGCCAACGCGCCTTCCCAGTACGGCGGACGGCGGATGTAGGTGGACATCGGGCGCCAGTCGTACAGCGGGCTTTCGGCCTCTTCCACATTGCCCAGGTCAAACATCGGAATGTAGACCTGATGGAACTGCTCAGGCTTGACCGAGGCTGCGACGATGGCGTCGATCTCCTCGTCACTCGGCCACAGATCCTTGAGGGTGACAGGGTTGCCTTGGGCGTCATGGCCCAGCACATCCTGCTCGATATCGAAGCGCACGGTGCCGGCGATGGCATAGGCGACCACCAGCGGCGGCGAGGCGAGGAACGCCTGCTTGGCATAGGGATGGATGCGGCCGTCGAAGTTGCGGTTGCCGGACAATACGGCCGTGGCGTACAGGTCGCGGTCGATGATTTCCTGCTGGATTTTCGGGTCCAGCGCACCAGACATGCCGTTACAGGTGGTGCAGGCGTAGCCAACGATGCCGAAGCCGAGCTTTTCCAGCTCCGGCAGCAGGCCGGCTTCTTCCAGGTACAACTTGGCGACTTTGGAGCCCGGCGCGAAGGATGTCTTGACCCAAGGTTTGCGCAGCAGGCCCAGTTCATTGGCCTTCTGCGCCACCAGACCGGCCGCGACCACGTTACGCGGGTTGGAGGTGTTGGTGCAGCTGGTGATGGCGGCAATGATCACCGCGCCTTCGGGCATTAGGCCTTTGGCTTCTTCCGCCTGGGCAGCCGCCAGTTGAGCGTCGCTGGCGATACCACGCTCCTGCAGCGCACTGGTCGGCAGGCGGCGATGCGGGTTGGACGGGCCGGCCAGGTTGCGCACCACGGTCGACAGATCGAACTCCAGCACGCGCTCGTATTCGGCGCTGATCAGCGCATCGGCCCAGAGGCCGGTGGTTTTCGCGTAATTCTCGACTAGCGCCACCTGCTCCGGCTCGCGACCGGTGAGTTTGAGGTAATCGATGGTCTGCTGATCGATATAGAACATCGCCGCCGTGGCGCCATACTCGGGGCACATGTTGGAGATGGTGGCGCGGTCGCCGATGGACAGGCTGTCGGCACCTTCGCCGAAGAACTCCACCCAGGCCCCGACCACGCGCTCGTTGCGCAGGAACTCGGTCAGCGCCAGGACAATATCGGTAGCGGTGATACCGGGCTGACGCTTGCCGGTCAACCGGACGCCGACGATATCGGGCAGGCGCATCATGGAGGGGCGGCCGAGCATGACGGTCTCGGCTTCCAGGCCGCCGACACCGACGGCGATCACGCCCAGGGCATCGACGTGAGGGGTGTGGGAATCGGTGCCGACGCAGGTATCCGGGAAGGCGACGCCGCCGCGCGCCTGGATTACCGGGCTCATCTTCTCCAAGTTGATCTGGTGCATGATGCCGTTGCCGGCCGGGATCACATCGACGTTCTTGAATGCAGTCTTGGTCCACTCGATGAAGTGGAAGCGGTCTTCGTTGCGACGCTCTTCCACCGCACGGTTCTTCTCGAAGGCATCCGGATCGAAGCCGGCATGTTCCACCGCCAACGAGTGATCGACGATCAGTTGGGTCGGCACCACCGGGTTGACCTTGGCTGGATCACCGCCCTGCTCCGCGATCGCATCGCGCAGACCGGCCAGGTCCACCAGCGCGGTCTGGCCGAGAATGTCGTGGCAGACCACGCGGGCCGGGTACCAGGGAAAGTCTAGGTCGCGCTTGCGCTCGATGATCTGTTTCAGCGAATCGGTCAGCATCGCCGGCTCGCAGCGACGCACCAGCTGTTCGGCCAGCACGCGGGAAGTATAGGGCAGCGTGTCGTAGGCGCCCGGCTGGATCGCTTCGATTGCCTCGCGGGTGTCGAAGTAGTCAAGCACGGTGCCAGGCAGGAGTTTGCGGTGTTCTGTATTCATGCCGGAAGAACTCAATCAGAAATGTTCCGTAAAGCAAGGAAGGGAAGCCCTTGCGGGCCTCCCCTCTTCCGATCAGCGCTCGGCGATCGGTACGACCTTGCGCTGTTCCGGACCGATGTAATCGGCGCTCGGCCGAATGATCCGGTTGTTGCTGCGTTGTTCGAACACATGGGACGCCCAGCCGGTGACACGCGAGCAGACGAAGATCGGCGTGAACAGCTTGGTGGGGATGCCCATGAAGTGATAGGCCGAAGCGTGGTAGAAGTCGGCGTTGGGGAAGAGCTTCTTCTGCTCCCACATGGTCTCATCGACAGCTACCGATACCGGATACAGCACGGTATCGCCGACTTCCTCGGCCAATTTCTTAGCCCAGACCTTGATGACTTCGTTGCGGGGATCGGAAACGCTGTAGATGGCGTGACCGAAGCCCATGATCTTTTCCTTGCGCTCGAGCATGCCCAACAGGCCTTCGCGTGCCTCTTCGGGAGTATTGAAGCGCTCGATCAGCTCCATGGCCGCCTCGTTGGCGCCGCCATGCAGCGGGCCACGCAGCGAACCGATGGCGCCGGTCACGCAGGAGTACAGGTCGGAGAGGGTCGAAGCACAGACCCGCGCGGTGAAGGTCGAGGCGTTGAACTCGTGCTCGGCATAGAGGATCAGCGAGACGTTCATCACCCGGACGTGAAGGTCGCTCGGCTTCTTGCCGTGCAGCAGCGCGAGGAAATGCCCGCCCAGGGTGTCTTCGTCGCTGGTGCACTCGATGCGTACGCCGTCGTGGGTGAAGCGATACCAGTAGCACATGATCGCCGGGAATGCGGCCATCAGGCGCTCGGCGACGTCACGCTGCTGCTCGAAGCTGACTTCCGGCTCCAGAGTGCCGAGCACCGAAGCGCCGGTACGCATGACATCCATCGGATGAGCGCTGGCCGGTATGCGCTCCAGCACTTCCTTCAGCGCCTGCGGCAGATCGCGTAGCGTCTTCAGCCGGTTCTTGTAAGCCGCCAGTTGCTCGACATTGGGCAGCTCCCCGTGGAATAGCAGGTAGGCCACTTCCTCGAAATCGGCCACGGCAGCCAGATCGCGAACGTCATAACCGCGATAGGTCAGACCGGCGCCTTCCTTGCCGACGGTACACAAAGCGGTCTGTCCAGCGATCTGACCGCGCAGGCCCGCCCCGCTCAATACTTTTGCTTCAGCCATGGTTATCTCCTTATTGGATTTATTCTGGATATCGCACATCGGTGGAAGGCTCCGACGGTTCTGCCGGAACCGGACGCGCTCAGCTCTTCTTCTGAGCGAACAACGCATCGAGGCTCTGCTCGAAAGCGTGGTAGTTGATGCGGTCGTACAGCTCCATGCGGGTCTGCATGGTATCGATCACGTTCTTCTGCGTGCCGTCACGGCGCAGCGCGGTGTAGACGTTCTCCGCCGCCTTGTTCATGGCGCGGAAGGCCGATAGCGGATAGAGCACCAGAGAGACGTCGACGCTGGCCAGCTCCTCGGTGGTATACAGCGGCGTCGCTCCAAACTCGGTGATATTGGCCAGGATCGGCGCATTCACGCGATCGGCGAACGTCTTGTACATCGACAGCTCGGTGATGGCCTCCGGAAAGATCATGTCGGCGCCCGCCTCGATGCAGGCTTGGGCACGCTCAAGGGCGGACTCCAGCCCCTCCACTGCCAGCGCATCGGTGCGCGCCATGATCACGAAGCTGTCATCAGTGCGCGCATCCACCGCCGCCTTGATGCGGTCAACCATCTCCTGCTGGGAGACGATCTCCTTGTTCGGGCGATGGCCGCAGCGCTTGGCGCCAACTTGGTCCTCGATATGGATCGCCGCCGCGCCGAACTTGATCATCGACTTGACGGTACGCGCCACGTTGAAGGCCGAGGAGCCGAAACCGGTGTCGACATCCACCAGCAGCGGCAGATCGCAGACATCGGTGATGCGGCGCACATCGGTCAGCACGTCGTCGAGCCCGGTGATGCCGAGATCCGGCAGTCCCAACGAACCGGCCGCGACACCGCCACCGGACAGGTAAATGGCCTTGAAGCCGGCGCGCTTGGCCAGCAGCGCATGGTTGGCATTGATCGCGCCGACGACCTGCAGCGGGTGCTCACTGGCCACGGCGTCACGGAAACGCTGACCGGCAGTAGGAAGAGTCATGCATTGCCCCTTTCATATGGTATTTGTTCGAGAACGCCCTGGAAGTGACGCTCGACGTTGCGCTTGGAAGCCGCGATATGGCGGCGCATCAGCAGCTCCGCCAATTCGCCATCGCGCTCGGCGATGGCATCGAGGATTCGGTGATGTTCGGCGAAGGCCTGATGCGGCCGGTTCGGCGTGGTGGAAAACTGGATGCGATACATGCGCACCAGCTGATAAAGCTCGTCGCAGAGCAACTTGGCCAGGGTGCGATTGCCACTGCCTTGGATGATCCGGTAGTGAAAATCGAAATCGCCTTCCTGCTGGTAATAACCGACGCCCGCCTGGAAGGCCTCATCGCGCTCATGCGTGCTCAGCACGCGCCGCAGCTCTTCGATCTCGGCGTCGCTCATGCGCTCGGCGGCCAGCCGACAGGCCATGCCCTCCAGGGATTCGCGGATCTCGTAGAGCTCGATCAGCTCGGCATGGCTGAGGGAAACAACCCGTGCGCCCACATGGGGAATCCGCACTAGCAGCTTCTGCCCTTCCAGGCGGTGGATCGCCTCGCGCAACGGCCCACGACTGATGCCATAGGTGCGCGCCAGCTCCGGCTCGGAAATCTTGCTGCCGGGTGCGATATCGCCCTTGACGATGGCCGCCTGAATCAGCCGGAACACGTGTTCGGACAGGGTTCCGCTATCTAATTGATCAGAACGGAGGTTTTCGACGGTATCGAGCATATTGTTGACACCACGGATAACAATTGCCGATAAATTACGCCATTAATCGCGAGATGGTCAATGGGACGAAAGTAGATTGTCGACAATACGGCCAGCGAGGCGCGATTGGTATCGATGACTTTACGCGCCCGAGCTCAAGGCATAAGCCTAGTCGGGGGAACGAACGGCCATGTAGAATGCGCCGGTATTCCGCGCCTGGCGCTCGCCTCGCCATGCCCTCCTAGCTCACGGGCTGCCGTTTCGCCCATGCTTTCCGACTCGACTAATCCTGGACCTATGAGCGCCAAACCCTTCCTTCTGTCGCTGTGCCTTCTGGCCTCCCCGCTCTTCGCCCAGGCGGATGGCAAAACCATCTATGGCCTGAACGAACATGTCGCTCTACCCGACTTTGGTATCGAGCTGCCTGCGAAACTCGATACGGGCGCGCAGACCGCCTCGCTCAGCGCGCGCGATATCGAAAACTTCAAGCGCAAAGGGAAGGAATGGGTTCGCTTCTACCTCGCCGTCGACGAGGCTCATGACCACCCGATCGAGCTGCCGCTGCAGCGCATCAGCAAGATCAAACGTCGCGCTGGAGACTTCGATCCAGAAGAAGAAAAAACCTATACACCGCGCCCCGTCGTGGAGCTCGAGCTGTGCATGGGCAAGGCCAAACGCAGCATTGAAGTGAACCTCACGGACAGAAGTGCATTCCAATATCCACTTTTAATAGGTTCCGATGCGCTTACTCGCTTCGGTGCCTTGGTCGATCCAAGCCTTAAGTACGCTGCTGGCAAACCCGGCTGCATTATCGAATCCGACGCTGACGAGTAATTCCATGCGCGCCCTTACCCTGCATCTCAAAGTCCTGATTTTCCTGCTCGTCACGCTGGGCATCGCGATCACCGCGTACCAGATTTTCGTCCTCGGCATCCCGATTACCGAAGACGAAACCGATGACCTATGGAATATCGACGCCAAAGTCGAGTTCCAGGCCAGCCCGCGCGAGCCCGTGAAGCTGCAGATGTACGTACCTCCGCTGAACCAGGAGTTCGTCAGCCTCAACGAAAGCTTCATCTCCAACAATTACGGTGTCAGCATCAACCGCGCCGACGGCAACCGTCGTGTCACCTGGTCGGCGCGGCGCGCCAGTGGTAATCAGACGCTCTACTACCGCCTGGTGCTCACCAGACGCTACAGCGGCGAACAAACCGCGGCCACCGGCCCGATCTTCCGCGACAGCATTCCGGTCGAAGGGGCCGAAAAAATTGCTGCCGAGGCCCTGCTCTCACCGATCCGCCAGCATTCGGCCGATGTCGAGACCTTCATCAGCGAAGCCATCAAGCGTGTAAACAATGTCGATGATGACAACGTTAAGCTGCTGCTCGGCGGCGACTCGTCGACCCCGAACAAGGCCCGCGTGATCGATTTGCTGCTGTCCATCGCCCATGTTCCGATGGAGCGCGTGCATACCGTTCGACTGCTCGCCGATATGGCGCAAACGCCCGAGCTCTGGCTGCGCAGCTTCAACGGTGACAAATGGTTGTATTTCAATCCGGAAACCGGCGAGCAGGGTCTGCCGAAGGATCGTCTGGTCTGGTGGACCGGTGGCGAACCGCTCCTGACTCTCGAAGGTGGGCGTAACGCACAGGTGACGTTCACCCTCAACAGCAGCGAGATGAACGCCATTCGCCTGGCGAAGCTGACGGACGAAAACACCGACGCGGACTTCCTCGAATATTCGCTGTATGGCCTGCCGCTGCAGACTCAGCAGACCTACCAGATCATGATCATGATCCCGATCGGCGTACTGGTGATTCTGATTCTGCGCAACCTCGGCGGCCTGCAGACGCTGGGCACCTTCACCCCGGTACTGATCGCCCTGGCCTTCCGTGAAACCCAGATTGGCTTCGGCATCATTCTGTTTACCCTCATTACCGCGCTTGGTCTGTCCCTACGCTCTTATCTCGAACACCTCAAGCTGCAAATGCTGCCGCGTCTCTCGGTCGTACTCACGTTCGTCGTCGTGTTGATTGCAGTGATCAGCCTGCTGAGCCACAAACTTGGATTGGAGCGCGGACTCTCCGTCTCGCTGTTCCCGATGGTGATCCTGACCATGACCATCGAGCGCCTGTCGATCACCTGGGAAGAACGCGGTGGCGGTCATGCCTTCAAGGTGGCGGTCGGCACCCTGATCGCGGCAAGCCTGGCGTTCATGCTGATGAACATCCCGGAACTGACCTACTTCATCTTCACCTTCCCGGCAGTGCTGCTGATCATGGTGGGCTTCATGCTGGCTATGGGTCGCTATCGTGGCTACCGCCTGACCGAGCTGTTCCGTTTCAAAGCCTTTCTGAAGGATTGAGCCATGTTCGGTCTGATCAAGACGTGGAAGGCCCTGGAAGCCAAGGGCATCATGGGCATTAACCGCCGCAACGCGGACTATGTGCTCAAGTACAACAAGCGCAACCTGTACCCGATCGTCGATGACAAGATCATCACCAAGGAACGGGCCATCGAAGCCGGTATCGATGTGCCGGAAATGTACGGCATCATCGAGACCGAGAAGGATATCGAGAAGCTCAAGGACATCGTAAAGGGGCGCCCCGATTTCGTCGTCAAGCCGGCACAGGGCGCTGGTGGCGACGGCATTCTGGTGATCGCCGATCGATTCGAGGGCCGCTACCGGACGGTTTCGGGCAAGATCATCACCCATGAGGAGATCGAGCATCAGATCTCCAACATCCTCACCGGGCTCTACTCCCTGGGCGGACACCGCGATCGGGCGCTGATCGAATACCGCGTTACGCCGGACCCGATCTTCAAGAGCATCAGCTACGAAGGCGTGCCGGACATCCGCATCATCGTACTGATGGGCTACCCGGTCATGGCCATGCTACGCCTGCCGACCCGCCAGTCCGGCGGCAAGGCCAACCTGCACCAGGGCGCCATCGGCGTCGGCGTGGATCTGGCCACTGGTATCACCCTGCGCGGCACCTGGCTGAACAACAAGATCACCAAACACCCCGACACCACCAACGCGGTAGATGGCGTGCAGCTGCCCAACTGGGACGGTTTCATGAAGCTCGCCGCCGGCTGCTATGAGCTGTGCGGGCTGGGCTACATCGGCGTCGACATGGTGCTCGACCAGGACAAGGGCCCGCTGATTCTCGAGCTCAACGCACGCCCTGGCCTGAACATCCAGATTGCCAATGACTGCGGTCTGACTCACCGGGCGCATGCGGTAGAATCGCGCATCGCCCAGCTTAAGGAAAAAGGCATCCAGGAGACTCCGGAAGAGCGAGTGGCATTCGCCCAACAGCTGTTCGGGCATATTCCAGCCCACGACTAGCTCACCGCTCTCGCCCGGCCCTCAGCGGTCGGGCGCTCCTGCCTAGCCGATCATTGCCAATGCCTGTCTGCACCCTATACGCCCTCGAATACAAACCTGACCCCGCGAGCTGGTTCGAGCGAATTCGTCACGCCCACGGTGCGGTGCTGCTGGACTCCGGCAGGCCAGTCGCCGAGCGTGGTCGCTATGATCTGCTCAGCGCCTGGCCGCTCAGCATCTTCGAGCCCGACGCAAACGAATCCGGTGCAGCTTTTTTCCAGCGCCTGCGCCAGGCGCTCGAGCTGCTTGGCCGCGCCGACATCCCTGACGATTGCCCCCTACCCTTTGCGGGTGGCTTGATCGGCCTGCTGGCCTACGACTTTGGCAGACGGCTCGAGGCATTACCGAACCGTGCTCGGGATGACCTGGCGCTACCCGCCGCCCGGTTCGGCCTCTACCCGTGGGCACTGATCAACGATCACCAGCTCAAGCGCTGCCATCTGGTATTTCATCCCAGCCTTGGCGATATAGACCGCCAGCGCCTGATACGGTTATTCGAGACCGATGCCGAATATGAACACGAGCCATTCGAGCTCCAAGCGAAGTTCACTGCCGAGCTCGAGCTTAACGGCTATAAGCAGGCCGTCGAGAAGATCCAGCGCTATATCCAGGAAGGCGATTGCTATCAGGTGAACTTTGCCCAGCGCTTCCAGGCGCCCTGTCAGGGCGATGAATGGGATGCTTATCGTCGTGTGCGTAATGCTTGCCCCACGCCTTTTTCTGGCTTTATCGCGCTCGACGGTGGTGCTATTGCCAGCTTTTCACCAGAGCGCTTTCTTCGGCTAAAGGAAGGTCGCGTCGAAACCCGGCCGATCAAGGGCACCCGCCAAAGGGGCATGGACCCGCACACCGATGCGGAGCAAGCTCAGGCGCTGCTGGCAAGCGACAAGGATCGAGCGGAAAATCTGATGATCGTCGACCTGATGCGCAACGACCTCGGCCGCAGCTGCCGAATCGGCAGCGTGCAGGTGCCTGAGCTTTTCGCGTTGGAAAGCTATCCCAACGTGCATCACCTGGTCAGCTGCGTCAGCGGAACCCTGGCCTATGGTCAGGACGCGTTCGGTCTTCTTGCTGGCAGCTTTCCCGGCGGTTCGATCACAGGCGCACCAAAAATCCGCGCGATGCAGATTATCGACGAACTGGAAGCCACCTGTCGCTCGATTTACTGTGGCTCTCTGCTGTATATCGACGTTCGCGGCGAGATGGACAGCTCCATCGCCATCCGCACCCTACTGATAAAAGACCAGTTGGTTACCTGCTGGGGCGGTGGCGGAATCGTCGCAGACTCTGATTGGCACGCGGAATACGAGGAGTCCATAGGCAAGGTCAAGGTGCTTATGGAAGTGCTGGAAACCATCCCTCATTAACCATGCGCCAGGCATGGCTCGAATTGCCGTCCACGGTCGGACACATAACCATTGATAGAAGAAACCCAATGCCCAGCCTGAATCGCATCATTCTCATAAACACCCACCTCAAGGGTGTGGTCGAGCTGGTGGTGGATGATCACACCAACATCTGCGGTACCAACGCTTCCGGTAAAACCACCCTCCAGCGCCTGGTACCGGTGTTTTATGGCGAATACCCGAGCCGCGTAGTGCCCTCAACGCGCGACAGTTTCGAGCGCTGGTATCTACCTACGGACCAGAGCTTCATCGTGTTCGAATACCGGCGTATGGACGACGAGCTGTGTCAGGCCGTGCTCGCAGCCGCCAGTGACGGCAAGGGTGTTGACTACCGCCTAGTGCTCAAGGCGTTCGACCTGGACGATTACATTAAGAACCGCCAGGGCGACCGCATCAGCTGCCTGACCATGAATGAGCTGGGCCGCCACTTCAAACAGATGGGTGTGGCCACGACCAATCAGCTGAACACTCGTCAGTTCCGCGCGATCATTCAAAACGATCGCAGCCTGCTCGCTGCCGATAACCAGCGCAGCGAGCTGCGCAGTCTGGCTCGCCAGTTCTCCCTGTGCGCGGGCGAGCATTCTCTACGGCATATCGAAAAGCTGGTGCGCGCCGTGCATTCGCGCGAAGGCAAGATGGAGACTATCAAGTCGATGATCGCGGCCATTCTCGAAGAGGATGGTGTGACACCGCCGACTACTCACCTGAACCCTCAGCGGGTCGAGGACTGGATTCGCGACAGCCAGCTGATCCAGGGCTTCGATGCGATTCGACCGGAGTTCGCCCGGCTGGAAGGCGATCATCAGGACTTGCAAAGCTGCGAGGCTCGCCTGAGCGGCCTGCTGTTGGCCTATCGCACTGACGAGCCCGTGCTGTTTGCGCGCCAGGAACAACTCAAGGACACGCTCGAACAGACCGGTTTCGCGCTCAAGCAGCTTGAAGAAAAGTGGCGCGACGAGCGCGACGAACTTTCCCTCTCGCTTTCCCAGGCCCAAGGCCAAATTGAAAGCGCAGAAACTCAGCTGACGCACATCGAGGAGCAATATCAGGGTTACCTTGACGTCAATATCGATCAGGCCAAGGCCGACCTGGAAAAGCTCGATGGCTGGAAGCTTGAACTCAACAATCTCAAGGAGCGGCTGCGACTGCTTACCGAGCAGCATGCAGACGTCCAAAACGCCTACCTGGAGCGCAAACAGGAGATTCAAGAGCAACAGCAGGAAGCGCTGGAGCGCCTGCACGATCAGGAGCGTCAGCTACACGACGAGCTGGCCGCACGCAACCAGCAGAAGAACAGCGCCATTGGCCAGTTGGAGAAATCTTTTGGAAATCGCCAACAGGAAGCTGACGGTCGCTTTCGCGAGCAGAAACACGCCGTCCAGCTAGAGCAGCGCAGCCTGGAACAGCAGATCGCCAGTTTCAGCTACAGCGAGGAAGAAGTCCTTAGCCTGAACATTTTCGACCGCCGCCTGGATGATGCCGAACACAAGCGAGAAGAAGCCAGCCAGACGCTGGATACCCTGATTCAAGAAGAACGCAAGCTACTGCGACAGCGAGAAGAAGGCAGCCAGCAACTCAACCTGGCCGCTCGCCGCGTAGCCGAGCGTCAGCGGACGCGGGACGAGGCCGAACAGCTCCTCTACCCACGCCAGAACACCTTGCTCGAATTCCTGCGCCGCGAACAGCCTGGTTGGGAATTGCAGCTGGGGAAGGTGATCGAGCCTGCCCTGCTGCAGCGAACCGACCTGAAACCCGTACTCAGCGAGCTGCAGAGCGATAGCCTGTATGGCGTGCACCTCGAACTGGCTGCCTTGGAAACACCGGAGCATGCGGCTAGCGAAGCCGAGTTGCGCCATCGTCTGCAGCTCGCCGAAGACAACCTGCAGGATGCGCAGCATCAGCAGCAGCAGTCGGAGCAGGAACTGGCGGAAACCAGCGCCGTCCTGGAAGCGTTTAACCCCCGCCTTGTGGTAGCACGTACCGAGCTTCAGAACCGCAAGGGCGATCATCAGCGGCTTAAGGAAGAACGTGCTGCGCTCAGGGGGCGTCTGGAGGCTGCCTTAGCCGAACGGCGACTTGAAGCCAAGAAACAGCTCAGTGAGCTGGACAATGTGATCAAACAACTCCAGCTGGAACAGGAAAACCTGCAGGAAGAGCTGGAAGCGCAATTCCAGGAAGCACGAATGGAAACTCTTGCGCATTGGCAGCAGGTGATCGGCGATCTGGATCAACGGCTGGCGCAGCTCAAGACCCAGATCGACAACCAGCGTCGCACTGGTAAGACCGAACTGGAGGCCTGTGAACAGTGGTACCAGAACGAACTGAAATCTCGCGGTGTGGATGAAACCCAGCTGATCCAGCTCAAAACCGATCTGCGCACGCTCGACCAGCGCATCAGGGACACCGAAGCCCGCCGAGCCGAAGTCAACCGCTACCAGGAGTGGTATGCGTTGAGCTGGCTGAAGGTCAAACCCAGGTTGCAGGATGAGCTGACCAGCCAGAAAGTACTGGCCACCGATCTCAAGCAGCAGCTAGATGCCGCCTCTACCCGGTTCAAGGCCAACCGCGGAGCTCTGGAAAAGCAGAAGCAACAGGCTCAGCAGGCCCAAGGCGTTGTCGGCGACCAGCTGGACAGCCTGAAGACACTGCTGCGTCGTTTGGGCGAGCTCAAGCTGCCGCGCGAAGGCACGCTCGCAGAAGGCGAGCTCGATGAGCGTCTGCGGCACGGCCAGGAGCAACTGCATCACCGCGACGCCCTGCTCGCCGCCATCAAACAGCACGTGGACCGCTTCGACACCCTCATCGCAAGCAAGTCCGGCTCCAGCCTGGCGGAAACCTGGGAGCGCAGCCGTGAAGAATGCAGCCGAATCAACGAACGTGGCATCCCCAGCTTGGATTATCGCCGCCTGGTACCGGCGCTCGACGAGCTGCTCAACAAGCTGGTTCCGCAAAGCCTCAACGGCCTGCGCGAGCAAGGGCGGATCTTTGGTAACGAGCTGTTTACCTTCTTCGACATTCTGACGGACATCGATAAGCGCATCGCCAACCAGAGCGCCCGCATCACTCGGGAAGTCAGCGAGGACCTGCTTCTCGAAGGCGTATCCAATTCCGCGGTGACGATTCGCTCACGCATCACCGAACTGGAGTTCTGGCCGGAGCTGCGTGCCTTCGCTCGTGCCTACCTAGCCTGGGAAGAAAGCGGCTTTGCCGAGCTGCCCAATGGCGACTACACCGGCAGCATGCGCCGCGCATTGGAAGTTCTTGGCCGCTCTGCGTTGAACAGCGGTATTGCAGGTTTATTGGAAATCGAACTGCGTCTACGTGAAGGTCGAAGCGATCTCGTCATCCGCACCGACCGCCAGCTCAATGAATCCTCCAGTCACGGGATGGCTTATCTGATTCTCTGCAAGTTTCTGCTGGCGTTCACTCGGCTGCTACGAGGTAACGCGCCCGCGGTTATTCATTGGCCGATCGACGAGCTGGGCACCTTACACCACGCCAACGTGAAGAAAATCTTCGATGCTTGCGGCAACAACTCGATCCGCATCCTCGGCGCTTTCCCTAACCCGGACTCTGAAGTGCTGTCGCTGTTTGCCAATCGCTACATTGTCAACAAACAGACCCGCCAGCTGCAGGTGGTCAAACCGCGTCTGGACGTGATCGGCGAACGCCTCAAGGCGCGCATGGCCGAGGAGACCGTCTAATGTTATCCATCAAAGGCAACGTGATTGAATTGCTGCTGCAAGGGGCTTTCATCTGCCGGACCAGCAATGAAGAAGGCTGGCGATTCTTGAAGAACCCGGCCAACCGCGAACAAGTGGACGAGTACCTGAACACCCTCAACCGAGTTGTCGCCACGGTCGGGGGCGCTGCCGACGCCGACGTGTTCTTCTGCGGCTATCGCCAGTTGGGAGACGCCGAGCGACGGATCGTCAGCCAGCAATTCCGCGACATTTGCAATGCGCTGACGCCGCTCGCGGAGTGGCTGGTCTTGGTACAGGAAGCCAGCGCTCAGGATGCCCCGCTGACTGAAGGAAGCCCGATTCGTCTCAACGAACTGCAAAGCATCGTCGAAGACACGCCGGCGTTCCGCGAGCAGCTCAACCGTATCAGCCATTACGCCTTGTTTCGCTCTACCAGTAGCAACGTCGACGCTCAGATCAAGCAGGTATTTAAAAAGCTGTGCGAACTAGGCTATCTGTTGCGCCCAAATCCCGACAAACAGATATTTCTCGGCACCGGTAAGCTGGATTACCTCTACGAAGTGATCCGTTTCATCGACGAAGCAGAAGGGCTGGCACTGGAGGAGCGTGCCGAAGCCTCCAGCCAGGGCAATCTGATATGAACAACAACCTGCATCAGGCCGGCGTGCGCTTCCTGCGCCAGCTGGGGCGCCATGCCGAACCAATTATGGGCGCCTATCTGGCGGGCTCTGTGCCTGACCAGAGCCTCGAGCCCGGCGTACAGGAGCGCCTGATCAAGGACGGCATTCTGTATCGCCCCGAGCCTGGCTCCGATCTGCACTTGCGCCGTGTGGTGCGCGCGTTACTCGAGGAAGCGCTGCGCGACGACCGCAATCGGCAGATCGACGCCAACACCGGCTCGACGCTTGCTACGTTCAAGACCTTGGCTGCGCATTACAAGGAAGCCCATCACCAGGGTGACTTTCCAGCGGCAGACGCCTATCTGGCCGATTTACGCGAGCACGTCTACAGCTTTACCGAAGGGCTGAGCCACAGCATTCGAGTGCTGTGGAGCCGGATCAATAACGAGTTCGGCTATGTCGGCAGCCTGACTGCGAAAATCCGCGAAAACGAGCTGGCCCAGTCTCAGGTGAGCGAACTGCTCAATGGGCTGGAAATGATCGATTTCCAGGAGCTAGCAGATACTGCGGGCGATTTAAGAGAGCTACGCCGCCTACTGGTGGCCAGCCTGCAACGCAGCGTCAGTGCCTGTTCGCAGGAGCTGAGTATCGTCCAGGGCCGCTTGTTGGAGCTGCTGGGCCGCTTCCGAAAGATTCAAGGCCGCACCCTGCTGCTCAAGGGCTGGCTGCTGCACGGCGAGCAGCAACCGGACTATCAGGTCGGCAACCACACGGCCCGCTCACAGTTGCCGCAGCTTTTCAGCCTGGCCCCGCCTACCCTGGGCCCAGCCGCAGTTAACATCCATGCCAGTAGTCATGAAGCCGACCTGCTCGCCCTGCTCGCACAAATCAAGGCCTCGCAACAAGCGGAGAATATGCTCACCCCGCCGCCAGAAGCCGAAGAGTTGCTGCTGCAGGAAGTCGAAGGCTTCGAGGTGCAAACCAGTCCGATTCAGGAAGCAGTGCAGGACTATCTCTGCCATGTGATAGAGAACGGTCACCCCGTCACAGCCCTGACTTGGCATTTACAACAGGCGCTGCCCTGGGAAACGGAATCCTGGCTCTATCAGGTGATCGGCGGCTACGACGCCCTGCCCGATGACCAGAAGAGCCATTTCGAACTGGACCTGCAGGGCGAGTCCCATCCGATTTACAGCGGCAACTACATCGTGCGGGACATTGCCTTGTGGCTAGCCTAGAGATGCGCCATCTCAATGCTGTCCACCGTGCGGTGCGGAACAAACCACTCGCGGTGCCGCTCGGTACTATCTGGGAGGATATTCGCCGCCACGTTGAAATCGGTACACCGCGTAGTGGAAAACTAAAATTGAACGACGCCGATTACCGGGCGCTGCGTACGTTTTTTCTTCGAGTTGAGGGCTGGGATCCGATAACGCCACCGCCTGCCGGTAATCGCACAGAGATTGCCCGCCAATTCCGAGATGACAAGCGAGGAGCGGAACGCCCGGGCGATAACTTCGTACTGGTCAAGGGTAACCTGCCCGCGCCTCTGCCGCAGTCGCCCGCAGAACTCAGCCTACGAGTCCCGCTGGACCGACTAGCCTTGGCACAGGTTCGCGATCTCGTGTTGGTAGAGAACCTGGACAGCTTTGACCAGTGGCAGGAATACCGCATCCCCGAAGCGCTCAACGACGCGCTGGTGTTGTACCGAGGCCATGGCGGACTGGCTCGCGGCGCGCGAAAGCTGATTGCACAACTACCCGAGTCGGTGTGTCTGCATGTCTTTCCCGATTTCGATCCGGCGGGTCTTGTTATCGCGGTCAGCATGTCAGCCCGCGGCCTGTTAATTCCCGCACTCGGCGATAAGCTTATGGAGAGAAGCCACCGCGATCATTTCGAGCGCCAATACCGCCAAAGCAAGCACCTCGATGAACTTGAACTAGGTGGTTGGCGGCCCGTCTGGCAGGCAATGCGTGAGCAGCGGCTGAGCATCAAACAGCAGCACATGCTGGCATTTGATGCAGCCTTACAGTTGGTAATGCGCTAGCTGTGTGAGCCTGAGGCACAACTCACCGGCAGCTTGAAACGCCACTCGAAGATCAAGTCGAGCCTGTCACCGCTCGTCGCTGGCCATCGACCTGATCTCGATTCTTCCTGCTGCGTCGCTTGAACCGTCGCGCTTACAGCGATAGCTCTCGGTTCGACGCCTTCAGGAATTCTTGCTTCAGCGCCTCGAACGTATGCACAGCCGGGAATTGCGGAAACTCGTGGATGACGTTGTCCGGTGCATGGAAGAGGATGCCGGCGTGCGCCTCGGACAGCATGGTGGTGTCATTGTAGGAGTCGCCCGCCGCGATGACGCGGTAGTACAGGCTCTTCAGCGCGATCACTGACTGCCGCTTGGGGTCTTTCTGGCGCAGCTCGTAATTTACGACACGCCCTGATTCGTCAGTGATCAGGCGATGGCAAAGCAGCGTCGGGAAGCCCAGCTGACGCATCAGCGGCTGCGAAAACTCATAGAACGTATCCGACAGGATCACAACCTGGAAGCGCTCGCGCAGCCAGTCGACGAACTCGACGGCGCCGTCGAGCGGTTTCAGGGTCGCGATGACGGCCTGGATATCCGACAATTTCAGACCGTGCTCGTCAAGGATGCGCAGCCGCTGCTTCATCAGCACGTCATAGTCAGGAATGTCCCGCGTGGTCGCCCGGAGGGATTCGATTCCAGTGGCCTCGGCAAAGGCGATCCAGATTTCCGGAACCAGCACACCTTCCAGGTCAAGACAGGCTATTTCCACGGGCCACTCCTTAAAGCAGAAAAATTGAAGCGGCACTCTAACGACAAGGGCGGAGCGGTGCAACGCGACGCCTTATTCACTAAAGTTAGGCGGCGCCTCAGCAAACGTTATTTAGCGTCATAAAGCCTATTTGTTACCATCCGCGGCCAGCAGAGCGCCCAAGCGCCAATCAAGGAAGCCGCCTGATGACTCACCAAATTGAAGTAGCCGAGCTGGCCGCGGCCTATGCCGGCAAATCCCCGCAAGAGATTCTCAAGCTCGCCTTCGACCTCTTCGGAGATGACCTGTGGATTTCGTTCAGCGGCGCTGAAGACGTCGTGCTGGTGGACATGGCCTGGAAACTGAACAAAAACGTAAAAGTGTTCAGCCTCGATACCGGCCGCCTGCACAGCGAAACCTACCGTTTCATCGAGCAGGTGCGAGAGCACTACGGCATTGCGATCGAGATCATGACGCCCAATCCTGCCCTGCTCCAGCCGATGATCAACGAAAAAGGATTGTTCAGCTTCTACCGCGACGGCCATGGCGAATGCTGCGGCATACGCAAAATCGAGCCGCTTCGGCGCAAACTGTCCGGCGTTCGCGCCTGGGCCACTGGCCAGCGCCGCGACCAGAGCCCAGGCACTCGCAGTCAGGTTTCGGTGCTGGAAGTCGACAGTGCTTTTTCAACGCCTGAACACACACTGTACAAATTCAACCCCCTGGCGCAGATGACCAGCGAGGAAGTCTGGGGCTATATCCGCATGTTGGAAGTGCCTTACAACAGCCTGCACGAGCGTGGCTTCATCAGCATCGGCTGCGAGCCTTGCACACGCTCGGTACTGCCGAACCAGCACGAGCGCGAAGGCCGCTGGTGGTGGGAGGAATCCACGCAGAAAGAATGCGGCCTGCACGCCGGCAATCTGATCGCGAAGCAGTAAAGACAATCAAAAGCGGCAGCCTTGGCTTGAGGCGTGCCGCTGCTCTTAATAGGTCGGCAACTCGACGTTCTGGAACAATTCGTCCAGCTCGACCTTATTTCGGCATTGCACGGCTTTCTCGAGCATTTCTCGATCGAGATGCGGTGCGAAGGTTTCGATGAAATCTGCCATGAAGCCACGCAGAAAGGTACCGCGGCGGAAGCCAATCTTAGTGACGCTGGCTTCGAACAGCTCGCTGGCATCCAGCACCACCAGATCCGGATCAAGCTTGGCATCGACCGCCATCCGCGCCACGATGCCTACGCCCAATCCCAGCCGAACATAGGTCTTGATAACGTCTGCATCCGCCGCCGTGAACACTACCTTGGGCGATAAGCCCCGGTGGCTGAATGCCTCGTCCAACTTGGAGCGCCCGGTAAAACCAAACACGTAGGTCACGATTGGATGCTCCGCCAGCGCGTCCAGGGTGAGCTTGTCCAGTTCTGTCAGGGGATGTCCCTGCGGCACGACTACGCAACGGTTCCAGCGATAGCACGGCATCATCACCAGATCGCCGAACTGCTCCAGACCTTCGGTGGCGATGGCAAAATCCACAGTCCCGTCAGCGGCCATTTCGGCAATTTGCATGGGTGTGCCTTGATGCATATGCAAGGAGACGTCGGGGTACTGTTTGATGAAGGTGCGGATCACCTGCGGCAAGGCATAACGAGCTTGCGTGTGAGTGGTCGCGATACTCAATGTGCCACGCTTCTCGTTGGAGAATTCCTGGGCGATCTGTTTGATGCTTTCGCATTTGCGCAGGATTTCGCCGGCTGTGGTGATGATTCGTTCACCAGCCGGAGTAACTCTGGTCAGATGCTTTCCACTGCGAGCGAAGACTTCGACACCCAGCTCATCTTCGAGCAATCGAATTTGCTTGCTGATGCCAGGTTGAGAGGTAAACAGGCTCTGCGCCGTTGCCGAGACATTGAGGTCATGATGCGCCACTTCCCAGATGTAACGCAGTTGCTGAAGCTTCATAGAGATCCCTCAAAATGCCAATGGCGCTTGAACGCCACCTTTTATAACTTCTGCGCCAGAAAATCGGAATTCTAGGTCATTTCCGTATGTATCGCTCGTAGCATCCAGACGACGTCACGTTGCGGCAACCTTTGCAACGTAGAGTGTGATCGCAGCCAGAGACGCCGAGGCCGCGAGCATTAAAGGATATCGCGGCGTCGTTTGAGCGTAGCAGCCCCAAGAAAAACTACCGCGCCGAACGCCTGCCGGACGGCCGATAGAGGCTACCCTAAGTGTGTTGGCTAGCGGGCTGCGCGCCCAGCAATAAAGCATAAGGCCTGGTACAGAGCCTCGGTCTTGGGCATCGCAAACCCGGCATTCGCAGCTGCAGTCAGCGGAGCGGCATAGATCGCATCGAGCTCCAACGGGCGCCCGTGCGCATGATCGTGATACATGCTCGGCAGATAATTGGGCATATGATCAGTGGCCATCATCATCCGATCCACGAGCACGTCAGGTAGCGGATGACCACAAGCCGCTGCGGCTCCACAGGCTTCGAGCATGATTGACCTGACCAGCGCTCGACTGTCCGGATTGGACATTAGGGGCGCCGTGCCGGCATTCAGAAGCACAGAAAGGCCGTTATACGGTACGTTCCACACCAGCTTCTGCCAGCGTGCCTGCGCCAGATTGTCGGCCGCGTTGGAATCCACTCCCGCCGCGCGGAACATCGCCACGCCCTCTTCGACCAGCGCCTGCTGTTGCTCTAGGGTTGCAGCCGAACCCGAGTGATAGCCAAGGTTGACCCCGCCAAGCGCCTGATGCTCGACGACGCCTAACGCCGAGCGGTGCGCGCAGATGAAACAGAGGCCACCAAGCAGATGAATGTTGTTCGGTAGAACCTGACGCAGGTCCTCCTCAACCCTCAGACCGTTCTGCAAGACCACAACCTTGGCATCCTCTCCCGCCGCCTCCACGATCAACGGGGCCAGCTCTGGATTACTGGTGCTTTTGGCACCAACCAGCAGCCAATCACACTTGGGCATATCCGCAGCGCTGCGATAGGCCTGCACCGCATCCAGGTGCAACGAGCCATGCACCGTACTGTTTATCCGTAGCCCGCGCTGCAGGACCGTTTCGTATTCGCTGCGCAGTAGAAAGTGCACGTCATAGCCAGCGCGGGCGAGCATCACGCCATAAAAGCCGCCAATAGCACCGGTACCGATGATTCCGATTCGAGGGTTGGGTGCGGTCATGCAGGAACTCCATCTACGGTTCAGTGGGACGCCATTAATGGCGCGCTTGCAGTCGCCACCTTATCAGCGTCCCAAGGCAGCGCCCAGCCGCCGCTAGCGGCCCGCTTTCCGGGCGCGAACCTACATTGAGCACACCGCAGTGCAGTCCGGCTTCAAGATTATTGTCGAGGCGAGGCAATACGCGATAAGGTTCCGCTCCCCGCTGCGCCCCAACGCTCCGCTCCGCCGCACCGGGATGGCTGGCGGACGACTCACGTGACCCTGACGAGTGACAGATGGCTGATCTACCAATCGACGACCTAAACGTTGCATCCAACGTGACCCTCATCACGCCGGAGCAACTGAAGCGTGAACTCCCGCTGACCGCCACGGCATTGCAGACCGTTTCACACGGGCGCCAGGTTGTCCGCGACATTCTCGACGGCAAAGACCACCGCCTGTTTCTGGTAATCGGTCCCTGCTCCATCCACGATCTCAAGGCCGCGCATGAGTATGCCGAACGCCTCAAGGTCCTGGCGGAGACGGTGTCCGACAGCCTGTTTCTCGTCATGCGGGTGTACTTCGAGAAGCCACGCACCACCGTCGGCTGGAAAGGCCTGATCAACGATCCCTACATGGACGACTCGTTCAAGATTCAGGACGGCCTGCATATCGGTCGCAAGCTGCTACTGGACCTCGCCGAGATGGGGTTGCCTACCGCCACCGAAGCGCTGGACCCCATCTCACCGCAATATCTGCAGGACCTGATCAGCTGGTCGGCAATCGGCGCCCGCACCACTGAATCCCAGACACACCGCGAGATGGCCTCAGGTCTATCCTCTGCAGTGGGTTTCAAGAATGGTACGGACGGCAGCCTGACCGTCGCCATCAATGCGCTGCAATCCGTTTCCAGCCCGCACCGTTTCCTCGGTATCAACCAGTCCGGTGGCGTATCCATCGTGACCACCAAGGGCAACTCCTACGGGCATGTGGTACTGCGCGGTGGCAATGGCAAGCCAAACTACGACTCGGTCAGCGTGGCGGTGTGCGAACAGGAATTGAACAAGGCTGGCGTTACCCCCAACATCATGGTCGACTGCAGCCATGCGAACTCCAACAAGGACCCTGCGCTGCAGCCTTTGGTCATGGAAAACGTGGCCAACCAGATCCTCGAGGGGAATAACTCAATCGTCGGATTGATGGTGGAAAGCCATTTGGGCTGGGGTAATCAGCCTATTCCAAAAGACCTGTCGGACCTGAAATACGGGGTATCCGTTACCGACGCGTGCATCGATTGGGAAGCCACCGAGAAAGCCATTCTTGGCATGCATGCAAAGCTGAAGGATGTATTGCCCAAGCGCGCCCGCGGTTGACGGCTATTTCTGGTTCGAGAAAACGCCGCTTGCCGGCGTTTTCCTTTTATTCACTTTCGATAGTATCCGTAGAGTTGCCCTGTCGCTCGATATACCGCTCTACGTACGAACAGGATGGAATCACCGTATAGCCTTCGCGCTTGGCGTAATCCAGCGCGTGCTGCGCCAGTACAGCTGCAACGCCACGGCCGCGGAGCGCATCAGGCACGAACGTCCGGTAAATATCCAGGGTCTGCTTACCCAAATCTACATAAGCCAGGTAGGCGCGATAGCCGTCCACGGTAGTTTCGAACTGGTGGCTCGTCCGGTCATGGTGGATGGTTAGCTTGTCGGTCATCTAGCCTCCTCAGCAGGCTTGCTGCCTTCAACTTGAGAGGTGCATGCGGAGCCCGCACATTCCCCATTTTCTTGTTTGTTTGACGACGCATGCTACCGCTATGTAAGACGTCGCTTCAATTGCTTAAAGCTAGTGATGCCTCTACGCCTGGGGGATTGATGCTTTTGATTTACGTAGCACTGCGAAGTGCAACTTTTCAGCATCCCGACTGGTCCATGTAACGAGTGCAACGCTGGTTCTGATTGTTTTTCAGCCAATCTGGCTAGCATATGCCGTGAAAGAATGAGCTTGCAGAAAAATTGTGGTAGCCGCTGCTTGCCTCAGTTTACTTAGCGCAACTAATCGGTAGTATGTGCGCGCCAACTTTCCATAACGGGAGTTGCCATGGATTTCATCCTTAAGGGGAACACGATGAACAACGTTCTGAAATTTTCTGCTCTGGCTTTCGCCGCAGTTCTGGCTACTGGGTGCAGCAACAGCATGACTCAGGAAGGCGAAGCCCGTCTGACCGCGACCGAAGACGCCGCTGCCCGCGCTCAGGCCCGTGCCGACGAAGCGTACAGCAAGGCCGACGAGGCTCTGCAGGCTGCTCAGAAGGCTCAGCAGACTGCTGACGAAGCCAATGAGCGTGCGCTGCGTATGCTGGAACGTGCCAGCCGCAAGTAAGCTTCAGGCGATAAAAAAAGCCGACCTGCTCCAGGTCGGCTTTTTTATGGGTGACGGATTAACCTCTCGATTTAGCAGCTGCTGTCAGAAGATCGGGTCGTCCTGACTGGCCAATGCCTGCCCCTGCTCGGCAATCTGAATCGGCAAGCCGTCTTCACCAGCAATGATCTCCCGCACCATTTCCCAATCCAGTTGCAGCACACCGGCCGCTTCATCACGCTGAAGCAGCGTATTGACCACTACGGCGTGCTTATCCATGAGCGTCATGTGCTTGTCTTCGTCTTGCAACGGCGTATGCGCCTCCAGATAGATCTTGCCTTGGCTCACACCGAACTTGTAGGGCTCGTCAATGATCCGCACCGCAGTGCCGACCTTGACCCGCCCGGCCAGCTCTAGCACGTTGTGATTGAGCATGCGGAAGCAACCGTGACTGACACGCATGCCGATGCCGAACTTCTTGTTCGAACCGTGGATGAGGTAGCCGGGCATTGCCAGCGTCATCTTGTACGGGCCAAGCGGGTTATCCGGCCCCGGCGGGACGACTTTCGGCAGCGGATCGCCCTCGGCGGCGTGCTCGTCTCGAATCGACTGCGGCGGATACCAGGCAGGATTGTTGGTCATTGCTGAAATGCGGGTATTGCCTACAGGCGAACCCCATCCCTCCCGCCCGATTCCAAGGGGAAAGGTGTGTACGACGTTTTCGCCCTTCGGGTAGTAGTACAGCCGATACTCAGCCAGGTTGATCACGATGCCTTCACGCGGACCGGGCGGCAGAATGAAGCGCGTCGGCAGGATGATGTCGGTACCTTCACCCGGCAGCCATGGATCGACTCCCGGATTAGCCGCAACCAGCTCCAGATAGCCCAGATCATGCGTCTCGCCCAGCGCCGCGAAGGTGTCTTCGTATTTGGCCTTGATGACCTGGATCTGCCCAACCACGTCCTCGCCTTCCGGGGGCAACGGCAACTCCAGCGCAGCGGAGCGGCCGGCCAACAGCAAAGCAGCGAAGGACAAACAGGAGGCGACTACAGACGCACGCGAGAGCATCAGGGGTTCCTTGGAAAAATTGATCGTGTTGCCGGTGATTGTACTCGAAGCGATGGCGGCAGCCGAGCTACCAGGCGCTAACGGCAGACGAGAGGCCTTTGCGCTGTGCGCTCAGCGCGTCGCGGCATGCCGGACAGAGCTGGCGACTCTTGAGAATAGAGCGCTCGACATCCTGCCAGTGCGGTCGCGCAGGCAGAAAACCGCCACAGAGCGTACGATCACCCCGGCCACTCAATTCGAGCTGACGCAACGCCAGATGCAGACGATTCTCGCGACAGGCGAAAAGGTCGAACTGCTCGTCCGGGACGATGAGGCGATAGGCAAATAGGGTCCAGGCTGGGCGCGGCATCTGAGGCTCCAATCGAGGGCCGCGACAGTAGCCGCGCGCGCACCTCAAAGCAAGGGTTCGAGCACTGGCCAGACGTTATCCAGCAGCCTCTGCTGCGCGCTGGCTGTAGGATGGATGCGATCGGGCTGCATCATGCCTTCGACCCCGCCTACGCCTTCAAGAAAAAACGGTACGTAAGGCAGTTCTTTGTCGGCGGCAAGCGAGTCGAACGCCTGGGCGAACGCCGTGGTGTATCGTTGGCCGAGATTCGGCGGCAACCGCATGCCCAGCAACAGCACCTTGGCATCTGCCTGCTGCGACATCTCGGTCATCGCCGCAAGATTCTGTTTCAATTGCGCCGGGGACTGACCACGCAGCCCATCGTTGCCGCCCAGCTCCAGAATCACCACCTCTGGCTCATGCTCATCGAGCAGCGCGGGCAGCCTGGAAAGCCCGCCGGCGCTGGTGTCGCCGCTGATCGAGGCGTTCACCACCCGATGATCCAACGCCTCATCTTCAAGACGTTGCTGAAGCAGATGGACCCACCCCTGGCTGGTTTCCAGCCCGAAAGCGGCGCTGATACTATCCCCGACCACCAGCACCGTTCCCGCCAAGGCTCCCTGAGCCCAGCACAACAGCACCAGAACTCCACATTTAAGCCAATTTCGCATCGGAATCTCCATGAGCGCCAGCATTCTCTACGCCCGGAACCTTAGCAAAGCGGTACCCAGCGCGGAAGGCGAGCTGGCGATACTCGACGATGTGTCCCTGAGCCTGAACAAGGGCGACAGCCTGGCTATCGTCGGCACTTCAGGTTCCGGCAAGTCGACCCTGCTCGGCCTGCTCGCCGGTTTGGACCTCCCCCGTTCGGGCGAGGTGCGACTGGTTGACCATTCATTAACCGAACTGGACGAAGATCAGCGCGCCAGGGTGCGTGCTGAACATGTCGGCTTCGTTTTCCAGTCGTTTCAACTGCTCGACAGCCTTAATGCGCTGGAAAACGTCATGCTCCCACTGGAGTTGCATGGCCGCCGCGATGCCCAGACGAAGGCGACCGAACTGCTCGAACGAGTCGGCCTCGGCGCTCGCCTGCACCACTATCCTCGCCAGCTGTCTGGTGGCGAGCAGCAACGTGTCGCGGTCGCCCGAGCCTTCGCCGCGGAACCCAAAATACTGTTTGCCGACGAGCCGACCGGCAATCTCGATAGCCACACCGGCGCGAACATCACCGAACTGCTTTTCGAACTGAATCGGGAGCGTGGCACGACACTCGTACTGGTGACCCATGATGAGCGACTGGCACAGCGCTGCCAGCACCTGCTCCGCCTGGAAGGCGGCCGCGAACTGCGCGACGAGCAGACGCGATGAAGCGCGTGCCCGCCAGCCGACTGGCTGCCCTGGCGCTGCGCCAATTGTTACGGGACGCGCGCGCCGGGGAACTGCGCGTGCTGTTCTTCGCATTGCTGATCGCCGTCGCGGCAAGCACCGCCATCGGCTATTTCGGCGCACGCCTGAACGATGCGATGTTGCTGCGCGCCACCGAGTTTCTCGGTGCTGATCTGGTCTTGCGGGGCAGCGAACCCGCCGAGCCATCGCAGATTGAAGCTGGCCTGCGCCTACAGCTCGAGCACTCAGGTGTGGTGGAGTTTTCAAGCGTCGTCGCGACCGATGACAATCTGCAACTGACCAGCGTCAAGGCCGCTGACAGCCACTACCCACTACGCGGCGAACTGCGCAGCGCGGCGGCGCCTTACCAGCCGGAACAATCCGGCCCCGGCCCGCAGCCAGGCGAGGCCTGGGCCGAAGCGCGCCTGTTCGCCGCGCTCGATCTGCAGATCGGCGACTACATCGAGGTCGGTAACAAGCCACTGCAGCTGACTCGAGTGCTGACTTACGAACCGGACCGAGTCGGAGATTTCTACAGCCTGACCCCTCGCGTCTTGATGCACCTCGACGACCTGGATTCGACCGGCGTCGTGCAGCCCGGTAGCCGCGTACGTTATCGCGAACTCTGGCGCGGCTCAGCGACTCAGCTCAAAGCCTATGAAGAGGCGATTAAACCTGAGCTGCAAGCGCATCAACGCATCGAGACAGCCAAGGACGGCAATCGCCAGATCGGTGGTGCCTTGGGGCGCGCCGAGCGCTACCTGAACCTGGCCAGCCTGGCCGCAGTGCTGCTTGCCGGTGTCGCGGTAGCCTTGTCCGCCGCTCGTTTCGCCACTCGCCGCTTCGACGCCAGCGCCCTGCTGCGCTGCCTTGGGCTGTCCCGGCGCGAGGCGCTGACGCTCTACACATTGCAGCTGGGTTATCTAGGCCTGGTTGCCAGCGTAGCCGGCGCGTTGCTGGGTTGGGCGGCTCAACATGGTCTGTTTATCCTGCTGCGCGACCTTGTGGTCAGCGAAGTGCCACCGGCCACGCTCTGGCCTGCTCTGGCAGGGATCGCCACAGGTTTGGTCGCCCTGGCTGGTTTCGCCTTGCCGCCGCTGGCTGCGTTAGGCCGCGTGCCGCCACTGCGGGTGCTGCGCCGTGACATGTTGCCGGTCCCACCTAGCTCCTGGCTGGTGTATGGAGCCGCGGTGTTAGCTCTAGGGCTGATCATGTGGCGCCTGAGCCTGGACTTGCAGATCACCCTGGCATTGCTAGGTGGCGGCTTGCTTGCCACCCTCGTACTCGGCGGGCTGCTGTTGCTGGCGTTGCGCGGATTGCGCCGCACCCTTTCGGGCGCCTCGCTGCGCTGGCGTCTCGGTCTTGGACAACTGCTCCGCCACCCGCTTGCGGCCGCCGGCCAATCACTGGCCTTTGGGCTGATTTTGCTGGCCATGGCGCTGATTGCGCTGCTGCGCGGCGAATTGCTCGATACCTGGCAAGACCAGCTACCAGACGACGCACCCAACCACTTCGTCCTTAACATTCTGCCGGCTGACCGCGATGCGTTCGCCGAACGTATCGAGAGCCTGTCGGATCACAGCGCACCCTTATATCCGGTGGTACCCGGTCGCCTGGTCGCGATCAACGGTGAGCCGGTACGTCAGCTGGTCAGCAAGGAAAGCCAGGGCGAGCGAGCGATTCGCCGGGACCTGAGCCTGACCTGGGCGGCTGAGCTCCCTTCCGACAACCATCTGACGGCAGGCCATTGGTGGGACGGTAAACGCAGCGAGCTACCGGGCGTTTCTGTCGAAGCCGAACTGGCCGAAAGTCTGCAGGTGGAGCTGGGCGACCGGCTCAGCTTCACAGTCGGCGGGCTGACCCGAGACGTCAGCGTAACAAGCTTGCGCGAGGTCAACTGGGACAGCTTCCAGCCTAACTTCTATATGATCTTCGAGCCGGGCACCTTGCAGGATGTGCCGGCCACCTACATGACCAGCTTTCACCTGCCCGAAGGCAAGGATCGCGAGCTGGTGCAGCTGGCACGAGACTTCCCATCGGCCACCATACTGCAGGTCGAAGCCCTGCTCAGTCAGCTGCGCAGCATCCTGGCGCAGGTTTCACTCGCGGTGGAATATGTGCTGATGTTCGTTCTGGCGGCGGGCCTGGCTGTACTGTTCGCGGGGCTGCAGGCGACGCTGGACGAACGCATCCGCCAGGGCGCACTTTTGCGCGCGCTGGGCGCAGAGCGCCGATTGTTGCTCAAAGCCAGACGTGCCGAATTCGGTGTACTCGGCGCGGCCAGTGGTCTGCTTGCCGCTCTGGGTTGCGAACTGGTCAGCGCCCTGCTCTATCACTTCGCCTTCGATTTACGCTGGCAGCCCCATCCCTGGCTCCTGCTGCTGCCACCGATTGGCGCGCTGCTGGTCGGTTCAGCCGGCGTGCTTGGTACGCGCCGGGCATTGAACGCCAGCCCACTTAGTGTGCTTCGCGAAAGCTAAGCCAGCGAAGCGCAAGTGCTTTTAGAATGTGCCTTTCTTGCCTTCCCCCGGATAACCTATGAGCCGCTATCGACCTCCCCGCCCCGCCGGCACACCACTGATCACGCCCGAGGGGGAGGCACGGCTGCGTGCCGAGCTGCACGAGCTCTGGCATGTCAGGCGTCCGCAAGTCACCCAGGCGGTTAGCGAAGCAGCGGCACAGGGCGACCGCTCCGAAAATGCTGAATACACCTACGGCAAGAAAATGCTAAGGGAGATAGACAGCCGCGTGCGCTTTCTCACCAAGCGATTGGAAAAACTCAAGACCGTCAGCCAGAAGCCGAGCGATCCGGACAAAGTGTACTTTGGCGCCTGGGTGACCATAGAAGATGAAGAGGGTGAACAGGCCCGCTACCGTATCGTCGGACCGGACGAACTGGACCTGCGCCAAGGCTTGATCAGCATTGATTCTCCGTTGGCCAGAGCATTGGTTGGCAAAGCACTGGATGCCGAGGTGCAGGTGCAAACGCCAACCGGCCCGAAACTTTGGTACATAATCGGCATCGCCTATCCATGACCGAGCAGTTTTTACATGACTAACTAGTCGACATCCTTCTCGAACTTCTTCGATATGGTCTTTAACTGTCGAGACCATCACTTTCTTACCCACATCAGCGTTCCGTCCGGTAACAGGCGAATCGGCGCATTGCGATAGCTAAACGATATCAGCGACGCTGGGGGCGCCACGCCAGAGCGGACGCTCACGATCATTGTGGAATTGGCACGATTGCTGCGCTTGTTCGGCGGCAGTACGCGCAGCGCGCGGTGAATGGCGAGGGACTGCTCAATGCCCGATTCACCTACTGATTGAGTGCATCCATGAATAACAAGAAGACGTTGATCGCTCTATGTCTCGGTGCCGCCATGGCCAGCAGCCAAGTGCATGCAGGCCTGTTCGGCTCGAGCGGCTACACCCAGACGCGTTACCCGATCGTCCTTTCCCACGGCATGCTCGGCTTCGACAGCATTCTGGGGATCGATTATTGGTATGGCATTCCGCATGCGCTTCGGCGTGACGGCGCGCAGGTCTATGTGACTGAAGTCAGCCAGCTCAACACCTCGGAACTCCGTGGCGAAGAACTGCTGGATCAGGTTGAGGAGATTGTCGCGATCAGCGGCAAATCAAAGGTGAACCTGATCGGCCATAGTCACGGCGGCCCGACAGTGCGTTACGTCGCCGCCGTACGTCCCGATCTTGTTGCGTCGGTCACGTCCGTTGGCGCACCTCACAAGGGTTCGGATGTGGCCGATCTGATCCGCAAGATTCCGGAGGGCTCTGGCGGCGAGGCCATCGTAGCCGGCCTGGTCAATACCATGGGCGCCTTGATTCACTTCCTCTCCGGCAGCCCGAGCACCGCGCCACAGAACTCGCTCGGGTCACTCGAATCGCTCAACAGCGAGGGCGCAGCGCGCTTCAACGCGAAATACCCACAGGGCATCCCGACCAGCAAATGCGGCGAAGGAGCGTACAAGGTCAACGGCGTGCGCTACTACTCCTGGAGCGGTACCAGCCCGCTGACCAATCCGTTGGACATCAGCGACGCCATGATGGGCGCCGGTTCACTCGCGTTCGATGGGCCCAACGACGGCTTGGTCGGGCGCTGCAGCTCTCACCTTGGCATGGTGATCCGCGACAACTATCGGATGAACCATCTGGATGAGGTCAACCAGGTTCTCGGGCTGACCAGCTTGTTCGAAACCGATCCGCTGACCGTATACCGTCAGCATGCCAACCGCCTCAAGAACGCGGGTCTATGAGCTGCGGCCGGGGCCAATCGGCCCCGGCTCTGACACAAGGCATATCGATGAAAAAACTTGCGATCTTGTTCGTTCTCGCCGTGGCCATTGGCGTCCTGATCGATTGGCGTAGTACGGCTGAGCCGGCGCCCACCTCCGTAACGCCTGAGCTACCGGTCGCTAAATTATCCGCACCGACCCAGACAAGAAGCCTCTCGCCAGCCCAACCGACGGTGCAAACCCAGGCAACCCGCCGCCTTCCGGCCTCCTTCGCCGGCACGGAAGTCGACGGTCGACTTCGAACGGATTCCCATGGCGAGCTGATAATCGACGGCGATATCCGTCGTGTCTTCGACTATTTCCTGGCCTCGATTGGCGAGGAGTCGATCGACGCCAGCGTTACCCGCCTGCGTCGACATGTCGAAGAGCAGCTTTCGCAGCCCGCCGAAGGCCAGGCACTGCGCCTGCTGGGCCAGTACCTCGACTACAAACGGCAACTGCTAATACTTGAAAAGGACCATGTGCTACTGGCCGATCTGAATGCCATGCGTGAACGCCTGAGCGCGGTTCGGCTGCTGCGCGCCGGGATATTCGACGACCACGTCCATCAGGCATTTTTCGGCCTGGATGAAGCCAGCGATAGTTTCACGCTGGAAAGGCTGGCGATTCGACATGATTCAACGCTCGATGCCGCAGCGAAGGGAGCCGCCATCGACCGCCTGCGAGAAAGCTTGCCGGCCGACCTACTGGTTACGCTCGTTCCGCAGCTGCAGGCTGAGCTACGCGAGCAGACACAAGCGTTGCAAGCCAGCGGCGCTACTGGGGAGCTGCGTCAGCTGCGCCAGCAGCTTTTGGGCAATGCCGCAACAGAGCGCCTGGAACAGCTCGATCAAAAAAGACAGCAATGGCAGCAACGAGTGACAGCCTATCTCGAAGAAAAAGCCCTTGTGGAAAATAGCCGTGGCCTTGGCGAGACAGAAAAACGCGCCGCTATCGAGCGCTTGGCCGCAGAGCGTTTCGATGAAAACGAGCGCAAGCGCCTGCTGGTTGCTGAACATTCAGTAGTCGAACGCGACTAGCAGCTTCTGGAAAAACAGGATGGCAAAGCGCTCAGTTGGCGGCGCTTTGCGGCCCACCTTCGAGCAGATAGCGCTCGCGCGTATAGGCCAGGTAGTACTTGTTCACCGCGTTGACGTAGCTGACCACGCCCATACCCATGGTTTCCATGGCGATCCGTTCGACCTGAAAAAACCATTGATCAGGGTTCAGCCCACGTCGGCGGGCCTCGGCCCGCATGCTTTGCACCCGCTGAGGCCCCATGTTGTAGGCAGCCAGGACGAACGCCATGCGTTCGCGTTCGTTCAGCCTGGGGCTGGCGAAGAATTCGCGACGGATCTTGGCCAGGTACTTCGCGCTGGCCAGCACGTTGTTGTCCAGCTTACCGATATTGCTAACGCCCATGCTTCGGGCGGTGGCCGGGGTGACCTGCATGAGCCCAGTAGCACCGGATGCGCCCCGAGCCGCCGGGTTGAGGGTCGATTCCTTGAATGCCAGCGCGGCCAGGTTGAGCCAATCCATATCCTGCTGCTGAGCATGCCGCTGTAGAGTCGGACGTACCTTCTCCAGACGCTGTCGCCCGACGCGATCAAGTGGATACTGCACCCGGTAGAGACGCCGATAGACCCGAACGAAAGCGGCGTCCTGGTTATCCGGTGCACTGTAGCCCTTGAGAAAGCGGTCAACGTTTGCGCGCAACGTGCTCGCTTCCTTGTGCATGAACCAATGCATATCGGCGCGCTTACCCAGCGTTAGCTGCGATTCGATGCGCAGCTTCGGCAGCACTTTTGCCCAGCGTTCGGCGATGGTCTGCTCGACCACGGTCGCGGGGTAGACGCCGGCCTGCACCATCTCCAGCACATCCTCCACAGCAAGCGTTGGGTCGACCCACTCGACTGCAATCGGCGCACGCCCAGCCTGCATCAAGCTTTGGTTAATGGCTTCCAGCGCAGCGCCGGCAGCGCTGCCAGCCGGCAACGCCAGACTGCGCCCCGACAACTGTTCGAAGCTCTTATAGCGATGGCCGCCCTGTCGGCCCACCAGCACCATCGGAACCTCGTCGACAACAGCCCGACTGCGACTTACCCTGCGCATCGCTCCAAGATCGAGGAGCTCTCCCGGCGCAACCAGATCACCCTCACCTCTTTGCAGCGCGCCAAGCAATTGGTCTTTGGCTTTCGGAATGATTTCCAGGGTGATCGAGCCCTTCGAACCGCGATTGAGAAACTGCTCGAATGCACGCAGACGCACATATTCGACACCGATGGCTTCGCCCTTGACCTCGCCCGAGCTGTTGCGGCTCTGATTGACCAGCACACGCAACGTCCCGCTGCGGCGAATCTCGGCCAGATCGCGTACCGTCTCCGTCGGCTGCCATGCCTGCGGGCCAACCACGCGCGCAGCGGCTGGCCAGGATGCAAGCATCAGCAGACACAGCAGGGACAATAGGCGGATCATTTAGGCTTATGCGCTCGAACGGAACAAAAGCAGGGATGGGCCACCCCTGCCGAGAGGTGGCGAAGGTTCTCACAGGCGTTGCTGAGCCGCCAGCGATAGCTTTCAACTAGCATTAGATAACGAATCTAATCTATTGATAGATAACGTTATATTTTCATCTTATAAGCGAGACAGTTTCATGCAACTTGTCGACATCGGCGTCAACCTGACCCACCCGAGCCTATCCCGCGACCCACGCGCGATCCTGGATCGCGCCTACGCGGCCGGCGTCGCACAGCTGATTTTGACGGGCACCAGCATCGATGAAAGCGAAGCGGCTTTGGCGCTCTGCCGCGAACTGGATGAAAGCCGGCAACGCTTGTTTTGCACGGCGGGCATTCATCCTCATGATGCAAACCAGTGGACCGCTGAAACCGCCACCCAACTCAAAGGTTTACTCGGCGAGCCGGAGGTTCGGGCAGTCGGTGAGTGCGGCCTGGATTTCAACCGCGACTTCTCCCCTCGCGCTCAACAGGATCGGGTTTTGGAAGAGCATCTGCAGCTGGCGGTGGAGACCGGGCTGCCGGTGTTTCTTCATGAGCGCGACGCCGATCAGCGCCTGGTAGAAATCCTGCGACCTTTTCGCGATCAGCTCAGCGCTGCGGTCGTGCATTGCTTCACCGGGGAGAAACGTGCCCTTTATGCCTACCTGGATCTCGACCTGCACATCGGCATCACCGGCTGGATCTGCGACGAGCGTCGCGGCACCCACTTGCATCCACTGGTTCGCGAGATTCCTGCAGCACGACTGATGCTCGAAAGCGATGCGCCCTACCTGCTGCCCCGTACGCTGCGGCCCAAACCCAAGGGTGGTCAGAACGAACCCGCCTTTCTGCCGGAGGTTTTGCGTGAGGTCGCCCGCCATTGCCGCGTAAGCGAAGAGGAACTGGCTGCCTCCAGTACCGCGTGCGCCCAGACGTTTTTTGGTATTTCGTATCTGGCTGAGCCTGTACAGCCCTAAAGCCAGACGTTGTCCTGCCGTTATAAGAACTGGTTCTCAACGTTTAGCAAACACCTCCTGCCACTACATAAGAAGCGCGCTCATGGTTCTTTGGATTCGCGATCTTTCCCTGAAGTACAAATTCTGGGCCCTGAATATGGTGACCTTCGTCACCACCCTGTTGCTGGTGTTGTTCGCGTTACAGCTCGAGCAGCGGGCACGCAGCCAAGATGCGCAGACCAGCGCCCAAGAAATGGCCAGCGTGCTGCAGAGCTGGCCGCAGGAAGGCGCGGTTGCGCGGCACCCTGATCTACAGGTGTTTACGGCAGGTCAGCCGGTAGTCATCGAAGGCCAAAGCGTCGCGCCGCGCCAGGGCTGGGTGGACGTCGATCACGACCGTTTTTTCGCGACCACCCCGGTCATTGGCGCGCAGCTGATTGCCAGGCCAGGCGGCGAACACCTTGCGGTTCTGGCTCGCACACCCAGCGTCTTGGAGCTGCTGAAGGAGCACTTCTTCAGCTACGCGCTGGCGGTCGCTGTGCTGATGTTGGCGTTGCTGGCGGCTTCGCAGGTGATGATTCGCTTCCTCCTCAGCCATCTCAACACCTTGAAAGACGTCATGCTGCATGTGGAGCGCAGCGGTGATCTTGCCGTACGAGTACCGCTGGAAAGCCGCGATGAAGTGGGACAGATGGCCGCCGCGTTCAATGCCATGCAGGCCGGCTACCAGCGCATCGTCGGTACTGTGACCCAGGCTGCGACACGCCTGGATGAAGGAGCCAGTCGCCTGGCTTCGAGCATGAGCGATGTTCGCCAAGGCATGCTCGGCCAGAAGAGCGAAACCGATCAGGCGGCTACCGCGATCAACGAAATGACCGCGACCGTCCACCACATCGCCGATCACGCTCGGGAAACACGGGACCAATCCCAACATGCCGACCGCCTCGCAGGAGACGGGCACAGTGTCGTGACCCGCGTCGAACGCTCCATTTCCAGCCTGTCCAAAGGTGTCCAGCAGACGGCTGAGACGATCAGCCAGCTTGCCGCCGACAGCCAGAAGATCAACGGCGTCGTCAGCGTCATTCACAGCATCGCCGAGCAGACCAACCTTCTCGCGCTGAATGCCGCCATCGAAGCGGCTCGTGCCGGCGAGATGGGTCGCGGCTTCGCGGTGGTCGCCGATGAAGTGCGCAATCTGGCCAAACGCGTACAAGTGTCGACGGACGAAATCACTCAGATGATTGCGGGACTGCAGGCCATGACCCGCGATGCGGTGGAATTCATGCAGGAAAGCTCGTTGAAAGCCGATGATTGCGTGAACGAAGCTCGTGAGGCGGGACTGGCGCTGGAAGCGATCACCGCGGCTGTGGCGCAGATGCGTGAGAGCAACACGCAGATCGCGGATGCCGCCGAGCAGCAGAGCGATGTGGCCGAAGAGCTCAATCGTTCGGTGACCGGCATTCGTGACGTCACCGAACAGACCGTCACACAGACCGCCGCGTCGGCTACCACCAGTTCCGAGCTGGCGGCACTCTCTGGAGAGCTGAGCAAGGCGATTCAGCAATTCAAGCTGTGACAAATCCTCGCCGGCGCAAGATCAGCTTAACCTTGCGCCGGTGATGGGCCGACAGCTGACAGCTCTCAGCAACCTCCTCGACGGCCCATTTTTTGAGGCCGCCCCTGAAAATCGGTCAGCCAAACACCGTTACCGTCTGACGACTCAGCGCCACCAGTTCACCCTCGGCTGTCCAGAGTGCCGCAGCACAATGACCGTAGCCATCCTGGGCATGCTCGATCACCGCGCGATAGCGACACCATTCGTGGGTGTCAAACTGCGGTACCGGCTGGATGAACTCAATGGTCCATGTCAGCGAACTGCCAGGTGCGAAGCGCTTCAAATGCGACAGTGGCGCTGGCGGCCAGGCGTCCACCAATGCCAGCAGATGCGCGACAGTTACAGGCTCGCGTTCGACTTCACCGCGCAGCCGCACCCAACCGCCCATTTCGCGTGAAGGATTGCCACTGAACGGCAGCCCACCGATACCCCAACGCATCGCCAGATAACGTGTAAATTCCGGCGCCACGCCTGGAACGTAGGGCAGCTCCTGACACTCATCAACCGCCGGCATCGCTGGTGCTGGTTCCGCAGCCACCCGAATGGCCGATGTCCGCGCCGCGCCGAAACTCCCCTGGATGATGGTCACCACCTGGCCGTCCTGCACAGCTCGCCCAAGCACCTGGCTGACAGCCTTGCCCTCGCGCAGCACTTCAGCCTCGAAACTCACCGGGGTATCAACCATCAACGGGCCGACGAAGGTAATAGCCAGCGAGCGTACCGGCCGACCTTCCGGCACCTGCGCCTGCATGGCCTCGTAGACCAGCGCTGCAACCAGCCCGCCAAAGCCGGCACGACCCTGCCCCCATGTGGCGGGTACGATAAGGTTGTTCGGGTTTTCACGCACGGCTTGTATCAACTCGGAAAGGGTCATGCCCACCTCGGCTTGTTCTTATCAGTCGGTCATCTTATCGCCGACACGCGAGTAACGGCATGCGATTGGCATTCGGTGATAACGCACCATCGCGCATCACTATCGTTCGGGCGAGGCTGTTCTTCTGTTTCTGCCGATACCGGAGCGCCACGGCAGCTGACGTCTCACCTTTGCAAGAGCCGCTTGCATCGCGCTTCTGTCAGCCGGACGGCCGGCATAACGAGCCATCTCATAGAGCCGCGAAAAATCGAGAATCGAACCGGCGGCTACCGGAAGCTGATGTGCTGCACGCTCGGCGAAATCCCGCGCGCCCTCGCCCGCCTGTCGCTCGGTACCATGACGAGCCAGCAACCGTTCGAAGCGGCGAAACAGACGCAGCTGCGGGTCGCGCTCACGCCGCCAGGGTTTCAGCAGCATCAAGGCCAGGATCATCATCAACACAGCGGTTGTGATGACCGTCAGCAGCCCGAGCCTGCGTTCGTCGAGTTTGCCGAACAGACCTTTCAGAGCGTCCAGCTGGCGTTCGCCCTGATAGCCGAGCACCCAACGTTGCCAACCATAGTTGAGGCTGTCCCAGCCGAATCGCAGCTGGTTCAGCCAGCCAATGTCACGATAGCGCCGCAGCGCCAGCGGCGAATCATCGAGCAGCGCGTCTTCCTCGGAGAGCGCTTGTTCCAGCCCCAGCTCGATGCGCTCGGGCGCTACCTGGAACGTCGGATCGATCGCAATCCAGCCTCGATCCGCACTCCAGTATTCGACCCAGGCGTGTGCGTCGAGCTGACGAACCGAGAGGTAATTGCCCGACGGGTTGATTTCGCCGCCCTGATAACCCGCCACGACCCGGGCCGGTATTCCAGCGGCGCGCAAGACGAAGGTCATCGCCCCGGCATAGTGAATGCAAAAGCCGTTCAGCGTATCGAACAGAAAGCCGTCGACGATATCGGCGCCGACCGATGAAGGCTGCAGCGTGTAACGATAAGGCTGTCGATTGAAATGCTGAAGGAGCGCCTGCACGACGGCTTCGGGGTCCGAATGCTCACGGCGCAACGCCGCAGCCCAGGCATGACTGCGCGGATTGCCTTGCGCGGGAAGCTGTAAGGCGCGCTCCAGCGTGGCGGGCTCGGCGGCGGGTTCGCGCAACGACTCGGGCCACGAGGTCGCCTGGTAAAGCAAAGCCTGATGAACCGGGCGCGGACGCTGCAGATGGAAATCGGCCATCAGTTGAACGGTGTCGGCATCGACCTGGGCCACGTCCAGCGCGTAGAGCCATGATCGGCCACTGGGCTGCATGACGACGGTGTAACTCACCGCAGTGCCGTCGGGCGTCCACTCAGGCGCAGGCGAAAACTGCGATGCGAGCGACTGGGACCAGCGCCGGCCATCGAAGCGCTCGAAGGTGACGGCCCGCCAGTACAGCTGGTCCCGCTCTGGAATCGGACCTTCGAAACTGGCCCGGAATGCCAGCTCGGAGGACCGGCTCAGCTCGGCAATATCGCCTGGCGACATGCTGTCGGAAAGTCCGGTCACACCGCGATCCTTGGGCTGCGGCAATGACCAGAGCGGCCCCATGCGTGGAAACAGCACGAACAGCACAAGCATCAGCGGTATGGCTTGCAGCAGCAACGATCCGGCCAGACGCAGCGTTGGCCAGGGGTGAGTATCGGTACTGCTCTGCTGCAGGCCGATCATCGCCGCCAGCAGCGCGGTTACCGGTAGCAGGCTGTAGAGCCCGGCCGGCAGGCTGTCGTTGAACAGGTAACTCGTTGTCACTGCAAAGAAGCCGAGGAAGATCAGCACCCAGGCATCGCGCCGGCTGCGCATCTCCACCAGTTTGAGTATGAATGCGGCAATCAACAGCACCACGCCGGAGTCGAGCCCGATCAGGCTGCCGCGTGAAAGGTACACCCCGCCGCCCACGCCGATCATCATCAGCGCTTTTACCCAGCCGCGCGGATAATGAGCGCGCATGCGGAAGATCTGCACCCGCCAACTGGCACAGGCCAGCCAGAGGCCGATGATCCACAGCGGCAAATGGCCGAGATGCGGCAGGATCACCAGCACCTGCGCAACCAGCAGCCAGAGCAACCCGTTTCGTGGAATGGTCTGGAGCGTGCTCATTGGGGGCCCTCCTGCTCCAGGCCGAACAGCGCCAACTCGCGCAGGCAACGATTTCGGTGATCGACTCCCGCGTCTGGACCGATGGTTGTCGCGGATATGCGCAAAGCGAAGGGTTGCTGACGTGCCGACAACTCGACGACCCAATGGCAGAGCAGCGACAGCCGCGCCTCGAGATCGCCGTCGAGCGCATCCAGATCGAGCAGCGGTTCCTCCCCGAGCAAGGCGGTGAAATCCTTGACCAGCAAGCCCTGCCCACGGGAATAGGCCTTCCAGTTGAGACGTCGCCGTGAATCGCCCGGCTGCCAGGGCTTGAGCCCCTGGTAATCGTCAATGCCAGGCCCCGATGCGCGGCTTCCCTCACGCTCTTCTTCGGCCACCCCGCCTGCTTCTGGCAGCTCGCCAACCGCAGGGCGGGGATATACCAGCGCGGCCAGTTGCAGGTCGATCCAGCTCCAGGCCACCAGAATGCCCAGTGGGAAGCGGCTCTCGACACGCAGGCGCCCGGGCCGCAGCCAGCCACGGCGTTCGGTCGCCAGGCTCAAGTCGACCTCGCAAGTTCCACCCGCCGGTACGTCGACCACTTGCAGACCGCTTTTCGGCCATCCCAGCGCAACCGCCTGATAAAGACGTCCACGACTTTCCAGCCTGACCTGCAGACGCGCCTGTTCACCGAGAAACACAGCCTGCGAGCCACCGGCATGCAGCGTGAGCCCGGCCAGATTGCGCCAAGTATGCAGGATCGCGACCATGTAGACCGAACCGAGCAGGAACGTCAGCGCGTAGGCGAGACTGTTCTGGTAATTGATCGCCGCAACCAGCATCAGCAGCAACGCAATCAGAAAGGTCATGCCCACCGGAGTCGGCATGATGAATATTCGCCGCTGGTCAAGGCGCATACTCGGACCCGGCGGGATGCGCTTCAGCAGCCAGCGATCACGTATCCGCGGTAGTAGTCGCATGCTGATCCTTTGCGCAATTGCTGCGATTGCTCATCAGAGCGCCGGCACTTCGCGCAGCAGCCACTGCACCAGGGCGCCGCCGCCGTGGCCGGTGGCATCGGCGCGCTCACGCAGACGATGGCCGACCACGGACGGCAGCACGGCCTGCACATCTTCCGGTATGGCGTAGTCGCGGCCATCGAGAAAGGCCCAGGCGCGTGCCGCGGCCAGCATCGCGAGACTGCCACGCGGCGACAGGCCCCAGGCGAACTGTGGTTGCGTGCGGGTGGCCTCGACCAGCCGCAGCACGTAATCGACCAACGCATCGCTGACCCGAACCTGCGCCACCACATCCTGAATTTCCACCAGCGCGGCGCGATCGAGCAGAGGCTCCAGCCGAACGAGCAAATCGCGACGCGAATCGCCCAGCAGCAGCGCTTTCTCTGCGGCTTTGGCCGGATAGCCCAGCGACAACCGCATGAGGAAGCGATCCAGTTGCGACTCGGGTAAAGAAAATGTACCGCCAGAACTGACCGGATTTTGCGTGGCGACGACGAAGAAGGGATCGGGCAATGGCCGCGTGGCGCCCTCGATGGTCACCTGCCCTTCTTCCATGGCTTCAAGCAATGCGCTCTGGCTTTTGGGCGTGGCCCGGTTGATTTCGTCGGCCAGAATCAGCTCGGAGAAGATCGGCCCCGGATGGAACGCGAACTGGCCAGTGTCCTTGTCGAATACCGAGGTGCCGAGGATATCGCCCGGCAGCAGATCGGAGGTGAACTGAATCCGCTGAAACTCCAGTCCCATTACCTTGGCGAGGGCGTGACTGAGGGTCGTCTTGCCCATGCCCGGCAGGTCCTCGATCAACAGATGCCCTCTCGCCAGCAGACAGGCCATGGCCAACCGCACCTGTGATTGTTTGCCGAGCAGCACCTCATTCACCGCTCGCAGACAGACGTCCAATCTAGTGCGCATGCCGTTCTCCTTCTGTTCGTCCAGCGATGCTACTGACCCGGTACGCTCAGGCAAAGCCAGCTGCAATCTTTGTTGACGAAGTTGTGATCCGGAGCCTGATCAGACCCAGCGGCGATAGGACGACGCCAGCCTGCAACGCGCGCATGTTGGCGTCAGAATCGAGATTCGAGCCGACCGGCACATCGGCTCAGAAGAGAATGGGTGGCAGCCATAAAAGCTGCCACCGGAAGTGCTGTCAGCGCCCCGCCCGTGATTCACGCAGGTAGAAGCGCGCCTTCTTGGCCTTTTCAACGCAGCCCTGGAACGCCTCGAATTGCTGTTGGGTCTTGGCGCCGGTCAGAAGAGCCATCGCCTTGGAATAGCTCACGGTGCCGGCGAAGCCTTCCGCTTCCGCGAGGCTCTGCTCTTCCCATGCTGCGTTCAGTTGCGAGGCGCAATTATCGCGATACGCGGTTTTCGCGGCGCAGCCTGTAAGGGCCAGCGCCAGAATGGACAAACAGATCAGATTTTTCATCGCTGCATCTCTCAATTGTGCTTACCTGCGGCGCGCTCGCGCAGGAATTCGACCACGGCGTCCTGCTCTCCCGCGAACTCGATTCGGGACGCTTTGCTCTCGCGCTGGTAGGCATACATGGGGTCGTAATATTGCCTCAGCAATGCCTCGATCCAGCCGCGATGCAGATCGACCGAGCCGCTAGTGGCCTGCTCGGCAAGCGCCTGTTCCATGATTGCAGCCAGTTGCTTGTAGCTCTCGCCACCGAGCCGCTTACTGATATTGACCAGACTTTGCCGCAAACGCTCGGCGAATGCTGTGAAGCCCTCCTCGCCCTGCTCATGGATGAATTCGGCACAGAGATCGATCACATAGTCCTTGAGGATCCGTTCGACCCGCCCCTCGATGCTGTCTTCCAGCCACACCAGAGGATAACGCTGCATGCCCTGGAACAGCG
Source organism: Pseudomonas sp. MTM4 (assembly GCF_019355055.1). Classification (NCBI taxonomy): domain Bacteria; kingdom Pseudomonadati; phylum Pseudomonadota; class Gammaproteobacteria; order Pseudomonadales; family Pseudomonadaceae; genus Pseudomonas; species Pseudomonas sp. MTM4. The sequence continues at coordinate 910,317 of NZ_CP048411.1, forward strand.
GCAGCGGGATCGAGCAGCGCCCCACCAGCCGCGCCTCGTCTTCGAGCACGAACTGCCTGACACCGGCGTGCTGCAGCTTCAGCAAGCGAATCGCCAGTGCGTTCTCGAAATCGATCTGCGCCGGTTGCGGCGTGGCGCGCTTGCCAAAACTCGAGCCTCGGTGATTGGCGATGCTTTCCAGGTCGACGCTGTGGTCCAGGCGCGCCAGTACTTCGGTCTTGCCGGTACCGGTCATGCCACCCACCAGCACGAAATCGTCGTGCGCCGCCGCATGCTCAAGCGTATCGAGCAGAAAATGGCGCATCGCCTTGTAGCCGCCGGTCACGCGCGGATAGTCGATTCCCGCCTCGGTCTTGAGCCATTGCTGGACCAATTGCGAACGCAGCCCGCCACGGAAACAGTAGATGTAGCCCTGCGGATTGTGACGTGCGAAGTCGGCCCACGCCTGGATGCGCTCGGCCTTGAGTTTCCCACTGACCAGGCGGTGACCGAGTTCGAGCGCCGCCTGCTGGCCGTGTTGCTTGTAGCAGGTGCCGACTTTCTGCCGCTCGACGTCGTTCATCAGTGGCAGATTGACTACGCCCGGGAAAGCGCCTTTGGCAAACTCCACGGGTGCACGGGCATCCATCATCGGAACATCGTTGAGAAACAGTTCGCGAAAGTTGCTGGTATCGCTGCGCATCAACAGACCTCGACCGCAAAGGCGCCGGCATCGACCAACTCGCCGATCGGTTCCAATGCCAGACCGAGCTCGGCTGCGACCGAGAGGAATTCCGCCTCGCCTTCGGGCGCCACCGCCACCAGCAGTCCACCGCTGGTTTGCGGGTCGCAGAGCAGTTGCTTGTGCGCTTCATCGAGCGTGGCGATGCGGTCGCCATAACTTTCGAAGTTGCGCCCGGTGCCACCGGGAACGCAGCCCTGCTCCAGGTAGTACTCGACGCCTTCCAGACGCGGCACGCGGGCGTAATCGATGCGCGCAGTCACGCCGCTGCCATCGGCCATTTCTACCAGATGCCCGAGCAGGCCGAAACCGGTGACGTCAGTCATGGCGCGAACGCCCGCGAGCTTGCCGAAGCGGCTGCCTGGCCGGTTGAGCGTGCACATCAGATCACGCGCCCGGCCGACGTCTTCGTCCCGCAGCTTGGCCTTCTTTTCCGCGGTGGTGAAAATGCCGATGCCCAGCGGCTTGGTCAGATAAAGCTTGCACCCGACCGACGCCGTATCGTTGCGCTTCATCTGGGCTTTGTTCACCAGACCGGTAACCGCCAGGCCGAAGATCGGCTCGGGCGCGTCGATCGAATGGCCGCCGGCCAGCGGAATTCCTGCTGCATCACAGACGGCTCGCCCTCCAGCGATCACTTCGCGGGCCACTTCCGGCGGGAGCAGGTTGACCGGCCAGCCAAGAATCGCGATGGCCATCAGCGGATCACCGCCCATGGCATAGATGTCACTGATCGCGTTGGTAGCGGCAATGCGGCCGAAGTCGAACGGATCGTCGACGATGGGCATGAAAAAATCAGTGGTCGACACCACGCCGCGCTCTTCGTCGATGCCGTACACGGCGGCATCGTCACGCGAGGCGTTGCCGACCCACAGGCGCGGATCGAGATTCTGCGCGCCACTGCCGGCGAGGATCACATCCAGCACCTTCGGGGAAATCTTGCAGCCGCAGCCGGCACCATGGCTGTACTGAGTAAGGCGAATGGGTTCGCTCATCTGGAAAGGCCCTCATGACGCTGGCAAAACGGGCGCCGATTGTAGCAAAGGCCAGAGCCGCCTTCGCTGCGCCGCGAGGGTGATGTTTTCGTTGCACGCTTGGCTTTAACTTGAAGCTTGCGGCATGAAGCTTGAAGCTATTGCCCCTGCCATAGGGAGAATCGCATGGGCAACAAGGTCGCACTGGTACTGGGGTCGGGTGGCGCGCGCGGTTATGCGCATATCGGGGTCATCGATGAACTGACGGCGCGGGGCTATGAAATCAAATGCGTCGCAGGCTGCTCGATGGGTGCGGTGGTTGGTGGAATCTACGCAGCGGGCAAACTGGACGAGTATCGCGATTGGGTCGAAAGCCTGGATTACCTGGACATGCTGCGCCTGGTCGATCCAAGTTTCAGTCTCGGGGCGATACGAGGTGAGAAGATCTTCGGACGTATTCGCGACATGCTGGGCTCGATCAACATCGAGGATCTGCCGATCCCCTTCACAGCCGTCGCGGCCGACCTGACCAACCAGCAGGAAATATGGTTTCAGGAAGGCAACCTGGAGCAGGCGATGCGCGCCTCGGCAGCCATCCCGAGCCTGTTCACGCCGGTTATGCAGGGCAACCGGATGCTGGTGGACGGTGGCATCCTCAATCCGTTGCCGATCGTGCCGGTGGTTTCCGCCCACTGCGACATCATCATCGCGGTCAACCTCAACGCCAACAACCATCGGCAGTACCCGCTGCCGGAGATAATCCGTCCGGGTCGCTTCGATGCGATGGTCAACTCGATCAGCTCGCACATCCCGTTCTGGCGCAGCAAGGGATTGGAAGAGCAACTTGCAGAGCTTCAGGCTGCGGAAGAAGGCGATGGCACCCAGCCGCCGGCAGCGCCCACCGGGCAGAGCGCGCCGAAATCGGCAGAAGGATCGATGGTCGTGGATGTGGGTAGCCCAGCGTCCTTGCTGGAGCTTATCAACCAGAGCTTCGAAGTCATGCAATCCTCGTTAACGCAGTACAAGATCGCCGGTTATCCGCCGAACGTGCTGGTCAACATTCCCAAGCGCGCGTGCCGCTTTTACGAGTTCTACAAGGCGCCGGAGCTAATCAAGCTGGGTCAGATCGTCGCCCGAGACACGCTCGACAAGTACGAGGAGGAACAGCTTTAGTCACCGCTGATCGCCCTTTCAGCGAGAGTGCGTCTGATCGAATCCACTGCCCGGCAGCTTTTCCGGGCTAGCGGCTTCCGGCACTTCCTTGATCAGCCAGTCACCCAACAGGCTGTAGGCAACCGCCAGCAGCGTCGGGCCTAGGAACAGGCCCATGAAACCGAACGCCAGTACGCCGCCAAACACGCCAAGCAGCACGACTACCAACGGCAGATTACCGCCCCGGCTGATCAAGTAGGGCTTCAGCACGTTGTCCACGCCGCTGATGATGAACATGCCCCAGACACCGAGAAACACTGCCATACCGTACTGGCCCTGCCAGGCCAGCCAGGCCACCGCTGGCCCCCACACCAGTGGCGGAACCATCAGAAAGCTGAACGCGAAGGTCAGCAGGCCGAGAATCAACGCGCCTGGTATGCCGGCAATGCTGAACCCCACATAAGCGAGAATCGCCTGGGCAGCGGCCGTACCGATCACACCGTTGACGACACGCTGTACCGTACCGGCTACCAACTCTAGGTAATGATCAGCACGGTCGCCAATCAACCGATGCAGCAGGCTGTGAATGAAGGCCGCGAGTTTCGGTCCGTCGCGGTAGAAGAAAAACACCAGCACCAGGCTGAGCGCCAGCTCCAGCATCCCACCGCCAATGCGTGCACTGCGCACCAGCATCCAGTTGCCGACCTGGCCGATGTAGGGCCGAATGGTGGCAAAAAAGGCCGTGCCCTGTTCGTCCAGAGTGTTCCATAGCGCTAACAAACGATCGCCTACCAGTGGCAACTCACCGACCCACTCGGGGGGCGGCGGCAAGCCTTGCATCTGAAGGTTGTGCACCAGCACGTTGACCTCTCGAATGTGGTCGGCGATGTTGAAGCCCAGCCACACCAGCGGCACCGCTACCGACACCATCCAGCCAAACGTTAGCAGCGTTGCGGCGAGCGTAGAGTTGCCTTTCAGCCAGCGTGTCAGTACGCGCATGATCGGCCAGCTCGCGAAGGCCAGCACCGCTGCCCAGAACAACGCGGAAGCAAACGGAGCCAGCACCCACACACAGGCACCGAGCAGTACCAGGAGCAGAATCTGCACCAGCAGACGATCGTTGTTGAGCATCAGGTTACCTATCGAAAAAAACGTGGCGCGAGCAAAGCGCACCGGGCAGTGCGCCATTGCAGTCTGAAACGCCCTTCAGCGCAACAGTTTGATTCGCAAGCCACTCTCTTCGGACACTTCGGCCTCCAGGCGTCGCGCCCGGATTCGCTCCTGCGTCAAGGCCTCATGCCACTCCGCCGCCCCCTCGCCCTCCAGTGCCACTCGAATAGTGCTGTCGAGCCGCAGCACATTGGCCAGCAGGGCGCCCCACTCCGCCGTGGGTTCTTGAGGCAACCGCGGCAGCCAGAGCTCGCCGGTACTCTTCAGTTGGCGCAACAACGTTGCCGGATTCGGCAAAATGACGCCAAGCGTCTCATCGGGACTGAACTGTTCCACTTGCAGATAAGGGCGACCATTGCCACGGGTGATGCCATAAAGCGCCATGAAGCGGTCGGAATCGCCAGGCAGGCGCGCCAACAGATAAGCCTGTCGGGCATCGGGGCCATAGAGCGTCGAGCGCTCGAATATCTCATTGGCCCATAGACTGCTCGATCCACACTCGCGCCCTTCGCACCAGAAGAGCAATTCGGCACCGCTTTCCAACAGGCTATTGCGCGCCCGCTCGAATGCTTCGATACCGGTATGGACCGCCGGTAACAGGTAAGTCACGGCCGTCAGTTGGCCGCTCGCCGTAACCTGATCGCTCATCCGCAGGCGACCGCTGATTCGCCGAATCGAATCCAACGGGTAGGTCCGCTCCAGCACCGGCTGTTCCTTGAACGCCACGATCTGCGCCTGCGGATAGCGTGGCAGCGAATCGAAATCCCGGCTACCAGGAAGGTCAGCAGCGCTCACCACACCGGCAAAAGCTCCCAATGTGAAAACCCATGCAGCTCGCATACCGGCCCTCAACGAATCACACCGCAAGCTTCTAGACATTCGGGTGCGCTTCTGAGCAGCTGCGTGCAAGAAGACAGGCCGAGTTCATCGAGCACAACGGATACCGTGTGGCCTTGGGCTTGGTGTGTATGGATGGCAATCATGGGTGGTCCCTGCTGAGGCGATTGCCCAGCCTCACCAGTTGGCAAAAGCAAGTCAAGCAAGGCTTTGCGACAGATTCTTGCGTAACTGCGCTACCGCCTGAGTCAAGACGCGAAGAAGGGATTGAAAACAGCCGAAACCGCTTCGGCACCTGCCTGATCATCCAAGTGCAGATGGTGCCCGCCGGGCAATCGATGCAACGTGAACGGCAAGGAATCGCATAACTCAAGCGTTTCGGGCCGGGTCATCAGCCCCTGCTCCGCCAGGATCAGGCTGGCCGGACAGGCCACCCGCTGAGCGAATGCCAGCGCGTGCGCACGCGTCAAGCGCATTGGGGACGGCAGCATGAGCCGGGCATCAGTACGCCAGGTATAGCCACCCGGAACCGGCATCAACCCCCGCAGGGCAAGGCGCTCGGCCGCCTCCAGGCTGACCGCTCCGACACCTTTCATGCGCGCCGCGACAGCCTGTTCGAAAGTGGCATAGACCGGTTTGCGTTTCTCATCGACGGAGAGCAGCGCCTGCAACGATTCGCCGAGCTTCTGCGGCGCGGTGTCGGCCTCACCAGTAAAGGGGATCACCCCATCGATCAATGCCAGACGCTCGATTCGATCGGGCATGGCGCCGGCCAATAGCACCGACACAATCGCCCCCATCGAATGACCCAACAGGGAGAACTGCTGCCAGCCGAATTGCTCGGCAGTCTGCAGCACGTCGTGAGCGTAATCCCAGATGTTGTAGGCGGCACCGACCGGACGATGATCGGAATGACCATGTCCCGGCAAGTCCAGCGCGACGATACGGACGCCGTTCAGCAACGGCGCCAGACGGGAAAAGGTAGCGGCATTGTCCAGCCAGCCGTGCAACGCAATGACTGGCCGACCATCCTCTGGACCGTAGAGATGCGCCGCGACTTCGATATGCGGTAGGCTCAGGCGAATCTCTTCAAACACGACAGTCATGCGGCACCTCTTCTGTTCAGATTGCTCCAGCGACTGAACAATTGTTTGAGCAAAGCCGCCGTATCGCTCGGATATTCGAGCGGAAACATGTGCCCACCGGGCAAGGTATGCGACTCGCCATGCGCAACCAGCCGAAGCAGATACGCATGATGCGGCAGCACCACCCGGCTTTGGCTACCGCGCACCACGGCAAGCGGAATCTTCAGAGCATGCGGCCAGCCAGGCGTAACATGCGGCACGCTGCGGTAGATACGGATTTCTGTTTCGGGGTCGAAGCGCAAACGCAGCCCATCAGCGGTTGGCTCCAGTCCATGCTCGACGTAGGCGTCCAGGCACTCTGGATCGAATGCACGAAACAACGTCTTGCTGGCGAAATATTCCCGCGCTTCATTCACGCACCTGAACGCCTCGCGGCGGCCGATGGTACGACCCGCTGGAGTGAGCCGATCAATGAAGCCGAAACGCTTCGCCACCCAGATCAGGGTCTGATCGAACCAGGTCGTCATCGGCGAATCGAGCATGACAACCCCGCGGTAAAGCTCGGGACGTTGCAAGGCAGCGTGATAATGCAGCATGCCACCCAACGAATGACCCACGCCCCAGACCGGCTCATTCAGCGCCGTGAGCTGTTCGATGAGTTCCTGCACCAGGTTCTGCCAATTGTCATCCACCGGAAAGCGTGGATCATGACCGTGCTGGTCAAGATGAGTAACGGTGTACTCCGGCGCCAAGGCGCCGAACAGCTTGCGATAGGTGCCCGAAGGAAAACCGTTGGCGTGCGCGAAGAAGATGCGTTGCGTCATGGGCTCGATTAAATAAGTGAAAGACAGCTATTTTCTGGGCGCCTTCCCCTTACGGCAAACGGCCTGAGCGGCAGAACCCAGGGCGGTCCTGCCAAACAAGGCATCTATGACGCTTCTGAGGGCCGAGGGCTCTTCTCACCCACCGGCACGACAGCTACGGTCAGCCGGGAAATACAGCTGAGCTTGCCGTCATCGCCACTCAGACGGATATCCCAGACGTGGCTGGAACGCCCCAGGTGAACAGGACGGCAGACCGCCGTGACGCGACCGCTGCGCAGCGCGCGGATGTGGTTGGCGTTGACTTCGAGGCCAACGCAATAGAATCGGCTCGGATCGATGCACTGGAAGCTGGCCATGGAGCCCACGGTTTCGGCGAGTACTACCGAGGCGCCGCCATGCAGCAAACCAAAGGGCTGATGGGTTCGTGAATCGACCACCATGCTCGCGGTAAGGGACTGGTCGTCGACCGCTTCGAAACGAATGTCGAGCAGTTCGACGATGGTGTTCTGGCGGTTTGCATTGAATTGATCGAGGTCCGGGGGACGATGCCAAATGCTCAAGTGACGCTCTCCGTGGTTTTTTATTCGAGATATTCAGGGGTGACGTAGCGTGCAAACGCCTTGGTTCATTCGGGATGCCGTAGCCCGGCAAGGCGCATCGAGCCCGTCGCAAGATGATCACCTTCCAACTCGGCCAGACTGGCCGTGGCCATGGACAGCGGCGCATCGCGATGGCCACTGACCAGCCAACCGCCCAATACACCAACGAAGGGCTGGTGAGTCACGAGCAATAAATGCTGCTCGATACGACGGTCGAGATAGAGCATGGCATCCTTCGGGTCGGACTCCGGCGTCAGCCAGGGTACCGTTTCGACCGCTCCAGTAAAACCAAGCGTCTGACGGACAATCTCGGCAGTTTGCTGGGCTCGCTGGTACGGACTGACGAGGATGGCCTGAAGAGGTTGTCCCTGCAAATGACTGGCAGCATGCTCCACTTCAAGTTGGCCGGCCCCAGTCAGATTGCGCTCCGCATCGGTACGGGCTCTGGGCTCGGCCTCGCCGTGGCGCAGGAGCCACAGCTTCATGGCTGCGGCTCCTGCTTCGGGGCCTCGGGCGCGACAGGCGATGCCGTTTCAATGTCAGCGGGACGCGGCTTGGGCCAATCCGACATCGGCCACGGCTTGCGATCGGTGTTGAACGTGCCGAAGCGACCTATTTGCGCCACGTATTGGCTGAGACTGTCACCCAACTCTTGCAGGCTCACGTTGACCTTACCGTTTACCGCCCGCAGGACCAGCTGCGCCACCACGATAACCAGCAGCACCAGCTCGGCCACTTGCCAGACAAAAAAGAAAAGCAGCATCCAGATTGCGCGCAAGATCAGCGACTCACGCTCCGCGCTGCGTTGTGGTGTGTTCATCCATACCTCCGGTGTCGTTGTCAGAAGCCATCAGTGGAGATGAAATCCACGTCGGTCTTCGGCTCGCCGCGCATCAGCAGCTCGATTACCTGTTCCAGCGTACGCCCCTCGAACAGAATGGCATGCAGCCCCGTGACCAGCGGCATGTACACCTGCAGCTCCTCGGCCTTGGTCTTCAATACCTTGATGGTGTTGACCCCCTCGGCAACCTCACCCAGTCGTGACACCGCCTCGTCTAGGCTCAAGCCCTCACCAAGCGCATGACCCACCTGAAAATTGCGGCTTTTCGACGAGGTGCAAGTAACGATCAGATCCCCGACACCCGCCAACCCCAGAAACGTCATGGGATTGGCTCCCAGCCTGACGGCAAAGCGCGTCATCTCGGCGAGCGCACGCGTGATCAGCATGCTACGTGTGTTCTCACCCATACCGAGCGCGGCGGCCATACCGGCCATGATCGCGTAAACATTTTTCAGCGCGCCCCCGAGTTCGACACCGAACCGATCGGCACTGGCATAGACGCGGAATGTCCGCCCGTGCAAAGCCTGCTGCACGCATCGGCAGAGTTCCTCGTCGTGGCTGGCCACCACGGTCGCGGTCAGCGCATGCTCGGCCACTTCGCGAGCGAGATTCGGACCCGAGATCACACCGATTCGGGCCTGTGGAGCGATTTCTTCCAAGATCTGGCTCATCAGCATGAAGCCATTCGTCTCGATGCCCTTGGTCGTGCTGACCAGCATCTTGCCCGACAGCTGAGCGGCGAACGGCGTTAGCGCCTGGCGTAACGCGCTGGACGGGAGCGCCACGAAGACCAGCGAGCAATCCGCCAGCGTCTGCCCCAGATCAGTAACCGGACAGACCTGAGAAAGGATCGTCACGCCTTTTAGGTATCGAGGGTTCTGGCGCTGCGTGCGAATGCACTCGGCCTGTTCGGCATCGCGCATCCACAGGCGCACGCCGTGACCATTCTCGGCCAATAGATTCGCAATGGCGGTACCGAAGCTACCGCCGCCAAGCACCGCAATGGGTTGCTGTTCAGTCATGGGGTATCCGTTTTGAGCCACCCGGTGGCAGTGCCGGCATTATACGTAGCCGTCAGCGCGCAGCCAGTGCAAAGCCCATCGTCATTCGAATCATCAGGTTACAGTTTCCAGCGATATATTGAGCCGGCAGAAGCCGCTTTATTCGGCTAGCTCTCGCTATCGTCATGACACTTTGTTCATCGGTCCATAACGGACAGAACGTCACATGGTCGTTGTCATAGATCAGGAGTGTTAAAGTATCGGCCCGTTTCTACCATGGTCTTCCTACGAGTTGGTCGAAACGAGCGGTATCCTTGGGCTGTGACTTTCAGCGCAGGGTGACAGTCTATGACTAGTCTTTATGATCGGACTCTTCAATCTCGAGTCAGATAAAAAGCAGCAAGCCCTCCATAAAGGGACCATTGAGGAATACGCATGACCAAACAACAGGCCTTTACTCGGGAAGATCTGCTCCGTTGCAGCCGCGGCGAGCTTTTCGGGCCCGGTAATGCGCAACTGCCCGCGCCGAACATGCTGATGGTCGATCGCATCGTTCATATCAGCGAAGTGGGCGGCAAGTACGGCAAGGGCGAGTTGGTCGCCGAGCTGGATATCAACCCTGATCTCTGGTTCTTTGCCTGTCATTTCGAAGGCGATCCGGTCATGCCTGGCTGCCTGGGCCTCGACGCCATGTGGCAGCTGGTCGGCTTTTACCTTGGATGGCAGGGCAACCCCGGCCGTGGTCGTGCGCTGGGTTCTGGCGAAGTGAAGTTCTTCGGCCAGGTCCTTCCGACCGCCAAGAAGGTCACCTATAACATTCATATCAAGCGCACCATCAGTCGCTCGCTGATCCTCGGCATCGCCGACGGCACCGTCAGCGTGGATGGTCGCGAGATCTACAGTGCCGAAGGTTTGCGCGTCGGCCTGTTTACCTCTACCGATAGCTTTTGAAGGACTTCCGCATGCGTCGCGTCGTGATCACCGGCCTGGGTATCGTTTCCTGCCTCGGCAATGACAAAGACACCGTTTCCGCCAACCTGCGCGCCAGCCGCCCTGGCATTCGTTTCAATCAGGCCTATGCGGACATGGGTCTGCGCAGCCAGGTCTCGGGTTCAGTCGATCTGAACCTTGAAGAGCTGATCGACCGCAAGGTCCTGCGCTTCATGGGCGATGCGGCGGCTTATGCCTATCTGGCCATGCAACAGGCATTGGAAGACTCCGGCCTCAGCGCCGATGACATTTCCAATCCGCGCATCGGTCTGATCGCCGGCTCTGGTGGCGCTTCGACCATCAACCAGATGGAAGCCATCGACATCCTGCGCGACAAGGGCGTCAAGCGCATCGGCCCATATCGGGTGCCACGCACCATGAGCAGCACGGTTTCCGCCTGCCTGGCTACGCCGTTCCGCATCAAGGGCATCAACTATTCCATCGCTTCGGCCTGCGCCACCAGCGCGCATTGCATCGGCCATGCCATGGAGCAGATCCAGATGGGCAAGCAGGACGTGGTCTTCGCCGGTGGCGGTGAAGAAGAGCACTACAGCCAGAGCTGCCTGTTCGACGCCATGGGCGCCCTCTCCAGCCAGTACAACGACACGCCGGAAAAGGCCTCACGCGCCTATGATTCCAAGCGCGACGGTTTCGTCATTGCCGGCGGCGGCGGCATGGTGGTGGTCGAGGAGCTGGAGCACGCGCTCAAGCGCGGCGCCAAGATCTACGCGGAAATCGTCGGCTACGGCGCCACGTCCGACGGCTATGACATGGTCGCCCCCAGTGGCGAAGGCGCGCTGCGCTGCATGCAGCAGGCGATGGCCACGGTCGACGGCCCGGTCGACTATCTCAACACCCACGGCACTTCCACCCCGGTGGGCGACGTGGCCGAGGCCAAGGCCGTGCGCAACATGTTCGGTGACAAGATCCCGGCCATCAGCTCGACCAAGAGCCTGTCCGGCCACTCGCTGGGCGCCGCCGGCGTTCACGAAGCGATCTACTGCATGTTGATGATGCAGGGTAACTTCATCGCCGGCTCGGCGAACATCGACGAGCTGGACCCAGAAGTCGCCGACCTGCCGATCGTTCGCGAAACCCGCGAGAACGCTCAGTTCGACACCGTGATGAGCAACAGCTTCGGCTTCGGTGGCACCAACGCCACCCTGGTGCTCAAGCGCTGGAAAGGCTGATCGACCGAACAGCCGCAGTAATGAAAACGCCCCGATCAGCAAGCTGATCGGGGCGTTTTCGTTTGCACTTCAAAGTTTCAAGCTGAAGTAAATCGCAGGACGGTTCAGCTCAAGCCTTCGTCCGTCACTGCGACTGTATCGCCATGAGCCATACAGGACGCCGCTGTAAACAGCACGTCAGTGGATGAATTCAGCGCAGTTTCAGCCGAATCCTGCACCACACCGATGATGAATCCGACCGCAACCACCTGCATGGCCATATCGTTGGATATTCCGAACAGACTGCAAGCTAGCGGAATCAACAACAGCGAGCCGCCAGCCACGCCGGAAGCACCGCAAGCGCAGATAGAGGCGAGCAGACTGAGCAGAATGGCGGTAGGAATATCTACAACGACACCCAGCGTATTGACTGCGGCGAGGGTCAGCACCGTGATGGTGATGGCTGCCCCACCCATGTTGATGGTCGCGCCCAGCGGAATCGACACCGAGTAGGTGTCCTTATGCAACCCGAGACGTTCGCACAGCTGCATGTTGACTGGGATGTTCGCCGCCGAACTGCGCGTGAAGAACGCAGTGATGCCACTCTCACGCAGACAGGTGAAGACCAGCGGATAGGGATTCTTGCGAATCTGCCAGAACACGATCAACGGATTCACCACCAGCGCCATGAACAGCATGCTGCCAACCAGAACCAGCAGCAGTTTCAGGTAACCAGTCAGCATCGAGAACCCGGACTCGGCAAGTGTTCCGGCTACCAGACCGAAGATGCCCAGCGGCGCAAAGCGGATCACCACCTTGACGATCAGCGTCACACCTTCCGACATATCGGTTATCAGGTCACGCGTGCTGTCACGAGCATGGCGGAAGGTAAATCCAAGGCCTATGGCCCAGGCCAGAATGCCGATGAAGTTCCCTTCGATAAGTGCCCGTACCGGGTTGTCTACTACGTTGAACATCAGCGTTTGCAGCACCGCGCCAACGCCCGAGGGCGGCACCACATCGTTCGCCTGGCTGGTCAATATCAGAGTCGTTGGAAACAGTGCGCTGGCTGTCACCGCTACCACAGCGGCGCTCAAGGTACCCAAGGCATAGAGAATCAGAATCGGCCGAATATGCGTCGGCTGTCCGCGTTTATGGTTGGCCAGCGACGCTGTCACCAGCACAAACACCAGGATCGGGGCGACAGCCTTCAACCCAGACACGAACAGATCACCCAGCAAGCTGACCGACTTTGCCGCTTGCGGAAACAACCAGGCCAGCAGACAACCGGCGATAAGCCCGACAACGATCTGCGTCACCAGACTGACGCAGTTATAAGCTCTGAAAAGACGGGTTGATAGGTTGGACATCACAGAGTCTCGGCGTAAGAGGCTGGAGCGAACCCAAGGCTTTCCTGGCACTGGAGCAGGCGAAGGTTCGAATAAAAACGCCGAATAGTACGCATCCTACGCCCATATGCCCAGCATTGAGACGAACCGAGGGCTGCCACGGAATTGGTTGCGGTACAGCGACGCCCCGGCGGGCGGGGCGTCGCGACTCCGTCAAATCCGGAAACGCGCAACCATCTCGTTCAATCGGATCGCCAAATGCGACAGCTCCTGGCTCGCTGCGCTGGTCTGATTGGCGCCCGCCGAGGACTGCAATGACAGGTCACGGATATTGACCAGATTACGGTCGACCTCACGTGCCACCTGGGCCTGCTGCTCCGAAGCGCTGGCTATGACCAGATTGCGCTCGCTGATCTGGCTGATGGCCTTGGTGATGTCCTCAAGCGCCTCACCTGCAGTGCGAGCGACGTCGAGCGTGCTGCGTGCTCGTTCGTTACTGGCCTGCATGGCTTGAACGGCCTTATCGGTGCCCTGATGCACGTCACCGATCATCTGCTCGATCTCTTGAGTGGACTGCTGAGTACGATGCGCCAGCGCCCTTACTTCATCCGCAACGACGGCAAACCCGCGTCCGGCCTCGCCAGCACGTGCCGCTTCGATGGCGGCGTTGAGCGCCAGCAAATTGGTCTGCTCGGCGATCGAACGGATCACATCCAGCACCTTGCTGATGTCTCGAACCTGGCCTGCCAGTTGCTCGACCTGGCTGGCCGTGGTGGTGACATCAGCCGCCAGCATACCGATGGATTCAACTGTCTTGATCACCTGTCCACGGCCATGCTGCGCAGTCTTGTCCGACTCACGCGAAGCTTCTGAAGTTGCCACCGCATTGCGGGCGACCTCGTCCACCGCCGCAGTCATTTCATTCACAGCAGTAGCAGCCTGCTCGATCTCGTGATTCTGCTGATGCAGACCGCGAGTTGAGTCTTCGGTCACGGTATTGAGCTCTTCCGCCGCTGAAGCGAGCTGATTGGACGAATCGGAAATACCCTGAATGGTGTTACGCAAGCTTGCCTGCATCGCCTTGAGTGCTGCCAGCAGGCGCGCCGGCTCATCGCTGCCTTCGATAAGGAAATCTCGAGTGAGATCACCCGAGGCGACGGCTTCAGCCAGCTCGACAGCTTGCCTCAAAGGCCGAACGATACTTCGGGTAAACAGAACAGCCAGCGCCACGGTGACCAACGCAGCCATGACAATGGTGGTGATCACCCAGTTGAAGGCCGTTTCGTACGCAGCAAGCGCGCGGCCTGCAGCGCGCCCCGCTTCTTTCTCATTGATCTGCTGAAGGTCGGTTAAAGCCTTGGTCATTGCATCGGCGTGGGCATTGATAGAGCCGTTCATGACCTGCAGGGCTTGTTCCCGCTCGCGCTTGCTTGCGTAATCGACCACCTTTACCTGCTCAACCATATAAAGGCTTCGAGCCGCCTTGAACCGTTCATAAGCGGATTTCTCTTCCTCTGTGGTTAACAGCCGCTCATAGTCGGCCTGCATCGAACGAACATCACCGGAGAGCTTGTCGAGTGTCTGCCGTGTCGCGCTAAGCGCTTCGCTGCTGTCTAGCGTGACCATCCGAATGGTGAGTGCACGCGTGCGTTGCATGCCGATATCAAGACCACCCAAACTGATGAGGCTCGGCAACCAGACCTGATCTACTTGGCTGGATTCCTTGCGCATATCAGCCATCTGTTTCATTGCAAACAGGCCAAGCGCCAAAACCATGAAACCAATCAGGCCGAAGCCAATGGCCGAGCGGATGGAGATATTCAAACGTCGAATGGACATGAGGGCTTACTACTCCAAAGGAAGCGCTGCAGCATCGCAGCGGTTACCTCGGTATCGGAGCCCGACCGATAAGCTTGAAAAATTGACGTCAGAAAAACACGTTTCATGGAAAGAACGCGACCGGCGGTTGCTACCGCAGCGTTCTATTCATCAAATTCGCCTCGGTTCTTACTCCACATCTCAGCGAACCTCAGCCTGCCGCTTGCGAGGCAGCACATCAAGGAAGTTGTCACGCGCAACCTTGTGAGCAATCGACTCGGGTAACGCATCGAGAAACGGGTCGAATGCATGCATTCCCTCACCCAGATTGTCGAACCGCCCGACCACGTCGGAACCCAGCATGAATCGCGTGGGGTGGCGCTCGACCAAGTCCAGCCAGTCACTGTCTGGCTGACCAGACTCATTCACGAGATAGGGATCGAGCATCGTCCAGGAGAGATCGATGTAAAGGTTTGGATAGTCATCCAGCAACCGCGTGACCGTCTCCAAAAGAAAATCGAGCTTTTCCTGATGACGGTGCAGCTCCATGCTCGTCCCCGCATGCGCCCAAATGAAGCGAGTATGGGGGTGATTACGCAACGCCTCTTCCAGCTCGCCCAGATACAGCGGGTTACGCTCACGCTTGGAGGTGATGTTCGAATGCAGCATCACGGGCAAATCGTATTCGGCGGCCAGATGATAGACACGCGTCAGCGCTTCGTTGTTGGCGCGAGGTGTATCGCCTTCGGTCAAGGCAGTGACGTCGTCGTGCCGCGTGAATATTTCTCCCAACCCCTGCCAGAGGCCCGGATCGAGTTCGAGCATCCGCCGGATATGCGCATCGGCATTCTTGTCGTTGGGATTGAAACCCGAGAGAAACGGATGGAAACGGCGTCGCTGCTCGTCGCTCAGCTCTTTCAAGGCCGCCGCAACCACCACGTCGGTCGCGCTGTACCAATAAACCGGCGCATCATCGCCAGCATAGTAACGAGGCCGCTTGGGTTCGTTTTCGTGCCACTTTTTGGCAACGGGGATGCCACTGATCATCACATGGTCGATATCACCGGCGTCCATGGCCTCGAGCAACTTTGCCATGCCGTCGCTTTCCTGGAAGAAATCAACGAAATGCAGATGCGAGTCGCTATAGCGATAGTCCCGCGCTTGAACCGGTGCGATCAAGGCGACCAGACACATCGCGACAAAACAGTTTCGTAAGTTGAACAACCAATGACCTCCTGACAGCCAAGCGGATAGACCGCCTTACAGCGTGGCGGTTCAGTAGTCGAATGCGGTTTGGCTCGGGTGTCGGTCATGCTCTGGGGATGGCCAGCCCCACTTATGACGCGGAGAGTGTCCGAAAAAGCAACTACAGGCCTGAACGCAAAAGGCCCGTCAATGACGGGCCTTCCAGACGCCTATATGTAACTTAGGCTGAAAGCTCAACCAGCAGCTTGTTCAACCGTTGCACATAGCTGGCTGGGTCCTTGAGGCTGTCACCAGCGGCCAGCGCGGCTTGATCGAAGAGAATGTGCGACAGGTCGGCGAAGCGATCCTCGTCCGGCTCTGCGTCCAGCTTCTCGATCAATGGATGCTGCGGGTTAATCTCGAAGATCGGCTTGGACTCCGGCACCTTCTGCCCGCTAGCCTCGAGAATCTGGCGCATCTGCAGCCCCAGATCCTGCTCGCCAATCGCGAGAATCGCTGGCGAGTCGGTCAGACGGTGCGATACACGTACCTCAGCAACGGCATCACCTAGCGCGCCCTTGAGACGTTCGACCAGCCCCTCCTTCGCTTTGGCGACTTCTTCCTGAGCCTTCTTGTCCTCCTCCGAGTCCAGCTTGCCCAGATCGAGATCGCCTCGAGCAACATCTACGAACTGCTTGCCATCGAATTCGGTGAGGTAGCTCATCAGCCACTCATCGATACGATCGGTGAGCAGCAGCACTTCGATGCCCTTCTTGCGGAAGACTTCCAGATGCGGGCTGCTCTTGACCTGGGCGTAAGACTCACCGGTCAGGAAGTAGACCTTGTCCTGCCCTTCCTTCACGCGACCCAGGTAGTCGGCCAGCGACACGCTTTGCTCACCGGAAGCATCCTGGGTCGAAGCGAAGCGCAGGAGTCCTGCAATCTTCTCCTTGTTGGCGAAGTCTTCCGCTGGACCTTCTTTGAGCACTTGGCCGAACTGTTTCCAGAAGTTCTTGTAGTCCTCCGGCTTGTCCTTGGCCAACTTATCGAGCATGTCCAGGACGCGCTTGGTCAGCGCCGATTTCATCGAGTCGATGACCGGGTCCTTCTGCAGGATTTCCCGCGAAACGTTCAGCGATAGATCGTTGGAGTCGACCACACCTTTAATGAAACGCAGGTACAGCGGCAGGAACTCATCGGCCTGATCCATGATGAACACGCGCTGTACGTAAAGCTTGAGCCCCTTGAGTGCCTCGCGCTGATACAGATCGAACGGCGCGCGGCCCGGTACGTAGAGCAACGAGGTGTATTCCAGTTTCCCCTCGACCTTGTTGTGGCTCCAGGCCAGCGGATTCTCGAAATCGTGGCCGACGTGCTTGTAGAACTCCTGGTATTCCTCGTCCTTCACCTCGGTGCGTGGACGAGTCCAGAGCGCGCTGGCGCGGTTGACGGTTTCCCACTCGGGCTCGGCCGGCTTGTCCTCCTCCTCGCCATGGAGTTCTTTGGGCAGTTCGATGGGCAGCGCAATGTGGTCGGAGTATTTCTTGATGATGTTGCGCAGACGCCAGCCATCGGCGAACTCTTCTTCGCCCGACTTGAGGTGCAGAACGATACGGGTTCCGCGCTCGGCTTTTTCGATGGTGGCGACCTCGAAATCACCCTCGCCCTTCGACGACCAGTACACGCCTTCCTCGGCAGGCGTGCCAGCGCGGCGGCTGAACACCTCGACCTGATCGGCAACGATGAATGCAGAATAGAAACCCACCCCGAACTGACCGATCAGGTGCGAATCCTTTTTCTGATCGCCCGTGAGGTGCTTCATGAAATCTGCGGTACCCGACTTGGCAATGGTGCCCAGATGGGTGATGACGTCGTCGCGATTCATGCCTATGCCGTTATCCTCGAGGGTAACGGTCTTGGCATCCTTGTCGAACGTGACGCGGATCTTCAGGTCGGCACCACCTTCGAGCAGCTCCGGCTTGGCCAGCGCTTCGAAACGCAATTTGTCGGCGGCATCGGACGCGTTGGAAATCAGCTCGCGGAGGAAGATTTCCTTGTTCGAGTACAGCGAATGGATCATCAGGTGAAGCAGTTGCTTCACCTCGGTCTGGAAGCCCAGGGTTTCTTTGTTTTGAGTTTCCACACTCATCGTCTTGCAAACTCCACATCGTCAATGGCAGGGACCGCAATTGCGGCAATGACAAGCAGATGGGGGCTGGGTGAGGAAAATCAAGTGCGTCGAGCGGCATCCTCTACTTCAGTTCGAAGCCGGAACCGCCAGACAGATGCCGGCGATCCGATGCTACGGCTCAAGCAGTTCGAGCAGGACGATATCGTCCGGCGCTAGATTGTAGATAGCCTCTCCAGGCCCTTCCAGAATCCGCCGAATTGCCAAATTTCCGTCTCGATCGACACCGACGAAGCGCCCTTCGGCCACCCCGCCGCGTTCCGTATGTGCCCGCATCTGAAGATGTTCATAGCGCGCTGGATTACGCAGTAACCGCTCGAGGGAAAACCGCTGTCGGCGATCGGTGCGAGGCAATGGTGTGCTGTCCGTAAGCACTTCCGATCGGATTGCCTCCACCTTGGGTTGTGTTTCGACTTCTAAAGGCAGAGGTGGATAATCATCGTTTTCGACCGCCCAGCCTCGTTCATCCTTACGAACATTCAGCTCGAAACGGTCGGTCGTCCCCTTCACCTCTGCTTGCACAGAGATAACCAGAGCCGAGGCCGGAAAGCTGACGGGCGCTAGCAATTCGATGGTTACGGCGGGCGTCTGGAAACGTCTCTGCAGGTAATCCTTGGCCAGATAAGTGAGCGTATCGGTCGAGTCGTGAGTCAGATCGACCTGACCCGAGCGATAACGAAGCTCATCCGTGAAAAGCTCGACATGGCCGCTGATACTGGTGCGGTAGTACGCTGGCAGAACCAGGTGAAAGCCGCCGGCCAACCTGTTCGGTGGCACCGGTTGCAGATCGAGATGCAGGGTGTAGCCGCTCTTGATCGTACGCGCTTCTGGCAACACCTGCTCCGGACGCATCCAGTTGATCTCGATTTCGGGCATCGGATTGGCATCCTGGGGCAGCACATCGACCTGCAGCGCGCCCGTCGGAGCGGCACCCAGGCGAATGATGATCTCCTGCAACGCGAATAGACCATCGCCCTCCCGCAGCGTCAGCACGCCATCCATGAGCGTGCCAGAGCGGGGATTGAACGGGAGCCCATCAAGCTGGCCACGCAGTTGGATGGCCAGGTCATGGCTCTGCGCGTGTTCGTCCGGCTCAAGCCATTTGAGGCTGGCAATCGCCGCGACTCGTTCCGGCTCATGATTGGCGAGCAGTGTGAACCCGACAACCAGAGGTATGAATCCCAGCCCTGAGAGGCCGATAGCCTTTCGAGCGACGCTCCAGTATCGAATCACGTAGAGCAGAGTGATCGGCGGAAGCAGGCTTCCAACACCCCACAGCAAGCCCGTTTCAAAGGCCAGAACGATCAACCAGACGATACCCGCTACTATCAGCAGCAGCCCGCCCAGTATCAGCAACGCATCCATTCAACACCCTTCATACATCTGTAGTGGCAACCGCCAGACGTATCAGGGCTCGTTGACCTTGAAGTGACAACGTGCAGTGGCTATTGGCTCGGCCTGATTCGTTTGCCAGGCTGTCACGGCGACGTTGGCTACCCGACGCCCCTGACGCCAGACCTGGCATGCGGCAAAGGTGTCACGATAGTGACCGGCCCGAAGATAATCTATCGAGAAGTCGATGATTTTGGGCAAATGTGGCGCGCCCATGAACATCAACAGATGGAGCATCGCTGCATGCTCCATGAAGCCTGCAATCACACCACCGTGGATAGCCGGAAGCGTGGGATTACCGATGTTGTCCAGGTTCTTTGGCAGCCGGAATACCATCTCATCGCCCAACCGCAAACACTCGATGCCGATGAGCTTGGCATACGGCACCATTTGCAGCAGCGCATCGTAATTGTTGCTGGCGTGAGCTTCGCTGACCAATACATCAAGATCCAGACGGCTCATCGAGGCACCTCCGGCACCGGAACCGGGGCGTTCGTACCCATGCGCATAAATGCCCCGACGACGTGTGCGATCGGCTCATTGATATTGCGCTGGTAGGCCACCCCGCGCGTGAAGATTACCGTCGGTGTGACCCGATAGCATTCCGCGAAGCCGAACACATCATGATTCGGTTCCGCCGGGTGCATGTAATCGATGCGCAGGTCGAGCGTCGGACAGATTTCCAGTTCGGGTAGCGCACACGCCGTGGAGATACCGCAGGTCGTGTCCATGAGCGTAGTGATCGCCCCGCCGTGAACACGCCCGCTTTCAGGATCGCTGACGATCTTTTCGCTGTACGGTAGGCGCAGTGTGAGCCCTTTGGCATCGGCGTGTTCGACGCTCATGCCGAGGACTTGGCAGTGACGTAAAAATGAAAGGAAGCGCTGGGTGCGCTCCAGTATCAGGCTATCGCTCATGCGAACTCTCGAATGGAAAAAAGCCGAGCATATTAACCGGGTCGGTCGTGGCGCTCTATTCCTTGGGAAGCTCGGCAGGCAAGGTTGGCGTAAATACCATCACCTTCAGCACGTCGGAATGAAATTCGCGCCGATAGAGGATCAACACGACTCCAGCCGTCACACCCATGAAGAACCAGGGATGGATGAACCACGCCAGCGTGGCCATGCCGAAATAATACGCACGCAGCCCGAAGTTGAACTGGTTGGCCGCCATCGAAATAACCCGGGCGGAGCGCTCGGCAAATGATTTGCGCTCCTGGTCGCTGACGTTGCGCTCACCGGCCATGGGCGCCGAAGCGACCAGCACAGCGGCAAAATTGTACTGCCGCATGCACCAGCTGAAGGTAAAAAAGGCGTAGACGAAGACGACACCCAGTGAGAGCAGTTTGATTTCGGAAAGCCCTCGGCTCACTGGTTGCGCGAACGGCAAATCAGCCAACAGCGAAACCGCTCTGTCCGAAGCGCCCAGCGCGGTGAGGATGCCCGCCAGGATAATCAGCGTACTGGATGCGAAGAAGCTGGCATTGCGCTCCAGATTGCCGATCACGTTCGCATCGGCGATTCGGTTGTCACGCATAAGCATGCGCTGCATCCAGTCCTGACGGTAAAGATGCAGTACCGAGGCCAGGCAAGCCGTATCCCTGGCTCGCCAACTGGCATACCGGGTATACCCGGCCCAACAGAGGATGAACCAGACCACGGCAATCAGGTGCGGCAGCAGATGACTCGGAATAGACATAACGCCTCCAAACACTCGCGCCTGATTATAGCCAGCCAATACCGACGCCTCGGCTCCCAGGCTTGCAGTCCCAGGGGCGCTCGCTAACGCTGGGCGGTCCGAGCGGTACCGAGCAGCCGATCGATCACAAATGCTATAGCCAGAGTGACCAGCACCGGCACCAGCCAACCCATGCTCTGCGCCGCCAGCGGCAACATGGTGAACATATCGGGAACCAGATTCGTGAAGCCGGCAGCCGAAAGACCATCCGCAACGCCGAAAACAAGGGTCACGGCCATCACCGGAACGAAAACACGGCTCGGCGAGACCCAGCAACGGTCAAGCAGACTCAGCGCAACCAGCATGATCGCAAGCGGATAGAGTCCGACCAGCACCGGTACGGAAACGCTGATCAGCTGAGTCAGCCCCTGGTTCGACACCAACAGGCTAAACAGAGTGAACACGACCACCACCACCCGGTAACTGACCGGAAGGAGACCGCTGAAATATTCGCCGCAGGCAGTTGTCAGTCCGACCGCAGTGGTCAGACACGCCAGGGTTATCACCACGGCCAACAACAAGCTGCCCGTAGTACCGAATGTGTGCTGCACGTAACTAGTGAGGATCTGCACACCGTTCTGCGCGTCGCCTGCGATGCCCTGGCTAGTCGCGCCAAGATAGAAAAGCGCCAGATAAACAAGCGAGAGCCCAACCGCTGCAATGGCTCCGGCAATCACCGAGTAGCGCGTTACCAGCGCGGGCTCCGTCACACCTCGGTCGCGAATGGCGGTGGCGATAACGATGCCGAACACCAGCGCACCCAACGTATCCATCGTCAGGTACCCTTCAAGAAAGCCCTTGAGTAATGGGCCGTTGTGGTAGCTCTCAGCTGTGGTGCCGATTTCACCGGCTGGCGCGAAAAGAGCTGCCCCACCGAGAACCAGCAAAGCCGCAAGCAACACCGGCGTAATGAATTTACCGACCCGATCAACCAGCTGACCGGGATTCAGTACGAGAAACAGCGTCGCAGCAAAGAACAACGCGGTGTAAACGAACAGCGGTATGGCCGAGTTTCCGGTGAACGGCGCCACGCCCATTTCGAAGGACACCACCGCTGTGCGCGGCGTCGCGAACAGCGGGCCGATGGCCAGATATACCGCAACGGCTAGCAGCGTTCCGGCGCCCCGCCCCAGTGGCGCGGTTAGCCTGTCCATACCGCCGCCAACGCGCGCCAGCGCAATTACGGTGAGCAGCGGCAACCCAACACCGGTCAACAAGAAACCCATCGCGGCGGGCCAGATGGAATGCCCGGCAGCCATACCGGCGCTTGGTGGGAAGATGATATTGCCAGCGCCGAGGAAGAGCGCGAATGTCATGAATCCAAGGGCCAGCAGATCCAGGCCTTTCAATCGAGTCATCGTTTATTACCACTGCAGGAGGTTCTGGTTCGAAGGACGCACCCAGGCGCATCCGTCTCGGCAAGCGGACAGTATCCGTCGAGCCACGCGAGAAAAAAGGACGCACCTTAATGGAATTCCCGCTCTAGAGCGAGACTTTGCCAATTTTCGACGATGTTGCGCTGACAAAGCCAACCACTTCGCCCCGAGGCGACGGCACATAAACAGCTGAGCATTACGAAATCGGGAAAGCGCCCCGGCAGTTCACGCCCTCACATGCCACGTAATTCAGCCCTGTACGATCCGATCAGAAAACGGTTTCCGCTGAAAACCGCTAATGCCGTTCAGTTAAGCGATGCAGCTAACGCTCCATGCTGCGCTTTGTTAGCCAGCTGACTAAGAGAGTCAGCTGCACCAGCTGCAATTGCAGGACTCTGGAAACAAAAATGCCAGTCAGACAGGCTGACTGGCATCTCGTGTCGCAGGTCAGAAATCAGCCTTGCTTGACTTCCCAACCGGTCAGTTCTGCAAGCGCCTTGCCGATATCGGCAAGCGAACGAACAGTCTTGACTCCGGCATCCTGCAGCGCAGCGAACTTCTCGTCAGCGGTACCCTTGCCACCAGAGATGATCGCACCGGCATGGCCCATGCGCTTACCGGCGGGAGCCGTCACACCGGCAATGTAGGAAACGACCGGCTTGGTGACGTTCGCCTTGATGTAGGCTGCGGCTTCTTCCTCGGCGGAGCCACCGATTTCACCGATCATCACGATCGCTTCGGTCTGCGGGTCTTCTTGGAACAGCTTGAGGATGTCGATGAAGGTCGAGCCTGGAATC
This sequence comes from Pseudomonas sp. MTM4, assembly GCF_019355055.1. NCBI lineage: Bacteria > Pseudomonadati > Pseudomonadota > Gammaproteobacteria > Pseudomonadales > Pseudomonadaceae > Pseudomonas > Pseudomonas sp. MTM4. Next base: position 933,522 of record NZ_CP048411.1, read on the forward strand.
GGGTCGCCACCGATGCCGACGCAGGTGGACTGACCGAAACCGGCGTCAGTGGTCTGCTTGACCGCTTCGTAAGTCAGGGTGCCGGAACGTGAAACGATACCGACCTTACCAGGCAAATGAATATGACCTGGCTGGATACCGATCTTGCACTCACCCGGAGTAATTACGCCGGGGCAGTTCGGGCCAATCAGACGCACACCCAGCTCATCGCACTTGATCTTCACTTCAAGCATATCGAGGGTCGGGATGCCTTCGGTGATGCAAACGATCAGCTTGATGCCGCCAAACGCAGCCTCCAGAATCGAATCCTTGCAGAATGGCGCCGGTACATAGATGACGGACGCCTCGGCACCAGTCGCCTGCACCGCTTCCTTGACGGTATTGAATACCGGGAGGCCGAGGTGGGTAGTGCCGCCCTTGCCCGGCGTCACGCCGCCAACCATCTTGGTTCCGTACTCGATGGCCTGCTCGGAGTGGAAGGTGCCCTGCGAGCCGGTAAAGCCCTGGCAGATGACCTTGGTGTCTTTATTGATCAGGACGCTCATTATTTGCCCTCCGCGGCTTTGACGACTTGAATGGCCGCATCGGTCAGGCTGGTCGCGCCGATGATGTTCAGACCACTTTCACCCAGCATCTTGGCGCCAAGTGCGGCATTGTTGCCTTCCAGGCGAACGACCACCGGCACCTTCACGCCGACTTCCTTGACCGCACCGATGATGCCTTCGGCGATCATGTCGCAGCGGACGATGCCACCGAAGATGTTGACCAGAACAGCGGCAACGTTTTCGTCGGAAAGAATGATCTTGAATGCCTCGGTAACACGCTCTTCGGTAGCGCCGCCGCCCACGTCGAGGAAGTTAGCTGGCTTGCCGCCGTGCAGGTTGACGATGTCCATGGTGCCCATCGCCAGACCCGCGCCGTTGACCATGCAGCCAATGTTACCGTCCAGCGCTACGTAGTTCAGCTCCCACTTGGCCGCGTGAGCTTCGCGCGGGTCATCCTGAGAGGGATCCTGCATGCCGCGCAGCTTCGGCTGGCGGTAGATGGCGTTGCTGTCGATGTTCAGCTTGGCATCCAGGCAGTGCAGGTTGCCGTCTTTTTTGATGACCAGCGGGTTGACTTCCAGCAGCGCCAGGTCGTAATCGACGAAAAGCTTGCCCAGGCCTACGAAGATGTGCACGAACTGCTTGACCTGATCGCCTTTCAGGCCCAGCTGGAACGCCAGCTCGCGGCCCTGGAACGGCTGAGCGCCGACCAGCGGATCAATCGTGGCCTTGAGGATTTTTTCAGGGGTATCGTGAGCGACCTTTTCGATGTCCACGCCACCTTCAGTGGACGCCATGAACACGATGCGGCGGGTGGCGCGATCGACCACGGCGCCCAGATAGAGCTCCTTGTCGATGTCGGTGCAAGCTTCGACGAGAATCTTGCTGACCGGCTGGCCGTTGGCGTCGGTCTGGTAGGTCACCAGACGCTTGTCCAGCCACTGCTCGGCGAATGCACGGGCTTCGTCCTTGCTGCGTACCAGCTTGACACCACCTGCTTTGCCGCGGCCACCAGCATGTACCTGGGCTTTGACCACCCACTCGGTGCCACCGATATGGTCACAGGCTTCCGCCGCTTCCTTCGGGCTATCGACTGCGTAGCCTTTGGAAACTGGCAATCCGTACTCAGCAAACAGTTGCTTACCCTGATATTCGTGAAGATTCATCTTAGCTACCGTTCGGTTTGATGTGCATCAGACGTTGCATGTATGCCGCGTCGCCTCAAGTCGCTGAAAACTATCGAGAACACCTTTCAGAGACCTGTCATACCTTGCGTGAAGGTATCGACGGATTGCGCTGTGCCGATGGAACAATGCAATCCGTCTTTTTTACCGCGGCGCTATCAGCGCTTTTTGCGGTTGGCAATGTGGATGGCGTGGCCATTCACCGCCAATGCTGCTTCGTGCAGCGCTTCGGACATGGTCGGATGCGAGAACACCATCATGCCCAGATCTTCAGCACTGGTGCCGAACTCCATACCAATTGCGCCCTGCTGAACCAGTTCCGCCGCAGCCGGACCCATCACATGCACGCCGAGTACACGGTCGGTCTTGGCATCAGCGATCACCTTGACCAGGCCAGCGGTGTCGTTGGCAGCCATTGCACGGCCGCTCGCAGCGAACGGGAAGGTACCGACGTTGATTTCCACGCCCTCGCCTTTCAGCGCCTGCTCGGTCTTGCCGACCCATGCGATTTCCGGATGGGTATAGATGACCGAGGGAACCAGGTCGTAGTTCATTTGCGACTTGTGTCCGGCGATGCGCTCGGCAACCATCACGCCCTCTTCCGAGGCCTTGTGGGCGAGCATGGCGCCACGCACCACGTCACCGATCGCATAAACGCCGGGAACGCTGGTAGCGCAATAGTCGTCGACGAAGATGAAGCCACGCTCGTCCATGTCGACGCCGGCATCGGCAGCCAGCAGATCGGTGGTGACTGGACGACGGCCAACCGCAACGATCAACTTGTCGAAGGTCTGCTGCTGCTCGCCATCGGCATTGGTGAAGTTGACAGTGACCTGATCGCCCTTCACTTCGGAACCAGTGACACGCGCACCCAGCAGGATTTTCAGACCCTGCTTGCTCAGAACCTTGAAAGCTTCCTTGGAGATCTGCTCGTCAGCGGCCGGCAGGAACTTGTCCATCGCTTCCAGCACGGTGACTTCAGCGCCCAGACGAGCCCATACCGAACCCAGTTCCAGGCCGATCACGCCGGCACCGATGACGCCCAACTTCGCCGGGACGCTCTGGAAGTCCAGCGCACCAGTGGAATCGACAATAGTGTTCTGGTCGACAGGTGCGGGCGGAATGTCCACCGGCTTGGAGCCCGAGGCCAAAATGACGTTCTCGGCTGCCAGCGTTTCGGTACTACCGTCGAGCTTGGTGACTTCGACCTGCTTGCCGCTGAGCAGCTTGCCATGGCCTTCAAAAACGGTGACACCATTGGCTTTCAACAGCCCCGCAACGCCGCCGGTGAGATTCTTAACGATCTGGTCCTTGCGGGCCACCATGGTCGGAACGTCCATCTTGACGTCGCCAGTGCTGATACCGTGAACCTTGAAGCTCTCGTGGGCCTCATGGAACTTGTAGGAACTGTCCAGCAGCGCCTTGGAAGGAATGCAACCCACGTTCAGGCAGGTGCCGCCCAGTGCGGTTTTGCCTTCCTTGCCCTGATATTTTTCGATGCAGGCGGTCTTCAGACCCAACTGAGCGGCGCGAATCGCTGCTACATAACCGCCGGGGCCGGCCCCGATGACGACGACGTCGAATTTCTGGCTCATTACGAATCCTCTTTAAGCAAAGCTGCAAGCTGCAAGCTACAGATCGAACGGACTGCTATCACTAGCAACTCGCGACCTGCAGCCTGCGGCTGCTATTAGATGTCCAGCAGCAAACGGGCCGGATCTTCCAGCAGGTTCTTGATGGTCACCAGGAAGCTGACCGCTTCCTTACCGTCGATCAGGCGATGATCGTAGGACAGCGCCAAATACATCATCGGACGGATGACTACCTGACCATTGATGGCCATCGGGCGCTGCAGGATGTTGTGCATACCCAGGATGGCGGCCTGCGGCGGATTGACGATAGGCGTCGACATCATCGAACCGAAGGTACCGCCGTTGGTGATGGTAAAGGTGCCGCCAGTCATTTCGTCGATCGACAGTTTGCCGTCGCGGGCCTTCTTGCCAAAGGTGGCGATGCCGCTTTCGACTTCAGCCAGGTTCATCAGTTCGGCATTACGCAGGACCGGCACGACTAGACCACGGTCACTGGAGACGGCCACGCCGATGTCCTGATAGCCGTGGTAAACGATGTCGGTGCCGTCGATCGAAGCGTTGACTGCCGGGAAGCGCTTCAGCGCCTCGACAGAAGCCTTGACGAAGAAGGACATGAAGCCCAGGCGCACGCCGTTGTGGGTCTTCTCGAACAGATCCTTGTACTTCGAACGCAGGGCCATGATTTCGGTCATGTCGACTTCGTTGAAGGTGGTCAGCATCGCCATGTTCGACTGTGCTTCGACCAGACGCTCGGCAACCTTGGCGCGCAGGCGAGTCATCGGGACGCGCTTCTCGGTGCGATCGCCGGCAGCAGTAACGACGGGCGCGGTAGCAGCTGCACCGGGCTTGGCGGCAGCGGCGGGTGCGGACTTCTTGGCTTCGATGGCAGCAACCAGATCTTCCTTGGTGACGCGACCGTCTTTGCCAGTGCCCTTGACGCTGTTGGGATCGATGCCATTTTCTTCGGCGAGCTTGCGCGCGGCCGGAGCGAGGATGGCATCTTCACCGCCCGCGGCAGGTGCCGGCGCAGCAGCAGGGGCAGCGGCCTGAGCCGGGGCTGCAGCAGGCGAAGACGCGGCGGCGGTAGCGCCAGCATCCAGCTTGCCGAGCAGCTCGCCGCTCAGTACGGTGTCGCCCTCATTCTTGACGATTTCGCTCAGTACGCCATCCGCTTCGGCCAGTACTTCCATCACGACCTTGTCGGTCTCGATGTCGACGATCAGTTCGTCGCGCTTGACTGCATCGCCCGGCTGCTTGTGCCAGGTAGCAACGGTGCCGTCAGCAACCGATTCAGGAAATTGAGGGGCTTTGATCTCGATAGCCATTAGCTGGGGTCCTATTTGATTCGGTTTTTACATCGAGGCCGCGGTTTTCGCGGCCTCTTGCAAGAATGATTAAACGGTGAAGGCGTCCTGCAGCAGTTTCTCCTGCTGCTCGGCGTGCATGGATGCATAGCCGACCGCAGGTGCAGCAGAAGCTTCACGACCCGCGTACTGCAGGAAGAGCTCCTTCTTGTGCGCGACGGCAACACGACGCATGTGGTGCTGGCTGCAGTACCACGCGCCCTGGTTCATCGGTTCTTCCTGACACCAGACGATGCTCTTGAGGTTCTGGTACGGCGCGAGCACTTCGGCCAGATCCTCTTCCGGGAACGGGTACAGCTGCTCGAGACGAACGATCACGATATCTTCGCGACCTTCGTTACGACGCTTGTCCAGCAGATCGTAGTAGACCTTGCCGCTGCACATGACCAGACGTTCGACCTTGCTCGGCTCGATCTGATCAATTTCCGGAATCACGGTCAGGAACGAGCCCTGGGTCAGTTCCTCCAGCGTCGAGGTCGCCAGCTTGTGGCGCAGCAGCGACTTCGGCGTCAGGGCCACCAGCGGCTTGCGCAGCGGGCGGATCGCCTGACGACGCAGCATGTGGTAGACCTGTGCCGGCGTAGTCGGTACGCAAACCTGGATGTTGTGCTCGGCGCACAGCTGCAGATAGCGCTCCAGACGTGCTGACGAATGCTCAGGCCCCTGCCCTTCATAGCCGTGCGGCAACAACATGGTCAGGCCGCAAAGACGGCCCCATTTGTGCTCACCGCTGGTGATGAATTGGTCGATGACGACCTGCGCACCGTTGGCGAAGTCGCCGAATTGAGCTTCCCAAACCACCAGCGCGTTGGGCATGGTGGTGGCGTAACCGTATTCGAACGCAAGCACCGCTTCTTCGGACAGGAAGGAGTCGTACAGGTCGAAGCGCGGCTGTCCATCATAGAGATGCTGCAACGGAATGTAGGTGCTGCCATCCTTCTGGTTGTGCAGCGCCGCATGGCGGTGCGAGAAGGTACCGCGACCGACGTCCTGACCGCTGATGCGCACCGGATGGCCTTCGAACAACAAGGTCGCATAAGCCAGTGTCTCGGCGTAGCCCCAGTTAATCGCCAGCGCGCCAGCACCCATCTTCTGACGGTCTTCGAGAATCTTCGAAACCTGGCGCTGAACAACAAAACCTTCGGGAGTAGCCAGCATTTTGCTGGACAGTTCCTGCAGGGCTTTCAGGTCGAAACGGGTATCGTGGCGCGCGGTCCAGGCATGACCCAAATAAGGGCGCCAATCGACGAAGAGCTCCTTGTTGGGCTCTTTGACCAAGCTCTTGACCACGTGCAAGCCATTGTCTAGCGCGGTGCGATATTCATCGACCTTTGCCTGCACCTGCGCATCTTCCAGCACCTTCGACTGCATCAGCGAATCGGCATACAGCTCACGGGTGGTGCGCTGCTTGGCGATCTTCTGATACATCAGCGGCTGAGTACCGCTCGGCTCGTCGGCCTCGTTGTGACCACGACGACGGTAGCAGATCAAGTCGATGACGATGTCCCGCTTGAACTGCATGCGGTAATCGACAGCCAACTGCGTAACGAACAGAACAGCCTCCGGATCATCCGCATTCACATGGAAGATCGGCGCCTGGATCATCTTGGCAACGTCGGTCGCGTACTCGGTGGAGCGCGCGTCTTCCTGCTTGTTCGTCGTGAAGCCGACTTGGTTGTTGATCACGATGCGGATGGTGCCGCCGGTCCGATAGGCTCGGGTCTGCGACATCTGGAAGGTTTCCATGACCACGCCCTGGCCGGCGACCGCCGCATCACCATGGATGGTTACCGGGAGCACCTTGTCGCCTACCGAATCAGAACGACGGTCCTGACGCGCGCGAACGGAACCTTCGACTACCGGGGAAACGATTTCCAGGTGAGACGGGTTGAAGGCCATCGCCAGATGGATTTCGCCACCTGGCGTCATCACGTTCGAGGAAAAGCCCTGGTGGTACTTAACGTCGCCCGAGCTGAGACCTTCGACTTTCTTGCCTTCGAACTCATCGAACAGGTCGCGCGGGTTCTTGCCGAAGGTATTGACCAGCACGTTAAGACGGCCGCGGTGGGCCATGCCGATGACGATTTCCTTGGTGCCGTACGAACCGGAACGCTGAATGATCTCGTCGAGCAGTGGAATCAGACTCTCGCCGCCTTCCAGGCCGAAGCGTTTGGTGCCCGGATACTTGGTGCCTAGGTACTTTTCAAGGCCCTCGGCAGCAGTCAGACGCTCGAGCAGATGGCTTTTGATTTCCGACGAGAAGACGGGACGCCCACGGACGCTTTCCAGGCGCTGGATGAACCAGTTGCGCTGATCGGAATCGACAATATGGGTAAATTCGGCACCGATGGTGCGACAATACGTCTCTTGCAACGCCTGCTGAATTTCCCGCAATGTCGCCTGATCCCTGCCCATGGCAAGGTCACCGGTGCGGAAAACCGTATCCAGGTCGGCATCGGTCAAAGCGTAGTTGTTGATGGCAAGATCAGCCGGAGCCGGGCGCTGCTGCAAGCCGAGCGGATCAAGCTGTGCAGCCTGATGGCCACGCATCCGGTATGCCTGTATCAGACGCAGGACTTCGACCTGCTTCTTCTCATGCTCGCTACTGACGCTGCCTGCCGAAACAGGCTGTGCGCGACGCTGGTTCTTGGCCAGCAGGACGAAGTGATCGCGAATCGTCGAATGCGAAACATCGGCCGTAGCGCCGCCACTGATGGGCAACTTCTGGAAGTAAGTGCGCCACTCTTCGGGCACAGCGTTGGGATCGTGCAGGTAGAGCTCATAAAGCTCTTCCACATAGGCAGCGTTACCACCGGATAGGTGGGCACTGTCCCACATGCGCTGCATTACGCTTTCTTGCATGTCTGGTCACCTTCGATAAGGAGACACCACCAGCGTGGAGACCGCAGCATGACTTCCCAAGTTCTGAAGCAGCGACCCAGGTAAAGCCACTACGGACCGCGCAGATAGTTTCCGAGAACCACCCCGGATGCTCCTGCTGGTCATCAAATTTTCAGAGCGAAATCCCGGCTTTGTGAGCTGAGATTCCTACTAAGACTACGGCGCCGTCGTTGGAACTTCGGCGCCGCAGGTGTCGCGGTAAAGCATTAGGGGCCTACGGTCACTCAAGTAACCGTGGCCACCCTTGGCACGTCAGGTTGCACTCTGCAACAGCATGTTCCGCACATGACCAATCGCCTTGGTCGGGTTCAACCCTTTCGGGCAAACACTTACGCAGTTCATGATGCCGCGGCAGCGGAACACACTGAACGGATCGTCCAGCGCAGTCAGACGGTTCTCAGTCTCGGTGTCGCGGCTATCGGCCAGGAAGCGGTAGGCCTGAAGCAGCGCAGCCGGGCCAAGGAACTTGTCCGGATTCCACCAGAAGGATGGGCAGCTGGTCGAGCAGCAAGCGCACAGAATGCACTCGTACAGACCGTCAAGCTTTTCCCGATCTTCCGGACTCTGCAGACGTTCGATAGCCGGAGCAGGCGTATCGTTCATCAGATAAGGACGAACCTTCTCGTACTGCTTATAGAAGATGCCCATATCGACGGCCAAGTCACGAATAACTGGCAAACCAGGCAGCGGGCGAACCACCAGCTTGTTGCCCTTGACCACGGCCGACAGCGGAGTGATGCAGGCCAGGCCATTTTTGCCGTTCATGTTCATGCCATCGGAGCCACAGACTCCTTCGCGGCAGGAACGACGATAGGAGAAACCTTCGTCCTGTTCCTTGACGAGCGCCAAGACGTCGAGAACCATCAGATCTTTACCATCGGTATTGATCTGGAAGTCCTGCATGTATGGCTTTTCGTCTTTATCCGGGTTGTAGCGATAAACGCTCACTTGCAACATATCGGCGACCTCAGTAAGTCCGGACCTTGGGTTCGAAAGTCGGAACTGTCTTCGGAGAGAAGTTCACGGCACGCTTGGCTACACGCTTCTCACCTGGGAAGTACAGGGTGTGGCACAGCCAGTTTTCATCGTCACGCTCTTCGTAATCTTCACGAGCATGCGCACCGCGGGATTCTTTGCGGTTTTCAGCAGCAATGGCAGTCGCTTCGGCAACTTCCAGCAGATTCTGAAGTTCCAGCGCCTCGATACGCGCGGTATTGAACGCCTGGCTCTTGTCAGAAATCTTGACGGTAGCGATACGCTGACGCAGATCAGCCAACTGGGCGATGCCCTTCTGCATATATTCGCCAGTACGGAACACACCGAAGTAGTTCTGCATGCAGCTTTGCAGCTCTTTACGCAGCGAAGCGACATCTTCACCAGCAGTCCGCTCGTTCAGACTGGCCAGGCGATTCAGCGCCACGTCCAAATCGGTTTCCGTAGCACCGCGATGCTCGATACCGTCCTTCAGCGCTTTTTCCAAATGCAGACCAGCCGCACGGCCGAATACGACCAGATCCAGCAGCGAGTTGCCGCCCAGGCGGTTGGCGCCATGCACGGATACGCACGCCACTTCGCCTACGGCAAACAAGCCATCGATAATCTTGTCATTGCCGTTGGCATCCTGGGTCATTGCCTGACCGTGGATATTGGTGGCGATGCCGCCCATCATGTAATGGCAGGTCGGAACAACAGGAACCGGAGCAGTGACCGGATCGACGTGAGCAAAGGTCTTGGACAGCTCACAGATACCCGGCAGACGGCTGTGCAGCACTTCTTCGCCGAGGTGATCGAGCTTGAGCATCACGTGATCGCCGTCCGGACCACAGCCGTTGCCAGCCAGGATTTCCTTAACCATCGAGCGAGCGACGACGTCACGACCGGCAAGATCTTTCGCGTTCGGAGCATAACGCTCCATGAAGCGCTCGCCGTGCTTGTTGATCAGGTAACCACCCTCACCACGGCAACCTTCGGTCACCAGCACGCCAGCACCGGCGATACCCGTCGGGTGGAACTGCCACATCTCGATGTCTTGAACCGGCACACCGGCACGCAGCGCCATACCGATACCGTCACCGGTATTGATCAGGGCATTGGTGGTGGATGCATAGATACGACCGGCACCGCCGGTAGCCAGAACCACGGCCTTGGAGCGGATATAAACCGTTTCGCCATTTTCGATGCAGATTGCGATGATGCCGACGATGGCACCATCCTGGTTCTTCACCAGGTCGACGCCGTACCACTCATTAAGGAAAGAGGTGCCGGCTTTCAGGTTGGCCTGATAAAGCGTGTGCAGCAGCGCGTGACCGGTACGGTCGGCCGCAGCACAGGTGCGGGCAGCCTGACCGCCCTTGCCGTAGTCCTTGGACTGACCACCAAACGGACGCTGGTAAATACGGCCCTGCTCGGTACGAGAGAACGGCAGCCCCATGTGCTCCAGCTCAAACACCGCTTCAGGTCCAACGGAACACATGTATTCGATAGCGTCCTGATCGCCGATGTAATCGGAACCCTTGACGGTATCGTACATATGCCAACGCCAATCATCGTTCGGATCGGCCGAAGCGATAGCGCAGGTGATGCCACCCTGAGCGGAAACGGTATGGGAACGGGTCGGGAAAACCTTAGTCACCACCGCAGTTTTGTGGCCACCTTGGGCCAGCTGCAGCGCGGCGCGCATGCCCGCGCCACCGCCACCAATAATGATGGCGTCATAAGAAAGAGTACGAATGCTAGCCATGGATCAGATACCCCAAAGAATCTGCACACCCCAGACGAAGAATGTGAACATGGCGATGCCACACACTGCCTGGAAGAGGAAACGCACACCGGTAGCCCACTTACCGATTGCCATGTTGGTCAGGTAGTCAGTGGAAATGGTCCACATACCAACCCATGCATGCACACTCAGGGCGACCAGTGCCAGCAGACTGAAGATACGCATCCAGCTGGACGAAAAGAGTCCCTGCCACTGAGCGTATTCCAGCCCCGGATTCACAAGCAGGTATCCGATCAGAAAAATGAAGTAAGCCGCGAGAACCACCGCAGAGACGCGCTGAGCCATCCAATCGTACAGACCCGAACGCGAGAAGTTCGTGACGTTAGTTACCATATCCAGACTCCCGCCAGAACGATCAGCACCGCCGAAACGGCCAGAACGATTTTCGAGCCCAGCTTGCCGCCTTCCAGCGTCTCACCATGCCCGGTGTCCATGATCAGGTGACGCACACCCGCCACCAGGTGGTACAGCAATGCAGAAAGCAGCGCCCAGATCACCAGCTTGGCTAGCGGACTGCTGATATACGCTTTCACTTCTTCGAAGCCTTCGGCAGAAGAAAGCGAGACATCCAGCGCAAGCAGCAGAATGGCCACACCAACAAACAGTATCACGCCGGAAATGCGGTGAAGGATTGAGGTGTAGGCAGTGATTGGGAGCTTTATTGTCCTAAGATCTAGGTTTACAGGTCGTTGGCTTTTCACGGCTTTTTTTCACACTTGAGAGCCCCCGAAAACGCAGGGCAGTTGTTGGGAAGAGCACGCAGCGGTACCCGCCACCCACGAGTGACAACCCACAGGAAACTGCCTGTTAGGCCCCTGCCGGTCGGTCGCCGAGTATAAACAGTTAGGTGGCTAATGACAATGTGGTGAAGTGCCACTAAAGGCGCATGGCGTCCCTGATTACAAATGCCGTAAATAGCATCTTCTGGTTGCGAATTCACCCGTAAAAGCCCTCTGTAACAGGGCGCCCGCGTAAATTGACTTTGAGATTTATCTCACTATAGTGATGCGGGCCCTGCGTGGGGGGCCATGATGATTCCAAGCATAAAACAGGAGGCCATACATGGCTGACAACAAAGCGCAGTTGATCATCGAAGGCGCAGACGCCATCGAACTGCCCGTTCTAACCGGCACCGTAGGGCCTGACGTAATCGATGTTCGAGGCTTGACCTCCACGGGTCGTTTCACCTTCGATCCCGGCTTCATGTCCACCGCCTCTTGCGAATCCAAGATCACCTACATCGACGGTGACAAAGGCGTTCTGTTGCATCGCGGCTACCCGATCGAACAGCTGGCCGAAAAAGCAGATTATCTCGAGACCTGCTACCTCCTGCTGAATGGCGAATTGCCTACCGCCGAAGAAAAGGCGAAGTTCATCAGCACCGTGCAAAACCATACGATGGTTCACGAGCAGCTCAAGTCCTTCCTTAATGGCTTCCGCCGCGATGCACACCCCATGGCCATCATGTGTGGCGTTGTCGGTGCGCTGTCGGCCTTCTATCACGACTCGCTGGACATCAACGACCCGAAGCATCGCGAAATTTCAGCGGTGCGCCTGGTCGCCAAGATGCCGACACTGGCCGCCATGGTTTACAAATACTCCATGGGTCAGCCGATGATGTATCCGCGCAACGACCTGAACTACGCTGAAAACTTCCTACACATGATGTTCAACACACCTTGTGAAGTGAAGCCGATCAGCCCGGTGCTGGCCAAGGCTATGGACCGCATCTTTATTCTGCACGCCGATCACGAGCAGAACGCTTCTACCTCTACCGTCCGCCTTGCCGGCTCCACCGGCGCCAACCCATTCGCCTGTATTGCCGCTGGCATTGCAGCGCTCTGGGGGCCGGCACACGGCGGCGCCAACGAAGCCGTCCTCACCATGCTGGACGAAATCGGCGACGTATCGAACATCGAGAAGTTCCTGGCCAAGGCCAAGGACAAGAATGATCCATTCAAACTGATGGGCTTCGGCCATCGCGTCTACAAGAACTTCGACCCGCGCGCCAAGGTCATGAAGCAGACCTGCGACGAAGTGCTGGGTGAGCTGGGCATCAACGATCCGCAACTCGAGCTGGCTATGAAGCTGGAAGAGATCGCGCTGAACGATCCCTACTTCGCCGAGCGCAACCTGTACCCGAACGTCGACTTCTACTCGGGCATCATCCTCAAGGCGATCGGCATTCCGACCAGCATGTTCACGGTGATCTTCGCGCTGGCACGCACCGTCGGCTGGATTTCGCACTGGAAAGAAATGATCGCATCCGGCCAGAAGATCGGACGCCCACGTCAGCTGTACACCGGCCACCCGCAGCGCGATCTACCTCGCTGAGTTGTTAGCTGGAAATACAGTCCAGGACTGCTAACGAACCCCGCCAAATCGGCGGGGTTTCGTTTTTCTGGGCAAGTAAATTGTTGTCTCCCCAGAGAGCCTGACCCATCTTGATCGCTCCATGTTCCCGCGCGGGAGTCGTTGCTCCGGACGCTCTGCGCGCTAGACACTCGCAGCTGACTCAGAGCATCAATCAGGTAGCGGCCTCACGCGAGATCAAATGGTCAACAAAGCCAAGGAGAGACACTCCGAGTATCGGTATCGGCGTAACCAGGCGGGAGCGCAAGAACGATCAAGCCGGTGAACAGATCAGGCAGTCGCCTGCTCCAGCCAGCCAAGCAATCGAATCGCATCATCCCGATGATCGCCACAGACACTACGATCAGCCATGAAAGCAGCACAAACAGCCGGCCGCGTAGGATGACCAAACAGCCCGCACAGATTCGAATCGGAAAGATGCAAACAACGCGCTCCAGCCGGCTTACCGAAAGGCATGCCAGGGATAGGCGAACTGATCGAAGGGGCAATACAGCAGGCACCACAACCGGGACGGCAATTCATTCCAATGTTCCGAAATGAAAAAAATGGGCGGCGATAATAATCGTTGCCTGGGCAGAAGCACCAGAGCCCGCAATAAGTGCCGGAAGCTTGCTAGGCGAACTGCATCCAATAGGGCTTTCTGTCACTCGCCAGGCGGAAACCGATTGCTCTTGGCACCGCACCGCCGAACAATCCGGACTGCAAGACAGACTGTCCATTCACGCGGACATTACAGCCCGGCATGTCGCTTCCGCTGGACAGCGATCCGCACTGACGAACACCCCAACCAAATTTCATCTTCATCGAGCTAGAGCGGCGCGACACCAGACGATCGACCGGCTATCGGGAGCCGAGCCTCAGCGCTTGCGCCTGGCACGCGTTTGGCTCCATCTGATGCGCCTGGCCGCTGCCGTATTCTTTCGCCCGGGCGCACTCGCCTCGTGGCGTCTGCCGCGGGCACGACAACAAGAAGAAGGAAGCCCCCATGAAAGCACTCCGTGCAACCCACGCACGCCGCTCGGCGTCGTCGCGTCTGCTGCTTGCCGCACCCGCTCTACTGGCAGCGGCAATTGCCCAACCCACTCTTGCCGCCAGTTGCAACGAACTCTCCGGAGCCAAGATTCCAAGCGCGGCGATCGCATTACCTACATCCGGCGCCAGGGTAACGTCCTCCACCCTGGTGGCTGGCGGTGGCAATGCGCCGCAGACCTTCGGCGCGCATTGTGACCTGAACGTGGAAATCGCCCCGGTCGACCCGAGCGCACCGACGATCAAGATGCGCATCGTTCTGCCGGAGCAGTGGAACGACAAGGCGATGATGTACGGCGGTGGCGGTTATAACGGCACCGTCCCCAACGTGGCTGGCAACGTCCCGGCCGGACCGATCGACCAACCGACGCCGCTGGGCCGTGGCTATGCCGTATTCGCCAGCGACTCGGGGCATGTCGCCAACCCGGTTAACCCCGGTGATTTCGCTTGGAACGAAGAAGCGCTGGCCAACTATGCCCACGATGCGCTGAAGAAAACCCGCGACACCGCAATGTACCTGATCGAACAGCGTTACGGTCGCCAGCCGCTGCGCAGCTATTTCGCCGGCGGCTCGACCGGTGGGCGCGAGGCGCTGGCCGTGGTGCAGCAATGGCCAAAGGACTTCCAGGGGGCAATCGTGCTCTACCCGGCCTACAACGCGGCGGCGCTGGATCTGCAATTCGGTCGCATCACCAGAGCCTTGGCGGCGCCTGGCGCCTTCCCCAGCCTGGAGAAACGCGCGGCATTGCTGGAGGCCGCGATGCAGGCCTGCGACGGACTGGACGGTGCGCGTGACCGAGTAATCAGCAATCAAAACGCCTGCAATGCCCGGTTCGATCCGGCCAAGGCCAAACTCAACGGCCGTCCGCTGCGCTGTCATGGCGGGGCCGATACGGGCAACGACTGCCTGTCCGATGCGCAGATCAAGGCGCTCAAGGTGTTCGACACGCCCATCCGTTTCAGCCGGCCGCTGGCCAGCGGCGAGCGCGGCTATCCCGGCTTCAATACCTGGGGCACCGATCTGGGTCGTCCAGGCGACGGGTTGCAGTTGGTGGTCAATCGGCTGGGCTTGAATACATTGCAGCCGGACTATCCGATGCCCGTGCACGGCACCGGTTTCGCGGAGGGCGCGCCTTACCCTTCAGGATTCTGGGATGAGTGGGTGCGCTACTTCGTTACGCGCAATCCGGCCTTCAATTCGCTGACGCTGGACCCGACCAACCTTGGCCCCTGGCAGGCACGCATCGATGCGCTGTCGCTGCGCCAGGACGTCAACCAAACCGATCTATCGGCCTTCGCCGAAAACGGCGGCAAGATCCTCATGGCCCATGGCACCTCGGATCAGCTGGTCAGCACCCGCGCTACGGCCGAGTACTACCAGCGCGTGCAGCGAGACATGGGCGTTGGGCAGACCCGACGGTTCATGCGCTATTACGAAATCCCCGGTTATGCCCATGCGGCCAGCACGGTTTTCAACGCCTCCTGGGATTCGTTGACGGCGCTGGAGAACTGGGTCGAACGGGGCATCGTGCCCAAGCGGCAGATCGTCACCGACACCGCCGCAGTGCCGGGTCGTACCCGTCCGCTGTGCGAATACCCGGCATGGCCGAAGTACGTAAGCAAGCGCGACGTGAATAAGGCTTCGAGCTTCGCCTGTGTCAAAAGCCGGAAAGGCTGGTAATTAAGCGTGGGATGGTGCGAGCCCATCTCACTAAAGCAGCCGGTGTCGCGATCATTGCATGAGCATGGAGCGCGACACCGGCTGCGCGCACGATGCCCCCTGTCGGCGACACAGACTGCTCCAGTTATCCACCCTCGATCACCAGCAAGCGTCCGACTCGCTGGACATCAGCGGCCCGCCATTTCAGTACATGTCCAGTATGGCGGACAGTATGGATCGCCCCTCGCCCTCTTCGCATCTGCCGGGCCAACCGCCTGCACCCCTCTGGCTCGCTTGTTTCAGGTTCCATTCATCTTTTTTCGCTTGGTTTTAAGGGACTGGCACGGCATTCGCTCAAGCAGTTCCATCGTTCCAGATAGGCGCAGACCTGAATCGGTACGACTTTGCCAGTGATTCATCCGCAACGCTGCACCCATAACAACAAGAGGAAACCCCATGCAACATGACCGCAAGACCATCTGCCAACTGCTATGCGCAGGCGCCGCACTGAGCGTCGCCGGACCCGCCAGCGCGGCTTTCTTCGACGACAGCAAAGCGGCCATCGAGCTGCGCAACTTCTACATGAACCGCGACTTTCGCGGCAGCGAGTCCACCCAGGCCAAGGCCGAGGAATGGGCTCAGGGCTTCATTCTGAAATTCGAATCTGGCTACACCGAAGGTCCGATCGGCTTCGGTGTCGATGCCCTCGGCCTGCTCGGCGTCAAGCTCGACTCCAGCCCGGATCGTACGGGTACCGGAATCCTGCAGCGAGACAGGGAGGCGCCTAACCGCGCTCAGGACGATTACGGCTCCGCCGGCCTGACGGCAAAGGCGAAGATGTCCAACACCACCCTGCATGTCGGCACGCTGCAGCCGGTTCTGCCGGTGATCATGCGTAACGACAGCCGCCTGCTGCCCAACACCTATCGCGGCGCCTGGCTGCAGAGCAAGGAAATCGACGGCCTCACCCTCGACGCCGGCAAGCTCACCGATGTCAGCTATCGCGACTCGTCGGACAGCGAAGACATGACCGTTTTCAACGGCGGTCTGCGCAACATCACCTTTGGCAACAAGACCACCAGCGACGAATTCCTGTTCGCTGGCGGCCGTTACCAGTTCACTCCAGAACTGACCGGCAGCTACTACTACGGCGGGCTGGATGGCATCTACGACCAGCACAATTTCAACGTCGTGCACGTGCTGCCGATCGGTGATAACCAGAGCTTCAAGACCGATCTGCGCTACGTGCGCTCCACCGACGATGGCGGCAGCAACGTCGATAACAACGCCTTCGGCGCGCTCTTCACCTACAAGATCGGTGGCCATGGCTTCACCGGTGGCTATCAGAAAATGAGTGGCGACACCGGCTTTGCCTACATCAGTGGCGGCGATAATTCGCTGATCAACCTGTTGCAGATCAATGACTTCGGCAACGAAGATGAGAAGTCATGGCAAGTTCGGTATGACTATGATTTTGCTGCCATGGGCATCCCCGGATTGAGCCTGATGACCCGCTACGTGACCGGCGACAACGTCGATCGCGGTGCCGGGCTGAGCGAAGGCAAGGAATGGGAACGCAACACCGACGTCGCCTACGTAGTCCAGAGCGGACCGTTGAAAAACCTCGGACTGAAGGTGCGCAACGCGACCGTGCGCAGCAACTTCGGCAGCGATCTGGACGAAACCCGCTTGATCCTCAGCTACACCATGGCGCTGTGGTAACAGCGCAGCGGCACTGAACGCTCCGCTCCTCATTGGTTTTACCGGGCCTGCCATGGCCCGGTTTTTTTGGTTTTGGCGTTATAGAACGCGTGTAACCGTTGGACTGACTATGTTTCTGGTTTTGGTACTACGGGTGCACATGCTTATGCCGTGTTTTCGCGATGACTTCTGTTTCGCCCTGCTGGGCGAGTCCCTTTTGGCAAACGCCCCAAAAGGAACCAAAAAGTCTTGCCCCTGCATCCGGCCCTGCGCTTCGCTCCGGGTTCGTTCACTCCATCGCCGCTCCGAGGGCCGTCGCACAAGGGCCATCCATGGCCCTTTACGACTCTCGCCGCGTCCTGCGGCTCGCCCCTCTGCGCAACGATTCCGCTCACCCTCCTGATGGGGCGACTGAGCGCACGTCTGACGCCATGACAACATTCAGCAGAGAGAGGTAAAGCTGGTTGAGGGGCGCAGCTAGGAGCTTTAGAACACGCCGAGGCGGCAACCAAATGCCAAAACGGGCGAACACATAAACCTCCCAGTCCGGCTTCAAGCTCAATCCCAAAGCCCCCCTCAATGAACGTTGCCTTTTTCAAATCAATCCCGAAGAAACCCCAACACGCGCTGCGTGAAAGCATCGCCAACCTCGACGTTGGACAAATGCGCAGCCTCGAACTCCACCAGCTCGGCCCCTTCGATGCGAGATTGTATGAAGCGCCCATGCTCAGGCGTGGTCACCGGGTCTTTGCTGCCGCAAACGACCAGCGTCGGCACCTTGATCGCGCCCAGCTGCTCACGGTAATCAGCATCACGCACCGCTGCGCAGTTAGCGGCATAACCTTCGGGCGAGGTGCTGGCGATCATTTGTGTGATGCGCTGCGTCTGTGCCGGCTGCTGCTCGGCGAATGCCGGGGTGAACCAGCGTGCGATGGAGGCGTCGCGCATGTCGCGCATGGTCTGCTCGCCACCCTTGAGCACGGTGTCGATGCGCTCGTTCCAGACGTCGTCAGTGCCGATCTTCGCCCCGGTATTGCAGATCACCAACCGCGTCAGCCGCTCGCCAGCATTGATGCCCAGCCACTGGCCAATCAGCCCGCCCATGGACAGGCCGCAGAACGCGAAACGGTCGATACCGAGGGAATCGACCAAGCCCAAGACGTCCTGCCCAAGCTGCTCGATGCTGTACGGTCCCGGCGTAACGGCCGATCCGCCGTGACCGCGCGTGTCATAGCGCAGCACGCGGAACTGCTCGCTGAACGCCGGAATCTGCGCATCCCACATATGCAGGTCGGTACCCAAGGAATTGGACAGCACCAGCACCGGCGCATCGACCGGGCCATCGAGACGGTAGTTGAGTTCGCCATCGGCGAGTTTGACGGTGGGCATAGGAATCTCTCCAGGAAGTCGGTCTAAAGGTAGTCGCAAACGAGCGAAAAACGATGACTTGCGGCGTGCCGCGATACGGGTAACGGTGGGCTGAAGCCCACCCTACGGGAGCGGACCTCCACGCAAAGGGTTGGCTTCGTAGAGTGGGCCGGGCGGCGCTCCGCTTCAGCCCACCGCAGCAGCGTAAAGACTCAGTACTGTCGTAGGGTGGGCTTCAGCCCACCATCCTTCGCGCAAGAAGTCAGACCCGCTCGACCGCCAGCGCCAACCCCTGCCCCACACCCACACACATGGTCGCCAAGCCGAGCTTGCCACCGGACTTTTCCAGCGCGTGCACGGTAGTCATGACCAGGCGCGCGCCGCTCATGCCCAGCGGGTGGCCGAGAGCGATCGCACCGCCCTGCGGGTTGACCTTCGGACTGTCGTCTTCCAGCCCCAGATCACGCGTCACCGCCAATGCCTGCGCGGCAAAGGCCTCGTTGAGTTCGATCACATCGAAGTCGCTTACTGCCACATTCAACCGCTCGCACAGCTTACGCACAGCCGGCACCGGGCCGTAGCCCATCACCCGTGGCGCAACGCCGGCACTGGCCATGCCGAGCACCTTGGCGCGCGGCGTGAGGCCGTATTTCTGCACCGCTTCGGCGCTGGCCAGGATCAGCGCGGCCGCACCATCGTTGACCCCCGAGGCGTTGCCGGCGGTGACCGTCTTGTCCGACCCGTTGACCGGCTTCAATTTGGCCAGCGCTTCGGCACTGGTATCGGGGCGCGGATGCTCGTCGGTATCGACGACGGTGTCGCCCTTGCGGCCCTTAATCACCACCGGGACGATCTCTTCAGCGAAGAAGCCCGCCGCCTGCGCCTTGCCGGTACGCTGCTGGCTGCGCAGAGCGAAGGCATCTTGATCTTCGCGGCTGATCTTGTGTTCTTCGGCCACGTTGTCGGCGGTCTGCGGCATGGCATCGACGCCGTACATTTCCTTCATCTTGGGGTTGATGAAGCGCCAGCCAATGGTGGTGTCTTCGATCTTCTGCGTGCGACCAAACGCAGTATCGGCCTTGCCCATCACATAGGGCGCGCGGGTCATGGACTCGACACCGCCGGCGATGGCCAATTCCATTTCGCCACAGGCGATGGCGCGGAAGGCACTGCCGACCGCATCCATGCCCGAAGCGCAGAGACGGTTGAGGGTCACACCCGGCACGGTTTCCGGCAGCCCGGCCAGCAGCGCGGCCATGCGCGCCACGTTGCGGTTGTCCTCGCCGGCCTGGTTGGCGCTGCCCATGAAGACTTCTTCGATGGCCGCCGGATCGAGCTGTGGATTGCGCTCCAGCAGCGCTTTGATCGGGGTTGCGGCCAGATCGTCGGCGCGCACGGCGGCCAAGGCGCCGCCGAAGCGGCCGATGGGCGTACGTACGGCGTCGCAGATAAAGACTTCGCGTGTCACTCGTCACCTCCAGATTGTCCGTGGGCGGCGGCCGTGCGGGCCTCAAGGGCACGCAGAGCTTCCAGTTCTGTCTCGGTGGGCGGCGCAGTTTCGCTCAGATTGTCGGCGAAACGGATGGCCCAGCCGGTGTTCTCGATCACTTGCTCGCGGGTCACGCCCGGGTGCAGCGAAGTCACCACGAATTCATTGGACCCAGCTTCGGGCTCCATGATGCACAGATCGGTGATGATGCCTACCGGTCCGCTGCCCGGCAGCCCGAGCTGCTTGCGATGCTCGCCGCCCTCGCCGAAACCGACGGATGTGATGAACGCCAGCTTGTCGACGAAGGTACGGTGCGATTGCTTAAGGATGATCAACACCTGCTTGGCCGACCCTGCAATTTCCGGCGCCCCACCCGCCCCTGGCAAGCGAACTTTCGGTTGGTGATAGTCGCCGATCACCGTGGTGTTGATGTTGCCGTACTTGTCCACCTGCGCCGCGCCGAGAAAGCCCACATCGATGCGCCCGCCCTGCAGCCAGTAGCGGAAGATTTCGCCGGTAGGCACCACGGTATCGGCGGTCTCGGCTAGCTCGCCGTCACCGATGGACAGCGGCAATACCGAGGGCTTGGCGCCAATGGGGCCGGACTCGTAGATCAGCACGACTTCCGGCGCATGGGTCAGGCGCGCCAGGTTGGCGGCCTTGGACGGCAAGCCGATGCCGACGAAACAGACGCTGCCATCGCCAAGGCGGCGCGAGGCGGCCACGGTCATCATCTCATTGGTGCTGTAGTCATTGGCGTGAGCGCTCATTACTTGGCCTCCTGCTGCGCGGCCAGCTTGGCCTGGAATGCACTGAAATCGGGTGTATCGCGGATGAATTCATCGATCCAGGCGGTGAAGGACTCACGGCTGCGGGCAATCGGGTCCCAATCCTGATAGAAGCGGTTGTCGCGCTCGTAGTAGCCGTGGGCGTAGGACGGATGCGCCCCGCCCGGCACCAGGCAGACGGCGGTCAGCGCCCAGGTCGGCAGCACGCAGGCGTTCATCGGCGCCTGCAGGTCGTCGACGATTTCTTCGACGGTGACGATGCAGCGCTTGGCCGCCAGTGCGGCTTCCTTCTGTACGCCGAGAATGCCCTGGATCAGCACGTTGCCCTTGCGATCGGCCTTCTGCGCGTGAATCACGGTGACGTCCGGACGCACGCTTGGGACCGCCGCCAGCTTCTCGCCGGTGAAGGGGCAGTCAATGAACTTGATCATCGGATTGACCTTCGGCAGGTCGGAACCCAGGTAGGCGCGCAGCACCGCGAACGGCAGGCCTGATGCGCCGGCGACGTAGGCGTTGGCCAGGTCGGCGTGGCTATGCTCTTCGATCTCCAGCGGCTGCGGCCACTGCTTTTCCACCGCATCACGCAGGCGGTGCAGCGAGCCGACGCCGGGATTGCCGCCCCAGGAGAAGATCAGTTTTTTTGCGCAACCGGCACCGATCAGCAGGTCGTAGACCAGGTCGGGCGTCATGCGCACCAGCGTCAGATCCTTCTTGTCCTGACGGATGAGCTCGTGGGCGGCGGCGGTGGGAATCAGATGGGTGAAGCCTTCAAGGGCGACGGTGTCGCCATTGCTAACGAAGCGATCGATTGCTTCGCCAAGGGAAAGAAGCTCGGCCATGGGTCAGTCTCTTGTGGTCGTGGGTGCACCCGCTAGAGAGTGCTTACGACCCACACTAACCATCGCCAGGCCCTGGAACAATCCGATAATCGATTAATCGTTCGTTAATCGAACAGAATGATGGCCTAGGAGTTAATGATTCTACTGCGGGTAAAGACTCCGTTCTCGCTGCGGTGGGCTGAAGCGGAGCGCCGCCCAGCCCACCCTACGGTCGTACCCCGTGCAGGCGAAATCGGACGGGATTGCCCTACGGAAGAACACGCCAAGGTCCCGCTCCGGCTGCCTGTCCGCTTCGAGTTCAGCGACGTAGGGTGGGCCGGGCGGCGCTCCGCTTCAGCCCACCGGTGATGGCAGCTGGACCAGAGTCGGGGCACGCTTCACCGATCCGACTGCGGCATCGCTGTCAGTGAAACAGCCGCGTACTCAGCTCCTTGCTCGCCTCCAGCAACACCGGCAGAAAGCGCGTTTCCAACTCCTGCCGTGTCACCCGACCGGCATGAGTACCGACGTTCAACGCGGCTAACACCTGCCCGGCAGAATCCTTCAGCGGGACGGCCAGCGAGCGCAAGCCGACCTCCAGTTCCTGATCGATGATCACCCAACCCTGCTGGCGAATCTCGGCAATGGCCGCGCGAATGGCCTCGGGCGTATGCAGCGTGCGGCTGGTCTTGATCTGCAGATTGGCGTGTTCCAGGTAGTCGTCCAGAGCGGCGTCATCAAGCGCCGCCAACAGGATTCGGCCCATGGAGGTGCAATAGGCCGGCAGACGGCTGCCCACGCTGAGATCCACCGAAATCAATCGCTGCGGCGTCGCTGAGCGTGCGACATAGAGCACTTCGTCGCCCTCCAGCGTGGCCATGGAACAGGCTTCGTGCAGTTGATCACTGAGGCGGTCGAGGATCGGCTGCGCGGTGACCGCCAGCGGCGTCGATGACAGGTAGGCGTGGCCAAGGGTCAGCACCTTGGGCAACAGCGAATAGGTGCGCCCGTCGGTGGTGGCGTAGCCGAGCTTGATCAGCGTGTGCAGGCAGCGCCGCACCGCTGCACGGGGTATCTCCGTGCGGTGGCTGATCTGTGCGATGGTCAGATGGCGTTTTCGCTCTTGGAACGCGTGAATCACCGCCAGACCGCGGGCCAGCGAGGTCATGAAGTTCGGGTCGCCGGTCAGGGCTTCGATGCGTTTGGCCGGCGACGCGATGATCGCCGGCGCGGTGGGCGCGATGCTAGGGCGGGATTCTTCGTTCATGGGCGGACAGCCTTGTCGAGAGCGATGGGCGATTATCGTCCACAAGTTCGATAATCGCAAAGCACATCACCAAGGCCGATGACGTTCTAGAGCAGTTGCCAGGTGTAATTGAAGATCAGCCGGTTCTCGTCGATATCGCTGCGGTAGTTGGAGCGCGCGGTGACGTTGCGGACCCGGACGCCAAGACCTTTCAGCACACCGCCCTGAAAGGTGTAGCCGATATCCAGGTCGCGCTCCCACTCCTCGCCCTCGAAGCCGGCGCCGGTATCGACGTTGTCGCCACGGATGTAGCGCACCGTGGAAACCAGCCCGGGGATGCCTACCGCAGTGAAATCGAAGTCATGTCGCACCTGCCAGGAGCGCTCGTCGGCACCGGCGAATTCATAGGTGGGCACTTCATTGCCCAGCGGCGTGACGTTGTTGAACACCCTCGGAAAAGCGTCCTCGCCGAACATGGCCTGATAGCCGACCATGAAAGTGTGCCCACCATATTTGGCAGAGAGCTGGGAGAACGCCGCCTGGTTGTCGATATCGCTGAGCAGCCGGTCGCCGTCTTCACTACTGTCGTAGAAACCGAGGTTGGCGCCCAGTACCCAGTCGCCCACCGGCTCGCTGTGCTTGAGGCTGTAGAAGCGCTGGTTGTAGATATCTTCCAGCTGCGCATACCAGGCGCCCGCCGAAGTGCGCTTGTCGTTGAAGGCGTAATCGGCACCGGCATAGTTGAAGCGGTCGGTTTCGGCGTTGCCACCCAGCTGCGGCACATGGCCGAGCTTCGCACGCATTGAGCCGTCGCCGGCTTCGTTGAGCACGCTGCCGGAATGCAGCTGGCCGGCTTGCAGGGTCAGCCCATCGATCTCCTGCGAGACGATGCTGGCGCCCTGGTAGGTCGGCGGTAGCAGGCGGATGTCGCTGAAGGTCAGCACCGGCAGGTTGGGTGTCAGCTCGCCGACCTTCAGCTCGGTTTTCGACAGGCGTGCCTTGAGCGCGGCGCCGAAGCGGCCGAAGTCGTCCGCCGCCTTGCCGTCACTGCCAGTCGGCAGCAAGCCGGTATTGACCCGGTCGGCGCTGCTGTCGAGCTTGATGCCCAACTGGCCCAGTACATCCACGCCGAAACCGACCGTACCCGGCGTGTAGCCGGATTTGATGTTGAGGATGAAGCCCTGCGCCCACTCCTCCGACTTCGACTGCTGGTTGGCGCCGACGATGTCGGAGAAATCCCGGCTGAAGTAGTAGTTGCGCGCCTGCAGAGTGGCGCTGGCACCTTCGATGAAACCGTCTTCGGCAACTACTTCGCATGCGCTGAGCGCTACGCCGACCGCCAACGAGAGGCGTGATATCTGCGTCTGGTTTTTCATGGATTTCCTCATTGTTGTTGTTTTTCAAGGTGCACGCTGCCGGCCCTTCCGGCGTGGCCGGATGAGCGCGACAAGAGTTTTCGATCGTTAGCTGGTGCGCTAGGCAATGCCTTCAGCGCGCGGGTTGCTCCCGTTGGAGGTTGGCGCCTTGGTTCTCCTGTGCCTTTGCCGGTTTTCTCAGGGTCAGCAGCAGGTGCGCCGCGATACCGAAGATCAGCCCCCAGAAGGCGGCGGATAGGCCCAGCAGCGACATGCCCGAGGCGGTGACCAGAAAGGTGATCAGCGCCGCCTCGCGATCCGCCGGGACCGACATGGCGCCATGCAAGGCGGCGCCGATGGCCGACAGCAGCGCCAGCCCGGCCAATGCGGCGATCAACGCCGAAGGAAAGGCGGTGAACACCGATACCAAGGTCGCACCGAAAATGCCCAGCAGCAGATAGAACACACCGCCGGAGACACCGGCGATGTAGCGTTTGCCGGGATCTTCATGGGACTCCTTGCCGGTGCAGATCGCCGCGGTGATCGCCGCAAGATTCAATCCGTGGCAGCCGAAGGGTGCGAGCAACAAGGTGCCCAGTGCACTGCCGCTGATCAGCGGACTTGCCGGGGTCTGGTAGCCGGCATTGCGCAACACGGCCATGCCCGGCACGAACTGCCCGGTCAGCGCCACCATCACCAGTGGAAACGCCACGCCCAGCATCACCTGCCAGCTGAATTCGGGGGTGATCCATACCGGTTTGGCCAAGCCCAGCACCAGCGCTTCGCTACGCAGCTCGCCGCTGGCAACCGTCATCGCGACACCCACCACCAGCACCGCCATCACCGCGTAGCGCGGCATGGCGCGCTTGAACAGCAGGTAGGTGGCGAACATCGCCAGCACCAGCCAGGGCTGATCCTTCACCGACACGAATAGGTCGGTACCGAAGCGAAACAGGATGCCGGCCAGCATCGCCGCCGAAATGGCCGCTGGAAGTTTACTGATCACCTTGTCGAAGGCGCCGGACAGCCCCACCAGCAGGATAATCAGGTTCGATACCAGGTAGGCGCCCACTGCCTGGTTCATGCTGATGTCCGGCAGCATGGTCACCAGCAACGCCGAGCCGGGCGCCGACCAGGCGATGACGATCGGTACCCGGTAGCGCAGGCTCAGCAGGATGCCGAGCACACCGCTGCCGATGGAGATGGTCCAGACCCAGGACGAGAGCACATCGTGCGGCAGACCGCCCGCCTTGGCTGCCTGGAAGATGATCACCAGCGGGCCGGCGTAGGAAATGATGGTCGCGATGAAACCGGCAACCACGGCGGATAGGGAGCAATCCCTGAGTAGCGTTTTCATGACGCCTCGCAAGACAGGCCTGGCTATCCGTGACGGTGTCCGGATCGCTCTTGTTGTTGGGTGAGCGGTTAAACGGTGGAGCGGGAAGTCATCAGAGCCGGCGGATGGGTGAAGCGTCATCCACCCTACGAGTCTCGGAACTGGCGTAGGGTGGATATCGCTTCACCCATCCACCACACGGAGCCCGCGAAGAGTGGATGGTAAAGAGCCTCATCCGACAGGCTCAGGCTTCCTGTAATGCGCGCGGGCGCTTGCTGCGCTGCTCGGCTTGCGGCGCTGGCGCCTGCTGCAACTGGAAGTCAAATGCCACCTCGGCGAAGCGCCCTTCCACACCGCGCGCATGGGCGGCTTCGGGATCGTCGTTGAAGTGAATGTCGCCGATCAGGCCGTCACGGGTCGCGTAGGCGAAGTCGTCCCACAGGTACTTGTCGCCCGCCAGGTTGATTTGCGTGGTCAGGTGGCGATGGCCCGGCGCGGAGATGAAGAAGTGGATATGCGCCGGACGCTGACCGTGACGACCGAGCAGATCGAGCACTTCTTGCGTCGGACCATCCGGCGAGCAGCCGTAGCCGGACGGCACGATGCTGCGCGCGCGGTAGCGGCCTTCGGCATCGGTGACGATGCGCCGGCGCAGGTTGTACTCCGACTGGCTCTTGTCGAAATAGGAGTAGTTGCCCTGGGTGTTGGCGTGCCAGAGATCGACGGTGGCGCCGGCCAGCGGCTTGCCATCGGGCCCGGTGACCTTGCCTTGGAGGAACATGACGGTCGCCACGCCATCTTCGCTGCCGTCATCCATGCGCGCCTCGCCTTCTACGATCGGCGCACCGGCCACGTACAGGGGGCCTTCGATGGTGCGCGGGGTGCCGCCAGTGAGGCCGGCCTGCGCATCCTTGGCATCTTCCAACAGATCGAGGAAGTGCTCGATGCCAAGCCCGGCTGCCAACAGGCCCGCTTCATTACGCCCGCCGAGGCGGTTGATGTAGTCCACCGCTTTCCAGAATTCATCCTGAGTGATTTCCAGGTCTTCGACGATCTTTGCGGTGTCGACCAGGATGCGGTTGATCACTGTCTTCAGACGGCTGTTGCCTTCATCGTTCTGAAAGCCACTGGCTTCGTTGAAGAAGTTCTGGACGTGGTCGGAATTAGAGATTTTCACAGTCATGGCTCAGGCCTCATTTTGTAATTGTCGTTACGCGATAACCGACCGGGGCAAACCCCGGCCCGGAAAATCAATCAGCTGTCGTCGTCACGAATCGAGGACGGATGGCGGCACAGCGGATTGACTTCGATATCCATGTAGGGGAACAGCGGCAGCTGCATCAGGGTGTCGTGCAGTTCCTGCACGCTGGCCACGTCGAACAGGCTGTAGTTGGCGTACTGCCCAGCGATGCGCCACAGGTGGCGCCACTTGCCTTCGCGCATCAGGCCTTGGGCCAGTTCCTTCTCGTCCGCCTTGAGCTTGGCGGCCTTGGCCGGGTCCATGTCCACCGGCAACTTCACGATCATCTTTACGTGGAACAGCATCTTGCGAACCTCCGTTTTACTTGCGGCTGAAGAACGCCAGGCGCTCTTCGTCCAGGATCAGGCCGAGGCCGGGCGTGCGCGGTACTTCCAGCTGGAAGTCGCGATAGACCGGCGCCTCGGTGACGATTTCTTCGGTGAGCAACAAGGGGCCGAACAGCTCGGTGCCCCAGGTCAGTTGCTTAAGGGTGACGAAGGCATGGGCCGACGCCAGGGTGCCGATAGCGCCTTCGAGCATGGTCCCGCCGTACAGGGCGATACCCGCCGCTTCGGCGATCTGCGCGGTGCGCAGCACGGCACGCGGGCCACCGTTCTTGGCGATCTTCAGGGCGAAAACGCTGGCGGCACCGTCGGCGGCGAGGCTGAAGGCGTCTTCGACGCTCTCGATGGATTCATCGGCCATGATCGGTGCAGGGCTGCGCTGGTTCAGACGCACCTGACCGGCGCGGTTGATGCGCGAGATCGGTTGCTCGATCAGGTCGATGCCGTTGTCGCCCAGCACCTGGCAGGCGCGGATGGCCTGGGACTCGTCCCAGTACTGGTTAACGTCGACACGCACGCTGGCACGCTCACCCAGCGCCTTCTTGATGTCGATGACGTGCTTGAGGTCGGCGTTCACTTCGTTGGCGCCGATCTTCAGCTTGAAGATCCGGTGGCGACGGATGTCGAGCATCTGCTCGGCTTCGGCGATGTCCTTGTCGGTATCGCCGCTGGCCAACGTCCAGGCGACTTCCAGGCTGTCGCGCACTCGCCCACCGAGCAGCTCGCTGACCGACAGCCCGAGGCGTTTGCCCTGGGCATCGAGCAGCGCGCTTTCCAGGCCGGACTTGGCGAAGGTGTTGCCCTTGGCCGCCTTGTCCAGGCGCAGCATGGCGGCATTGATATTGGCCGCATCCTGGCCGACCAGTAGCGGGCCGAGGTGGCTGTCGATGTTGGTCTTGATGCTCTCCGGGCTTTCGTTGCCGTAGGCCAGGCCACCGATGGTGGTGGACTCACCGATGCCTTCGATACCGTCGCTGCAACGCACGCGGATGATCACCAGCGTCTGCTGCTGCATGGTGTGCATCGCCAGCTTGTGCGGGCGGATGGTGGGCAGATCGACGATGACGGCATCGATGCTTTCGATCAGGGTGTGGCTCATATCGGCTCCCGGAGTTCTGGTTCAGTAATCAGGCTTTCGCCGTCGACAGACCGGCTGGCACGGCATCGCTGTTGCGCTGCCCGGAAACGGCGAAGACGGTCATGGCCAGCGCAGCGATCACGCCTGGAATGGCGAAGGCCATAAAATTCAATTGCAGCGGCAGGTTGATGCCCAGCAGCGCCCCGCCCAGCAATGGACCGACGATGGCGCCGTTGCGGCCGATGCCGGACGCCCAGCCAAGACCGGTGGAGCGAATCGACAGGCCGTAGAATTGCGCGGCGGCTGCGTACAGCAGAATCTGTGTGCCGATCACGGTGGCGCCAGCGATGGTGATGAGCGCGTAGAGCACCGGCATCGGCGTCTTGAAGCCCAGCAGGCTGATGGACACCACCGACACTGCGAAGAAGGCCACCACGACTTTGGCCAAGTTGAAGCGATCACCCAGCCAGCCGCCGAGAATCGCGCCGAACATGCCACCCAGATTCAGCGCCACCAGGAACGACAGGCTCGAACCCAGGCTGTAACCGGCGTTGGCCATTAGCTTCGGCAGCCAGGAACCCAGCGCGTAGACCATCAGCAGGCAGCAGAAGAAGGCGATCCAGATCGAGATCGTGCGAACGCCACGGCCATCGCGGAACAACTCCAGCACCGAAGCGCTCTTGCCCTTCACTTCGTTCATCACCAGCTCGTCGCTGGCGCTGAGAGCAAGGCTCGGTTCGATCTGGTTGAGCAGCTTGCGGGCCTGTTCGGTACGGCCCTGGCGCACCAGGAAACCCACCGATTCGGGCAGCTTCCAGAGAATCACCGGCAGCAACAACAGCGGCACGGCGGCGGCGAAGAACATCGCCTCCCAGCCGAAGCGCGGCAGCATGTAGATGCCCAGCCCGGCGGAGAACATGCCACCCAGCGAGTAGCCGCTGAACATGATCGCCACCAGGGTGCTGCGCAGCTTCTTCGGCGCGTATTCGTTCATCAGCGCAACGACGTTGGGCATCAGCCCGCCGCAACCGAGACCGGCCAGAAAGCGGAAGATGCCGAACTCGGTCGGCGTACTGGCGAAGCCGTTGAGCACTGTCGCTGTGCTGAACAGCAGAAAGCAAATCGCGATGCCCTTCTTGCGTCCGATGCGGTCAGCCAGGGTGCCGAAGATCAGCGCGCCGAACATCATGCCAAACAGCGCGTAACTACCCAGCGCGCCGGCCTGCAGCGGGGTCAGCCCCCATTCCTGCATGATCACAGGCAGCACCACGCCGTAGATGAACAGGTCATAGCCGTCGAAAATCAGCAGCAATGCGCACAGGCACATGACCAGCCAGTGAAACTGGCTGAAGCGGGCGTTATCGATGATTTCGTGAACATCTACTTTTCGCATGGCAAGGCTCTCTATTGTTTTTGTTGTAGAAACTGCGTGTCGTTAGTGCCGGGAATCGTGATCAGCCCTGATCCCCACCGCCCACCGGCAGGGTCACGCCGGTGATGTAGGAGGCGTCATCGGAGGCCAGGAAGAGGATCGCGCCGGCCTGCTCGTCGATGGTTCCGTAGCGCTTCATCTGCGTGGAATCGATGGTCTGATCGACGATCTGCTGGTACCAGACCTTCTCCTGCTCGCTCTGCTCGCTCTGCTCGGCCGTATTGCGCGGAATGCGCCGCGGTGGCGCCTCGGTGCCGCCCGGTGCGGTGGCGTTGACGCGAATGCCGCGCTGGGCGTTTTCGAATGCGAGGCAGGCGGTCAGCGCGTTCACACCGCCCTTGGCCGCGCCGTAGGGCACGCGGTTGAGGCTGCGGGTGGCGATGGACGAAACGTTGACGATGGCGCCACTGCTCTGCTCCAGCATGTGCGGCAGCGCGGCGTGGCAACACCAGAGCGTGGGGAACAGCGAGCGACGCACTTCGGCCTCGATTTCGTGCTCCTGGTAATGCTCGAACGGCTTGGCCCAGATGGTGCCGCCGACGTTGTTGATCAGAATGTCGAGGCGGCCGTAATGGGTCTTGGCGGCGTCCATCACGCGATGGCAATCGGCGAACTGCTCCAGATCAGCGGTCATCGTCAGGACTTGCGCGCCTTTGGCGCCGAGCTCGTCGGCCAGTTCGTGGACCAGCTCGGAGCGATCGACCAGCAGCAGGCATCCGCCCTCCTCGGCCATCCGCTCGGCAACGCGCCGACCGATGCCTTGGGCGGCACCGGTGATTACCGCAACTTTATTTTGGAAACGCATGTTCATTGGGTTACCTCAACAGATACATCCGTAGTGCTCGTAACATCTTCGCGGCTGACGCCACCGCCGGCTTGCTGATCGTTCCCACTCCGCGTGGGAACGCCAGCCCTGGACGCTCCGCGTCTCAGCTCTCTAGCAACCGACGCAGAGCGTCTCAATCAGTACCGTAGGGTGGGCTTTAGCCCACCGCCAGCACCCCATTGGTGGGCTGAAGCCCACCCTACAAATTTGAACTGCGACGTTGATCGTTCCAACGCTCCGCGTGGAATGCCGCCCCGGACGCTCCACGTCCCGGCAGTGCGTCGCAACCAGGGTTCCCACGCTGGAGCGTGGGAACTAGGCGCTGGCGGCGAATTTCTCGTAATAGAAGTTCGCTGGCTGCAGACCCTGTTCACGGATGAACTGGCTGACCGCCTCGACCATCGGCGGCGGGCCGCAGAGGTAGATATCCACTTCGCCGTCGTTGAGGTGCTTGGGCTCGATGTGCTGCGTGACGTAGCCCTTCTGCGGATAGGCGCTTTCCGGGCTGGCTACGCAGGCGCTGTAGGTGAAGTTGGGAATGCGCGCGGCGAGGGCCTCGAGCTTCTCCATCTCGACCAGATCGTGATCGTGGGTGACGCCGTAAATCAGATGCAGCGGGTGCGCACTACCCTGCTCGGCGACCTTTTCCAGCATCGCGGTGAACGGCGCCAGGCCGGTCCCGCCTGCGAGCAGCAACAGCGGACGCTTGATATCGCGCAGATAGAAGCTGCCCAGCGGGCCAGCCAGGGTCAGGCTGTCGCCCGCCTTGGCCAGGCCGGTAAGGAAGCTGCTCATCAGCCCGCCTGGCACGTTACGGATCAGGAAGCTGACTTCGCCATCCCTGGGGAGCGAGCTGAAGGAATAGGCCCGGCTCTGATCGCTGCCCGGCACCTTGAGGTTAACGTACTGCCCCGGCAGGAACGCCAGCTGGTTCAGGGCCTCGCCCTTGACCGACAGCGCGATGGTGCTTTCGGACAGCTGGCGGACACCGCTGATGGCGGCTTCGAAACAGACCTGCTCGGTCTTGCACACCTGCGAGGAGGCCGGTACGCGGATCACGCAATCGCTCTCGGCGCGCATCTGGCAGGTCAGCACGTAACCCTGTTCGGCTTCATCTTCGCTGAGCGCATCCTCGATGTATTCCTCGCCGAGGTCGTAGCGGCCGGCTTCGGCGAAGCACTTGCAGGCACCGCAAGCGCCGTCACGGCAATCCAGCGGGATGTTGATGCCCTGGCGGTAGGCGGCGTCGGCCACGGTTTCACCGAGGTTGGTTTCGATGAAGCGGGTTACGCCGTCTTCGAAATTCAGTGCGATGTTGTAGGTCATGGCTGCGCCCTCACAGGTGGTACACGTCGATCATCTGGCGGATGTAGTCGTTCTTCAGCACGACCTTCTTGGCCTTGATCAGCGGGTTCTCGCCGCGCACATCCAAGGTGTAGAAGTTGGTGCCGTAGAAGTGATCGACCGTCTTGTAGCGGAAGCTCATGGTGTGCCAGTTGTAGCGCAGCTTGCAGAAGCCATCGGCCTGCTCGAGCAGCTCGAGGTTGCTGATGTTGTGGGTGGTGCGGGTGTCCGGAATGGTGGCGCTGGAGCGCTCGGTTTTGATGCGGAACACGCGGTCTTCCAGGCCACTGCGGTTGCCGTACCAGATCAGCGAGATTTCGCTTTGCGGGTCTTCGGTCAACTGATCGCGGTCATCCCAGGCCGGCATCCAGAAACTGGCATCCGGCGCGTAGAGTTCGAGCCAGGCGTCCCATTCCTTGTCGTCGAGATAGCGCGCCTCGCGGTAGAGAAAATCGCGTGCGGTTTCATAGGAAATGGTCATCTATGCGCCCTCCACGTGGATCAGCTGATCCTGTTCCGCCTTCACGGCCTTGATCATCTGCTGCTGCCAGTACTGGTGCTGCATGACGAACAGGCCTTCGTCCTCGGAGCGGACGCCGCTGAGCAAGGGATGCAGATCGATTTCCTTGGCGCCCTCATCGGCGCCTTCGATCCAGTGCTTGGCGCCACGGGACATGTCGTTCCATTCCATGGCGCGGCCCTGGAAGCCGGCCTGGCAGGCGCGGAATTCCTCGAGGTCGTCCGGCGTGGCCATGCCGCTGACGTTGAAGAAATCTTCGTACTGGCGAATGCGGCGGGCACGCGCCTCGGCACTCTCGCCCTTAGGCGCGATGCAGTAGATGGTGACTTCGGTCTCGTCGACCGAGATCGGCCGGGCGATGCGCAGCTGCGATCCGAACTGGTCCATCAGGTAGAGGTTCGGGTAGAGGCAGAGGTTGCGCGAGTTACCGATCATCCAGTCGGCACGAGCCTCGCCGACTTCGGCGACCAGCTCGTCGCGGCGGCTGTACAGCGGACGGTCTTCAGGGTTGTCCCAGCGCGTCCAGAGCAAAAGGTGGCCGTTCTCGAAGGAATAGAAGCCACCGCCCTTCTTGCCCCAGCCGCCGGCACTCATGGTGCGGATTTCTTCACCGGCTTCGCGCAGCTTGCGCTGGTTCTGGGTGGCGGCGTAGTTCCAGTGCACGGCGGTGACGTGGTAGCCGTCGGCACCGTTCTCGGCAGTCAGTTTCCAGTTGCCGCCGAAGACGTAGCTGGAGGAGCCACGCAGCACCTCGATGCCATCCGGCGACTGGTCGACCACCATGTCGATGATCTTGCGCGACTCGCCGAGGAATTCTTCCAGCGGGGCGACATCTTCACGCAGGCTGCCGAACAGGAAGCCGCGATAGGACTCGAAGCGGGCGATCTTCTTCAGGTCGTGGGAGCCGTCGCAGTTGAAACTGTCCGGGTAGCCGGCTTCCTTGGGGTCCTTGACCTTGAGCAGCTTGCCGGAGTTGTTGAAGGTCCAGCCGTGGAACGGGCAGGTGTAGGTGGCCTTGTTGCCGCTCTTGAAGCGACAGAGCATCGCGCCGCGATGGCTGCAGGCATTGATGAAGGCGTTGAGCTCGCCGTCCTTGTTGCGGGCGATGAAGATCGGCTGACGACCCATGTAGGTGGTGTAGTAGTCGTTCTTCTCGGGAATCTGACTCTCATGAGCGAGATACAGCCAGTTGCCCTCGAAGATGTGCTTCATCTCCAGGTCAAACAGGCGCTCGTCGGTGAACATCTCGCGCTTGCAGCGGAAGATCCCTTTTTCTTTGTCGTCTTCAACAAGCGAATCAAGGTAATCGAATCCCAGAGCCATGGCCGGGGCCTCCATTGTTATTGTTTCTACGTGATGAAGGCTAAGGCGCTGGGAGGGGTATCAATATCCGTTTTCTGCAGGACCTCTATCCGTTTTCTGCAAAACAACAGGCGGAGCGATCCGCTCATGTAAGCGGATATGGCGAAGAATCTGGGGGGTATAAACGGAAGGAGTGAAACAGGCGGGGCGTTGGGCCAACCCAGTGAGGGCTGGCCCTAGGGTTAACCGTCAGGATTGGCTCATCACCGCAGCGATGCTCTGCGCCAGGTCATCCTGAGTGAAGGGCTTGCCGAGCCTGGGCAGGTCGCCTGCCAACCCGGTTGGCTGGTCGGCGTAACCAGTGACAAGGATCACCGGCAGGTCTGGATACCGCTGCCTGATGACTTCGGCCAGTTGTGTGCCGGTCATTTGCGGCATGGCCTGATCGGTCAACACTAGCTGAACCCTGTTCTGCGCGAGGATTTCCAGCGCCTGCTTCGCTGATTCCGCCTCGTACACATGGCAACCAAGCTCCTCGAGCATCGCGCCGGTCGTCATCAATACAAGGGGGTCGTCATCCACCGCCAGTACGCTGAGCGCCACAGGGCAATGCGACTCGGACGTCTGCGACTGTTCAGCTTCAGCCGGCATACCGCCACCCGCGGCAAGCGGCAGCCACAGCTCAGCGGTGGTGCCGCGCCCCTTCTCGCTTTTGAGCACCAAACCGCCACCAGACTGCGCGGCAAGCCCATGGACCATCGAGAGTCCCAGCCCCGTGCCTTTGCCGACGCCTTTGGTGGTGAAAAACGGCTCCGTTGCCCGTTCGAGCGTCGCCTCGTCCATGCCCTCGCCCTCATCGGCCAAGGCCAGGCAGAGATAGTCTCCGGGTTCCAGTCCGCCATCCTTTGAGTCGAGTCGGTGTTCACGCGCCGAGATGGTGACGGTGCCGCCCTCTGGCATGGCGTCCCGGGCATTTACCGCCAGGTTGAGCAGCGCCAGTTCGATCTGGTTGGCATCCGCCAGGACGGGTTTGAGCGAGAGAGGAAAACGGGTTTCGATCTGAATCCGAGGGCCAAGCGATTGCTGGAGCAGATCGGCCATATCACGTATCAGCGCCGGCGCATCGACCAGTTCGAGATTGAGTTCCTGGCGCCGCGCAAAGGCCAGCATGCGCTGGGACAGGGAGACGCCGCGCTGGGCCCCGCGAATGGCATTGTCCAGCAACGGGACGATTCGCGGATCGTCAGGCACCCGTCGGCGCACAATCTCCAACCCGCCCAGTACGGCCATCAGAAGATTGTTGAAGTCGTGGGCGATGCCCCCGGTCAATCGGCCTAAGGATTCCAATTTCTGTGACTGGAACAGCGCCTCCCGCGCCTCTTCCAGCTCACGCTGGGCCTCGACGGTTTCGGTGATGTCGCGGGTAATCTTGGCAAAACCTATAAGGGTGCCCGTCTCACTGCGGATCGGGTCGACGACCACATTGGCCCAGAAGCGCGAGCCGTCCTTGCGCACACGCAAGCCCTGGCTTTCGAACCGCCCTTCACGCAAAGCCGTATCGAGACCGCGCTGCGGGGCGCCGTTCTCTCGGTCTTCAGCAGTAAAAAAAGCGGAATAGTGCTGCCCGATAATCTCGTCGGGCAGATAGCCCTTGATGCGCTGGGCGCCCATGTTCCAGTTGGTCACCCGCCCTGTCGGATCAAGCATATAGATGGCGTAATCAGTGACGCCCTGCACCAACAAGCGAAACTGCTGTTCGCTCTGCTTCAGCGATTCTTCGACCAGCTTGCGCTCGGTCAGATCGCGGGTGACCTTGGCAAAGCCGAGCAAACTGCCAGTGGGCGACCAGATTGGATCAATCACCACGTGACACCAGAAGCGCGTGCCATCCTTGCGCACACGCCAGCCCTCCCCTTCGAAGCGACCCTCGGCTGCTGCAATGTCCAGTGCGCGCTGAGGTAATCCTGCGGCACGGTCGTCGTCGGTATAAAAGCGGGAGAAATGCTGGCCGATCACTTCGGCCTCTTCGTACCCCTTGAAGCGTCTCGCACCGGTGTTCCAGCTTGCAATCTTGCCGTCGACATCAAGCATATAGATGGCGTAGTCGGTCACTGCATCGATAAGTAGCCGATAACGCTCCGGCGCCGTAATCGACACATCCGAAGATGCCATGCCTTGCATTGGAAGTACCTACACCCGAGTGATTTGGTCAGGATTATGGTTAGCCAAGCATTTAAAAGAAAGGAGTGACGTTGTGAAGCCGAGCCAAAGTGCTCAACTGCGCCCTCGGCGCACCTGTGGAGCCGAGCAGTCGCTTCAGTGATGCTTGCGCAGGGTGTCGGAGGGCAGTTCGCCGAAAGTACTCTTGTAGGTTTCCGAGAAACGTCCGAGATGCAGAAAGCCATAGTCCATCGCGATCTCGGTGATATTGCGCACCTTGTCCGAAGGG
Source organism: Pseudomonas sp. MTM4 (assembly GCF_019355055.1). Taxonomy (NCBI): domain Bacteria; kingdom Pseudomonadati; phylum Pseudomonadota; class Gammaproteobacteria; order Pseudomonadales; family Pseudomonadaceae; genus Pseudomonas; species Pseudomonas sp. MTM4. Next base: position 969,585 of record NZ_CP048411.1, read on the forward strand.
TCGCTCAGCCGTCCGTGGATCTGCTCCAGTTTGCGCTGGCGGATGTAGGACTTCGGCGTGGTGCCGACCTTCCGATCGAACAACATGTACAGCGAGCGCGGACTCATATTGGCCAGCTGCGCCAGCTGCTCGACCGAAATGTCTTTCTTCAGATGCTCGTCTATATAGTCGGTAATGCGGCCGAATGACGGGCAGCTCTCGTTCAAGGGCTCGCGGTAGATATTGTTGGCCAGCGTGCACAGCAGCTTCGAGGCGATGATGCGGCTGTACTGCTCTTGCAATTGCGGGATGCAGTGCTCGGCTTCGGCCTCCTGGCAGATCAGTCCGAGCAGGCTTTCGATACCATCGAGCTGCTTGAGTTCGTAGCGGTTGGCGGCAAAACGAATACCTTCGCTCGGCGCTCGCCACTGGTTCTCGGTACAGGCCTTTTCCAGAAAGGATGCGGGTACTTTGACGATGAGTTTTTCGCAATCGTCGGAATAGGTCAGGTCGACCGGATCGTCCGGGTTGATCAGCAGCAACTCACCTGGCGTGAAGTAATGCTCCTGACCACGGCCACGCCAGAGGCAATGCCCACGCTGCAGCAGTTGTAGGTGATAGATGGTTTCCAGCGCCTGCGAGGTAACGTGCACGCTGCCGCCATAACTCAACTGGCAAAGGTCGAGATTGCCGAACTTGCAATGGCTCAGGCTGGCCTGGGGGTTACCGGTGCGGGGTAGCTGGATGCAATGCGAACCGACGTGCTGATTGACGTACTCGGACACCGCGTGAGGATCGGCGCGATCGAAAATCATGCTTCGCTCTTTCAGCAGACTATCCATCATCAAGGCACTCGCTATTTTTATAGTTACGCCGGCATTGATTGCCGGTCGCCAGTCCAGCCATGGGTGCAGCCCTGCCACCCGGACTTGATTCAAATCAACGATAACGCGTCCGAGCACAATAGGTGATTGGACCAACGGCCAACAGCCGACCGGCCGGTAACCGCACATTTTCGGCGTTACCCGACCAGCGGAGCGCTCGCTTCAAGCCGTGCCGGGATAACTCGTAGAGGCACGCAGGGTATCGGCGATGGCCTGGGCGGCGACCGAGAGCTCGTGGCCGGGCTTGGTCAGTATGCCCACCGGTTTCTCGATCACCGGATCACCCAGCGCGACACAACAAGCCCCGACTTCCAGCATCTGCTCGCGGCACAGCGCCGGCACGGCGCTCACGCCCAAGCCACTGGCGACCATGCGCCCAACCGTTGCCAGCTGATGACTTTCGAACTGCACCGGAAGGTTACGCCCGCGCTGCCGCAGATGATCCTCGAGCATGAAACGCACGGTAGAGGGCCGCTGCAAGGTGATGAAAGGTTGTTGCAGCAGCGCCTCCCAACTCACTTCGGTCTGGCTCGCCAGCGCCGAGTCGGCGGGCACCACAGCCACGAAGCGATCGGTGTATAGCGGCGTGAAACTCAGCGGCGTGGTGGGTTCGGGCTCGAAGGCGATGCCCAGCTCGACCTGCCGGTCGCGAACCATGTCCATCACCTGCTCGTTGATCACGTCATGCACGGTGACGCTGATCGATGGATATTGCTGGCGAAAGGTGCCGAGCACGGCCGGTAACAGGTTGCCGGCAAACGAGGGCATCGAAGCCAGCACCACGCGCCCCTGCTTCAGAGTGAAGCGCTGACGCAGCTCGTCCTCGGCGTTATCCCAATCAGCCAGCAATCGACGCGCCAGCGGCAACAGGGCTTCACCTTCCGGCGTCAGGCTCACCGCGCGGGTGGTGCGGCTGAACAACCGCCCGCCTAATCCGTCCTCCAGGGATTTGATCGTCAGGCTCAGCGCCGATTGCGATAGGTGTAGACGCTCACCGGCCTGCGCGAAGCTTAAGGTATGCGCCACGGCAAGAAAGGCGCGCAGCTGTTTGATGGTCATCGATTTGCATCCGGATCGAGGTGCAGCAGCGAACAGCAGCCGCTGGATTATTCTGTTTAGTCAATTAATAACGCTTAAAAATCAACTTAACAAATCTAATCGCGACGCAGACACTCGGATTCAACGACTACCAACAACAAGAAGGAATGGTTTATGGCTGGTTTCGACAAACGCGTCAGCACCTATGCCGAAGCCCTTGAAGGGCTGCAGGACGGCATGACCGTACTGGCTGGCGGTTTCGGTCTGTGCGGCATCCCGGAGAACCTGATCGCCGAGATCAAGCGCAAGGGCACTCGCGATCTGACGGTGGTTTCCAATAACTGCGGCGTCGACGGTTTCGGCCTCGGCGTGCTGCTGGAAGACCGGCAGATCAGCAAGATGATCGCCTCCTACGTGGGCGAAAACGCGTTGTTCGAAAAGCAGCTGCTCAATGGCGAGCTGGAAGTCGAGCTGACACCTCAAGGCACGCTGGCCGAGAAGATGCGCGCAGGCGGCGCCGGCATTCCGGCCTTCTATACCGCCACCGGCTACGGCACGCCCATCGCCGAAGGCAAGGACGTGCGTGAATTCAATGGCCGTCCGCACATCCTCGAACATGCCATCACCGGCGACTTCGCCATCGTCAAAGGCTGGAAGGCCGACCGCTACGGCAACGTCATCTACCGCCACACTGCGCAGAACTTCAATCCGCTGGCCGCAGCCGCAGGGAAGATCACCGTGGTCGAAGTCGAGGAAATCGTCGAGCCCGGCGAAATCGATCCCACCCAGATCCATACCCCCGGCATCTACGTCGACCGCATCATCTGCGGCACCTTCGAAAAGCGCATCGAGAAGCGCACCGTCCGCAGCTGAAATCCATCCTTGGTTCAAAGAATAAGAGATCAAGACCATGGCTTTAACCCGCGAACAAATGGCCCAGCGCGTCGCTCATGAATTGCAGGACGGCTACTACGTAAACCTCGGCATCGGCATCCCGACGCTGGTCGCCAACTACGTGCCCGAAGGCATGGAAGTGATGCTGCAATCGGAGAACGGCCTGCTCGGCATGGGCGCCTTCCCTACCGAGCAGGAGCTCGACGCTGACATGATCAACGCCGGCAAGCAGACCGTCACCGCCCGCGTCGGCGCCTCCATTTTCAACTCTGCCGAATCCTTCGCGATGATCCGCGGCGGGCACATCGACCTCACCGTGCTCGGCGCTTTCGAAGTCGACGTACAGGGCAACATCGCCTCCTGGATGATCCCGGGCAAGCTGGTCAAGGGCATGGGCGGCGCGATGGACCTGGTCGCTGGCGCCGAGAACATCATCGTACTGATGACCCACGCCTCGAAGGACGGCGAGTCCAAGCTGCTGCCCAAGTGCACCCTGCCGCTGACCGGCGCCGGCTGCATCAAGCGCGTGCTGACCGATCTGGCCTATCTTGAAATCGAGAACGGTGCCTTCATCCTCAAGGAACGCGCCCCCGGCGTGAGCGTCGAGGAGATCATCGCCAAGACCGCCGGTGAACTGGTAGTGCCTGATCATGTACCGGAAATGACCTTCGGCTGATCAAGCGCCGAACAGGGCCTCGCGGTGCGCTGGTCGCACGCGGGGCTTTTCCCGTTTTGAATCCAGGAGATTCGCCATGCAAGACGTCGTCATCGTTGCCGCCACCCGTACCGCCATCGGCTCCTTTCAGGGCGCCCTGGCCAACATCACCGCGCCGGACCTGGGCGCTGCCGTGATCAAGCGTCTGCTCGAACAGACTGGGCTGAATCCCTCCGAGGTCGATGAAGTGATTCTCGGCCAGGTGCTGACTGCTGGCGCCGGTCAGAACCCGGCGCGCCAGGCCTCGGTCAAGGCCGGCCTGCCGCACGAAGTGCCGTCCTTCACGCTGAACAAGGTCTGCGGCTCGGGGCTCAAAGCGCTGCACCTGGCCACCCAAGCCATCCGCTGCGGCGACGCCGAAGTGATTATCGCCGGCGGTCAGGAAAACATGAGTCTGGCACCCTACGTCCTGCCCAAGGCCCGTACCGGTTTGCGCATGGGTCATGCCGAGCTGGTCGACTCGATGATCAGCGACGGTCTCTGGGATGCCTTCAACGATTTCCACATGGGCATCACCGCCGAGAATCTGGTCGACAAGTACGGCATCAGCCGTGAAGCACAGGATGCCTTCGCCGCCTCGTCGCAGCAGAAAGCCGTCGCCGCCATCGAAGCCGGTCGCTTCAAGGATGAAATCACGCCAATCGAGATTCCTCAGCGCAAGGGCGAGCCGCTGCGCTTCGATACCGACGAGCAACCGCGTGCCGGTACCACGGCCGACGCGCTGGCCAAGCTCAGGGCCGCATTCAAGAAAGACGGCTCGGTCACCGCCGGTAACGCCTCCAGTCTCAACGACGGCGCCGCCGCCGTGCTGTTGATGAGCGCGGACAAGGCCAAGGCGCTTGGCCTGCCGGTGCTGGCGCGGATCAAGGCGTACGCCAATGCGGGCGTCGACCCGGCGATCATGGGCATCGCGCCGGTTTCGGCAACACGCCGCTGCCTGGACAAAGCCGGTTGGTCGCTGGATGAGCTCGACCTGATCGAAGCCAACGAAGCCTTCGCCGCACAGGCGCTGTCGGTCGGCCAAGAATTGGGCTGGGATGCCAGCAAGGTCAACGTCAACGGCGGCGCCATCGCGCTCGGTCACCCCATCGGCGCGTCGGGCTGCCGAATCCTGGTGACGCTGCTGCACGAGATGATCCGCCGCGACGCCAAAAAGGGCCTCGCCACCCTGTGCATCGGTGGCGGTCAGGGTGTTGCGCTGGCGATCGAACGCAACTGAACGGCGCTAGGGTCTGTTGCCGTTTCGTGCGCGGCCGCGCCGGAGCCTGTTTTTGCGCGAGGCAAGGCCGCGCCCGCTCCCGGCGGGCTTGCGGCATTCACTCCATCCATGGAGATCGCACGAGGAGTGAAGTTTGGTTGTTCCAAATGAGCGACGAGAAACGCCGCATCGTGCAAAAACAGGCCCGGCCCGAAGGGTTGCGCGGCAAATCTCGCCATGCGGCGTTGCGGGACTTGGCAAGGGAACCACCATTACCTGCGTCCCGCGTCTTGCCTGGCGAGATTTGGCGCAGCAACGCGGCTCGCGACGAAACGGCAACAGACCCTAGACCAAATCACATAGGGAGGGTTCTGAACCGCGGTCCTGAGAACCGCCTGAATACATCGATGAAATAACGGCGCGCGCCACGCACGCGCGCCGCTCATAACAAAGAAAACAACACAGGATCACAACCATGCTCGGCGCCGTTACCTCTTTGAGCGTAAAGCTCGTACAGCGATACCTACCCTCACCCTTCGTTTTCGCCATTCTTCTCAGTCTCATCGTGCTGGCCGCCAGCATGCTCGTCACCGGTCAGGGCCTGCCGGCCATGGCGAAGCACTGGGGCACAGGCTTCTGGAATTTGCTCACCTTCGCCATGCAGATGGCGCTGATTCTCGTCACCGGGCACGCGCTTGCCAGCGCACCGGCCATTCACCGCCTACTCGCGGGCCTTGCCCGCATCGCGCGCACCCCTGGCCGCGCCATCGTGCTGGTCACGTTGGTGGGCTTGGCCGGTTCCTGGATCAACTGGGGCTTCGGCCTGGTGATCGGTGCAGTCTTCGCCCGTGCGCTGGCCCGTGAGGTCAAAGGCGTCGACTACCCACTGCTGGTGGCCGCTGCCTATTCTGGCTTCCTCATCTGGCATGGCGGCCTGTCCGGCTCGGTTCCGCTGTCACTCGCCACTGGCGGCGCTGACCTGGAGCGCATGACCGGCGGTGTAATCACCGGTGCCATTGGTGTCGGCGATACGCTGTTCACCACGCTGAACCTGACCATCATCGCGCTGCTGGTCATCGGCCTGCCGATCCTCAATTGGGCCATGCATCCCAAGCAGCCGAAAGTTGCCGATCCCGCGCTGCTGCTGGAGCCGGAACATCAGCCGCTGCCACGCGAGACGCTGGCCCAGCGCATGGACGACAGCCGCATCCTCAACCTGATCATCGTCGCGCTAGGTGCGGTGTATTTCGTTTACTACTTCGCCGAGAACGGCTTCGCCCTGACGCTCAATATCGTCATCGGCCTGTTCCTTTTCATCGGCCTGCTGCTGCACGGCTCGCCCGAGCGCTACATGCGTGCAGTGCAAGACGGTATTGGCGGGATCAGCGGCATCGTCATCCAGTTTCCCTTCTACGCGGGAATCATGGGCATGATGGTCGGCGCCAACGCCGAGGGCCTGTCGCTGGGCAAGCAGATCACCGAGTCGTTCATCGCCTCGTCGTCGGCCGATACCTTCCCGGTGCTGGCCTTCCTCAGCGCCGGTCTGGTCAACGTTTTCGTACCGTCTGGTGGCGGCCAGTGGGCCGTACAAGGACCGATCATGCTGCCGGCCGGCCAGGCGCTCGGTGTGACGCCGGCGGTGACGGCCATGGCCATCGCCTGGGGTGATGCCTGGACCAATATGATCCAGCCGTTCTGGGCGCTGCCAATCCTCGGCATTGTCGGCCTCGGCGCGCGCGACATCATGGGTTATTGCTTGTTGATCTTGGTGTACTCAGGCTTGGTCATTTCCGGCTGCTTCTATTTCCTTGGCTGATAGAAACAGGGCAGGCGCCGCAATGGCCCTGCCCTTTCGGTTCCCACCGCGCGGCAATCCAAGCGGCTCCGACAACCCGGTTCTGAACTTCTCCCCCACGGGTTCGATACTACGTTCAGAACAGTCGTCTGGCCCTACTCGGCGATGGCGAGACCGGGTCAGAGGAATGAATCCTCCACGGCTTCGTCTGCTGGTCTTCTTGGATTTCTTTCTTACCGTCTCATCACGAGCACATTGAACGCTGCCGGCGTTAGGAGAGGCTCTGGAATCACCGTTTCGCTTCTTTTCCCCGTCATATCCGCTCGTCTGCCTGAAGATCGGAACAGATGAACGGTGCAACTTTTTCTTACAACTCTGAGTCGCAGTTAACGGACCGAGGCTTAACACCTGCGCTAGCGATTGATTGAAATCCTAGCTGCAAGGATTGGCTGTCGAGTTTGGGATGAGGTGTGGATACCTCGACGAACGCGTCGATAGCAGCCGCTTTGTGGTAGCTCTCGGGCAGTCGCTGTCCTGATGTCGAAGGGCAGCAGAAGAGACTCAGGGAAAGGGAAAAGGACGATGCTCTTCAACTCCATGGTGTTCATCGCCGGGTTTCTGCCGGTGGTTCTTCTTGGCTTCATCCTCCTTGCGGGCAGTGGTAGACAACGGCTTGCAGCCATCTGGCTAACGCTGGCGTCGCTGGTGTTTTACGGCTGGTGGAACCCGGCTTACGTGCCGCTGCTGGTCGGCAGCATGGCGTTCAACTACCTGATCGGCGGCTACCTGATGCGCCGGCCGTCGCGCACGCTACTGGTGCTGGGTGTCGCCGCCAACGTGGCGTTGCTCGGCTACTACAAATACACCGGTTTTCTGTTCGGCACGCTCGACGATGCCTTCGGCCTGGGCTGGTCGGTGGGCGACATCATCCTGCCCTTGGCGATTTCCTTTTTTACCTTCCAGCAGATCGCCTATCTGGTCGATGCCCATGATGGCGAAGTGAGCGAGCACGACTTCGTCAATTACTGCCTGTTCATCACGTTCTTCCCGCAGCTGATCGCCGGCCCGATTACTCACCACAGCGAGATGCTCAAGCAGTTCAAGGATCACAGCACCTTTCGTCCTCGGCTGGACAACCTCTCCCTGGGACTGACGGTGTTTCTGCTCGGCCTGTTCAAGAAGGTAATCATCGCCGACCCGCTAGGCGCCAAGGCCTCGCCAATCTTCGCCGTTGCCGCCGACGGCACCGTGCCGGCGCTGTACGACGCCTGGTTCGGCGCCCTCACCTACACGCTGCAGATTTATTTCGATTTCTCCGGCTACAGCGACATGGCTATCGGGCTCGGCCTGATGTTCGGCCTGCGCTTGCCGATGAATTTCAACAGCCCGTTCAAGGCGCACAACCTCATCGACTACTGGTCGCGCTGGCATATGACGCTGACGCGCTTTCTCACAGCCTATATCTACAACCCCATCGTCATGCGGATCACGCGCTCGCGGATGGCCATCGGCAAGCCGCTGCCTCGTCGCGGCAAGATGAGCTTGAGCACCTTCGTCGTGCTGGTCGCCTATCCCACCGTGCTGACCATGTTCATCTCCGGCGTCTGGCACGGCGCGGGCTGGCAGTTCGTGGTGTTCGGCCTGCTGCATGGTTTTTACCTGGTGGTCGCCCATGGCTTTCGCGCCTACAAGGCGCGCCGCGGCCTGCAGCTCGATAGCGACAAGCTCTGGCACCACTGTTGCGCCGTGCTGCTGACTTTCCTCTGCGTGGTCGTGGCCATGGTGTTCTTCCGCGCCGAAAGCGTTGCGGCGGCGATGGCGATCCTGTCGGGCATGGCCGGCTTGAGCGAGCTGAATACCAAGCTCGACAAGTCGGACTATCTCACCGTCGCGTTGCTGCTCGCCTTCGTCTGGTTCATGCCCAACGTGCAGCAGTGGATGGCGCGCTTTCGCACCACCCTGGATGCACAGCCGAACGAAAGCTGGCTGCTGCGCTGGATACCGATTGCCTCTTGGAATCCGACTCCGGTGATTGGCGTCGCCATCGGCGTGCTGGGTTTCTTCGCCCTTGCCGTGGCGTTCTCCGTCGCCCCTACCGAGTTTCTCTACTTCCAGTTCTGACATTCCAGCTGACGCAAAAGGAGTTAATGGCTAATGGATCAGCTTCTCTGGCTAGCCGAACATTCAGACCTGAGCGCCGCGATCAGCGAGGCCAAGCGCGAACCCGACCCACTCACACGCCTAGCAGCGGCTGTACGACTCGCGGGGTATCGGCGGGACTTCACCCTGACGACCCGCCTGGATAGGTTGGCAAGCGAGGGCTTGCAAGCGGTTGCCGGCGGCGAGGCGTCCGTCTCGGGCTTGCGTCCTTTGCGTATCGCCCTACTCTCGTCCCATACGGTCGATCACTTGGTGCCGGCGATTCGCGTGGCCGGGTTGCAACGGCGGCTGGCACCCTCAGTTCACGTCGCGCCTTATGGCATGTACCGCCAGGCACTGCTAATGGACGACCCAGCTCTGGCGAGCTTTGCTCCGCAACTGATCGTTCTGGCGCTGGATGCCCGCGACGCGCCTCTGCAACTGCCGCTGGAGGCCTCATCGGAGAACGTGAATGCAGCGGTGACCGAGCGTGTCGACGAGCTGCGCCTGCTCTGGCGCCGCGCCCGCGAGCGCTATTCCGCACAGGTGGTGCAGCAGACCATCGTGCCAGCCGATCCGCCGGTCTTCGGCTCGTTCGAAGCCTTGGTCCCGGCCTCACCCTGGGCTCTGGTCGAGCGCCTTAACGCAGCCATCCGCAGCGCCGCCCGAGAAGACAGCGTGCTGCTGATGGATCTCGCCTGGGAAGCGGCGCGCGGCAGCTACGGCGATGGCTTGGCCGAACCGCTGCGCTGGCATCAGGCCAAGCAGCTGGTGAGCCCGAACCTGGCGCCTCTGTATGGCGACCAACTGGCGCGCATCGCTGCCGCCAGCATCGGCCTGTCGCGCAAATGCCTGGTGCTGGATCTGGACAACACGCTGTGGGGCGGCGTGGTCGGTGACGATGGCGTCGACGGCATTCATCTTGGCCAGGGCTCGCCCAACGGCGAAGCCTTTCTCGCCTTCCAGCGTTACGCGGCGCTGCTGGCGCGTCGCGGGATTATCCTCGCGGTGTGCAGCAAGAACGATCCGAGCGTCGCCGAGGCGGCGTTCAAGCATCCAGAAATGGCGCTCAAGCGCAGCGATATCGCCGCCTTCGTCGCAAACTGGGAAGACAAGGCCGGCAACCTGCGGCGTATCGCCTCGATGCTGGATATCGGGCTGGACAGCCTGGTCTTCGTCGATGACAACCCGGCCGAGCGCGACATCGTGCGTCGCGAACTTCCCGAAGTCGCCGTCCCGGAATTGCCCGACGACGTGGCCGATTATCCAGCGCGTGTCGCGGCGGCCGGCTACTTCGAGGCGACCTCCTTCACCTCGGACGACGCCACGCGCGGGCGCAACTACGCGCTGAACGCCAAGCGCAAGGCGGCCATGAGCCAGGCCACCGACATGGAAGGTTATCTGCGCGGCCTGGAAATGGTGCTGACCGCAACGCCAATCGGCGCCGCCGAACTCGCCCGCAGCACGCAACTGATCAACAAGACCAACCAGTTCAACCTCACGACGCGCCGCTACAGCGAGGCGGAGGTCGAGCGCATCGCCAATGACCCGCGCTCGGTGGCATTAGCGATGCGTCTGGCCGACAAGTTCGGCGACAACGGGTTGATCAGTGTCGTGCTGGCCAGACCGGATGCGGCGGTCGCCGACGACGAACTGCTGATCGACAGCTGGCTGATGAGCTGCCGTGTGCTCGGTCGACAGGTCGAAGAAGCCGTTCTCGACGTACTCGCCGAGGCCGCCAAAGCGGCTGGCTACCGCGCGCTGATCGGCGAATACCGCGCCACCGAACGCAACGGCATGGTCGCCGAGCACTATCCCCGGCTGGGCTTCGTCCAGCACACATCTACCGCCGATGCCGCCAGCGAGGCGACCTTCTGGCGCTACGAACTCACTTCCACCCGCACGCCCCGCCACTTCATCGAGGTAAAGGCATGACCGAAGCAGAGGTAATCAACGCACTCACCCAGGTTTTCCACGACGTATTCGACGACGACAGCATCGTGCTCTCGCCGGAGCTGACCGCCAATGACATCGAGGGCTGGGACAGCCAGACCCACGTCATGCTCACGGTCGCTGCGGAACAGCGCTTCGGCATCAAGTTCCGCACGGCGGAGTTGGAGTCGCTGCGTAACGTCGGGCACTTCGCCCAGATCATCAGCGCCAAGCTCGAAGGGAGGTAGGTAATGCCGCATACCGCCGAGGTATCCATGGACGGGAGCACCGCCCAACAGGGTGCAGGCAGCACGGCCAGCGCACCTGAGCGGGTGAATTCGCGGTATCTGCTGTCGCTGTTCGCCGGCCTATTCGGTGCCCTGACGCTGTTCTGCCTGAGCCTGCTGGGCCTGGACCGGACCGGCAACCTGCCGCCGCCGGCGTTCTCCAACAACCTGTGCGTCGATGAGAAGCTTAATTTTCTGCGGAACAACCCGATTCGCTCGCCTAATCTGCTGATCATCGGCTCATCGGTGGCCTGGCGGCATGTGGACGGCAATGTCCTGACCAAGGCGCTGCCAGAAACACGCCCCATGAACGGTGCCTTCTGCGGCCTGTTCGCCAACCAGTCGGTTTATGTCGGGCATTGGCTGCTCGACCGCGAGCCGAGCATCCGCAGCGTGGTCATGATCGCCGATCCGCAGGATTTCGCCGGCTGCTGGAAAGTACCGACGGCGGTGTTCAACCGTGCGCACGTCGACCCTTACGTTTATGAAGGCGCATCGCACTGGGGCTATTACATGCGCTATTTCGCGCCAAAATCCCTCGCGCGTAACGCCCTGACCGTCAAGGCGCAGCGCGCCGGCCAGATCGAATGGGACCCGTTGGTATTCAATCGCTTCGGTGATGGTCCGTTGATCACCCGCAACACCCGTCATCTGATGTATGGCCGTCCGGATGCGCTGGACGACAACTGCTTCGATGCGCTGCGCGAAATGAGCGCACGGCTGCAACGCGAAGATCGCAGCCTGATGGTCGTCTCCACCCCGCTGCACCCGCAGTGGAAAGAACAATACGATCCGGACGGCACCTTTCTCGCCGACTTCGATAAACGCATCGCCGCAGCGCTGGGTGCCACTGGCACCTACTGGAACGCTGACAAGGACTGGAGCACGCCGGTGAGCTCCTTCGTCGATGCGGTGCACCTACGGTGGTCCGCTGCGCAGACCTTTACCGAGGCGCTGGCTGAGCAGATACGCCGAGCCGAAGCCGGCCCGGTGGCACCAACCATGCTGAAAACCGCCTCCTCACCCTGATCCGTCACGATGAAAAGCCCGGTCGCCGCATCTGGCAACCGGGCTTTCAATAGGCCTTCGGAAATCTTCCAACAGCATTCGCCGCGAGTCGCGCCTCCCACAAGTATGGGACGCGCCTCTAACTTTCGTGGGAGGCCCGACCTCGGGGCGAAGCTTTTGACAGAACTCGGATTGATGAAGCCCTTTGCCCGCTCAGCCCCTACCCGCTTTTTGGCATCAACGCGACGCGGGCATCACCCGCCCTCGGCACTCGCCAAAGCCGATCGAGGCGAACCCATCCCGACGGCAACGAGCCTTCAGGATGATCTCGTCGCCGTCCTCAAGGAAGGTACGCGTCTCGCCGCTAGGCAGTTCCAGCGCATGCTTGCCGCCCTGGGTGATTTCCAGCAGGCTGCCAAGGCTGTCGGCGCTCGCACCGGACAGGGTGCCAGAGCCGAACAGGTCGCCCGGTTGCAGACTGCAGCCGTTGACACTGTGGTGCGCGACCATCTGCGCCACGGTCCAGTACATGTTCGTCGTGCTGCTCAGTGCGATTCGCTGTGCCGGCAGGGCCTGTTCACGCATGGCCGCGGTCAGCAGCAGGACTTCCAGTTCGATATCCAGCGCGCCCTGCTGCTGATCCTGTTCGTCGTACAGATACGGCAGCGGTCGCGGATCGCCTTCGGGGCGCGTCGGTTGGGCGCAGCGGAAAGGCTCCAGTGCTTCGGGCGTCACTACCCAAGGCGACACGCTGGTAGCGAAGCTCTTGGACAGGAACGGACCCAGCGGCTGGTATTCCCAAGCCTGCAGATCGCGAGCGGACCAATCGTTGAGCAGGCAGAAACCGGCGACATGGCTGGCTGCCTCGCCAATGGCAATCGCCTCGCCGCGCGCGTTGCCCTGGCCGATCCAGATGCCCAGTTCCAGCTCATAATCCAGCCGCTTGCTCGGGCCGAAGCTCGGCTCGCTGGCGCCCGGCGGCATGGTCTGGCCGTTGGGGCGCTTCACCGTTGCGCCGGACACATCGATGGTCGAGGCACGGCCGTGATAGCCGATAGGCACGTACTTGTAGTTTGGCAGCAGCGGGTTGTCCGGACGGAACAGCTTGCCGACGTTGTTGGCGTGGTGGATGCCGACGTAGAAATCGGTGTAGTCGCCCACCTTGGCCGGCATGTGCATATGGCAGCGATTCATCGGCTTCAGCAGCGACTCACCCATGCCTTGCAGGCGTTCACGCTGCGCACTGCCTTCACCGAGCAGCTCCAGCAGCGCGCCGCGCAGTGCCTTGCGAGCCGATGCACCGAGGGCAAAGAAGGCGTTGAGGCTGCTTCCACTGGCCGCTTTCGCCGCCCCCAGCGCCTGGCCGTCGAACAAGCCGGCGTCGCAGGCAGCGCCCAAATCGAAAATGAAATCGCCGATGGCGACGCCACCACGCGGCTCGCCGCCGTCACGGCTGAACACGCCCAGCGGCAGGTTGGCGAGGGAGAAGTCCGAATGGCCGTTGGCCGACTCGACCCAGCTGCAAAGTTCTGTGTGTCCGGTCATGTCATTTCTCATTCTTGTCGAAGGTCTTGGCCAGGCCGGCCCAGCAGCTATCGTAATCGCTCTGCAGCTGCGGGCTCTCCAACGCCTGGCGTGTGGGGCGAAGCACCTGGCCGGTCTCGAACATGAAGGCCATGGTGTTCTCGATCTTGTGCGGTTTGAGTTCGGCGTTGATCGCCTGTTCAGTTGAAACCTGATCAGGGCCATGCGCGCTCATGCAGTTATGCAGCGATGCGCCGCCGGGCGAGAAGCCGTCGGCCTTGGCATCGTAGGCGCCATCGATCAGGCCCATGAATTCGTTCATCAGGTTGCGGTGAAACCACGGCGGACGGAAGGTGTTTTCCGCCACCATCCAGCGCGGCGGGAAGATTACGAAGTCGATATTGGCCATGCCGTGGATGGCGCTCGGCGAGGTCAGCACCGTGAAGATTGATGGATCAGGGTGGTCGAAGCTGACCGTGCCGATGGTGTTGAAACGGCGCAGGTCGTATTTGTAGGGCACGTTGTTGCCGTGCCAGGCGACCACGTCCAGCGGCGAGTGATCGAGTTCAGTCATCCAGAGCTCGCCGAGGAATTTCTGCACCAGCTGCACCGGCTCGTCGCGCTCCTCGAAGTGGGCGACCGGCGTAAGAAAGTCACGCGGATTGGCCAGGCCATTGCTGCCGATCGGGCCAAGGTCTGGCAGGCGCAGCGCGCAGCCGTGGTTCTCGCAAACGTAGCCGCGCGCCGTCGCTTCGAGCAACTCGACACGAAAGCGCATGCCGCGCGGAATCACTGCGATCTCCAACGGCGCAACATTCAGCACGCCCAGCTCGGTGACGAGCTTCAGCGCGCCCTGCTGCGGCACGATCAGCAGCTCGCCGTCCGCATTGAAGAAGACCCGCTCCATCGACACGTTCGCCGCGTAACGATAAATGCTCGCCCCCGCCGGCTGGCCGGGTTCGGCGTTGGCCGTTATGCACATCAGGCCATCGAGGAAATCGGTCGCCGCTTCGGGGAAAGGCTCAGGACTCCAACGCAACCGGTTAGGCGTGACCGGCCCCAACTCGTTGCCGAGCTGGCGACCCAGGCGCTGGTATTGGCCGTGGTTGGCCGAGGGGCGAATGCGATACAGCCAGGTCCGCCGCGCTTCACTGCGCGGCACGGTGAATGCGGTGCCGGAAAACAGTTCGGTATAGAGCCCGTACGGCACTTTCTGCGGTGAGTTCTGACCGACCGGCAGCGCACCGGGCAGCGCCTCGCTGCTGAATTCATTGCCGAAGCCGGACAGGTATCGAGAGGTTTCTTGTTGTGGTTGCATAGCCGTCTCTCTTTTTAGCGTAATGCGTTTACGCAAAAAGTAATTTGAAGTCGACAAGGCGTCAAGCTATAAACAGCGCCTTCTCCAGGCTGGCAATGAAAGGACAGTCACATTCATGGCAGACAGTAACGCGGACACGGCGCCCCGCCGACAGAAAGTGCAGGCCGCCGAGGTGGGCACGGACATCCTCACGGCACTGGCCGAACTGGCCCCGGCGACATCGCTGTCGCGCCTGGCTGAACACGTCGGCATGCCCGCCAGCAAGGTCCATCGTTACCTGCAGGCCTTGATGGCCAGCGGCTTCGCCGAGCAAGACCCGCTGACCAATCACTACGGGCTGGGTCGCGCCGCCCTGTTCGTCGGCCTGGCGGCACTGGGTCGGCTGGACGTCGTGAAGCTGGCCACCCCGCACTTGGCGCAGCTGCGCGACGAACTCAACGAAACCTGCTTTCTCGCCGTATGGGGCAACCGCGGCCCGGCCGTCGTGCATGTCGAGCAGGCGGTGCGGGCCGTCACGCTGGTGACACAGGTCGGCTCGGTGCTGCCGCTACTGGGATCGTCCACCGGCTTGGTGTTCAACGCCTTCATGCCAAACGCGGAAACTGCCGAGCTGCGCGAAGAGGAACTGCAACGGCCGTCGGCGCCCTCCTCCGCAGCGCTGGCCGCGACCATGAAAGAACTGCAGCGCACCCACATTCAACACGTGCACGGCCTGCTGATGGCGGGCGTCAATGCACTCTCTGCGCCGATATTCAGTGGCAATCAGCAATTGGCGGGCGTCATCACGATCGTCGGCGCCGAGCCCGGTTTCATGGCCGATGCGGATGGCGAAGCCGCGCAGCAGTTGCTGAAGGTGGCACGTGCGATCAGTGAGCGGATGGGGGCTTCCTTTCAATGAGGGTGTCTGGCTGCAGATAAGCCCTTCAGGGCATTGGATGCTCGGCCAAGGCTCGGCGAAAGGCTTGTGCGACCGGACCGAGCGGCTCGTCCAGACGGTGCGCCAGGTAGGCCTCATATGCCACTTGGCTGTTTCGTCCGAGATCCGAAATACCCAGGCGTACCAGTTGGCCCGCGTCGAGATCGTCCTGCACCTGCCATGCCGGCAACCGGCCCCAGCCGAGGCCTGCGCGGATGAGCGCGAACTTCACGCCCTGCGTGTTTACCCGGCAGGTATACGGCGAGAGGACGCCGAACGCTCGGCCTCCCGACAATGGAGACGGGTCGGCTAGCACGATTTGCTGATGGTCGGCGAGATCCGGTAACCCTAGCAGCGCTCCGCCAGCCGATTTGGTGGCGAGCGGATGATCGCGATGCACCACGGCAATCTGCGCCACCGAGCCGATCGCTTCCAGAGCGATCCTCGGGTTGCGGAAATCCTCCCCCACAATGACGGCGAGCGTGCAGCGCTTCTCATCCAGTGCTGCAAGCGGCCCGCCTAGCGGTAAGGACTCCAGGCTGAAGGTGATTGCAGGATAGTCCTCACGCACCCTGATCATCGCCGCCGCCACCGTAGCGATTGGGAACAGGGTGTCGACCACCAGCGACAATTCGGATTCGACCCCCTCACCCAGCGAGCGGGCACGTGCCCGCATGGCATCCGCTCTGAGAAGGAGGTCGCGAGCATTGGCTAGCAACGCTTTTCCTTCAGGCGTCAGTACGGGCCGATAGCCGGTGCGGTCGAACAGTTGCAGACCCAGCTCGCCCTCCAGATTGGCAATCGCATGGCTGACTGCCGACTGCACGCGCAGCAAACGCGCGGCGCCAGAACGAAAGCTGCCACTGTCGACCACAGTAACGAAGGTGCGAATCTGATCCAGCGTTAACCCGTTCAGCATGATCTTCTCCGTAGATCAAGACGTTCGGTTTTTTATCACTCTTGCAGAGCATTGGGAATGGATAGGCTAATCCCGTAGTCCACAACGCTAGCGGGTGACCGACATGACGAAAGTACTGGTGCTCTATTACTCCTCCTATGGCCATATCGAAACGCTCGCCCAGGCGGTCGCTGAAGGTGCTCGTCAGGCCGGCGCATCGGCGGTAATCAAACGCGTCCCTGAGCTGGTGCCCGAACATGTCACTGAACGGGCCGGCTACAAGCTGAACCAACCTGCCAACGTAGCTACCGTGTCGGAGCTGCCTGATTACGACGCCATCGTGATCGGCACGCCCACGCGCTTCGGCAACATGGCATCGCAGATGAAGAACTTTCTCGATCAATGCGGCGGGTTGTGGTTCGAGGACAAACTGGTCGGCAAAGCGGGCGGCGCGTTCACTTCGACAGGGAGCCAGCATGGAGGCCAGGAAAGCACGCTCCTGGCGACGCACACAGTGCTGCTCCATCTGGGCATGGTCGTGGTTGGGCTGCCTTACAGCTTCAAAGGGCAACTGCGGATGGACGCGATTACCGGAGGCACGCCATACGGTGCTTCGACACTCGCTGACGACGGCAACGGTGGCAACCGTCAACCGAGCGACAACGAGCTGGACGGCGCTCGTTTCCAGGGGTGGCATGTCGCCCGAGTTGCAGCGGCGCTCGCGGCGTCCCCCATCGGAGTGCCGCAGTGAACGCCGAGGCCTCCACCAGGGCAATCGTCTGGGTGATTCTGGGTTGTGGCGTCGTGGCGGCCTTGCATGTAGGCAAGGCCGCCATCGCGACGCCAATGCTTCAGGTGGATCTGCAGTTGAACCTCGGCGAGGTCGGCTGGCTTACCGGGATATTCGCTGTGCTGGGACTGCTTGGCGGCGTGCCGGCCGGTGCCTTGGTGACGGCCGCCGGTGATCGAAGAATGTTGCTGCTGGGGCTGGGGGTGATGACCCTCGCAGGCGCGGCTGGTGCGATCGCACCTTCGTATCCCATTCTCTTGGCCTCCCGGCTTTTGGAGGGGCTCGGTTTTCTTCTGATCACGGTGGCCGGGCCGGCGCTCTTGCAGCGTCTCACGACCGGTTCGCAGCGCGATATGGCGTTTTCGCTTTGGAGCTGCTTCATGCCATGCGGGCTGGCCATTGCGATGCTGACCGGGCCGCTATTCCATACATGGCAGTCGTTCTGGTGGTCGAGCGCGGGCCTCGCAGCGGCTGTCGCACTTGTGGTGGTTTTTTGCGTACCGCGCGGCGCAACGCCTGGTGGCCAGCGTCTGCGACGCATGGTTGAAGATATTCGCCGCTTGCTGTCCTCCAGCGGAACGTCCTTGCTGGCACTCTGTTTTGCGCTCTACAGCCTAATGTTCTTCGCATTGTTCAGCTTTTTGCCGGTCTTGCTGATGGAGCGCATGGGCGTCTCTCACCACAGCGCCGGGCTGTTGGCCGCACTGGCAAGCGCCATCAACGCCAGCGGTAACCTTGCGGCCGGTTATCTAATGGCGCGTGGGGTCGGCCGCGCTTCACTCATCGTCTGTGCGAGCAGCGTCATGGGGGTGGCCGGGCTCGGCATATTTCTCGACCTCTTCCCGGCATTACCGACGTTCGTGTTGTGCATCTTTTTTTCCGCAGTGGGCGGGCTGATCCCCGCGACGTTGCTGGCTTCCGCACCACTGCTTTCCCCTAACGCGGCGCTCGTGCCGATCGCCGTCGGCTTGATCATGCAAGGAAGCAATCTCGGGCAACTGCTTGGCCCGGTGGCCGTGGGGAGCGTAACCGCAGCATTCGGCTGGGGCGCGGCCGGTGCGGTAGTGGTCGTTTCGGCGATAGCGGCTTGTGCAATCGGGTGCGTTCTGCGTACGTCTTTCCAACGCAGCGAGTCATTTAGACGAAGGCTGCCGAATCACGATAGCTGAGGCGCGTCAGGGCTCGCTTCGTCACTCAACCGATTTCGACTGATGTTCGATCACGCTGATCTGGCCGTCGACCTCCAGCACGGCGTAACGCACCTCGGCGATATCTTCGATGCCGTGCTTGCGCAGATTTGCCGAGACTTCCTGCTCGGTCAGCTTTTCCTTGCGCAGATTGTTCTGTAGCAGCTGCCCGTTGTGAATCAGCAGAGTCGGCGAATCCTGAGTCACCTGCCGCAGGCGCGGGAAATAGAACTCGGCGAGATTGAAGATGTAGTCCCAGACGACGATCACCAACCCCATCAACAGCAGATCACCCAGCGACATGGCATCCCCACGGATGCCGTCGGCCGCCAGGCTGCCGATGATCACCAGCGCGATCATGTCGTTGGGCGACAGGCTGCCCGAATGGCGTTTGGG
Source organism: Pseudomonas sp. MTM4 (assembly GCF_019355055.1). Lineage (NCBI taxonomy): Bacteria > Pseudomonadati > Pseudomonadota > Gammaproteobacteria > Pseudomonadales > Pseudomonadaceae > Pseudomonas > Pseudomonas sp. MTM4. The sequence goes on from NZ_CP048411.1 coordinate 988,483, forward strand.
CGCCAGACGCAACACTATGGCCAACAGCAGGTAAACCGCCGAGCCGCGCAAGGCGATTTCCCAGAGCGAGGTCTCAATGCCGAGATCTTCAAACATGTCAGGTTCCTGAGCGGGCCGATGTACCCATCAGACCCGACGAGACGGCCAACCTCGCCCGCACCGCCAGCCCATTTATCTGAAACCGCTATGCTCGTCATCGGAACGACAACCTTCGGCCCAAAAATGGCAGTGACAAACCGGAGACGTCATGAAAGAACTCAGACAACGCGCCATCGAAGGCCTTGCAGTAGGTGACGAGTTCGTCGTGACCCGCACATTCACAACGGATGAAATTCTGCAGTTCGCGCACCTGTCGCGGGACTACAATCCGGTCCATCTCGACGAACCTTATGCACAACTACGCAACTTCAAGGCACCGGTTTCCCACGGTTTACTGACCGCCAGCCTGCTGACCGAGATCGGCGGACAGATCGGCTGGCTGGCCTCCGGCATGACGTTCCGCTTCAAGCGGCCGGTCTATGCCGACGAAGCTCTCTCCTGCCGCTGGATCATCACTGACATCGACGAACGCGGCCGTGCCAGGGCACAGGTCACCACCACCAATCCCGATGGCGTAGTCGTCCTCGAAGCTGAAACCACCGGCGTCATACCGGGCAACGAGGAACGGGCGCGCCTCGCTGCGATGGTTGCCGAGGGCGACCCAACCAATGGCGTGATCGATCACTGAAGCCCCCCGCGTCGGGCCCGTGATATTTGTCCAAACCGCTCATCGAGGTTGATGGCTTTTGCCATTGTTGCGGGGCCGAGGCGGAGCCAATATCCAAGGACCAATAACAAGAAACCCAGGAGCCAGACATGCGCGACTACGCCACTGCGGCCAGCGAGTTCGATTACGACCAAACGGTCGCGGCGATTCTTTCTGGTGATCTCTCGGCCATGAATGCCTGTGTCGAGTGCTGCGACCGCCACGCAGACTCGGACAAGGTCGCCCTCGTCTGGGAAGGCCGCGACGGCCAGCGCGCCACATGGACCTTCGCGCAACTCAAGGAAGCCGCCGCGCGCTTCGCCAATCTGCTGGACAGCCACGGCATCAAGCCGGGCGACACCGTCGCAGGTCTGCTGCCGCGCACGCCGGAATTGCTGATCACCATTCTTGGTACCTGGCGCGTCGGCGCTATCTATCAGCCGCTATTTACTGCCTTCGGCCCCAAAGCGGTCGAACATCGAATTAAGGAATCCGGCGCGAAAATGGTCGTCACCGACGCGACCAACAGCGAGAAGCTGGACGCCATCGAAGCGGCGCCGCGCCGGCTTGTCGTGGGCAACGGCGCTGATGATTTCTGGACGCAGGTGAATCACCAGTCGACTGCGTTCGAGCCGGTGCTTCTGGGCGGCGAAGCACCCTTTCTCGCGATGTTCACCTCCGGCACCACGGGGCCTGCGAAGCAACTGCATGTACCGCTGAAGGCCATCGTGGCATTCGTCACCTACATGCGGGACGCGGTCGACCTTCGGCCCGAAGACAACTTCTGGAACATCGCCGATCCAGGCTGGGCGTACGGCCTTTATTACGCCGTCACGGGCCCGCTCGCCATGGGGCACAGCACGCTGTTCTATGAAGGCGGGTTCACCGTAGACAGCACCTGCCGCGTGGTCCGCGAATACGGCATCACCAACATGGCCGGCTCCCCTACCGCATTCCGCTTGCTGCTGGCGGCTCGCAACGAGGTGGAAGCGCAGATCAAGGGCCGCCTGCGTGCCGTGAGCAGTGCCGGCGAACCGCTCACTCCGGAGGTCATCCGCTGGTTCAGCACCGGCCTCGGTTGCACCATCCACGACCACTACGGCCAGACCGAACTCGGCATGGTGTTGTGCAATCACCACGCATTGAGCCACCCGGTCAGCATCGGAACGGCGGGCTACGCCATGCCCGGACACCGCGTCGTGGTGCTGGACGAACAGCAGCGCGAGTTGGAGCCAGGCACGCCCGGCATGCTGGCGCTGGACCGTCGCCGCTCGCCGTTGCTCTGGTTCTCAGGCTACGTGGGCACTAAAACCAAAGCCTTCGTTAGCGACTACTACCTGAGCGGCGACACCGTTGAGTTGAATACCGACGGCAGCATCAGCTTCGTAGGCCGCGCCGATGACGTGATCACCACATCCGGCTATCGCGTCGGCCCCTTCGATGTGGAAAGCGCGCTGGTCGAGCATCCGACGGTGATCGAGGCGGCGGTTATCGGCAAACCCGATCCGGAGCGCACCGAACTGGTGAAGGCGTTCGTGGTGCTGCATGCCGGCCATGAGGGCGACGCCGCGCTGGCCGAACAGCTGCAGCAACATGTACGTCAGCGTCTGTCCGCCCACGCCTACCCGCGCGAGATCGAGTTCGTCAGCGAACTGCCTAAAACCCCGAGCGGCAAGATCCAGCGATTCCTGTTGCGTGATCGGGAAAAGTCCACACAGCCATCGCCAACGGTAACCAGCTGAAGCCGAGGTCGGGGAGCAGACGCTGGCCATCGTGGCGTGACGGGTTGCGCGCAAGCTGCTAAATGCTCCCCCTTCCAGCACCTCAGCTGTCTGGCAATAGGCTTCTCACTCGCCCCGTAGGCGCACAGCCCGGCATGGCCGCATCGGGCGAGCATTACTTGTAGTAAGGAACATGCATGAACGTTTCGACCGAAGATCGCTACCTGCCGACCGAGCACGGCGAGGTGTTCACCCGCCATTGGCGTACAAGCCACTCGCGCAAGACGCCCATCGTCCTGCTGCACGACTCGCTCGGTTGCGTCGAACTATGGCGCGACTTTCCCGAGCGGCTCGCGGCGGCCACCGCACGCGATGTCATCGCCTACGATCGCTTGGGCTTCGGCCGTTCCGCACCGCATCCGGGCGGCTGGTCGAACCGCTTCATTCGCGACGAGGCCGAGCTTTTTTTCCCGCCGGTAAGGCAGGCGCTGGACATTGAGCACTTCATCCTCTTCGGCCACAGCGTCGGCGGCGCCATGGCGGCCAGCATCGCGGCGCGCTACCCGCACCAATGCCGCGCCTTGATCACCGAGTCGGCCCAAGCCTTCGTCGAAGCGCGGACGCTGGAGGGCATTCGGCAAGCCCAGGCGGCCTTCGCCGAACCCGGCCAGATGGAACGGCTGAGCAAATATCATGGCGACAAGGCCGCATGGGTGCTCTCGGCCTGGATCGACACCTGGCTGTCCGAGACCTACGCCGACTGGACACTGGAAGAAACCGCGCCGAGCATCGCCTGCCCGCTGCTGGCCATTCATGGTCTCGAAGACGAATACGGCTCCGAAACGCACCCACAACGCATCGTCGAGCTAGGGCGCGGCCCCGTGCAGAAATTGCTGCTGGATAATTGCCATCACGTCCCGCATCGCGAGCAACCGGAGGTTGTCGTCGAGGCGGTTGTGCGGTTTCTTCAAGCTGCGTGGCAGCCTGCGAGTGCTGCCGCTGCAAGCGCACCGGGTTGTATTTAGGTTAGGTTGATTCGGATTTGCGAACGAAAAAAGGCCCGCCAATGGCGGGCCAAGAGCACGCAGCAGTAATTCGTTCAGCGGGAGCAATAGAACCGCAGCTACAGGATCGAGAACGGAAAGTTGAATATCAGGCGATTCTCGTCGAGGTCTCGGGCGTTAATCTCGGAGCGAAAGCTTGAGTTACGCCACTTTATGTTGAGGTTTTTCGCCGGGCCGCTCTGGATGGTGTAAGCCAGTTCGGTATCGCGGCCCCACTCCTCGCCGTCTTCGGTATTGGCTGTTCTGATGTTGTCGCCGCTGATGTAGCGATTCATCAGGGTCAGGCCAGGGATGCCTAATGCGGCGAAGTTGTAGTCGTGACGCAGCTGCCAGGAACGCTCGCCAGCATTGTCGTAGCTGTTGTTGAAGCTGTCGTTGGCCACCGAGCCGCCGTTAGTGCCGTTGACGCGCATCCATGCGTCGCCACTGACCTTCTGCAAGCCGACGTAGAAGGTGCTGCCGGCAGCCTTCAGGCCGAACAGGCCGGAGTAGGTCTTGTTGTCCAGCTCGCCGGCACGGGCGCTGCCATCTTCGTCACCCTGGAAATAGCCGAGGTTGGCGGTCAGAGCGAAGCCTGCGCCCAGCGGCTGGGTATGCAGCAGCTGTACGTACTGCTGCTCGTAAACATCCTTCAACTCAGCGGTCCACAGGCCCACGGTGGTGCGTTTGTCATTGAAGGCGTATTCGCCACCGATGTAGTTGAAGCGGTCTGAGACGCCACCGCCAAAGCTCATGTCGTCCATGCTCGCGTCGTCGCGCACGCTGTTCTGGCGGAACTGGCCGGCAGAGAGCATCAGCCCATCGAACTCGCGCGAAGTGATCATGCCGCCCTGAAAGGTCTGCGGCAGCGAGCGACCATCGTCCGAACGCAGAATCGGAAGTACCGGCATCATTTCGCCAACTCTCAGTTCGGTATTCGATATCTTGACCTTTGCAGCTACGCCCAAGCGACCATAGTCGTCGACCGGGCGTCCGTTGCTATCGCGCGGCAACAGGGCCGTACCGGTAGTGCCGCGGCCGCCGTCGAGCTTGACCGCTAGACCAGCAATCAGGTCGACGCCAAAGCCGACCGGGCCGGGGGTGTAACCGGATTGGGCATTTAGAAAGAAGCTCTGGGTCCATTCCTCGGCCTTGCTGCGAGTGATGGAGTCGTCGCGAAACTCACGACCGATGTAGAAGTTGCGCGCGTTCACGGTGATCTTAGTGTCTTCGGCGAATCCCTCGGCACCGGCAGTCAGCGGGACAAAAGCGGCGACGGTTGCGGCGAGCGAGGTGGGTGCGAGGATGCGGCTTGCTTGGGTGATGTGGTGTTTCATTGTTGTTGTTTTCCTTTTTCAAGGTTGAGGGCTCCCCGCCGCCGTTGCGGATGTCGAAAGCGAGGGGGAGTAGTGCTGCCGCACAGGCGGCAAACAGGTCTGCGGTAGCGGTCAGTCAGTCACAGCACTAATCAAGGCTTGGTGTTGTTCGATTCCCACCGCTAGCCGGAATCAAGCAACCATCGCGTTCAAGCCAACGCCGTCTTATTGAGCCAAGAGCAACAATCCTGAGACGAAGGCAAACAGGAGTACGAAGCGACGCAAACGGGCATCGTCGAGAACACTCCGAGCCCAGTGGCTAGCCGCCAAGCCCACCGCCAGCGGCGGTAACAACCACAACAGGGGCGGGAACTGCTCGACATGCAGATGGTTTCCTGCCGCGAGCACGACCAGGGAAATCACTTCACCTATCAGGAAGCAGAGGGCTACGGACCCGCGGAGGGTAGCCACCGGCGAATGTTGGTAAACCAATGCCAGTGGGGGGCCACCAATACCTGTGGCCGTCTCGGTGATACCCGTTATGAGCCCGGTGGAAACGAACGCGCAACGACCCGGTACGAAGACCGGCGCCATCCAAGTGGCAAGACAAGCCGCAATGGTCGACAAGCCGATCAGCACATTGAGCTGGGACAACGGTAGCCAGAAGAGCACCCATATCCCGCCGAACGTACCGAACACTCGGCCCAAGGTAATCCACGAACTGCCTCGCAGATCGATAGCGTGACGCTCACGCCACGCAACGATGGCGTTGAGCGGCAGCATCAAGGCCAACAAGGTGATGGGCAGCAATGTTGGCTCTAACAGCCCCATCACCGGCGCTACGATCAAGGCAAATCCCATACCTGTTGTGCCCTGAACGAGAGCACCCACGGCGACGGCGACTGCGATGAAGAAAAACGATTCGATCGGCATGGCTGGATCCGTACACGTTAATGATGGAAGGGATCACCGATTCAAAGGGCTGGGATTGACCTTGTGAATGGGCGCTCGAGCGATGACGTCTTTGGCCAACGCATCGACCTGAGACATGAGCGCCTGCGCGTCCCAGTCCGTTGGCCACCCCTGCCACAACCGCAACTGCCCTTGCACGACCACCGCTTGGATCTGGTCCCGGTTGACGAGGCGAACCAGCTCCCACGATAGGTCCCATGAAGGCAGCAATTCTGGAACAGCAAGATCGACCAGCAGGAAGTCCGCTGATAGACCCGTTGCGATGCGCCCGGTCACTTCACCGAGACCAAGTACCTTGGCGCCGCCTTGCGTGCCTGCATCCAGCCAGACTTGACCAGAGCCGCAAACCGAGTCCCCGACAGCGAGGCCATGTGCGAAGCGCTGCGCTGCTTCGGCGTAATCGAGCAAGCGGAATCCATCGCTGCGTGTTCCGTCTGTGCCAAGCCCTAACGGCACGCCCAGGCTGTGCATCATCAGGGCCTGAGCGACGGCGTTGCCCTTCCATGCGCTAGCGACAGGGTTGTAGCTAACGGCCGCGCCGCTATTCCTCAGCAAGGACAGCTCCGAAGGCGTCAGCAGCGTGGCATGAGCCAACAAAGCCTGCGGGCCTAAAGCGCCGGCTTTGTATAGATGTTCCAACGGACGCAGGCCAAAGCGCTCGAGGGACCGTTCCACTGCGACCAGGTGCTCATTGACATGACTTTGAAACACGCGCCCAGCTTCGGCGCATAACCCATACACACTCTTCAACATGGCATCCGTAGCAATTTCCGGGATCGGGACTGCCAGTGACGGAACGATCAGCGGGTCGTTGTCCCACGCAGATAGATGCCGTTCGGCATCGGCAAGAACGGGAGCGGAATCGAGGACGTCCTCGCCGCGACGGTCACTGCAAGCTTTTGCCAGAACGCAACGGATGCCCGTTTCCTTCGCAGCCTTTGCGATGGCTTCCAACCCTTCCTGCGCGCGTGTTCCCGCATCGCAAACTGTTGTGAAGCCTCCGCGCAGAGCCTCAAGGGCAGCCAGTTTTGACGTGAGGTAGAGCAGCTCAGCGTTCAGGCTGCCTTCCAGCGGCACCCAGATGCGCTTGAATATTTCGGAAGGCTCCCCGAACACAAGTCCTTTGCCGAAGCTCTGGCTCAAGTGGTGATGCGTATCGACAAACCCAGGCATCAGCAACTGACGCTCCAGGCGTAGTACCGGTAAACCCGGATAACGACCCTGCAGCAATGCCAGGGGACCTACATCGGTAAAACATCCATCAGTCACCAATACGGCGTGGCCTTGGCGGGGGCCCTCAGGCAGCAATAGCCACTCCGGCGCGAGCAATTGTTCGGGAGCCATTAATTGCTCCTGGTTCGGTAGATGTTCTTTCGCCGGGTTCATATCAATCCTTAAGAATCATTAGTTGCGTGTTGCCAGTGAAGTGCTTGTCACGAATAGCGCGGTTGTCATCCAAGTTCTGAGCGAGCGGGCCTACAGCCTAAGCTTCAGGCGCTGCTAGCTCGGATGTGGAGGCAGGCGGGACTATTCCGAGACGGAAGCCTTATTAGGTTCGGCGGGGGCCATCGCTACATCTGCCTCGGCTGTTTTAGCTAGAGAGGAGCTGCCGCCCATGTGGTGGAAAAGGATGTTCACGAGCACGGCCGTCAAGGTTCCCATGGCCAAGCCATTGCCCAGGACAACCTGGAAGTGGGAGGGAAACGCGCTGTAGAAGCCAGGCACAACAATCGGTATCAGGCCCATGGCCAACGCTGATGCAAGCGTGAACAAGTTGCCGTTGGTGTTGAAATCAACCTTGCGCAGGATGTTGATCCCCATCACCCCAATGATGGCGAAGACGATTACGGCAGTGCCGGCAACTACTGCGTTCGGAACTGCGTAGGCCAGCCTGGCGAGCGGGACGAAAAGCGCCATCACCGTGAGCATGCAGCCCGCCACGACCGTGACATAGCGGGAGCGAGCACCTGTTGCGCGGATGATTCCGATGTTTTCGCCACTGGTAATGATCAGTGAGGTGCCGAAACAGCCGCCGAATACCGACCCCAACGCGTCGGCGCGGATGTTCTTCGGTACGATCGAGCGATGGTCTCCATGTCGGCCGACGATCTCAGCGGTGGCCATGGTCTGACCGGTCGCTTCGGTCATCGAAACCACGCTAAAGATGATCAACGGAAGCGAAGCGAAAAGATCGAACTTAGGCATGCCGAACGGAAACGGCTCGGGAAACGCGAACATGGCCCCGGTCATCACGTTTTCAACCGTCATACTTCCCGTCGCTACTGCAACCGCGGCGCCTGCGAGCAAACCGAGCATGACCGCAATGCGCTGCCACATCCCTTTAAATACCCGAGCAAAGAGCACGGTGAATCCGATTGTCGCCAGCGCTAAGGCAATACTCGTCATGTTGGCAAAGTCGGGCGAGCCCGGCCGGCCGGTGATCAGGCCGCCGAAGATGCGGATCAGATTCACGGCTACCAGCAACAGCATGGTGCCTATGACGATAGGCGGGAAGAACCTCAGCGCCCTGGTGAAAAATGGCAACGCCAGAAAATAGAACAAGCCAGTCATGATGACGGCACCAGCGGCGGTTTGTAGGTCAGTGGCTTGGGCAATACCTAGAAAAATCACCAGAGGTGCCCCGCCGGGCACCTGTACGAAGGGAAGCCGGGCTCCGAAGCCGGCCACACCGGTGGATTGGAGGATGGTTCCGAGTCCACAGGCCAAGAAGATGGCGCTCATCAGACTGATGGTTACATCATCAGAAAGCCCCAACGTGTGACCGATCAGAAAGGCCGCTGTGATTGGCGCCGCTGCCATAACCAAAACGTGTTGCAGGCCGAAGATGATGAGGGTTCGTAAAGGAAGCCTCTCATCAACTGGATCCAAGCTTTTTTCGAAAGGCGTCTGGGTCGTTCTCATAGCAGCTGTCCTTTTATTTTTGTGTTCGGTAGCTCGCTGGGAGCGGCATAGCCGCCCTATGAGCGAACCCTAGTAGCCTCGACTGTTCTGGTCTATAACAATATTTCGGCTGCTTCGTTGCCAATTCGGCAACGGTCAAGAAAGGTCAGGACGATGAATTTGTTGATGTCGGGGCTTCGTTATTTCGAAGAGGTGGCGCGTCAGGGATCGCTACGAAAGGCTGAGGAGCGTCTGCATGTGGCAGCTTCGGCCATCAACCGCCAAATTCTGAAATTGGAGGATGAGCTTGGTGTGCCATTGTTTGAACGACTCCCGCGAGGCCTGAGACTCTCACCGGCTGGCGAGCTATTACTTCAACAAGTACGGCAATGGCAGCGAGATGAACGGCGACTCCTGGAGCAACTCGGGGAGATCAAGGGTGCCGGGTGTGCTGAAGTCAGGATCGCTACGGTGGAGTCGTTGACTGACCAGCTACTGCCCGACATCCTGTTCAAGTTTCATGAACGCTTTCCGCGTGTACGCTCGATACTGGCCACCGGAATGACAGAAACCATTCTGGAACAAGTGCTGATAGGCGACGCTGACATTGGTATTTGTATCAACCCACCAGTAACCCGCAGGGTCCGGTTTATCGAACAGGTCGGACTAGAGTTCGGTGCGGTCATGGCGCCCACCCATCCGTTGGCTCAAAAGCCGACTGTGTGGTTACGGGATTTCAGTTCTTATCCCACGATCCTGCCGGGAACCGAGATGTTCCACGGCTCGACACTCGAACAGGTGCTGGCGCGTTCAGATGTCGATCTTACCTCTTTATCCGCGTGCAACCGGATCCTGAGCATCAAGTCTCTGGTTCGGTCAGGGCTGGGTGTGGCGTTTCTTAATCGGCTGGATATCGCTCGCGAGCTCGCTCGGGAAGAACTGGTGTTCAAACCACTCGCCGATGGCCATATTGCGAAGGCTCAGCTGACATTGTGCTGCCATGCCGAGCGCGAAATGCCGCTGGCCGTGACAGTACTGATAGAGCAGCTGCGAGAAGCGATGCTTTCTATCGAACCGGCCGCCGTTGAGGGTCGTATAAATCAAATTTGATGCTTCGGCAGAAGAAGCACTGCAGGAATGGGCCAGCGCAACGCAATATTCTGTTCATGCCGGCAACGCACGTAACGACGCGATTTAGTCGCGTCCAGGCAGAAGCGTTTTTTGCCCAGCCCCGGCCAGAAACAGCCATTGGCGGCCTTGCATGCCAAGTCTCGGCAAAAGCATTAACCACCCAAGCAGCGGCTGCGTTCCGGCATACACTTCGCCAACCGCCCTCCTCGTCAGGCTCTGAAGAGACGCTCTTACATATGCAATTCGAAACCTGGCTTGTCTTTCTGGCGACATCGGTAGGCCTGTCGTTGTCGCCGGGGCCCAATGGTCTGCTCGCCCTCACTCATGGCGCCATGCATGGCAGCCGCAAAACCTGCTTTACCATCCTCGGTGGCGCGCTGGGCTTCGTGCTGATCATCGCGCTGTGCATGTTTGGCATTGGGGCCTTGATTCAGTCCTCTCTCCATTGGCTGACGGCTTTGAAATGGATCGGTGGACTTTATCTTGTCTGGCTCGGTATCCAGGTTTGGCGTTCGCCTGCAATCTCTGTCTCCCTCGGCGCATATGCCGAGGCGAAAGGCTGGTTACTGTTTCGTCAGGGCCTGCTCTCTGCCGCAACCAATCCCAAGGTCTTACTCTTCTTCAGCGCTTTTCTACCCCAATTCATCGATCCCCAGCGCAGCATGGTGCAACAGTTTGCCGTGGTGGCCGCGACCTTCGCGGCTACCGAGATCATCACCGAGTTCGCGCTGGCGAGCGGGGCGCACAGGGTCCGGCCATTGCTGGCCCGTGTTGGGCGGCGCTTTAACCAGGCCTGCGGGGGAGTCTTCGTCGTGATCGGTGCTGCCCTGCCCCTCCGCATGTGAGGACGGCCCGCCGGTTCCAGTCCGGGCAGGCTCATCAACCAACGCGGCAATAAATCTCGCAGTCGTTTAGCAGAATTTGCACAAGCACCAAATACTGATCATTCGCGACGTGCACGAACGAGCGGCGCATCATCGGTGCCGACGGGGACTCTTCGCATAATTCCGAACCTTTGACTCAGAGGAGAAGCAGCATGGACCGACTCACTGGCGGTTGCCTTTGCGGGAATGTCCGAATTGTGGCGTCGGGACGCCCGTACCGGGTCGGCCTTTGCCACTGTCTCGATTGCCGCAAGCACCACGGCGCCCTCTTCTATGCTGCTGCGGTGTTCCCTCAGGATGCGGTGACGATCGAGGGCGAAACACACCACTACGCCGGGCGGTTTTTCTGCCCTCGCTGCGGCTCGTCCGTTTTCTCGCGCACCGCGGACGAAATCGAGGTGAACCTGGGATCCCTGGATGCCCCTGACCAGCTGATGCCCACCTACGAGAGCTGGACGGTCCGTCGCGAGTCCTGGTTGCCGCTGTTTCCACTCACCAGACGGTATGAGCACGACCGTGACGCCACTGGTCGCTTTGAGGACTAGGTGGCGAGGAAGCGCCTCCGACAACACCCCACCGTCACTTCGGAGACCAACCTTGCGATAGCCATCAAGGAGTCGCTACATCGTGGCCCGGTCGCTGATGTGAAAAAATGCCCATCACGTAACCGCGGGCACAACCACCGGCGCACGCTTGCATTGGTCAGCCCTTTTGCCAAGTTCCCAGCCCAGATACCCCCACAGTAGCGCGCAGAGCGCGCCGATCAACGCTACCAGGCCCATGCCCTGACCGAGCATGTCCAATGCGCTCTTCGCCCAACCACTGATGGCGTCGCCGGCGCGATAGATGACGGTGTCGATGACGTTCTTTGCCTTGTACTTGCTCTCGGCGTCGAGCGGCGCGAATAGCATTTCCCGCCCCGGACGAACGAAGGCGTACTCACCGATGCGGCGCACGATCATCAGCGCCGCGAGCAAGCCAAAGCTGGGCGCGAGCGCGAGCCCGATGAAACCTGCGCAGACGAGCAGCGGTACCAGCGCCAGCAGCACGCCCACCCCTAACCGCTGGGCGACACGTCCGGTGATGAACAACTGGGACAGCAGTGCGCCTGCCTGCACCACCAGATCAATGGTGCCGAATACGCGGACCTGTGCCTCGCGGTTCGGAAAGTGCTCAGCCACCAGACGCGCCTGCTCAAAGTAGAGAAAAGTAGTGACAGTGGCCAACAGCACCACGAAGCCTGCAATGCCGAGCAGATAGGGCGATTTCATTACCGCGGTCAGCCCGCTGAACGGGTTTCCGCGCAAGGGCCGGCGCGTGCTTTCGGTAGGTACCGCACCGCGGCGGCCAGCACCACCCTCCTCCCTCCAGCGCATCAGTACACGCTTGAGCGCCATGGCAATGCCAAGCAGTACAGCCGCCAGCAGCATCAGCCCGGACTCGCCCAACGGCCCGATCAGCAAGGCGCTGAGAGCCGGACCAGTCAGCCCGCCGACACTGGCGCCGGCGGCAATGAAGGCAAACAGACGCTTGGCCTGATCACCGTCGAATACGTCAGCCATCAGGCTCCAGGCCACCGACACCACGAACAGGTTGTAAACCGATATCCACACGTAAAAGACGCGAGCCATCCACGGACTGTCGCTCTGCATTTGGAACAGCACCGCGAAGACCAACAGGTTCACGCAGAAGAAGCCGTACACCCAGTCGATGAAGTGCAACCGTGGCACGTGAGAGCTGAGCCAGGCGAACAGCGGCACGGCCCCCAGCATGACGAAGAAGGTGGCGGTGAACAGCCATTGCAGATTCTCCACCCCGGCCGAGATGCCCATGGACTCGCGAATCGGGCGCAGCATGAAGTAACCCGCGAAAAGACAGACGAACAGCAGGAAGCCATGTAGCGCAGGGCGCAGTTCGTGATTTTCGGCATTGAGAATGACGCTAAAACGGTGCATCAAAGAGGACGTGTTCATGGGCGCTCCTGAAGGATCGGTGGTTGCGGGCATGGAACATCGCCGTACCCGCGGCGTTCAGGGATAGATCACACCGGTGAGTCGCTCCGACACCTGCCACAGCTCAACCGCATCGGAGTCGGCTGCCGCCTGGGGCATCCGGGCGAAGCCCAGCGGTCCGCGCTTCTCGTCCTCGCCAGTAGGCCCGTAATAACCGCCACCGAACGCGTCAGGGGCTGTAGCGGCATACAACGTCGACAAGGCGCCCTGCGCGGCGGAGTGGTATTCGTCGCGGTCTTGCGCCCATTGCTTGCCGAATTCGCTGTTCAACCCGGGGCCACGTGCGATCAGCCCGGTGACGGCGACGCCCGGGTGCGCGGCAATACTGCGGATGCCCCAGCCGGCGGCATCGCTGCGCCGCTGTAACTCGAGAGCCCACGTGAGCACGGCCAGCTTGGACTGCGCGTAGGTGGCGTAAGGGTTGTAGTCCCGTTCGGCCTGTAGATCCGCGAAGTTCAGGCGGCCCCGCGCGCTGGCGATGCTCGACAGGCTGACCACTCGCGGGTCCTCGCTTTCGCGCAGCATGGGTAACAGCAAGCCAGTAAGGGCGAAATGCCCGAGATAGTTGGTCGCCAGCTGCAGCTCATAGCCGTCAGCGGACGTGCCGCGAGTCGGCGGAGCCATGATGGCGGCGTTGTTGATCAGCACGTCGAGCCGCGAGAGCCGCGCTTGCAAGCGGCTCGCCAGGCTCCGTACGGACTCCAGATCGGCCAGATCCACCGCTTCGAACTGCACGCGGGCATCGGGTACCGCTTGCTGGATGCTCGCGATCGCTTCCTGGCCACGCTCGGGGTTGCGCGCGGCAATGATCACTTCGGCGCCAGCGCGTGAAAGCGCCAGCGCATCTTCATAGCCCATGCCGCTGGTACCGCCCGTGATCAGAACGATGCGGCCCTGCTGGCTGGGGATGTCGCTGGCCGACCAGTCGGGCTTTGGCGCGATACGGTTCGTGGCCTCTGCGGCAAGAGTCCCTGCCAGCGCGACGCCTGCAATCAACGCGCGGGCCATCTGCAAAACGCGGCAAGACCTGCTCGCCTTGTTCGCCGAATGGAGGGTGGGTAGGTTCCACATGGCTAAATCCTCTTCTCGTCTTTTGGATGTCCGGTGCATTCGGATTAGAAGGGATTATTGGTGTACGGATATCCGAGGATAAGCCGGATATTCATGGATGCCCCGTACGGCCTGGCGTACAGTTCACCCACAGTGAGGAGCTGCCATGCGCCAACCCAACCTGACCGATGTCGCGCTGTTCGCCGCCGTGGTGGACGCCGGAGGATTTCGCGCTGCGGCACAGAAGCGCGGCCTCTCGGCCTCATCGCTGAGCGACTGCATGCGCCGCTTGGAAAGTGACGTAGGCCTGCGCCTGCTGAACCGCACCACACGCAGCGTCACCCCAACCGCCGCGGGCGAGCGGCTGCTTGAGCGCCTGCGTCCGGCACTGCAGCAAATCGACGCCGCGTTCAATGACCTGGACGACGAAGCACATCGCCCCGTCGGAACGTTGAAGTTGAACGTGCCGGTGCCGGTGGCGCGCTTCCTGTTACCGGACCTGCTGGCACGCTTCCTCAAGCTCTACCCCGGCGTCAGCGTCGAGGTAGTGATGGATAACACCTTCATCGACGTGAACGCTGGTGGGTATGACGCTGGGGTGCGTTATGAGGAAAGCCTGGCCAAGGACACCATCGCCGTGCCGATCGGGCCGCGCCGACAAAGCTTCGTCGCCGCCGCGGCCCCCGCCTATCTGGCGGCACACGGCACGCCCCGTCATCCCGAGGAGCTGGAAGGCCACGAGCTGCTGGGCCATCGCTTCGAAAGCGGAAAGGTGGGTGTATTCGAGTTCGAGAAAGACGGCCGCATCCTGCGCATTCCACCACGCGGGCAACTGCTGACCTCATCGCATGATCTGAAGACCCGCTCGGCCATCAATGGCCTTGGCGTCATCTACACCTTCGAGGATTTCCTGCGCGAGCCGCTCGCCGATGGACGCCTGGTGCCCATACTCGAGGATTGGTGGCAGCACTTCGACGGCCCCTACCTCTACTACCATGGGCGCCGCCATATGCCCTTGCCGCTCCGGGCCTTCGTCGACTTCATCAAGGCGGAGGCGCTCGAAAGCGCACCCGCCGCGCCCAGGCCGTTGTAGCGGCTCGATTCGAGCCGATTAAAGGCGAACGGCAGCCGAAGCCGGCTGCCGTCAATGCGATCACTCGGCGGTGCTGAGCACACCGCGCTGGATCTGATCACGCTCGATGGATTCGAACAGCGCCTTGAAGTTGCCCTCGCCGAAGCCGCTGTCGCCCTTGCGCTGAATGAATTCGAAGAACACCGGACCCAGCACTGTGCCGGAGAATATCTGCAGCAACAGACGCTGCTCGCCGTTCTCGGACGCACCGTCAAGCAAGATGCCGCGCGACTTCAGCTCATCGACCGGTTCGCCATGGTTCGGCAGCCGCCCTTCGAGCATTTCGTAATAGGTCTCCGGCGGTGCGGTCATGAACACCGTGCCGCTGGCTTTCAGCTTGTCCCATGTCTGGATCAGGTCATCGGTGAGAAAGGCCACGTGCTGGATGCCTTCACCGTTGAATTGCATGAGGAACTCTTCGATCTGCCCCGCGCCTTTCGACGATTCTTCGTTGAGCGGGATGCGGATCATGCCGTCCGGCGCCGTCATGGCCTTGGAGGTAAGGCCGGTGTACTCGCCCTTGATGTCGAAGTAGCGGATCTCGCGGAAGTTGAACAGCTTCTCGTAGAAGTCCGCCCAGTAGGCCATGCGGCCGCGATACACGTTATGGGTCAGGTGATCGATGATCTTCAGGCCGGCACCGACCGGATGACGATCGACGCCCTCCAGGAACACGAAGTCGATGTCGTAGATCGAGCTGCCTTCACCGAAGCGGTCGATCAGATACAGCGGCGCGCCGCCGATACCCTTGATCGCCGGCAGGCGCAGCTCCATCGGCCCGGTAGGCAATTCGATGGCCTGAGCGCCCAGTTCCAGCGCGCGGGTATACGCCTTTTGGGCATCCTTCACGCGGAACGCCATGCCACACACCGATGGGCCATGCTCGGCGGCGAAATACGCAGGCAAGCCCTTGGACTCGCGATTAACGATGGCGTTGATTTCGCCCTGTCGATACAGCGCTACATCCTTCGAGCGATGGTTAGCGACATGGGAGAAGCCCATGCTTTCCAGCACCGGCTCGATGACGTTCGGGGTGGGCGAGGCAAATTCGATGAACTCGAAGCCCATGAGGCCCATGGGATTTTCAAATAGGTCGGCCATGATTGGCTCCTTGACTGGCTGTGCATTGATTAGGAATGACGTAAGGGAACGTCAGCCCGGCGGCGCACAGGAGATCCCGCGAACGCTACGCCCGAGGTGGTCGCCCAAGGTCAGTCGAAAGCCAAGAATTTTCATGTCAGCGGCGTGTCTGGTTGAACATCTGGATGCGCCTGCTGGAAGGCCGAATGCACCAGCGCCAGGCGCTCGACGCGAAGAATGCGGGGCAGTGCGCTCAAGTCGACATTGAAACGTCGCGCCGCATAGAGCTGCGGCAGCAGATACACATCGGCCATACCGGGCTCGCCGAAGCAGTAGCCTTCATCGCCGATCAAAGCTTCGACCGCCTTGAGGCCCTCGCCTACCCAGTGGCCGATCCAGGCCAGCACCTCGTCTTCACCAACCTGCAGCCCGCGCAGGCGATTGAGCACCGCGACGTTGTGCAGCGGATGGATATCGCAACCAATCAGCGCAGCCACCGCACGATGCCGTGCACGCGCTATGATGTCTTGGGGCAGCAGTGCCGGTTCTGGATAGCGCTCTTCCAGATATTCGAGGATCGCTGGCGACTGAATCACCCGCTCGCCCTCGTCGGTGCGGAGCATCGGCACCCTGCCCTGGGGATTCAGCGCGAGATAGGCCGCCTGGCGATGCTCGCCACCGTCACGGATCAGGTTGACCGGCACCGCGCGGTAATCCAGGCCCTTCAGCGCAAGCGCAATGCGCACCCGGTAGGACGACGTAGAGCGGTAGTAGGTGTGTAGTTCCATTTCGAGGCCACGCTGTTTGCAAGGTCGCGCTTCATTTTCAGAGCGCATTATTGTTTTTGCGTAATCAAATTACGTTTAGTGGAATCTGCGTCAGCAAGATTCGACTGTCAAGCCTTCTGATCCGAAGCTGATTCGGCCTTACGCAAGAATAGCCGCAGGCTGAGCTTGATCAGCGGTGGCGTGAGCAGCACGACGGCGAACAACCGCAGCGTTTGCAACGCCACCACCAGACCAACATCGCCGCCCGCCTCCATGGCGATGATTGACAACGAATCCAGGCCGCCCGGGCTGGTAGCGAGAAACATCGACAGGTAGTCGCGCTCCAGCAAAGCCGCGAACAACCACGCCGAAGCGGCGCAGAGCGCTATCAGCAACAGCGCGGCTGCAAGCATCATCGGCAGCTTGCGCACCACATAAACCAGCGTGGTGCGATCGAAGCGCAGCCCGACGTAACCGCCAATCAACGCATAGGCCACCGCCATCAGCGCACCTGGCAGCGTGATCTGAAACGCGCCACTCAGTTGAGCGAATACGCCGAGCATGAGCGGACAGAGCATCAAGCCCGCCGGCACGCGCAATCCAAGTACGACACCCACCAACACCAACGCCAGGCTGAGCGCCACATCCTGCAAGTAAGTAGGCACACTCGGCGGAGTCGATGGAGCCTGCGTGACCACATCCGGTGCGGACGCCAGCTGATGGCCGAGTAGCGCGCTGACAGCGATCACGCAAATCAACCGCACATACTGCATGGTGGCGACAAGGCGCGGATCGGCTCCGTGGCTTTCCGACATCGACATCATCACCGGCGCGGCACCCGGTGCCGTTCCCCACAATGCGCTGCTGGGCGGAAGCCGACCAAGCCAGATGAGCGCCAAACCTGCAACCAGACTCAACAGCACGGTAAGCACCGCGGCGCCAAGCATCAGCGGCCAATCCTGAAACAGTGATGCCAGCACGCCGAGCGTGATCGACTGCGCTACCAGCGCGCCGACCAGGCCGATGGAAAACTGATAAGCCCGCAACGGCACCTGCGCCGCACTGCCCATCACGCCGAAAGCGATCCCGGCAAACATCGGCCCGAGAAAGAACGCCGCCGGCAACTCGATCAACCGAAACAGCCCAGCCAACGCCCCGGCACAAAGGACCAGTGCTAGCCACTGCAGCGGCAGCGACGTCAGCCAACTCCTGTTGCGCATCAGCTACTACTCCAACGTGTTCTGGCCGCACGGCGATCAAGCGCTATCACATTGGATTCATCATGCTTTGCGGCAACATCGTCGCCAGCTGCGGGAACGCCACCACCAGCCCAAGGCCAAGCAGCATCAATAGTACGAATGGCGCCGAGCCACGGATGATCGGCCCCATCGGCGACTGGGTAACGGCCTTGATGGTGAACAGGTTCATGCCCACTGGCGGTGTGATCATCGCCACTTCGAGGTTGATCACCAGCAGCACGCCATACCAGATCGGATCGATGCCCAGGTGCGCCATTACCGGCATGATCACCGGCGAGGTGATGAGGATGATCGCGATCGACTCGAGAAACATGCCCAGCACGAAGATCATTACCATCATCGCCAAGATGAAGCCGAGTGCGCCCATATCCATCTCGGTGACCGTCTCGACGATCTGCTGCGGCACCATCAGTTTGGTCAGCGCGTAGCTGAACACTGCCGCCGAAGCAAGGATCATGAACAGCATCGCCGAGGTGCGCGCGGCGTCTTTCGCACATTCCCAGATGTCGCGCAGGCCGATGCTGCGATAGATCAGCGCGGCAATCGCCAAGGCCAGCAGGGCACCCGCCGCGGCCGCCTCGGTGGCGGTGAACACGCCCGCATACATTCCGCCGAGCACCAGAGCGGGGAGCGTGATCGCCCAACCGGACTTGCGAATCGCGACAAGCATTGCTCCGGTGCTGGCACGCGGTTCACGCTGCGCGCCGCGCTGACGGAACATGCAATAGACGCAAAAGATTCCCGCTAGCATGAAGCCTGGCACCACGCCCGCCATAAACAGCCCACTAATGGACGTATCGGTCGCCACGCCGTAGAGAATCATCGGCCCGGACGGTGGAATCAGGATGCCCAAGGTGCCGCCGGCCGCGACCAACCCGTAAGCGATTTTTGGGTCATAGCCGTAACGAATCATCTGCGGAATCGCCACCGCACCGATGGTCAGCGCTGTCGCTACACTGGAGCCGGAAATCGCTGAAAAGATCATGCAAGCAATGATGGTGGCGATGCCGACACCACCCGGCAGGTGCCGTGTCAGGGTGTACGCCGTGCTGTAAAGGTCATCGACGATTCGCCCGCGAATCATCACATGGGCCATGTAGGCGAACAGCGGGATAGCGACCAACACATACATACCAGTCTTGGCGAAGACGATATCGGAAACGATATCCAAGCCGCCCGGCTCGCCCATCAACAGCAAACCACCGAACAGCGACAGCCCGGCGAAGATCGGCAAACCGGTGAGAAGCAGCAGGATCAAGCCCACTAGCAACAGGGAAATGGCGAGCATCAGTGCTTCTCCTCTTCATGGGCCACGAAGGCCGAGGCACCACAGGCCAGGCGCAACAGGCTATCGATAGCCGCCAACGCGAGCAGGAAGCCTCCCAGCGGAATCAACAGCTGCAGCTGGTACATCGGCAGCTCAAGGTAGCCCTGCGTCACCATGCCGATGGATTTGGAGAACATCGCCGTCTGCCAGCCGTTGACGATCAGAAAAACCGACAGCACCAGCACCACGGACATCGACCATACCTGCGTCCAGCGCTGCCAGCGCGGGCTCATCATTTCGGTTACCAGGTCCACACCGATGTGTCGACCTTCCCGAAGGGCGCAGGCGGCACCGAACATGACGATGCCGACCACTAGAAAGCCCACCACCTCGTCGATCCACAGCGAGGGCTGCCCAACGAAATAACGCACCACGATCGAGTAGCCGATCAGTGCCAACGCGACCAGCACGCAGATGGCGGAGAGCGCCATGGCGAAGGTGAACAGCCCGGCCACCGCCGTGCTGAAGATTCGGCAGAACGCCGGGGGGTTGATCTCATTCATCTGGCTGCTCAGATAGGCTTGCTTGGTATTCATGGCTTCACCTCGGCACGCATGCAACAGGAGCGGGAGCCGAGCGTCGCGAGCCAACCACGCTCCGCCCGTCCCCCGCACAACCGGTCAGAGTTGCTTGATCATCTCGATCAGCTGTTCACCGTCCTTGGTGGTCTTTTTGAATTCCTCCACGACGGGCGGCTGCATGATCGACACCAGTTCCTGAAGCTGCTGCGCAGAAACGACCGTCACGTCCATGCCCGTCTCCTTGAGCTTGGCTATGCCCTCAGGATCGATCTGGTCGCTCTCGGGTAGCAGTTGCCGCTCTGCAGCCTGGGCAGATTTCTCGATGCCCGCCTGCACATCGGCCGGCAGGGATGCCCACCAGCGCGGATTGACGATCAGGTTCTGCCACACGGTGATCAACGGCGTCGCGACGGCGTACTTCTGCACCTCGTAATAGCGCCTTGCATGGATGGCACTGGCGCTGCTGGCGCCCGCGTCGATCACACCGGTCTGCAGCCCTTGGTAAACCTCGGAACCCGGCATGGTCGACGGCGCCGCGCCCAAGGCAATGAAGCCGACATCGCTGAGACGACTGAGGCCGCGGATCTTCACGCCATCGAAATCTGCCGGCGCGATCAGCGGATGTTTCTGTGAGGTGAATGTGATGTTGTTGGCGTCCAAGAGCCAGCCGATGTTGAGCACACCTTTTTTCTGCAGTTTGCCGTTCAGAAAGGTTTCGGCGGGCGAGTCGTAGAAATTCTCGATCTGGGCGCGGGTCGTCATCAGGCCCGGAATGCTGAACACCTGCACCTCCGGCACGGTTCCGCCCCACAGCAGGCTCACCACCGAGGCCGCTTCGACCTGGCCACGAGCTACGGCGGCGTGGTTCTGAGTTGCCTTGAACAATTGCTCGCCACCGAAGATCTGCACTTCGACCTGATCATTGGTGTTGGTTTTTACATCTTCGGCGAACTGCTCGAGCGCTTTGGCGACATGATGGGACGCCGGCAACTGATGGCTCAGGCGCATCGTGTAATCGGCTGCATGGGCCTGGGACAAGGCCGTACCGGAGAGCAGGACGGCTAACGCTATGGCTGTTTTTTTCATGATTGCCTCTTCTTGTAGTTTTGTTCTGTGGACGGGCCGACCAGCTCCCGCCCGCAAGCCGGTGTCCGATAACGGGTCGTTCGGGCTACTCCAGCTTCATGGCGTCGCGCGCAAAAACGAAATGGCCGTCATAATGCTTCGCCATCTCCGCCTGCATGTTCTCTACGGAGTCCGACCATTTGAGGATGTGGGAAAGTACCAACAACTTCGGCCGGGCCTGCTCAGCGATCTTCGCGACCTGCTCAACCGAAGCATGCTGGTTGCGGTGGTAGTCGGCACGCTGCGGCCGCTTCGGATCGGTGCTGGCCTGCAGGCCAGCTTCGCTGTACACCTCATGGATCAAGTAGTCGGCGTCCTTGGCCTGGGCGGCGACTCGTTCGTCATATGTGGTATCGCCGGAAATCACTGTCACCTTGTCCGGTGTGGTGACCTTGTAGCCATAAGCCGGCTCGATGTCGCCATGGTCAACCAGGAAGGCTTCCACCTTCACCTCGCCATCGTCGTAAACCACACCAGGCTCGGTGATCTCGCTCACCATAGGGGTCGGTTCGGTGATTCTTCCGGCGCCTCCGACAACCGTGTCCTGGCGAATCTCAGTGTCCTGTCCGTAAGCTTTGATGATGTGCTCGGCCAGAGTACGAGTACCGACCGGGCCGTACACCTGCAACTGCTTCTCCCGCAACCACCACAAATTTAGCGCTACCGAGGCGAACCCCAGGGTGTGATCACTGTGCATATGCGTGATGAACAGATGCTGAATGTTTCGCGGTGCCAGAGCCTTCTCGCCATCTTCGGCAAGCTTGATCAAACGGTTTGAAACCGACGACCCGACATCGAACAGGAACGACCGATCCTCATAGACCACAGCTACAGATGCACCGGCACGTTCCGATTCAGGTACAGGCGTGCCAGTACCTACCGTATATACGCGAGTACCGCTCGCCATGTTTTGCTCCGCTGCGAACACGGGCACCGTAAGAGAACCAACAACAACCGCCAGCAAGTATTCTTTTATGATCTTCATATTGAGTTCCTACTCAGGTGCGCAATTAGCATAAATGCGGCCTTCCTCATCATCAGAACTTGAAGGCATATCCGATAATTACTCGGTTCTCGTCGTTACTACGGGTGTAGTTAGTACGATTAGAGGCATTTCTCCAACGCAGGCTGACGTCCTTCATCGGTCCGCTCTGTACCACGTAGGTGATATCGGTGGTGCGCTCCCATTCGCGCCCTTCTTCACCGGCCGCACGTAGTGCAGCAGCTTGTGGCGTACCAATGTTTTCCGGATCGACATTGTCGCCCTTGACGTAGCGCAGGGTGAACGTCAGGCCGGGAACGCCGACGGCTGCGAAGTTGTAGTCATATCGTGCGTGCAGCGCTCGCTCATTCGCTTGAGCGAAGAGACTTGTATTCTGCTGTGCAAAAAGATAGGTATCAGCGCCGTTAAGTAGAGGGAACGGGCTGTCACCCCAGAGTTTCTGATAGCCGCCGCTAATGCGATGACCACCTAACTGATAACCGAACAAGGTGCTAAGCGCGCGGTTGTCTACCTCACCCACGCGCTCTGCGCCTGTTTCGGAAGCGTTGAAATAGCGAACTTCAGCAAAGAGAGAGCTGTTTTCGCTCAATGGATGGGTATGTTTGAAACCCAGATACTGCCGCACGTAGAAATCTTTCAGCTCACTGGCGTGCAAACTCAACTTCGTTTGCGGGGCCACGGCAAAGTCGACACCGCCATAGGTGTAACTGTCGCTGGTAACCGAATCATCGTAAGCGCCAAATTGGCCCATGGTCGTCAGGTCGACAGACTCATCCGAATCGCGCTGTTTTACTTTCCGAACCTGTCCGAGATGAAATGTGAATTTGTCCAGATCGTTCGAGAAAAGCTGAGCGCCCGTGAAAATTTGCGGGAACAGGCGGCTGTTATTCGATAGCAGCAAAGGCAGGGTTGGACTGACTCCACCCAACCGCAATTCGGTCTCGCCCATCCTGGCCTTGAGGGTGGCTGAGAGCTTTGAATATTCGTCTTCGGCGCGCCCATCGGAACCGCGCTCCAACAGCCCGCTGCCGGTGCGATCCGGGCTGGAGTCGAGCTTGACGCCAAGCATACCCATCGCATCGACGCCAAAGCCGACGGTGCCTTCGGTATACCCGGATTCGAGTTTGAGGATGAACCCCTGGGCCCACTCCTCGCGCTTGGACTGCCCCGCGCCGTCGCGGAAATCGCGGCTAAAATAGTAGTTCTGGGTGTTCAGACTGCCCTTCGCGTCGCCAATGAAATCGGCAAAGGCGGACGGTACGGCGACCATCGATGACAGCAGTAAGGACCCGGCGAGCGGAAGAGACGCTTTTCTTATCATTGTTGTGCAACCCTTTTTTATTATTGGTTTGTCCCAAGGGGACGCGTTGCCTGCTTCCAACGTATTGAAAGCAGCCGAGCATGCCTGGCCATCAGGCATGAGCCTGTTAGCCGATGCGCAGCAGCCCGTTCTTGTGTCGCTGCGCACGGGCGACGTAATCCTTGGCATTGAGGCGAAACGCAGCGGCGGCCTCGTCGGTCAGCTCGCGCACCACCTTGGCCGGCGCGCCGAGGATCAGCGAGTTGTCGGGAAATTCCTTGTTTTCGGTAACGATCGCACCAGCGCCAACCACGCAGTTGCGGCCGATCTTCGCGCCGTTGAGCACCACTGCCTGAATGCCGATCAGGCTGCCCTCGCCCACCGTGCAGCCGTGCAACATGGCCTGGTGGCCGATGGTCACGTCGCTGCCGATGCGCATCGGATAGCCCGGATCGGTGTGCAGCACCGCGCCCTCCTGTACGTTGCTGCCGTTGCCGATCTCGATCAGCTCGTTGTCGCCGCGCAGCACTGCCTGCGGCCAAACGCTGGCGCCCTCGCCGAGCGCGACCTTGCCGATTACCGTGGCATCCTCGGCTACGTAAACGCTATCGTGGATTTCCGGCCTCTGGCCTTCGAATTCATAAATCGCCATGTCTATCTCCTTGCCTTCTCGGCGGTAGTCATTCGCCGCGGAACACGCCGGCATGCTGCAATTCGTCGATCTGTGCGTTGCTGTAACCCAGCCCGCGCATGACTTCGCGTGTGTTCTCGCCAATACGCGGGATGGAGCGGCGCGGGCCCAGCCGCTGGCCGTCGAGGGAGACGGGCAGCAGCGGCATGTCGGTGTAGGAGCCGTCTTCGAGCTGAAGCTTGGCAAGCCCGCCGCTTTCGATCAGATGCGCGTCGTCGAACAGCTCCTCGGGCTTGCGGATCGGCGCGAAGGGAATGCCGTTGGCTTCCAGTTGCGGCGCCAGCGCCTGGGCGTCGAAGGTGGCGAAAACTTCGCCGAGATGCGCCAGCAGCCGCGGACGCTGCAGTACGCGGTCGTTGTTGGTAGCCAGGCTCTGATCATCGAGCAACGCCTGCTGACCGATCAGCTTGCACAGCGCTCGCCATTGGCCATCGCCAGTGGCCGCGACGAACATCTGCTCGCCGCCAGCAAAGGTGAATACGTCATAGATCGACCAGGCGCTGATGCGGTTGGGCATGGGCGCCGCCGCTTCGCCGGTGACCACATACTGCTGCATGTGTTGCGCCGCGAGCAGTACGCAGTTTTCGTAGAGCGCGCTCTGCACTTCGCGGCCGAGCCCGGTGCGGTTGCGCTCGTTGAGCGCGGCGAGGACGCCGATCGCACCGAACATGCCGCCCATGATGTCGTTGACCGAGCTGCCAGCGCGCAACGGGCGGCCAACCGGGCCGGTCATGTAGGCCAGGCCGGCCATCATCTGCACCACTTCGTCGAGGGCCAGGCGCTTGTCGTAAGGGCCGGCAAGGAACCCTTTGAGACTGGTGTAAACGATCTTCGGGTTGCGTGCTTTGACTGCTTGATAGCCGAAGCCAAGCGAATCCATCCGGCCAGGCTTGAAGTTCTCGATAAACACATCCGCGCTGTCGAGCAGCTTCAGGACCGCATCCTTGCCTGCCGGCGTATCGACGTCGACCGCGATGCTTTGCTTGTTGCGGTTGAAGGTGCGAAAGAACCCCGCGCCGGCACCCAGCAGGCGGCGAGTACCGTCGCCCTTGGTCGGCTCGATCTTGATCACCTCGGCGCCCAGGTCGCCCAGGATCATTCCGCAGGTGGGGCCCATGACCATGTGGGAAATTTCGACAACACGAATCCCGTCAAGTGGAAGACTCGACATTTCTTTACTCCAGCAATGAAAGCGCGATCAGGCGGCAGGCGGCGCCACGAAGTTCTTCGGAAGGCCAGCACGGGCGATGTAGCCGTACAGGGTTTCCCCGGGTAACGCGGCTTCAAGCACCGTGCGCGACTCGATCAGTCGTTGCAGGTCGATGCCGGTCTCATAGCCCATGCTCTGCAGCATGAACACCATGTCTTCGGTGACGGTATTGCCCGAGGCGCCCGGTGCGAATGGGCATCCGCCGAGTCCGGCGAGCGAGGCATCGAGTTCGCGGATGCCGTGCTGCACGGCGACCAGGCTGTTGGCCAGGGCCAGCCCGCGGGTGTCGTGAAAATGCGCAGCTTGCAGCTTGTCGCCGGCAATGGCGCGAACGGCGTCAATGGTTTCACCCACCTGACCCGGCGTCGCATAACCGGTGGTATCGCCCAGCGAAACCTGATCGCAACCGGTCTCAAGTACCAGGCGAACCAGCTCGCAAAGATCGGCAAGCGGCACTTCACCCTGGCGGGTACAGCCGAAGGCGGTGGACATACCGGCAACCATGACAACCCCGTTACGCCCGGAGCTGCTGCGCAAGTCGCACATCCGCCCGAATTCCTCGACCATTTCCTGCGGGCTGCGGCGTACATTGGCGAGGCTGTGGGCGGCACTGACCGAGATCGGCGCGACGATCCGATGCGCACCGCTAGTCAGGGCGTTTTCGACACCCCGCAGGTTGGGCGCAAGGACAGTGACATTGAGGTCGGTGTAGGTGAGCGCGTGCGCCACCACTTCGCTGGCGTCGGCCATCTGCGGCAGCAGTTTGGCCGGCACGAAGGAGGCAACCTCCATGTGGCGAACGCCAGCGGCGTAGGCCGCGTCGATCCACTTGCATTTGTCGGCGGTGGGCATGGTGCGCTGGAGGCTTTGCAAGCCGTCCCGCAATCCCACCTCATTGATGATTATTTTTGTCATGAGGTCTCTCGCAAGGCATGTCGCTTGAGGGAGAGACTAAGAAGCCTGCCACGCCGCGAAAAGACGTTATTCAAGCCTCTATCCATCGCAAACCACGATGGATGGCCAGCTCAGGCATGCTGCTAGCGGGGTACCCGTGCCAGCAGGTGATTGAGCAGTCGACGCGCCGATAGCGACAGCGCCTCGGCATCGCGGACGCAGATGACGAATTGGCCGAGTGCCCAATCATCGGTCAGCGGAATGACTCGTAGATCGAACAAGTCCGTGTAGCGACTCACTGCCTCACTCGGAAAGATGCCGAGTCCCAGCCCCACATGGATCAGGCGATAGGCCGCATCGAACGAGGACACATGGGTGCGAAAGCGCACTTCGCCTCCCGCCTGGGCGGCAGCCTGTTGCATGTAGGCGTTCAGCGTGGCGTAGGCGGACAGGCCCAGGTGGTCGTAATCCAGCGTTTCGGCAAAGGCGAGTTGAGTGCGCCCGGCCAGGGGATGATCGCCGTTGACGACGACGGCTAGATGGTCGCTGCGGTAGTCGATGAATTCGAGATCACCAGCGACCATGGACTTGCGGCACACACCGAGGTCCGCCTGCCCCTCCGCAACGCCACGCACCACATCGGGACTGAAGCGCTCTTCGATATCGACATGGATATGCGCATTTTCCAGCATGAAATCCGACAGTTCCTCAGGCAGGAACTCGATGATCGACGACACGTTGGCGAGAATCTTTACGTGTCCACGCGCGCCCTCGGCGTACTCGCTTAGCTCGCCTTGCAGGCGCTCCATACTGCGCAACAGTTGCCGAGCGTGCCGCAGAAGGGCCTGGCCAGCAGGGGTCGGCACCACGCCTTTCTTGCTACGCAACAGCATCGGCGTGCCGATATCCGCCTCTATGTCAGCGATTCGCTTGCTGACGGCCGAGGGCGCGATGAACTCCCGCTCGCTGGCTTTGCTGATGGCTCCCTCTTCGCACACCGCGATGAACAGCCGAAGCGATACCGGATCGATATGCCACATGTCGAGTCATCCTGATTGGAGGGGCCAGAGCCTACCGAAAAAGCAATCGGCCTGCTCCTTCGCTAACGCTCGAGCCTTTCATCCGCCGCCCAGAACGAATCGCAGGGTGGCGTTGCCGAAAGCACAACGAGAAAGCGAGCAAAGGAGATCACCATGAATCGGCTTTTCGACAAGACCGCTCCGCAAAACGTGCATGGTTGGGAGCGCACCGCGTCAGTGGCGGGCGGCTTGATGCTGTTGGGCAAAGGGCTGCGTCGCGGCGGCATCAGCGGTTTGCTGCAGCTCGCAATGGGCGGCATGGCGTTGGCACGTGGCATCAGCGGACGCTGCGAGGCCAAGCGCATACTGACCGAGACCGAACAGCAGCATCGCACTCAAGACCTGGCCAACAAACAGCGTTATAGCCATATGCCGCTCGACTCGGAGGTGCACAGCCCAGACTTCGTAGAGCCCGAAGTGAAGCTACCGGACACCACCCCGATGGGGCATGAAACCCACCCGGGTGAGCAACGCACCAGCTAAAGCGTCGCAGGCAGGTCGATCGTTATTCACTGCCAGCTCAAGTTGACGGACCAGTTTGCTGACGCACGGGTCCTCGACTTGGAAGGGCAGTTCTAACTGAAGCTACAGCAATCCGCTTCGCACCAGTGCGTTCGAGAGCGCCGCCGAACGGCAATTGTCGGGATTTTGGCGGCATGGTATTTATGCGACGTGATTTCGTCACATTTCGTAAAACTCTCAGGATGACACTAATGGACGCTATAAAGCTCGACGGCGAAGAAGCTGGACACTGGGGAGTGGTTTATTCCTACGGCAGCGTGTTAGCGGTGTTCGATAACGAGCAGGAAGCTCAGAACGAAGCCGCCTCCTTTGGCGGCGCAGCCGTTCAGCTTGCTCGGAGCGTTTGGACTGCGCTTTGCACGGCCCCTCTGAGCGCAACGGCGCCGAGCTAACCGGTCAGTTGCCGATCTGTCAGCGCGCTCCGTCTCCCATCCTGCTCATCTGAGTGCTTGCTGGATGTCGTCCACCACGGGCGATACATCGATCCGCTGAATCACTTTCTCGCGCTGCTGGAGCACGATATCCAGCACGCGGCTGGGTTGAATGTCGATGTCGTCGAAGGTGATCAACTGCCCAGGCTCGACGGCTCTTTTGAGCACCGTGTTGCGGAGCAAACCGATGGGGACATGGTTAGGCTCATCGGCGAGTCGCACCGCTTCGCCACGCACATCGAAGCCTCCGATACCACGACCGATCACGTCGCCCGACTTCATGACCCGCTTGGCTATCGCCGCGACGCCCAGGGTCGGTTCGATCGCGTTGTTCAGCAGTACGCCGCCTCCGGCCAGCACTCGACGAACAGTTTTTCCGACTTCGAGCGAGCATAGATGGAAAGGACGCGTCAGCACGTAATACGGACCGGGGCCCAGCTTGAAATACTCGATCGCCGGTGCCTGGGCTTCATCGTGGCGACACACCAGAAAAACCCCACCAGCCGGATAACCGCTGGGCACGACGTAGTCGACGATGGGCTGCCCGATGCCGTCCGCAATCAAGCCAAGGACGCTTGCACTGAGGTTCAGGTCGGTTGAAGCCACCCCTTCCAGACCTTGACGGGAAATGGTCGCGCCGAAACCGTTACCGACCACCGCCTGCTCGATCTGCACCTTGGTGCCATCGGTGAAGGATGTGGTCTGCTCGATGCTGATACCCTGCCGTTTGGCCCAGTAGGCCATGTCTTCGGGTGTCGGGTTGTGGTTCAGATAGCCCTTCATGTTGCCGTAGACGAGCGGCTTGAAGCCCATCTGCAAGGCGTCTTCTCGCAACGCAGCGAGAGAGCCCGGCTGATCACCTTCGGCTTCGGACAGCAACCCCTTGCCTGATAGATAAGAACCGGTGGTGACCTGAAGTTCGGCATTGACCGTGACCACCGGGAGCCCGGCTTCGAATGCGCGCTCGATGACTTCCGTCCCGAAGAACACGTCGCCCGTGCACTCGACGATGATGTCCGAGTTCGAAATGAGCTCATCAACGGAGTTGGTTAACGTATCTCGCAGCGGGAAGTCGCTCAGCGTTCCAATGTTCCTGCGAGTCAGAACCCGACTGATCTGCAGATCCTTGCAGTGCTGCATGATCAGCCGGACGAAGCAATGCGAAATCATCCCTGTGCCTGAAACACCCACTCGTCTAACTGCTGATTCGCCCATAACGAAAGTCCCTTTGGTTTTGCGTGAAGCTCAGACTGTTACATTTGGAAAAAGTTTAAAACGGGTAGCTTTACCGCTGGCTTGCTCCTTGCGCGCACTCGAAGCGAGTCAGGCATGGCCCAGCCGCCTCGTTTTGTGGGTGAGTCCGGAACGGCACGCGACTTGGCGCCGGCCCGAAAAGCGTCGCTGGGATGTCACTCATGTGTCTGATCACATGCCGCAGCTCTTCGCGCCATGGTTTAGGTCTGATGCCAAAGGTGTCCTCGATCCGGCTGCAATCGAGAACCGACCAGGCCGGCCGGGCCGCGGCGCGCGGCAGGCTTCCGCTTGTCACCGGCAGTACCTGCGGCGCTTTGTCTATCAAGCCGGTCCGTTCCGCTTCACGGAAAATCTCGACGGCGAACTCGGCCCACGAGCACGACGACAATCCACTGTAGTGGTACAGCCCCCATTCCAAATCACCATCACGGCAATAGCGCAGCGCGAGCTCGATCAATACCCTGGCGACGCTTCGTGAGCGAGTCGGGCAGCCGACCTGATCGCTTACGACAGATATCTCGTTCGTTTTGCGGCCGAGATTAAGCATCGTCTGCACGAAGTTGTTGCCATGCTCGCCGTAGATCCAGCTGGTGCGCAGTATCAGATATTGATCCAGGGTTTCGCTGATGACGATCTCCCCCGCCCGCCGCGTTTTGCCATAGACGCAGATCGGCAGGGCCGGGTCGGTCTCTCGATAAGGCTGCGAGCCATCACCAGAAAAGACATATTCACTGGACAGGTGAAACAGCGGAATGCCGAACCGCTTGGCGGCCTGGGCCAGATTTCCAGCGCCGTCGCGATTCACCGCTTCGGCATGCGCGACCTCCGCCTCGGCATGATCGAGATTGGTATAGGCCGCCGCGTTGATGATCAGCGCCGGCCGGTAGCGCTCGATCGCCTGGGCAATTTGCTCAGAAGATGTGATGTCGACGTCCTTATGCAGCAGGCCGATGGCTTCCAGCCCAAAACTCGGAGCTTGGTTGACCAGACAGCGCCCCACCTGCCCGCCTGCGCCGCATACCAGCACGCGCATGTTCGTTCTGAACGATCGGGGTTGTTTCGATTCAGCATCGGTTGATTGCATTGCGCCCCAATCAGCCTCGATTGATTCAATGGCCGGAAGCGGCGAAGTCTCGACGACCTTCGACGTAACGGTCCTCGGCGTTGGGATCAACGCGCGTACGCTGACGCCAAGCGTTTCCACCGGCGAATCGGCGGCTTCCGGCTCCGGTGCGAAGCGGGCGCTTTCGAGTAGACCTTTCGCCACGATCTTCGCCTTGGCGAACTGACCGCGCTGAAGCATGCGAGCCACCTGCCCCAAGCGGGAAAACAACAAGCCCAGGACGCGACGCTTGCGAAAGTATTTACGCGCCACGAACAACTCGTTGCGCACCAGATGCCGATGCAACGCGACCCGGTTCGGGTCGGTTTCCCGAAGGATATCGATGGCGCCGCTGACCCGTCGCATATGCAGCACCCTGCTCGCCGTTACCAAGTAACCGGGTATGTCCTGACTGATACGCATGGTGAATTCGGTATCGTCGCCCCACATGAACATGGACGCGATGGGCAAGCCGTGGCGTTGCAGCGATGCTCTGGGCACCAGGATCGAGACGAAGGTTGCGGGACGAACCGGAACCACACCGATGTCGAGCAGTTCCGGCCAGTTTTCATAGTCGATTTCATTGGTCCGTTCGTCGATGCGCGGAACGTTGGTCAACAACCCTTCGCTGGTATGGGCTTTGGAGACCAGAAACGAGTGCGGCTTACCTTGAGCGCGCAATTGCTCATCGGCCTCGAGCAGCTTCTGCAAGGCGTCCGGCTCGGGAATCACATCGTCATCCATCATCCAGACGAAGTCGGCGCCCTGCTGATAGGCGAGACGGAATCCGGCACTGAAGCCTCCCGATGCTCCGGTGTTGTGCGAGAGGACATACACCTTGAGGTTCGCCAGCCCCGTCTGGAGCAGCATCTCCTCGGTCCCGTCATTGCTGGCATTGTCGACGACGATGATGCCGTCGCAAGGTCGGGTCTGGGCATTGATCCCATCCAGGCAACGCGCTAGCAAATCCTTGCGCTTGTACGAGAGTACGACGGCGAATATCTGATCCATTGAGGCGCTCGGCATCTAGTCAAGAAGGCGGTGGGGATTCCAACCGAACAGTCGAACAACGACCCGATCGCATGAGCGGCAGGGGTGCGCTGCGGTGGCGTCATGGGCCTTTGGCCATGGCGCTCAGCTCTGACCTAGGAGGAAGAACGGGGTTCAGTAAAGTGCAACGAAATGTGGCCAAACGCTTTCAGCCGTACGCCTGGCCTGTTGAGCAGCAGACGCAACGGGCCGGCTAACCCTCACGCTGGACTCGGTTACACAAAGCCGCCATCACGTTACGCCTCGTTCGACGCAGCCAACACGGACTCCGCGCAGACGTCCCATACGCGACCCGAACTCAACGCGTCAGCCCTGTTCACATAAATAGATAGCCAAGACGGAGAAGCAGAATGAAAAGATCTTTATTGACCTTGGTCAGTCTGGCGTTCGCGCTCCCTGCCCTCGGGCAAGAACCCTTGGTAACCACACGCTTGAACGGCATGGACCTCGAACTGGAAGAACTTGGTGTGCCGGAAGCGTCCTCGAGCAAGGTCGATCTGAAGGGCGTCCCGGCCATCAAGGTGACCAATCGCAGCCAGGAAATAGCCTCGTGCCAGTTTCACGCCTTGCCTGAAGAAACCGTGATGACGGCGACCCCGGCGGTTTCGATCAGCCCTAACGAGCAAGCGGTCATGCGCGTGCCGGGCAAATATTCCGCTGGTGGACCAATCGCCTTGCTGGTGTGCAAGCCCGAAGGCGCTTCGCTTCGTTGACCCTGCTCGCGCAGCCGAAACCACAAATCCGCGACACCGGGTGAATCGAATGGCGGCGACTGGAACCAATACGAGTTCAACAGCTTCCGCGATGAAGGTTGGCTCGACGTCTGACGTCGCTGCGTAGCGCTTTATCGGCGATGTAGCCGCCCCCTCGATGGGGGCGGTTCTATTTTGGGGCTCTTGATCCCCCTCGCCCTCTACGTACACCCGCTGCTGTTCTCCGTATCGATGGAACATCACGCGCCCCACACGCTCCCACCTTGAACTGCCCTGACGATCCATTGGAGACCGCGATGACCCAGCAATCGCAACACAACCGCAGCATTCGCCTCGCCTCACGCCCTAACGGCGCACCCACGCCGGACAACTTCAGCTTGGAAACCAGCCCGGTGCCGAGCCCCGAAGACGGTCAGCTGTTGTTGCGCACCGTCTATCTCTCGCTAGACCCTTACATGCGCGGCCGAATGAGCGCCGGGCCGTCCTACGCACCACCGATGGAAGTGGGCGATGTCATGGTCGGTGGTACGGTCTGCCGGGTCGTCGAGTCCCGTCACCCTGATTATCAGGAAGATGACTGGGTGCTCAGCGGCAACGGCTGGCAGGACTATGCCCTGTCGGGCGGCGAAGGGTTGCTCAAGCTCGGTCGCGAAATGCAGCACCCCTCCCATGCCTTGGGCGTGCTCGGCATGCCGGGCTTTACCGCTTACATGGGGCTGCTCGACATCGGCCAGCCGAAACCCGGAGAAACGCTGGTGGTGGCGGCCGCCACCGGGCCAGTCGGCGCCACGGTTGGCCAGATCGGCAAGCTGAGGGGTTGTCGTGTGGTGGGCATTGCCGGCGGTCCCGAAAAATGCCGTCATGCCGTGCAGACGCTCGGTTTCGACGCGTGCGTCGACCATCGCGCCGACGATTTCGCCCAGCAATTGGCCGAGCGATGCTCTGACGGCATCGACATTTATTTCGAGAACGTGGGTGGCAAGGTATTCGATGCGGTGCTACCGCTGCTCAACACCAGCGCGCGAGTGCCGGTGTGTGGCGTAGTCGCGCAGTACAACAGCACCGACCTGCCGGACGGGCCGGACCGTCTGCCGTTGCTACTCGATACCATCCTGAAAAAGCGTATGCGCATGCAGGGTTTCATCATCTTCAACGACTATGGCCATCGCTATGACGAGTTCGCCCGAGACATGAGCGCCTGGTATGCCGAGGGCAAGATCAAGTACCGCGAGCAGATTGTGCAAGGGCTGGAAAACGCACCCGAGGCATTCATCGGGCTGCTTGAAGGCAAGAACTTCGGCAAGCTGGTGGTGCAGGTGGGCGATGCCTGAGTAGCCTGCCGCTGCCGCGGCGCTTTATTTTGGTGGGCTAAAGCCCACCCTACGCGTTAGACATTGCCAACTGGCATTGCTGCCGCGGCGCTTTCCCTGGTGAGCTAAAAGTCCGCCCTGCCTCGGTGAGCGCCGGACAGTTGTTGTTGAGCGCTGCGTGGTCTTCAGGAAAGCCCTCGCCTACGCCTCAAACCAAATCAGCCCTGGCTCAGCCCAGCCGACACATCGCAACGGCGAGCATCTCTCGCCTGCTGCTGGTGCGGCGGACGGACGCCAGGAATCGGATTAGCCAGGCGGATCTTCAGAAACTCGGTGACGTCCGCCGCCAGTGCGCGCCCGCCGCCGCCCGGGAAGTTGTTGTCGTTGGTCACCAGCAGAGTACGCGAATCCAGTGGCAACA
The DNA here is from genome assembly GCF_019355055.1 of Pseudomonas sp. MTM4. Lineage (NCBI taxonomy): Bacteria > Pseudomonadati > Pseudomonadota > Gammaproteobacteria > Pseudomonadales > Pseudomonadaceae > Pseudomonas > Pseudomonas sp. MTM4. The sequence goes on from NZ_CP048411.1 coordinate 1,022,449, forward strand.
CGCTTTCAATGGTCACGTAGGGAAAGGTGAATGTCCGTTGCCCGTCGCCGTTCAGGTCATCGGGATCGGCCAGTTGCATGAGGTCGACGACTTCGGTCTTGCGCACTTCCCCGCCACTGGCGACACCGCGGGTTTCGATCAGGTAGATTTTCTTGAACGGAGCGCCGTTGGTGGCGGTTGCGTTGTTGCGCTCGATGATCAGGAATCGCGTCTCATCGATCGCAGTCATGTCACCGATGGCGTGTTCGGGTTCCTGCAGGCGGTAGAAGAACACCTTACCGGTGTAGCGCTCCTGATCGATGTCGAACTCGTTGATACGCAAGGTACCGGCCGCATCACCGCTGACGGCCTTTTCCAGCAGCGCGTACAGCCGGTCCCCGCGAGGGTTGATCGCCATGCCTTCGAAACCGCCGGACCCGCCCAGGTTGGCGGTTGCTCGCCCCGCAACCACATCGGCATGCTGCGGCGCGTAGACACCGGGCAGTGAGATAGCGCTGCGAGTGACGGTGCCCGACGCATCGGTCTTGATCAGGTATGGCCCGAACTCGTCGCCAAACCACATCGCGCAATTCTTGTCTCGGCGCACCGATTCGATGTCCAGGTCAGCGCCCGTCAGCAGGCGGCCGAAATCGATTGCACTATCGACGCGTGGCTTGGAACCGTCGTTGTAATAAAAGCGGTAATCGGCCTGGATCGGCAGCTCAAGCTTCTGGTTGATGTCGTTAAGCGTGAGGCGCGACGTGTGGGTGAAGCGAGCCAGTGGCGCACCGCTGAGATAGTCGCTCGCACTGACTTTGCCGCTGCCGCCGTTGGCGGTACGGAAATCGGGCCGCACGCTGTAGAGCCGCAACAGCGTGTCGGCGGAGTTCGTCTGCCCACCGAAGCCGTTGTCGGTCATGAATATGAAGCTGTTTTCATCCGCACCCGGCAGCACTGCGGAAAAGCCCTGCACCGGCTGGCGATTCTCATACGGTGGCGCAAAGGTGCCGTAAGGGTTGGCGCTGGCCATCTGACCCGATGTCGGACCGTCGGAAAAGGTGTCGGCGGGCATCATCGCCCAGCCTACCAAGGTGTTGTTGGCGGCCATCGCAGGGGCGGAGATCGCAGCGGCAAGCGCCACGACCAGCGGCTTCGGGATTCGCATGAGTCAGTGTCTCCATCCGGTCGGAGCCAGCGCCGCGCGACATGCACGACGCTCTGGCATCGGAGAACAACCTTAGGAAGCGACTGTGTCAGGAATATGGCTAAAACTGACGCAGCGTCGGCAAGCTGACGCTAGACCACTCAGTTGCACGATGCAACTCGGTCTCAAGCTGGCGTCTCAGGCCACCTCATGTCCACGTGCCGCCTGAGCGAGATAGAACCAGGCCTGAGTATCCAGCCGCAGCTCGGCGCCCTCCAGGGCTTCCTCGATTCGATCCCAACGCAGGCTGCCGAGGATGGGCACTGGCTTGCCGGGCAGCTTGCGCAACCAGGCCAGCGCGACCTGATTGGCAGTAGCGCCCGATGCCGCGCCGACCTCTTCAAGCGCCTGTTGTAGCGCCGGGCTGAAACGGCCACCTGCCAACGGTGACCATGCCAGCACATGCAGGCCCTCACTTTCCATGGCATGCAGGCGCCCGTCCCATACGGTCTCCTGGGCTTGCAGCGACAACTCGATCTGGTTGCAGCGCAGGGGCAGTTCGCGCGCCAGCGTTTGGCAGTGCAGCAACTCGGCATTGGATACGCCGAGCCAACCAACCTTGCCGCTGCCGACCAGGTCGTTCAGCGCCCGGGCAACCTCATCGACCTGCAGCAAAGGGTCCGGCCGATGCAGCAGGAAGCCGTCCAGGCGCTCGACACCCAAGCGCTTCAGGGTACCCTCGACCGCCTCGGTGAGATACGCAGCCTGGGTGTTGTAATGCTTGACGCCCCAGCGCGACCTGTCCTGCGCTGCCGGCACGATGTCGGCCTTGCCAATCAACTGAATCTGCTGGCGCAACGCCGGGCGTAATTTCAAAGCGGCACCAAAATGCGCCTCGCATTCGCCGCCGCCATAAATGTCAGCGTGATCGAAAGCGCTCACGCCACGTTCGACGCAGCGCTCGAGAAAGCTCAGCAATGCTTTCGGCTGCGCCAGGTCGGGGTATTGCATCAGACGCATCATGCCCAGCAACAGGGGTTGTTCGACGACCTTGTTCAAGTGATCTCCACGATTGACCGGATATTGGACATGTAACAGCGGTTAGGCTGCAGTGCTTTAAGGTGGGTACTGACCGAACCCGCAGCGCAAGGTTCGAATCCGCTCCAGGTTAGCTCGGCCGAAATGACAACGCTCTGCGTATCGCCCCAAAAAAGGGAACGTGGAGCGAGCACCGCACCCTTGTGGGTCAGCGCCGCGCTTTGGCAAGCGGAACCTGACGTGTCTGCCGTTAGCGCTATCGGCGGGCTGAAGCCCACCCTACATGAGCCTTCCAGTGCCGTAGGGTGGGCTTCAGCCCACCAACACTTTGGCAGCGGCTCTCTCCGCCCTGACATCTCACCCGTCGCTGGCACGCAACCTGCTATGCCACATGCAAAGCCTGCCGACCGATTCGGCAGAGCCTCCCGCCGGTCAACGATGACCATCAGCCGCGAAAGGCACGGGACGGGTGCTACGGGCAACGACGCTCGATTCATCACCCCCACAACTCTTGAATTACCAGGCAAAGGCGCCTGGAGCTGCCGACAGCTCCAGGCGCCTTTTTTGTTTTTGTACGACGGCGCCGCAACGCGGCATCGACGGAGGAACCGGTCATGAACGCAATCGTCACCCCGATCAAGAGTGAAACGCTGGTCATCATCGGCAACGGCATGGTGGGTCATCACTGCGTCGAGCAACTGATCGAGCGCGGCGCGCTGGGCCAGTACCAGCTGCACGTGTACGGCGAGGAGCGCCAGCGCGCCTATGATCGTGTTCATCTGTCCGAATACTTTGGCGACCGGGATGCCGACTCCCTCGCCATGTGCGAAGCCGACTATTACGCCGCTCACGGCGTGCATATTCACCTCGGTGTACAAGTGCTGGAGATCGACCGAGAGCGCAAGGAAGTGGTCACCAGCGAAGGCCGCAAGGCGTACGACAAGCTGATCCTGGCGACCGGTTCCTACCCCTTCGTGCCGCCGATTCCAGGTGCCGAAGGCAACTCGCGCCTGGTCTACCGCACCCTTGATGACCTCGATGCCATTCGCGCCGCCGCCAGCAACGCCAAACGCGGCGTAGTCGTCGGTGGCGGACTGCTCGGTCTGGAAGCGGCCAATGCGCTGAAATCGCTCGGGCTCGAAGCCCATGTGGTGGAGTTCGCCCCGCGCCTGATGCCGGTACAGCTGGACGAAGAAGGCGGCGCTGCACTCAAGGCCCGCATCGAAGCGCTGGGCGTAGGCGTGCATCTTTCGCGTGCCACGCAGGAGATCGTCATCGGCGAGGAGTACGCCTACCGGATGAACTTCAACGATGGCGAATTCCTTGAGACCGACCTCATCGTGTTCTCCGCCGGTATCCGCCCGCAGGATGCGCTTGGCCGTAGCGCCGGTCTGGAAATAGCCCCGCGTGGCGGCGTAGTGATCGACGCCGACTACCGCACCAGCGACCCTTCGATCTTCGCCGTCGGCGAATGCGCTTCCTGGAACGGCATGGTCTTCGGCCTGGTTGCGCCGGGCTACACCATGGCGCGCAACGTCGCCGCGCTTCTCACCGGCGAGCCGCACCAGCCTTTCAGCGGTGCGGACATGTCGACCAAGCTCAAGCTGCTCGGCGTCGACGTCGGCTCCATCGGCGATGCGCATGCCGCGACGCCGGGCGCCAAGAGCTACCGTTTTATCGACGAAGCCAACGCCAGCTACCGCCGCCTGGTGCTGTCTGAAGATGGCAAGCGCGTCATTGGCGCTGTGCTAATCGGCGACAACAGCTACTACGACACCCTGCTGCAATACGCGCAGAACGGCATCAAACTGCCGGCCGATCCGTCCAGCCTGATCCTGCCGCTCTCTGACGGCGCGCCGACCCTGGGCGCCGATGCCCTGCCCGACACGGCGACCATCTGCTCCTGCCACAACGTCAGCAAGGGCGCGGTGTGCTGCCAGGTTGACGCCGGCATCACCGACCTCGGCGAGTTGAAGGCCGCCACCAAGGCCGGCACCGGCTGCGGCGGTTGCAGTGCGCTGCTCAAGCAAGTCTTCGAGCACGAGCTGATGGCCCGCGGTGTCGAGGTCGACAAGAGCCTCTGCGAACACTTCGCCCACACTCGCCAGGAGCTGTACGGCATCGTCCGCGTCGAGGGCATCATCAGTTTCGACGAGCTGCTGACCAGGCATGGCCGCGGCCATACCGGCTGCGACATCTGCAAGCCGGCGGTGGGTTCTATCCTCGCCTCCTGCTGGAACAAGCCGATCACCGATCCAGGCCTGATTCCGCTGCAGGACACCAACGACACCTTCATGGCGAACATGCAGAAGAACGGCACCTACTCGGTGGTGCCGCGCATCGCCGGCGGTGAAATCACTCCGGACAAACTGATCGCCCTGGGTGCCGTGGCCAAGAAATACGATCTCTACACCAAGATCACCGGTGGCCAGCGCATCGACCTGTTCGGCGCTCAGTTGCACGAGCTGCCGGATATCTGGGGCGAGCTGATCGAAGCGGGCTTCGAGACGGGCCACGCCTACGGTAAATCCCTGCGTACGGTGAAATCCTGCGTCGGCAGCACCTGGTGCCGCTACGGCGTGCAGGACAGCGTCGGCATGGCGCTGCGTCTGGAGGACCGCTACAAGGGCCTGCGTTCGCCGCACAAAATCAAGTTCGGCGTCTCCGGCTGCACCCGCGAATGCGCCGAGGCGCAGAGCAAGGACATCGGCGTGATCGCCACCGAGAACGGCTGGAACCTGTACGTAGCCGGCAACGGCGGCATGCGTCCGCGCCACGCCGAGCTGTTCGCCACCGATCTGGATGACGAGACCCTGGTGCGCTACATCGACCGCTTCCTGATGTTCTACATCCGCACCGCGGACAAGCTGCAGCGCACCTCGGTCTGGCGCGAGTCGCTCGAAGGCGGCCTCGACTATCTCAAGGACGTCATCATCGACGACAGCCTGAATCTCGCCGCCGAGCTCGAGGCGCAGATGCAGCTGGTGGTTGACCGCTACGAATGCGAATGGGCCAACGCCATCAATGACCCGGAAAAGCTCAAGCGCTTCCGCACGTTCGTCAACGACCAGCGCGGCGACCCGGATATTCATTTCGTCAAGGAACGCGGCCAGCGCCGTCCGGTGCACGCGTCCGAACTCCACCTGATTCCCGTAACCGAGGAGGTGCTCTGATGAGCCAGCCCAACGCCGTACGCATGCAATCGATTGAATCCGCAAGCTGGCGGGCACTATGCAGCCGCCGCGATCTGGTCGCCAATTCAGGCGTGGTCGCCTGGATCGATGGCGAGCAGGTGGCGCTGTTCCACCTGCCCGACACCGAGACCGGCGAGCAGGTGTACGCCATCGCCAATAAGGACCCGAAATCCGGCGCCAACGTCATCGGCCGCGGCATCCTCGGCCAGCTCAAGGGCGACCTGGTGATCGCATCCCCGCTGTACAAACAGCATTTCCGCCTGGCCGACGGCAGCTGTCTGGAATATCCAGAACAGCACCTGCAGGTTTGGCCGGTGCGCCTGAACGGCGATGCGGTGGAAATCGCCGCCGCCTGACCGCGGCCCGACACAACCAGTAGCGATACGCCAACGGCAGGCCAAGACCTGCTTTGCCAACACAACCAGAGAATCAGAAATGTCCTATCTCGTTCCTTCGGAATTCGTTACCAAGATGGTCGACTCCGGCGAGTCGAAGATTTTCATGTCCACGCGGGACACCTTGATCCGAGCATTTATGGCCGGTGCGATCCTGGCGCTGGCCGCCGTGTTCGCCGTGACCGTCACCGTCCAGACCGGCTCACCGCTGCTGGGCGCGGTAATGTTTCCTGTCGGCTTCATCATGCTTTACCTGATGGGCTTCGACCTGCTGACCGGCGTCTTCGTGTTAGCACCGCTGGCCCTGCTCGACAAACGCCCAGGCGTCACCGTCAACGGCGTGCTGCGTAACTGGGGCCTGGTATTCGTCGGCAACTTCGCTGGGGCGCTGACCGTGGCGTTCATGATGGCCTTCGTCTTCACCACCGGCTTTTCAAGCGATCCAGGCGTGATCGGCGAAAAAATCTCTCACATTGGGGAAGCACGGACCCTGGGCTATGCAGAGTTCGGCGCGGCCGGCTGGGCGACGATCTTCCTGCGCGGCATGTTGTGCAACTGGATGGTGTCGATGGGCGTGGTGGGCGCGATGATTTCCACCACCGTGGGTGGCAAGGCCATCGCGATGTGGATGCCGGTGATGCTTTTCTTCTACATGGGCTTCGAGCATTCGGTGGTGAACATGTTCCTCTTCCCGTCGGCGATGATCATGGGCGGCGACTTCTCGATCATGGATTACATGATCTGGAATGAAATCCCCACCGCGCTGGGTAATCTGGTGGGCGGTTTGGCGTTCACTGGCCTGACGCTCTACACCACCCATGTAAAGACCGCGCCGAAGCGCGCGCTGCGCTGAGCAACCCTGCGAACCCCAACACGTCCGAGGTTCGCAGCATTTCATGGGCAGTCGACTCAAGGTCTCGGTGGGCCAACACACCGACAAGGGACGCAAGGAAAGCAATCAGGATTTCCACGGCGTCTACATTCCCAAAGAACCCCAACTGAGCAGCAAGGGCATCGCCATCGCGCTCGCCGACGGCATCAGCAGCAGCGCCGTCAGTCATATCGCCAGCGAATCGGCGGTCACCGGCTTCTTTGCCGACTATTTCTGCACCTCCGACGCCTGGACGGTAAAGACCTCGGCGCAACGCGTACTGATGGCGACCAACTCCTGGCTGCATGCGCAAAGCCAGCAGAGCCAGTACCGTTACGACAAGGATCGCGGCTACGTCTGCACCTTCAGCGCGATGGTCATCAAGTCGACCACCGTACATCTCTTCCACGCCGGAGATTCACGCATCTATCGCGTCCAGGGCAAAGCGCTGGAGCAGCTGACCAACGATCATCGGATGTGGGTCACGGAAGACAAGAGCTACCTGAGCCGGGCGCTGGGCATTCATCCACAGCTGGATCTGGACTATCGCGCCGAACAGGTCGAGGTAGGCGATACCTTTATCCTGGCAACCGACGGCGTCTACGAATTCGTCAGCGCGTCGTCGATGCTTCAGGCCATCGCAGATAATCCGGACGATCTCGATGCAGCCGCGCGGGAAATCGTTGCCCAGGCATTGGAACAGGGCAGCGACGACAACCTCACGCTTCAAATACTGCGTATCGACGAGCTGCCGATCAGGGCGGCGGACGAACTCTACCTGCAACTCACTGAACTGCCCTTCCCGCCCATTCTCGAGGCACGGGCTGCGTTCGACGGCTACACCATCGTTCGCGAAGTGCACGCCAGCAGCCGCAGTCATGTTTACCTGGCGACCGACGACGACAACCAAACGCCGGTGATCATAAAGACGCCATCGATCGACCTGCAGCGGGACGTGCAATACCTCGAACGCTTTCTTACCGAAGAATGGGTCGCGCGGCGCATCGAGAGCGCCCACGTGGCCAAGCCATGCCTGCAGACCCGCAAGCGCAACTTTCTCTATAGCGTGACCGAGTTCGTCGAAGGCCAGACGCTGACCCAGTGGATGATCGACCACCCCAGGCCGGACCTGGAAACGGTTCGCGGTATCGTCGAGCAGATCGCCAAAGGGCTACGCGCGTTTCACCGACTGGAGATGCTGCATCAGGACCTGCGGCCGGAGAACATCATGATCGACGCCACCGGCACGGTGAAAATCATCGACTTCGGCTCGACCCGTGTCGCCGGCATCGTGGAGATCGCTTCGCCCATCGAACGCGGCGATCTGCTCGGCACCGCTCAATACACCGCGCCGGAATACTTCCTCGGCGAAAGTGGCACTCCCCGCTCGGATATGTTTTCGCTGGCAGTCATTACTTATCAGATGCTCACCGGCAATTTGCCCTACGGCGCTGCGGTCGCCCGCTGTCGCACCCGCGCGGCGCAGAACAAGCTCAGCTACAGCCCGATTCGCGAGCATGACCGCGAGGTACCGGCGTGGATCGATGATGTACTGCGCAAGGCAGTGCACCCTGACCCTTACAAGCGCTACGAGGACTTGTCCGAGTTCGTGTTCGAGTTGCGCCAGCCCAACCAGGCCTTTCTCAACAAAGCCAGGCCGCCGCTGATGGAGCGCAACCCGGTGCTGTTCTGGAAAAGCGTTTCGCTAGTGCTGGCCATTACGGTGGTCGTGCTGATGGTGCGTTGAGGTCTGCAAACTTTCGGCCCGTTGCGATGCCTCACTCGGAGCGCTGCGGCGCGTAGACGTTGAGCTGAGGATCGGTGACGCCGTCTTTCGACGGGTCGAGAATCCAGCGCAATTGGGTGACCAACTCCTCGCAGTTTTCGCCGCGCTGCAACCAATCCTGAAAAGCGATCCGCGCGCCCGACAGCGCCGCCTCCGTAACGTGCTCGGCCTCGGTCGTAGGGACGCCGGGTTGCCAATTGTCGAACACGGCCTTGAGGGCTTGCTGCGCTTCTTCGGCCCCCAACTCCCCGTCCGACCAGCGCGATGTGATGTCCTGAGCCTGTTGCAAGGCGGTTACCGAGGGGTTAGACGATTCCATTTTTCAGGCTCCTCCAGCGAATTTTGTCTAGCTTGGAGTCCGGCTGCGTCGATGAATTCGTCTCCGCCTATCAGACCGCAGCGCCGCTGGTAGGGTATTTGACGGCGATTCCAGGCCATCAAACCTCTAAGGACGACTGCCGCTCGGCTCCTGGCCGGAACGTCCGCGCACGATGGGCTGCCAGATGATGAACAGTGCTGGATTTGCGCCTGGCTGCTTGTCCGTTCCGCTCACTAATGGCGGCGAGGCCCGATCCCGTCCCGGCGGCACACGATAAATCCCCTTACGCATTGGAACCTGCCCCATGCACCTGATCCAACTACTGCTCCCGCTTTACGACAATGACGGGCAAGCCTTGCCTAAATCACTGTTCGCCGAGGTGCGCGACGAACTCATGCAGCAGTTCGGCGGCCTGACCGCTCACACCCGCGCGCCAGTCAACGGGTTGTGGCTTGAGGATGACAACGCGGCCGTGCGCGACGACCTGATCATTTACGAAGTGCTGACGCCCGAACTCAATCGCTCCTGGTGGAGCGACTACCGAACTTCGCTGGAAACCCGCTTCCGTCAGGAGCAGGTGTTGATCCAGGCGCATCCGGTCGAGCGGCTATAACGGTGTTCAGCCTCCTTCCCGCCGCTTGGTTAAAGCCAGAGCCGAACGTCATGCCGGGTCGCGCCAAGCACTGCATGAAATGATGAAAATTTAATGAACCCTCAAGGCGTCCCGCTGTCAGTCCAGTCTGCAGCCCTACAGGGGGACACGTGCCCAACCCCTGGGATAAGACATTCTCCCAATCGGCACATCCGTACGTCTGCTGTTCGCCCATCCCGGCATGCTGGTCAACTCGCCAGCGCCGGGTCGTTTGTTTTCGGCCCGTTCACCGGGGCCTTCATTTTTCAACGCGAAGACCGCCAATGTCCTTATCTCGCCATCGTCTCGCTCTTCTATCCCGTTTCACCTGGTTGACCACTCAGAGCCGCGTCGTTCGTGTCGGTGTGTTCGGCACCCTGCTGGCCGTCGTCGCACCGGCCCAAGCCCAGCAAGCGACCAACGATCGCTGGGTCAGCGATACCTTGAGTACCTACGTACGCAGCGGCCCAACCGACGGCTATCGCATCGTCGGTAGTCTTACGTCAGGGCAGAAAGTCGAGTTGCTCGATACCCAGGGCGACTACAGCCAGGTTCGCGGCGAGAACGGCGATCGCGTCTGGATCCGCAGCAGTGATCTGCAAGAAATTCCCGGCCAGGCCGAGCGTCTGCCGCAGCTCGAGCAGCAGGTCGCCGAACTCAGTGAAGAATTGAAGACAATCGACGACAACTGGAAGGCCCGCGTGCAAGGCATGCAAGAGACCCTGGACTCACGCAAGGCCTTGATCGATGAGCTGGAAGCGCGCCGCAGAGCGCTCGACGAAGCACTCACGGCTACCGAGTCGGACCTGCGCGACGCCCAGGCTCGGCTGGGTGACGAGAACAATCAGGTGCTGATGCGCTACATGGTTTACGGCGGCAGCATCGCCGGCGCGGGCTTGCTGGCCGGGTTGATCATTCCGGCCATGACGCGCGGGCGCAAGCGCAACGACCGTTGGTTCTAGCCCACCTAACCGGGTTCGGATATCCGCTTCGTGACGCCTGCCACGGACGATGACCAACCCGGCCCTGCCTGCATCATGCGCTCGAGAATTTGCGCGGCGGGCATTGGCCTATCGAGCAGAAAGCCCTGGAGCGTTTCACAACCGAGTTCGGTGAGGAACGCGCGCTGTTCGGCCGTTTCCACGCCCTCCGCGACAATTTCCAGGCCCAGCGCTTTACCCAATGCAATGATCGCCGAGACGATCACTGAGTCTTCGTTACCGACGCTCATCTCCTTGACGAACGCACGGTCGATTTTCAGCTCGCTAGCTGGAAGTCGCTTCAGATAAAGCAGACTCGAATATCCCGTACCGAAGTCATCGATGGAGGCTTTCACGCCGAAATCGGTGAGGCTCCTCAAGGTTTCGATGGTCGCTTCCGCGTTTCGCATGGCTACGGTTTCAGTGATTTCGAGGGTCAGATTCGCAGCGGGGATGCAATGGCGGTCGATCGCCTCGGCCACCATCTCGAGCAGGCCCGGTTGCTCGAACTGCACAGCTGAAAGGTTGACGGCGATACTCCAATGGCTGAACCCCTGAAGATGCCATTCGCGCAATTGGCGGCACGCCTCGGCCAGCACCCATTTTCCAATGGGTATGATCAAGCCGGTTTTCTCGGCCATCGGCAGAAAGACGTCGGGCGCGAGCAAGCCACGCGTCGGGTGCTGCCAACGCAGCAATGCCTCGAAGCCTTGCACATCCCCGGTCGGCACTTCGAATTTCGGCTGGTAAAGCAGGCGCAGCTCATTCCGCTCTTCAGCCATGCGCAGATCGTGCAGCAGTTGCAATTGCTCAGCCGCGTTCGCGTTCATCGAGGCTTCAAAGAAGCTGTAGCCGTTCCGGCCGGCACTCTTGGTGTGATACATGGCGGCATCGGCATGCAGCAGCAGGTCGCGCTCGGTTTCGCCATCGCTGGGGTACACCGCAATGCCGACGCTGAGCGACACCCGCAGCTGGTAACGGGACAGCGCGAAGGGCTCATCGATGCACTGCACCAGCTTGTCGGCCAGCGTTGCGGCGTCATCAGGTCCGGTGATGGCGGCCAGCAGCACGAACTCATCCCCACCCAGCCGCGCCAGCGTGTCCTGGGCGCGAATGCACGCGCGCAGCCGCTCGGTAACGCTCATCAGCAGTTCATCGCCGATATGGTGACCGAAGGCGTCGTTCACGGCCTTGAAGCCATCCAGGTCCATGAACATCACGGCGAAGGTGGACGACTCCCGCTGGGCGACCTTGAGCGCCTGGCTTAGCCGATCTTCGAGCAACAGACGGTTGGGTAATCTGGTCAGGTTGTCATGCAGGGCAAGCTGGATCAGCTCACTGTTGGCCTTTTCCAGCGAACTGGCCAACATCGAGGTACGGCTTTGCATGCGCCCGTCCAGTATCGAGACGATCAGCGCGATTGCCAGGACCGCCAGCGTCAGCATGATCACCAACAGAGCCAGCCAGTTGGTATCCAGACCGGTATTGGACGCGCCGCAGAAGCTCCCGTCCGGAAAGCTCGCCGCAGCCATGCCGGTGTAATGCATGCCGGCGATCGCGAGCCCCATGATCACTGCGGCGATGCCCCGCCATAACCGTACGCGAAAAACGTTTGCGCGCAGGCGAAATGCGAGCCAGAGAGCAGCGGCCGAGGCCAGGATGGCGACGGCCACCGAAGCGCTCAACCATCCCATGTCATACACGATGCCCGGCTGCATTCGCAGCGCCGCCATGCCGCTGTAGTGCATGACCGCGATACCGCAGCCGATCAGAACCGCGCCGTGCGCGAGCCGCAGCCAGGGCAGCGTCTGCTGGCACACCAGCCAGAGCGCCAAGGCAGACGCCGCGATTGCGATGACCAGCGAGGCCGTGGTGATCAAGGGGTCGTAGCCAAGCGGAATCGGCAAACTGAAGGCCAGCATGCCGACAAAGTGCATCGACCAGATGCCCAGCCCCATGGAAAACGAGCCACCGATCCACCATAGGCGCGCCGCACGACCTTCAGCGGTCGCAACGCGCCCCGCCATGTCGAGCGCGGTGTAGGACGCAAGCACAGCGACGAGGAACGAGAAGAACACCAGGATTTCGTTATAGCTACCAACCAGCATGGTTTGGGTTCCTGCGAAGGGCTGCGTTGCACTGGCCTCACCGACATGCCAGTTCATCGCTCGCTGAGACGTTTTCTGAAGAGCGGGCAACACATATCCGCCGAACGGGTAGCGCCGGTCAGACCAATGCACGCCGTGCTGCTGTGGGTCGTTATGCCAATCGACATCGCTGGCAAGTTGATAGGCCTCGGTACAACCCTCAAGTCCATATTTGCGTTTTGCGCAGCCACACCCAGCCTTCCAGTCAGAATCAGGGGTGTAAAATCCTTGACCCAGTGCACAACTTGAGGCGAAATGCGGGCTATTCGGCGTTTCGAAGGGTCCGGCAAACAGGATCGCTGCGGTTCAAACGCTGAGGCAACACTCCTCGCGTCAGCCGGAACGTCAGCAATTCATTCGAATCATATCCGCATGCGCAGCCGTCCCCAGCATGCGTCTACTCAGGAAGCAGCGCCAATGGCTCTATTGCAACAACGCACGTTCAACGTCATCGCCAGCAATCAGTCAGAGCTGCTCACCAAATGGTCTGCCGAGCTGGAATCCAGTGGCCTGTACCGCACTATCAAAACCGAAGATTTTCGCCAGCAAACGGAAGAATTCATCCGCCTGTTGATCGCTGGGGCCAGCAGAACCGAGTCGGGTGACGTCAAGGCAGCCAGCTGGGACGAGATGCGTCAGTACCTGGAAAAACTGTCCCATAGCCGGGTGCAGCTGGGTTTCGATTCACAGCAGACCGCAGGCTTCATTTTTTCGCTCAAACGCCCGCTGATGCCATTGTTGCAGAGCGAATACGCCGACGAGCCGGCGCTGCTGGCCGAGCAGCTCTGGGCATTGTCCGAACTGATCGACGACCTCGGTCTGTATACCGTGCGCACTTACCAGAAGTCCCGCGAGGCGGTGATCAAGCGCCAGCAGGAAGAACTGCTGGAACTCTCAACGCCGGTCGTCAAACTATGGGATGGCGTACTGGCGTTGCCCATGATCGGCACGCTGGATTCGCAGCGGACTCAGGTCGTGATGGAGTCGTTGCTGCAGCGCATCGTCGACACCGGATCGGAAATCGCCATCATCGACATCACTGGCGTGCCTACCGTCGATACCCTGGTGGCGCAACATCTGCTCAAGACCGTCACGGCCATCCGCCTGATGGGCGCTGACTGCATCATCAGCGGCGTGCGCCCGCAGATCGCTCAGACCATCGTTCACCTCGGCCTCGATCTACAGGGCATCGTCACCAAGGCATCCCTCGCCGACGCACTGGCATTGGCCTTGCGCCGCTCCGGCCTGACTGTAACCAAGGCGGTGTGATGGAACGCATCCCTATACTGCGAATGGGTGACTTCCTGCTCGTCACCATTCAGGTCGACATGCACGACCAGCTGGCCATGACCCTGCAGGACGACCTTGCCGAACGCATCAGCGCGACTTCGGCCCGTGCCGTATTGATCGATATTTCCGCATTGGACATGGTCGACTCGTTCATCGGCCGCATGATCAGCTCGATTTCCGGCCTCTCAAGCATCATGGACGCCGAGACCGTCGTGGTCGGCATGCAGCCGGCCGTCGCCATCACGCTGGTCGAACTGGGCCTGACCCTGCAGGGCGTCAGTACGGCGCTGGATGTCGAAAAAGGCATGCAACTGCTGCACAGACGGATGGCCGATAAATGACCGTGCGCGCCAGTGGCAGCCTGCCGGTACGCATCGAACAGGATGTGGTACTGGCGCGTCAGGCGGTCCGCCGGATCGCACAGGATTGCGGCATGCGCCTGATCGATCAGACCAAGCTGGTAACCGCAGTCAGCGAGCTGGCCCGTAACACCGTTGTCTACGGCGGCGGTGGCGATATGGACTGGGAGATCATCGAGCAAAGCGCCCGTACCGGTATTCGCCTGACGTTCCGTGACGAAGGCCCCGGAATACCCGACATCAAGCTGGCCATGACCGATGGCTGGACGTCCGGCGGTGGGCTCGGTCTTGGATTGACCGGTGCGAAACGGCTGGTGGATGAGTTCGAACTCGACAGTACTCCAGGCATCGGTACCCGAATCAGTATCGTCCGATGGGCATGAATCTCCCCGGCTCGCTGACGCAGGTGCTACCCATCGACGACAGCAGCCAGGTGGGCCATGCCCGCCGCGTTGCGCAGCGCCTGGCCACGGACCTGGGTTTCGATGAAACCGATGCTGGACGTGTCGCGCTGGCAACTACCGAGCTCGCCACCAACCTGCTCAAGCATGCCGGCCAGGGCGCCCTTCACCTGCGCTCGATCACGGCAGAAAACGGAAGTGGTGTCGAGATCGTTGCGGTGGATCGAGGGCCAGGCTTCTCACTCAACGAGTGCCTGGCCGATGGCTTTTCCACTGGCGGCACGCAAGGTACAGGGCTGGGCGCGCTGATGCGCCAAGCGCAGGTTTTCGACGCCTACTCGGATCACAAAGGATCGGTCGTACTCGTACAGCTATTCCGACGCGGCGTCGCAGCGCTGCCTGTGCGCTTTGGTGTCAGCCAACATTCATTAAATAACGATCCCGCATGCGGTGACGTCTGGCATGTGGCTATCGACGGACAGCGAATCAGCGCGTTGGTGATCGACGGCATCGGCCACGGCGAAGAGGCGGAGCATGCCGGCAAATGTGGTGCCAGCGTATTTGCCGCTGAGCCTTTCGCCGAGCCGGAAATCAGCATTGCCGATATGCATCAGGCAATGAACGGAACCCGCGGCGGCGCCGCAGCCGTCGCGCTGTTCGACCCCCGCCTCGGGGTATTGCGCTTCGCCGGGATTGGCAACATTGGCGCCAGCCTGCTCAACGCGGAAAAAAGTCGGGGCTTGGCCTCGCATCCTGGAATAGTCGGTTCGCAGTTTCGCAAAGCGCGCGCATTCGACTATCCCGTCGAGGGGGCTCAACTGCTGATCATGTATAGCGATGGCCTGCAATCTCGCTGGAATCTGCGCGACTATCCGGGGCTGGCACACCGCCACCCGGCCATCATTGCCACGGTACTACACCGTGATTATTGTCGCGGACGCGACGATGCGACCGTTCTGGTAATCGCTCTGGAGGCAACGCGTGACTGATTCGAACGGCGGTAACGATACCGACCTCAGCCAGCTGGAACGGCTGCGCAGCGAGAACGAGTCGCTACGCGCCGAGCTCGACGAAACCAATCAGGGCGTTCTTGCTTTGTATGCCGAACTCGACATTCAAGCCGAGCAGCTACGTCAGGCCTCCGATCTCAAAAGCCGCTTTCTGTCCTACATGAGCCACGAGTTTCGCACTCCGCTGGGTTCGATTCGCAGCATCACGCGCTTGCTCAGCGACGAGCTGGACGGGCCGCTGAGCAGCGAGCAGCACAAGCAAGTCCTGTTCATCAGCGGTGCGGCCTCCGAGCTGAGCGACATGGTGGACGATCTACTCGATCTGGCGAAGATCGAGGCAGGTCGAATCAGCATTTCGCCGGCGTGGTTCGACATGCTCGATCTGTTCGCCGCGTTGCGCGGCATGTTTCGCCCCATCGTCGACGCCGAGACGGTGGATCTGATCTTCGAAGAACCACAGGACATCCCGCGGCTGTATACCGATGACAAGAAGCTGGCGCAGATTCTGCGAAATTTCATTTCCAACGCATTGAAGTTCACGCAGCGCGGAGAAGTGCGCATTTCAGCACGCCGCGAAGGCGAGCACGAAGTCTGTTTCGCCGTCACCGACAGCGGTATCGGCATACCGCACGACCTGCACGGCAACCTGTTCGAAGATTTCGTGCAGATCGACACGCCTCTGCAGAAGCGTCTGCGCGGCACCGGTCTGGGACTGTCGCTGTGCAAGCGGTTCGCCGAACTGCTCGGTGGGCGAGTCGGAGTGGAAAGCACACCGGGTGTCGGCTCCACCTTCTTCGTCATCATTCCACTATCTATTACCACGGAGCCGGTTGATGGAGCGTAAGTGCAAACTGTTGGTAGTCGATGACAACGCCGCGACGCGCTACGCGATACGTCGGGTGATGGAGCGGCACGGCTATGACGTGTTCGAAGCCGGAACCGGCGACGAAGGCCTGACACTCATCGCCGAGCAAGCAATCGATGCGCTGATTCTCGACGTGAACCTGCCCGATATGAGCGGTTTCGATATCGTCCGGCAGTTGCGTGCCGACGAGCGCACCCAGTTGCTGCCCGTGGTTCACGTATCTGCCGCGTCGATCCAGACCGGAGACATCATCACCGGGCTCGATGCCGGTGCGGATGCCTACCTCATTCATCCGGTCGACCCGGACGTGTTGCTCGCCACGCTGCGCACGCTATTGCGCGTCCGTGACACCGAGCATGCGCTGCGTGAAAGCGAAGCGCGCTTTCGTGAAATCTTTACCAGCGTGGCCGCACCGATTGTCGTGATCGATGCGCAGCTGCAGATCCATGAATGCAACCCGGCATTCGAACTGCTGCTGGGGGATCGTGACGGTGCTTCGGCATTGCTCGCCCGCCTTGCCGATAACCAGGAAGACAAGCTGCAGCAGCTTCGTCAAAGCTTGGCCAGCGGTGCTCGCTGGCAGGGCACGCTGAACATGCACGTTGCCGGTCAGCTGCGTGAAACCAAATGGCAGGTTTCGCCCTATCGCGCCGTTGACCTTGGCCTCGTGTTCGTCGAGGACGTCACCGAGCAACGCCAACGCGAACGCTCGCAACTGCAACAGATCGACAGCGTGAACAGCGAACTCGCACGCGAGGTGGCCGAACGTGTGCGCACCGAAGCGCAGCTGATGCAAGCACAGAAGATGGACGCTCTGGGCAAGCTGACCGGAGGCATCGCACATGACTTCAACAACTTGCTGACCGGCATCATCACCGGCATCGAGTTGCTCAAACAGCGATTTCAGGAAGGCCGCAGCGACGCGGTATTGCGCTTCGCCGACACCGCCTTGAGCTCCGCACGCAGCGCCGCCTCGATGACCAATCGGCTATTGGCTTTTGCCCGCCAACAACCGCTGGACGCCCGCCCCGCCAATATCAACGATCAGATTCGCTCCCTCGAAGAGCTGCTGCAGCGCACCATCGGCGAGCGCATCGAGCTGAAGCTAGACCTCTGCGAGGAAGGAGCGATCGCACAGGTGGATGCCAATCAGCTGGAAAGCGCTGTGCTGAATCTGGTCATCAACGCACGGGACGCATTGCCTGACGGCGGCCATATCGTCATCCGTACGGCATCCATGCGATCCACAGGCAATACCGAACTTGCCGATGGTAATTACGTCGCGCTGAGCGTGAAGGACGATGGCGCCGGGATCCCCGCAAAGGTCATCGGCAAGGTATTCGACCCCTTCTTCACGACCAAGCCGCTCGGCCAGGGCACCGGCCTGGGCCTGTCTTCGATATATGGCTTCGCCCGTCAGTCAGGTGGCGAGGCGCGGATCGACAGTGTCGTTGGCCAGGGCACCGAAGTGACGCTGGTATTGCCCGCAGCTACTGACATCGGCCACACCGCCGCCCCCATCGGCGACACGCCAAAGGGCAACAGCGAGCATGTGCTGATCGTCGAAGACATGCCGGCGGTGCGCATGCTGGTACTCGAGATGCTCAGCGAAGCGGGCTATCGGTGCAGCGAGGCGGGAGATGTCGCGACGGCATTATCGGTGCTGCAGGACGATCCAAGCGTCGACCTGCTGCTGACGGATGTGGGCCTTCCACAGCTCTCGGGGCGCGAGCTAGCCGATGTCGCGCGGACCCATCGTCCCGCCCTGCCAGTGCTGTTCATGACCGGTTATGCGGAAAATGCGGTGCGTCGCGACCGCTTTCTGGCCGAAGGTATGGATATGGTGGTCAAGCCGTTTCAAATCAGCGAGCTACTTGCCAAGGTGCGTCGAGTGCTCGATACGGCCTCGGCGAATCGGCTCAATCGTAACTAGACCGACACAAACCAGACACGACTCGCTCGGTCGCTCAACCCGCCTTTTCGTCCGGTTTGTCGGTCGCGATCAGATCGAAACCCCAATCGCCGTACAGGTACCAATCGTCCCCCATCATTTCCGCCGGGTGCTGGGTACGACCGGCACCGTTGCCGCAGGCGAGCGAGTCGGCCGGACAATAGCGATCGCAGCCCCAACAGATGCGTTCGGGGTGTGGAGGATTCATCGGGAATTTCTTGGCCATGTTCGGGCCTCTGTGCGCTAGCTGAGCGCTCAGGCTACTCGGCCATTCCCCGCGCGGACTTGATTATGATCAACAACGCCCCGCTGAGGCTCAAACCAGTACCTCGCTGATCTGCAGAATGTGGGTGATCGCGCCGGCACGCGTATCCCACACGTAGCGAAAATGC
The DNA here is from genome assembly GCF_019355055.1 of Pseudomonas sp. MTM4. Classification (NCBI taxonomy): domain Bacteria; kingdom Pseudomonadati; phylum Pseudomonadota; class Gammaproteobacteria; order Pseudomonadales; family Pseudomonadaceae; genus Pseudomonas; species Pseudomonas sp. MTM4. Next base: position 1,041,201 of record NZ_CP048411.1, read on the forward strand.
GGGCCTTGCACCGGCAGCGAGACCGTTTGCGGGCGAAATGCAGCCACGCACTCATGCCCGTCCAACCGCACGCTTCGGTAAAGCAGGCCCCAGGCCTTGCCGTCACGGTGTTCGCGGGCGAATGCCTGGCTGTTGCCATAGGCGGCCGGATCGGGCTGATGCAACTCAGGCATGTCGCGTATGTCGATCACCGGCTTGACGATCTTGTTCACGTACGCGCGCATGGTGATTTCCACATTCGCCTCACGCGTGGCTGCCAGGAAACGTTCCAGATGGAACTTGGTTTCGGCGATAGCCGCATCGATGGAACTGGCGCAGTAATAGACACCGTAACTGCCATCGCTGAACCGACTGGCATTGCCGATATGGGTAAAGGCTGCCATCACCGGCGTCGAGCCGGGCCCGCTGACTCGGTCACCGGGCGCCACGCGCTGCAATAGCCCCGCCTCTTCGCGCAAACGGTCGTTGGTCATGGCTTCAAGCGCAAAAGCGATCTCCAGATCCTCCGGGGTGAGCGTGTCTTCGAACACCGTCAACGGCGGAAACGAGCTATTGATGATGCGATACGCCCGCCGCCAGGCCGGCAGAACCTCCTGCCATGCCATCAGCCGCGAACCCCGTCGAGATAACGACGTACGTCCGCCAGATCGACCACTTGCCCACCGAGCATGTAATCGAGCGCGCTCATGCCATTGAACGGCGCGGCGTCATTGGGTTTGTGCACCCATTCGTACGCGCGCTCCGCCTGATTGCTGAAGATGATCCGTAGCGCCTTGTGGATGCCCATCAGATAGGAAATCCGCTCCAGCGTATCGCGCGGTAAACGAACTTCGGGAAGCTTCTTGTACTTGAAATAGGTGGTATTGCCCACTGAACCGAGCAGAACACGCTGTTGCTCGGCGCTGCACTCCCACAGTTGCATGAGGTTGAAGAAGAACGTCAGCGCAACTCGCCCCGCATCGGGTGAATGGATGTCCGGCTTGCTGATTGCCTGTTCGGTTTTCATCGTTACTTCTGCCTGGTTATCGCATAGCCAACAGATTACTACGCATATGTATTATTTCAACTATTAAATACATATATGTATAACTGACCATAAAACTGGCTTGCTTTGATCACGATAGAGCGCAACTCAGAACAATCCGAGCTGGTCGTCAATCAGCGCTGAGAAGCTGTCACCCACGAACGGCAGGATCGCATCGGCAATCGGCAGCAGCTGGCGGGTCACGTAATGGTCGTAGTCGATCGGCGCGCGCCGCACTTCGAGCGGCTCCGGCCCGGCCACGGTGATCAGGTACTGGATCCAGCCGCCGTTCTGGTATTGCCGCTGGCGGCCCTGCTGCAGGTTGTAGTCATCGGCGATCCGCGCAGCCCGCACGTGTGGCGGTACGTTGCGATCGTAATCATCCAGCCGTCTGCGCAATCGCTTGCGGAAGATCAGCAACTCGTCCAGCTCTCCAGCAAGCGTGCGTTGGACATAGTCGCGCACGTAGTCCTGGTACGGCTCGCGGTTGAAGATGCGCCGGTACAGCTCCTGCTGGAATTGCTGGGCCAGCGGCGACCAGTCGGTGCGTACCGTTTCCAGTCCTTTGAAGACCAGCCCATCGCTGCCATCGGGGCGCGTGACCAGCCCGGCGTAGCGCTTCTTGCTGCCCTCCTCCGCACCGCGAATGGTGGGCATCAGGAAGCGCTTGAAGTGGCTCTCGTACTGCAATTCCAGGGCGCTTTGCAGGCCGTACTCTTGTTGCAGATGGTCACGCCACCAGGCGTTGATCCGCTGCACCAGGCGCTTGCCAATGCGTGCCGCGTCCTCGTCGTCGTGGGCGCGCTTGAGCCAGACGAAGGTGGAGTCGGTATCGCCGTAGATCACGCTGTAGCCCTCGGCCTCGATCAGCTCGCGGGTGCGGCGCATGATCTCGTGCCCGCGCAAGGTGATGGACGAAGCCAGGCGTGGATCGAAGAAGCGGCAACCACTGGAACCGAGCACGCCGTAGAAGGCGTTCATGATGATCTTCAGCGCTTGCGACAGCGGCTTGTTGCCCTCGCGCTTGGCCGCTTCGCGCCCTTCCCAGATACGCTCGACGATGGCCGGCAGGCAATGCCGCGTTCGAGAAAAACGCGCCCCGCGAAAGCCCGGCACCGAATCGTCACCCTCGTGCCGCATGCCTTCGACCAGTCCCACCGGGTCGATGAGAAAAGTGCGAATGATCGACGGGTAAAGGCTCTTGTAATCCAACACCAGCACCGATTCGTACAGGCCCGGTTGCGAATTCATCACGAAACCGCCGGGGCTGGCTTCGGGCGGGCGCTCGCCGAGATTGGGCGCGACGAAGCCCTGGCGGTGCATCAGCGGAATGTAGAGATGTTCGAACGCGGCCACAGAGCCACCGCTGCGATCAGCCGGCAGACCGGTGACCGTGGCGCGTTCGAGCAGGAAGGCCAGCACTTCGGTCTCGTGGAAGATTCGCGTGACCAGCTCGCAGTCCTTGAGGTTGTAGCGCGCAAGCGCCGGCTTGTCCTCGGCGAACATGCGGTTGATTTCATCCATGCGCTGGTATGGCGTGTCGATCGCCTTGCCTTCGCCGAGCAGCGTCTGCGCGACGTTTTCCAGGCTGAACGAGGGGAAGCTCCAGGTTGCCGAGCGCAGCGCCTCGATGCCGTCGATGATCAACCGCCCCGCCGCCGCCGCGAAGAAATGATTGTTGCGGCTGCCATGCTCGCGCCAAGCCATCTCTTCGCCGCCACGCCCCAGCCGCAGCGGCACCTGATAACGCTGAGCCTGTTCGCGCAGCACCCGCAGATCGAACTGCACCAGGTTCCAGCCGATGATCGCATCCGGATCATGCAACGCCATCCAGTCGTTCAGCCGCTCGATCAGTTGCTTGCGGCTGTCGCAGTATTCCAGCTGGAAATCCACCGTACTGGCGTCACCGTTGGCCGGCCCGAGCATATAGACCTGACGCTGCCCGCAGCCTTCCACCGCAATGGAATACAGCTCGCCACGCATGGTGGTTTCGATGTCCAGCGAGACCAGCCTCAGCTGCGGCCGGTAGTCCGGTGCGGGCTTGAGCTGCGCATCGACCAGCATGCCCTCGGCGTCCAGCTGGCCGACGAAGCTGACCGGCGCGGTGATGAAGCGCTCCATCAGATAGCGCTCCGGCGGGCGGATATCACCTTCGTAGACGTCGAGGCCCGCTGCGCGCAGGCGCTTGTCGAGATTCATCAGCTGCCGATGCTGCTTGCAATAGAACCCGAGCACCGGACGATGACGGAAATCGGTCAGATTCAACGGCCGCAGCTCGACGTCGCGTTCGCCCTTGAGCAGCAGTTCGACCTTGCGCTGTTGCGCCGCCGGAATGAACGCAACCGAAGGCTGATACGGCACGCGGAGCCGACGCGGCCCCGTATCGGTCGCCAGCCAGAACTCCACCTCGGTCCCGGCCGCCGTGTCGCGCCAGTGCCGGGTCAGGACGAAGCCCTGCTGTGAATCCACCGTTTGCCATCCCCATTTATCTCGTAAGCGCTCATTCTACGTGGCATTGCCTGGACAGGCGCGAGGAACGGCAGCCGAGAAAGTCATACGATGACAGGGGTAGGCATTCGGTAAGCAGGGCTGCTAGAAACCGCTATTTAGTGCGTCTCTACTTTGACAACCTTAAAAAGGTAACAATACTCATCCAAGTTGTACGATGACTCAAGCCAAACAATAACAATGGATCCACCATGTCCCCTTCGTTAATGCCGAAACCGGAAACGCTCCTGTCTCAGTTTCTCTACGCACACAGCCCACCTCGTCTGAACCGCTAGCAACTCGCTGTTCGCCCGATCCGCGCAATCTGTATTTCGCGGGTATGGGCTGCTTCGCCCATAAAAAGACATTCACGTTAGGACGCACCGCCATGACAACTACGAACGATGACTCCGTTACCGATGATCAGCGCAACGCGCGCCGTGCATTTCTAAAGAACTCGCTGATGGTGTCGGCGGGTGTGGCCTCCATGGGCGGTCTGGGCCTGTCCCGACTCGCGGTTGCGCAGCCACTGACCCAGCGTTACCCAGACGAGCTGGTTGAGATCCTCGATGAAAGCTTTGCCAAATACAGACTGTTCAACGCCAGCGTCGAGCAGCTCGCCACTGGTATGCGCTGGGCGGAAGGCCCGGTCTGGGTCGGTGATGGTCGCTACCTGCTGGTCAGCGATATTCCAGGGAACCGCATCATGCGCTGGGACGAAATCACGGGCTCGTTCGATGCCTATCGCGAGACCTCGAACCACTCCAACGGCCTGAACCGCGATCTGCAGGGTCGGCTACTGGTCTGTGAAGGCTCGACCACCAACGGTCAGGGCCGCCGAGTCACCCGCACCGAACCGGATGGCAGCATTACGGTGCTAGCCGACAACTTCGAGGGTAAGCGCTTCAATTCGCCCAACGATCTGACGATCAAACGGGACGGCTCGATCTGGTTCACCGATCCGCCCTTCCAGACCGCCAATTACTACGAGGGGCACAAGATCGAGACCGAACTGCCGGACGCGGTTTACCGCATCGATGGAAAAACCGGTGCAGTGACCCGAGTAATCGATTCGATTGCCGGCCCCAACGGCATTTGCTTCTCGCCTGACGAGAAGGAACTCTACGTGGTCGAAGGCCGTGCGAAGCCCAATCGTCTCGTCTGGGCTTACTCGGTCAACGATGACGGCACCTTAGGCGAGCGCCGCAAGCACATCGAGGCCCCCATCCACGGCGCGCTCGACGGCATCAAATGCGACGAGGATGGCAATCTCTGGTGCGGCTGGGGCAGTTCTGGCTCACCTGAAGCGAAAACCGCCGAGCTAGACGGCGTGATGATCTTCAATCCGCAGGGCACCGCAATCGGCAAGATCAGGCTGCCCGAACGCTGCGCCAATCTCTGTTTCGGCGGTAGCAAGGGCAATCGGTTATTCATGGCGAGCAGCCATTCGATCTACGCGCTGTACGTCAATACACGAGACGCTACGTTCGGCATGCGCATATCTGGGGCCAGGCCCTGAGAGGACGAAAATGACAGGGTGGCGCCTGCAAAGCCACCCTGTCGGCTCGGGCTGTTCGTTATGTCACAAGGCTCTTGCTGAACCCAGAATCGCCGCCCTCCTTCGAGAATTCATAGAGAGCAACAGCCCGATGCCGGATGTCACATCCTGAACCGGCTCACCATCATTTGCAGGTGATTACCCAAGCGGGCCAGCTCCACGCTAGACGCTGCGGTTTCGTGACTCGCCGCTGCGGTTTGCTCGGAAACGTCTCGAACATTCAAGACGCTGCGGCTGATTTCCTCAGCCACGGCGCTCTGCTGCTCGGCGGCTGCGGCGATCTGTTGGTTCATCGATTGAATGTTCGAAACGGTGCGCGTGATGTTCTCCAGCGACTCGCCAGCCCTGCGAGTAAGAGCCACGCTGCTGTCCGTCAGCTCACGGCTGCTCAGCATGATCGTCGCGACCTGCTTGGTGCCGTTCTGCAAGCCAGCCACCAGCCCTTCGATTTCCTCGGTGGATTTTTGCGTGCGCTGTGCAAGGCCGCGCACTTCGTCAGCGACCACCGCAAAACCACGCCCCGCCTCGCCGGCCCTGGCCGCCTCGATTGCGGCATTCAACGCCAAGAGGTTGGTCTGTTCCGCAACCGCCCTGATCACACCCATGACACTTCCGATCTTGTCGCTTTCTCCTTGCAGAACCGCCATCGCCTCGGTAGAGCGAATCACTTCGGCGGCCAGGCGTTCGATCTGCGTGACAACCTCCGAGACCACCTGATCACCCGCTCGCGCTTCCTGGTCGGCCTCTGTCGCGGCAAACGCTGCCTGCTCTGCATTGCGTGCGACATCGTGAACCGTCGCCGACATCTCATGCATGGCGGTGGCGACCTGGTCGGTCTCGATTTTCTGGCTGTTCACCCCGGCGCTGGTCTGCTCGGTAACCGCAGACAACTCCTCGGCAGCGCTGCTGATCTGGGTCACGCCATCGCGGATCCCGCCGATGAGGTCTCGTAGCGTCGAACCCATTTGCTGAATACCTTTTTGCAGGGTGCCCATCTCATCACGACGCGTCACTGGCGCGCTCGCAGACAAGTCACCCGCAGCAATACGTTCGACGTCTCTCAATGTGTCTTGCAACGGACGTGTGATCTGGCGCGTGATCACCCATGCCGCCAGGATGCCCAACAGGAGCGCGAGCAGAGTGCTGACGATCAGGCGAGTGCGCGCGTCGCCGCTTTCGATGTCTAGCCGATCCAGCTGAAACTGGTACAAGGCGTCGCTGATTCTGACGATTTCGGCCTGGACGTCGGTCATTTCCTGGCGTGCAACGGCAATCGTGTCGGTCGCAGTTCGGAAATTCAGCAGGGCCGAGCGGTACTGCCCGAGCGTCGTTTCGATCACATTCAGATCATTCGCACTGCCATCCAACGTCCGTTCATACTGAGTCAGGGCAGACTGCGCGGCATCCAGCTGAGCGATCATGGCATCGCCATTCTGGGCGGTAGGCTTGGCGGTATAGGCACTGAATAAGTACCGTACCTGCTTCAGCTCTTCTCTTATCCGCGCGATGCCTTGCAGTTGCGCAAAACGGGAACTGTCATAGTCCGACAGGCCGATCACTCGCTGATAGATCGCGCCCGTCCGCTCTTCCAGAACGCCCACCGCGGCGTTGACCGCCCCTTGCGCGGCGTTCGCTTCGACGTAGGCCTTGCGCATCTTGTCGAGCGAACGCTGATAGTCGTCGTTGAACCCGCTCTGCTCTTTGAGCATCTCCACATTGATGGGGTTCTTGAAGGTGCCGAGGAGCTTCGACTGCTGAGCCAGATAGATCTCGAGCTTGTCGTCAAGGCGCTCGGTAGAAACCTGATCGCCGTTGGCCAGCATGAACTGCAGCCGGGCAATCCGCAGCCCGGTAAGCGTGTCATTCAAGGCGGATATTTCCGTCATCCATCCGCTGCGCTGGATGACGCTGCCAAGGCTACCCCAACCGTTCCAGGCCAATACCAGAGTCAATATCAGCACCGAGCCAAAGCCCAGCCCCAACTTCTTGTTGATCGCGATGTTGCCAAACCAGCTGTTCATTAAAAACGTCCATTCAAAAATTCGATTCAGGGTCTTTCAGGTTGAATGATTGTTTTTATTTGCGGCCAGCCTGGGTCCCGCGCGCACCGTATCGGCGCCCAGCCATGAAGCTTGAGCACAGAACAGGATTTCATACATCGCAAAATGCTGAGGATTGAACGGCAGATGCTGACGAGAAGCCCACCGAAGCGGCAAAACCGCTCGGTGGGCTACGGATGGAGCGCCATCACCAGCCGGGCGTCATCGGAACGGCTGATCAGCCTGCCGCGACGTCCTCACCCAGATGGATCACCCGCGCCGCACGCAACATGCATTTGGCCATCTCCGGCGGGGAGAATTTGGTGAGGATGTCATTGGCCCCGGCCGTCTTTGCCTTGTCGGTACTGATGGTGCTGTCCAGCGAGGTATGCAGCAGCACGTAAATAGAGGCGTAGTCGGGATGCTTACGCAGCGCCTGGGTGAAGGAGTAACCGTCCATCTCCGGCATCTCGATATCCGATACCACCACGTTGATCGCTTCGTAGCTGTCCTTCAGGCTGTCGAGCTTCTCGAAGGCCTCACGGGCGCTGCGCACCGCATGGCAGGTGACGCCCATCTTGCTCAGGGCCGATACCGACATATGCACGGCCACCTGGCTGTCATCGACGATCAGGGCGCGGGTTTCGGTAAGCAGCTGCGCGTCCTGATCATCCAGGTCGGAGATGTCGGCCTCTGCGGGAGCAGGCGCGACGGTGTGGATCACCTTTTCCACATCGAGAATCTGGATCAGCTCGCCGTCTACCTCAGCCGTGCCGGTAATGAAGGAGCTGTTGCGCGCACCGTACGGCGGCGGCAGGATTTTCGAAGACTGGATGTGGACGATCTTCACCACCGCCTGAACGTGCAGCCCCTGCTTCGAGCGGCTGATTTCGGTGACGATCAGGCAACCGCCCTTGGGGTCCTGCAGCGGCGCCATGCCAATCGCCAAGCTCAGGTCGATGACCGTCAACGGCTGACCCCGCAGCGTGGCGACGCCCTTCACATGGGGATGCGACTCTGGAAGCCGGGTCAGCGATGGCGTCGGAATGATCTCGCTGACCTTCAACAGGTTGATCGCCATCTGCTTGCCGCTGCGCAGCGTGAACAGCAGAAGCGATAAGGAGTCGGTGGCGGATGTGTTATTCATGAATGATCCTGTGGGAAAGCCGTTCTCGTGGCGTAGATATCACCTCGCTAGAGCCTTGTCGGCTGGAACGGCTAAATCTTCAGTCATCTGAACGGCTTCTGCTAAATACCGCGCTCCCGGTCAGCAGCGCTCGAAGATCGCCGCGATGCCCTGCCCACCGCCGATGCACATGGTCACCAGCGCATAGCGGCCCTGGATGCGCTGCAGCTCATGGATCGCCTTGACGGTGATAATCGCGCCGGTCGCACCCACCGGATGCCCGAGCGAGATGCCAGAGCCGTTGGGATTGACCCGCGCCGGGTCCATACGGAGCTCCTGCATCACCGCGCAGGCCTGGGCGGCGAAGGCTTCGTTGGCCTCGATCACATCGATCTGGTCCAGACTGATCCCGGTACGCTCCAGCACCTTGCGCACTGCCGGCACCGGACCGATGCCCATGTAGGCCGGGTCGACGCCGGCATGTGCATAACCGACCAACCGCGCCATGGGCGTCAGCCCGAGTGCTTTCGCCCGTCCCGCCTCGGCCAGTATCAGCGCCGCGGCACCGTCGTTCAGTCCGGACGCGTTGCCTGCGGTTACGGTGCCGCCCTCCTTCTTGAACACCGGCTTCAATGCCGCAAGGCGCTCCAGAGTTAGGTCGGCGCGCAGATGCTCGTCGGTGTCGAAATAAGCGGTGCCTTTACGGCTGCGGATTTCGACCGGAACGATCTGTTCGCGAAAGTAGCCGTTCTCCAGCGCCCGGGCGGCACGCGCTTGGCTTTCCAATGCCAAGGCATCCTGTTGTTCGCGGCTGATGCCGTAGCGCTCGGCTACGTTCTCCGCGGTCACGCCCATATGGAATTTGCCCCAGGGGTCGTGCAGGAGCGTGTTCATGTAGTCGATCACAGCGCCATCACCGAGGCGCGCGCCCCAACGCATGTTCGGCACAATGAACGGCCCGCGGCTCATACTCTCCGCGCCGCCGCCAATGGCTACATCGGTATCGCCGAGCAGGATCGACTGCGCGGCGGAAATGATTGCCTGCAGGCCTGAGCCGCACAGGCGATTGACGTTGAACGCGGGAGTTTCCAGCGGTATGCCGGCGTCGACCGCAGCGACTCGTGCCAGATAGCCATCCCGCGGCTCGGTGGGTATCACGTTGCCCATCACCACGTGGCCAACGGCATCCGCCGGCGTGCCGGAGCGCTCCAGCACTGCGCGGCAGACGGTCGTCGCCAGGGTGGTCAGATCAATGTCCTTCAGCGCGCCGCCAAAGGAGCCGATTGGCGTGCGCACCGCACCGACAACGACGATTTCGCGTTCAGTCATGGGGGTTCTCTTCTGCTGAATGGGGGTCGCTCCGGCCAATCCGGCGCGGCGGTTCAGCCGATGCTAACCGGATGAATCAGCAGAACAACAGGAAAATGCTGCAGATCGCTCATGCGTTATTGCAGAACTAATCGGTCACTTGCCGCGATGGGGAAACGCCGGCAGAGCGATGCGCCCGTCGCTCGCGCTCCTCACGATGGAACGATGCACATCGATATCGGGCCCAATCTAGGGTCTGTTAACGTTTCGTCGCGGCCGCGCCGGAGCCTGTTTTTGCGCGAGGCAAGGCACGAGGAGTGAAGTTTGGTTGTTCCAAATGAGCGACGAGGAACGCCGCATCGCGCAAAAACAGGCCCGGCCCGAAGGGTTGCGCGGCAAATATCGCCATGCGGCGTTGCGGGACTTGGCAAGGGAACAACCATTACCTGCGTCCCGCGCCTTGCCTGGCGAAATTTGGCGCAGCAACGCGGCTTGCGACGAAACGTCAACAGACCCTAGCCAACCCATGGGAGGCCCAGCGATGACCAAGGCAGTCAAACCGGACGCCGAACAACCTTACTTCGAAACCCCTGCGCACATCCCCAACGGCAGCGATCACCAGATTCCGCACAGCCACCGGCTGGTCTATCGCGACCACGACGTAATCGTGCATCTCACCGGTTATGAATACGAAACCTTTGGCGAGACGCTTTGGGCGGTGGGCGCCGAGGTCGTGAAAGATCGCGAGATCGTCGTCCCGGTGAGCGTGGACCAGACCCAGCACTACCGCAGCTTCGACGAAGCGCTCGAGCACGGCACGGAATTGGGCAAACGGCTGGTCGATGAGCTGTAGTTCGAAGTCGATCAAGAGTGAATCGGCCGCCACCTTCTGGCGCGCCCTGCCCTGCTTACCATCCTAGGAAACCACCGATGAGCGATAACAACGCGAAGGTTCGACACGACAAAGATCAACAGCGTTACCTGCTGGACATCGAAGGCGAAACACTCGGCTTTGCCGCATACCGCGAAGACGGAGACAGCCTGGTGTTTACCCACACCGAAGTGGATCCGAGCCTCGAAGGCCAAGGCATGGGCAGCGTACTGATTCGCCAGTCACTCGACGATGCCCGCCAGCGCAGCAAGCGCATCGTACCGGTTTGCGGATTCGTCGCCGCCTATGTGAAGAAGCACCCGGACTGGAACGACATCATCGATTCACCCGCTCAGTGAAAGCACTGATGGGCAGGAATCCACCACGCAGGACGGTACAATGCCTGCCCCCGCCGGCAGCACATGAGGTTCACCCGCTGCAGGATCATCTCGGCGCCCGCCAGGTGCTGGTCAAACGCATAAGAAGAGAAATCGATGAGCAACGAACTGCAGATCGAGGATATCCAGGCCGGCGACGGTAAAGAAGTGGTCAAGGGTGCCCTCATCACTACTCAGTACCGAGGCCAGCTGGAAGACGGCACCACCTTCGACTCATCCTATGATCGCGGCAAGCCGTTCCAATGCGTAATCGGCACCGGACGCGTCATCAAAGGCTGGGACGTCGGGCTGATGGGTATGAAAGTCGGCGGCAAACGCAAACTCTTCGTCCCCGCCCATCTCGCCTACGGCGAACGACAGATCGGCGACCACATCAAACCGAACTCGAACCTGCTCTTCGAGATCGAGCTGTTGGAAGTGCTGACTCGGGATGAGTGATAGTCGCGGCATTAGCCGCGACTATCAGTATGGGGTCAGGCTAATGCAGCCTGTCCGGTTCCGGTGGATATTGGCGCCTGTGAGCCCAGCGATTGCCCTACCACGTCACCGATCATGTCCGCCGTAATGGCACTCAGGGTCCAGCCCAGGTGGCCATGGCCGGTGTTGTAGAAGATGCAGGGCGATTTGCCGCGGCCGACCTTGGGCATCATGTTCGGCATCATCGGGCGTAGTCCGGCCCAAGGCACGACGCTCTGAGTGCTGACGCCTGGAAAGCATTCGTTGACCCAGTCCACCAACGGACGGATACGATCGGCCCGAATGTCGCGGTTGTAACCATTGAACTCAGCGGTCCCGGCGACGCGTAGGCGGTTATCACCAAGGCGGCTGGTCACCAGCTTCGTTTCGTCGTCCAACAGGCTCACGGTCGGAGCTGCGGCACGGCTGGCTTCGTCGTTGAGGTTGACGGTGATCGAATAACCTTTCACCGGATAGATGTTCACCCGATCGCCCAGTTGTGCAGCCAGCGCGCGGCTAGCCGTACCGGCGCAGACGACCATGCCGTCGAATTCCAGTGTTTCGTCGCCGCCTGGCGTGCCGAGAATGACGCTAGCCTGGCTGCCGTTGGTCGCCACAGCTTTAACATCCTGGCCGTAACGGCATTCGACGCCCAGGCGAATGGCCGCCGCCGCGAGGCCGTTGGTGAAACTGTGGATGTCGCCAGTGGAATCGCACTCGGTGTAATAGCCGCCGTAGTACTGCCCCGCCAGCGTTGGCTCGATGGCCCGCATCTCGTCCGGCGTCACGCTGCGGCGCGGCAGCCCACCCTGGGCCAGCAGTGTGGAGACTGTGCCAGCGTGCTCGAAGCCCGCCTTGTCGCGGTAGATGTGCAGAATGCCGGCTTTCTTCAGATCGAAGTCGATGCCCTCTTCTTCAGCCCAGGCAAACAGATGCTCACGGGCAGCGATGGCCAGGCGTGCGGTTTCGATGGTGTTTTGACGGTACTGCGGGATGGAACCGATGAACTCGGCGAACCAGGACAGCTTGTGCCAGCTGGGCTTGGGGTTGACCAGCAATGGCGCGTCGCTCTTGAGCATCCATTTCATGCCCTTGAGGATGGTTGACCAGTGAGTCCAGACCTCAGCATTCGAGGCGGAGAGCTGCCCGCCGTTGGCGAAGGAGGTTTCCATCGCGGCGTAGCGGTGCTTTTCGAAAAGGGTTACGTCGAAACCGCGCTTGGCCAACGCATAGGCGGTGGTGATGCCGGTGATACCGCCACCAATGACAGCGATTGTTTTCATTGTGTCGCTCCAGAACGTCAAGGGTCAGAGTCCGTCCGCGACATGCGGATCAGACGCCCCCTCTGTTCTGGACCTGAGAGTTTCGCGAGCGCCAACGAGTGGAGTCCGCTTGCTCCTTCGGTGCGACGGGCGACGACACCCGACGGCTCTTCAGAGTCAAACCTGTGGAATCGGTCCTTTTGCCTGAGAGTTTCCGGGGCGGTTGCTCCTTCGGCGCTGCCGGCGACGATGTCGCGGCAGTCTCTCCCGAGTCCACATACTTCATGTGCCGGACCGATCGAAATCGATCCAGTGATGCAGTCGTGCTCAAGGTGCCAGAAAACGGCCCCTTTGCAACACAATTTTTTCTGCCGTATGACTAAGGAACGATGCAGTCGATCGCTTCAGCGGCGCGCCATGAAACCATCACCCGCGTTACAGGCATGATTTCAGGAGCCCACCAGTGCTATCAGCTGGGCGATATCGACGGGCTTGGTCAGGTGTACATCGAACCCGGCCGCCAGCGCATTTTCCTTGTCGCTCGGCTGCCCCCAGCCGGTGATCGCTACCAGCCGAACACGTGAATCCGACGAGCGGATCATCCGAGCAACCTCATCGCCACGCAGGCCAGGCATGCCGATATCCAATAACACCACTTCTGGTTCGAGCTGCCGATAGCGCTCGAAGGCTTCGACGCCGTCGAAGGCCAGATGTACCTCGTGGCCCTCCAACCGGAGGACTTCGGCCATGGTTTCGGCGATATCCCGGTTGTCGTCAGCGACCAAAACCCGCCGCGTATGGGCCGCAGACTCGCCGGCTTTCACAGGCTGCGCGTCGCGCTGCGGTGGGGCCAGCGCCGGCAGATTCAACTCGAATTCCGCCCCCAACCCTACCCCTTCGCTGCTCACGCGGATGTCGCCGCCATGAAGATTGGCCAGCCCCTTGGCCAGCGCCAGCCCGATGCCCAGGCCAGCATTGACCTGTGTTTGGGTCGTTGGCACCTGAGCGAATCGTTCGAAAATCAGTTGGAGATGCTCGCGAGCAATGCCTAAGCCGTTATCGGCCACCGACACCGTTGCCATTCCTTCTTTCAACGCGGCGCGAACTCGGATCTGTCCACCCTGAGCGGTGAACTTGGCGGCGTTGTTCAGCAAATTGACGAGTATCTGCTCGAGCCGCAGGGGATCGGCGTCGAGCAGGATCGGTTCCGTCGGCTGCTCGACGATCAACTCATGTCGTTTTGACTCGATTTTGGCCCGTGCAGTTTCGACGGCAGCCTCGACCACCGCTCGGAGATCCAGTGATTCCTTGCGCAACACCAGCTTACCGAGGGTGATGCGGGAGATATCGAACAGATCGTCCAGCAGCAGGGCCATATGTCGCACCTGCCGCTCGATGATTTGCTGGCTACGCAACTTCTGGGCTTCGGATGCAGAGGGAGAGCCGAAAAGGCCAGCAGCCAGGCGAATGGGCGCCAGCGGGTTACGCAGCTCATGCGCCAGTGTCGCGAGAAACTCATCCTTGCGCCGATCAGCCTCCAGGATCGCCTGCTCCTGACGTTTGGATTTGGTCACGTCAGCGAACCAGACGGCGAGCCTGTGCTCGAAAGGCGTGGCGATCAGGCGCACCCAGCGCTCGCTGGCAAAGGCAGTGCTGCGCATCTCTACGTCACGCGGTTGTTGCTGCGTCGCCGCCGCCACAAGGGTGTCGATCGCTTGTGGATTGGCATTGGGTCCGAGCACTTCGTTGATGCGCCGCCCCGTCAGTTCAACAACCGTTCCCTGCAAGCTCTCGGCACCGGTCGGGTTGATGAAGTCCAGCCGGAAGTCATGTAACTCGCCCGCAGCGTTGAGCTGCGGGGAAAGAATGGCGAACGGAACGGTGGAGGAATCCAGCGCCACCTGCAGTCGCCTCTCAAGCATGCCGGCCTTGCTCTGCGCCCGTGCCCGGTCGATGAATACCGCAGCAAGGCCAGCCGCAAGATCGGCCAGGCGAATTTCACGCTCGGTCGGGGGCCGCGTCTCTTTGAGTTGCACGGTCAGAGTGCCGAGGACACTGCCGTCGCTATGCAGAATAGGTGTGCTGTGAGCGGAGCGGAACCCTTCGATACGGGACACGGCACGAAATTCGGTGAAGCGCGGATCGGTTTCGGTGTCCGTCACAACCACCCGACAGCCTTCCTGTACCGCTGCGCCGCAAACGCCGAGTCCGGGCGCTACGTTGTCCATGAGTTCCAGCGAGGCCGGCGAAAAACCCTTCGACGCATGAATGCGCAAGGGCGACTGGCCATCGCTTAGCGCCAGCAGGCCATGGGTCGCACCGTGCAGCTCGCACAGCACATCGATAATCGCCTGCAGCTGAGCATCCAGCGTCGGCAATTGCTGCAGTCGGTTACCGAGCGTGTGCAGTGAATTCAGATCGCTTATCTGCTCGGTCAGGTCCTGCTGAGCCAGTTCCAGCTGCGACAACATGCTGTCACGTTCGGCCTCGCTCGCCCTACGCGCCTGCGCAGCGGCAGCCAGTGCCTGGCCTACCTCGCGCACCTCTTCGATTTCGCTGTCCGGTACCTGTTGTAACGACTGGCCTTGACCGATGGCCTGCGCCGCCCGACGCAACTGACGCATCGGCACATTGATTCTCCGCGTCGCGAACAATGCCGCGGCGACGGCAAACATCAGGGACAGCAACAGTCCGCCGCCATAGAGCGTGAAAGCCCGAGCGGCGCCAGCTTCCACCGTTTCGGTTGGCGCACCCGTGGCGACGACCCACCTCGACGGACGCAGGCGGACGAATGCGGTGTACGCCGAAGCACCTTCGACCGTCATGGCCATGCCCACTCCTTCATCGGCGGGATTGTCCACGAGCATGCTCTGGAGAGTCGGAGATGCCGGCTGCCCCACGGTTTCCTGGTGCCGCTGAGAACGTGCGATGCGCATGCCTCTGGCATCCAGCACTGTGGTGATCCAGCCCTGAGGTAATCGACGGTCGCTGATGACCTCGACGATGGATTCAGGCTTGAGCACCGCGGTCAGGACGTAGCGAATGTTCCCCTCGATATCGACCGGCACGCGTATGGGAATCCCCCATAGCCCACCGGGGCCCAGCCCCATATTGCCCACCTGCGGCTCACCGGTGCGCATCAGTTCAGCAAAACTGCGCGGCTCGGCAATCGCCTCGGATGCGGGCGAGTCGTGCCGCGAAATACGCCGGATGACCTGGCCCTCCGGTGTGATGACGAGCAGGGCATACCAGCTAGGCACCGAGGGCAATACGCGATGGACCATACCGGCGAAGCTGTCGATATCATCCTCATCGAGCAGCGTTGATTGCGATAACGCCTGCAACACGTCCAGGGAGCGCCTGAGTTCGACCTCGACTGCCGTGGCGGCCAGGCGTGTGGCTTCCAGGCTGCGCTGCTTCGCCAGTAGCTTCTGATCGTTGACTATCGATACCAGACCCAGCCCGGCGACCAGTGCCAGAGGCAGAATTCCGGCAAGCGCGATCGTCAGCAGACGGCTGCGCAACGGTACCGAGCGGGTCGGTTTCGCTCTTGCCTGATTCAATAGTTCTTCCCCTGACACCCTGATTGGAATCAAGGCGTAAAAAAACTCGGCGAAACGGTGCGTCGCCGAGCGGCACGCATTAGTTTAAGCAATCCGTGCGACGAGTATCAGCACTTGGAGGTCCTTGCTACGGACCAGTTCATTCACATCTTCAGGTGGCAAGGCGCTGCCAGATAATTGAATCGTTGGGAGATTTGCATGTTAGAACTTCGGCCTGGATGCGAATGCTGCAACATTGATTTGCCGCCAGAATCTGCGCAAGCGTTGATCTGCTCCTTCGAGTGCACCTTCTGTACGGAGTGCGCAGAGTCGAAACTTGGTTTCATCTGCCCCAACTGCGGCGGCGAACTGGTGGCCCGCCCCCGTCGCCCCGCTGCGAAACTCGCTAACAATCCGGCGTCCACACAACGCGTATATAAGCCGCAACGTTGCAGTCCGGCCCCTATCGTTCGGTAAGTTCCAACGGCGCATCTTCGTCATCGCTCGTCTAACCAAACAGTCATGGGCACGAAAAAGGCCCGCATGAAGCGGGCCGGAGTTCGTGTTCAGGGCTAGGTCGTTATTTCGGTAGCTTGAACGTAATGAAGCTAGCCCGTCCGTCGCGCAGCACACGCATCGACACGGAGCGATTCTTCGGTAGCGCCTTGACTACCTGACTGAAGGTTTCTACCGAGTCGATGGCTTGGTTGTTCAGATGCGTGATGACGTCACCCGGACGCAGGCCGATCATCGCCGCAGGGCCTTGGTTGACTTCACTGAGCACCACACCACCGTTGATTTCGAGCGCCTGACGTTGTGCGTCGGTCAGCTCGGTCACCGAAACACCGAGGCGGTTATCGCTATGGGTAGTACCGCCCGCGCCACCAGCCGAGGCCAGCAAATCGCCGTCTGCGGGCAAGGCACCGACATCAATGCTCAAGGTCTCGCGGTCGCCGTCACGCACGATCTCGAATTTGGCGGTGGTGCCGGGTTTCATCGCGCCGATGAGGTGTGGCAGATCGCCGGACATATCAATGGACTTGCCGTTGACGCTCAGAATCACGTCACCCACCCTCAGGCCGCCCTTGGCTGCCGGGCCGCCATCCATGACCTGCGCCACCAGCGCACCGGCTGGACGCTCGAGACCAAACGACTCGGCCAGATCCTTGTTCACCTCTTGAATGACCACCCCGAGCCAACCGCGGCTGACCTTGCCGTCTTCACGCAGCTGGTTGGCGACATCCATGGCGACGTCGATCGGGATGGCGAACGACAACCCCATGAAGCCACCGGAGCGGGTGAAGATCTGCGAGTTGATGCCCACCACTTCGCCGTCGAGGTTGAACAGCGGGCCACCCGAATTGCCTGGGTTGATCGCTACGTCCGTCTGAATGAAGGGCACATAGCTCTCGTTCGGCAGGCTGCGACCGGTCGCGCTGACCACGCCAGCCGTCACGGTGTGATCGAAGCCGAACGGGGAACCAATGGCGACAACCCACTCGCCTGCTTTCAACGCCTCGGAGCTACCGAGCTTGACCGTCGGCAGATCGTCCCCTTCGATTTTCAGCAGCGCCACGTCACTGCGCGGGTCGGCTCCGACCAGCTTGGCTTGCAGTTCGCTGCGGTCAGGCAGACGCACCATGATTTCATCGGCATCGGCGACCACGTGGTTGTTGGTCAGCACATAACCGTCTTCTGAAATGATGAAGCCCGAACCCAGCGACTGAGCCTCTCGGCGCTCGGGCCGTTGCGGGATACCACGCTCGAAGAACTCGCGGAACATGGGCGGGATGCCTTCCAGATCCGGAGTCTGTGCCAGCGCGCCACGCGCGGGTTTGTTCTGCTTGGTGCTGATGTTCACGACCGCCGGCGAGGCATCTTCGACCAGCGGCGTGAAATCCGGCAGATCCGCATAGGCGATCAGCGCCTGTCCGAATAACGCCACGCCGGCTACGACTGCCAGAAGGTCTTTACGAAGGATCATGGTGACAGGTCTCCCACGATGGAAAATTGGTTAAACGAACTTGAGTGTGGCCATCCAGCCAAAAAAAAAAGCAGCGGGCCGCCGTGAGCTCGAACGCTGTTCAACAGCCCGGCCACGGCAAACCCACCCAAGGGAGCAAGCTGTTCCGTCAGCCTGTGAAGAACTCTACGCCTTGTACAGTCAGCTTCGTGTGAAGCGGAGGTAAAGGAACCGTAAGGTTTCGCCGCAGCAATTCCCGATAGGGATCGTTTATCTGATCGCATCCAGGCCGGTCGTTTCGAACCCGGCCTGTTCGGCCGCTTGGCGTACACGCAGATGATCCTCGGGCAAAACGAGCGCGGCTTCTGCCCGTTTAAGCGCCAGCTCGATATGCCGGTCGGCCGCGATTCTGACCGCTGCATCACCCAGCCGCCCCAGCGATGCCAGCGCCTGCTGCAGACATATGCCCACCTCGACCAGCGCAGCCCCGTCGCGCGCGATGGGTGTAAAGAAGTCGTCGAGCATGTCCGCCACGCTCAGGCCAGGTGCGAATATCCGGTCAAATTTGGGCTCCTCCGGTGGAGTCGGCCTGGATAGATGCGACAGCACGCGCAGACCGCGACCGATTACATCAACTGCGGTCCCCTGATCGTTGATACCAGGCGACAAGGCTCGCGACGCAATCTCGGCCAAGACGGTCATTCCGAAGCGTGGGTCGCGGTCGAAGGTTCGCTGTGCGCCGATGACGAAGGCCGCGCGCAGTGCGTCGTCACACTCTTCGCCTACACCCACGGACCAGGCGATCGGCTGCGTCGGCTCGACGAAGGTACCCGGCAGCACACAGATATAGACCGAGCTGCTCTCCGACTCGGTCAACGTGCCCAATGCCGGCATGTCGATGTGCTGCACGAAGCCAATCTTCCGGGCGTACAGCGGACGCGCGCCCGGCAGTGCTTTGGGGTCAACCTCGAGCGGGCAGCCACCCAAATAGGGTTGTTCCATGCGCTGGCACAACGACCGGGTTGCGGCGTCCTCCACCCTCGCCGTGGTCTCCGCGACCCTACCCAGCCCCGACAGCTGATCGATCCAGCGCAACAACGCGTAGACCACCAAAACCACGACAACGATTGTCGCCGCGAACAATACGACCCGGCCCTTATCACCATAAAGCCCTGTGCTCAGGGAGATGATGCCGACCAGGCTAAAGATGAACGAACCGATGAAGGTGGACAGGGTGTTTTGCGTCGTGGGGTCTTCCACCAGCAGCGAGATGGCCCGCGGGGTGACGTTGCTGGTCGCCGAACCGTAGGCGGCCACCATAATGCTCAGCGAAAAGGTCGTGACCGCGAGCATGCTCGATGCCAGCACGCCAAGGATGTTATCGACCGCATCGGAGCCGATCTTGGTCGGGACATCGTCGGGGATATAGGGCGCCACAGCCAATGCGACCAGCGCAGCCGCGATGCCCAGGACAGAAAACAGGCTGGCCCTGAACCAGGGTCGCCTGCTGATGCGGATGAGAAACCACTTCCAACGCTCGATCATCTGCGACTCGCGCTCAGGTCCGTTTCAGTACAGACAAGAGCGTCACCGCACCGTTGCGAAAAAAAGGGGTTTCTTCGTAGACCGTCTCGTTTCAGCCCGCCAGCGCCGCGACCGCAGCCGGCAGTTCACGCATGTCGTTGATCACGGTCGCCACGCCCAGCTCCCGCAGCGCCTGATCGTGCCCGGCGGGAATATGGCTCGCGCCGGTAAAGCCGATCACCTGCATGCCCGCGGTGCGTGCCGCCAGGACACCGGTCGGGCTGTCCTCAACCACCAGACAGTGCCCCGGCGCGACGCCCATGCGCTCGGCAGCCAGCAGATAGACATCCGGCGCGGGCTTCGGCGAAGCCACCATTTCGGCGCAGAAGATATTCCCAGCAACCCGCTCGGTCAGCCCGGCGCGGCGCAGCGACGACTCGACATTGTGCAGACGGCTGTTGGACGCCACCGCAAGCGGCAGATCGATGGCAAGCAGTGCGTCACGTACGCCTGGGATGGCCTGGACTTGCTCGGCTACCGCTTTCTCGCTGTGACGCCGCAGATCTTCATCGAAAGTCTTCGGCAACTTCAAATCGAAGCGCTTTTCGATGAGGTCGATGATGCTCGGCACCGTCAGGCCGAACGTCCCTTCCAATGCATCGCCCAGCAGGTCCGCCGGAACATAGAGGCTCAGCGACTCGAACAGCACGCGGTGGCTGATGATCTCGCTGTCGACGATCACGCCATCGCAATCGCTGATCAGCAGGTCGATAGTGGCCATCGGATCTCCTGGTGATTGACGCGCGGCAATAGCGCCGCGCCAGCTTGGACTGCGCCAAGCATGCCGAGTTTTACGCCGCTTCGATGGCAATTGCGCGTCGCATCCATTGCTGTTGCGCATGCCGACAACTCTTCCGCATCGGCGCGGAGGCCAATGACGACCGGCGCCCGGTAGCCGGGACAAATGTTCTTGCAGCACGCCGTTCGCTGCGCCAGTCACCATCATCCGAGCATCGTGCGCATTTCGTTCAATACCAGCGCTGCGTTCGCTCCTAGCCTTAGCGCTGACATCCCCTGCGTGAACTAGGAGTTACCGATGAGTCTGTTGCTGTCCATGGCGGCCTTTGCGCTGGCCTCTTCCATCTCGCCCGGCCCGGTCAATATCGTCGCCCTCAGTGCCGGCGCGCAGTTCGGTCTGCGTCAGGCCATGCGCCACGTCAGTGGCGCGACCATCGGCTTCACCCTATTACTGCTGTTGATCGGCCTCGGGCTGAGCGAGCTGCTGTTGCGCTGGCCCTGGTTGACCCAGTCGATCCGGCTGGCCGGCGTCGCGTTTCTGTTGTACATGGCATTTCGGCTGGCTATCGACGACGGGAGTCTGAACGCTGACAAACCGGCGGTGCGGCCCAGCATGCTTTATGGCGCGGCGATGCAATGGCTCAACCCCAAAGCCTGGTTGGCCTCGGTGGCCGGCATGGGTTTGTTCGCGGCGGCCGGGGATGCGCCCTCGGTGTGGCGCTTCGCGGCGATCTATTTCGTGATCTGTTACGCCTCGCTGGCCTGCTGGGCCTATGCCGGGACCTTTTTGCAGCACTACCTGAACAACCCCGTGCGGGTGCGATTGTTCAACCGCATCATGGCCGCACTACTATCGGGCTGCGCAGCTTATCTGCTGTTGTTCTGATCGCTATCAGCGCAACGTACGCCGCGATAGTGGCCAGGAGTGGCCGCCAGCAACTGCTTGAAAGCGCGCTGCAGATGCGCCTGATCGGCAAAACCCGCCGCCAGCGCTACCTCGGCGATGGGTATGCCACGTCGCAGTTCGGCACGGGCGAACTGCACACGGCGATTGGTCAGATACGCATGCGGGGTCATCCCGAAGTGTTTCTTGAATGAGCGGATCAGGCTCGACGGCGACACCCCGGCCGCATGGCTGATCTCGTCGAGCCTGAGCGGGCGTTGATAGTTGTCGGCAATGAGTTCGGCAGCTCGCCGCAACTTCGAGTCGCTCACCGGCACGGCCACGTCCAGCCGCAACCGCCGATGCAACAGACTGAAGAACCCCACCGCGGCGCCGTGCTTGTGCGAAGGTTCGGCAAGCTCATCGGTCAAGACGCCATGGAAATGGCGAAACCCCGCCTGGAGCAGCGGATCGCACGTCAGGATGGGTGAGAAGCGGCGAAAGCCGGTGCCGCCCATTTCCAGGTCGTCCTGCAGACCAGCCAACCAACCGGCATCGACGTACAGCATGCGATACGCCCAGGGCTGGTTCTCGATCGGATTGCAGGCATGCACATCGCCCGGGTTCATCAATACCAGCGTTCCTGCATCGATACGGCACTGATAATGGCGGTTGATATAGGTGCTACAGCCGCTGTCGATCAAACCGATGGAAAAGGTTTCATGGCTGTGTCGGGCGTAGCAGACGCGGCGTCCGTCAGCTACGGTGCGTGCTTCGATAAACGGCAGCGCCGCGTCCCGCCAGAATTGGGAAATGGGTGCTATGGGCGTTCGGTTCGGCAGGCTCATGATCCGGTCTGTTGCGGCTACTTCGAGAAAGCATCAGCGTAGCCGGAGTTCAGAGAATTTCTAACCCTTCGCATTTGTAATCACCGATGAATATGTCGTCCTGCAGCACTTCACCGTCGAGGTTAAAGCAGAACAGGTAGCTTTCGGTGCGGTCGCCGATCTCCACGCTTTTGAGCCCGATGCATTCGTCGGGATGCCCCGGCAGGATCTTGAACGAAGAAATACCGCGTTCGGGATTGCAGTCGCCTACCTGCACGGTACGAATTTCGCTGAAGTCTTCGTTGGCAATAATCAAGGTATTGGCGCCGCGTTCACATTCGTCGATCGCCTGATCGAACGGCGAGGTGGAAATCTTGCGAGGGAAGAACAGCCATTCGCGGCGATAAGGATGCCATTCGACCGCCTCGTGAATGACGTAGCCGTCCGGCCCTACTCCGAGCGCATCGCGGATGCGCTGGTAGCGCTCAGCCCAGTCGACGCTGCGCACGCCATAGTTGCGGTCGAGCATTTTTACCCACTCTTCAGCCGGCCGTTTGCCATGGCTGCCGACGACGAGTCGATCATTCCAAAGCGTCGCCCATTCACTCTTGAAACCTTTGAATGCCTCATCACCACTGCCAGTCATCAGAATCTGCCGCGGCACCAGCTGGCGTTGATCGCGGATCTCGCAGACCAGGCCGGTACGATCATCGAAGGTCACAAGGCGTTTGCCGAACATCACAAGCTCGGAAAACTCGGCGCCCCGCCCGCCTTCGGCGATCTGGCTGATCAGCCGATACTGACCGCCCTGATCCTCCGGTATGTCCTCGAACCGATAACGAGGTCGGCCGGTGTGAGGATCTACCTCGCGGTAGATTCGATCGTGACGCAGCGTGGACTGCCAGCCGGTTCCACCGTCGTCCAGCTCCACCAGAGAGGCATGGTCCTCATCGGTGATGATCGCCAGCAGGTACTCGCAGGTATCGCTGCCGTAGCGCTCAAGCCGCCGAATATCAAAGTTCTTTTCGCTCATGAATAGACGCTCTATTGGCACGGGTGCGGGCACGGCGTGCGGACGGATCTGTCTGGTTGGGACAACGCGCAGAGGGCAAGTTCCGGCAGAAATCTGACTGAAATCAAAGCCAGCATTCGTAGCGGGTCGCGCCGCCGGGTTCAGGATAACGCTCAGCGGCTGGTAGGAAACTTCCTTGCGGCGCAGCTTTTGTCAGCAGCTTCGTCTGTTTTATTGTCCAAGCCCCACAGCACGAGACGAACGAAACGGCATGGCTTTTCACTTTCCTCACCGGCAGGCTTCAGCGGCCATCGAATCCTTAACTGCATTTGCGCGGCGGGTCGATACCGCAGCCTTGCATAGGGCGCTCGCCGTTATGGGCAGCGTCGTACTTTTGAGCCTGGCCGGCTGCGGTAGCCGGCAGCCGGAAATACCGGCACCGCGTCCCGATGAGGTGCGGGCGAAAATCGTCCGTCTGATCCCCAGCGACATTCCGGGTCGCCAAGGCTGGGCCACTGACATCTACGCCTCGTTCGATGCGCTGGAAATTCTTCCGAGCGATGAAAATCTCTGTGCAGTGCTCGCGGTTACCGTGCAGGAGTCCACTTTTCAGGCCACGCCTCCAGTGCCTGGCCTGGCCAAGATTTCGCGTGAAGAGATTTATCGCCGCGCCGCACGCCTGCATGTTCCGCGCTTCGTGGTGAATGCTGCGCTGGATGTACGCTCGCCCAACGGAAAGACCTACAACGAGCGCTTGGATGCGGTGCGCACGGAAGAACAACTGAGCGCGATTTTCGATGACTTCATTGGCATCGTGCCGCTTGGCGAGCAGTTGTTCGGCACGCTCAACCCGGTCAAGACCGGCGGACCTATGCAGGTCAGCATCGCCTTCGCCGAAGCGCGCCGCTGGGAGTACCCCTTCGAGCACAAGGGCTCGATCCGCGACGAAGTATTCACTCGCCGGGGCGGCATGTACTTCGGTATCGCTCACCTGCTGGACTATCCCACCAGCTACACGCAGCCGCTCTATCGCTTCGCCGACTTCAATGCCGGCTGGTACGCCAGCCGCAACGCCGCGTTCCAGAATGCGGTGGCGCGGGCCAGCGGCAGCAAGCTGGCCCTCGATGGTGACCTGATCATTCACGGCAGCAGCAAGGCTGGGCAGACCGAGACGGCGGTACGATCACTGGCGGGCAAACTCGACATGAGCGAAACCGCGATACGCAACGCGCTGGAACGTGGCGACACCCACGGCTTCGAGAAAACTCGGCTCTACGAACGCGTGTATGAGCTAGCGGAGAAGCGCGCAGGCAAACCGCTGCCACGAGCGGTGCTTCCGGGCATCCGTCTCGAGAGTCCGAAAATCACCCGCAACCTGACCACCGCCTGGTTCGCCAACCGGGTCAACGACCGGCACCTGGCCTGCATGAGGCGCGCCCGCAATTGAGACATGCGAGCGCGGCACATTGGATTGTCGTGGCCATGCTCAGCCCAGCAGCCCCATGCCGACCAGTACGAACGCGCCGACTGTGACGATCAGTCCCAGGATCACCAGTAATCCATCCCGCGTGGTGATACCGAGGCCGAACAGCGCGATCGCCGCGAATGGCGCCGTGCTGGCAAACGGCATCAACTCCAGCGGCGGAACCGAAGTAGCGAGCAACACGCAAAGCACCGCGATCAGGCGCAGAAACCCCTTGCGGACGGCCCAACCGAGGCGTGCGCGGCTGATCTTGTCCAACCATCGCACGACCCGGCGCACTTTGTTCAGGCCCTTGTCGAGCTTCGCGCCGCTGACCGTGCGTTTGGCGAGGAAATCCGGCATCCAGAAATGGTCGCGCCCCATCAGCATCTGGATCGAGAACAACGCAACGATCAGAGCCAGCACCGTCGGCAGGCCGGGTATCCCGCCGACCGGGCTGATTTCGATGATTGCCGGAACGAACAGAAAAGGCCCAAAGCTACGGCGCCCGAGGCTGTCCTGAATCTCGCTGATGGTGACTTTGTCCTGCCTCTTGCCAAGCTCGATGATCCCGTCGATCACCTGCTCCAGACCCGCCTGCCCGCTCTGCTTGGCCTCAGTCATAGAAGGTTCTCTGCGTTACGTGGATGTCGCCGTAAGGTTTCATAAACCCTGTCGTTTTCAAAAGGCATTGGCTGTCAGGATATTTCCAGTCGTTGCCTTTGCGCCGAATTGTCCAGCGTAGCGGACGGTGTCTGGAAATCCGGACGGGCCATGAAATGGCCTGATGGGCTCTAGGTCGACCATCCGCGCATGGGGCGGCTCCCATCGATGTCCAGATTATTGGAGCGTGCTCGCCACTCCCGTGGTACGGGCATGGCAACACCTTGTTTTTCCTATGCTTTCTGCTCATGGCACAACATGCGCATGGCCCGCTTCGCTGCGGGATGTTCCGTCCGCGCGATTCCTTACAAAAACAAGATGGAAGGAAAAGCTATGAAGATCCGAGGTTTGCTTGCGATCACCGCAGCGATCGCCCTGAATACCGCCGTAATGCCCGCACAGGCGGGCACCGTCACCTCCGCTTCGCTCCCGGCCGGCAGTCATCCCGGTTCGCGGGAGCGCCAGTACCAGGTATATGTCCCTAGCGGGTTATCAACACCGGCCCCCATGGTGATGGCGCTCCACGGTTGCCGCCAGACCCAGGCCAACGCGCTCGACGAGTGGGGTTTGAAGGCGGCTGCGGACCAAAATGGTTTTATCCTGGTGACGCCCTTCATCACCAGCTACGACGGCCTGCGCAACCAGAACTGCTGGGGTTTCTGGTTCGACCAGCACCAGCATGAAGGTGCAGGCGAACCGCAGGATTTGGTGAGAATTGCCCAGGCGGTCGAGGCGCAGCACAGCATCGACACCAACCGGCGATTCATCACCGGCCTGTCGTCTGGCGGCGCGATGGCGGTTGTGGCGGCGACGACGCATAACGAGTACTGGGCCGCTGCGGCGAGCGCCGCCGGTCTGCCGTATGGTGAAGATGCCGCATCGGTTTCGTTGTCCGGCCAGTGCCCCGGCTATGCGACGTTTCATAATGTCGACCAGGTCGCCAACGACATGCGGGCGGAGCTGAACGACACCTACGCGATTCCGCTGATGGTGCTGCAGAGCAATAACGACTGCACCGTCATCCAGCCAGCCGGCCGCAACCTTCGCGACGCCCATCTGAAAGTATTCGGCGGCACCAGTCACGACACACCGGCCAAGGCCCAGCAGAGCCAGGCAGCCTGCAGCCCCCACCATCAGAACAACTACAACTGCCAGCACACCCGCTACGGGACAGGCGACGGGCGGTCCATCGTCGAGACGGTGTTCTTCAACGGCCCGCAGAACACGGCCAACACCACCGACACCAACCACGGACATTACTGGGTCGGCGGAACCAACGGCAGCGAAGGCCCTTGGGCGGTACGCGCCGGCCCGAGTTATCCAGACATCATCTGGGACTTCTTCAGTCGCCACGCCCGTGATGGCGGCGGCGAGAACGGTACGCCGAAGATTACCGTGCTGGGTGACAACCCGCTGAAAGTCGCACTGGGCCGGTCCTTCACCGATCCGGGTGCGACGGCCTCCGACCGCGAAGACGGCGACCTGACGGTTACGGCCGACTGTTCCAGCGTAGATACCAACACCGTTGGCGACTACAACTGCACCTATGAAGTAACCGATTCGGATAACAATACAGCCACCCGGACTCGCACTGTTTCGGTGTTCGACCCCAACGCACCGACCGCGACCTGCGAGGTTGCCAGCGCGTCGCCCAACGCTCATATCAGCGCCGGCCGTGCCGTCGCCGGAGGTATTTCCAGCCTGCGTGCGCTGTCTCTGACCGACCGTCAGGACATCGGTGGTTCCTTCGATACCTGGACGTCAGTCAAGCTGTACCAGGGCGAGCCGGGCACGTGGTATGCCGCAGAACCGGAGGCCTGTCGTGCCGGCGAAGGCGGGAACGACGGTCACACTTGCCAAGACTGGTACAGCACCAATCTTCAGCATTTGTCAGCCGGCCGGGCCTACTACCAAATGGGTTATTACACACAGGGTGGTGACGACGCGCTGGGTCAGATATCGGGTAGCAATGCCTGGGTTCGCGAATCCAGCCCAGGTCTATACGAAGCGGGCCAGTGCCCGTAACAGACGTCGCTGAAACTGGCTGGCCGCGTTGCTTTGGATAGTACGTGGCCAGCCATCTGCAAGAAGAGCGAAACCTTCATGCACTGCCCAACATACTTTCGATACAACTAGATCTATTAATTAATAGACATAAGCATATACTTAAAAACAATAACGCAATCAGTGCCAGTTAGTTCGGATTACGTTTCGCCCCAGGAATCCATGCCAACTTTTTAATCACATAAAAAAGCGGAGCTCGCTTAACGAGCTCCGCTTTACCGACTATTAGCTGATACTAGGAGTTACGGCCACCGCCGTGGCTGTTCTGGCCGCCCTTCTTGCCTGCTTCGGAGGCTTTCTCGCGATCGTTCGCGAAATTGCCGCCGCTATTCTGGCCACCTTTCTGGCCGGCCTCGGACGCCTTCTCGCGGTCGTTTGCGAAGTTACCACCGCTATTCTGGCCGCCTTTCTGGCCAGCTTCAGAAGCGCGCTGTGGGTCGTTGGCGAAATTGCCGCCGCTGTTATGACCGCCTTTTTGACCGGCTTCGGAAGCCTTCTCGCGATCGTTTGCAAAGTTACCCGGATTTCCGCTCTTATCATTCGACATGAGATCTATCTCCAGTGTGAATAAATGCTAAATAAACTGACGTCCGCAGTGCAGTCGCCTCCCTATCTCGGAGGGCGTCACGCACTTAAGAGTTCGAAAACAATCACGACAAACGATGAACGGTTTAAATAAGCCAAACGAAACCAAACGGCGAGACATGTCTATGCGATGACACTTTGTTAGTTGCATTTCAATAGCAACGAAACGGCAATACCAGAACTGATCAGCCTTTGCGTGTATACCCTCCTTTTTCCCCGCGTGGCATAGGCGTCTTCCGTACGGACCGTTCGTCCCTTGGCCAAGAGGTCGATGACGCTGTCAACAAGCTGTAACCCGCCGCAAGCATTCTCAGCATCAATGGAAAGCCGCGACGGCTGGCGCAAGGACGCGACTTTTTTCAAGGACCACCAACCACTCGGATTGAGCTATTGGAGGCCGCATGAACAGCAAAACCCTGGAAAATCTGGTGAAGCAGTCTGACCTGAGCGTCAATCAGCCGCTTGAGTTCTGGAAGCAACTGCAACGAGGCAAGAGCAGCTGTCGCCCGAGCGCCGCAGCGCTGGCCAGACGCGCCTCTCTGGATCTCGGCATGTGCGCGACGGGAAGATAGCCCTGCCGCATCCGCTGCCTTGCAATTGCTCGGGCAGCGGGCGGCACCGATCAACGGTGAGCCCACCGAGGTTCTCGCTTCTGCGTGAACGCTTGCATCCCTTCTTTCTGGTCCGCCGTGGCGAAGCTTGCGTGCAGCAGCCGGCGCTCGAATTTCACCCCTTGGTTCAAGGTGGTTTCAAACGCCAGATTGACGGCCTCCTTATTCAATTTCACCGCTACTTCCGAGTAGCCGGCAATCAGGGTCGCAATCTGCATGGCCTCTTCCAGCAGGGCGGCTGTCGGCACCACTCGGCTGACTAGCCCACAACGCTCGGCTTCTTCGGCACCCATGGTACGGCCCGTCAGGCACAGGTCCATCGCCTTGGCCTTCCCTACCGCACGGGTCAGTCGCTGGGTCCCGCCAGCCCCAGGCAAAGTGCCCAGCTTGATTTCGGGCTGGCCGAAACGCGCCGTTTCCGCCGCAATGATCAGGTCGCACATCATGGCCAACTCGCAGCCGCCTCCGAGCGCCAGCCCGGCGACCGCTGCGATGACCGGCTTGCGACAGCGCGTGACTTCCTCCCAGTTGGCTGTGACGACATCTTCCAGGTAAGCCTCGACGAATGTCTTGTGCTGCAGCTCGCCGATGTCTGCACCTGCGGCAAAAGCCTTTTCGTTGCCCGTGATGACCATTGCTCGGACCTCGCTATTGCTTTCAAACCGGCGCAACGCGGTGCCCAGTTCGGTCATCAGCCGATCGTTCAAGGCGTTGTGTACCTGTGGGCGATTCAATCGAATGAGCCCAACGGCACCGTGCCGCTCGGTCAAGATGTTGTTGTATTCCAAGAGCATTCTCCCGTTGTCCCGCTTTGCACAGGGCGTGGCTGAGCGGTATGCAACGAGTCTAGCTACGCCCAAAATAAAGACAACATATTGACATAGTTATCTATGCGATCTTATCTTCCATCTCAGCGATCAGCAGTTCCCTTCGCCCACGACAAGAACAACGCTACCCAAAACAAGAGGTGGTTTATCCATGAATATCACCGCAACGGTGTCAGCCGAACGCCGCGCATCGATGCTCGGATCCGGCGCCTGGAATGACATGATCATTACGGATTATCTAGACCAAGCCGTAGCCAGCGCAGCCGATTCCCCCGCCATCATCGCCTATCGCGTGAATCAAAATGAGCGCCGCGCGCTCAGCTATGCGGAGCTGAACCAAATCGTTAATCGCATGGCTGCCGGCCTGGCCTCGCTTGGCGTGAGCAAGGGAGAAGTGGTGTCCTGCCAACTTCCGAACTGGTGGCAGATGACCGCGCTGCACCTCGCCTGCGTGCGCATCGGCGCGGTGCTCAATCCGCTGATGCCGATCTTCCGCGAACGTGAGCTGCGCTTCATGCTCAGCTATGCCCAGAGCCGCGTGCTGGTCATCCCGCATTCCTTTCGCGGTTTCGACTATGCGGCGATGGTGGATAGCCTGCGCGGCGAGCTGCCTGCGCTCGAACATGTGCTGGTGATCGACAGCCAGGACGAAAACCGCTGTTTTCAACAGGTACTGTTGGATCGCGCCTGGGAAGAAGAACTCGATACCCAGGCGCTGTTCGCCGAGCGGCGACCGCACGGCGACGATGTCGTGCAGCTGCTCTATACCTCCGGCACCACGGGCGAGCCGAAGGGCGTTCTGCACAGCAGCAATACGCTGTGGAGCAATATTCGCCCCTATGCCGAGCGGCTGCATCTGGGCCGGGACGACATCGTCTTCATGGCCTCGCCGATGGCCCATCAGACCGGCTTTCTCTACGGCCTGATGATGCCCGTCTACCTGAGCGGCACTTGCGTACTGCAAGACGTATGGGACCCAGCATTCGCGGTTCAGGTCGCCAAGGCAGAGCGGCCAACCTTCACCATGGCCTCCACGCCGTTTCTGGCCGATCTGATCGAGGTCGCGCCTAAGCATCGGGAAGAATTGGCTTCACTACGCATCTTCGTCTCCGCCGGCGCGCCGATACCGAGCGCGCTGGTCGAGCGAGCCGGTGCCGCCATTAATGCCCGGATCGTTTCCGCCTGGGGGATGACCGAGAACGGCGCGGTGACCATGACGCCCCCGGAAGACGACCCGGAACGTGCCATCGGCACCGATGGCGTGGCGCTGCCTTATATGGAGGTGCGCGTCGTCGATGAACACAACGACCCGGTGCCGCACGGCACGGAAGGCAACCTCCTGGTGCGGGGCGCCAGTCTGTTCATCGGCTATCTGAAACGCCCTGATCTGTACGACGTGGATGAGCACGGCTGGTTTCCCACCGGGGATCTGGCGCGCATGGACACACAGGGCTACATCCGCATCACCGGCCGTACCAAGGACGTCGTAATCCGAGGCGGCGAGAACGTGCCAGTGGTAGAGATCGAAAACCTGCTCTACAAGCACCCGGCCATCTCCGCCGTGGCGCTGGTCGGTTGTCCCGATGCCCGTCTGGGCGAACGCCTTTGCGCCTACGTCACGCTGCATGAAGGCCATCAATCACTGAGCCTGCAGGACGTGGTCAGTTTTCTTCTCGAGCAAAAACTCACCCGCAACTACCTGCCTGAATACCTTGAAGTGCTCCCGGCATTGCCGCGCACGCCTTCAGGAAAAATCCAGAAATTCAAACTGCGCGAACAGGCCAAGGGCATCTGCCTCTCGGCGGGCCTGCCTGACACGTTTTCAACTGGAGTACGCACATGAAAGGCCTACGTGAAAAAACCGTGATCATCACCGGCGGCGGCGGCGGAATTGGCCGTGCCCTGTGCCTGCGTTTCGCCGCTGAGGGCAGCCGTGTCGCGGTGCTCGACCGCGACGCAGCGGCCGCTCAGACGACCGCTGAACTGATTGTCGAAGCGGCTGGCCAGGCCAAGGCCTACGCCGCCGACATCACCGACTACGCCGCGATCGTCGAGACGGTGAACCGTGTGGAAAGCGAACTGGGCGTGCCGACCATATTGGTCAACAACGCCGGTTTCGACCGTTTCATGCCGTTCCTCAAGACCGAACCCGGCACATGGCAGCAACTGATCGACATCAACCTGACCGGCGCGCTCAACATGCACCACGTGGTGCTACCGAAGATGCTCGAAGCCGGCGGCGGCAAGGTCATCAACATCGCCTCCGATGCCGCGCGTGTCGGCTCGTCCGGCGAGGCGGTCTACGCCGCCTGCAAGGCCGGATTGATTGGTCTGTCGAAGACTCTAGCTCGTGAGCTGGCGAGCAAGAACATCAATTTCAACGTGGTCTGCCCCGGCCCCACCGACACGGCGCTGCTAAAAAGCGTGGCGGCGACTTCCAACAACCCGGAAAAACTGCTCGAAGCCTTCAAGAACGCCGTACCCAAGCGTCGCCTCGGCCAGCCGGAAGACTATCCAGGCATCGTCTGTCTACTCGCCAGCGACGACGCCGATTTCATCACCGGACAGGTCATCAGCGTGTCCGGCGGCCTGACCATGGCCGGCTAAACAGGAGACTCATCATGAATTACGAAGACATTCTCTACACCGAAAACGACGGCGTCGCGACCATCACCATCAACCGCCCGGACCGTTACAACGCCTTTCGCGGCCAGACCTGCATGGAGTTGATCGACGCCTTCAACCGCGCAGGTTGGAACAAGTCCGTTGGCGTTATCGTCTTCACGGGCGCTGGCGACAAAGCGTTCTGCACCGGTGGCGACCAGAGCGCTCATGCGGGCCAGTACGACGGCCGCGGGCTGATCGGCCTGCCGGTCGAGGAATTGCAGCGGCTGATTCGCGAGGTGCCCAAGCCGGTCATCGCGCGTGTCAACGGCTTCGCCATTGGTGGCGGGCATGTGTTGCACGTGGTCTGCGATCTCAGCATCGCCTCGGATCAGGCCGTCTTCGGTCAGGTCGGGCCCAAAGTCGGCTCGGTCGATCCCGGCTTCGGCACCGCCTACCTGGCGCGTGTCATCGGTGAAAAGCGCGCCCGGGAAATCTGGTATCTGTGCCGCAAGTACAGCGCTCAGCAGGCGCTGGAATGGGGGCTGGTGAATGCCGTGGTGCCGCACGAGGAGCTTGATGCGGAAGTACAGAAATGGTGCAACGAGATTCTCGAGAAGAGCCCCACCGCCCTCTCCATCGCCAAGCGCTCGTTCAATGCCGACAGCGAAAACATCGCCGGCATCGGCGGGCTCGGCATGCAGGCGCTGAGTCTGTATTACGACACCGACGAGGCCAAGGAAGGCACCGCCGCGTTCAAGGAAAAACGCAAGCCGGACTTCCGCAAGTTCTACAAATAACGCGGCGTATTCGGCCTCGCGGGACGCTCCGGGAACCGGGGCGCCCGGCCGAATCTATCGAACAGCGGCGCAGCAGTGCTGGAGAACCTTATGAATTTCGCCTTCAACGAACAACAAAACGCCATCCGCGATAGCGTCGCTCGCTTCAGTGCCGAAGTGCTCGCTCCCGGCTATCGCCAACGCGACCAGACGGGCGTCATCGAGCGTGAAGTCATCCAGCAAATGGGCGACATGGGCCTGCTCGGCGGCGAGCTGCCGGAGCAGTATGGCGGCAGCGGCCTGGACTGCGTGACCGCCGGAATCATCATCGAAGAAATTTCCCGTGGCGACTTCAATGTCGGCTACATCCCGTTGCTGGCCTCGCTCAACGGCCAGATCATCAGCCAGCACGCCAGCCCGGAACTGGCTGGCGAATGGCTGAACGAGATCACTGCCGGGCGTCGGATCGTCTGCATTGCGCTGACCGAACCCAGCGGGGGTTCCGACGCGGCAAGCTTACGCATGAAAGCCGAAAACAGGGGCGACACCTACATTCTGAACGGCGAGAAAACCTCCATTTCCATGGCCGACCAAGCGGACGTCGCGGTCGTGTTCGCCCGCACCGGCACTCAGGAGTCGCGCGCTAACGGCATCAGCGCTTTCCTCGTACCCATGAACCTGCCCGGTATCAGCACCACCCGCTTTGAAGATGCCGGACAGCGCGCCATCGGACGTGGCTCGATCTTCTTCGACAATGTCGAGGTGCCCGCCAGCCATCGGCTGGGTGACGACGGCAAAGGTTTCAAGCAGGTCATGCAGGGTTTCGACTACAGCCGCGCACTGATTGGCCTGCAATGCCTCGCGGTGGCTCAGCAATCGCTGGACGAAACCTGGCAGTGGCTCACCGAAAGACAGGCGTTCGGCCAGCAATTGGCGGCGTTTCAGGGATTGACTCACCCGCTCGCCGAGTACCAGACCTACGTGCAGGCGGCTCGTCTGCAATGCTTCTACGCATTGTGGTTGAAAGATTCCGGTCAGCGGCACAATGCCGAAGCCGCGATGAACAAATGGTGGGCACCGAAACTGGCGTTCGATGTGGTCAAACAGTGCATGCTCGCCCACGGCCACACCGGATGGGGCGAGGATCTGCCCTTCGCTCAGCGTATGCGTGACGTGTTGGGGCTACAGATTGGTGACGGCACGGCGCAGATCATGAAAAATATCATCGCCCGCGAATACCTGCCCCGATAACCCCGCCCTCATGCCGGCTGCGCATCGCCGCCTTCCTCCATGGGTCGCAAGGAAACGAAATGACCGCGATTGAAACCAAGAGCATTCCCAACCGGCTTTTCTTCCGGTTGTTTCAAACCGGCAACGTATTGCAGCGACAGGTGCAGAAAGAGATGGGCATTAGCACCGTGCAATGGGCCGTGCTTGGAGCTTTATCGCGGCCAGGCTACGAGGATGGCATTTCGTTCAATCAGCTCACCGAGTATCTGGTGGTCAGCCGCCAGAGCCTGGACGGTGTACTCAAGCGCATGGAGCGCGATCATCATGTGCAGCGCGTGCCGCATCCGGACGATGGGCGCGCACGGCTGGTCAGACTGACCGCTCAAGGCCAAGCCTATTGGGACACACTGCAGGTACGCATCCAGGAGTTCTATGAGCAAGGGCTGAAGGGCTTCAGCTTCGATGACAGCGTCAACTTTCTGCACTACCTGGGTAAGCTGCAAGCCGATCTCGGAGCCATCGCCCTGGGACAGATTGAAAACGGCGATATATCGACGGCACCCGCCAGCGAGCCGTGAGAAGCCGGCGCTAATCGGCCCGTGGCCTGCGCTCCTGCTTCAGCAGCAGCCATACGATCGCCAGGCTGGCAAATGCCATGGCCGCTGCACCGAGAAAGATGCTCTGCATACCGATGTAAACGGCCAACGCCCCCATGATCGCGCCGGACAACCCTAGTGCCAGATCGAAGAACATGGCGAACACGCTGAGTCCCGAACTGCGGTTGGCGACCCCAACACGCGACACCACCCCTACGCCCAACGCCGGATAGAGCAAGGACAGGCCGCATCCGGTCAGCGCCGACCCGGCCAGTGCAACGCCCGGAGCCTCGGCGAGCCAAAGCATAACCAGGCCAAGAATCTCCACGGCTAAACAGATCACCGCGACGGAGTAGCCGCCCACTCGGTTGATCAGATTGGGAAATAGTAGCCGTGTCCCGATGAAGGCGAAGGCGAAGGCCGTCAGGCACCAGGCGGCCCCATCCCAACCTCGCGCGTTGTAATACAGCGCAATGAAAGCCGTTAACGTCCCGTAGCCGATGGTGGCCAACGCCAGACCGATGCCAGGCGGCGCGACCTTCCACAACACCTTACCGAACGGCAGCCGCTCCCCCGGATTGAGCGGCGCATCGTCCCGTCGCCAAGCCAGCGCCAAGCCGAGCGCAGCCAACAGCATGGTCACCGCCCCCAGACTCCACAGCCCCAGCGATTGAGCAAGAAACACACCCAGCGGCGCGCCGATACCGACGCCGCCATAAGCCGCGATACCGTTCCAGGAAATCATACGTGCCGTGCTTTGCGGTCCGAGACGGGTGATGCCCCAGCTGATAGCGGAAATACCGATCAAGCTTTGCGTGAAGCCCAGGACGAGCCGGCTCATGACCATCACGCCGATACCCACCATCGGCCAGGATTCGAGCAATGCTGAAATCAGTAGCAGCACACCACTGACAAGCCCGGACACCATGCCGGTCAGCACGGTTTTCTTCGCGCCCCGCTCATCCGCAAGGCGCCCAGCCAAGGGACGGCAGAGCAAGGTAGTGAGGTACTGAGCACCGATGACGATGCCCGCGACGGCAGTGCTGAAACCTAGATTTTCGTGGATATAGGCCGGCAGCGATGCGAGTGGGATGCCGATCGAAATGAAGGAAATGAAGTTGAAGACAACTAGCGACAGGATGAAAAACGTGTCGTTGGCGGAAGATTTTGCAGTGGGCATCGATTCGCCTGTCGAGGTGATGAAACGCGAGTTAGGTGACAAGGCCGGGAGTGCTATCCAGACAGTGGCACGGAAGGCTCAATCACAGAAAAGCGAACTCATCATACAACCGTTGCGCGCTGGTGACACCAGCGCGTCAGGCAGACTTCACACTCGCCGCAACCCTCGGTCGGCGCCATTGCGGCAATCCAATCAGCACTACGGCGCTTACGATGACCGTCATCGCCAACCACTCCTCTGCACCGATCCGCTCGCCGGCAAAGGTGATGCCCAGCAGTACCGCAACCACCGGATTGACATAGGCGTAGCTGGTGGCCGCGGCAGGTCGTACGTGTTTGAGCAGGTAGAGATAAGCGCTGAACGCGACGATGGAGCCAAACAACGTCAAATAGCCAAGCGCAAGCCAGCCGGCGAAATCAGGTGCCTGGTGCATGCGTTCACCGCTCGCGGCGCTGCCGAGAAGCAATACCACTCCGCCGACAAGCATCTGCGCAGCGCTCGCCATCGCGCCGCCCGGCAGGCTGAGATGCCGGCTCCACATCGAGCCGAACGCCCAGCTCGCCGCCGCGATCAGCACCAGCATTGCGCCCAATGGACTGGCTTGCAGGTTATGACCGAGATTGAGCAGGCCGATTCCGATCAGCCCGAGCAGAATGCCGCCCCACTCCAGCCCAGCGGTGCGTTGGCCCCAGATCAGCCCGAACAGCAATGCGAACAGCGGCACCGTCGCGATCGCAAGCGCAGCCACTGCCGAGGCTACGCCCAGATGCTCGGCAATGGTCACGCCACCGTTACCGCAGCTGAGCAGCAGGAAACCGACAATGGCGCATGAGCGCCACTCTTTGGCCGTCGGCACAGGCACACCGCGCCAGCGCAGCCAAGCGAACATCAAACCACCGGCAATGACGAAACGCAGCCCGGCAAGCAGCATCGGCGGCCACGATTGCACGCCCACCTTGATCACAAAATAGGTCGAGCCCCAGATCAGATAGAGCGCGAGGAAAGCACCCACGAGCAACAACGATGAGCGGCGCGAAGACATGAGAACGACCATGGCGCGGACATTTGAGCAGCCATTCTAGATAGCCGCAGCGAGGACAATAAGCACAGAGAGCATTTTGTTTAGCGGTGCAGTTTCCCGGGTTCGTCCCGGCCACCTGGCCGAGCCGGAGGGATCATCGGTACTGAGGCTCGGCTTGGTGAGCGATTCCGACCCGGTCTCGCTCATACAAAAATGGTCTTACAGACGGACACCAAACTCGCAAGCAGACCGGCTCGTTGTTGAGGCGCATATCTAAATTGAGCCTGGTCTCCGCATGAAGTTACGGGCTTTTCAACAATGTGAAACGGGGATGAAGCAAGACGTGACGCACCGTCGTTGTGGTCTGGCGTTGGAAGCAACCGTGCCGCTCATTGCAGAAACGCAAGAAAGGCTTGGGCGAGCAGTTGAGGGAGGCGAACAGGATGACGGCAATGCCCGCAGGATCTGCGGTTTTGCTATGAGCGAGCACCTTAGCGATCGTGATGGTTGCCCGAACTGGGCAGCGCAGGAGGGAGGAGTCAGAGTGCTGTTTGGTCACCGTCCAAGGCCTCAAGACCAAGGACGGTGAAGAGCCGAATACCCATTTGATGAACCATAAGGCCGTTCTACCTGAGGAACAGCCTTATGGCACTGGGCTTCGTGAAGTCAGATACGAATCAACGAACCTGTGCTTCGACTTCGGCCTCTACACGGCGGTTGATCTGACGACCTTCGTCGGTGCTGTTGTCGGCAACCGGACGAGCTTCACCATAACCGACCGAGTCAACACGCTGGCTTTCAACACCGTATTGATTGACCAGGACTTCGCGAACAGCCTGAGCACGACGCTCGGACAGGCGTTGGTTGTACTGATCGGTACCGACGGAGTCAGTGTGACCTTCAACGGTCGTGCTGGTCTGCGGGTACTGTTGCATGAAGTCAGCCAAGTTCTTGATGTCGCTGTAGCTTTCTTCGCGTACGCGGGCCCTGTCAAAGTCGAACTTGACGTCGAGCTCAACGCGAACCAGTTCTGGTTCCGGCTCTGGCTCGTTGTCGACGATCGGAGCCGGCGCGGGCTCAGGAGTAGGCTCGACTTGGGCAACCTGTTGCTGCGCACCGCCACCAAAGTTCAGACCAACGCCTACACCAGCCATCCACTCGCTGTCACCAGCATCGATGTTGTGCATGCCGTCAACGCTGGCTTTGGCGAAGAAGTTCTCGGTGAAGTAATACTTCAGACCGGCACCAATGTTCGCGAAGGTGCTGTGGTTACGACCGCTACGATCAGCCTGGCCGATACTCTGGTGAGCCATACCAGCGGAGACGTAAGGCCGCAGTCCGACACCCGGCTGACCGAAGTGGTAGGCCGCATCGAGGGAGGTCAGGCTACCCTTGATGTTCTTGTGGCCGCCGCCCGCTACCGGATCGTCCGAAGTGACGTCGTGATACTCACCATAGGACAGGCCCAGGGAGACGTCGTCGGTGAGAAAATAGCTGACGCCAGCGCCATAAAGCTCGCCTTCGTCTTCGAAGCCACGGGCGCTGTCGGAGAAGTAGTGCTTGCCGAATGCTTCCACCTCTACTGCACCCTGCCCTTGGGCAAGCGCGCTAAGCGAAGTGGCTGCAACCATAGAGCTAATTACAACGCCCAAGGTGTTTTTAAGTTTCATCCGTAAATCCCCATCTGGTGGTGAGTATCAGAACAATCTAAGGAAACCGGCTGTCTGTAGGCCCAAGCTGTTCGCTATCAATATGACAGCTTGTTGCCGTTAAGTTTCAGTGATTCCCGAAAATTTTTCGCGCAGCTTATCCAGTGCGCGCTTGTATCGCATCTTCGTTGCGCTTAAACCCATGTGCATAATATCGGCAATTTCCTGAAACTCGAGCTCCGCTACGAAACGCAGAACCAGAATCTCCCGATCAATTTGGTTCACATGAACCAGCCACTTGTCTAGCCCCGCCTTTTCCTCGATGTTCGGCGCTTTTTCCTCGGAAGCTTCTTCGACCGGATCGAGACTTAGCGCATCAAGTAAGCGCCGCTTGCGCCGCTCTTTTCGATACTGGGTAATGCACTCATTGTAGGTAATGCTGTACAGCCAGGTCTTGAACTTTGACTTGCCCTCAAAGTTCTTCAAACCGTACAAAACCTTGAGCATTACTTCTTGGCAAACATCATCCGCGTCTCGGTCGTTTCCCAAGTAACGAGCACATACATTGAAAAGAGTACGCTGATACCTTCGCATCAGCTCTTCGTAAGCACGCGTTATATGGAACAGCTCGGCATGGGCACGCTGCACCAGCTCTTCATCGGAAAGCTGGCGCGGATCGTAGCTCGTGGTAGATGGATGGGTTTTAGTCAAGACGCTTCGAACCGGCAAAAGTCGTGGCCGCCGTTCACGGTAGACATCGAAAAGGGGCGGCGCACTTTAGCAGATTACCGGGCCTAACGGCTGCTTACGCGCTGCTCCAGCAGCACTCTATTTGCGACCGAGACCAGCTCACCTTCATCGGTGAGCAACAAGGTCTTGGCTGTGCCGATCTCTTCTATTTCGCCTTCCAGCTGCGATCCCTCAAGACGTACCCGCTGGCCGACTTCATAGAGTTCGCGAACATAAATGCCTGCAAGGATCTGGCTGACCAGTTCACGGCTCCCGAGGCCCAGCGCCAGCGCTGCGGCCAAACCAACGGATATCAGAGCAATCGCGATCACATAGTTGAGCAGCTCGGTTTTGACTTCGAGCTGACCGATTGCGACCGAAATAATGATGATGATCACCAGCCCCTGAGCGATCCGCGCGAGCCCGCTGGCATACTCGAGACCAACACCCTCTGCAGCGCCACGAACCAAGCCATTGACCAACTGGGCCAGCAGCACGCCGACAAGCAGAATCACTCCTGCGCCGAAGACCTTCGGGACATACAGCGCGAGCATATCGAGTGTCGCGGAAACTCGAGCGAGACCCAGAGATTCGGCAGCTGATACAAGGAAAATCAACAGCACGAACCAATAGACGATCTTTCCGATCAGGGCCGATATCGGCAGGCGAATCCCGGCACGCCCAAGCAACTTGGTTACCCCGGTGCCGGCAACGAGTCGGTCCACACCCACCTTCGCCAGAACCTTGGATAGCAAGGTGTCCAACAACTTGGCAACCACAAAGCCGACGGCTACGACCAGTAACGCGCCAAACAAACGCGGTATGAACGCAGCAACAGGAGCCCAAAGCGCGCTCATCGCACCCAGCAAGCTCTGGCTCCAGGGATCGAGTTCCATGATCAGTCAGCCCTATCGAAAGAAGAAGAATGGGACGAAGAACGGCGGCGCGCGACAGTCGAGGTGTGTGGCGCACCGCTGCTGAGAGCAATCAGCACGGCCTGCACACAATGGCCCATCAGACCGAACAGGTCGCCAGCGCCAACCTGGCGGTTGGCGGTCTTCAACACGCGATCCAGACAAGCGTCGTCATCATGTGCGGTCTGGGCGTTAAGCATGTCACGCAAGGATTCTTCAAAAGGATCGCGCATGGTTACCTCCCTACAGTCCGATCTAGACGGCATATCGCCATGGCGGGTCACATTTGTCACGCATCCCGCCGCAACCCCATGCGGACTTTCGGAATTCCTGCCGCGCTAACGTCGAACAGCCGGCGAGGATGCATTCAGCCTGATGCTCTGTCTTGCTTGGGAAGAAGATGGGAGCACTTACTTTCTTCTTCCCAGAAACGCTGAAGGCCCCGGAAACGGGGCCTTCACGTGCGATATGGCGGAGGAGGTGAGATTCGAACTCACGGAAGAGTTTCCCCTTCGACGGTTTTCAAGACCGTTGCATTCAACCGCTCTGCCACTCCTCCGCAGAGAGCGGGCGCAATAGTACCGGAACGAAACACACTGTCAAACTCTGTTGTTAGGCTGCAACAAAAGCTCTGCTATGATCCGAGTCAATTCGCCTCAGGCTGAAGACATCTACAGGAGTGTCGCAATGCTCAAGCAACAGTACGCATCTACGCACACGCAGGTTGAACAACGGGAAGTCAGCCGCGTCTTGCGCAACACCTATAGCCTTCTGGCTCTGACCCTCGGTTTCAGCGCCCTGGTCGCCTACATGGC
This sequence comes from Pseudomonas sp. MTM4, assembly GCF_019355055.1. Lineage (NCBI taxonomy): Bacteria > Pseudomonadati > Pseudomonadota > Gammaproteobacteria > Pseudomonadales > Pseudomonadaceae > Pseudomonas > Pseudomonas sp. MTM4. The sequence goes on from NZ_CP048411.1 coordinate 1,082,008, forward strand.
CATGCAGGCCAATGCGGCCTACCCGAACATCTTCGTGGTGCTGATCGGCTTCTATGGCCTGTTCTTCCTCACAGCGAAGCTGCGCAATTCGGCCTGGGGTCTGCTTTCAACTTTCGCGCTGACCGGGTTCATGGGTTATACGCTCGGCCCGATTCTCAACATGTATCTGGGTACCGCCAACGGTGGTGAACTGATCGCCTCGGCGCTATCGATGACGGCGCTGGTGTTCTTCGGTCTGTCCGCCTTCGTGCTGATCACCCGCAAGGATATGAGTTTCCTCAGCGGCTTCATCACCGCCGGGTTCTTCGTCCTGCTGGGCGCGATGGTCGCAAGCTTCTTCTTCCAGATCAGCGGCCTGCAGCTGGCGATCAGCGCTGGCTTCGTACTGTTCTCCTCGGTCTGCATCCTCTACCAGACCAGCGCCATCATCCATGGCGGCGAGCGCAACTACATCATGGCCACCATCGGTCTGTACGTTTCGCTGTACAACCTGTTCATCAGCCTGCTGCAGCTGATGGGTATCATGGGTGGCGACGACTGATAGTCGCTCTTCGAATCAGCCCGCTTCGGCGGGCTTTTTCGTTTCTGCAGCTGGCGTATCATGTCGCCCAGTTAGCAAGGTGCACCATGAAATTCGTAATCGCTCTGTTTTCACCCGCCCACTCCCCCGCTTCGCGGCGCGCGTTGCGCTTCGCCGAGGCCGTACTGGCCGGTGGGCACGAGATAACCCGGCTGTTTCTCTATCAGGACGGCGTGCACAGTGCCTCGGCCAATATCGTGACTGCCCAGGATGAGTTCGACCTGGCCGGTGAATGGGAGCGTTTCGTTCGTAGCCATGCGCTCGACGGCGTCGTCTGCATCGCCGCAGGCTTACGCCGGGGCGTACTGGACGAACACGAAGCCAAACGCCATTCGCGCCCCGCTGCGAACCTCTTGCCCGCCTGGGAGCTTTCCGGCCTGGGCCAGCTGCACGAAGCGGCGCAACAAGCCGATCGCCTCGTCTGCTTCGGAGGTCACTGATGGCGCGCTCGATGCTGATCATCACCCGGCAATCGCCCTGGTCCGGGCCATCGGCGCGCGAAGCGCTGGATATCGCGCTGGCCGGCGGCGCCTTCGAGCTGCCCCTGGGCCTGCTGTTTCTCGACGATGGTGTGTTTCAGCTGGTGCAGGCACAGCAAGCAGCGCAGCTGCAGCAGAAGGATCTAACGGCCAACCTGCAGGCATTGCCCATGTTCGGCGTCGACTCATTGTATGCAGCCCAGCGCAGCCTCCAGGAACGCGGCTTGGACCAGAACGCGCTGTCGCTACCGGTAGAAGTACTGGACGACACCGCCCTGCGCGCCCTCATCAACCGCTACGACCAGGTGATAACGCTCTAATGGCCACCTTGCACCTGCTTTCGCACTCCCCTTTCGCCGATAGCCGCCTGGCCAGCTGTCTGCAACTGCTCTCGGCGGAGGATGCCCTGCTGCTCAGTGGCGATGCCGTTTATGCGCTGCAGGCCGGCACGGCCCAGCGACAGGCCCTGGACTTGATGCCTGTCAGCATTATGCTGTTCGCACTGGAGGAAGATGTCGTCGCGCGCGGCCTGGCGACGCTGCCCGAGCGCTTGCAAACGATCGACTATGCCGGCTTCGTCGAACTCTGCTGTCGCTATGACAGGGCCAATGCCTGGCTATGAATGCTCTGATCGTCAACGGCCGGCCCATCGAGGTCGACCAGGAAGGCTACCTGACCGACCTGAACGACTGGAGTGAGCCGGTGGCCGAGGCCCTCGCTCGACAGGAAGGCCTGGCGCTGGAAGATGAGCACTGGGAAATCCTGCAACTGTTACGCGCCTTTTATGGTGAATTCCAGCTGTCACCTGCAACGCGCCCACTGATCAAATACACCGCCTTGAAACTGGGGCCCGACAAGGGCAACAGCATGCACCTCAATCGTCTATTCAAAGGCACACCCGCCAAGCTCGCAGCCAAGCTGGCAGGCCTGCCGAAACCGAGCAACTGCATATGAGCACCGTCACGCCAGCAGAACATCCCTTCGCCGTTTTCGTGCGGATTCTCGGCAAGGGCAAGCGCGGCGCACGCGACCTGACCCGCGAGGAAGCGCGTCAAGCCATGGGCATGCTACTCGATGGCGAAGTCGAAGATACCCAGCTCGGTGCGTTCCTGATGCTGCTGCGCCACAAGGAGGAAAGTGCCGAAGAACTCGCCGGTTTCACCGAAGCCGTTCGTGAGCGAATTCAGGCGCCCGTCATTGCCACGGATATCGACTGGCCGACCTACGCCGGCAAGAAGCGGCATCTGCCCTGGTATCTACTTGCCGCGAAATGTCTGGCGCAGAATGGCGTTCGCATCCTGATGCATGGCGGCGGCGCCCACACCGCTGGGCGCATGTATACCGAGCAGTTGCTCGAGTTGCTCGGCATCACCCGCTGCGAAGACTGGGAAACGGTCGCCGCTACGTTGGATCGCGGCGAGGTGGCCTTCATGCCGTTGCGTGCCTGGATGCCCGTGCTGCAGCGAATGATCGATCAGCGCAACGTGCTCGGGCTGCGCTCGCCGATTCACTCGCTGGCGCGCATTCTCAACCCGCTCGGCGCCCGTTGCGGCCTGCAGAGCATCTTCCACCCCGGCTACCAGGCCAATCACCGCGAAGCCAGCCGCCTGCTGGGCGACACCGCAATCGTCATCAAGGGCGAAGGCGGCGAAATCGAAGTCAACCCGGACGGCATTGCTCACCTGTACGGAACCGAAACCGGCTCCAGCTGGGATGAGGACTGGCCGGCCCTGTCGCCGCAGCGTCACGTAAAGCCCGCACAGCTGGACCCGCAGCATCTGCTGGCTGTGTGGAATGGCACCGAGGACGCCTATGGTGAACTGGCCGTCGTGGCGACCATGGCGTTGGCCCTGCGCGGCCTGGGTCAGACTCGAGAACAGGCATTCGCGCAGGCAAGGCAGTATTGGCAGCACAGGAACTCATCGAACTGAACGATGGATTTGTCCAGCCATTAGCAGGCTGTTGAAAACGTAGGCGAGGCGGGCAAGACGAGGCAAAAACAGCCGAAGAAGCGGAGTTTAGGTGTTGTAAATGAGCATTCTGAGGCTGTTTTTAACGAAGTATTGCCAACGCAGGTAGTTTTTCAACGGTCTGTTAGGTTCCATCCATCGAACCTTGTCCCCTAGAGTGCCCCTAACGCTCATAACGAGGAGGCAGTCATGGGACTTCTGGTCGATGGTCAGTGGCAGGATCGGTGGTACGAAAACAGCGATGACGGCGAGTTCCAGCGCGAACAGGCCCAACGTCGCGACTGGGTGACCGCAGACGGCTCGCCCGGTCCCGATGGTCGGCCGGCGGTCAAGGCCGAAGCCGGGCGCTATCACCTCTATGTTTCGCTCGCCTGTCCCTGGGCCCACCGCACGTTGATCTACCGCAAGCTCAAGCAGCTCGAACCATTGATCGACGTATCGGTGGTCAGTTGGTTGATGGCCGAGCATGGCTGGACCTTCGACAGGAGCACCGGCTCCAGCGGTGATGCGCTCGATGGGCTGCAGTATCTCCACCAGCGCTACATCATCGATGATGACAGCTACACCGGCCGCGTGACGGTGCCGGTGCTCTGGGATCGCCAACAGCAGCGGGTCGTCAACAACGAATCATCCGAGCTGATCCGTATTTTCAACAATGCCTTCGACGGATTGACCGGCTCGAAACTGGATCTTTGCCCCGAACCACTGCGCGCGGAAATCAACGACCTCAACGCGCGGATCTACCCCAGAGTAAACAACGGCGTCTACCGTGCCGGATTCGCCACCACGCAGAAGGCCTACGAAGCGGCCTTCAACGAAGTCTTCAGCGAACTGGATTGGCTGGAGCAGCGCCTGGCGGAGCGGCGCTACCTGACCGGTGAATTCCTCACCGAGGCGGACTGGCGGCTCTTCACCACCATCGTCCGCTTCGACGCCGTCTATCACGGCCACTTCAAGTGCAACCTGCGGCGGATCGAGGATTATCCGAACCTGTCGAACTGGCTACGCGAGCTCTATCAATGGCCGGGTATCGCCGAAACCGTCGATTTCACCCACATCAAGAGCCATTACTACGCAAGCCATCGTCAAATCAACGCCAACGGCATCGTTCCCAAGGGCCCGCAGCTGTCGCTGGACCGCGCACATGATCGCGAACGACTGCCCGGCAAGGGTATCTGGTCGCGCTGATTTACTCCGGTTTGGCCATGCCCTCGAACCAGGCCAGTTTGTCGCGAAGCGTCACGACCTCACCGACGATCACCAGTGTCGGTGCCTGGACCTGCTCGCTCGCGACGAGCTCGGGTAGATCACCCAGCGTTCCGGTAAACACCCGCTGATTGCTGGTGGTGCCCTGCTGGATCAGCGCCGCCGGCGTATCGGCGCCGCGGCCATGAGCGATCAGTTGCTGACAGATCACCGGCAAGCCAACCAGGCCCATGTAGAACACCAGGGTCTGGCTCGGCGCGACCAGGTCGGCCCAGGGCAGATCGCAACTGCCGTCCTTGAGATGCCCTGTGACGAAACGGACCGATTGCGCGTAATCACGATGAGTCAGGGGTATACCGGAATAGGCTGCGCAACCGCTGGCGGCGGTAATGCCCGGCACGACCTGGAAGGGAATACCGTTGGCCGCCAGCTCTTCGATCTCCTCGCCGCCACGACCGAAGATGAAGGGGTCACCACCTTTCAGACGCAGCACTCGCTTGCCTTGCAGTGCCAGCGTTACCAATTGCTGGTTGATTTGCTCCTGTGGGACGGCATGATCGGCGCGCTGCTTGCCTACGTAGATGCGATCGGCATCACGCCGGCACATGTCGAGAATCGCGGGTGCCACCAGCCTGTCGTAGAGCACCACGTCCGCTTGCTGCATCAGGCGCAGGGCGCGGAAAGTGAGCAGATCGGGGTCGCCTGGGCCGGCACCGACCAGATAGACCTCGCCCAGGCTTCGAGGGGCCGCGCCTGACAGTTTGGCCTGTAGCAGCCGTTCGGCTTCTAGTTCCTGTCCGGCGAGCGCGCGCTCAGCGATGGTCCCCTGAAAAACGTCCTCCCAGAACACCCGACGCTGCTGCACATCTGGCAACAACGCCTTGACCTGGGCACGGAATTTCTTCGCCAACCCGGCCAGCTGTCCGTACGCCGAGGGAATCCAGGTTTCGATCCGTGCGCGAACCAGGCGCGCCAGCACCGGTGCGTCGCCGCTACTGGAGACGGCAATCATCAGTGGCGAGCGGTCGACGATGGCCGGGAAAATCACCGTGCACAGTTCGGGGGAATCCACCACATTTACCGGAATGCCGAGTGCCTTTGCATCTCGTGACACCAGCGCGTTGAGCGGCTCGTCATCGGTGGCGGCTACCGCCAGGACACAGCCAGCTAGATCGTCGCTCGCATAACCACGCTTGAAGGAATGCCCGCCGCTCTGCTGCAACAATTTGGCCAGCTGTGCCTCAATTTGGGGCGCCACCACACGCAGCACCGCGCCCGCTTCGGATAACAGCCGCGCCTTGCGCAGTGCGATATCGCCACCGCCGACGATCAGCACCAAGCGGCCCTTGAGGTTGTGGAACAGCGGCAAGAAATCCATCAGTGAATCCTGGTGTCCATGAAGGTAAGGGCCATCTCAGCCGTTACGCCGATGGTGGCCCTTGTCGGGAATCAAGGAGTCCGGATCGAGCCCTGAAGCAGCGCATATCGGGGCAATTTACCGCACCGGCAGCACCTCAGGACCGCCGGAATCGGCCTTTCAGCCGATGACCTCGATGCCGGCCATGTAAGGCTTCAGCACCTCCGGCACACGTACACTGCCGTCCGCCTGTTGGTAGTTCTCCAGCACCGCCACCAGGGTACGACCCACCGCAAGACCGGAACCGTTGAGCGTATGCACCAGCTCGGGCTTGCCGGTTTCCGGGTTGCGGTAGCGTGCCTGCATACGGCGTGCCTGAAAGTCGCCGCAGTTGGAGCAGGAGGAAATTTCACGGTACTTGTCCTGGCTCGGCACCCAAACCTCCAGGTCGTAGGTCTTGGTCGCACCAAAACCCATGTCGCCGGTGCACAGCGCCAGCACCCGATAAGGCAGTTCCAGCAGTTGCAGCACCTTCTCAGCGTTCGCCGTCAGGTTTTCCAGCGCCTCGAAGGACTGGCTCGGCTCGACGATCTGTACCATCTCGACCTTGTCGAATTGATGCTGACGGATCATGCCGCGCGTATCGCGGCCGGACGCACCTGCCTCGCTGCGGAAGCACGGCGTATGGGCGACGAACTTCAGGGGCAGCTGCTTGGCATCGAGAATCTCGCCGGCGACGATGTTGGTCAGCGACACTTCCGCCGTCGGGATCAGATAGAAATCGGCCTCGCCTTCGCGGCTGATCTTGAACAGGTCCTCTTCGAACTTGGGCAGCTGGCCAGTGCCCTGCAGCGCCGGCGCCTGGACCAGATAGGGGGTGTAGGCCTCTTCGTAGCCATGCTCACGGGTGTGCAGGTCGATCATGAACTGCGCCAGTGCACGGTGCAGGCGGGCGATCGGCCCGCGCATCAGGGCAAAGCGCGCACCGGAGAGTTTGGCGGCGGTCTCGAAATCCAGCCAGCCATGCTGCTCGCCCAAGGCGACATGATCCTGAACGGGGAAATCGAATGTGGCCGGCGTACCCCAGCGACGCACCTCGACGTTCTCGTCCTCATCCTTGCCCACCGGCACCGACTCATGCGGCAGGTTCGGCAGCGTCAGCATCAGTTGGTCCAGTTCGGCCTGGATGCCTTCGAGCTCCTGCTTGCCAGCGTCCAGCTCGGAAGCCATGCGATCTACATCGGCGAGCAGCGGAGCGATGTCTTCGCCGCGCTGCTTGGCCTGGCCGATGGATTTGGAGCGAGCGTTGCGCTCGGCCTGCAGCTGCTCGGTGCGGGTCTGCACGGTCTTGCGCTGCGCTTCCAGCGCCTCGATACGCGCCACGTCCAGCTGATAACCGCGGGTAGCCAGGCGATCGGCAACGTCTTGCAGCTGTGTGCGTAGCAGTTTCGAATCAAGCATGGTGAGTCTCGTCTGTGAAAGCTTTGAGGAAAGGCAAAGAGGAAGCGGAGTTTACTGCGATAGCGGCCAGCTTCATAACCTGCCGAGGGCCAGGCCTGCCCAGGTCGCCAGCAAGCCGCCGAGCACACTCAGGCAGATGTAGCCGAAGGCCGTGGCAAGCTGGCCGCTCTCGAGCAGCCGCAAGCCGTCGAGAGAGAAACTGGAAAAAGTGGTGAACGCCCCCAGAAAACCGAGGATCAAGCCACCGCGCAGTTCCGGCGACACGTCCGGGCGCATGAGAAACAGCGCGTACAGGTAGCCGATCAACAGGCAGCCCAGCAGGTTGACCGCAAGCGTCGCCAGATGGAAATGTCGCGGCCAGTACGTCGATACCCAGGTCGACAGGGCAAAGCGCAGCAGCGTACCGATCACCCCGCCCGCGGCGACGGCCAGCATCAGGCGGATCATGTCTTTCTCCGTTGCCGTGGGCTTTCGCGATCGAGCCGGGCCAGGTGTTCCAGCTTGTCGCGAATCTTGCTCTCCAACCCTCGTGGCACCGGATGGTAGTACTGGCGCGGCTCCATGGCCTCGGGAAAATAATCCTCGCCGGCCGCGTAGGCGTCCGGCTCGTCATGGGCGTAGCGGTATTCGTTGCCGTAGCCCAGCTCCTTCATCAGGCGGGTCGGCGCGTTGCGCAGATGCAGCGGGACTTCCTGCGAGCCGCTTTCGGCGACGTCGCGCTTGGCCGCCTTGAAGGCCACGTAGACCGCATTACTTTTCGGCGCGCAGGCGAGATAGACGATCGCCTGCGCCACCGCCAGCTCGCCCTCGGGGCTGCCCAAGCGCTCCTGGACGTCCCAGGCTGAAAGACACAGGCCGACCGCTCGCGGATCGGCGTTGCCGATTTCCTCGCTGGCCATGCGTACCACGCGCCGCGCGATATAGAGCGGATCGCAACCGCCGTCGAGCATCCGCGCGAACCAGTACAGCGCCGCGTCCGGGTTGGAGCCGCGTACCGACTTGTGCAATGCGGATATCTGGTCGTAAAAAGCTTCGCCGCCCTTGTCGAAACGACGGCGGCTGTCGCCCAGCAGATCTTGCAGCAACTCGACGCTGATCTCGCCGCCCTCTTCGGCCAGGTCCGAGGCGTTCTCCAGCAGGTTCAGCAATCGACGGCCATCGCCATCGGCCGCGGCCACCAGCATCTGGAAACTCTCTTCGGGCAGGCTCAGATGCAGGTCGCCCAGCCCTTTCGGCTCGCTCAGCGCGCGCTCGACCAGCTTGCGCAAGGCGGCTTCGTCGAGGCTTTTCAACACGTAAACCCGCGCGCGGGACAGCAAGGCATTGTTCAGTTCGAAGGACGGGTTCTCGGTGGTCGCACCGATGAAAATCAGCGTGCCGTCCTCTACATAGGGCAGAAAAGCATCCTGCTGGGATTTGTTGAAGCGATGTACTTCATCGACGAAGAGAATCGTGCGTCGACCATACTGGGCCGCCTGCTGTTTGGCGATCTCCACGGCCTGGCGGATCTCCTTCACCCCGGCCAGCACCGCCGAGACGGTTTCGAAATGGGCGTCGGATACCTTGGCCAGCAACTGCGCCAGCGTGGTCTTGCCCACGCCCGGCGGTCCCCAGAAGATCATCGAGTGCAGCGCGCCCTGCTCCAGTGCCTCGCGCAGCGGCTTACCGCGCGCCAGCAGGTGCTCCTGCCCGACGTATTCGTCGAGGCTGGCGGCACGCAAGCGTGCGGCTAACGGTTGGACAACGGGGGCACGGCTGAACAGGTCCATCGAGGCTCTACGACTTACTCGGAAATGACATCGGTTCCTTCGGGAATCTCGAAGGTGAACAGGTCCGCCTTGAGCGGCTCGTTCAGCTTGACGCCATGGAAGAGGATGTTGGTGCGCTGACCGACGCCGTCGACCATCTGCATGTCGTTGATCACGCCATTGCGAAAGGACAGCCGAAGGCTATCGAACAGCGTGTCCTTGGCTTTCGGCTCGAGCGTGAAATCGACGACCTCGCCGGCTTCCTTGTGCGAGACCTGGAAGTTCTCGCTGATGGCCGAAACGTCTCCGGACAGCAGCAGCGCCGGCGTATGGGTCAGGCGCTGATCCAGGGTCTGAATGGTGACCTGCTCCAGATCCGGGTCGTACAGCCAGACCTTCTTGCCATTTGAAACCAGCAGCTGCGCCATCGGCTCGTCGGTTTTCCAGCGGAACTGGCCCGGCCGTTTCAGCGCCATTTCGCCGGATGTTTCCTGCAGTTGGGCGCCGGTGCCATCGAGGGACAACTGCGAAAAGCGACCCGTCAGGGTCTCGGCCTTCTGCAGCAGGCCGGTGAGCCGCTGAACGGAGGCAGCCTGATCGGCCTGGGCTGGAACCAGAGCGAACAGCAGAGCGGAGGCGAACAGCAAACGAATCAATTGCATAATTCCTCGGTGCGACTCAGTCGCGCATAGGCGGCGGCGCGAGCACTTCGCGCGAGCCGTTGGTGTTCATGGAGGTCACGACGCCGGCCATCTCCATAGCTTCGATCATCCGGGCGGCGCGGTTGTAGCCGATTTTCAGCTTGCGCTGCACGGCGGAAATCGACGCGCGGCGGCTTTCGGTAACGAAGCGCACGGCCTCGTCGTACAGCGGATCTTCCTCGCTGCCTTCGCCACTGCCGCTCTCGCCACCGCCGTCGAAACCGCTACCGGACTCTTCGGCACCGACCAGAATCTCCTCGATGTAATCAGGCGCGCCACGCGCCTTCCAGGCTTCGACCACGCGATGCACTTCATCGTCGGACACGAAGGCACCATGTACGCGAATCGGCAGACCAGTGCCAGGCGGCAGATAGAGCATGTCACCATGGCCCAGCAGTTGCTCGGCGCCGCCCTGGTCTAGAATGGTCCGCGAGTCGATCTTGCTGGAGACCTGGAATGCCATACGGGTCGGGATGTTGGCCTTGATCAGACCGGTGATCACGTCCACTGACGGCCGCTGGGTCGCGAGGATCAGGTGAATGCCTGCTGCCCGAGCCTTCTGCGCGATACGCGCGATCAGCTCTTCGACCTTCTTGCCAACGATCATCATCATGTCGGCGAATTCGTCGACAATCACCACGATGGTCGGCAATTTTTGCAGCAGTGGCGCTTCGTCTTCCATGCTCTCGCGGCGGTACAGCGGGTCGGTAAGCGGCGTGCCGGCCTCCTCCGCCTCCTTCACCTTGCGGTTGAAGCCCGCCAGGTTGCGCACGCCCATGGCCGCCATCAATTTATAGCGGCGCTCCATCTCGGCAACGCTCCAGCGCAGCGCGTTGGCCGCTTCCTTCATGTCCGTCACCACCGGACACAGCAGGTGCGGAATACCTTCGTAGATGGACAATTCCAGCATCTTGGGATCGATCATGATCAGCCGCGCATCTTCCGGCCCGGACTTGAACAGGATCGACAGGATCATGGCGTTGACACCCACCGATTTACCCGAACCGGTAGTGCCCGCAACCAGCAGGTGCGGCATCTTGGCCAGATCAGCGATCACCGGTTTGCCGCCGATGTCGTGGCCCAGCGCGATGGTCACTGGCGACTTGGCGTCGTCATAGGGTGCAGACGACAGCACTTCGGAGAAGCGCACGATTTGCCGGTCCTCGTTGGGAATCTCGATGCCAACGGTGGTCTTGCCCGGAATCACCTCGACCACGCGGACACTGATCACCGCCAGCGAGCGCGCCAGATCCTTGGCCAGATTGGAAATGCGGCTGACCTTGACCCCGGCGGCCGGCTGGATCTCGAAGCGGGTAATCACCGGGCCCGGATGCACGGACTCGACGATCACCTCGACGCCGAACTCCTTCAGTTTGATCTCCAGCAGCCGGGACATGGCTTCCAGAGATTCGGGGGAATACTGCTTCTGCTGCTTCTCGGCGGCATCGAGCAGGGAAATCGGCGGCAGACTGCCTTCGATCAAGGGGTCGACGAACAGATTGGCCTGTTTTTCCTTCAGCACACGCTTGCTTTGCTCCACCGGCTTCGGCGGAACGGCCGGCGGAATCACCGGAGCCGGACGCTTGTCCCGCTCGCTCATGTGCTTGCTCAGCGACTCTTCACGCTCGAGCAAACGCTCCTTCACCTTTGCGCGCTCACGATGGTCGGGTAGCGAACCAGCCACGTCGTTTACCAGCTCATCGGCTTCACGCAGCTGCGCAACGATGTGCTTGCGCTCATTGCGCGCAGACCACCAACGGCTGAAAAGGCTCTGAATCAGCTCGACCAGATCGAGCGTGATCTTGCCGGTCAGGTCCATCACCTTGAACCAGGATAGATCGGTGAACACCGTGAGACCGAACAGGAAGAAAGCCAGTAGCAACAACGTACTGCCCTGAACGTTAAGCGCGGCCTCGGCTAGCTGACCGAGGCTCTCGCCTAATGCACCACCTGCCGAAGCAGGAAGACTGTTGGCGAACTGGAAATGGATGTAAGCCAGCGCAGAGCCAGACAAAATCAGAAAGACGAGTCCGATCAACCGCCACGAAAACAGCCAGCCGTTCCACGTCCAAGGCTGATGACGCGCACGAAATACCTGCCAGGTCTTGACGCCCAGCAACAAGGGAAACAGGAACGCGAAATAGCCAAGCGCCATGAACAGTACGTCGGCGAACCAGGCCCCAGCACGGCCGGCTGCGTTCTGAACTTGTTCGACATTGCTGGTGTGCGTCCAGCCGGGATCGGACGGATCGTAGGTCAGCAGAGCCATCCACAAATAGGCACACAAAGCGCCGAGCGCGATCAACGCGCCCTCTTTGAGACGGTAATGCAATTGCTGTCGCCAGACGGAAGCCGGCGCGGTAGAGGAGGTATTCTTCAAAACGCTTTATTTCCTGCGCCTGCGGCGCGCTCTATGAACCGTGGTCAGCCTGAACCCCGACATTGTACGGCTTTGTCGATTCGATGGCATTCCGGTTCCGTGCCGCTTGGGCTTTTCTCGATGCTTCGGTGTAGCATAAACGCCCAGCTTTTCAGCGCGGCTCGACTGGAGCACGCTTCTCTATTTGCGACAAAGGCTTATGAGGGCTTTTTATGAGTGAAGTCAAGCATTCACGTCTGATCATCCTCGGCTCGGGCCCGGCCGGCTATACCGCCGCGGTATACGCTGCCCGCGCTAACCTGAAGCCCGTGATGATCACCGGCATTCAGCCCGGCGGTCAGCTCACGACCACTACCGAAGTGGACAACTGGCCGGGCGACGTCGAAGGTCTTACCGGTCCCGCGCTGATGGAACGGATGCAGAAACACGCAGAGCGCTTCGATACCGAAGTGGTTTTCGACCACATCCACACGGCTGAGCTACAGCAACGCCCCTTCATCCTCAAAGGCGACAGCGCTACCTACAGCTGTGACGCGTTGATCATTGCCACAGGCGCCTCAGCTCAGTATCTCGGCCTGCCTTCCGAAGAGGCGTTTGCCGGCCGCGGCGTGTCGGCCTGCGCTACTTGTGACGGCTTCTTCTACCGCAATCAGGTAGTGGCTGTGGTCGGTGGCGGCAACACGGCCGTCGAGGAAGCACTTTATCTGTCGAACATCGCTAAGGAAGTGCATCTGATTCATCGTCGCGACAAGCTGCGTTCTGAGAAGATCCTGCAGGACAAGATTATGGACAAAGCGGCCAACGGCAATATCCGGCTGCACTGGAATCACACGTTGGAAGAGGTTCTGGGCGATGCCAGCGGCGTCACGGGCGTGCGGCTGAAGAGCACGGTATCGGGCGAAGAGCAGAAGCTTGAACTGTCGGGCGTATTCATCGCCATTGGCCACAAGCCCAACACCGATCTGTTCCAGGGTCAGCTTGAGATGAAGGACGGTTACCTCAAGATCAAGAGCGGCAGCGAAGGCGACGCCACCTGCACGACTATCCCAGGCGTCTTTGCAGCTGGCGACGTGGCCGACCATGTATACCGTCAGGCCATCACGTCCGCGGGTGCCGGCTGCATGGCCGCGCTCGATGCCGAAAAGTATCTGGATCAGTGACCACAGCCGGGCGGATAGTATGCGTATCCGCCCCTTCGTGACGCACCGATAATGCTGACCTGGCTGCAGCGCGACGACTTGTCGTTCCCCCCGCTAGAAAAGGCCTTGCGCGAACCCAACGGACTGCTCGCCGCTGGAGGCGATCTGTCTCCGGAGCGCTTGCTGGCCGCCTACCGGCATGGTTGCTTTCCCTGGTATCAGGACGGGCAGCCAATGCTCTGGTGGTCACCCGACCCGCGCACGGTTCTTTATCCGGAGGAACTGCATCTCTCGCGTAGCCTGCGCAAGAAATTACGCCAGGGTCCATTCAGTGTCACCTTCGACCGTGCATTTCGAGAAGTAATCGAAGGCTGCGCCGCGCCGCGCAGCTACGCCGACGGCACGTGGATCACGACAACGATGCAGAACGCCTATGTGAGGCTGCATCAACTCGGCATCGCACATTCGGTTGAAGTCTGGCAGGACCAACAATTAGTCGGCGGGCTCTATGGCCTCGCCATGGGTCGACTATTCTTCGGCGAATCGATGTTCAGTCGGGCAACCGATGCGTCCAAAATTGGGTTCGTGACATTAGTGGAACGCCTCCAAGATTGGGGATTCAAAATGATTGACTGCCAGATGCCGACGCAACACCTGGCCAGTTTCGGCGCGCGCTCCATATCCCGCGAGGCCTTCGCCGAGACGCTTACCAAGTACCTGGACGAACCTAGCTCAGCCCGATGGGAGCCCTAGTCGACTAAGCCAAGCTGACCTACACTGAGTTCAAGATTTTCGAGAGCTGACCATGACTTCACTGGCTCGTCTCAAGTTCTACGCAACCCAGCCTCACGCGTGCAGTTACCTGCCCGACGAGCAGGCCACGACGCTCTTCCTCGACCCCAGCCAGCCGATGGACGTACAGGTGTACGCAGAACTGTCCGAAATGGGCTTCCGCCGCAGCGGCGATCATCTCTACCGTCCACACTGCCAACGCTGCACCGCCTGCATCCCCGCACGGATACCTGCCGATGGGCTGCAACTCAATCGTCAGCAGAAAAGAATTCTTAAACGCAACGCTGACTTGTCCGTGACGGATGTTCGCCCCTCGTTCACCGAAGAATATTATTCGCTTTATGCAAGTTATATCGAGCAGCGCCATGCTGACGGCGATATGTACCCGCCAAGCAGGGACCAGTTCCATACCTTCCTGGTCCGCGACCTCCCCTTCTCCCGCTTTTATGAATTCCGCCTGGAAGGCCGCCTGCTGGCGCTGGCAGTGACCGATGTGCTGCCCAATGGCCTCTCTGCGGTTTACACCTTCTACGACCCCAACGAGGAGCGCCGCAGTCTGGGACGCTTCGCTATTCTCTGGCAGGTCCACGAGGCAGCTCGTCTAGGCTTGAAGGCTATTTATTTGGGCTATTGGATCAAGAACTGCCGCAAGATGAATTACAAAACCGAGTACCGTCCAATCGAACTCCTGGTCAATCAGCGCTGGATTACTCTGAGCTGAACCCTTGGCTCTCGGAGCCCTTTCAGGCACAATGCTTGCCGCTTTTACCCGCGCATGCTTGCGCCGGGTCAATCATTGGACACCGAGGGCTTTACTGAATGTCGAAAGAAGACAGCTTCGAAATGGAAGGTACTGTCGTCGACACCCTGCCCAACACCATGTTTCGTGTGGAGTTGGAAAATGGGCACGTCGTTACTGCGCATATTTCTGGAAAGATGCGCAAGAACTACATCCGGATTCTTACCGGTGACAAGGTTCGCGTAGAACTAACACCGTACGATTTGAGCAAAGGTCGCATCACCTACCGCGCCCGTTAACGGTACGCGAGAAAGAATGCCCGGTTATGCCGGGCTTTTTTGTTTGTGCCCGCCACAACCGATCACCAGTCCTCACAGGCCCGCCCGCCTTCTGCATTTCGCCGGATGATCCAAACAGAAACGCCCGGCAATGCCGGGCGTTTCTGTCAGCGCTGCGATACCAGTATGCGTTAAGCCAATTCAGCCGAGGTTTCAAACTCGAAGAATGGCTCGCCATCGCGAATATCGATGTGCACTACACCACCGTGCTCCGCCAACTCACCGAAAAGGATTTCCTCGGCCAACGGCCGCTTGATCTTATCCTGAATTAGACGAGCCATCGGCCGCGCGCCCATTTGGACGTCGTAACCACGCTCGGCCAACCAACCACGCGCTGCGTCGGACACCTCAAGCGTGACGTGCTTGTCCTCGAGCTGCGTCTGCAGTTCGATGAGGAACTTGTCAACGATGCTCTTGATGACTTCGTGACTCAAGCGGCCGAACTGGATAATGGTGTCCAGGCGGTTGCGGAACTCCGGCGTAAAGCTCTTCTTGATCACCTCCATCGCATCGGATGCGTGATCCTGATGAGTGAAACCAATCGAAGCGCGTGCTGCCGTTTCCGCACCAGCATTGGTGGTCATGATCAGAATGACGTTGCGGAAATCGGCTTTGCGGCCGTTGTTATCCGTCAGCGTCCCGTGATCCATCACCTGCAGCAGCAGATTGAATACCTCTGGATGGGCCTTCTCTATCTCATCAAGGAGGAGCACGCAGTGCGGTTGCTTGGTGATAGCCTCGGTCAACAGCCCACCCTGATCGAAACCGACGTAGCCGGGCGGAGCACCGATCAGCCGCGACACGGTATGACGCTCCATGTATTCGGACATGTCGAAGCGCACCAATTCGATACCCAACGCCCGCGCCAGCTGCCGCGCCGCCTCCGTCTTGCCGACGCCGGTAGGGCCAGCGAACAGGAATGAGCCCACAGGCTTGTCAGGCGCTTTCAGCCCGGCACGCGACAGCTTGATGGCCGTGGCGAGCGAATCGATCGCATCGTCCTGACCGAAAACGGTCAGCTTCAGATCACGCTCCAGATTGCGCAATAGCTCTTTGTCAGACGTACTGACATGCTTGGGTGGAATCCGCGCGATCTTGGCAACGATATCTTCAACCTGCTCCACATCGATTCGAGCGACGCGCTTATCTTCCGGCTGTAGGCGCTGGAATGCTCCCGCCTCGTCGATCACATCGATCGCCTTGTCCGGCATATGCCGATCGTTGATATAGCGCGAAGCCAGTTCTGCAGCAGCCCGGAGCGATTCATCGCTGTACTCGATGCTGTGATGCTGCTCGAAACGCCCCTTCAAGCCACGCAGGATGCCGATGGTGTCCTCGACGGACGGCTCAGACACATCGACCTTCTGGAAGCGTCGAGCCAGAGCACGATCCTTTTCGAAGATGCCGCGGAACTCCTGAAACGTGGTCGACCCGATACAGCGAATCTCTCCGGACGAAAGCAGCGGCTTGAGCAAATTGGAGGCATCCATCACACCACCCGAAGCCGCGCCAGCTCCGATGATCGTGTGAATCTCATCAATAAACAGAACGGCTTGGGGACGCTTGCGCAGCTCATTCAGGAGCGCCTTGAAGCGCTTCTCGAAATCGCCCCGGTATTTGGTACCGGCCAGTAAGGCACCGAGATCCAGAGAGTAAACAACGCTGTTGGCAAGCAGCTCCGGCACTTGGTTGTCTACGATGCGTTTTGCCAAGCCCTCGGCAATCGCAGTCTTACCGACGCCAGCCTCGCCAACCAACAAGGGATTGTTCTTGCGACGACGCGCCAGGATCTGCGCGACTCGCTCGACTTCATGCTCTCGGCCAACGAGTGGATCTATACGGCCTTGGCGAGCCAGCTCGTTGAGATTGCTGGCATAGGCATCGAGCGGGTTGCCCGAAGTGGCGGACTCTCCACCCTCCTCATCCTGCATTTCCGAATCGCCGTCAGGATTGCCGTTATCACCCGGCACCTTGGAAATGCCGTGAGCAATGTAATTGACGACGTCGATACGAGCGACGTTCTGCTGTTTTAGCAAGAACACCGCTTGGCTTTCCTGTTCGCTGAAGATCGCAACCAGCACATTCGCACCAGTGACTTCGCGCTTGCCAGAACTCTGTACATGGAAAACCGCCCGCTGAAGCACTCGCTGGAAACCCAAGGTTGGCTGGGTTTCGCGTTCTTCGTCATGCTGGGGAATCAGCGGCGTGGTGGAATCGATGAATTCCTGTAGGTCATGGCGCAATTTATCGAGGCTGGCCCCGCAAGCGCGCAACACCGTTGCGGCCGCTTCGTTATCCAGCAGAGCTAACAGAAGATGCTCGACCGTCATGAACTCATGACGCTTGGTACGAGCCTCCTTGAAAGCCAGATTCAGAGTGACTTCGAGCTCACGGTTCAACATAGCTTTCACCTCTTACCCAGCAGTCGGGTTTAACCGTCCTTCTCGATCTCACAAAGCAACGGGTGCTGGCACTCCCTTGCATATTGATTGACCTGCATCGCTTTGGTTTCTGCGACGTCTCGCGTGTAAACACCACAGACGGCTCGTCCTTCGGTATGAACCGCCAGCATGATTCTGGTGGCGACCTCCCGATTGTGATTGAAAATTCCTTCGAGCACCTCCACGACGAAATCCATCGGCGTGTAGTCGTCATTAAACATGACAACTTTGAACATCGGTGGTGCCTTCAGTTGCGGCTTGGCTTCTTCGACCGCCAAGCCGGAAGAGTCGTCATCCAACGGTTTTGGACGATCCTGATTGAATATTAGTTGAAATGTTGGAGATGCACGCATGCGTATGACAGTTCTAAATCGGGGCGCCGAGGCCGGGTAAGTGGAAAGGCTTCACAGCCACCTGACGAGTCGCCTTGACTATCGGCAAAACGATGATACAAACAGTAATGTGCCACAACGGCAACGGGCTGCGCGTATGGGCCAAGTGCTGCATCAGCGCGGAATGAAATGGATGTTACTCCAGTGATGGACTCCTTTGCAGAGGGATAACAGCATGCTAAGCGGTAAGGTCAAGTGGTTCAACAACGCCAAAGGCTATGGATTCATCGTAGCAGACGGCGGCGATGAGGACCTGTTCGCCCACTACTCGGCCATCCAAATGGAAGGGTACAGAACTCTAAAAGCTGGGCAAGCGGTCATGTTCGATATTCTGCAAGGTCCCAAGGGCCTGCATGCAACCAACATCAGGTCGCTGCAGACCACTGTGGATGTAGCGGCACCTGTTTTACAGAGCGCAACCGTAGACGCCTGATCCCAGGCAACAAAAAGGCCGATCTGTGATCGGCCTTTTTGTGTCGCTTGCGCAGTTACATATGCGAGATCATGGCATCGCCAAATTCCGAGCAGGACATCAGTTTCGCGCCGTCCATCAGACGCTCGAAGTCATAGGTCACCGTCTTCGCAGCGATCGCGCGCTCGGTCGATTTGATGATCAAATCTGCCGCTTCCACCCAACCCATGTGGCGCAGCATCATCTCGGCGGAGAGAATCAGTGAGCCGGGGTTGACCTTATCCTGACCAGCATACTTCGGTGCGGTGCCGTGGGTCGCTTCGAACATGGCGACGGTGTCGGATAGGTTAGCGCCCGGGGCGATACCGATACCGCCTACTTCCGCCGCCAGCGCGTCTGACAGATAGTCGCCATTGAGGTTAAGCGTGGCGATGACATCGTACTCGGCCGGACGCAGCAGAATCTGTTGAAGCATGGCGTCGGCAATGGCGTCCTTGACGACGATGTTCTTGCCAGTGGTCGGGTTCTTGAATTGCATCCAGGGCCCACCATCCAGCAACTCGGCACCGAATTCATCGCGCGCGACTTCGTAGCCCCACTCTTTGAAGGCACCTTCGGTGAACTTCATGATGTTGCCTTTATGCACGAAGGTTACCGAACTGCGATCATTGTCTACCGCGTATTGCAGCGCCTTGCGCACCAGTCGCTTGGTGCCTTCCAGCGAAACCGGTTTGATGCCGATGCCGCAGTTTTCGGTGAAGCGAATCTTCTTGACGCCCATTTCCTCAGTGAGGAACTTGATGACCTTCTCCGCCTCCGCAGAGCCCGCCTTCCACTCGACACCGGCGTAGATGTCCTCGGAGTTCTCGCGAAAGATGACCATGTCGACATCGGCCGGCTTCTTGACCGGGCTCGGTACTCCGGTAAACCAGCGAACCGGACGCTGGCAAACGTACAGATCCAACTCCTGGCGCAGCGCGACGTTGAGAGAACGGATACCACCACCAACCGGCGTGGTCAGCGGTCCCTTGATGGACACCACGTAGTCGCGAACGACCTCTAGCGTCTCCTTCGGCAGCCAGGTGTCCTGGTCGTAGACCTGAGTCGCTTTTTCGCCAGCATAGATTTCCATCCAAGCGATCTTGCGCTTGCCGCCATAGGCTTTCTCTACAGCCGCGTCGACCACCTTGATCATCACCGGACTGATATCAACGCCAATCCCGTCACCCTCGATATAGGGAATGATCGGATTGTCGGGAACGTTCAGGGTGTTATCGGCATTGACGGTGATTTTGTCACCGTTGGCAGGCACCTGGATCTTTTGGTATCCCATGCTGGACTCCGTTTTTGTGGTTAAACATTAAACAGCGGTCATCTCCGAAGAGTAACCCAGTTGAATCAGCCGAAACCATATTGTTCATTGGTCTATGGCCACGGGCATTTTTTGACAACGAGCCGCGGTGATATACTGCTTAGGTGACTAACGAGTCATGAGGAGCCAACGAGACCCTTGGCCCTGTACCGCCAGGCTGCTAACCGCAGCCGGACGGATCGAACACTCAACACTCTAGTGGTGCTGCATCCAACATCATCGCGGCGAATCTCGATGCTGGCTCAATGAACGTAGCCAGGCCGCCTACCTGCGTTTCGAGATTCTGTGCACGCTCAGCAAGAGAGAGTTAACTCTACATGTCCACCCGCTCGAAGATCATTTACACCTTCACCGACGAAGCCCCGGCGCTGGCCACTTACTCGCTTCTGCCTATTGTAGAAGCCTTTGCAGCTTCCGCTGACATCTCCGTCGAAACACGTGACATCTCTCTTGCAGGGCGCATTCTTGCGGCCTTCGCGGATCAACTGGACGCGGATAAGCGGATCGATGACGACCTCGCCAAGTTGGCCGTTCTGGCGACTCAGCCAGAAGCCAACATCATCAAACTGCCGAACATCAGCGCATCGGTGCCGCAACTGCGCAACGCCATCGCCGAGCTCCAGGCTCAGGGCTACAACGTCCCGAACCTCCCGGAAGACCCGCAGACCGACGAAGAGCAAGAGGTACGCGCACGCTACAGCAAAGTGCTTGGCAGTGCGGTGAATCCGGTACTACGCGAAGGCAACTCCGACCGCCGCGCGCCCGCCGCGGTCAAGGCGTTCGCTCGCAAGCACCCGCATTCGATGGGCAAGTGGAGCATGGCGTCGCAATCCCACGCGGACTACATGCGCGGCGGCGACTTTTTCTCCAGCGAGCAATCCGTCACCATGGCTAAGGCCGGTGACGTGCGCATCGAGTTCGTCGGCAAAGACGGTAAGGTTGAGGTCAAGAAGCTGCTCACGCTCGAAGAGGGCGAAGTCCTCGACAGCATGTTCATGAGCTGCAAGAAGCTGCGCGAGTTCTTCGAGAAGACGCTGCAGGATTGCAAAGAAACCGGAGTCATGTGGTCGCTGCACGTGAAGGCAACCATGATGAAGATTTCCCATCCGATCGTTTTCGGTCACGCCGTCAGTGTCTACTACAAGGAAGCGTTCGATAAATACGCTGACCTGTTCAAGGAGCTGGGCGTCAATCCGAACAACGGTTTGAGCAGCGTCCATGACAAGATCAAGAGCCTACCGGTCTCGCAGCAAGAAGAGATCCTGGACGATATCCACGCCTGCTATAGCCGCCGCCCGGAAATGGCGATGGTGGACTCGGTCAAGGGCATCACCAACCTGCACATCCCGAGCGACGTGATCGTCGACGCCTCGATGCCAGCGATGATCCGCAGCTCCGGACAGATGTGGGGCAAGGACGGCACGCTGAAAGACACCAAGGCGGTGATGCCGGAAAGCACTTACGCCCGTATTTATCAGGAAATGATCAACTTCTGTAAAACCAATGGTGCATTCGATCCGACCACCATGGGCACGGTGCCCAACGTCGGCCTGATGGCACAGAAAGCGGAAGAGTACGGCTCGCACGACAAAACCTTCGAAATGATCGCCGACGGCACCATGCGCGTCGTGCTGAACGACGGTACCGTGCTGATGCAGCACGAAGTCGAGGAAGGCGATATCTGGCGTGCCTGTCAGACCAAGGACGCGCCGATCCGCGACTGGGTCAAGCTGGCCGTCACCCGCGCCCGCCTGTCGAATACCCCGGCGATTTTCTGGCTCGACCCGGAGCGCGCCCACGATCGCGAGCTTCAGAAGAAAGTTGAAACCTATCTGCAAGACCATGACCTGACCGGCCTGGATATCCGCATGATGGGTTACAACGAAGCCATCCGCGTCAGCATGGAGCGTCTGGTCCGCGGCCAGGACACTATTTCGGTTACCGGTAACGTACTACGCGACTACCTGACCGATCTGTTCCCGATCATGGAACTCGGCACCTCGGCCAAGATGCTCTCGATCGTCCCGCTGATGGCCGGTGGCGGCATGTACGAGACGGGCGCTGGCGGCTCGGCGCCCAAGCACGTGCAGCAGCTAATTGAAGAAAACCATCTGCGCTGGGATTCGCTCGGTGAATTCCTGGCGCTTGCGGTATCACTGGAAGAAACTGGAATCAAGACAGACAACGCGAAAGCTAAACTGTTGGGCAAAACGCTGGACGCCGCCACCGGCAAGCTGCTCGACAACAACAAGTCGCCATCGCGTCGCACCGGCGAGCTGGATAACCGCGGCAGCCATTTCTACTTGGCGCTGTACTGGGCCCAGGAACTGGCGGCACAAACCGAAGATATGGAGCTGCAGACTCACTTCGCACCGCTGGCCAAGCAGCTGAACGAAAACGAAGCAGCTATCGTTGCTGAACTTGCAGAAGTCCAGGGCAAGCCAGTAAACATTGGTGGCTACTACCGCTCCAACCCGGAGCTTACCAGCCAGGTAATGCGTCCAAGCGCGACCTTCAACGCGGCACTCGCCGCAATGGTCTGAGACGGCTGGCGCTAACCAGCTCCGTTGCGTTACATGGAAACCCCGGCCTCGTGCCGGGGTTTTCCGTTTTTCCAACACACCCTGACGCTTCTATTCAGCCAGAGGACAAGCCCGAACATGACCTGGAACCCCCACATCACAGTCGCGACCATCGTCGAAGCAGATGGCCGCTTTCTCATGGTCGAGGAATCGAAAGGTGGTCGACTGGTGCTGAATCAGCCGGCAGGCCATCTCGAACCCAACGAAACGCTGCGGCAAGCAGCGGTGCGCGAGACACTCGAGGAAACAGGATGGGAGGTCGAGCTGAACGGCGTGGTTGGCATCTACCTCTACACTGCGCCGAGCAATGGCGTGACCTATCAGCGTGTCTGCTTTGCGGCCAATCCGGTTCATCATCACCCGCAGCGTGAACTCGACACCGGTATTGTCGGCGCTCACTGGATGTCTCGTGATGAATTGTCAGCGCAGCCGGAACGCTGGCGCAGCGAACTCATCCTCCGCTGCATCGACGACTATCTGGCGGGGCCGACATACGACCTGACCGTGGTACGCGACTGACCCGCCTTAACCGCAGGCTTGGCCAGCCTGTTAGAATTCGATTCTTTGCCGTCAGCCCTGAGTTTTTATGTCTGATTCAATGTCCGTTGCTCCTGAAAACCCTCGCGTCATAGTCGGTATGTCCGGTGGCGTCGATTCTTCGGTTTCCGCTCTGCTTCTGCTCGAACAGGGGTATCAGGTTGAAGGCCTGTTCATGAAGAACTGGGAGGAAGATGACGGCACCGAGTACTGCACCGCACGCGAGGATCTGGCCGATGCTCAGGCCGTCTGCGATCGGCTCGGCATCAGGCTGCATACCGCTAACTTCGCGGCTGAATACTGGGACAACGTATTCGAGCATTTCTTGGCCGAATACAAGGCTGGGCGAACGCCCAACCCGGACATCCTGTGCAACCGCGAGATCAAGTTCAAAGCCTTTCTGGACTATGCTCTGGCGCTGGGTGCGGACCTGATCGCCACTGGCCATTACGTACGCCGCCGCGACACCGACGGACGCAGCGAGCTCCTCAAGGGCCTCGACCCGAACAAAGACCAAAGCTACTTTCTTCATGCCGTGGGCGGCGAGCAGCTGAGCAAGACATTGTTTCCCGTCGGCGAACTGGAAAAACCAGCCGTCCGCGCCCTGGCCGAAAAACATGGCCTCGCGACGGCGAAAAAGAAGGACTCGACGGGTATCTGCTTTATTGGTGAACGCCGGTTCAGCGATTTCCTCAAGCAATACTTGCCAGCCCAGCCCGGCGATATCGAGACCATCGACGGCGAAACCATCGGTCGCCACCACGGCCTCATGTATCACACCATCGGTCAGCGGCAGGGGCTGGGCATTGGCGGCCTCAAGGATGCCGGCGATGAACCCTGGTACGTATTGAGCAAGGATCTCGAACGCAACGTACTCGTGGTGGGACAGGGCAACGATCACCCTTGGCTGTTCTCCCGCGCCCTGCTCGTCTCCGAGATGTATTGGGTCAATCCGTTGGAGCTGTCCGCACCTCTACGCCTCACCGCTAAGGTTCGATATCGCCAGAGCGATCAGCTCTGCACCTTGGAGCAGACAGCCAATGGCTACCGAGCCATATTCGATGACCCTCAACGCGCCGTCACGCCTGGGCAGTCCGTGGTGTTTTACGACGGCGAGGTCTGCCTCGGTGGTGGCGTCATCGAAACTGCCGAACCCTGGTTTGCCGGAGTTCGCCCATGACGCCCCTGCAGGAACAGCTGGTCGCGCTCGGTGCGGTATTCGAAGCTGCTGCACTGGTCGATCGGATCGCCCGCACCGGTCAGGTCCCGAACGCCGCGCTTGGCAGCATGCTAGGCAGCCTGCTCGTTCGGGAGGACAAGCCGGCACGGGAAATCTATGGCGGCGACGACCTCAATCTACGCGATGGTTATCGAGCACTCGTCGGTGCGCTGGAGCGCGACACCAGCAGCCTGCAGCGCGAGCCATTGCGCTATGCCTTGGCCATGATTGGCCTTGAGCGTCAGCTGGATAAACGCAGCGACTTGCTACAGGTCATAGGAAGTCGCCTCGATCAGATACAACAGCAGGCCGACCATTTCGGGCTGACTCACGAAAATGTGATCGCCTCCTTCGGCGGTCTTTATCAGGACACGCTCAGCACATTCCGGCAGCGCATCCAGGTGCAAGGCGACATGCGTCACCTTCAGCAAACCGACAATGCCGCCAAGATCCGCGCGCTTCTTCTGGCCGGAATTCGTTCCGCGCGGCTGTGGCGCCAGCTCGGTGGACATCGTTGGCAAATGGTGTTCAGCCGCCGCAAACTCCTTGATGCACTGTACCCCATGCTCCGGTCGGAATAAGCGCCATCGGTGCGGCACGGCGACGGTCACCCCGCCGCTTTCGTGTATAATCTGCGCCCTCTTTTCGTTGCTCGACTGCCGAGATGCCTCTTATGCAGCTTTCCACGCTCACCGCGGTTTCCCCCGTCGATGGCCGCTACGCCGGCAAAACCAGCGCCCTGCGCCCTATTTTCAGCGAGTTTGGTCTGATTCGCTGCCGCGTTCAGGTCGAGGTGCGTTGGTTGCAGCGTCTGGCCGCGCACAGCGGTATCCCAGAAGTCGCGCCCTTCTCCTCGGAAGCCAATGCGCTGCTCAATCAATTGGCTGAAAACTTCGAGTTGGCGCATGCCGAGCGGGTCAAAGAGTTCGAGCGCACCACCAACCATGATGTGAAGGCGGTGGAGTACCTGCTGAAAGAGCAGGCCAAGCAACTGCCAGAACTGGCTAAAGTAAACGAATTCATCCACTTCGCCTGCACGAGCGAGGACATCAACAATCTGTCCCATGCATTGATGCTGCGTGAAGGCCGCGACAACGTACTGCTGCCAGTGATGCGCCAGCTGGCCGATGCCATTCGCGCGCTGGCGGTCGAGCACGCCGATGTTCCCATGTTGTCCCGCACCCATGGCCAGCCCGCTTCGCCAACCACCCTGGGCAAGGAGTTGGCCAATGTGGTCTATCGCCTCGAGCGACAGATCGCACAGGTCGAAGCCGTTCCGCTGCTGGGTAAAATCAACGGTGCTGTCGGCAACTACAACGCGCACCTGTCTGCCTATCCCGAGGTCGACTGGGAAGCCAACGCGCGCGCGTTTATCGAAGATGACCTGGGCCTGACCTGGAACCCCTACACCACTCAGATCGAACCTCACGATTACATCGCGGAGTTATTCGATGCTGTGGCGCGCTTCAATACCATCCTCATCGACTTCGACCGCGACATCTGGGGCTACATCTCGCTGGGCTATTTCAAGCAACGCACCGTTGCCGGTGAAATCGGCTCCTCGACAATGCCGCACAAGGTTAACCCGATCGATTTCGAGAACTCCGAAGGTAATCTGGGAATCGCCAACGCCCTGCTACAGCACTTGGCGAGCAAACTACCGATTTCCCGTTGGCAGCGAGACCTGACCGACTCCACAGTCCTGCGTAACCTTGGCGTCGGCTTTGCCCACAGTCTCATCGCTTACGAGGCGAGCCTCAAAGGTATTGGCAAGCTGGAACTCAACCAGGCGCGTATCGCCGAAGACCTCGACAATTGCTGGGAAGTGCTGGCTGAGCCGATCCAGACGGTGATGCGCCGCTACGCCATCGAAAATCCCTACGAGAAGCTCAAAGAGCTGACCCGAGGCAAAGGCATCAGCCCCGAGGCCCTGCAGACTTTCATCGAGAGCCTGGATATACCGGCCGAAGCCAAAGCCGAGCTGCGCAAGCTCACCCCGGCTGGCTACATCGGCAACGCGGCCGCCCAGGCCAAGCGGATCTGAACGACGCCTTCTTTTTGCACGCCCGGCTGTGCCGGGCGTTTTTATTTGCAGCTCTGTAGCAGAGCAAGGTACCTGTATGACTTCCGATACTCCTTTGCAAATTCTCGGCGGCATAAGCGCGCGCGAGTTCCTGCGCGATTACTGGCAAAAAAAACCACTGCTCATCCGTCAGGCGATTCCCTCGTTCGAAAGTCCGGTTTCGCCCGACGAACTAGCCGGGCTGTCGCTGGAAGAGGAAGTCGAGTCGCGCCTGGTCATCGAACATGGCGACAGCCCTTGGGAACTGCGCCGCGGGCCGTTTAGCGAAGATACTTACCAGCATCTTCCGGAGCGCGACTGGACGCTACTGGTCCAGGCGGTCGATCAACTGGTTCCAGAAGTCGCCGAGCTCATCGAACATTTCCGTTTCCTGCCCAACTGGCGGATCGACGACGTGATGGTCAGCTTCGCGGCCCCGGGAGGCGGCGTCGGCCCGCATTTCGACAACTATGACGTCTTCCTCCTGCAGGCTCAGGGTCAACGCCGTTGGCGCGTAGGACAGATGTGTGACGGCGACAGTCTCATGCAGCAACACGCCGACTTGCGCATCCTTGCGGATTTCCAAGGCACCGATGAATGGGTTCTGGAACCCGGCGACATGCTTTATCTGCCACCTCGGCTGGCGCATTTCGGCACCGCCGAAGATGCCTGCATGACCTATTCGCTCGGCTTCAGAGCGCCTAGCGCCGCTGAAGTCCTGACACACTTCACCGACTTTCTCGCTCAATTCCTACCCGACGAAGAACGCTATAGCGACGCTGACCTCACTCCCACCGATGATCCCTACCAGATCCAGGGCGACGCGCTCGATCGGCTGCGGGCGATGCTCACCGAACACATGGGCGATGAGCGCCTGCTGCTCACTTGGTTCGGCCAGTTCATGACCGAACCTCGCTATCCGGAACGCGTGCAGGGCCCGGACATAGAGGAGCATGCGCTACTCGTTGCGCTGAAAGATGGCGCGGTCCTGATCCGTAATCTCAGCGCGCGCCTGGCCTGGAGCGAGGTCGACATTGGTCTTCTGCTGTTCGCCAGCGGCCAGAGCCGCTTGCTGCCTTCGCATTTGAAAGATCTTTTGAAACTGATCTGCTCGGCTGATGCGATACATGCGGAAAACCTCGCACCGTGGCTGAACGACGAAGATGGGCGTAATCTGGTGTGGCAGTTGGTCAAGCAGGGAAGTCTGGAGTTTGCTGATGAGTGATATAGAAGTTCGCATCGCCGACTGGCAGCAGGACAACGCCGATTTGCGTCGAATTCGCGAGACCGTTTTCATCGCCGAGCAGTCGGTGCCGCCTGAGCTCGAATGGGATGCGGACGATGCCGAGGCCGTGCATTTCCTCGCCCTTGAAAGTGGCTATCCCATAGGCACGGCGCGCTTGCTGAATGATGGACATATCGGTCGCGTCTCCGTGCTACGCGACTGGCGCGGGATGCATGTTGGAGGCACGCTGATGAAGGCCGCGATCGAAGAAGCAGAACGTCGTGGTCTCCGCGAACAACGACTGACCGCCCAGGTCCATGCCACCTCGTTCTATGAACGCCTCGGTTTTGAAGTGATCAGCGAGGAGTTCCTGGAAGCGGGCCTACCCCACGTCGATATGCTTCGAAAGAGCAACTGATCCACCATGAATCGCAATGACCCGGATCGACCAGCCACCTCCGCAGAGTTGGCAGATATCGATTTTCACTCACCGGGTCGTTTCGAAATCAATAACCCATCGGCATCGCCAACAGGCCTGGAGCAATGGAGCTCTGCTTCATTCGTTCTGGGTAGTAGCCCAGCTCAGGCCTTCAACAGCGCGGTTGAGGCTCGCCAGCATGCGTTAGCGCTGATTGAACAGGCCCGACGTAGTCTGAATATTTACACGCCAGACTTGGAGCCCTGGCTGTACAACCACAGCTGTATTCAACAGGCTTGCTCGCACTTTCTTCTGGCACACCCACGCAATCGCCTGCGTATTCTGGTCGGCGATTCCTCCCGCGCCGTCAAGCAAGGGCATCGTCTGGTTACGCTGGCGCGCCGATTGACCAGCAACCTGGCGATTCGCAAATTTCATCCGGACTATCCGATGCAAGCGTGCGCTTTCCTGATAGCCGACAACTGTGGCGTGCTGGTTCGCCCTGAGCCAGACCAATTTTCCGGCCATGCGCTATACCGGGATCCCGGTCGCGCCCGCCAGCGACAGCGATTATTCGACAACGCCTGGGACCACAGCCTGTCTGACCCCGACCTGCGGAGTTTCCTGCTATGAAGCGCTATCTCCTCGCCGTGTTCCTGGCATTCGTCAGCCTCTCGCTTCATGCCGCGACACAGGTAATCCCTCTCGAATTCCGTATGGCCGAAGACGTATTGCCAATCGCGCAATCGGTAGTCGGCAATCAAGGCAAGGTAAACGCTTACGGGAATCAGCTGATCGTGAACGCGCCTTCCGCTGTAATCGCTGAGCTGCAGGACGTGCTGTCCCAGATCGATACTGAGCCCCGTCGATTGCTCATCAGTGTCGATACGCAAAACTCGGCGATGAGTAGTGACAATGGCTATCGAGTCGATGGCTCCGCCCGTATCGGTGACGTGGAAATCCAGACCGGGCGCGGGGAAGCCAGAGGCAGTGATCAGGTCCGCATCATCCGTCGCAGCACCAACAGCCAAGGCGGAGGCGTTCAACAGATTCAGGTTACCGAGGGCTACCCTGCTTTGATACAGGTCGGCCAAAGCGTGCCTATTACCACCACTGGCGCCGACGGCTACGGCCAGATCTATCAGCAGACCCAATATCGGAATGTCACGCGCGGCTTCTACGCCACTGCCACGGTTCATGGTGATCAAGTGCAGGTCACCGTTAGCAGCCATAACGACCGGATAAGCGCCTATCGGCCGGATACGATCAATGTGCAGCAAACCGATACTCGTGTAAGCGGACGACTCGGTGAGTGGATATCGCTTGGCGGCATCGACGAATCCGCCAGCTCCAATGACAGCGCAACGCTGCGACGCTACTCCACTGAAGGTCGCCAGAATCTGTCGCTACGACTCAAAGTCGACATGCTGGAATAGAACGGCTTAGAGAGATTCGATGATTTGTAAAAAATGTAGTGCCCTGAAAATTTCACTACAAAACAATTGACGAACCATTTTGGCCGGAGCATCATGGCCCCGCTCCCGCTAATCAGGGGCCCTGTCACGGGCCTCCGGGTCATACTTAGCCAACCAGCTGAGGGATCCGTGACTGTACTGCCCACAAGGCGGACTGACGAGGTTGCGACTGGAACGAGTCGTCCTGAGGGACGGGGAAGCGATTAACGCATCAGCTCGAAGACGCCAGTTCTGCTGAGTCGCCCAACGGCCTAAGCCGCTGTGTGCCGGAATGCCACGATCATTCCACAGCTAGCCGAATCTTCCAGCGGTCGTAACTGCACACCCCTCCTCTCTTGGTTCAATCCTCGTCCCGGTCGGTATTTCGACGCTCTGCCGCGTGTCGCCCGCATCATCATGCGATTAGCACGTAGGTTTCGGTGGGAACAGTCGGTGCTTAACCAAACACGAATTTTTTGAAAGGATTGACCATGTCCGCTTATCAAAACGACATCAAGGCCGTTGCCGCTCTGAAAGAAGTAGCTGGAAGCAGCTGGAGCGCTATCAACCCTGAATCCGTTGCTCGTATGCGTGCTCAGAACCGTTTCAAGACCGGTCTGGAGATTGCTCAGTACACCGCAGACATCATGCGCAAGGACATGGCTGAGTATGATGCCGATTCGTCCGTTTACACCCAATCGCTGGGTTGCTGGCATGGCTTCATCGGTCAGCAGAAACTGATCTCCATCAAGAAGCACCTGAAGACCACCAACAAGCGCTACCTCTACCTCTCCGGCTGGATGGTTGCCGCGCTGCGCTCCGAGTTCGGCCCGCTGCCGGATCAGTCGATGCACGAGAAGACTGCCGTCTCCGACCTGATCGAGGAGCTGTACACCTTCCTGCGTCAGGCTGATAGCCGCGAACTGGATCTGCTGTTCACCGCCTTGGACGCCGCTCGCGAAGCTGGCGACAGCGGCAAAGCAGCGGAAATCCAGAACCAGATCGACAACTACGAAACTCACATCGTCCCGATCATTGCCGATATCGACGCCGGCTTCGGTAACCCGGAAGCCACCTACCTGCTGGCCAAGCGCATGATCGAAGCAGGCGCCTGCTGCATCCAGATCGAGAACCAGGTTTCGGATGAGAAGCAGTGTGGCCACCAGGACGGCAAAGTGACCGTTCCCCACGCCGACTTCCTCGCCAAAATCGCGGCCGTTCGCTACGCGTTCCTCGAGCTGGGTATCGACAACGGCGTAATCGTTGCGCGTACCGACTCCTTGGGTGCCGGCCTGACCAAGCAGATCGCCGTGACCAAAGAGCCCGGAGACCTGGGCGACCTGTACAACTCCTTCCTGGATTGCGAAGAAATCACCGAAGCCGAACTGGGCAACGGCGACGTCGTGATCAAGCGCGAAGGCAAGCTGTTACGTCCGAAGCGTCTACCGTCCAATCTGTTCCAGTTCCGCAAGGGCACGGGTGAGGCACGCTGCGTACTGGATTGCATCACTTCGCTGCAGAACGGCG
Source organism: Pseudomonas sp. MTM4 (assembly GCF_019355055.1). Lineage (NCBI taxonomy): Bacteria > Pseudomonadati > Pseudomonadota > Gammaproteobacteria > Pseudomonadales > Pseudomonadaceae > Pseudomonas > Pseudomonas sp. MTM4. The sequence goes on from NZ_CP048411.1 coordinate 1,112,539, forward strand.
CCGACCTACTGTGGATCGAAACCGAGAAGCCGCACGTTGGGCAAATCGCGGCCATGGTCAATGAAATCCGCAAGACCATTCCGGATGCCAAGCTGGTTTACAACAACAGCCCGTCGTTCAACTGGACTCTGAACTTCCGTCAGCAGGTGTTCGATGCCATGGTTGCCGAAGGCAAGGACGTTTCCGCCTACGACCGCGCCAAGCTGATGAGCGTGGAGTATGACGAAACCGAACTGGCCCAGGTAGCTGACGAGAAGATCCGCACCTTCCAGAAGGACGGTTCCGTCCACGCCGGTATCTTCCACCACCTGATCACGCTGCCGACTTACCACACCGCTGCGCTGTCGACCGACAATCTGGCCAAAGGGTACTTCGCAGAAGAAGGCATGCTGGCCTACGTCAAGGGCGTTCAGCGTCAGGAACTGCGCCAGGGCATCGCCTGCGTCAAGCACCAGAACATGGCTGGCTCCGACATTGGCGACAACCACAAGGAGTACTTCGCTGGCGAAGCGGCTCTGAAGGCAAGCGGTAAAGACAACACCATGAACCAGTTCCACTAAGAATGGTTCTGGCTCGGGCCTCGGCCCGAGCTGGTGGTGTGAAAAAAGCCCCGGTAGATACCGGGGCTTTTTGTTTGTGTTCAGGAAATCATCAAGCGAACCGCTTGTCGGCCGCTGTTGGATTGTCATTAATCTGTCGCGAGTTCAGCCTAGCGTCGCAGTTCCGTCGATTACCTATGGAGCTGCATCGTGACTGACAATAACGACAACCTCATGTTTGGCAACGGTGATGAATTGCCGAGCAATCGTTCAGCCAATCCCCATATCCAGGATGTCATCAACGCGGGGCGGCGCAAGGTGCTCACCAGCGGTGCGGCAGTCGGCGCACTTGCGTTTCTCGGCGGTCTACCTGCGATTACCAACGCAGCAGCTCCAGCTACTGACCGTGGTTTGCCCTTCCAACGTCGGACCCGACTCCCATTTGGTGCGGTAAGCATTACCAGAGCTGACACGGTGACAGTGCCGTCCGGGTTCTCCGCAACAGCGTTCATTCCTTGGGGCACGCCGATTTGCGGAAGCTATCCTGCGTATCTCGAAGACGCTAGCAACAGCGCGGAAGATCAGGCACAGCAGACCGGCATGCACCACGACGGCATGCATTTCTTCCCTATGGATGCCAAATTCAAGGGCCGCAAGAGCGATCACGGCTTGCTCGCGCTTAACCATGAATACATAGATGTACCGTTGCTACACCGCAACGGCGCCACTGTCGTCAACGGCAAACGCGTCGACGCCGATGAAGTCCGTAAGGAAATAAACGCTCATGGCGTTTCGATTGTAGAGATTCGCCGCAACGCCCGCGGCGAATGGGCGGTATTGCCATCAGCCCGCAACCGGCGCATCACTGGCGCGTCCCCCATGCGGATCGAAGGGCCCGCGCGAGGTCATGATCTGATGAAGACCCGCTACAGCCCAAGCGGCACATCTGCACGAGGAACGTTGAACAATTGCGCGAACGGCTACACACCGTGGGGAACCTATCTAACCTGCGAGGAAAACTGGGCGGGCTATTTCGCGAGTCGCGATTCTGAACTGCCCCGCCACCTGCGGCGCTATGGTCTTCCTTCGACTAGCCGTTACGGCTGGGAAACGATTCCGGGTGATGAATTCCAGCGCTTCGACGCAACGGCAACGGCAGAGGATTTCAGAGCCGACTATCGCAACGAGCCCAATACATTTGGCTGGATCGTCGAAATCGATCCGTTCGACCCCGACTCCACACCAGTAAAGCGCACCGCACTCGGCCGATTTGCACATGAAGGACTGGTGTTCGCGCCCGTCAAGCCTGGCTGGCCGGTGGTCTGCTATTCAGGAGACGACTCGCAAAATGAATACATCTATAAGTATGTAAGCCGCGATAGGTATCGCCCGCTGCGCAGCGACGGCCAGCTCCTTGATGAAGGAACGCTTTACGTGGCCCGATTCAACCCAGACGGCAGCGGTGACTGGCTGCCGCTTGACATTGAAAACGCTGATTTTCAACAGGCTTGTGCTGCCGCCAATGTTGAGTTTGCCAACCAAGGCGAGGTGTTGATCAATACCCGCCTCGCTGCCGATATTGTCGGTGCGACGAAAATGGATCGTCCTGAATGGGGAGCCGTACACCCTGACACTGGCGAGGTGTATTTCACGTTGACAAACAATAGCTCTCGGCGGGACACCGACGCGGCAAACCCACGCGCGCCGAATCCTTACGGACATATCATTCGCTGGCGCGAAGGGGGGAGGAACCACACCGGCGTTCGGTTTCAGTGGGACTTGTATCTTCTCGCCGGCCCACAAAACGACAGCCGTGATCCTCGCGGCAAACAGTTGACCGAGGAAAATATACTGGCGAGCCCTGACGGACTCTGGTTCGACAACGACGGGCGGCTTTGGATACAGACCGACATGAGCGGCAGCCAACTGAGCGACGGGCCGTTTGGCAACAACCAAATGCTGGTATCAGATCCCAGAACAGGCGAAACCAAGCGATTCCTTGTGGGTCCCCAAGGCGCCGAGGTGACGGGAATAACTGCAACGCCGGATTTCCGCACGTTGTTCGTCAACATCCAACATCCCGGCGAAGGTTCAACCTCCACCGAGTACACCAGCACATGGCCCGATGGCGCGGGACGCCGGCCACGTTCCGCCACGGTGATAATCAGCCGTGACGATGGCGGTCGAGTGATTTAGTTTGCGGCCGCGTCCGGCATAGTCGGACGCGGCTAACTAGCGATTCCCCTCGGGTGAAGTGAACAATCCCCACGTCGACATAAAAAGGGCAGCAATGAGCGGGCCGATCACGAAACCATTCAGGCCGAACAGAGCGAGCCCACCCAGCGTCGAAATCAACACCAGATAGTCTGGCATCTTGGTGTCCCTGCCTACAAGAATTGGCCGCAGGATGTTATCGACCAAGCCAATTACAAGGACTCCATAGAGCGTAAGAATCACGCTCTGCAGAACCATGCCCTTCATCAGAAAATAGAGTGCTGCCGGAGTCCATATCAGCCCTGCCCCAACTGCCGGAAGCAACGACAGGAATGCCATGAGAACGCCCCAGAGCGCGGCCGCTGGAATTCCCAGTACTGCAAAGATCGCCCCTCCGAGAAAGCCTTGGATAGCTGCAACCACAATGTTGCCTTTAACCGTAGCCCTGACCACACGGGTGAACTTGCTGAACAACCTACGCTTCTGATTATCGCTCAGAGGTAGTGCTCGTCGAATCCGAACGACCAGGTCTCGTCCGTCTCGAATGAGGAAGAACAACAGATACAGCATTAGAAAAAAACTGATCAGGAACTGGAATGTACCCTGACCAAAGCTGAAGGCCTTGGTCGCCAAAAACTGGCTGCCTTCTAACGCCCAGCTTGCGAGTCGCTCACGCATCTGGTCGACATCACCTAGCCCGAACCGCCGCAACTGCTGCTCCAATGACGCGGGTAGCAATTCCTTTGCAGTTCCAACAAAGCTACCGACATCCAACTCACCACTTTCGATCTGCCTATAGAGCGAAGCACCCTCCTGGACCAGCAACCCTGTAATCAGAATAACCGGGAGCACCGCAACGATCAGACATACCATCAAGGTGATAAAAGCAGTCAGATTCCGTCTGTTGCCCAGATATTGATGCAGGCGTCGCTGAAGCGGAGCAAAGATGATGGCAAGAATGACAGCCCAGAAGACGGCGCCATAGAAAGGGAAAAGTATCCAGCCGAAAGCGATAGTGACGACGAGCAACAGCGCGAGAAACACTTTTTGCTCAAGGGTTGAATTCACTGTCTGCATCCTTTCGCTGCGGCTGTGTCTATTAGTCAGCGATTGCCGCGAGGAGTGCCGATTCGGCGATGGAGCAGAAACAATCAAAACGCCGTTACGAGGACGGCGTTTGAAAAATATACAGGCTAGTGCTCACTCTGTCACAGGATCATGGCTGCAGCCCAGCCGAATGCAAGAAGTGGCAGATTGTAATGCAAGAATGTCGGCACCACGGTATCCCAGATATGGTTGTGCTGGCCGTCGGCATTAAGTCCTGCTGTTGGGCCAAGTGTCGAGTCCGAAGCCGGCGAACCTGCATCTCCCAACGCGCCCGCAGTACCTACAAGGCTAACGATAGCCAATGGACTGAATCCGAGCTCCACCCCTAACGGGACGAAGATAGCGGCAATGATTGGGACCGTAGAGAAGGAAGAGCCGATGCCGATGGTGACCAACAGCCCCACCACCAACATCATCAGCGCACCGATGGCCTTGCTGTTACCTATCCACTCTGCAGATGCATCGACCAATGTTTTCACCTCACCGGTCTCACGCATGACTTCTGCGAAGCCTGCGGCAGCAATCATGATGAAACCGATCATTGCCATCATTTTCATGCCTTCGGTGAAGAGGTCATCAGCCTCCCGCCAACGCACTACCCCCGAGGCAGAGAAAATAACGAAACCTATCAGAGCCCCGATAATCATCGAGTCCAGCCACAACTGGACAATGAACGCTGCCGCAACTGCCAACGCCGCAGTCAGTAAGGTGAGAGGGCTATAGCTGACGCTTTCCACTTTCGATTGATCTAACTTCGCCAGCACGTACGCCCGCGGCTTGCGATAGCTAAACATGGCAATCAATAGGCCTGCTGCCATACCGAGAGCTGGGATCAGCATGGCTTGGCTTACATTGACCCCCGTGATATCAACACCGCTCTTAGCGACATTGGCGAGCAGAATTTCAGTTAGAAAGATATTACCGAAGCCAACGGGAAGGAACATGTAAGGCGTTATCAAGCCAAACGCCAGCACGCATGCTATCAATCGCCTGTCGATCTGCAGCTTGCTTAGCACGTACAACAGGGGCGGAACCAACAGAGGAATGAATGCAATATGAATCGGTAGGATATTCTGTGACGACACTGCGACTACAAGCAGCAGCCCGATCATCATCCACTTGACTGAACCACCCGATTGCACCTCTCTCGTCCCTAAGATTGCTAGCGCTTTATCGGCCAGTGCATGGGCCAACCCGCTTTTCCCGATTGCTACCGCAAACGCGCCGAGTAGCGCATAGGACAGCGCAACCGTCGCTCCTCCGCCGAGCCCCTTATTGAAGGCGGCAAGGCTACCTTCGATTCCCAGCCCACCCAACATGCCGCCGGCAATAGCGCCAGTAATCAAGGCTACGACAACATGAACTCTGCACAGGCTAAGAATCAGCATAATGCCGACTGCGGCCACTACTGCATTCATTTCAACTCCCCGAAACGGCGAATGCCGATAAAAAGTCGGGTAATTTGCCGCAACCCTGCTGTGGTGTCAAAGAACTAAAGGAGCATTAGCAAAAGTCACTCTGATATTCCTAGCTGCCGATTAAGTTTGGAGCCTCGAAGGCCTTTCACGACATCCGGTTTTATAGGCAAGCTCACTCGATCCGTTTCACTGACACCCTGGATACAAAACGGTAAAATGCCGCCACAGAAATTTTTACCTTCGGATGGGCCAGTGGAAATATTCAAAGAGTTTACGTTCGAATCCGCACATCGTTTGCCGCATGTACCTGAGGGTCACAAATGCGGTCGGCTGCATGGCCACTCATTCCGGGTCGCCATTTACCTAGAGGGTGAGGTCGACGCGCATGCTGGTTGGATTCGTGATTTTGGCGAGATACGGCAGATCTTCAAGCCGATTTACGAACAGCTTGATCATAACTATCTGAACGATTTACCAGGCCTGGAGAACCCCACCAGCGAAAACCTGGCGAAATGGATATGGGACAAGCTGAAGCCGCTGATACCGGAATTGTCTCGGATTCGCATCCATGAAACTTGCACTAGCGGCTGTGAGTACCGAGGCAGCTAGCGGGAACTGAACAGCCTGCATTGCTGGGCCACATTGGTATGGGGAGGCTTAACGAAGCCTCTTCAAAGATACGATGGATACCTCTTCTCCTGCGTTTCCCGCATGAGCCCTCTACAGCAGCCGCACATACAAGCTCATCTCTCCTATAGTCGCCGGTAAATGTCAGCGAGTCGTCCACAGGCCCAGCAGGAAGAGCGTTGACGTCATCTACGTGTGCGTCGTACGGGCATCTAGGCCTCCTGATATGAGATTACCTACCGAGCGTAGAGCACGGCAGAAAGCTATCCGATTGGACAGCCGGTGCGCCAAGTAATAAGCACAAAATTTGATTAGTCGGATATCGAACTCAGCCGCCGGATTTTTTGGCCGTGAATCCGAGCTTGATCAGCTCATCTAGCAGCAGTTGAACATGATCGCCCTGAATCTCGATGATCCCGTCCTTGAGCGCGCCGCCAGTACCGCAACGGCGCTTGAGCGCGCTGGCGAGCTCTTTGAGCTCCGCTTCCGCAAGGGGCACGCCAGCAACAGTCGTCACGGTCTTGCCGCCGCGCCCTTTGATCTCCCGACGCACGCGGGCGATACCATCACCTTCAGGAATCGCCTGCTGCTTGCAGATACAGGCATTCAACGGCTGATTGCAATCGGGGCAATGACGTCCTGCGTCTGTGGAAAACACCAGCCCGCCAAGACTGGAGAATGATGTGGTTTTCTTGGCCACGCGAACCTCTTGAACAAAAACCGCAGCCCCAACACACCGAGACCGCCAGAGTTCGTCAATTTAGCAGTAATTGTATTTCTCTCGAAGGATTGCTCGCGTCATTATCGGTGAACAGATTGAACAACAGTGGAACGATTTCTCAAGCATTCCGAACGATCAGTACCTGCTAAGCGAACCTTTTCAAACTCGATCTTGGGGTTGGACCTAGGGCGTCGGCATGGCTGGTGACGTTTTCGCAGGCCTTGCACAGAGCCGTCTCTACAGCTTAATAATTTCTCTGGCGCAAAGACAAACCCCCGACCTTCTTACGAGGGCCGGGGGTTTGGTGTAGAAGCTTGACGATGACCTACTCTCACATGGGGAGACCCCACACTACCATCGGCGATGCGTCGTTTCACTGCTGAGTTCGGGATGGGATCAGGTGGTTCCAACGCTCTATGGTCGTCAAGCAATTCGGTTGCTGCCTCGGGATTTAGCCGCTGCAGCGAATCGGGCATGTGATGGTGTTGCTGTGTTTTGGTTCGCTTTGCGAGCGATGCGTCTTTTCGGTTTGTTTGTCGACTTCAACCGTCTGACACGCAAACATCAAATTGTTTGGGTGTTATATGGTCAAGCCTCACGGGCAATTAGTATGGGTTAGCTCAACGCCTCACAACGCTTACACACCCCACCTATCAACGTCGTAGTCTTCGACGGCCCTTCAGGGAGCTCAAGGCTCCAGTGAGATCTCATCTTGAGGCAAGTTTCCCGCTTAGATGCTTTCAGCGGTTATCTCTTCCGAACATAGCTACCCGGCAATGCCACTGGCGTGACAACCGGAACACCAGAGGTTCGTCCACTCCGGTCCTCTCGTACTAGGAGCAGCCCTCTCAAATCTCAAACGTCCACGGCAGATAGGGACCGAACTGTCTCACGACGTTCTAAACCCAGCTCGCGTACCACTTTAAATGGCGAACAGCCATACCCTTGGGACCGGCTTCAGCCCCAGGATGTGATGAGCCGACATCGAGGTGCCAAACACCGCCGTCGATATGAACTCTTGGGCGGTATCAGCCTGTTATCCCCGGAGTACCTTTTATCCGTTGAGCGATGGCCCTTCCATACAGAACCACCGGATCACTAAGACCTATTTTCGTACCTGCTCGACGTGTCTGTCTCGCAGTCAAGCGCGCTTTTGCCTTTATACTCTACGACCGATTTCCGACCGGTCTGAGCGCACCTTCGTACTCCTCCGTTACTCTTTAGGAGGAGACCGCCCCAGTCAAACTACCCACCATACACTGTCCTCGATCCGGATAACGGACCAGAGTTAGAACCTCAAAGTTGCCAGGGTGGTATTTCAAGGATGGCTCCACGCGAACTGGCGTCCACGCTTCAAAGCCTCCCACCTATCCTACACAAGCAAATTCAAAGTCCAGTGCAAAGCTATAGTAAAGGTTCACGGGGTCTTTCCGTCTAGCCGCGGATACACTGCATCTTCACAGCGATTTCAATTTCACTGAGTCTCGGGTGGAGACAGCGCCGCCATCGTTACGCCATTCGTGCAGGTCGGAACTTACCCGACAAGGAATTTCGCTACCTTAGGACCGTTATAGTTACGGCCGCCGTTTACCGGGGCTTCGATCAGAGCTTCGCTTGCGCTAACCCCATCAATTAACCTTCCGGCACCGGGCAGGCGTCACACCCTATACGTCCACTTTCGTGTTTGCAGAGTGCTGTGTTTTTAATAAACAGTCGCAGCGGCCTGGTATCTTCGACCGGCATGAGCTTACGGGGTAAACCCTTCACCCTCACCGGCGCACCTTCTCCCGAAGTTACGGTGCCATTTTGCCTAGTTCCTTCACCCGAGTTCTCTCAAGCGCCTTGGTATTCTCTACCCAACCACCTGTGTCGGTTTGGGGTACGGTTCCTGATTACCTGAAGCTTAGAGGCTTTTCCTGGAAGCATGGCATCAACCACTTCTCCTTCTAAAAGAAGGATCGTCATCAGTTCTCGGCATTAAGATCCCGGATTTACCTAAGATCTCTGCCTACCACCTTAAACTTGGACAACCAACGCCAAGCTGGCCTAGCCTTCTCCGTCCCCCCATCGCAGTAACCAGAAGTACGGGAATATTAACCCGTTTCCCATCGACTACGCTCTTCAGCCTCGCCTTAGGGACCGACTCACCCTGCGTCGATTAACGTTGCGCAGGAACCCTTGGTCTTTCGGCGTGCGAGTTTTTTCACTCGCATTGTCGTTACTCATGTCAGCATTCGCACTTGTGATACCTCCAGCAAGCTTCTCAACTCACCTTCACAGGCTTACACAACGCTCCTCTACCGCTCATCTTACGATGAACCCGTAGCTTCGGTACCTGGTTTGAGCCCCGTTACATCTTCCGCGCAGGCCGACTCGACTAGTGAGCTATTACGCTTTCTTTAAAGGATGGCTGCTTCTAAGCCAACCTCCTAGCTGTCTAAGCCTTCCCACATCGTTTCCCACTTAACCAGGATTTTGGGACCTTAGCTGACGGTCTGGGTTGTTTCCCTTTTCACGACGGACGTTAGCACCCGCCGTGTGTCTCCCGTGCTGACACTTGCTGGTATTCGGAGTTTGCATCGGTTTGGTAAGTCGGGATGACCCCCTAGCCGAAACAGTGCTCTACCCCAGCAGTGATACACGAGGCGCTACCTAAATAGCTTTCGAGGAGAACCAGCTATCTCCGAGCTTGATTAGCCTTTCACTCCGATCCACAGGTCATCCGCTAACTTTTCAACGGTAGTCGGTTCGGTCCTCCAGTTAGTGTTACCCAACCTTCAACCTGCCCATGGATAGATCGCCCGGTTTCGGGTCTATTCCCAGCGACTAGACGCCCTATTAAGACTCGCTTTCGCTACGCCTCCCCTATTCGGTTAAGCTCGCCACTGAAAATAAGTCGCTGACCCATTATACAAAAGGTACGCAGTCACCTAACAAAGTAGGCTCCCACTGCTTGTACGCATACGGTTTCAGGTTCTATTTCACTCCCCTCTCCGGGGTTCTTTTCGCCTTTCCCTCACGGTACTGGTTCACTATCGGTCAGTCAGTAGTATTTAGCCTTGGAGGATGGTCCCCCCATATTCAGACAAAGTTTCTCGTGCTCCGTCCTACTCGATTTCATTGATAAGAGATTTTCGCGTACAGGGCTATCACCCACTATGGCCGCACTTTCCAGAGCGTTCCGCTAATCTCAAATCAACTTAAGGGCTAGTCCCCGTTCGCTCGCCACTACTAAGGGAATCTCGGTTGATTTCTTTTCCTCAGGGTACTTAGATGTTTCAGTTCCCCTGGTTCGCCTCACACACCTATGTATTCAGTGTGTGATAACCATCTTATGATGGCTGGGTTCCCCCATTCAGACATCTCCGGATCACAGTCTGTTTGCCGACTCCCCGAAGCTTTTCGCAGGCTACCACGTCTTTCATCGCCTCTGACTGCCAAGGCATCCACCGTATGCGCTTCTTCACTTGACCATATAACCCCAAGCAATCTGGTTACTGTCTATAACGTGAAGACGACATTCGCCGAAAATCCGCATTCTTGCTCATAAAGAGCAATTCGCAAATTTTACCTTAGCCTGAATAATCACCAGTGAAAGTGATCACTCAGTCTATTTCTATCACATACCCAAATTTTTAAAGAACAGTTCTGGCGCAAAGACCAGAAATCAATACTCTCGAACGTCCGTTCGGAGCACTCATTTCTGAGCTTTCAGCGATTATCGAGTAATGGTGGAGCCAAGCGGGATCGAACCGCTGACCTCCTGCGTGCAAAGCAGGCGCTCTCCCAGCTGAGCTATGGCCCCATCTACAGATCGGCCACATCCCATGACAATTGGTGGGTCTGGGCAGATTCGAACTGCCGACCTCACCCTTATCAGGGGTGCGCTCTAACCAACTGAGCTACAGACCCAATCGTCTCTCTCGGGTCGAAACCCAATCGCTTTTCGCTAGTGAATCAAGCAATTCGTGTGGGAACTTATGAAGAAGCTGAAGTCTTCGATTAAGGAGGTGATCCAGCCGCAGGTTCCCCTACGGCTACCTTGTTACGACTTCACCCCAGTCATGAATCACTCCGTGGTAACCGTCCTCCCGAAGGTTAGACTAGCTACTTCTGGAGCAACCCACTCCCATGGTGTGACGGGCGGTGTGTACAAGGCCCGGGAACGTATTCACCGTGACATTCTGATTCACGATTACTAGCGATTCCGACTTCACGCAGTCGAGTTGCAGACTGCGATCCGGACTACGATCGGTTTTATGGGATTAGCTCCACCTCGCGGCTTGGCAACCCTTTGTACCGACCATTGTAGCACGTGTGTAGCCCAGGCCGTAAGGGCCATGATGACTTGACGTCATCCCCACCTTCCTCCGGTTTGTCACCGGCAGTCTCCTTAGAGTGCCCACCATTACGTGCTGGTAACTAAGGACAAGGGTTGCGCTCGTTACGGGACTTAACCCAACATCTCACGACACGAGCTGACGACAGCCATGCAGCACCTGTGTCAGAGTTCCCGAAGGCACCAATCCATCTCTGGAAAGTTCTCTGCATGTCAAGGCCTGGTAAGGTTCTTCGCGTTGCTTCGAATTAAACCACATGCTCCACCGCTTGTGCGGGCCCCCGTCAATTCATTTGAGTTTTAACCTTGCGGCCGTACTCCCCAGGCGGTCGACTTAATGCGTTAGCTGCGCCACTAAGATCTCAAGGATCCCAACGGCTAGTCGACATCGTTTACGGCGTGGACTACCAGGGTATCTAATCCTGTTTGCTCCCCACGCTTTCGCACCTCAGTGTCAGTATTAGCCCAGGTGGTCGCCTTCGCCACTGGTGTTCCTTCCTATATCTACGCATTTCACCGCTACACAGGAAATTCCACCACCCTCTGCCATACTCTAGCTTGCCAGTTTTGAAAGCAGTTCCCAGGTTGAGCCCGGGGCTTTCACTTCCAACTTAACAAACCACCTACGCGCGCTTTACGCCCAGTAATTCCGATTAACGCTTGCACCCTTCGTATTACCGCGGCTGCTGGCACGAAGTTAGCCGGTGCTTATTCTGTCGGTAACGTCAAAACAGCAAGGTATTAACTTACTGCCCTTCCTCCCAACTTAAAGTGCTTTACAATCCGAAGACCTTCTTCACACACGCGGCATGGCTGGATCAGGCTTTCGCCCATTGTCCAATATTCCCCACTGCTGCCTCCCCGTAGGAGTCTGGACCGTGTCTCAGTTCCAGTGTGACTGATCATCCTCTCAGACCAGTTACGGATCGCAGCCTTGGTGAGCCATTACCTCACCAACTAGCTAATCCGACCTAGGCTCATCTGATAGCGCAAGGCCCGAAGGTCCCCTGCTTTCTCCCGTAGGACGTATGCGGTATTAGCGTTCCTTTCGAAACGTTGTCCCCCACTACCAGGCAGATTCCTAGGCATTACTCACCCGTCCGCCGCTGAATCAGGGGAGCAAGCTCCCCTCATCCGCTCGACTTGCATGTGTTAGGCCTGCCGCCAGCGTTCAATCTGAGCCATGATCAAACTCTTCAGTTCAATACTGCTTGGGTTTTGAGAAAACCCTAAACTTGGCTCAGCAATCGCAATCTCTTCTCAAGGTCACCCCAAAGAAGAGCACTCAATGATTTCTCGTTGAGTATTTGTGATGCTGATAATCTTGCTGACTACCAGTCTTACCTCACAAGCACCCACACGAATTGCTTGATTCAGTTGTTAAAGAGCGTTTCGATCAAGCCTTTCGTCTCAACCGAGGCCGCGCATTTTACAGCAGCCTTGTTTCTCGTCAAGCTGTTTTTGAAGAAGTTTTTCTTTCTTCTCAACCGCTTGCGCTTTCGATCAGCTAGAGCCCCTCGTCAGCGGGAGGCGAATTCTACAGCGTTCAAACCCGCTGTCAACCGCCTCGTTAAACCGCTTTCGATCAACCTGACCGAAGCCACTAACAGGACCCAACCACCACCTGCCAGCCCGGCGCATTCTACTCGAACTTGCCGTCCGTGCAAGCCCTAAATTTAGCTAACTTCTTGATTTAAAAGAGGTTTCGCCAAGGGCCTGCGCCGGAGAAGGTGCGCATTATAGGCACCCAGAAATGCATGTCAACAGGTATTCCAGGTTATTAGCTTTAAGGGCCCTCGCTGCGAAGTGCTTGTATATATTGTCGGCGTCGTGGTTTCTCTTCATTCTTCAAACCAAGTTCGACAGGCTTTACACTGGCGCTCCTCTCAACTCATCAGATGGACGATATGCCTTATACGCCCGCCGACCAGCTCGACTTGATGCTGTTTCCTACTTGGCTCGTTCCAGTCGAGCCAGCGGGCGTTGTCCTGACAGACCACGCGCTAGGTATCCGCGACGGACGCATCGTCCTAATAGCTCCTCGCGAGGACGCCGCCAAATACGCCGTCAAGGAGACACGCGACCTTTCAGGAATGTTGCTAGCGCCCGGGCTGGTAAATGCGCACGGCCACGCTGCCATGACATTGTTTCGAGGGCTGGCAGACGACCTGCCGCTGATGACTTGGCTACGCGAGCATATCTGGCCCGCGGAAAGCAGATGGGTCAACGAAGAGTTTGTGACGGCAGGTAGCGAGTTGGCAATCGCGGAGCAGTTACAGAGCGGCATTACCTGCTTTTCCGACATGTATTTCTTTCCCGAAGTGGTCAGCCAACTTGTGCATAAGCACGGAATTCGGGCGCAGATAACGATCCCAGTGATGAACTTCCCTATCCCGGGAGCACGCGACGCCGATGAGGCGCTTCGCAAAGGGGTATCACTGTTCGATGACCTCAAGCACCACCCGCGCCTGAGCATCGCTTTCGGGCCGCATGCACCTTATTCAGTATCGGACGACAAGCTGGAAAACATACGTACATTAGTGGCTGAGATGGATATCGGCATTCATATGCACGTCCACGAAACCGCACATGAAGTAGAAGAGGCACTGAAGCAGCATGGCGAGCGTCCCCTTGCCCGCCTGGCTCGCCTTCAGCTCCTAGGGCCACGCTTCCAGGCCGTTCACATGACTCAGATAAATGATGAAGATATTGCCCTGCTGGTTGAACACAACTGCAGTGTGATTCATTGCCCTGAATCGAACCTGAAACTGGCAAGCGGCTTTTGCCCGGTCGAACGCCTATGGGAAGCCGGGGTTAATGTCGGGATAGGTACCGATGGCGCAGCCAGTAACAATGACCTCGATTTGTTGGGCGAAACTCGCACTGCCGCCCTGCTTGCAAAGGCGGTCGCGAATTCGGCTACCGCCCTCGATGTCCACCGTGCACTGCGCATGGCCACGCTCAATGGTGCTCGTGCGCTTGGGCTGGATGATCACACCGGATCGCTGGAGATTGGAAAGTTTGCAGATATGGTCGCATTCGATTTGTCCCGCCTTGCGCAGCAGCCCGTCTACGACCCGGTGTCTCAGCTAATCTATTCCAGCAGTCGCGACTGCGTACGCCATGTATGGGTGGGCGGCAAACAGCTACTCGATGATCGTCGGCTGGTTCGTATGGACGAAGAGCGTCTAATCACCACCGCCAAGGAATGGGGAGAAAAAATCCGTTCCAAGCATTGAGCCGGGTACGCTTCCACCGCTCGCCGCGACAAACTGACGTATACGAAGCGCGCCATCAGAGCTTCTTTGCTGACCGAAGCTGGCAACATCAGCAACTCGGACAAGCCTCTCATCCAAGCTTTCAAACGGAACAGATCATGAGCAACGTCGACCACGCCGAAATCGCTAAATTCGAAGCACTCGCCCACCGCTGGTGGGACCGCGAAAGCGAGTTCAAGCCGCTGCATGAAATCAATCCGCTTCGGGTCAACTGGATCGACGAGCACATCTCGCTGGCTGGCAAGCGTGTTCTGGACGTCGGCTGCGGCGGAGGGATTCTCAGCGAGGCCATGGCTCTGCGCGGCGCCACGGTGACGGGAATCGACATGGGCGAGGCTCCACTTTCCGTTGCCAGACTGCATCTACTCGAATCAGGCCTGGAAGTTGTTTACCGGCAGATCACCGCCGAGGCGTTGGCCGAGGAAATGCCGGAGCAATTCGATGTCGTGACATGCCTGGAAATGCTTGAACACGTACCCGACCCCGCCTCGGTCATCCGGGCCTGCTACAAAATGGTAAAACCTGGCGGACAGGTGTTCTTTTCGACCATCAACCGCAACCCGAAGGCTTACGCATTTGCCATCATCGGCGCCGAATACATGCTGCAATTATTGCCGCGTGGCACCCACGACTATCGCAAGTTCATTCGCCCGTCGGAACTGGGGGCTTGGAGCCGTGATGTCGGACTTACAGTCAAAGACATCATAGGCCTGACCTACAACCCGCTGACGAAACACTACAAGCTGTCACCGGATGTAGATGTGAACTATATGATCCAGACACTCCGGGAGGCATGATGCGTCTGCGCGCGGTGTTATTCGACATGGACGGTACGCTGCTCGATACCGCTCCGGACTTCATCGCTGTCGCACAAGCGATGCGCCTGGCACGAGGCCTCGCTCGAGTTCCGGACCAAGACGTGCGCAATGTCGTTTCAGGTGGAGCCCGGGCGATGGTGCTCAGCGCCTTCGACGTCGATCCACTATCGGATGAATTCGAGTCGTTGCGACTCGAGTTTCTGGATCGCTATCAGCACCATTGCGCGGTCGAAAGTCAGCTCTACGACGGCATGTCGGAACTGCTGATCGATATCGAGCAAGCGAACCTGATCTGGGGAGTCGTCACCAATAAGCCGTTGCGTTTCGCTGAGCCAATCATGCATCAGCTAGGTCTCGCATCGCGCTCTGCCGTGCTTGTCTGCCCGGATCATGTCAGCAAGAGCAAGCCCGACCCGGAGCCGATGCTTCTGGCATGCAGTCAACTAGATCTCGATCCGTCCACCGTACTGTTCGTTGGCGATGACCTGCGCGATATCGAATCAGGACGCGCGGCAGGTAGTCGTACGGCCGCAGTGCGTTATGGCTACATCCATCCCGATGACGATCCCGACACCTGGGGGGCGGACGTGGTTGTCGACCATCCTCTGGAACTATGTGCCTTACTGGATCGCACGGCTTGGAGTAATTAACAGCTCAAGCCTGATTACCTTCTTCCGATCACTATCGATGGGCGACTGCCCACGTCCTGTATATGAGGCTTCAGATGTTCGAGTACTCAGCCCGCCCCGACCTGCTCAAGGATCGGATCATCATGGTCACCGGTGCCGGACGCGGAATAGGCGAAGCTGCAGCCAAAGCCTACGCAGCGCACGGCGCAACCGTTCTGCTGCTGGGTAAAAGCGAGGCAAACCTCAACCGGGTATACGACGAAATCGAAGCCGCCGGCTGGCCGCAACCGGCAGTAATCCCTTTCAATCTGGAAACCGCATTGCCGCATCAGTACGACGAACTCGCGGCGACCGTCGAACGAGAGTTCGGACGATTGGATGGCCTGCTGCATAACGCGAGCATCGTTGGTCCGCGTACGCCGGTCGAGCAGCTGTCCGGCGATAACTTCATGCGAGTCATGCAAGTTAACGTCAACGCCGCCTTCATGCTCACCAGCACGCTGTTGCCGTTGTTGAAACTGGCAAATGACGCCTCGGTGATCTTCACGTCGAGCAGCGTCGGGCGCAAAGGCAGGGCTTACTGGGGAGGCTACGCCGTATCGAAGTTTGCAACCGAAGGACTGATGCAGGTCTTGGCGGATGAACTCGACGGCACTGGCTCGATCCGCAGCAACAGCATCAATCCGGGCGCGACACGCACCGACATGCGTGCAAAGGCCTATCCCGGCGAGAATCCGGCCGTCAATCCCTTACCGGCCGACATCATGCCGGTCTATCTCTACCTCATGGGGCCAGATAGCACTGGCATCAACGGGCAAGCACTCGATGCTCAGTGATTCGAACTAGCCTATAGCGCCTGTTTCCCGTCGCAACAGCACCGGCAGGCATGCCAAATTGGCATCATCCTGCCGTTTCGCTGGCAAATGATTACCGCAGCGCAGGCGTTAAACTTGCAACCTGCTGATAAATAACGATTTTACATTCTGGCACTGAATTCGCATGGAACCTCTAATAGCGCAGATTGCGTCCGAGGTCCTTTCATGTTGGCAGACAAGCAGAACAACACCACCGTCGATATCGGGACTGCCCGCGCAAGGCGTCTGGACATTAGTGTCAACGAAACCTTTTCTCCGCCACGACTCAACCTTTTTAGTCTGGACAATCTAGCGGCACGCTTGCAGACCAGTCTAGAAATCGATCGGCTATGGAAGTTCTTCCTGGATGAAATCCATCATGTGATCCCGTCGTGTGCCCTTAGCTACCGCCACGCCGACACCGACTTTCACCTTCAGCTTGGTGAGACGACGGAGTTCGATATGAGCTATTCACTTTCCAATCAAGGTGATTGCCTCGGCGAGCTGCGCGTGTTCAACCATGCGCCCTTTTGCGAGTGGACGCTGAGCGAGCTGGAACGCGCAATTGACTGCATGCTGTTCCCGGTGCGCAATGCGCTGCTGTATCGGCGTGCCATTCAAGCGTCACTCAAAGACCCGCTGACGGGTACGGGAAATCGTGCAGCACTGGAGCAAAGCCTGACACGGGAAGCCGAACTGTCCCGGCGCCATGGCCAAGCCCTGTCGGTCATCATGCTGGACATGGATTATTTCAAGAATCTTAACGACCGCTACGGACATCAAGCTGGGGACGCCGCGCTTAGAGCGACAGCGCTGCTGCTCAAGGAACAACTGCGCAACGTCGATATGGTTTTCCGGTTTGGCGGCGAGGAGTTCGTGCTCGTGCTATCCAGCACCGGCCCCGAGGCAGCGGCCATCGTAGCCGAACGCATTCGAGCCGCCATTCAGAACCTCTTCTTTCTCATCGGAGAAAAGCAGGTTCGGCTGTCGGCCAGCCTCGGTTGCGCGACCTATCGCCCATACGAATCTCACGAAGAATTGCTGCTGCGAGCCGACCAAGCGCTTTACCAGGCCAAACGCGACGGCCGCAACCGGATCAGAGCCGCTGCTGCTGTATAGCAAAAATCACGGGCAACCAAACGAAAAAAGGGTGAGGTCACTACGATCTCACCCTTCATCGCTTCAAGCTCTATTCGTCACGGACGCTTGGGACGGTCACCGCGTCCAAAACCAGGACGCTGTCCCTCGGTATTGGACGGGCCATTGCGCTTGGCTGGCGATGGCTTGCCACGATTGCGACCAACAGTGCTCGGGCGCTCCGCCACTGGGGTGCCGCGGCCAGGTTTGCTGCGCTCATCTGCATCACGTGGCTTGCGTGCAGGCTGGTCATCGCGCGAGCGACGTCCTTTTTCGCCGCCACTCGGCACATCAGCGTCATGGGCCGAACGCAAAACTCTTGGACGTCGCTCGCCGCGCCCGAGAGGCTTGGCCACCTTGCGCTGCATGCGGTCGAGCTTGTCCTTGGTTTTGGCCTTCATTCCCGGCAACGCCACCGGCTTGAGACCGACCTCTTCGCTGAGGATGTCGACTTCGCTCTGAGTCATCTCCCGCCAGCGCCCCATGGGCAGGTCTGAAGTCATGAACACCGGCCCGAACCGCACACGCTTCAGTCTGCTGACGACGAGCCCCTGCGATTCCCACAGACGGCGCACCTCGCGGTTACGACCCTCCATCACCACGCAGTGGTACCAGTGGTTGAAGCCTTCGCCACCGGGTGCCTGCTGGATATCGGTGAAACGCGCCGGGCCGTCTTCGAGCATGACGCCCGTTTTCAGGCGCTCGATCATCTCGTCATCGACCTCACCGCGCACCCGCACCGCGTATTCCCGATCCATCTCATAGGACGGATGCATCAGACGGTTGGCCAGCTCGCCATCCGTAGTGAATAGCAGCAAGCCGGTCGTGTTGATATCGAGGCGTCCGATATTGATCCAGCGCCCCTCTTTCGGACGGGGCAAGCGATCAAATACGGTCGGACGCCCTTCTGGATCGTCGCGGGTGCAAATCTCGCCGTCCGGCTTGTTGTAAATCAGGACGCGGCGGACCACCTCGGTGGCTTCTTCGCGCTTGAGCAGACGGCCATCTACGGCGATCGCATCATGCAGATCGACACGCTGTCCGAGGGTTGCGATCGTGCCGTTAACCTTGACTCGGCCAGCGGCAATCCAGCTTTCCACGTCGCGGCGCGAGGCCAGGCCAAGGCGGGCCAGAACCTTCTGCAGCTTTTCGCCGTGGGCAATATGAGGGGTCGTATCTTCGTGTTCGGTCATCTAGGCACCTCCCGGTGTGGCAGTTCCGATTGAAAGGCCGCGCACTATACGCGCACCGATTCGCCAAAGCACTAGGAAGCTTAGCAGCCAGAACCAGGCGCGCACGGAGCGTGGCGCGCCGTGCGGTCAGGCGGCTTAGCGTTTGTCCAGCGCAGCTAGCGCATCAGCCGTGGCTTGCTGAATGCTGGCCCAATCGCCGTTCTTCAGCGCTGCGCCGTCGATCATCCAGGTGCCGCCTACACACATTACATTGGGGAGCGCCAGATACTGGGCGGCATTGGCAGCGTTGACGCCTCCGGTCGGGCAGAAGCGCACATCAGCGAAGGGACCGCCAAGCGCCTTGATGGCAGCGACGCCTCCGCATATTTCAGCGGGAAATAGTTTGAAGCGGCGATAACCAAGTGCATAACCACGCATGATGTCCGATGCGTTGCTGATCCCGGCCAGCAGCGGTACGGAACAGTTGACGCCTGCTTCAAGCAGCTCGTCCGTGCAGCCCGGCGAGACGATGAACTGCGCACCCGCTGCTTCGACGTCGTCCATCATGCGTTTGTCGAGTACCGTTCCAGCCCCCACACAGAGGTCGGGTCGCTCCTCTCGCAACCGGCGGATGGCGGTGAGCCCATGTTTCGAGCGCAAGGTGATCTCGAGTGCTGTCAGTCCGCCTGCAGCGAGCGCGTCGGCCAGCGGCAGGATCTGCTCTTCGCTGCCGATGGTGATTACCGGAAGGATGCGCGCTTCGGTACAGATCTTTTCGATCAGTGCGTTTTTTTGGTCCATGGTCATGGAAAGTCCTCGGGCCTCAGGGGCACCAATAGATCTCTAGAGGGGAATGCAGGAATGCACGGATGGGCATTTGCATGGTTTCGAGGCGCATTGCCTGACGCAGCGTCTCCAGCTTGGACGAGCCCTGGATCGCCAGACACTGAACCCGAGCAGATGCCAGCAACGGGTAGGTCATGCTGAGGCGCTGCATCGGCGGAGTGGGCGCGAGCATCGGCAGGCAACGATCACTGCCGCTGGGCTCAAGCCCTTGCTCCAACAATGGGCTGTTAGGAAACAACGAAGCGGTATGCCCATCATTACCCATGCCTAGCACCAGCACATCGATAGGCTGGCTGAGGTCAGCCAATCGATGATTCGCCAACTGCGCGGCCTGCTCCAGCGTTTCGGCCGGCTGATAAAGGCCGAGCAGCTGCGCATCAGCCGCGGCGTTCTGCAACAGATGGCGCCGCACCAGACCTTCGTTACTATCGGGGTCGTCGACATCGACCCAGCGTTCGTCAGCGAGGCTGACCTGCACCTTCGCCCAGTCCAGCCGACGCGTCGACAATGCTTCGAAGAACGCGATCGGGCTGCGTCCACCCGATATCACCAGGCTAGCGCTGCCGTGAGTATCGACAGCGTAACTCAGCGCCCCGGCAACGCGGTCAGCCAATACCTGTGCCAACTGGTCGGGATCGGGCAGGCTATGGGCAACCACCCCCGACGGCAGTTCCAGTTCAGAGATCGCCATACCAGGACCTCCCATCACGTGTAATCAGGGCAACGGACGCGACCGGGCCCCAGGACCCAGCAGGATAAGCCTTCGGCGCGTCACCAAGGCGCGACCAGCCGTCGATGAGTTGATCGCACCATTTCCAGGCGTACTCGATCTCATCCTTGCGAACGAACAGGTTCTGATTGCCTTGCATCACTTCGAGCAGCAGGCGCTCGTATGCATCCGGAATCCGCGAACTCTTGTAAGTCTCGGAGAAGTTCAGCTGCAACGGCCCGCTACGAAGATGCATGCCCTTATCGAGCCCTTGCTCTTTGGTCATAACCTGCAGCGAGATGCCTTCATCCGGCTGCAAGCGGATGATCAAGCGGTTGCTGATCAGCGAACGTTGCTCAGGCGCGAAGATGTAGAACGGCGGTTCCTTGAAATGGATGACGATCTGCGAAACCTTTTCGCCCATGCGCTTGCCGGTCCGCAGATAGAACGGCACACCGGACCAGCGCCAGTTGCAGATATCGGCACGCAGCGCGACGAAGGTTTCGGTGCTGCTTTCGGCGTTGGAGTTTTCCTCTTCCAGATAGCCCGGCACAGCCTTGCCGCCGACCGAGCCAGCCACATACTGACCGCGCACCACTTGTTTACCCAGACGCTCCGGCGTGATCGGCGCCAACGCCTTGAGCACCTTCACTTTCTCATCGCGAATGCTGTCGGCGGTGAGGTCGCTTGGCGGGTCCATCGCAATCAGGCACAGCAGCTGCAACAGATGGTTTTGAATCATGTCACGCAGCTGTCCGGCCTGATCGAAATAGCCCCAACGCCCTTCGATACCGACGGTTTCCGCGACGGTGATCTCGACGTGCGAGATGTGATGCTGGTTCCACTGCGTCTCGAACAAGCTGTTGGCGAAGCGCAGCGCAATCAGGTTCTGGACCGTCTCCTTGCCTAGATAGTGGTCGATCCGGTAGATACGCGTTTCGGGAAAATATTGCGCAACCGCGTCGTTAACCACCCGAGATGATTCGAGATCATGGCCGATCGGCTTTTCCAGCACCACGCGGGTCTGCTCAGCCAGTCCGACCGCCGCGAGGTGCTCGCATATCGCGCCATAAACCGCCGCCGGCGTAGCAAAATAGGCGATCAGCGGCATGTCGCGCGACACCGTTTCGGCCAGCGCTGCGTAGTCCTGGGCGCTGCGGAAGTCCATCGTGATGTACTCCAGCCGCGCTTGAAACCGCGAGAGCGCCGTTTCGTCCAGCTGTGCGGCAGGAATGTATCGGCGTAACGCCTGATCAATCCGCTCCAGATGAGCCGAAGGCTCTCCTTTATCGCGAGAAAGCGCCAATATGCGCGTATCGCTGTTGAGGAGTCCCGCTCGATCCAGCTGGTAAAGTGCCGGAAACAGCTTGCGCAGCGCCAGGTCGCCTAAGGCGCCGAACAAAGCAAAGGTAGTTGCGTCAACGGTAATAGCAGGCATGTTTTTTGTATTAACCAAATTAGGCTGCGTTACAGGTTTTGTAAGTGCAGTTTAAGCAGATAATGTTGTCATTAAAACAACATAACCCGATTTTTTCGCGCCTCGTATCAGCTTTTTGAAGAGCTGAAGGCGCGACCCCTTGAAAGAAGAGACATGGATCGCATGAAAAATCTCTTGGAACAGATAAAAAATCAGCTCGACGAGCTGAACAAAGCGGAGCGGAAAGTCGCGGAGGTGATACTGAGCGACCCGCAGCAGGCCACTCGTTACAGCATTGCGGCGCTGGCCCAGACGGCCAAGGTCAGTGAGCCTACGGTAAACCGCTTCTGCCGTTCGTTCGGCGCAGCAGGTTATCCCGCACTCAAGATCCAACTGGCTCAGAGCCTGGCGAGCGGCGCTGCCTATGTCAGTCGCGCAGTGGAGGCCGACGACGGCCCAGAAGCCTATACACGAAAAATCTTCGGCAGCACTATCGCTTCGCTCGACAGCGCCTGTCAGGCTATCGACCCTCAGGCTATCAGCCACGCCGTAGACTTGATGATTCAGGCACGCCAGATTCATTTCTTCGGACTCGGCGCCTCTGCATCCGTCGCGCTGGATGCACAGCACAAATTCTTTCGCTTCAACCTTCCGGTGACCGCCCACAGCGACGTGCTCATGCAGCGCATGCTGGCGTCGGTAGCGCATACCGGGGATCTTTTCGTGATCATTTCCTATACCGGGCGTACCCGCGAACTGGTGGAGGCCGCAACGATCGCACGCGACAATGGTGCTTCGGTGCTGGGAATGACTGCTGCGGATTCCCAACTGGCCAGGGTCTGCACGCTGAGCCTGGACATACCTCTACCTGAAGACACCGACATCTATATGCCGATGACCTCACGGATCATTCAACTGACCGTGCTCGACGCGCTGGCCGCTGGCGTGACCTTGCGCCGGGGTGTCGATTTCCAGCCACACCTGCGAAAGATCAAGGAAAGTCTGATGGCGACCCGTTATCCAACCGAAGAGAGCTGATCACTTCTTTTTCTTCCTTGCCTTCCCCAGCGCTTTCAGCCGCTCGGCGGCCAACTCGTTGACCGCCTTGCGTTCCTTGTTTTTCATGCCCTTCCAGGCCTTCATCTCGTCCCGGCTGCGTCCGCAGCCAATGCAGATGTCGTCCTTGAGCTTACAAACGCTGATGCAAGGGTTCTTCGCCTTGTCGCTCAAAGCCACCTCCGGTTCAGTTGAGGACTCTACCGCTCGGGTCAGTAGAAGCCCTCTTCACCCAGAGGTTCTAACAAAATCAGGCTATCAGCGTGATCAGTCCCACCAGTATTCGACCTGCACGCCAAAGTTCGACCCATGCTGATCGCCGCCGAAAGCGCCGGTGTCCGACAGCGCGGAGCTAGCAGCCATCAGATTGGCCGCATCCTGCGCCGCGTCGTTCCACTGAGCATAGGTGTAATACAGGCGCACCTCCGGACGAGCCCAGAACTCAGGACCTGCCGGTGACCAGGTCGGAGCCACAGTGAATTTGGTTAGCTTTCGGGTGCCTTCCGGTGCGTCGATCTGATCATGTCCGACTTCGGCGACCAGCTTGAATTGCTCAGTCAAGGCATAGACCGGGCGCACGCCAACCGATATCCAGTCCTGATCGCCACCGTTCTGGCGCTTGTCCTTTTGGTACACCGCCTGGAACTGCCCACCGAAACGCGGCGTCACTTGCCAGTCGAAGAACTCGACCACTCGCCAGCTCGTGTCGCTGCTGCCCAGCGTCACGTCGCCGGTATACCCAAGACCCGTGCCCGGCCCTTCGCCGTACTGCACAGCCAAGGTATTGCTGCCTCCCAGGAATCCGATCTGCTTGTGCTGCACGGTAACGGCCCAGCCACTATTGGCGTCGTCACGGTCCGGCTCGTCGATATAGCTGACACCGAACTCCAGTTCGCCGCCCGGATTGCTGTCGAAGCCGCCGACGTTGAAATCGTGGCGATTGATGTAGTTGTCCTGGAACACGCTGTCCTTGCGTGAAAAGGCGTAGCTGTATTTCAGCCCGCCGATCTCCATATCCTCGATGCCGGCACCAGTGGCGCTCTGGTTCCAGTAGTAGAAATCGGAGATGTGGATGTCATTTCGCTTATAGAAACGTCGCCCTGCCCACAGCGAACCTCCGTTGAGTGCCGGCACCTTGCTCCATTCGGCATAGGCCTGCACCAACCTCGCCCAACCATGGTCCCCGGTGAATTTCGGCGTATGGTCATATTCGTTGTAGAGCGCCGCCATGCCCTCCACGCTCAGCACCGAACCATCGTCGAGCGTGAACAAGTCCTGCCTCAAACCCAGCTCCGCGTACTGTTCGCACTCGTTGCCGAGGCGATACTTGGACGGGGCTCCAGGCAACTGGAAACAGGCTTGCGAATCGCTACCGCTCGATTCTCCAATGCCACTGCGCACGTAACCATTGAAATCCAGTGCCTGAACGGTAAACGGAATGGCGAGACTGCCCAGCGCTACCGCGAGACCCAGGCGTGTGGTTTTTTTCATATCCGCTCCAATTAGCTCTTATTGTTGTTACTGCCGTTGGATTGAGCCGGTGAAGGCTCTCCTTTCCGACCCGCATGTCAGCCTCATGCTCACTGCGGTTCGAGTCGTCATGCCCAGCGGTGTTCGCTGCAACCGCTGGAGCAATGCATGAATACCATCTGGACGCGTTCGGCGCCGGTACGCAGACACCCCGCCACCGGGCTTTTTTCATCCGAGCAAAGCGCCCACTCAGCGGGCGACCAACCGTGCGACCGTTCCGTTGCGCCCCGCCGCTCCATTCCCCGGCGCGACGCCCAGCCGCTCACCCGTCTGCGCATCGAACAGCAGGACCTTGTCCGGCTCGAACTGCAGCGTCAATGTTTCTCCGGGGTTTGGCGCCGCGTCCGGTGCCAGGCGGCAACATACTTTGGTCTGGTTAAGGCTTACGAAGATCATGGTGTCCGGCCCGGTCGGCTCGATCACCTGCACTTCTGCACGCAGCGAAGGCAAATCACCTGCGGCACCAATGCCGATTTGCTCGGGCCGGATACCCAGAATCACATCCCGCCCTTCCAGCGATTCGCCGTCGGCAAGCTTCAGCGGTAGTTCGCAGCGATCCTGACCGCTTTCCAGCAGCGCACTCCAGCCACCGCTCTGCTTGCTCAAGCGCAGCGGCACGAAGTTCATCGGCGGCGAACCGATGAAACTCGCCACGAATAGGTTGGCCGGGTTGTTATAAATGTCCTTCGGCGTCCCGAACTGCTGGACGACACCATCTTTCATCACCGCGACCTTGTCGCCGAGCGTCATCGCCTCGATCTGATCGTGAGTGACATAGACCGTCGTCGTCTTCAATCGCTGATGCATCAACTTGATCTCCGTGCGCATCTCGACCCGCAGTTTTGCGTCGAGGTTGGACAACGGCTCATCGAATAGATAAATCTTCGGCCGCCGCGCCAATGCGCGACCCATGGCCACACGCTGCTGCTGACCGCCGGACAGCTGCGAGGGCTTACGCTCCAGAAGGTGCTCGATCTGTAGCAACTGGGCAACGCGCGACACTTCCTCTTCAATCTTGGCCGCCGGCACCTTGCGCATCTTCAGGCCAAAGGCGATGTTCTCCCGCACCGTCATGGTCGGATACAGCGCATAGGACTGGAACACCATGGCGATGTCCCGATCCTTGGGACTGGCGGTACTGATGTCAGCGCCATCGACGCGAATCTCGCCCCCCGTGATGTCCTCCAGCCCGGCGATGCAGTTCATCAAGGTTGATTTGCCGCAACCCGAAGGGCCAACAAGGATCAGGAATTCTCCATCGCCAATCTTCAGGTCGATATCCTTCAGGGTGTCATTGTTGCTTCCGGCGTAGCTCTTGCGAACGTTGCTGAGTTCAAGTGCAGCCATGGTCGTTCTCCTAACCCTTGACCGCGCCGGCCGTAAGCCCGCGCAGGAAATACTTGCCGGCGAGGATGTACACCACCAGCGTTGGCAGCCCGGCGATCATCGCCGCAGCCATATCGACGTTGTATTCCTTGGCACCCGTGCTGGTGTTAACCAGGTTGTTCAACGCCACGGTAATCGGCTGGGTATCGCCACTGGCGAACACCACACCGAACAGAAAGTCGTTCCAGATCTGAGTGAACTGCCAGATCAGACAGACCATGATGGTCGGGATGGACATGGGCAGCAGAATCCTGCCGAAAATCGTGAAGAAACCCGCCCCGTCCAGCCGTGCGGCGCGAATCAGGGCGTTCGGCACGCTGACGTAGAAGTTGCGGAAGAACAGCGTAGTGAACGCCAGGCCGTAGACCAGATGCACCAACACCAGCCCCGGCGTCGTGTTGGCCAGGCCGAGTTGGCCCAGCGTGAAGGACGCCGGCAGCAGGATCACCTGGAACGGTAGAAAGCATCCGAACAGCAGCAAGCCGAAGAACAGCTGCGACCCGCGAAAGCGCCACATCGCCAGCACGTAGCCATTGAGCGCGCCAAGCAGCGTGGAGATGATTACGGCGGGCACGGTGATCTTTACCGAGTTCCAGAAATAGCCTCCAACCGCGTCCCAGGCTTTGACCCAGCCGATGACCGTCATCACATCCGGCCACGACAACAGGTTGCCGGTCCGGATGTCATCGGGCGTCTTGAAGCTGGTCAGCAGCATGACCACCAGCGGCACCAGATACATCGCCACCGCCACCAACAGCGTCGCGTAGATCGCCACCCGGCTGAATGTCAGGCGCTTTCGCCCTACGAGGCTAGTCATGGCGCTTGTTCCTCAGTTCCGAATAGAGATAGGGCACGACGATCGCCATCACCGCACCGAGCATGAGAATCGCACTGGCCGCGCCCAGCCCCATCTGCCCGCGGGTGAAGGTATGGGCGTACATGAACATCGCCGGCAGATCAGAGGCATAGCCTGGGCCGCCCGCAGTCATTGCCGCCACGAGATCGAATGCCTTGATCGCAATATGCGCGAGGATCATCAAGGCGCTGAAGAATACCGGCCTCAGACTCGGTAGAATGATTCGCAGATAGATACTCGGCAGGCTCGCCCCGTCGATCTGCGCAGCCCGAACGATGGATTGATCGACACCACGCAAACCGGCAAGAAAGAGCGCCATGACAAAGCCGGAAGCTTGCCAGACCGCGGCGATTACCAGGCAATAGACGACGCGATCCGGATCCACCAACCAGTCGAAGCGAAACCCTTCCCAGCCCCAATCGCGCAGCATCTTGTCGATCCCGAGCCCGGGATTGAGCAGCCACTTCCAGGCCGTACCGGTGACGATCATCGACAAGGCCATGGGGTATAGGTAGACGGTGCGAATGAAGCCTTCGCGGCGAATGCGCTGATCCAGCAGCACCGCCAGCAGTACGCCGATGACTAGGCTAATAGTGATGAACAACCCGCCGAACACCAGCAGGTTTTTACTGGCCACCCACCAGCGGTCGTTGTTCCAGAGACGTTCGTATTGCGCCAGCCCAACCCATTTGTAGCTGGGCATGAAACGCGAGTTGGTAAACGAGAGCAGGAACGTCCAGAAGATGTAACCGTAGAACCCGACCAGCACGATCAGCATGCTCGGCGCCAACACCAGTTTGGGCAGCCAGTTCTGCAAGGCATCCAGCGGTGAGGCTTTGGTGAAGACAGCAGTTGAGCTCATGTCTGGCTCCGTGGGGGTACAGGATCCATAAAGCGGCTCCAATCGTTGTTCATGGGCACGACTTGCCCGTCACGACCAGTCGAGGGGCTGGCCGTGAGGTTCGATGCGTCAGGAAAAAAGGCCGCCGAAGCGGCCAATACGCTATTGAACTGCCTGAATCGCCGCAGCCAGTTGCTGCGCCGCTTTCTTCGGATCGGCAGACGGATCGTTGAAGAAGTTGGTGACCACGTCGAACACCGCACCCTGCACATAGCTGGAGGCCGCCATGCCGTGCGCCAGACTCGGTACCAGACCCGGACCTTGCGCAGAGTCCTTGAAGTCTTTCATCGACTGCTGGGCGCAGACGTCGAATTCGCTCATGTCCTGGTCCAGACGCACGGGGATTGAGCCCTTGTTCTGGTTGAAGAACTGCTGGAACTCAGGTTCCAGAACCGTCCGTGCCAGATCCTTCTGCGCCTGGCGATCCTCGTCCTTGCTGAGCTTGAACATCGCCAACGAGTCGATGTTGTAGGTAAAGCTGCCCTCGGTACCGGGGAACGGTAGACACTGGTAATCGTCACCAGCGATCTTGTTCGCCGCGCTCCACTCGCTCTTGGCCCAGTCACCCATGATTTGCATGCCGGCCTTGCCGTTCATGACCATCGCGGTGGCGCTGTTCCAGTCGCGGCCCGCGGCGTTGTTGTCGACGTAGCTGCGCAGCTTTTTCAGCGCGGCGAACGCCTCGACCATTTTGTCGCCGGTTAGCACATCACGGTCCAGATCGACGAACGCCTTGCGGAAGTCCTCCGGACCGAGGACCGCCAATGCCAGATCTTCGAAAACGGTGCCGTCCTGCCAAGGCTGGCCGCCATGAGCCAGGGGCATGAAGCCGGCGGCTTTGAGCTTGTCCGCAGCAGCGAAAAACTCATCGAGGCTGTGCGGCGGCTTCGCACCGGCTTTCTCGAAGACGTCGGGGTTGATCCACAGCCAGTTGACCCGGTGTACGTTGACCGGCACCGCCACGTAGTCACCGTCGTACTTCATTGCAGTCGAGACCTGCTTGGGGAGCAGCTCATCCCATTTGGCCTGCTCGGCCACATCGTTTAGATCGGTCAGCAGGCCCAGTTCGCCCCACTCCTGAATATCGGGCCCTTTGATCTGAGCGGCAGCCGGTGCGTTACCGGAGACGGCGCGCGTCTTGAGCACCGTCATGGCGGCCTCACCACCGCCACCGGCGACAGCGAAATCCTTCCAGGTATGGCCTTGCTCTTCGACAAGTCGCTGCAGCGTATCGGCGGCGCGCTTCTCACCTCCAGAAGTCCACCAATGCAAGACTTCGACCTCACCGGCGTGAGCGAAGGGAACGAGAGAAGCGAGGGAAACAGCGGTAACCAGACGATGGATCGTGTTCATTTGTCTTCCTTTTTCTTTTTGTTTTCGGTGCAAGTCTCTGCTTGCGCTGCACCGATTCTAGGCGCGCCAGAGAGAGCGGCAGGTAACGAAGGGATAGCGAATGGTCACCGCTTGGTTACAAAGCGGTTGCCTGTGTAACGACCGCAACAAGCGTTGATTGAAGGCGGCTCACTCAGCATGTCGCGGCAGGCTCAAGGTCACGCGAAGCCCACCCTCGGGGAGATTGCGCAGGCCGATTTCCCCGCCATGGGCGTGTGCGATGTTGCGGGCGATGCCAAGACCGAGGCCATACCCAGGCTGCTTGGCCGCTAGACGAAAATTCGGCTCGAACACCTGCTGCAACCATGCCTGCGGAACGCCGGGCCCCTCATCGTCGACATGCAGCACAAAGGTCTCGCCGTCATCGTCGATACGCAGGTGCGCTCGCTCGCCATATTTCAGCGCGTTATCCAGCAAGTTGCCGATACAGCGCTTGAGCGCCAGCGGCTTGCCCGCATAGGCGGTGACCGCCTGGCCGTGCACCGTGACACGGCCGTTGCCAGCGGGCGCGAGGTAAGGTTCGGTGACGCAATCGAGTAGTAGGTTCAGATCCAGCGGCTCGATATTTTCGTGTATGTCGGTGTCCTTGACGCATTGCAGCGCACCCTTGACGAGCAATTCAAGCTCATCGAGATCACGGCTGAACTTGTGCTGCAGGGCCGGGTTCTCCAGCAATTCCACCCGCAGACGCAACCGGGTGATCGGCGTGCGCAGGTCATGCGAGATGGCGCTGAACAGCTGGGCGCGCTCGGTCAGGTAACGCCCGATGCGCTCGCGCATACTGTTGAATGCCCGGCTGACCTCTACCACCTCGCTGCCGCCCGCCTCGGGCAGCAGCTCCACTTCGCTGCCCAGCGACATCTCCCGCGCCGCCTGCGCCAGTCGCTTGAGCGGGCGGCTCTGCCAGTGCACAAGAATGCCGATGAACAACAACAGAAAGCTGGTAGTGAGAAAGATGAACCAGAGCTGCTGGTTCGGGATGCCCTCGTCTTCCAGGCTGACGTAGGGCGCCGGCATCAGCGACGCGAGATACAGCCACTCGCCAGGCGCGATTTGAATTTGCGTCACCAGCACGGGTGGATTCAGGGGTTCCAGACTCAGCGCGTAATGCGCCCAGGATCGCGGCAACTCGTCGAGCTTCAGCCCGCCGTTGAAAATCCGCAGATCATTGGGACTGACGAAGTTGACCGACATGTCCGCGTCGTTGCCGAGGCGCTCGCGAAGCACGGCGTCCACCTCCGCCAGCACCGCCTGCTTGCGCTCGGTCGGCGGCAGAATCCGCATGTCCAAAGGTTTGTCATTCAGCGATACGAAGAAGCGCGTACCGCCCATGCTGCGCAACTGATCGAGCACCAGCGGTCGATAGCCCAGCGGCAGCGAGCGGAAATAGCTGACGCTGGCGGACATGGAATGCGCCAGGCTTCGAGCACTGGTCAGCAAGCCTTCCATCTGGCTTGCACGCAGCTGCGACACCCAGATGAAACTCGACAACGCCTGCGCCACCAGCACGACCAGCAGTGTCAGAAAGAGCATCCGGCCGAGCAGCGAGCGCGGCACGGGCAACCATCGGCGCTTAGCCAAGCGAGTCATGATGCGGCGCAACCTGGGCGGCGAGCAGGTAACCACTACCGCGAACGGTACGGATCAATCGAGGGCACTTGCCGGTGTCGCGCAGCCGTTGGCGCAGGCGACTGACCGCCATGTCGACGATGCGCTCGAGCGGCAGCACTTCACGACCGCGCGTGGCATTGGCAATGGTGTCGCGGTCGAGAATCTGTTGCGGATGATCGAGAAAGAGTTTCAACAATGCGAAATCAGCGCCGGACAGCAACACCTCTTCCCCGTCCTGATGAAACAACCGGTGGCTGACCATATCCAGCCGCCACTCGTCGAATGCGAGCACGTCGCCAGTGCGCTCCTGGCCGAAGTTGACGCGGCGAAGCAGCGCCTTGATTCGTGCCAGCAACTCACGAGGACTGAAAGGCTTGCCCAGGTAATCGTCGGCGCCCAGCTCCAGCCCGATGACCCGATCGGTCTCATCGGAACTGGCGGTCAGCATGATGATCGGCATCTGGGCCAGACGTTGGTGACCCCGAACCCAGCGGCAAAGACTGAAGCCATCTTCATCCGGCAGCATCACGTCGAGAATGACCAGATCGGCCGGATCGTCGGCCATCGCCTCGCGAAACTGCGCGCCATCGGCCACGGTGCGCACATGAAAGCCAGATCGGCTGAGGTAGGTGTCCAACAGTTCGCGAATTTCCTGGTCGTCATCGACCAGCAAAATGGATCGTCCGGCCTGGTTCACTCTGCGTCCCTTCTCTTGTTCTCGTTTCGATGCGGCTCAGCGCTCGCCCGGTGTGTCCCCCAACAATTGCTGCAAGGCAACGCCTGCGCCTTCCAGTCCCGGGTATTCGGCTGTCACCACCCAGACCGGAACGTCGTCAAAGTACCGGCTCATGCAGCCCTTGTCGCGAAAACTTTGGCTAAAGCCGCTGCGCGCGAAGAACTCGACGAAGCGCGGCACGATGCCCCCGGCAATGTAGACACCGCCGCGTGCGCCAGTCGTCAGCACGTTGTCACCGGCGATCCGACCCAACCAGGCACAAAATTGTTCCAGCACCGCCTCGGCGTATGCATCGCCCGCCAGCGCAGCGGCGGTAACCTCGGCGGGTGTAGTCAGACGAGGCGCCTCACCATCGAGCGCGCAACTGGCTCGATAGAGCTCCAACAACCCGCCCCCGCTGAGGATCGCCTCGGCATTCACATGACCGAGCTTTTCATGCAGGTGCGCCCACAATGCGGCCTCACGGGTCGTGCCGATCGGCAGGCAGACGTGCCCGCCTTCCCCCGGCAGCGCTCGCCAGTCTCCATCTGCCAATGGCAACAATGTGGCGACTCCGAGCCCGGTGCCGGGTCCGATGACCAGGCGTGCACGGCCCGCCTCGGACTGCCCGGGGCACACCTCGATCAGTTCGCCATCGCGCAGGCGGGTCATGCCCAGCGCCATGGCCGTGAAATCGTTAATTAGCAGCAGATCGCTCAGCCCAAGATCTTCGCAAAAAGCCTTGCGGCTCAGACGCCAGTGATTGTTCGTGAATGCGAACTCATCGCCAGAAACCGGCCCGGCACAGGCCAAGCAAACCGCCTGAAGCGCCTCGACACTCTGACCGACACCGTGCAGGTAAGCACGAATGGCGTCTTCCGGACGCGGATACTCAACGGTCGGCAGCACCCGCACCGACTCGACTCGCTGGTCGCGCCAGAGTGCGAAGCGGGCATTGGTGCCGCCAATATCGCCTACCAGTGCCGTCACTTGAGCACCTCCAGCCCTTCGGTAAACGCACTCGCGCCTTTCTCAGCCGGACTGAAGGCCGCCCGCATGAAACCGAACAGTTCGCGACCACAGCCGATCCCCAGATCACTGGGCGCCGTCACAGGCTCACGGCTATCGAACTCAACCTGATCAACCAGTACGCGCAACTCGCCCGTCTCGCCGTCGACCCGGATGACATCACCGTCACGCAAGCGGCACAGCGGTCCGCCATCGAGCGCCTCGGGGCTGACGTGAATGGCTGCCGGCACCTTGCCCGACGCGCCAGACATGCGACCGTCGGTAACCAACGCCACCTTGTGGCCGCGATCCTGCAAGACACCGAGGAACGGCGTCAGCTTGTGCAGCTCCGGCATGCCGTTGGCCTTGGGTCCTTGGAAGCGCACCACGGCAACGAAATCTTTTTCTAGCTCGCCGTTCATGAACGCCTGGGCCAGTTCGCTCTGGTCGCTGAACACTCGAGCCGGCGCCTCAACCACGCGGTGCTCCGGTGCGACCGCCGATATCTTGGTCACGCTACGGCCGAGGTTGCCCTCCAGCACACGCAGGCCGCCTTCGGGAGAGAAGGCACGTTCAACCGGGCGCAAGATCGCTTCGTCGAGGCTGTTAGCCGGACCTTCCTTCCAAACCAGCGCATCGCCTTCAAGGAAAGGTTCCTGGGTGTAGCGCTTCAACCCCTGACCCACGACCGTGTAAACGTCCTCATGCAGCAAGCCGGCGTCGAGTAACGTGCGAACCATGAACGGCACGCCGCCGCATGCATGGAAATGGTTCACGTCGGCCTGGCCATTGGGATAGACCTTCGCCAAGGTCGGCGTCACCGCTGAAATGTCAGCCATGTCTTGCCAGGTCAGCTGAATGCCGGCGGCTTGGGCAAATGCGGGAATATGCAGCGTGTGGTTGGTTGAACCACCGGTGGCATTGAGTGCCACCACCGAATTGATGATCGCCTTCTCGTCGACGATCTTGCACAGCGGCAGGTAGTCGCCGGACTGCGGCGTCAGGCGAGTCACCTGGCGCGCCGCCTCGCGGGTGAGCTCGTCACGCAGCGGCGTGTAGGGATTGACGAAGGACGAGCCCGGCAAGTGCAGGCCCATGATTTCCATCACCACCTGATTGGTGTTCGCCGTGCCGTAGAAGGTGCAGGTGCCGGGGCTGTGATAGGAAAGCATTTCCGACTCTAGCAGCTCCTCGCGGCTGGCCTTGCCTTCGGCGTAACGCTGACGAACCTCGGCCTTCTGTTTGTTGGGAATGCCCGATGGCATCGGCCCGCCAGGCACGAATACCGCCGGCAGATGACCGAAGCGCAAGGCGCCGATCATCAGGCCCGGGATGATCTTGTCGCAAATACCCAGGTAGAGCGCCGCATCGAACATGTTGTGTGACAGCGCGATGGCAGTGGCCATAGCGATCACTTCACGACTGGCCAGGCTCAGCTCCATCCCCGCCTCGCCCTGGGTGACGCCGTCGCACATGGCCGGCACGCCGCCGGCGAATTGTCCGACCGAACCGACGTCACGCAACGCCTGCTTGATGATTTCAGGAAAGTGCTCGTACGGCTGGTGCGCAGACAGCATGTCGTTGTAGGCCGAGACGATCGCCACGTTGGCCTCGTCCATCAGGCGCAGCTTCTGCTTGTCGCCAGCGGATGCACAACCCGCCACACCATGTGCGAAGTTGGCGCATTGGAGTCTGCCGCGCTGAGGCCCATCGCTCGCCGCGCCGGCCATCTGGGCAAGGTAGCGCTGCCGGGTTGGCCGGCTGCGCTCGATCAAACGTTCGGTAACCTCTTGAATCCGCGGGTGCATGCCATCACTCCTGCATATTAATCTTTGGTTTTATCAACAAAACAACGTGAATACGGGCTTGATTTCTATTCTGACAGGAATAATCTTGTCATTCCCACAACAAATTCCCATCAGGACCCATTTATGACTATTCGCATCGCCATCAACGGCTTCGGTCGTATCGGACGCAATGTTCTTCGCGCTCTTTACAGCTCGAGCTACCGCGAACATATGCAGGTCGTGGCGATCAATGACCTCGGCAGCTCGGCGATGAATGCCCACCTTTTGCAGTACGACAGCGTTCACGGCCATTTCGACGCAAAAATCGAGGTCGGCGAAGATCGTCTGGTGGTCAATGGCGATCCGATTGCCGTGTCCGCGATCCGTAACCCGGCCGAGCTTCCCTGGCGCCAGCACAGGGTCGATGTGGTGTTCGAGTGTACCGGTCTCTTCACCTCTCGCGAAAAGGCAAGCGCTCACCTCGAAGCCGGCGCCGCCAAGGTCATCATTTCCGCTCCGGCCTCCGGCGCCGATGCCACCATCGTCTATGGCGTCAACCATGACATTCTGCGTCAGTCGCACCAGATCATTTCCAACGCGTCGTGCACCACCAACTGCCTGGCTCCGGTCGCCCAGGTGCTGTCACGGGAGCTGGGCATCGAGCATGGCCTGATGACCACCATCCATGCCTATACCAACGACCAGAATCTGTCCGACGTTTACCACAGCGACCCCTACCGTGCGCGGTCGGCTACGCAGTCGATGATTCCAACCAAGACCGGCGCCGCCGAAGCCGTTGGCCTGGTGCTGCCGGAACTGGCAGGCAAGCTGACCGGCATGGCCGTACGTGTGCCGGTGATCAATGTCTCGCTGGTGGACCTGACCCTGGAGCTCAGCCGCGAAACCAGCGTGGACGAGGTCAACGCACTGATGCTGGACGCCAGTCAGCGCTCGCCAATACTGGCCTGTAATTCGCTGCCGCTGGTTTCCTGCGACTTCAACCACAACCCGATGTCCTCCATCTTCGACACCAACCACACCAAGGTTAGCGGACGCCTGCTGAAAGTGATGGCCTGGTACGACAACGAATGGGGATTCTCCAACCGGATGCTGGACACCTGCCGCGCGCTCTACGAAGCAGCATGATCAGCGACCAGATCTCAGCATCGACTCGGTAGACCAGAGAAGAAAATGAATCGCATCGATTTCGTCACCGCGACACTGCCCGCCCGCAAGCGCATTGCGCTGGTCGCGCACGACCACTGCAAGGAGCGCTTGCTGGACTGGGCGAAGCGGCAGAAAGAGCAGCTGGCGAAGCACGAGTTGCTCGCGACCGGCACCACCGGACTGCTGCTCGGGCAGCGCCTGGGCCTGCCGGTGGAGTGCATGATCAGCGGTCCGCTAGGCGGTGACCAGCAGATCGGCGCGCGCATTGCTGAACGACGAATCGATGTACTGGTGTTCTTCTGGGATCCCTTCGAGCCGCAGCCGCACGACCCGGACGTCAAAGCGCTGCTGCGGGTCGCCGCGGTGTGGAACATTCCGCTGGCGGCCAACGAGAGCAGTGCCGACTATCTGCTCTCCAGCCCGCTGCTCAATCAGGCCCACAGCCTGAGGATTCCGGACTACAGCAGCTACCTGGCAGGGCGCCAGTTATAGGCTCATCAAGCCTACAGATTGTCGTCTGGAATGCGCTGATCTTCATCGACTTCGGCAGCGTCGCGCAGGTCGTCGAAGTCCGTCTTTAGGCCAGTCTCCATGCTGTCGAGCTCTGCCAGCAGGCTGCGGAAGCTGGTCTGCTCGCGCGGCGCTTCAGCTTGCAGCTCCAGATCGGCGCGCGCCTGCAACGCATCAGGCACGGGCGCTTCCTCGACATCGACCGGCAGCGGGGCGGGTTCCATTTCGCGCAGCACCGCTAACGGCGGCAGCTCATCGAGGCTCTTCAGATTGAAGTGGTCGAGAAACTGCCTGGTAGTAGCGAACATCGCCGGCCGCCCCGGCACGTCGCGATGACCAACCACGCGCACCCATTCGCGTTCCAGCAGCGTCTTCACGATCTGGCTGTTGACCGCGACGCCACGAACGTCTTCGATCTCGCCACGCGTGATTGGCTGGCGATAAGCAATCAACACCAGCGTTTCCAGCAGCGCGCGCGAATAGCGCTGCGGCCGCTCTTCCCAGAGCCGACCCACCCAGGGCGAAAAACGCTCGCGGACCTGAAGGCGATAGCCACTGGCGACTTCCTTGAGTTCGAAAGCACGGTCCTTGCAGGATTTCTCCAGCACGCCCAGCGCCTTGCGCAGCAATGATGGCGACGGGCGTTCGGCTTCATCGAACAGCTCGGACATCCGCTCGATGGACATCGGCTTGCCGGAAGCCAGCAGGAAAGCTTCGAGCAGCGAAGCGAGATCCTTGGGATCGGAAAGATTCAACCTGAATTACCTCGACTCATCCGTGCGCGACATTATTCGACCCGAGCCCGAACGTGAATGGGTGCGAAGGGTTCATTCTGCACCAACTCAACCAGCGACTCCTTGACCAGCTCAAGCACGGCCATGAACGTCACCACCACGCCGAGCCGGCCTTCGTCTAGTGTGAACAACGCGACGAAAGGCACGAATACCCCGCCCTTGAGGCGCTCTAGTACATCGCTCATGCGCTCGCGAGTCGACAGCGTCTCGCGCGTTACCTGATGGCTTTCGAACATATCGGCACGACGCAGCACCTCGGCCATGGAAATCAGCAGTTCCTCCAGACTGACCTCGGGCAACAGTTTGCGCGCCCGTGCGTCCGGCGCATCCAGCCGCGGCACGTGCAGCTCGCGGCCAACTCGCGGTAGCTCGTCGATATCCTCCGAAGCAGACTTGAAGCGCTCGTACTCCTGCAAGCGGCGTATCAGCTCGGCACGCGGGTCGAGCTCGTCCTCCTCGACCTCGGCCGAACGCGGCAGCAGCATGCGTGACTTGATCTCAGCCAGCATCGCCGCCATCACCAGATACTCAGCCGCCAGTTCCAGCCTCACGGCTTTCATCAGCTCGACGTAGCCCATGTACTGGCGGGTGATTTCCGCCACCGGGATATCGAGGATGTCGATGTTCTGCTTGCGTATCAGGTAAAGCAGCAAATCCAGCGGCCCTTCGAACGCCTCGAGAAAAACCTCCAGCGCATCCGGCGGAATGTAGAGGTCCTGCGGCAGGTCGTTGAAAGCCTCGCCGTAGACAAGCGCCAGCCGCAGCTGCTCGCCGGGCGGATCGATCGCAACCTCGGCCTGGGGGTCCTGCATGCTCTCTCCATGAAATGTACGACATCGGAAGCGGCGCAAGCTTATGCCGGCCGTCCTGTTGTGCTCTAGCGGTAATTCAGACCCATTGCCTGACGCACGACCACCAAGGTTTCGCGGGCTTCATCGCGGGCCTGCTCGGCGCCCTCGGCAAGGATGCTTCGCACCAGATCCGGATTCTGCTCGTAGTCCTGAGCCCTCTCCTGCAGCGGCGCCAGCTCGAGTTTGATCGCTTCTATCAGCGGTGCCTTGCACTCCAGGCAGCCAATACCCGCACTGCGGCAGCCCTGTTCGGCCCACTGACAGACATCCTCCGCCGAATGCGAAAGATGCATCGACCACACCGGGCAACGCGTCGGCTCACCGGGATCGTGACGATGTACCCGTGCCGGGTCGGTAGGCATGCGCTTGATCTTTTCTTCGATCTCGGCAGGCGTGTCACGCAGGAAGATGGAATTACTGGCCGATTTGGCCATCTTGCCGCCGTCCAGGCCCGACAGCTTGGGGGAATCGCTCAATAACGCCTGGGGCTCGGGCAACAACAGTCGGCCGCTCCCCTCCAGATATCCAAACAGACGCTCCTGGTCACCGATGGTGATGGTCTGCTGGTCTTTGAGCAGCGCACGGGCGGTGTTCAGTGCATCGAGATCGCCCTGCTCCTGATAACTCCTGCGCAGGCTGGCGTAGAGTTTGGAGCTCTTTTTACCGAGTTTGCGAATCGCCGCTTCAGCTTTTACCTCGAAATCTTCTTCGCTGCCGTAGAGGTGATTGAAGCGCCGCGCGACCTCACGAGCGAATTCGATATGCGGCAGCTGGTCCGCCCCCACCGGCACGACTCCGGCGCGGTACGCAAGAATGTCTGCAGCCTGGAGCAGCGGGTAACCGAGGAAGCCGTACGTATCGATATCCTTTTGCTGCGAATCGAGCTGCTGCTCCTTGTAGGAGGGTATGCGCTCCAGCCAAGGCAACGGGCAGATCATCGACAAGAGCAGATGCAACTCGGCGTGCTCGACTACTTGGGACTGAATGAACATGGTCGCCGAGCTTGGACTGACGCCCGCCGCCAGCCAATCGATCGCCATCTCCTGCACATTGCGCGCGATATCGCTACCCGCCGCGTGGTCGGTGGTCAGGGCATGCCAGTCGACGATGCAGAAGAAACACTGATACTCATGCTGCATCCTTACCCAATTCTTCAGCACGCCGTGGTAATGACCGAGATGAAGACGGCCGCTGGGCCGCATACCGGACACCACACGTCGCTGCGATTCCATGGAACTCAAAAGGGTTTCCTTCGTAAATTTCGAAAAAAGCGGGTCAGACGATAAAGGGTGCGGGATCGCCGCAACCGACACGCAGCACTTCTGGATCGCCATCTACCAGACTGATCACCGTTGAAGCTTCGATGCCACCGTAACCGCCGTCGATGATCAGGTCTACCTGATGCTCCAGCGCATCACGCATTTCATAAGGATCACTCATCGGCTCGGTCTCCCCAGGCAGAATGAGACTGACGCTCATCAGTGGCTCACCCAGCTCAGCGAGCAGCGCCTGAGCGATCGGCTGCGCGGGGACCCGCAGCCCAATGGTGCGACGCTTGGGGTGCAGCAGCATACGCGGCACCTCACGCGTCGCGCTGAGAATGATGGTATAGGGTCCGGGAAGGTGCGTCTTCAAGAGGCGGAAAGCCGACGTGTCCACCTTGGCGAACAACCCGAGCTGGGAGAGATCGCGACAGACCAGCGTGAAATTGTGCTTGTCATCCAGCTGTCGCAAGCGGCGAATTCGCTCGATCCCGGCCTTGTTGCCCATCGAACAGCCGATGGCGTAGGACGAGTCGGTGGGATAGATCACCACCCCGCCGCCGCGAATGATTTCCACGGCCTGCTTGATCAGCCGGACTTGAGGATTTTCGGGATGTATCTGAAAGAACTGGCTCATGAATACTCCGTGCTCAGCTGGCAACAGATTCGCCTGGTCCATGATCGAAATGCCTCCAAAGCGGTTGCAGATCTTCCGGCAAAGTTCGATACAGCCCCAGCTCCGACCAGTCGCCGGGCGCATGGAAATCACTGCCGATGCTGGCCATCAAGCCGAATTCACGAGCGAGTATCGACAACCCACCAACCTGCTCGAGCGGCTGCATGCCGTTGACGACTTCCAGCGCATGGCCACCAGCTTGGGCGAACTCGCTCACCAGACGTCGACGCTTGCTACGAGTGAAGTCGTATTGCCAGGGATGCGCCAGACTGATCCAGGCTCCGGCGTCACGCAACGTCATTACGGTTTGCTCGAGGCTCGGCCAGTGCTGTTTGACGTCGCCGAGCTTGCCGGACCCCAGCCACTTGCGGAACGCTTCGGCGCGGTCACGTACATGGCCAGCGCGTACCAGGTATTCAGCGAAATGAGGACGCGCCGGGGCGTTATCGCTATCGCCCAGTTCCTGCTGGACGGCGCGTGCGCCTTCCATCGCTCCCGGCATACCTTTCGCTTCCAGGCGCTGGGCGATGAGTTCCGCGCGCTGCCAACGACCGCTATGCAATTGCGCAATGGCCTGCTGCAACGCGACCGCGTCCCGGCGAAAGGCGTAGCCGAGCACATGAATGGTCGCACCGCTCCACAGACACGAAAGCTCGATGCCATTGACCAGCCGAACGCCCAGCGAATCGGCCATGGCCCGAGCAGCATCGAGGCCTTCCAATGTGTCGTGGTCGGTCAGCGCGAGCAGCTCGATACCGCGTGCATGTGCCCGCTCCACCAGCGCAGCAGGCGCCAGCGCGCCATCTGACGCGGTACTGTGGCAATGCAGATCAACAATCATTCGGGACCTTTTCTCTTAGGGCTTGGCGGCTCTTTGGTTCTGACCGCCATGGTCGGTGCTCGTGCCGTTATCGAGTTTGGCAAAAGCTTGCGCCGCGTCCAGGAAATGACCTGCGGACAGCGTTTCGCCAAAAGCGCGGTTTGTTATTATGCCGGTCACTTGCCGCTTCTGGCTCGCTCCGAGAAACAAATCGTCGAGGTCATGCCCCGGGCCTTGCCTGCGCTGCAGGTGGTCTATCCGGTCCGCCACTTCCCGAACCTGAACAATAGGAGTCAACATGCTTTACGCCATCATCGCTACCGATGTACCCGGCTCGCTGGAAAATCGTCTGGCTTCGCGCCCGGCTCACTTGGCGCGTCTCGAACAGCTGAAAGCCGAAGGTCGTATGGTCCTGGCCGGCCCGCATCCTGCAATCGACAGCAATGACCCAGGCGCTGCCGGCTTCAGCGGAAGCCTGGTGGTCGCCGAATTCGAATCTCTGCAAGCCGCCCAAGAATGGGCCGCCGCCGATCCGTATAAGGCCGCCGGCGTCTATGGCGACGTAGTGGTCAAGCCTTTCAAGCAAGTATTTCCCTGAGCCAATCGGTCGCAATATCCGTCAGCCGCAGGATTTCCGCGGCCCGTTGAAGAAAAGGAGTTCCGATGCGCCAAGGTTTGCCGTCCCTGCTGCTGGCCCTGAGTTTCGCCATATCATGTGTGCATGCCGATGAAGGTTCGCCCGATCCAACCGCCGCAAGGCAAGCCGGACTGGAGCAACGCCTGTCCGAGAACGAACTTCAACGCAACGAACCGAGCAATGGTCCGGGCATAACCGATGCCGAACGGGCGCAACTGGCGCAACTGCGCCGAGAAAACCAGCAACTGCGCCTGCAACTGCAGCACGGGCAGCCACAGCAGAAACGCTGGCTGAACGACCAGCAACAATGGTTCGCCGTTGGCGGAGGCGTCGGCGTGCTGGGCTTCCTGCTTGGCGTCCTGACCACCCGGGGTCGTCGCCGTCGGCAATGGCTCAATTGAAGTGGATACGAACGAAGCATGAGCGAACTGCTGCTGATAGATGACGACGAGGAGCTCTGCGAGCTGCTCGTGAGTTGGCTGGCCCAAGAGGGATTCGTCGCCCGCGCCTGCCATGATGGCCAAAGCGCCCGTGCCGCGCTGGCCGAACACCCGCCCGCAGCGGTGGTGCTCGATGTGATGCTGCCCGACGGCAGCGGCCTTGAATTGCTCAAGCAATTGCGCAGTGAACACCGCGATCTGCCGGTGCTGATGCTCTCGGGCCGCGGCGAGCCGCTGGATCGCATCCTTGGGCTGGAACTGGGCGCCGACGACTATCTGGCCAAACCATGCGATCCGCGCGAACTCACCGCCCGGCTACGCGCCGTGCTGCGCCGCACTCAGCCGGCGAGCGCGCCGACCCAGCTGGAACTGGGCGACCTTTGTTACAGCCCCGCCCGAGGCATCGCCAATGTCGGCGAGCATGAAGTGACGCTGACACTGTCCGAGGGTCGGATCCTCGAAGCGCTGCTCAGCCAACCCGGCGAGCCTCTGGACAAACAAGCGCTGGCGCAACTTGCCCTTGGCCGCAAACTGACCCTGTACGACCGCAGCCTCGACATGCACGTCAGTAATCTGCGTCGCAAACTCGGCCCTCACCCCGACGGACGTCCACGGATCGTCGCGTTGCGCAGCCGCGGTTACCTTTACGCTTCCTGATTGGCTTTACCGAGCCTTTACCCTGGCCTGACCGCTCTTGACCTAGCGCGCCCTAGACTGAGCTCATCCGGTCGAAGCCCGAACGAGCACAAGCGCTCTGCGGAGATCGGTTCCCTTACCCAGGAGAGACCTCATGATGCGCAAGACTCTGATTGCCGTGCTTTTCGCCTCCACCCTGCCCACCATTGCCCTGGCGATGCCCGACGGCAACCATCGCCACCACGGCGGCAAGCACGCCCCCTTCGAACAGCTGGACCTAACCAAGGAGCAGAAGCGGGAAATGCGCGAGCTGATGGGTCAACAGATGAAGAACCATCGCGAGATCACCCAGCGCTACCTCGACAAACTGCCTGAAGCCGAGCGCAAAGCCATGCAGGACGAACTGAAGACCAGCAAAGAGAATACGCACAAGCAAATCCGCAGCCTGCTCAAGCCAGAGCAGCAGAAACAGTTCGATGAAATGCACGAGAAGATGGAAGCCAAGCGTGCCGAACGCGCCGAGTTCAAGCAGTGGAAAGCCGAGCGCGAAAAGAATAGCTGACCCTTAGCTGAAACCAACCCGCCCGGCTCGCGCGTTATTAGCCGCCAGCCGGGCTTCGTCGTGGAGATTGACCGGTGCGATCACTGTTCTGGCGCATCCTTGCAACATTCTGGCTGGCCATCGCGCTGGTAGCGGGCCTCGCCATGCTGCTGGGCCATGCGCTGAATCAGGACACCTGGATCGTCAATCGGCATCCGGGCGTGCAGGGACTGGCGGAGCTATGGACGAAGGTCTACGAACGTCAGGGAGCCCTTCCCGCTCAATTTTTCCTTGAGCGCCATCGGCAACGCTTTCATATCGATGTGCAGGTGCTGGCCGAG
This sequence comes from Pseudomonas sp. MTM4, assembly GCF_019355055.1. NCBI lineage: Bacteria > Pseudomonadati > Pseudomonadota > Gammaproteobacteria > Pseudomonadales > Pseudomonadaceae > Pseudomonas > Pseudomonas sp. MTM4. The sequence goes on from NZ_CP048411.1 coordinate 1,155,281, forward strand.
AACGGCCAGCCGGTCATTCGTGGGACCTTTCCGGCCCGTGCCGCGGCGTTCGAAGCCCGTCAGGAAAACCGCTCGGGACGCCTGCCCTGGCGGCGGCTGACAGCCGACTACACCAGCCCGCTCAGTGGCGAAACTTATCTATTCATCTACCGCATTCCCAACTCGGAACTACAGGCCTGGCACCGTGGCAGTCTGTTCTGGCCGTTGAGCGCGATAGCCATCGCGCTGGTCGTGCTGACCGGCTTCAGCCTGCTGCTCACGCTGTCCATCACCCGTCCACTCGATCGCCTGCGCAGCGCCGTGCATGATCTCGGGCAGACCGCTTACCAACAGAACTCGCTGGCCCGCCTGGCCACACGGCGCGATGAACTTGGCGTGCTGGCCAAGGACTTCAACCGCATGGGCGCTCGGCTGCAGAGCCTGATCGGCAGCCAGCGACAGCTTCTGCGTGACGTCTCCCATGAATTGCGTTCGCCGCTCGCACGCCTGCGCATCGCCCTGGCGCTCGCTGAACGGGCAACCCCGGCGGAACGTGAAGCCATCTGGCCGCGGCTGGCCAAGGAATGCGATCGGCTGGAAGCGCTGATCAGCGAAATTCTCGAACTGGCACGATTGGACGCCGAACCGGGCGCGGCGTCAGCCATCGATCTGCCGTTGATATTCGAACAGCTGGAAGAAAACGCACGCATCGTGTCGCCAGCCCAGCGCATCGAAACCTGCCTGGAAACCGAAATCGTGCCGCACGGCTGGCCGAACATGCTTGAACGTGCGCTGGACAATCTGCTGCGCAATGCGCTGCGCTTCAATCCAGAGGGTTCACCGATCGAATTACGCGCCCGAACCGAAGGCGACTGCCTGATGCTGAGCGTTCGCGATCATGGCCCAGGAGTGGATGAGGCCCATCTGGCGCGCTTGAGCGAACCGTTCTTCCGTGCTCCGGGACAGACCACCGCCGGCCACGGGCTGGGCTTGGCAATTGCCCGCCGCGCCGCCGAACGGCATGGTGGCGAGCTACTGCTGGACAATCACCCCGAGGGCGGTTTCATCGCCAGCCTGAAGCTACCGCTGAACTCGCCCGGCCCGAAGCTGCCGCGTCCTGATTGAGGCTATTTCGCCCCGCTCCATTGGCTGACGAAATCTCGCGGATCCAGCTCGGGCGGCGTTCGTGTACTGCCGTCCGGCATTCCCAGATAAATGAAACCAAGCACCTGCTCATCGGCGGCCAGCCCCAGTTCTCGGGACACATGCCGATCATAGGAGAACTCGCCCGTACGCCAGACGGCCCCCAACCCCTGTGCGTGCGCCGCCAGCAACATACCGTGCGCCGCGCAGCCGACCGCAAGCACCTGTTCGGTGTCGGGCACCTTCGGATGAGGCAAAATTCGGGCAACGACCACCACTACCATAGGCGCCCGGAGCGGCATCTTGCGCGCCTTACGTAACACCTCGTCGGCGGCGTCCGGCTGGCGCAAGCCAAGCGCCTCGGCGTACAGCTCACCCAGGCGCTCGCGCGCCTCTCCTTGAATGGTCAGGAAACGCCACGGGCGAAGCTGGCCATGATCCGGAGCACGTAGCGCGGCACGGAAAAGCAGATCCAGCTGGGCATCGGTCGGCGCCGGATCGACGAGTCGCGTAACGGAAACACGGTTGAGCAGCAGGTCGAGAGCATCCATTGATCATCTCCAAAAAAGAGTCGGACATTCTAGAGGCTGTTTCCGTTTCGCTGCGAGCCGCGTTGTCGTATTGCCGTGACGGTGTGGAAACAGCCGAATGTACGATCGTTCGGCTGTGATCGCGTTAGCGTCAGGCCACGCGATCGGGCGACAGATGTGGCTCCAGCGGCGGCGTCAGCGGAGGCAGGCCATGGGCTGCCCGTGCCGCGTCGCAAAGGGCGTTGTGCTGACCATCAGCCCAGGACGCCTCGAATTCGCGGCAGGTGCTCGAGCGTTGCTCATACATCGTGCAGCGCACCCCACAACCGACATCGCCCAGCAACCCGACGCACCGCGCGGGCCTGGATTCAGTGCCGCGCATCGCAACGAGAAACGGGCTGACCTGCACCGTCGCCCCATCGGGAACGGTACCGCCGGACGAAGTGCACTCGCCCCAGAAGAAAGACACACGAAAATGCGCGCAGCAGGCGCCACACGTAAGGCAGGGATTGTCGATTGACATGGAAGGTGAACACCCAGAAACCGGGAAAGGGCCGGCGCCCGGGCAGCTATTCTATTCATCGCAACGGACTTGGGAAGAGCCTCAGAGGGCGCGCCGCGAAAGATTTATCAGCTGGCCGATAGTCGGTTTACTGGCGACGTAAGCCGCGTAGAATGGCGGGTCTGTTTTCGAGCCGAGCAGCATCACACATGGCCCTGCCGACCCTGCGCATCATCGGTTTCATTCTCGGCATTTTCCTGATCACACTTGCAATCAGCATGGTCGTTCCGATGATCACGCTGTTGGCGTTCGATCGTACCGACGATCTCCAGGCGTTTCTCTGGGCCAGTCTCATCACCTTTGGCTCCGGCATCGGGCTGATCGCCCCCGGCCGCCCTACATCGGCTCAGATGCGCCCGCGCGACATGTACTTTCTCACCACGGTCAGCTGGCTGGTGGTCTGCTGTTTCGCCGCGCTGCCCATGATGCTGATCCAGCACATGAGCTATACCGACGCGTTCTTCGAAACGATGTCAGGCATTACGACTACAGGCGCGACCGTAATCTCGGGGCTGGATTCGGCTTCACCCGGCCTGCTGATGTGGCGCTCCATGCTGCAATGGCTCGGCGGCATCGGCTTCATCGGCATGGCGGTGGCGATTCTTCCGCTGCTGCGAATCGGCGGCATGCGGTTGTTCCAGACCGAATCCTCCGACTGGTCGTCGCAAAAGGCGATGCCGCGCTCGCACGTCATGGTCAAGTGGATTCTGATCGTCTATCTCGCGCTCACCTTGCTTTGCGGCATCGCCTATTGGCTAAGCGGGATGACACCGTTCGAAGCCATCAACCATTCGATGACCACCATCGCCACCGGCGGCTATTCCACGTCCGATAGCTCCATGGCCAAGTTCACGCCCGCAGCGCACTGGGTAGCCGTGCTCTTCATGATATTAGGGGGGCTACCCTTCATCCTGATGGTCTCGACCATACGCGGAAACCGCTACGCCCTGGTTCGGGACCAACAAGTGCAAGGCTTCGTCGGCATTTTGCTGATCATGTGCCTGGCTTTCGCGATCTGGCTGACGCTCAATTCCCACTACCCGTTCTTCGAGGCACTTCGCATCGTCTCGCTGAACGTGGTTTCGGTAGTCACGACCACCGGATTCGCGCTAGGCGATTACACGCTATGGGGCGACTTCGCGGTGTTGGCGTTCTTCTATCTGACCTTCATCGGCGGCTGCTCGGGATCGACTTCCGGTGGCCTGAAGATCTTCAGGTTCCAGGTTGCCTACTCCTTGCTACGCGCCAACCTGGCGCAGCTCGTGCACCCTCGAGCCGTCATCCGGCAGCAGTACAACAGGCACACCCTGGACGAGGAAATCGTCCGATCGATCCTGACGTTCTCGTTCTTCTTCACCATCACCATCGGCGCTCTGGCTCTGGCACTCGCCCTGCTCGGCCTGGACATGTTGACGGCGCTCACCGCAGCGGCAACCGCCGTCTGTAACGTAGGGCCAGGTCTAGGACCTATCATCGGTCCGGCCGGCAACTTCTCGACCTTACCGGACGCCGCCAAGTGGCTGCTGTCGGCCGGAATGCTGCTCGGTCGTCTGGAAATCATCACCGTACTGGTCATGTTGACTCCATCGTTCTGGCGCCACTAAGACACATCACGTCTCGCCGATGTCCTCGTTCCACAGCTCAGGACTGGTGGCGATGAAGTTGCGCATCATCTCGACGCAGCTTTCGTCCTGCAACACCTGGACCTCGACGCCGCGACCGCGCAACAGCAACTCCTCCCCGATGAAGGTCTGGTTCTCGCCGATGATGACTTTCGGGATGCCGTACAGCAGGATCGCCCCGCTACACATCGAGCAAGGCGAAAGCGTGGTGTAGAGGATCGATTCGGCATAGACGCTCGCCGCTTGTCGTCCAGCGTTCTCGAACGCATCCATCTCGCCGTGCAATACGGCACTGCCCTGCTGAACCCGGCGGTTATGGCCGCGCCCTATGATTTGTCCTTTATGGACGATCACCGAACCGATGGGAATGCCGCCCTCGGCCAGACCCTTTCTCGCTTCGTCGATTGCCGCTTGCATGAACGCGTCCATTCATGTGCTCCTGTGCTTGAAGACTTCACCTGGCGCAAGCTCGCACCAGTCACTTGATCTACGGGTCAGGCCGCGTCGCCCTTCCCCTTGAACAGTCGGCCGCCGAACGTCACCGCAACGAATACCAGCCCGCCGACCAGGATGCCGAAGGCCGCATCCAACAACGTCGGCAGCAGTCCGGCCAGTACCGAACCGATATAGGGCAGCGCTACCGTGTGCTCGGCACTGTTCTCGATGAAATGATGGATCGCCTTGATGCCATGAGTGAGGATGCCGCCACCGACCATGAACATGGCTGCAGTACCAATCACCGACAACGATTTCATCAACCACGGCGCCATCGTCAGGATGCCCCGACCGATTGCCTGTGCGACACCGGTTCTTTTGCTCAGCGCCAACCCGGCATCGTCCAGCTTCACGATGCCGGCCACCAGCCCGTACACGCCGACGGTCATGATGGCCGCAATGCCTATGAGTACAGCCACCTGCTCGGTGAAGGTCGCGGCTGCCACCGTACCCAGGGTAATGGCGATGATTTCGGCCGAGAGGATGAAGTCGGTGCGCACCGCACCGCTGATTTTTTCCCGCTCGAAGGCGACCATGTCGACACTCGGGTTGGCCAACGCCTCGATCTGCTGCGCATGATGATTGTCGTCCCGATGCAGAAAGCGGTGCGCAAGCTTCTCGAAGCCTTCGTAACAGAGGAACGCGCCTCCCAGCATCAGCAGAGGCGTTATCGCCCAGGGGATGAATGCACTGATCAACAGCGCAGCCGGTACGAGGATGAGCTTGTTGCGCATCGACCCCTTGGCCACCGCCCATACGACCGGCAACTCGCGGTCGGCTTTGACGCCGGTGACCTGCTGAGCATTGAGCGCAAGGTCGTCGCCAAGCACACCGGCGGTTTTCTTCGCGGCGATTTTCGTCATGACGGAAACGTCATCCAGAACCGACGCGATATCGTCTATGAGAGCAAGCAGGCTACTGGCCAATGTTCAGGCATCCTTTGGAGTCATGCGGCGTTTGCAGGTCTGAAAATTAAGGCCATCGCCTCGCCGCACAAGTTCCAGTACGACGAGGTTAACGCTGCGCCCGGTATTCACCCGGCGTCATGGCGAACCAGCGCTTGAACGCCCGAAAGAAGTTGCTTGGATCGGCGAATCCCAGCAGATAGGCAATCTCCAGTAGAGCCAGATCCGGCTGCGCGAGGTATTGCTCAGCCAGTACCCGTCGTGTGTCGTCCAGCAACTGTTGGAAGCTCGTGCCTTCGTTACCCAAGCGCCGCTGCAAGGTGCGCTCGGACAGATGCAACAACTGCGCGACGGCCTCACGTCGAGGTTCGCCCTGAGGCAACAGGCGGCACAGAACCTGGCGTACCTGATGAGTTACCCGACTGTCAGTGAATCGCGCCAGGTATTCGCCGGCGAAACGGTCATGCAATTGCGCGAGTTCGGCATTGGCTGTCGGCAACGCAATGTCCAGGTCCTCGTGGCGCATCAGCAGCCCATAACAGCCGGCGTCGAAGCGCAACGGCGCATGAAAGACGTCGCGATAGGGCTCGATGGCCTGAGGCGGCGGCCCCCGAAAATACACTTCCACGGGTATCAACGGCTTGCCTGTAAGCCAACGACAGAACGCAAGCATGCTCGCCAGAGACCCTTCTGCACTTTGCCGTGCCGGCGGCAATTGGTCGCCGTGAATCGCCAGCGTCAGCATGTGGCCCCTTTCGGTCGGGAAGAAGCGCAGATCTGCGCCTTCGGCAATGATCCGCTGATAGCGCACCAGACGCAGGATGCTTTCCTTCAGGGTGCTACTGGACATCAGCGCGTAGCCGACCACGTGCATCGCGCCGGGGCGCATCACCTTCGCCAGATTGAGGCCGATCGCCGGATTGCCAGTCACCTCAACCGCGCGCTGCCAGAGTCGGGTCATACCGTCCTGGGCGAAGCGGGCATCCGCATCGCTCAGAGCCGCATAGTCCAGGTCCAGCTCAGCGAATAGCGCGCGGCAATCGACGCTATCCAGTTCCAGAGCCTGGACGATACTAAGAGCCCAGTTTGATGAAGTGGTACGTTCCGTGATCAAGCGATTGTCCCGACCTGGCCTGCAATGAAATTTGCTATGCGAACGATGCCGGGCGGTTTCAACCGCCGACTCGCGGCACACAAGGGTACTAAGCTGGCACTCATAGCCAGTGGCCGAGAAGCTACAGCGATCTACACTGCGACGACCACAATGACAGGAGGTGCGGCATGAGCACGCAAACCGCCGAACGCTTTACCCGCTTTGCCGATTTTTATCCGTTCTACCTAGCCGAACACAACAACCGAACTTGCCGACGCCTGCACTATGTGGGCAGCCTGTTGGTGCTGGCGATTCTTGCCTACGCGTTGCTCAGTCAGCAATGGCTATGGCTGCTGGCAATGCCGGTGGCCGGTTATGGGTTCGCCTGGATCGGGCATTTCATATTCGAGAAAAACCGACCGGCGACGTTTCAGTACCCGCTCTACAGCTTTCTTGGCGACTGGGTGATGCTTAAGGACATGCTCACTGGCAAGATTCGATTCTGATACGGCGCCCGGCTCAGACCCGATCAACAACTGCCGCCCGTCACGGATTGGACAGGCTGTTTGGCGCAATGGTGGCGACTTGGTTATGATCGCCGGGCCAGCGCCGTCGATGCGCTAGCTCAATAGCGCCTGCTAGAGCGCCGGCATCTTTCAAGGACAGCAACCATAATGTCAACCGTGACCGGTGAACGGCGTAACGGCCTCGCGACTCGCCCATTGCGTGAGTATTACGCCCGGGTTCTCGCCTATCTGGCTTGCGCTGCTACCCTCGCCGCCGGTGTCTATACCCAGCAGTTTGCAGTCGGTCTTTTGTGGATGGTGCCCTTCACCCTCCTCTATCCACACTTCGCTTACCACCTGAGCTATCGCTTCAAACGCCAATACCCCGAGCAAACGTCGCAGACCCTTCTGTGCCTCGACGCGTTGAATGCGGGCGCGGGAATTGTGCTGCTAGGCGCTCTGGTGCCGAGCCTGATGATCCTGCTGACGCTGGGTTTCAGCGCGCTGGTGATCGGCAGCCTGCGCCATTTTCTGATGACTCTTCTGATGGTCGCCATCGGTTTCGGATTGACGAGCCTGCTGATACCTCTGCGCTTCGGTGGCACGCCTACCATTCTGGTAGCGACGGTCAGCATTCTGTTCACCACGCTGTACGTGTGCATCACGGCTTATTACGTGCACCAGCAAGGGGTCCGCCTGGCGCAAGCGCGCAGGGAGATCGAAGCCGAACAGGCCAAGGCTGCGCGCCTGGCCCGCAGTCTGGCCAAGTACCTGTCGCCTCAGGTGTGGGAGTCGATCTTCTCCGGCAAGCGCAGCGTACGGTTGGAAACGCAGCGCAAGAAGCTCACCGTCTTTTTCTCGGATATCAAGGGATTCACCGAGCTTTCCGAAGAACTGGAGGCTGAAGCCCTCACCGACCTGCTCAACAACTACCTCAACGAGATGTCGAAGATCACACTCAAGTACGGCGGCACCATCGACAAGTTCGTCGGTGACTGCGTAATGGTGTTCTTCGGCGATCCCACCAGCCAGGGTGCAAAGAAAGATGCGGTCGCCGCCGTATCAATGGCCATCGCCATGCGCAAGCATATGAAAGTGCTACGCCAGCAGTGGCGCGCTCAAGGCATTACCAAGCCGCTGGAAATCCGCATGGGCATCAACACCGGTTATTGCACGGTGGGCAACTTCGGCGCCGACACCCGCATGGACTACACCATCATCGGGCGCGAAGTGAACCTGGCCAGCCGATTGGAGAGTTCGGCCGAAGCCGGAGAAATTCTGATCTCTCACGAGACCTATTCGCTGGTCAAAGACGTAATCATGTGTCGTGACAACGGGCAGATCGCCGTCAAGGGTTTCTCGCGTCCCGTGCAGATCTATCAGGTAGTGGATTTCCGCCGCGATCTCGGTGCGACCAACAGCTTCGTCGAACATGAATTGCCGGGCTTTTCCATGTACCTGGACACCAATGGCGTCCAGAACTTCGATAAGGAACGTGTGATTCAGGCCCTCAACCAGGCCGCCGACAAGCTGCGCGACAAGATCATCATGTAGCATCGACGGTGCCGGTGGTTGCGGTCGAGACCGCGGGGCCGCCCTTCACTGGATACAGTCGAGGCTATCGATGTCACCTATCCTTTCCCTGCGCCACTACAACAGCGACCAGATCGTCCATAGCCATCAGCACACCCAGCTGGTGTTCGGCCTGCGTGGACAGCTGGATTTCGAAATCAACGGGCGCGGGAGCCGTATCCAACCGCAACGGCTGGCCGTGGTGCCGAGAGATGTCCGCCATGCCTGCGGCAGCGCGGCTGGTAGCCATTGCCTGATACTCGACGTTCCTGGCGACGGCTGGTTGCAGCAGCGGCTTGGACATCACTCCGAGCCCGGACAGCGATTGCTGGAACGGCCCGCCGCGCTGCATCTGAGCCCGGCGCAAAGCCAGCTAGTCAGCTGGTTGGCGGCCAGTCCGATCAATGACCCGATCATCGCGGAGCAAGGCGCCGCGCTTCTGTTGGCCAGCCTCGCCAGCGGTTGCGGGCCAGTCGTTCAGCATGGCCCGCTACCCCTCGCAGCGCTCTACGCCCATATCGATCGCCATTTAGCGTATCCCCTGGAGGTACGAGATCTTGCGCGTCTGGCTGGTCTTTCCGTCCCACGCTTTCATGCGCGCTTCGTCAGCGAGACGGGCGTGACACCCATGGAGTTCGTTCGATTCCGCCGCTTGGAGCGGGGCCGAGAACTGTTAGTCAACACTCGGCTCGCGGTGGGTGAAATCGCTGCCCAGGTCGGATATGCCTCGCAGAGCGCCTTCACCGCCGCACTCAACCGCGCGTTCGGAACTACCCCGAAGGCACTACGCCGCGAGTCGCTCGATACTTTCTGATAGTGACGCGACAGACCGCTCGCTCGCCCCGGCCTTACCATGCTGACGCATAAAGATTCCGACAGCGCCAGCATCACGAGGCCTCATGAAAGACCGCCATTTTTATTCAGCCAGACCTTCTTGCCCGAGCAGCCATCCATGACGCATCGCAACGCCCTGCTGGCCATTCACTTCGGCGCGCTGATGTTTGGCCTCTCCGGCGTCTTCGGCAAGCTGGCCGAAAGTCAGCCGCTGGTGATCACCTTTGGCCGGGCGATGTTCGCCGTCATCGCCTTATCAATCGCAGCCTGTGTATTGCGTGCCGGCGGTAATCGACCGAGCTTGCGTCAAGCGGGCGGTCTGTTGCTGGGCGGCTTGCTGCTGGGTGGGCACTGGCTCACCTTCTTCATAGCGGTGAAGATCGCTGGAGTCGGCATCGCCACGCTGGGCTTCGCCAGCTTTCCGGCGTTTACAGTGTTGCTGGAGGGCGTGCTGTTTCGCGAGCGAACACGACCGATAGAGTTCGCCATGGTGGGCCTGGTTTGCCTGGGGCTATTGCTGGTCACATCGGATTTCGATCTCGCCAGCGAAAGCACCGTCGGGCTGCTCTACGGCGTGCTTTCAGGCTTGATGTTCGCGCTGCTCTCGCTGCTCAACCGCGCTGTCACCCGTGGCATCGATCCTGTACAGGCCGCGCTCTGGCAGAACGGAACCATCCTGCTCTGCCTGCTGCCCTTCTCCTGGACTTCGCTGCCGACCGTCCCGGCGCTGGATTGGCTATGGCTGGCGCTACTTGGCGTATTCTGCACGGGGCTGGCGCACAGCCTGTTCGTGGCGAGTCTCAAAGTGCTGAAGGCACGGACCACCGCTGTGATTTTTGCCCTCGAACCGGTCTACGGAATCGCTTTCGCGTGGTGGTTGTTCAATGAGCAACCGACACTGCGCATGCTGGCCGGCGGCACGCTAATCATCCTCGCCACGGTCATTTCCAGCCGCCTGAAAGCGCCGGCCGCGCCGCCCGCGGAAATATCCGTAGCGCCTCGTCGACTCTGACCTGGTGCCGCTCGGCGCTTATCCACGGTCGTTATGCCCCAAATCCCGCTGCGGATCGATACGGTCGCGCACCCGTTGCTTCAATACCTTGGCCTCAGGGAAGCCGCCGTCGAGCTTGCGCTCCCATATCTGTACGCCGTCGCAGCTGATATGAAAGGTGCCTCCGGTGGCTGGCACCAGCGAAACCTTGCCCAGATCGTCGGCGAAGGTGGACAAGAGCTCCTGTGCCAGCCAGGCCGCACGCAGCAACCACTGGCATTGCGTGCAATAGGTTATGACGATTTCAGGCTTTGTCGCGGACATGAGAAGCGCTCGGTGGCAGATGAGGACGCCTATAATAACGGTCCTTTCGCAGACCTCCCGTTTCGGTGTTGCCATGTCCCGCCTCCTGCTTCTGCTGATCCTCTTGATACCGCTAAGCGGATTCGCCGATACCCAACCTAAAATCGGCTTAGTGCTTTCCGGCGGCGCAGCACGCGGGTTGGCGCATATCGGCGTTCTGAAAGCGCTGGAAGAGCACGGCGTGCGCATCGACGCGATTGCCGGCACCAGCATGGGGGCGGTCATCGGCGGGCTTTATGCGGCGGGTTACAGCGTTGAAGAGCTGGAGAAACTGGCACTCAGTCTCGACTGGCAACAAGTGCTTTCGGACGATCCGCCCCGCCAGGATGTGCCCTTCCGGCGCAAGCAGGACGACCGCGATTTTCTGGTCAAGCGCAAACTGAGTTTCCGCGATGATGGCAGCCTCGGGTTGCCGCTCGGCGTCATCCAGGGCCAGAACCTCGCCCTGCTGCTCGAGCGTCTCCTGGTACACACCAGCGACACCCGAGACTTCGACCGTTTGCCGATCCCCTTTCGCGCCGTGGCAACCGATATCGCCAACGATAAGAAAGTCATCTTCCGCAGCGGCCATCTGCCCCAGGCGATTCGCGCCAGCATGTCGATCCCGGCGGTGTTCGCTCCGGTCGAGATCGAAGGTCGGTTGCTCGTCGATGGCGGCATGGTCGACAACATCCCGATGGATGTCGCCCGCGACATGGGCGTGGATCGGCTGATCGTCGTCGATATCGGTTCACCGCTGCAGTCTCGCGAAGAGTTGCTTACCGTTGTCGATGTGCTCAACCAATCGATCACCATGATGACGCGGCGCAACTCGGAAGCGCAGCTCGCAACGCTGCGCTCGGAAGACCTGTTGGTGCAACCCATGCTGGCGGGCTTCGGGTCCACCGATTTCGGTCGCGCGCGGCAGTTGATCGATGCCGGCTACCGCGCCGCCAGCGCGCTGGATGGCCGCCTGGCTGGCATGCGCAGCGAAAGCGGCGGCAATCTCGCGCTGAGCCTCGCACGCTCGGCCGAACCGCGCACGCCGCTGATCACAGCGGTGCGGATCGAGAACGACTCTAAAGTCGGCGACGCGGTGATACGTCGGCATATCCGTCAACAGGTCGGCAAGCGGTTGGACCTGCAAGATCTGCAGAAGGACATGGGCACGCTGTACGGACTGGATTACTTCGAGCAGGTCGAATACCGCGTGGTCCATGACAATCCAGGCAACACCCTGGTCATCAGCGCTCGCGAAAAGCGTTCCGGCACCGATTATCTGCGTTTGGGCATCAACCTCTCGGATGATTTTCGTGGCGACAGCGCCTTCAACATTGGCGCCAGCTATCGCAAGAACGGCATCAACGAACTGGGGGCCGAATGGCTGACACGTTTGCAGCTTGGGGATCGCCAGGAACTGTTCAGCGAGTTCTATCAGCCGCTAGATGCGGGTTCGCGCTGGTTCGTCGCGCCCAACCTGTTTGCCGAGACGCAGAACGTCGAATCGATCATGGACAACGACCCTATCGCCGAATACCGCCTGCAGCGCTATGGCTATGGTCTCAACCTGGGTCGACAAATTGCCAATAACGGCGAAATTCGCTTTGGCGTTGGCCAGGCATGGGGCGAGGCGGATGTTCGCGTTGGCGACCAGCAGCTGCCGGACTTCACCTTCGAGGAAGGCTACTACCAGCTGCAATATTCCTTCGACACGGTGGACAACGTCGACTTTCCTCGTGAAGGCGAAGACATCGGGCTGACATTGCGCCAGTACGACCGCAGCCTCGGCTCCGACGATCGCTACCGGCAGTGGGAATTCAACCTCGACAAAGCCGTCAGCTTCGGCCTCGACACCCTGGTATTTGGGGGTCGCTACGGGCGCACGCTCGATGATGCGGAGATCGTTACATCGAGCTTCTTGCTCGGCGGCGCGCGGCAGCTTTCGGGGTTCCGCCAGGATGCCCTGTCCGGCCAGAACATCAGCCTGGCACGCATGATCTATTTTCGGCGCATGACGCCGCGCTCGTTTCTGCCGCTAGATTTTCCGCTGTACCTGGGCGCGTCGCTGGAGCGCGGCCGCGCTTGGAACAACGACAACGAGTTCGACAGCGGCTATATCAACGCCGGCAGCGTCTTCATCGGTTACGAAACCCCACTCGGCCCGCTGAACTTCAGTTACGGCCTGAACGATGAATCCGAGCGCGCGCTTTACATGAATCTGGGACGCAGTTTCTGATCACCGCGTCATCCGAACTCGATCAGCCGATTTGCGCGAGCAACTCGCTGACCTGGCGCCGCTGGTGTTCGTCGCCGTCAGTCGCCAGGTTTTCGAGGATGATGCAGGCACTTTCCATATCGCCCTGCTTGATATAGGCAACGGCTTGATTGAGGCGAACGAGATGCTCCGGATTCGCCATCAGCGCATGCATTTCCTCAGCTGACGGCGTTGAGGCGAGGTTGCCGGCGTCATCGACGAGCGACGGCAGCTTGCTGAGCGCAACAGTCTCGTCGAAGGCATCCAGCCAGGACTGCGAATCAATGGAGAGCACCTGATTCGCCTCGATCGCTTGATTTTGCTCAGCGGGTACGGACGCCAGATCATCCAACGGCGCTACCGATGTCTCGTTCAACACAAAAGTGACGTCCAGAGCCGGTGGCGACGGCACCGGCTCAACCGCGGACAAAGCAGGATGCTGCGCCAGTAGCTGCTGCAGTTGAGCCTGGCTGCCGCCGGCCTGCAGGTAGCTCGCGGCGGCAGAGCCATACTCTTCCACATCACCGAGTTCCGCTAGAAGCCCCAGGTGACGTAGGCGAAGATCCAGCTGTTCGGGTGCTCGTTCGATTCCGCGCAACAGCACATCGAGCGCCTCATCGCGGCGGCCATAGGTGAGGTAAATATTCGCCGCTTCGAGCACTTCGGTTTCGCTGACGGAGGCGTGTGCTGGCTGAAGCGGCATCTCCGCCGCAGCTGCGGACACTTCAGGGGGCACAGCCGCTGGAGCAACCACCACGGACGCGGCTTGCGGCAACAGGGCCTGCAGCTTGTTGCGACGTGCGAACCAGAGACCACCAAGCAGCAGCGACGCCAGCACCGCACCACCCGGCAGCGCCCAGTCCTGCAACCTGAACGACGCTACAGGCTCGGCTGCGGCCTGTTCGGCAGTAATGGGCTCAGCGACGGTCTGAGGAGCGACATCGGCTACCGGCTCCGCCCGCTCAGTCTGCAACAAGGCAGCAGCCTGGGCACTCTCCTGATCGGCCAGTCGAGCGCTGACCGCCTCGAGCTGAAGCCGCATATCGTTCAGCAACTGCTTGAGCTGCAGGTTTTCCGCGCGCCCGGCTGCCAGCTCGTCGAGCAACTGCTGGCGCAAAACCGCGTCGTTATCGTCGGGCAGCACCGGATCGGTACCTCGAGATTCGAACGTCGATGGATTCTGAGCGACGGCTTCCACCGCCAGCTCCGCCTCGGCAGGCGCGATATCCGCAGCCGCAACCATTTCGGCCGTATCTGGCAGCAACAAGAACGCACCGGTGCTAAGACGCGCAGGATCACCGCCGGCAAAGGCCTCCGGATTCAGCTCTAGGACGTCGCGCATGAACTGCGACTGGGCGTCCTGCGCATCGCCGACGTACTTGCTCGCAATCATCCAAAGACTCTCGCCGCTTGACACCCGGTGACGCTTGCCCTGCGACGCTCCCGGTAGTTCAGCGGGGAGCACGGAATGCGCTGGTTCGGCGTGCACCGGCGAAGCCGCGGCTTGCGGGACGACGACCGCCACGCTGCTGGCAGCCTCCAGCGTACTGGGCATCGGATCGAGCAGAACCGTGTATTCGCGCAGCATCCGACTTTTGGCGCGAGTGATCTCCACCAGAAAATTGAGGTAAGGCTCACGAACGGGTTGGCTGGATGCGACGCGAATACGGCTACGGTTTCCGTCGATCACTGGCGTAAAGCTCAGGTCCTGCAAGAACGCCAGGCGCTCGACCCCTACGCGGGCGAAATCGCTGCTGGAGGCCAGCACGACACGGATATCCTCAGCCGACAACTCGCCCACGTCGAGCAGATCGATCTCTGCGCTCAGTGGCTGGTTCAGTGCGGAATGCAGCCTGATATCGCCCATTCCAAGCGCTGATGCCATGCCGGAATAGATCAATAAGGCAGTGAATAACAAGACACGACGGTCTAGCGTCATAACATCTCCGGCAATGACTCAGCGCACAAGGGACGCTGGCCTACTGTTCGATCGTTGAACTGTGAAGCGGTTATCGACGGAAACGGGAAAAATTGAGGCAGTTCGTCAGCTAACGTGATAAGGCATTGTGCCATCATTCGCAAATGCTAGCCTAGCGCCAAGACAAACGGCGCCCTACCCTTGTGCCAAGAATGATCGGAATGAGTGTTAAACCAACGCAGCGGCCACCGACGCGAATGGCACCGGGACCGGCAATCCGCTGAGATTAGCGGGAAGGGTGTGTCGAGAGAGTCGTTAACGCTTGACCGTAACCAGATTGGCGAGGATGCGCTCGTGCACCTGCTGGCATTTGCGCAGGTCCTCTTCATCGATGCCGTTGAAGAGCTCCTCCCGCACCTGAGTAGAAATCGCCTCGATCTTCTGAATCAACGGGTGTGCGGGAGCCCCAAGTGTAATGAGTTTTGCCCGACGATCGTCCGGCGCTGGTTTGCGGTGCACCAGCCCCTGCGCCTCCAGACTGTCCAGCAGTCTGGCCAGTGTCGGTCCCTCGACCGCAACGCTCTGCGCGAGCTCGCGCTGGGTAGGGTCATGATCAAACCGGGCCAAATGCAACAAAACCAGCCATCGGGCCTGAGACAGGCCAAGATCCGCTAAACGCCGATCCAGCTCGGCGCGCCAGCCACGCGAAAGTTGCGCCAGCTGCATGGCGAAGCGGTGTTGGTCAGGGTACATGGAGCGCATTCCTGCAAAAACTAATTATTAGCGAGCTAACCACAGCATCGGAATGCTGGCAAGGCTACCATCGGTGCAAGAACGTAACGCTGCATTACAGCCCCCCTGCCGAGACCGCAGGACAATAGCGGTTACAGGCGCGCTCCAGACGCGATCAAAGCTCGAATTCAGCCTGCAATGAAGCCCGGACACAGAACAGCACGGCTTCCGGCACCCGCCCTGCAAAGTGCTCGGCCACGGCGGCAACGGGAGGCAACTCGCCTTCACCATCGAGGAAAGCTTCTTGGATCTCGCCTAACAAGTCCTCCGGAATATCCAGCGCCTGTTCCAGACTGAGCTGTTGCTGGCCTATCGCTTCGGCCAACATGGCGTAAACGTTCTTTTCGCTGCATTCGAGCTGTCGCGCGATCTGTGCCGGCGTCATGCCGGCTCGGGCCAGCGTGATGAGCTCATGACGGATATCGGCGGCTGACCTGACGGTATTCGCCGTGCCTTGCAGCACTTCCAGAAATGCCTGCCCATAACGTTCGAGCTTGCGCGCGCCGACGCCACTGATACGCGCCATATCCGCAAGAGACGCAGGCTGGCTACGGAGCATTTCCAGCAGCGTCGCGTCCGGAAATATCACATAAGGGGGCACGCCATGTTCCTCGGCCAGCTTGCGGCGCAAGGCGCGCAACGCCTCCCAGTTTTCTCGCTCTTCGCTGCGCACCAGCTGACTCGCCGCGCTGGCGGAGGGCTTCGATGCCTTGACAGCCAGCTCGCGTCGCAGCTCCAGCGTCACCTCCCCGCGCAACAGGGCGCGACAGCTATCACTGAGCCGCAGCCCGCCAAAACCGTCCAGATCGACGTCGGCCAGCCCTCGCGCGACCAACTGGCGGAACAGCGAGCGCCACTCGCCTTCCGATAACGCCTTGCCAACGCCAAACACCGATAGCTGTTGATGACCGAGGCTGCGAACTTTTTCGTTATCGCGCCCCAGCAGAATGTCGACCAGGTGCCCAACACCGTAACGCTGACCGCTGCGATAAATGGCCGACAACGCCTGGCGTGCAGGTTCGGTAGCATTCCAAGTCTGCACGCCATCCATGCAGTTGTCGCAATGCCCACAGGGCTCGGGCATTTGCTCATCGAAATACGCCAGCAGGACCTGACGGCGGCAGCGGGTCTCCTCGCACAGCGATAGCATGGCGTCGAGCTTGTGTTGCTCGATGCGCTTGTGGCGCTCGTCGCCTTCGGAGTTGTTGAGCATCTGCTTGAGGAAGATGACGTCTTGCAAGCCGTACGCCATCCAGGCATCGGCGGGCAAACCATCACGACCTGCGCGGCCCGTTTCCTGGTAGTAGGCTTCCAGAGACTTCGGTAAGTCCAGATGCGCGACGAAACGCACGTTAGGTTTGTCGATGCCCATGCCAAAGGCGATGGTCGCGACCATGATCAAACCTTCCTCGTTGAGGAAGCGCTTCTGATGGAAGGCCCGCAGATCATTCGGTAGCCCCGCGTGGTAGGGCAATGCGGGGAAGCCCTGTTCGGTAAGGAAGGCGGCAGTATCGTCAACCTTCTTGCGGGACATGCAGTAAATGATGCCGGCATCGCCGCGGCGCTCGGCCAGGAAAGCCATCAATTGCTTGCGTGGCTGCTCCTTGGGCACGATGCGATAGAAGATATTCGGGCGATCGAAACTGGAGAGGAAGCGCTCGGCATTCTCCAGATGCAGCCGCTGAACGATTTCCTCACGCGTACGCTTGTCCGCCGTGGCGGTCAGCGCAATCCGTGGGACGCTGGGGAAAAACTCGGCGAGTTGGCCAAGTTGCAGATATTCGGGACGGAAATCATGGCCCCACTGCGAGACGCAATGGGCCTCGTCGATGGCAAACAAGCCAATCTGCAAGCGCTGCAGAAACGCCAGCATGCGTGGCTGCACCAGCCGCTCGGGGGCAAGGTAGAGCATCTTGATTTCGTTGCGTCGCAGGCGCTCGGCGATGTCCCGTTGCTGCTCGGGACTTTGGGTGGAGTTGAGCGCCACGGCCGCGACACCCAGTTCCTCGAGCGTAGCGACTTGATCATCCATCAAGGCAATCAGCGGCGACACCACCACCGCCAGGCCGTCACGAAGCAGCGCCGGGACCTGATAGCAGAGCGACTTGCCACCACCGGTCGGCATCAGCACCAGCGCATCCTCGCCGCTGGACACACGCTGGATGATCGCACCCTGGTTACCACGAAACGCGTCGTAGCCGAAAACATCTTTGAGAATGCGCTGTGCCTGATCGAGCATGCCGGTCTCCGAAACAAGACGCGCGAGTATACGCGACACGGACGCAGCCTTCAGGCCGAACACCACCACGACGCGATAGTCGGACGGCAATACGGTTAGCGGAACTCCAACGTGGTTTTCATATCTCTCGAAGACGATGGGCAAAGCTGACGCAGCACCGCAGCGAACAGCGCGCGGTAGCCGGAGGCCCACGGCTCGTCTAGAATCACCGCTGTTCTCTTTCCAAGGTAGTCATCGATGTCATTCGCCGAGCAACTCGCCCGCCTGCAAGTGTTTCTGGATGCAGATGATCTGCACGAAGAGGCACTGGATTACATCGCCGCGCACGGCTACCTGACCGCCCTGTGCATCTGCTCGGAGCAGGTGCCGGAGCGTGAATGGATCGACGCGCTGTTCTCCGAACCGCCCAAGTACGCCGACGACACCGAGCGCGACGCCATCGAAGCGACGCTAATTCAGCTCAAGGCGCATATCGCCCGGCAACTGGCTAGCGATGAAGACATGGATCTGCCTTGCGAGCTGGACCTGGGCGACGAGCCGGACGAGTCCGACCTGCGCGGCTGGTGCATCGGCTTCATGGAAGGCGTGTTCATGCGCGAGTCGGTATGGTTCGAAGAGTCAGAGGAAGAAGTCAGCGAGCTGCTCCTGCCGATCATGGTTGGCTCCGGCCTTTTCGATGAGCAGCCCGAGTTCAGCGATATCGCCGCAGACCGCGATCTGGTCGACGAGATGGCCGCTCAGATTCCCGAAATCCTTACTGCGCTGTATCTGATCTGCCACGCCCCCGAAGAAAAGCCGGCGCTACTCAAGCCGCGCCGGCATTGACACGCGGATAGCCTCTTGGCCCACCGCGATATCCCGACGTATCGCAACCCGGTAGCGCGCTACGCGCTGCTGGTGGTGGGCTGGATATGCGTTGGTCTGGGCGTCATCGGCATCTTCCTGCCGGTTCTGCCTACTACTCCTTTCCTGCTACTCGCCGCTGCCTGCTTCGTACGCAGCTCGCAACGTTTCTACGTTTGGCTGGTGATGCATCCAAGGCTCGGCCCGTGGTTTCGGGATTATCTGGAAGGCAACGGCATCCCGCTCAAGGGCAAGGTCTATGCGATCACCACCATGTGGCTCAGCATCGGCGTGTCCTGTTGGCTGGTACCGCTGTTCTGGGCTCGGATCGGCATGCTGATCAGTGCGACCCTGGTAACGCTTTACATCCTTCAACTGAAAACTCGTCCGCCGCGCTAAGGCGCCACGCCTTTATTGGCCGCCTCAACGGTGACAGCCATGATTGCGCTGAAAAACTTCTGCGCCCATAGCATCGATCTGAGTTTCGATCAGCGCCTCGAACGGCCTCAGCAACGCATCGAACCGCCCTGCGCCTTCCAGAGCATTCAAGGCGACCACGATTGCTTCTAGCGTGGACAATGCACCGGGCATCGGAGCCTTGCGCAGTCGATAACGGGACGTCAGCCCCTCGGGAAGCGCCACACGAGGCAGGCTGGCAAGCGCTGGGTTGAGATGGAGCAATTTGCGGGCCTTGCGCCAGGTGCCATCCGGGACGACGAGCCGCAACGGGCGATCCTCAGCAGCCAATTGTGCGAGCGACACGGCATCGTCCCCCGGGAACAGCAGATAGCTTTCGCGACTATCGTTCACTGGCAGATCGTCGAACCGCTCCCCCACTCGCAGTTCGGCGCTGGTAAGCCCCAACGCCGCGAGGCGTGCCGTATTCAAGGCATGTCCGGTTTCGCTGGGGTGCTGCAGGATCAGCACCTCGGTCTCGCTGACGAGCGAGGGGATCAGGGCGCAGAGGCATTGCTTCAATGGACGTTGGCAACGCGTACAGCGCGGACGAGGCATGGCTTCTCCTTCAGAGGCGGGAAGTCTGCCATATCGTATGGAGGTGTAAAGGTGGACTAAGCTAGTCGCCGTCACTGGACCGGACGAGGCAGCGCAGATGCTCACATTGCACCATTTGGACAATTCCCGCTCGCAACGCGTGCTCTGGCTTCTGGAAGAGCTCCAGCTTCCTTACGAAATCAAGCGCTATGCTCGAAACCCACAGACGATGTTGGCCCCTGCTGAGCTGAAACAGGTGCACCCGCTCGGCAAGTCACCGGTCATCACTGATGGTGAGCTGACGCTGGCCGAGTCGGCCGCAATTTTGGAATACCTGATCGATCGATACGGCGAAGGTCGCCTGGTTCCAGCAGCGGATTCGCCAGATTACCGTCGTTTTCGCTACTGGATGCACTACGCCGAAGGCTCGGCGATGCCGCCGCTACTACTCAAGCTTGTGTTCGATCGAATCTCCACTGGGCCTATGCCGTTTTTCATCCGCCCGGTGGCACGAGCCATTGCTAAAGGTGCCCATAAAGCATTCATCGGCCCGCAGTTGAAGCTTCATCTGGACTATATGGAAAGCGAGCTAAGCAAAAGCCCATGGTTCGCGGGAGAGGAATTCAGTGTCGCGGATATCCAGATGAGCTTTCCTTTGGAAGCCGCGCGAGCTCGCGCCGGGCTGGATGCCAGTTACCCGATGCTGAGCGCTTTTCTAAAAAGGATACATGACCGCCCCGCTTACCAGCGGGCCGTAGAACGGGGAGGTCCAGTCATGCCCGGGCGCTGAAAGGCAACCCGTGCAAAATTGAATCAGCGCTTTGGCGCCTTTGACGTGCACCGCTGGGAGCGAACCGGTATCGGTTGCAGGCGAGGCGGCTCAATGAAGCCAAGCGCCACTGCCAGATTCCAGCACACACGATTGAGCCATGCGTTCATGGTCGAACCCTCCTGCTTCGTTACGGGTCTTGGTGGAGCCGTGGGGCTTCGTTGTCAGCATAACCCATGAAGTGCACCGCCGCCTGCGACAGATGTTGCAGATCATTCCGCCGCGGTGCTTTCGTCCGGCTCTATAAATGCGACCTGCCGCGTCTGCAAGCGTTCACCTCGCGGCTCTTACTGAACAGCTCGTTCCTTGCGTCTGTATGGAAAAACATCAATAACCTTGCCGTCGCTTATCGCGCACTGCAAACCCTTCCAATAATCGGCGTCATACAGCTCGCCATGCAATTTGGCGAACAATCGACGCTGCTTAATATCAGCGAAGAGAAAACGCGGAAACTCCTCGGGAAACACATCGTTCGGCCCCACCGAATACCAAGGCTCGGATGCCATTTCATCTTCTGGATAGCGGGGCTCGGGGATATAGCGAAAATTCACCTCGGTGAGAAAGCAGATCTCGTCATAGTCGTAGAACACCACCCGACCATGACGGGTCACGCCAAAGTTCTTCAGCAACATGTCACCTGGGAATATGTTGGCTGCAGCGAGTTGCTTGATGGCCAGTCCGTAGTCTTCCAGCGCCTCCTGCACCTGCTGCTCGCTGGCGCTGTCGACGTATATGTTCAGGGGCGTCATTCGCCGCTCCGTCCAGCAGTGACGCACCAGCACGGTATCGCCTTGGACCTCGACCGTGGAAGGTGCGACTTCCAGTAGCTCTGCCAGGCATTCCGGGTCGAATTTCGATTTTGGAAAACGAAAGTCGGCGAACTCTTGTGTATCCGCCATACGCCCTACCCGGTCGACATTTTTCACCAGCCGATACTTTTCAATGACCGTGGCGCGGCTGACATTCTTCGTGTGCGAAAACCGATCCTTGATGATCTTGAATACGGTATTGAAACCCGGCAGCGTGAATACGCTCATCACCATGCCGCGCACCCCAGGCGCCATGATGAAACGGTCGTCCGTAACAGCCAGATGGTTGATCAGCGCACGATAGAACTCCGA
This sequence comes from Pseudomonas sp. MTM4, assembly GCF_019355055.1. Lineage (NCBI taxonomy): Bacteria > Pseudomonadati > Pseudomonadota > Gammaproteobacteria > Pseudomonadales > Pseudomonadaceae > Pseudomonas > Pseudomonas sp. MTM4. The sequence continues at coordinate 1,176,844 of NZ_CP048411.1, forward strand.
CTTCCCGTGCTTGTAAAAGCCGATCGACGTATAGAGTTCCGCGATGTGCTTGCCCGGCATGATGCGTTTGAGAAAACCGATGAACTCCGCCGGAATCGGCACCTCGACCATGAAATACGAGCGCGTGAATGAAAAGATGATCGAGACTTCCGCCTCGTCGGTGATCAGCGCATCTGCGACTATGCCGGCCCCCTCGGGATGCAGCAGCGGGATGACCAGCGGCCATTGCTCGTCGCGCGTGAAAACCCGTCCGACCAAGTAGGCACCCTTGTTGCGATACAGCGCCGAGGAAAAGACTTCAACTGCAAGATCGGGATCCTTGCATACCCAGTCCGGCAACGACTCTTGCAGTTGTGCCTCGAGCCGTCGCAGATCGCCATCGAGATCGTCATAGGGCACAGCGAAAGCAAAATCGTTGAGGATCTGCGCCAACACTCCATGTAGATCGCCGGCCGGGCGATAGCGACGAGTCTGGGCCATCCGCTCCTGGGCCCGATTTGTCGGCCGGGTCGAATGGATGAACATGGTGTTGTCGCTGATGCAATCGTGGCTGAACAGCATGCAGAAGATCGAGTTGTACCAGGTTTCGGACAACTCATCGTCGAAGCGCGGGTTAATCAATTCGATGTACGCGCTCTTGACCTGGGGCCATCGCTGCACATCAAGCAGTACGCCTTCGGCGAACCTAGACCGTAAGTCCTTCGCGGTTTCGCCGACCTTCTGCTCGTAAAGAGCGATGCGTGCCGCCGAGGCACGCTGAGCGTCCTGCCATTGGGCCTGTTCGAAGCGAGCCCGAGCGCCGGTCGTGATCAATCGGAAGTGCTCACGGTAATCATCGAAGCCCAGCAGAATCTGCCTAGCAATCTCGGCGTCAGGCGATGTTCGCACCATGTCGGTTATCCGGCAGCGACAAAAGCCGAGCTTAGCCAGTGGCCGATGGCAATGAAAGCGCTGCAACGAGATCGGAAAAGTTTGAAAGCGTGTTTCGAGTTGCGAGATGAGCAAGTCTCACCAACACTTTTGACGTCCCATCACCGGAGCCATTCTCCATGCGCCCCTTCGATTTTCTGCGTCTGCTCAGTCTCGCTGCAATCTGGGGTGCTAGCTTCCTGTTCATGCGCATCATCGCGCCGGAACTCGGAACCTTTCCCACCGCGTTTTTCCGCGTGCTGTTCGCCTGTATCGGCTTGCTGGGAATACTGGCGATGATGCGGATTCGCTGGGACTTTCGCGGCAAACTGAAACTGTGCCTAGTTCTGGGGATGATCAATTCGGGGATTCCTTTCGCATTCTATGCGCTGGCCGCGCAGCTTCTGCCGACTGGCTACTCAGCTATATTCAATGCCACCACACCGATGATGGGCGTGATCATCGGCGCCTTGTTTTTCGCCGAAGAGCTGACAACGACGAAGGTGATCGGCGTGCTCTGCGGTCTCAGCGGCGTAGCGCTATTGACGCGTACCGGCCCCGTGGCGTTCGACGCGAATCTGCTGATCGGCGCGCTTGCATGTCTGGGTGCAACCGCCTGCTACGGTTTCGGCGGTTTCCTGACACGCCGCTGGATCAATCAGCACGGCGGATTGAACAGCGAGCTGGTGGCCTTTGGTAGTCAGATGGGCGCGGCACTATGTCTTTTGCCGCTGTTCCTGATCTCGCTGCTGATGGCTCCGCCGGTATCCTGGGGCGGCGGCACGGTCTGGCTCAGCCTGATCGGGCTCGGCGTCGTCTGCACCGCCTTCGCCTATATTCTTTATTTCCGGCTGCTAGCTGACATTGGCCCGGTCCGCACGCTGACGGTGACCTTCATCATTCCGCCCTTTGGCGTACTCTGGGGTGCCCTACTGCTCAACGAACCGCTGTCCTGGGCTTACCTCTATGGTGGTGCGCTGATTGCGGTAGCGCTCTGGCTGGTGCTGAAACAGGCGCCAACCACAACCGTGGCGGCGCCAGAAACCCAGCGCAACTAACGCTGATTGGACGAACGCCGAAACACCATAACGAGCCCGAGCACGATCAACAGCATGCCGATAAGGCTGAGCATCGGCAGTACGTTATCGAACACCAGATAATCCATCAGCGCGGTAACGGCCGGCACCAGATAGAACAGGCTGGTCACGTTGACTAAGTTCCCGCGTGCGATCAATCGATACAGCAGCAAAGTCGCCGCCACGGATATCAGCAGCCCCATCCACAATACCGGTATCCAGAAACCCAGCGCCGGTGTGATCTCGAAAGGCTGAAAAGGCACGAACAGCGAACAGAGCAGTAGCCCGGCGAAGTATTGCAAGGGCATGGCGCGAAGCGGATCGCCGTATGCGCGCTTTTGCATCATCGAGCCCAGCGTGATGCTCAGCAGCGCCAGCAGAGCGCAAGCCACGCCCGTCCAAGACAGCCCACCTACGCCGAGGCTCTGATAAACCACCAGTACAAGACCGCCAAGCCCGAACAACAAACCGAGCAGTCGCATCGGCCGCAGTCCCTTGCGTTCCAGCAGCACCGCCGTGAGGATCGGCTGCACACCTAACAGTGTCGCCATGACACCCGGCGTCACCTGCAGATCCAGCGCCAGCAAATAGAAGATCTGGTAGGAGCCCAGCAGCACTACGCCAGTCGCTAACGCAAACCAGCGCGCCCTTTTACTCTCAGGCAACGATAGCGAAGCCAGCCGCATCACGACCACCAATGCAACGAATGCGATCACGAAACGAACCAGCAGAAAGGCAAAAGGCGATGCGTACGCCAAGCCCCATTTGGAAACGATTGCACCGCTGCTCCAGAGCAGCACGAAAATTACCGTAGTCGCATACGCGACCAGGTTGTTGGGTGATAACGAAATCATCCTGCCACCTTTGGGAAAGGCAATACGAGACTGCGCCAGCGAATGGCAAACGCAGTGACGGGGGTGCCGGCGAACCGGCGTAGCTCAGGCCAGCGCGGAAGGTGGCGGTGGCGGAGCCAGTGGCAAGCCCGGTGGCGGGCTCGCAGGTAGGCAGGACAGGATGATCGGCATGAACGTAGGCACTGCAGAACCGCCCGTAAGGAACAGGCTTCCGCAATAAGCGCTGGTGCCGCAGGCTACGTTGTTCATACCGATCTCGAAACGAGGAAAAAAGACTATAGCTGCGCTGCGCCAAATCCGACAAGACAGGCCGGCGCAGCGAAATTCACTGCTGCAGTTCCTGCTCACCGAATATATCGGCGAACAACATGGTGGACAGGTAGCGCTCACCGGAGTCCGGCATGATGACAACGATATTCTTGCCTTGCATTTCCGGCTTCTCGGCCAGACGCACCGCCGCAGCCATCGCCGCGCCGCAGGATATGCCGCAAAGGATGCCCTCTTCACGCATCAAACGCAGCGCCATTGCCTTGGCCTCATCGTCGCCGACCTGCTCGACATGATCGACAACCGATAGGTCGAGATTTTTCGGCACGAAGCCAGCACCAATGCCTTGAATCTTGTGCGGGCTGGGTTTGACTTCCTCGCCAGCGAGCGTCTGGCTAATCACCGGCGAGCTGATAGGCTCGACCGCCACGCTGAGGATCTTCTTGCCCTTGGTGTTCTTGATGTAGCGCGAAACCCCTGTGATGGTGCCGCCGGTTCCGACGCCGGAAACCAGAACGTCGATGTTGCCTTCGGTGTCATTCCAGATTTCCGGACCAGTGGTCTTTTCATGGATTTCCGGATTCGATGGGTTCTCGAATTGCTGTGGCAGGAAGTATTGCTCGGGATTCGATGCGGCGATCTCCATGGCCTTCTCGATGGCCCCCTTCATGCCCTTCGCCGGTTCGGTGAGCACCAGCTCCGCACCGAGCGCCTTCAGTACCTTGCGACGCTCCAGGCTCATCGATGCCGGCATGGTCAGAACCAACTTGTAGCCACGCGCCGCCGCGACGAATGCCAGGCCAATGCCGGTGTTACCGGAAGTCGGTTCGACGATCGTCATGCCTGATTTGAGGCGACCCGTTTTCTCGGCATCCCAGATCATGGCAGCGCCGATCCGGCATTTAACCGAATGAGCGGGGTTACGGCCTTCGAGCTTGGCCATGATGGTGACGCCCTTGGGGCCCAGGCGGTTGACCATGACCAATGGGGTATTTCCGATAGTCTGCGCGTTGTCAGCAAAGATGCGGCTCATGACAGTGTCCCTGCGAGTGAAAAACCAGACTCATGAGCCTAAGCTCAGTCTCATGGCTCGTCCAGCCGAACTCAGCGATACATGCAAAGGTCCACCCACTAGGGTCTGTTGACGTTTCGTTCGCAGCCGCGCCGGAGCCTGTTTTTGTGCGAGGCAAGGCACGAGGAGCGAAGTTTGGTCGTTCCTAAAGAGCGACGAGAAACGCCGCCTCGCGCAAAAACAGGCCTTGCCCGAAGGGTTGCGCGGCAAAGGTCGCCATGCGGCGTTGCGGGACTTCGCAAGGGAGCACCATTACCTGCGTCCCGCGCGATCCACATGGATGTGGTGAATGCAGCAAGCCCGCCGGGAGCGGGCGCTGCCTTGCCTTGCGGCATTTGCGCAGCAACGCGGCTCGCGACGAAACGCCAACAGACCCTAATAAGCAGTTCCATGATGAACCCGACCGAATCAGGCCTGTCATGAAAAAAAGCTACCGCTTTTCTGTGTGGATACTCCTGTCGCTCGTTCTGCTATTGCTGGTCGTTCACCTCGCGTTGCCTCACCTAGTGCTCAATTATCTGAACGGCAAGCTGGCTGATTTGGGCGAGTACCAGGGGCATATAGAGGATGTCGATCTGGCCTGGTGGCGTGGCGCTTATCGTGCCGACGGGCTCTTCATCGAAAAGAAGAACGAGCAGGTTCAGGCGCCGCTGTTCACCGCAGACTCGATCGATATAGGGGTGAGCTGGCGTGCGCTCTGGAAAGACCGAGCCCTGGTCGGCGAGGTGGTGTTGGAGCAACCGCAACTGAACTTTGTCGACGGCGAAGCGACCGACGACTCGCAGACCGGTGAAGGCGTCGACTGGCGTGACCAGCTCGAAGCGCTGATGCCGTTCACACTGAACGAGCTACGCGTCGTGGACGGTCAGCTGTCGTTTCGGAATTTCGAGGTCGATCCGCAGGTGCATGTTTATGCCAGCGCGATCAATGCGAGCCTGTACAACCTGACCAATACGGGCGACCGCGAGCAAGGTCGAGTCGCCACGTTCGAAGGCACGGCCAAGCTGTTCAATCAGGCCCCGATGGAAGCTACCGCGCATTTCGATCCCTATACCGACTTCGAAGATTTCGACATCGACCTGCGAATGACTGGCCTGGAGTTAACCAAGCTGAATGATTTCAGCAACGCCTACGGAAATTTCGATTTCGCCGCCGGCACCGGGGATCTGGTCATGGAAATCGAGGCCAACGACAGTCAGCTGGACGGCTACATCAAGCCGCTGCTGCACAATGTTGAAGTCTTCGACTTCGAGCAGGACGTGGAGAATGAAGACAAGGGCTTCTTTCGCGGCATCTGGGAAGCCGTGGTCGGTGGCGGTGAGGAAGTGCTGCAGAACCAACGCAAGGACCAGTTCGCGACGCGAGTCGAGCTGTCCGGTAGCACCAAGAACACCGACGTAAGCCCGTTTCAGGCGTTTGTCGCGATCCTGCGCAACGCCTTTGTCGAAGCCTTCTCGGCTCGCTTCGAACGCTCACTCAGCGAAGAGGGAGAGTAAAACCGAACGGTAGATAAGGCCGCGCCCATTCAGTGACTGAATGATCCGCTTGCGTTCACAGTAAAGGGCCCATCCCTTATAGTCGGTCCTTCAACTCAAACATGAAGCGCCTGCGTGCCAGGCCCGCTGAAGGAAACCCCGATGAAGTTTGAAGGCACCCAGTCCTACGTCGCCACCGACGACCTGAAACTTGCCGTCAATGCCGCTATCACGCTGGAGCGCCCTCTTCTGGTCAAGGGCGAGCCGGGCACCGGTAAAACCATGCTCGCAGAGCAATTGGCCGAATCCTTCGGCGCGAAACTGATCACCTGGCACATCAAGTCCACCACCAAGGCGCATCAGGGACTGTACGAATACGATGCGGTGAGCCGCCTGCGCGATTCGCAGCTGGACTCCGACCGGGTGCACGATGTGCGCAACTACATCAAGAAGGGCAAGTTGTGGGAAGCCTTCGAGTCCGACCAGCGCGTGATCCTGTTGATCGACGAGATCGACAAAGCCGATATCGAATTCCCCAACGACCTGCTGCAAGAACTCGACAAGATGGAGTTCTACGTCTACGAGACCAACGAAACCATCAAGGCCAAGCAGCGGCCGATCATCATCATCACCTCGAACAACGAGAAAGAACTGCCGGACGCCTTCCTGCGTCGCTGCTTCTTCCACTACATCGCATTCCCGGATCGGGAAACTCTGCAGAAGATCGTCGACGTGCACTACCCGAACATTAAGAAGGACTTGGTGGCCGAAGCCCTCGATGTGTTCTTCGATGTCCGCAAGGTGCCGGGCTTGAAGAAGAAGCCGTCCACCAGCGAACTGGTCGACTGGCTGAAGTTGCTGATGGCCGACAACATTGGCGAAGCCGTGCTGCGCGAACGCGATCCGACCCGCGCGATTCCGCCGCTGGCGGGCGCCCTGGTGAAAAACGAACAGGACGTGCAATTGCTTGAACGTCTGGCGTTCATGAGTCGTCGCGCCAGTCGCTGAACGGCGACGGCTCCAGGCGGAGCCGCCGCGTCACATTACTGGAGAAGAGCCATGCAAACGCATACCGGTAGTTGCCTCTGCGGCGTCGTGCGGTACCGCATCGACGCACCGATCAACGAGCTGACCCACTGCCACTGCAAGATGTGTCGCAAGGCACACGGCGCTGCATTCGCGACCTACGCGAGCGTACCGCTGGAAGCCTTTCACTTCATGTCCGGCAAGGACCAGTTGGGCGTTTACCACTCTTCCGAGCATGTGACGCGGACGTTCTGCATACGCTGCGGCTCCAACCTGCAATTCGTCGACAATCGCGAGCACGAGCTCGGCGTCGCGGCCGGCACGCTCGATTCACCGCTGCCGGTTCCGCCGCAGGAACATATCTATGTCGGCTCCAAGGCTGACTGGTACGCGATCCGTGACGGGCTCGCGGAACACGACGAAGAGCGCTGATCCATCACAACGCAAAGGTGCCGCCACGACGGCACTTCCCGAGGATTGCCATGCTGCTTGGCCTGTTCAATGAAATGCGTGCAGCAAAGGTGCCGGTATCGGTACGTGAGCTGCTCGATTTGATCAACGCGTTGAAACACAACGTGATTTTTGCCGACATGGACGAGTTCTACTATTTGTCGAGAGCCATCCTGGTCAAGGATGAACGCCACTTCGACAAGTTCGACCGTGCCTTCGGTACGTACTTCAATGGGCTGGAAAGTCTCGACCGGCACATTGAGGCACTGATTCCAGAAGAATGGCTGCGCAAGGAGTTCGAGCGCTCGTTGAGTGACGAGGAGCGCGCCAAGATCGAATCGCTCGGCGGGCTGGACAAGCTGATCGAGGAATTCAAGAAGCGCCTGGAGGAGCAGAAGGAAAAACACTCCGGCGGCAACAAGTGGATTGGCACCGGGGGCACCAGCCCCTTTGGTTCGGGTGGCTACAACCCCGAGGGCATTCGCATCGGTGATGCTGGCAAGCGCCAGGGCAAAGCGGTAAAAGTCTGGGACCAGCGCGAGTACAAGAACCTCGACGATCAGGTCGAGCTGGGTACACGCAACATCAAGGTCGCTCTACGCCGTCTGCGCAAGTTCGCCCGTCAGGGCGCGCAGGACGAGCTGGATCTGGACGGCACTATCGATCACACCGCCCGCGATGGCGGCTTGCTGAATATCCAGATGCGCCCTGAACGACGCAACGCGGTGAAACTGCTGATCCTGTTCGACATCGGCGGCTCGATGGATGCCCACGTGAAGGTCTGCGAAGAACTGTTCTCGGCCTGCAAAACCGAGTTCAAGCATCTTGAGTATTTCTATTTTCACAACTTCATCTACGAATCGGTCTGGAAGAACAACTTCCGCCGCACATCCGAGCGCACCTCGACCCTTGATCTGCTGCACAAATACGGTGCCGATTACAAAGTCGTGTTCGTCGGCGACGCCGCCATGGCTCCCTATGAAGTCACCCAGCCAGGCGGCAGCGTCGAGCATTGGAACGAGGAAGCCGGCTACGTCTGGATGCAGCGTTTCATGGAAAAGTACAAGAAGCTCATCTGGATCAACCCCTATCCAAAGGACACCTGGGGTTATACATCCTCCACCGGCATCATCCGAGACCTGGTCGAAGACCGGATGTATCCGCTGACGTTGAGCGGACTGGAAGAAGGGATGAAGTTTCTCTCTAAATAAGCCGAGGGATCACCGCTGGGACGCAGGCCAGGGCTATGCAGTACCGCCTGGACGTCCCGAGCGGGAGGCGCGACGCCTTGTTCCTGAGCGTCGCTGCGGAAACAGCAGCCGGCGCAGCAACACAAAAACGCTTTCGGCAAGCCACGCCAGCAACAACGCACAACAAATGCCCCACGCGATTGCCTCAGGCGCCAGCAAAACCTGGAAGCGGTAACTGCTCCAGACCTGGCGCCTCAGATCTTGATCAGCACCTATCAACACGTGCCAGGCCCGTGCATACCAGGGTCCTTGCATGATTCGCCACTCGCGATCGAGTAACTGAGCACGCCCTACCAACGTAGCGACGCTGCGTGCATCGCTCTGGATGACCGGATCTTCGCTGGCGCGATAGTGCTCGACCAGCGCGTTCAAGTTGCCTTCGAAAAAGCGCCCCGCCGTTTCCTTAAAACCTTGCAGGCCCTGCTGGGCCTCTAGTCGACGAGCCTCGACGTGATTCCCGTATGCCTGGATGAAACCCGGCACCTGAATGCCCACAAGCAGGCCCAAGGCGAACAGGGTGAGCCGCAGATAACTTCTCAGCATGGCTCCACCCGTCCCCGCGCGACGCATTCGCCCAGCCGCCAGAGCGTCCACTCCCCTGGCTGGTGGACATCCCATAGCTCGTTATCGGTCAGCGGCTCAGTTGCCAGCACAGTGACCACGTCGTCTGGCGTGGTCTCGGCGGTGAAATCCACGGTCAGGTCAGCATCTTTCAACTGTGCCGGGCCGAACGGCGCGCGACGGGTGATTTGCGCCAGTTTGGTCGTACAGAAGCTGAATAACCATTCCCCGTTGCTGAGCAGGCAATTGAATACGCCCTTGGCACGATAATCGGCGCAGGCTTCGAGCAGGCGAGGCAGCAAATCTTCAGCCGCGACGCGCTCGGAAAAATCGGCGCGTATTCGGTTGAGCAGGTCGCAGAACGCCGCTTCGCTATCGGTATCACCGACCGGCTGGTAGAAACCACGTTCCGGATTGAAATCGGCAAGTTGGCCGTTATGAGCGAAGCACCAATGCTGCCCCCAGAGTTCGCGGACAAAGGGGTGGGTATTGACCAGAGCCACCTTGCCGACATTGGCGTGGCGGATATGGCCGATCACTACCTCGCTTTTGATCAGGTAGTGCTGAAGCATCTTCGCCACTTCCGACTCGCAGCTGGCCACCGGGTCCTGAAACAGGCGCAAACCGCGGCCTTCATAGAATGCGATGCCCCAACCGTCCTTATGCGGCCCGGTTCGGCCGCCGCGCTGCATCAGCCCGGTAAAGCTGAAATGGATGTCGGTCGGTACGTTGGCGCTCATGCCGAGCAGTTCACACATGGGCTATCTCCCGAGAGGTCCTGCTGCGTCTGGTACGGCTAGGGACCAGCTCAGAGTCTGGGCTCGGTCCGTGACTGGTAACGGTTCGCGGGCCGGTAATCCTCATCGTCCTCGAGGCGCTCGCGCAGGGTGCGAGGATCCTCCTCCTCGGCTGCCGACTCGGAACGGCGCAGTCGCAAGCGACGCTCGATCGGCCAGCGCACGGCGACGAACACCGCATACAACACGAATGCAATCAGCCCGTAGAGGGCCAGATCGGCGACGGCACGCCAGGCGTTGGTCCCCACTTTGAATAAAAGATCCATAGCGGTAATGGCGACGGCCGGTGCGAACAGCTCTCTGGCGGGATCGACGATGGTCGGTGTCAGCAATAACACAGCGACGATCAATCTCAGCGGCTCACGCAGCCAGCGCCACATGGAGCGCGTGATACGGAACCACACCAGCAGGCATCCAAGCGCAGCAATCCCATAGGCTGCCCAGGCGAGCAAATATTCGTTAGCGAATAGAAACATGAAGATCTCTTGTGTAGACCATGTGTGCGCACCAGCGCTTGACGCCGCGCATGATAACAGCCGAGAGCCCATCGGCTGGCATCAAGCGATGCAATGACACGCTGGTCATCATGCATGCAACGCCGTATAAACGCTGCAAAACAAAAAATGCCCCTGGGCCATTCAATAGCGTGCCAAGCAGCCATACTTGCCACACGGACACAGCAGGAGAGCCATCATGACCTACCAGCATATTCTGGTCGCCACTGACTTGAACGAAGAATGCCATCCAGTCGTAGCGCGCGCTCAGGCGTTGGCGACAGCCAGCGGTGCGAAACTGGCGCTCGTCCATGTCATCGAACCCATGGCCATGGCGTTCGGCGGCGATGTTCCGATGGATCTGTCGATGCTCCAGCAACAGCAATTCGATCAAGCCCGGGACCGCTTGACCGGTTTCGCCGACCGGTATCCCGGCCTGACCGCAGAACAGCGTCACCTGGCCTATGGTCAGCCCCGCCAGGAAATTCACCGTCTGGCCAAAGAACAAGGCTGCGACCTGGTGGTGGTCGGTAGCCACGGTCGTCATGGTCTGGCGCTATTGCTCGGCTCAACCGCCAACGACATCCTTCATGGAGCACCTTGTGACGTGCTTGCGGTACGGTTGAAGAAGACTGACTAATCCTCTCGACACCGACGCCTGAGCCGTTATCGGCTCAGGCCAGATCGGCACTCTCGCCAGCGCTCATCACCATCGGCCTGATCTTCTTCAGCTGGGTTTCCAGCGAATAGGTCAGGCTGGACGCCATCGAGAAGAAGGTCAGAAAGGCCTTCAGGTTCGAATCGCCGTGGCAGGTGTCGTGGATGCGTTGCCAGAACGCCTGGTTGACCAGCTGCAGCTGCTGAAATGACCGCACCAGACCACGCAGCTCCCAGTCGGCATGCCGCCCTTCGCGCAGATTGAAATACTGGCGTGCCAGGTATAGCGAAACCGCGCGCAGTACGAATTCCTGATTGCTGGCGAATGGCAGATGCTGATGCGCCATCGGCTTGAGCTTGCCCAGCACCGGGCAGGCGCTGGTGGCCATGATCACGCCTAGCAGCGACCGTAGTCCCTCCTCCAGCCCTACCAGCTTGTTGTATTCGCGCTCTGGCGTGCGTACCTGCACCTGGGCTTTCTTGACTGCCGGCAAGCCCTGGAAATCTTCGATGACGCGATGCAGATCCACCGCGGCAGGGCAATGGCTGTAGTTGTCCCGGCTCAACGGGCAGTTATTGCACTGCTGATGCTCCAAGCGCGTCCATTTGGGCGCCTTCATCGCTGCCTCGTGATCGAAGGCGCGCTCCAGTTCGATCCGGTAGCTGAACTCATGTTCCTCATCGAGGACGATGCGGTAATCAATTGCCATCTATGCTCCGTCCACCGCTGACTACTGTCGTTATGTCTCGAACGACGGTCCAGGTCCCGTCATACCACCGCTACGTTGCCTGCCTCATTCTTCCAGCTCGGCCCAGCGCTCGAGCAACTCGTCGAGTTCCTTCTGCTGCGCTTCGAGACGAGCTATCGTTTCGCCAGTACGCTCTGAAGTTTGCTGGTAGAACGTCGGCTCTGCAATTTCCGCTTGCAGCGCAGCGATGGTTTTTTCGACTGCGTCTATCTTTCCAGGCAAGGCTTCCAGCTCGCGCTGCACCTTGTAGCTGAGTTTCTTCTTTGTCGGCGCTGCTTCGACGACAGGTGTAGCGGGTTTGCTCGGTGGTGTTTCGGCCTTCTCGTCTTTCGCCTCGGCCACACCGAGCAGCCTCGGCGAGCCGCCCTGACGCAGCCAGTCCTGATAGCCACCGACGTATTCGCGAACGACCCCGCCACCTTCGAACACCAGCGTGCTGGTGACCACGTTGTCGAGGAATACCCGGTCGTGACTGACCATCAGCACCGTGCCCTGGAAGCCGAGCAGCACTTCCTCCAGAAGCTCGAGGGTTTCGACGTCCAGGTCGTTGGTCGGCTCGTCGAGTACCAGAAGGTTGGCCGGCTTGCTGAACAGCTTGGCTAGCAATAGACGTGCCCGCTCTCCGCCGGACAATGCCTTTACTGGCGTGCGGGCGCGCTGCGGGCTGAACAGGAAGTCTCCGAGATAGCTCAGCACATGGCGGCTCTGGCCATCGATAGTGATGAAGTCCCGCCCCTCGGCCACGTTGTCGATAACTGTTTTTTCCAACTCAAGCTGGTGACGCAACTGGTCGAAATACGCCACTTCCAGACGCGTTCCAGCTTCGACCGTGCCGCTGGTGGGTTGCAGATCGCCGAGCAACAACTTGAGCAACGTGGTCTTGCCAGTTCCGTTCGCGCCGAGCAGGCCGATGCGGTCGCCGCGCTGCAGCACCATCGAGAAATCATGAATCAGTGGCTCGCCGCCCGGATGGGCGAAGCTTGCGTGTTCGACGACGATGACCTGCTTGCCAGATTTTTCCGCCGCGTCGATCTGAATGTTGGCCTTGCCCTGATGTTCACGGCGCTCACTGCGCTCGGCACGTAATGCCTTGAGCGCTCGCACACGACCCTCGTTGCGGGTGCGACGCGCCTTGATGCCCTGGCGGATCCAGACTTCTTCCTGAGCGAGCTTCTTGTCGAACAGCGCGTTGGCAGTCTCTTCTGCTGCCAGTTGCTGCTCCTTGTGCACCAGGAAGCTGGCGTAGTCGCCGTTCCAGTCGATCATGTGGCCCCGATCCAACTCCAGGATGCGGGTCGCCAGATTCTGCAAGAACGCACGGTCGTGGGTAATGAACAGCACGGCACCGTTGAAGCCGGTCAAGGCTTCTTCCAGCCAGGCGATAGCGCCAATGTCCAGGTGGTTGGTCGGCTCATCCAGCAATAGCAGATCGGGCTCGGACACCAGCGCCTGAGCCAGCAGAACGCGCCGACGCCAGCCGCCGGACAGCTCGGCCAGGGTTTTGTCGGCTGGCAGTTGCAGACGACTCAGGGTACTGTCGACCAGCTGCTGCAGGCGCCAGCCGTCCTTCGCTTCGAGCTCCTGCTGAACGTGCATCAGCTTGTCCAGATCGGCTTCGTTCTGGATGTTCTGGCTGAGATGGTGATAGTCGGCCAGCAGCTGACCCACACCCGATAGCCCTTCGGCCACCACATCGAACACGGTGCGTTCGTCAGCGAGCGGAAGTTCCTGAGGCAATTCGCCAATTTTCAGACCCGGCGCGCGCCAGATCTCGCCGTCGTCCGGCAACTGACTGCCCTTGACCAGGCTCAACATGCTGGATTTGCCGGTCCCGTTACGGCCGATGATGCAAACCCGCTCACCCCGCGCAATCTGCCAGGACACTCCATCGAGCAATGGATTGTTGCCATAGGCGAGGGACACATCGGTCAACTTGAGCAGGGTCATGACTACCTCCGGGAAACAGGGCGCGCATTCTAGCAGAAGGCGCCTGTCACACCGATGCCGCCGAGCATCGAGCCCGCTTGTCGAACACAGCGCCTGTACCGACACTCAACGCGGCCTACAGTCACGTTGGATATAGCGATTCAGGGCCGCTTCGCTGGAACGCACATACGTTCGTCGGAACCTTCTGCTTTGTTTGTTTCAAGAGCTTAATCCGCGTTTAACTGCCCGACTGGCCGAGCTAAGCTAGCCCCAGTTTTCTCCTGCCCCCGTCTTCGGAAGTCTCATGCGCGGTCGACTCTCCAGTATCTGTTTCTGCCTTCTGTTTACTGCTGCAATCGTCGAAACCTCTCAAGCCGCCAGCCTCCAGCAGCAACGTCAATACTACGACGAAGCCAAGCGGGCATTGGCCAAGGGCGACAGCGGCCCATATCGACGTCACGCCAGCGCGCTTCGAGACTATCCGCTCGAGCCTTACCTGGCCTACGACGAACTGACTGCACGGCTCAAGACCGCCAGCAACGACGAGGTGGAAAAGTTTCTCGCAGAGCATGGCGACCTGCCGCAGGCCAGCTGGATGAAACTGCGCTGGCTGCGGTTGCTGGCAGCCCGTGGCGATTGGCGCCCATTCGTTGCGCATTACGATCCGGCGATGAATTTCGCCGAACTGGACTGCCTTTTCGGTCAGTACCAACTGTCCAGCGGCCAGACGAAGCAGGGCTACGAGACGGCCGAACGACTCTGGCTGGTGGGCAAGTCGCAACACAACGCTTGCGACGCGCTGTTCGATCGCTGGCGCGACGCCGGCCAGCTCAGCGAAGACTTGGTCTGGCAGCGCACCAAGCTGGCGGTCGAGAGTGGTAACTACGGCTTGGCCAACTTTCTGGTGAAAAGCCTGCCGACGATGAAAAGCCAAGGCGAGTTGCTGGTCGAGGTCGCGCAGAAGCCGCAGATGTTGGGCCAGACGGATCGCTTCATGTCGCCGACCCCGGCCATGGGCGATATCGTCTCGATCGGCCTGCGTCGGCTGGCGCGCAAAGACCCAGAAAAAGCCCTCGGGCTGCTCGACAGCTACGCCAGACGCCTTTCGTTTTCGACTGATGAAAAGGTGGCGATCGCACGCCAGATCGGGCTGACCTTGGCCAAGCGCTTCGATGCTCGTGCCCTGACGGTGATGGCTGAATACGACCCTGAGTTGCGTGACGATACCGTCAGCGAATGGCGGGCCCGGCTGCTGTTACGGCTGGGGCGCTGGGATGATGCCCATGCGCTGATCCAGCGCTTCACTGGAGAACTCGCCAGCAGCAACCGCTGGCGTTACTGGAACGCGCGCAGCCTGGAACTGGCACAACCCAACGACAAACAGGCCATCCCGCTCTACCAGCCGGTCGCCAGCGAGCGCGATTTCTACGGTTTCCTCTCGGCCGACCGCATCCAGGCGCCCTACAAGCTCAACCATCAGCCGCTCGCGCTCGATCCGAAGCTGATGCAGAAGGTCCGCAATACCGCGGGCATTCGCCGTGCCATGGAATTCCATGCCCGTGGCGAAATAGTCAACGGACGCCGCGAGTGGTATCACGTCAGCCGTCTATTCAGCCGCGACGAGCTGGTCGCTCAGGCACGCTTGGCCTACGACATGGAATGGTATTTCCCGGCAATCCGTACCATCAGCCAGGCGAAATACTGGGACGATCTGGACATCCGCTTTCCCATGGCCTACCGCAGCAGCCTGGTGAATGCGGCGAAGGCACGAGAGATACATCCAAGCTGGGTATTCGCTATTACGCGTCAGGAAAGCGCGTTTATGGCCGACGCGCGCTCGCACGTCGGTGCCACGGGGCTGATGCAGCTGATGCCGGCCACCGCGAAGGAAACCGCCAGACGCTTCGATATCCCGCTGTCATCGCACCAGCAGGTACTCAACCCCAACACCAACATCCAGTTGGGAGCGGCCTATCTCAGCCAGATCTATGGCCAGTTCAAGGGTAACCGGGTGCTGGCATCCGCTGCCTACAACGCCGGCCCCGGTCGGGTCCGCCAGTGGCTGCGGGATGCAGAACACCTGCCGTTCGACGTCTGGGTGGAAAACATTCCGTTCGATGAAACTCGCCAGTACGTGCAGAACGTACTCACCTATTCGGTGATTTACGGCCAGAAGCTCAACGCACCGCAGCCGCTGGTCGAGTGGCACGAGCGCTACTTCGAAAGCCAGTGACATTGGCGGCGCCATGGTTTGGCGCCGCTTCGTCAGTGAAGGATGCTTTAGATACTCGCCGGTCGCGAGCGGCAACGGGGCTATTCCAGTACTTCTACCGACATACCCACCTGCAGCACACCCGTACCCTCGGCGATCAGATTCTGGCCGAAAAACACGCCGCCCTCGCCCTTGCGGTAACCAAGCAATGTGGCCAAGGGCTCGCGTGTCGGACTGTGCTCGGCACTGAGCGGATCGATGGTGGGGATGATGCAGCGTGAGCAAGGTTTGACCACGCGAAACTGCATGCCGCCGATGCGGATTCGGCGCCAACCATCCTCGGCATAAGGTGCCGCATCGGCGATGACCAGATTCGGCCGAAACCGCGTTATTTCGAGGGGCTGCCCCACACGGGCCGAAAGGTCGTCGAGTGATCGCTGACCAATCAGCAGAAACGGAAACCCATCGGTGAACGCTGTCCGCTCGCCGGGCTGGGCGTAACCTTGGTCGATCTGGATGCCTTGCTCGGCGGGCAGATACACCAGCCTGCACGGGCGACCGAGCAGGCGCGTCAGCCATGCCGCAACGGCGTCACCGGCATCAGGCGCGCGTAAGCTTTCGCGCCAGATCAGCACACCTCGCACAGCGCTGTCCGAAGCGGGAACCGCCACCAGTAGATCATCCATGCCGGCGGCGCTCAGGAGCAGCGCCGTTTCGCCCTGCCATCGCGCTTTGAGCAACGCCATCCGCGGCAGTACGCGCTGCGTCAGGAATTTCCCGGTTGCGGCATCGACGACCATCCAGCGCCGATCGCCGATCAGGCCGAGCGCGTCGCAGCCTCCCTCTTCAAGCGATTCAGCCGAGCCGGATTTGAGTGGAAAGCGATACAACGCGCAAAGATGCATTTTGGTGCCTCGATCAGATGAGCGGATCAGCGAGGCTCGTCAAGCAACAGACGCTCGCGGATAACGTCCACCAGTTTCTCCGGCTGGAACTTGGAAAGAAAGTTGTCGCACCCGACTTTCTGCACCATTGCCAGGTTGAAGCTGCCTGAAAGCGAGGTATGCAGCACCACATGCAGATCGCGCAGGCGCGGGTCATTACGGATTTCGGTGGTGAGCCGGTAGCCGTCCATTTCCGGCATTTCCGCATCGGTAAACACCATCAGCAGACGATCGGTGAGTATTTCCCCGGCATCGGCCCAGGCTTTGAGCTTGTTCAAGCCCTTCATGCCGTCGCTGGCGGTATGTACGGTGATGCCAAGCTGAGTCAGCGTCTCACGCAGCTGCGCCAGCGCCACGGTCGAATCATCGACACAGAGCACTTCACGGCCCCTGGCACGATCGAGCAGCGGATCGGCCAAGCGCTCCGGTGAAATGCTGGTGTTGTAGGGGACAATTTCAGCGAGCACCTTTTCCACATCGATGACTTCGACCAGTCGGTCGTCAACCTTGGTGATAGCCGTCAGGTAATGCTGACGCCCGGCCGTGGTAGGCGGCGGCAATACTTCTTCCCAGTTGAGGTTGAGAATGCGCTCCACGCCACCGACCAAAAACGCCTGAATCGAGCGGTTGTACTCGGTCACGATGATGGTACTGCGCTCATCCGGCACCAATGGACGCAGACCTATGGCACGCGACAGATCGATCACAGGCAACGTCTGTCCACGCAAGTTAACGACACCGCATACGGAACCGTGGCGATGCGGCATGAGCGTCATCTTCGGTAGCTGTACGACCTCCTGCACCTTAAACACGTTGATAGCGAATTGCTGGCGGCCGGAAAGCCGAAACATGAGAATTTCCAGACGATTCTGCCCCACCAGACGGGTGCGTTGATCGACTGACTCGAGAATGCCGGCCATTGCGGGCTCCTTGCTTGATAAGGGTTAGGAGGCTATCGGCCGCAAGTTTCCGCGCTTTATCTGTATTTGTCGCCATCCGACGGTTAGTCAGTGCCTTGCCAGTACGGTGCTATCAAGTGGCCTCGTTATCGTTTCGAAGCAACGGCTCCTCACGCAGCAGCGGACTATCCGCTGGAAGATGCAGACGCAGCGCCCGACGCTTGACTGTGAAACGCATGCGCTCGGCCGTGAAAGGCTCGCCGTCGAGATTGATGGCTATCTCCTTCGGTGCCTCGACTTCGAGCCACGGCACACGGGCGGTTACCGAAACGGTGTCGATCCCCAGCAGTCCACCGCTCAGCAGCGTGCCTAGGGTACCCACCGTATCGGCGGGCGCCGGAACGATACAAATATCCAGCAAGCCGTCATCAATGGACGCTTGCGGACAGAGCTGTTGCCCTCCGCCGGACTGACGCCCGTTACCGATGCCTAGCGCGAGGAAGTCGCCTTCCCACGCAAAGTCGGGCCCAACGAAGCGCCCCCACGCAGCGTGCAGCTCGTTGAAGCGCGATAGGCCGGTCAGTAGATAGGCACCGCCGCCCAGCACCCTTTTAAGCTCTTCCGAGGTGCTGGCGGTCACCTTGGAGCCGAAGCCACCGGTCGCCATGTTGATGAAAGGGATACCGTTCATCTCGCCGACGTCTATCGACACCGGATTACGGTCGAGCAACGTCAACGCATCGAAGGGTGCGATTGGAATCTCGGCAGCCTGGGCAAAATCATTGGCGGTCCCGAGCGGCAGCACGGCCATGCTCGCATCGGAACTGCTGTCGAGCAGCGCCTGAGCTACTTCACGCACCGTGCCATCGCCTCCACCGGCGATCACCGTTCGATAACCTGCGGCGAGCGCCTCGCGCACCAGCCGAGCCGAGTCGCCGGCTTCCCACGTCACCCGCACGGCCAGTTCGTGTCCTAGCTCGCGCCATTCTTTGACAGCCGCACGCACCTGCTCGTTGAGTCCCTGCTTGCCGTGAAGCACGAGCAGCGCCTTAAGTTCATTCATGCTTTCGCTTCCAGATCGGTAACCGCAAATAAGACACGTGGCAGAACTGGAAAGTTGTGACGCAGCGGAAATCGTAAGGCTTAAGCCGAATCGGAAAAAGAGACGACCATCGGTCAGAAGCAACCGTAAAAAACCATCTAGAGCGGATGGTTTATCTATATTTATTTGTTATTAATCAATTGGTTATCGTACTAATTTAATCCTTGGCGTTTCTTTGGCGGTTTGCACCCGTTTGATGAACTCATTTCGTTGGAGGCGGTCGGAGCAGTTGTCCAGGTGAAGGTTGCGATAGCGGCCTGCCATCAGAACCGCGGATCGCGGCGATCAAAACGAGTATTGAGAGCTAGTAATAGCCGAAGGAAGGAGCCTTGTATGCGCTTACAGTCCGTTGGGACCCTTGAATACGCCCACCCCAGTTTCGTCGATTACTTCCTTGCCAGCGTTCGCCTGATCCACGGGCTGACCGCTGTGTTGCCGGGCGTTCTGCTGCTGCTTTTTCTGCCGCTCGACCTGCCGGCGGGCGGTGGCACCTTCAGCACCTTCCTGATGTTCTTCGGCGTAATCAGTGTGGTCATCTTCCAATCGGTCGGCATCTACAGTGAGGAAGTGTTCAGCACCCTGCTCCGCTTCCGCACCATGCTGGTCGCCTGGGCCGCAGCGTTCAGCCTGCTGATCTTCATGCACCAAGGTTTGGGCATGTTCAGCTATCTAGAAGCCAAGCACCTGACGTTCTGGTTCGTCACCAGCATCATCCTGTTCGGCGCCGAGCGCCTGATGATGCTCGCACTGTTCCGCCGCCTGATGGCTAAGGGCGTCTATCTACAGAATGCTGTGATTCTCGGCGGTACCGACAACGGCGTGCGCGTTGCCGAATACCTTGCTCATCACCGTGACATCCGTACTGGCGTGCTCGGCTTCATTGATGACCGCCTGGAGCGCTTGCCCAAGACGCTCGCCGACCTGCCGCTTCTGGGCAATACGCGTGATCTGGAGCAGATGATCCGTGAGGAAAAGGTCACTCAGGTGCTGGTCGCCCTGCCCTGGTTCGCCGACAGCCGCATCGGTCAGGTGATCAACGAATTGCGCAAGCTGCCGGTCAACGTGCTGCTAGTGCCCGACATGGTCGCCTTCCGCCATGCCAACAAGCGCATTACCGAGGTTGGTGGCCTGCCCACACTGATCGCCTCCGACCTGCCGCTGCGTGGTTGGTCGCCAATGTTCAAGCGCATCGAGGACATCATCCTCTCCAGCTTGGCCCTGCTGGCCGCAGCACCCGTAATGCTGTTGCTGGCACTGGCGATTAAGCTGGACTCGCCCGGCCCGGTGCTGTTCAAGCAAAAGCGCTACGGCTACAACAATCGTCTGATCGAAGTGTTCAAGTTCCGCTCGATGTACCACGCCAAATCGGACGCCAACGCCGAACGCCAGACGACGCGTAACGACGACCGCATCACCCGCGTGGGCCGATTCATTCGAAAGACCAGCCTCGACGAACTGCCACAGCTGCTCAACGTTTTTCTGGGCAGCATGTCCATGGTCGGCCCTCGCCCGCACGCCACTGCGACCAAGGCCGCCGGCGTACTGTTTGAAGAGGCCGTCTCGGAATATTCCGCTCGCCATCGGGTCAAGCCAGGTATCACCGGCTGGGCGCAGATCAATGGCTATCGCGGCGAGACCGACACGCTCGAAAAGATCGAAAAACGCGTCGAGTTCGACCTCGATTACATCGAGCGTTGGTCGGTCTGGTTCGACATCTACATTCTCGCCCGGACCATTCCCGCCCTAGTGTTCAACAGGGACGTCTACTGACTGCGCGCGGCAGAACAGCCCATCACGGCAATCAGCCATATTTCATGCGCGAGCACAGCAGGAAGATTGAACTAATGAAGCGAGGCAATATCAGATTTGCGTTCTGTGATGCGTACGCCCAACCGCCCATGAATTCAGGGCTGCGAGGCTAAGCGACATGTTCCAGAACATCTTGATCATCTGTGTCGGCAACATCTGCAGAAGCCCAGCGGCCGAAGCGCTGCTGATACACAAACTGCAGGGAAGAAACCTGACGATCAGCTCGGCAGGCATAGGCGCATTAGTAGGCAACCCAATGGATAAGACCGCACATGAGGTGCTTCACGATCACGGACTGGAACACCTGTCCCACCGTGCTCGGCAGGTTGATAGTGAGATGTTGCACCAGGCGGACCTCATCCTCGCCATGGAGCAGAGCCACATCCAGCACATTCGCCAGATAGCCCCCGAAGTACATGGCAAAACCTTCCTGATGGGTAAATGGCTAGACGGTATGGAAATCCCGGATCCCTTTCGTCAATCCAAACCCGCATTCGAGCACGTTCACAGCCTTCTGACGCAGTCCGTCGAAAGCTGGCTTCCTTACCTGAAATAAGAAGAAGGAACTTCAATGACCACCATGCCCCGTCCTATCTACGAAACCAAAGAGGAGAAGGATATTGATCTGGCCCACCTCTTTGACACCTTGCTCAACAACCGGGCTCTCATCCTCACCATAACCGGCTTCTTCGCGGCGCTGGGTATCGCCTATGCGCTGCTTGCCACGCCGATCTATCTCGCCAGCGCGATGATCCAGATCCAACCGAAAGGTGGACTTCCCAGTCTTACCGATGTGGTGGGCGCCGCTCCGGCAGTCTCGCCCGCGCAGACCGAGATAGCGCTGCTCAAGTCACGCACCGTTGTCGGTGGCGCGGTCGAAGCACTGAACCTCGATATCATCATCGAGCCTCACCACTTCCCGGTGTTCGGTGGCTATATATTCCGCGGCTTCGAACCCACCGAGGAAGGTGAGCTTGGCTGGTACCCGGAAGGGTTCGAATCATACGCCTGGGGCGGCGAGTCGCTACGCGTCACTCGGCTGATCGTTCCGGACAACATGCATGGCGAAGAGCTGACGCTGGAAGCCGCAGAGAACAACGGTTTCATCCTGCGCGACACCGACGGTGAAGTGGTTGTACAAGGCGTAGTTGGCGAGCCCATGGAAACGCCGGAATACGGCATTACCGTAGCGGAGCTGAACGCACGACCGGGCACTACTTTCAGCGTGATCAAAAACCGCACTTATGCCACCACCGAGGACTATCAGAATCGTCTGTCGGCCGGTGAGCGCGGCAAGCAATCAGGCATCCTCAACGTGACGCTCGAGGACGCCGATCCGGAGAAAGCCGTTCGAGTACTGGAAGAAGTGGCCCAGCGCTACGTAGACCAGAACATCGCGCGCAACGCGGCCGAAGCAACACAGAGTCTGGAGTTCCTGAGCGAGCAAGTGCCGGAAGTTCGCAAGAAGCTCGACGCCGCTCAAACTGCGTTGAACAAGTTCCAGACCGGTAATCGCTCGGTGGACATCTCAGCGGAAACCCAGTCGGTGCTCGATCGCATCGTTGACCTCGAGAAGCAGATTTCCGAGCAGAACCTCAAGCGCACCGAGATGGAACGTCGCTTTACCCGTCAGCACCCTAACTTCCAGGCGCTGATTAACCAGACCAACCAACTCCAGGCGCAGAAGGCCGAACTTGAAAAGCAAATCGGCACCCTGCCCTCGACCCAGCAAGAACTGCTGCGTCTGAACCGCGATGTCGAGGTTTCGTCCGAAACCTATTCGATGCTGCTGAACAAAACGCAGGAGCTGGACATCATTCGTGCAGGTACCGTTGGCAACGTGCGCATCGTCGACCACGCCGCTGCTGACATCGATCAGCCGATCAAGCCGAACAAGCCATTGATCGTCATTGCCGCGATTCTGCTCGGCGGTATCCTCGCGATCGCCTTCGTCTATGTTCGCGAAGCGCTCAAGCGGGGCGTGGAAAACCCAGAAGAAATCGAGCGTGTCGGCATCCCGGTGTACGCGGCGATTCCCTTCAGCGAAAAGCAGGGACTGCTGGAAAAGCGTCTGGTCAACTTCAAGCGTGACAAGAGCAGCGCGTCTTATCTGCTGACGATCAACGACCCGGCTGATCTGGCCACCGAAGCCATGCGCAGCCTGCGCACCAGCCTGCACTTCGCCATGATCGAGGCCAAGAACAACATTCTGATGATTACCGGTCCTAGCCCGGGAGTCGGTAAGTCGTTCGTCACCAGTAACCTGTCGGCGGTGATTGCACAGTCCGGCAAGAAAGTGCTGTTGGTCGACGCGGATATGCGCAAGGGCTACTTGCACAAAGTCATGCGTTGCCAGGGTGAGAAAGGCCTTTCGGACATTTTGTCCGGCCGTGTCACGCTGTTCGATGCGATCCAGAAGACCCAACTCAACAACCTTCACGTGATCACTCATGGTCAGTTACCGCCGAACCCTTCCGAGCTGTTGATGCACGAGAACTTCTCTCGCTTCGTCAAGGAAATCAGCGGCATGTACGATCTGGTGATTTTCGATACGCCGCCGATTCTCGCCGTCACCGACGCTGCGCTGGTTGGTAGCCAGGCCGGCACGACTCTGATGGTGACCCGTTA